>JASLGG010000025.1 GCA_030150265.1 Protaetiibacter sp.
GCCGCCCGCGAGCGGGCGGCCGGTGCCGACGCCGAGCGGCTCGCCGCCATCCGCTCCTGGGCGCAGGGCGCCGGCTACACCGTGGGCGACCGCGGGCGCATCAAGGCGGAGGTCGTGGAGGCCTACGACGCCGCCCACTGACGTGCGCTGCGGCTGACTGTGTGCGGACGCTTCGCGAACGGCGCCGAGACCGACGAGCTCGTGGAGGAGTTCGCCGCCCGCGTCGGCGACCTGGGTGACTGGAGCCCGCGCTTCTCGATCGTGCCGACCGACACCGTGCCGATCGTGCGGGAGCGGCGCGGCGCCGGCGGCGAGGCCGCGCGCCTGCTCGACGCGGCCTCCTGGGACTTCCGCCCGGCCTTCGTCGACGGCCCGTCGCGCCCGCGCATCAACGCCCGCATCGAGACGATCGCCACGAACGGGCTCTGGCGGGACGCCTTCATCCGGGCCCGCTGCCTCGTGCCGATGACCGGCTACTTCGAGTGGACGGGCTCCGCGGGCGCCAAGCAGCCGCATCTCATCCACGGTGGCGGATCGATCCTCGCCGCGGCGGGCCTCGGCACCGCGCGCCGGGTGGGGGAGCGCTGGCTGCTCTCGGTCGCGGTCGTCACGCGCGAGGCACGGGATGCCGCGGGCGAGGTGCACGAGCGGATGCCGGCCTTCCTCGAGCCGGATGCCGCCGACGCCTGGCTCGCGCGCGAGCCGCTCACCACCGAGGCGGAGCGGGAGGGGATGCTGGCGCTGCTGGCCGCATCCTCATCCGCGGTCGCCGCGACGCTCACGAGCCACGAGGTCGACCCGAGGCTCAACAGCGTGCGCGCCGTCGACCCCGGCGACCCGACACTCATCGCCCCACGCGCGGGCTGAGCGGCGGTCCGCTCAGGCGGGCTCGGCGTGCAGGTGCGGCTCGACCGAACGGGTTGCCAAGGATCGCTCGCCTTCAGCTCATTAATGAGCTACGCTCCGGGGTTGTCGCTATCGGTTCAACGAAGGGGTTGATGACGTGGTGGTTACCGAGACAGAGGGCAGCAGTGTTGCGGCGCCTCGCAGGTTGAGATGGCGACGAGCTGTCACGACTGCGGTGGCGGTTGCCGTGCTTGTGCTCGCAGCCTTCGTGGTGCCGGCGCAGGACGACGAGGCGCAGGCATACACACTGTCCGGATGCCGGGTGAATACGGTTGCTCCGACGTATCGGTTTACCGCTCTCGTCACAACGAACTACAAGAACGCAACCAACAACGCAGCCGCTCGCTGGAACGCCGCGTCGGTTCCGGTGAACTTCACGATGACCACCGCGTCGACCTCAACGATCGTGGTGGATGAGATGTCCGTCGCAGGTCAGACATACTGGGCACTCACTTCGGGCTCGTGTTCAGGTGGTTTCTTCACCGGTACGGTCAGCATCCTCTGGAATACCCCGCTCGCCAGCGGGCCTACGACCGAGGTCGGTCGGCGAACCATCGGTACTCATGAGTTCGGCCACGTCCTCGGCCTCAACCACTCGCCGACGTCATCGTGCTCGGGCACAAAGGCAGTCATGGTTCAGGGCAGCCTCAAGTACTCCTGCGGATGGGGTACGGAGCCATGGCTCGACGACACCAACGGCGTCAACTACCTCTATTGAAGGTGAGCTCCATGATGAAAAGAACTTCTGCAATGGTCTTCGTCGCCGCAATGTCGATAGCGGTCTTGAACGGCTGCACGCCCCCGGCCTCCCCGGCGGTGTCGCCGGAGGGGGTTCACTTCACGACTGGCGCCGATTCCGCCTCTGACAGCGTCTCCTCGGTGGATGGGCCGCGGTTTGCGTCCGTCAAGGAGCTTGCGGAGATGTCAGAGCTCGTCGTGCGCGGGGTGTTCTTGCGCTCGATCGAGAAAAGCGACGACGGTACCCTGAGCGGAGCCAGAGCGCCGGCAGGGCTCCCCATCGAAGTGTGGTCGTTCAAGGTCGAGGAAGTCCTGCAGGGCGACAAAACCTTCACGGGCGAGACGATCCGAATCGCGCAGTACGACTTCACCCGCATCAAGAGCGGCGACCTCAGCAATGCCGCCTCCACCGACGCCCACGCGGTGCTTTTCCTCCGCGGGTATAGCGATGGCGCTACCTACGGGGTCGTGGGCACCGGGCAGGGGGCGCTGCTCATCGACAGCGGCGGCGGGTTGATCACGGCGCCGAACGCTACCGACGGCCTCGCGAGCGAGATCTCGGCGCTTCACGACGCCGAAGGCATCGCGCGGTCGCTCACGTAGGCGAGATGTTCCCGCTCAGGCGGGCTCGGCGTGCAGGTGCGGCTCGACCGGCGCCGCGTGCACGGCGTGCGCCTCGGTCTGCACCTTCGTCGCCATGCGGTCGATCCAGGCGAGCGCGACGGCCGAGACGATGAAGGTGAGGTGGATCATCACCTGCCAGAACACGCCCTGCGGCGTGTAGGTGCCGTGGTCGCCCCGCGTGGCGCCCTCGTCGGTGAGCGCGCCGACCTCGATGAAGGTCTTGAGCAGGTGGATCGACGAGATGCCGATGATCGCCATCGCGAGCTTGACCTTCAGCACGTTGGCGTTGACGTGGCTCAGCCACTCGGGCTGGTCGGGGTGGCCGTCGAGCCGGATGCGCGAGACGAACGTCTCGTAGCCGCCGATGATCACCATGATGAGCAGGTTCGCGATCATGACGACGTCGATGAGCCCGAGCACCCCGAGCATCACGGTCGACTCCTCGAGCGCGAACTCCTTGTCGCCCGGATGCGCGAACGACTCCCACACCTTCTCGCCGAGGTGCCACAGCTCCGTCATGAACACGATCACGTAGATCGCCTGCGCCACGATGAGGCCGAGGTAGAGCGGCGCCTGCAGCCACCGGCTGAAGAAGATGAAGCCGCCGACGGCGCTCACCCAGGGCGAGGCGCGGCGGGGACGGGGTGCGGGGGCGACGCTCGCGGCGTCGGAGGTCGTGCGCGGCTCGGTCATCGGGGACGTGTCTCCTGCTCGGGTCGTGTCGGCGGGTTTCAGAATACGGCCGCTAGACTGGCAATGCGAAGGGGAGTATCCCACCTCGTCGCGACCGTCATCACGGGGTCCGCCGTCGCACCCCCGGTCGCGACCGCGGAACCGCACCGGCATCCGGCGCACCGCGCGGGAGAGACGTTCGAGGATCGTCCCGTCCCCGAAAGGCTCCCCGTGAACCTCGCCCTCCCGTTGTGGTTCGAGCTCGGCACCTATGCCGTGCTCGTGCTGATCCTCGCGTTCGACCTCGTCCTCGCCTTCAAGAGACCGCACGTGCCGTCGACGCGGGAGTCGGCCCTGTGGATCGGCTTCTACGTGGCGCTCGCGCTCGCGTTCGCGGGGCTCATGCTGTGGCTGGGGGACGCCGAGCACGCGGGCCAGTTCGTGGCGGGCTGGCTCACCGAGTACAGCCTGTCGATCGACAACCTCTTCGTGTTCCTGCTGATCATGGCCCGCTTCAGCGTGCCGCGCCGCTATCAGCAGGAGCTCCTGATGGTGGGCATCATCCTCGCCCTGGTGTTCCGCGGGGCGTTCATCCTGCTGGGCGCGGCCCTCATCGAGAGCTTCAGCTGGGTGTTCTACCTGTTCGGCGCCTTCCTGATCTTCACGGCGATCCAGCAGGCCCGCACCGGCCATCACGACGAGGTCGAGCGCGAGAGCCGGCTGCTCGGCTGGGTGCGGCGGCGGGCGGCGATCACCGACGAGTTCGACGGCGCGCGCCTGCGCACGACCGTCGACGGGCGCCGGATGTTCACCCCCGTGCTCATGGTGCTCGTCGCCCTCGGCACGACCGACCTCGTGTTCGCGCTGGACTCGATCCCCGCGATCTTCGGCATCACGCAGAGCCCGTTCATCGTGTTCACGGCGAACGTCTTCGCCCTCATGGGCCTGCGACAGCTCTACTTCCTGCTCGGCGACCTCGTCGAGAAGCTCGAATACCTGAGGTACGGCATCGCCTTCGTCCTGCTCTTCATCGGCGTGAAGCTCGTGCTGCACGCGATGCACGAGAACGAGCTGCCGTTCCTGAACGGCGGGCAGCCGATCGAGTGGGCTCCCGACATCAGCACCTGGACCTCGCTCGCCGTGATCGTCGTCTCGATGACGATCGCCGTCGTCGCGAGCCTCATCCGGATGCGCGTGGTGCGGGCCCGGGACGGCGGTGCGGATCGTCCCGCTTGACGCCGCACGCGGGCATGTCAATGATCAGAGGGTGGATGAGCGCGCCCCTGGCTTCCAGCCCGAGCAGCCGGTGCTGCGTCCGCCGTGGCTGCAGGACGCCGGACTGGAGCCCGGGCTGGTCGACACCCGCACCAAGCTCGTGGGTCGCGGCCTCCCGCCGCGCGATCCGTCGGAGCCCGTGTTCTTCCCCGGCGGCCCGCCGCACCACGTGAGCGGCTGGGTGCTGCTTCTCGCCGACGGCGCGCGGTTCACGGTCGACGGACCCGTGGTCGTGGGCCGCAAGCCCTTCGAGGTGGAGGGGTTCCCGGGCGCCGCCTTCGTCACGGTCGAGGACCGCGAGAAGACGGTGTCGAAGAACCACGCGCTGCTGCTGCCCTACGACGGCGGGCTGTTCGTGCTCGACCTCAACTCCACCAACGGCGTCTCGGTGGTCGCCAACCGCCGCCGCACCCCTGTCGCCTCGACCGAGTTCTCGCCGGTCCCCGACGGCGCGGTGATCGAGCTCGGCTCCTACCTGCTCGGCGTCGACTTCGTCCCCGTCCCCGCCTGAGCGCGGGCGATGGGGACCGCTCCCCATCGGGAGCGCGGCCGCGCCCCGGCCGGGCTTGCTACCGTGGCACGGACTGTGCGGGACGGGGGAGTGTCGGTGGAGGTCCGTGAGGAGCTCGCGCTCGGCGAGCTGACGGTGCGGCTGCGACATGCGGGCCGCAGCGATGTCGGCGCGGTCCGCGCGGGCAACGAGGACAGCTTCCTGGCGGCGGCGCCGTTCTGGATCGTCGCCGACGGGATGGGCGGCCATGCGCGCGGCGACCTCGCGAGCCAGGCCGCGGTCGAGACCTTCGCGCGAGCGAGATCAGCGGATGTCGCTGACCGGGCCACCACGCCGCGCGCCGTGATCGACGCGGTCCGCGATGCGAACGCCGCCGTGCGCGAGCTGCGGCGGGGGGTCATCTGCGGCACGACCCTCACGGGTGTCGCGATCGTCGAGGTCGAGGGCGCCGGACCGCACTGGATGACCTTCAACGTGGGCGACTCCCGCACCTACTGCTGGGACGGGCGCCGCCTCGAGCAGCAGAGCGTCGACCACTCGGCCGTGCAGGAGCTCGTCGACGCGGGGGTCATCTCGGCGGCCGAGGCGGCCGGGCATCCGCAGCGCAACGTGGTGACGCGCGCGCTCGGCGCCGAGACCGAGGTGGAGCCGGATGTGTGGCTCGTCCCCCTGCGCGGACGCCAGACCTTCCTGCTGTGCAGCGACGGGCTCACCAAGGAGCTCGACGACGAGGAGATCGCCCGCATCATCGTCTTCCACGACCAGCAGGCGGCGAGCTCGCCGGACGGGCCCACGCTCGCCGAGCGGCTCGTGGGGGCGGCCATCGCATCCGGCGGGCGCGATAACGTGACGGTCGTGGTCGTGGAGTCCGAGGTGTCCGAAGAGGTCGCCGACCCCGAGGAGACCGTCGACCGCAACCCCCGCCTGCTCGAAGACACGATGCCGAGGGCCTGAACCATGACCCACCGCTACACAGCCGCGAGCGACGGCTGGCTCGCCTTCATCACCCCGTCCCGGCAGCTGTTCGTCGGCGCCGCCGTCGACGCGGGCCTCGTCGACCGGCTCTGGACGCGCATCCGCGACGAGCGGGGTCCCGCGGGCGTGCTCGAGGCGCTCACCGCGGCCGGGCTCTTCGCGACGCCGCCGTTCGCCTTCGTCGAGCTCGCCGACGGCGGGGTCGACGTGATCGTGCGCGGGGAGGCGGTCGTGCGCTCGGGCGCCGACCAGGTCTCGGGCGCGGGCGCGACGACCTGGATCGAGCGCCGGCTTCCCGGCGGCTCCGTCGGGGTCGCGCTCGCGGGGTCCGGCTCGCTCGAGCTGCCGATCGAGGCCGGCGTCGTGCGCGCCTCGGCGTTCGCGACCGGGGCCGCCGTGTCGGGCGGGTTCGCGGCCCCCGTCGCCGCGGCGGTCGCGCCGCCGGCCGCGCCGCCCGCCGAGCCGCTGCCGGCCGAGACCGTCGTGTCGCTGCCCGAGGAGCCCGCTGCATCCGCCCCCGCCGCCACCGCCGCCACCGTGGCGGCGTCCGCGGAGGGCGACGGCTACGACTACCTCTTCGGCGAGACCCGCTACGTCTCGGTGCAGGATGCGGCGGTGCGCGCCGAGGACCCCGCGGAGGAGCCGGCCGTCGAGGAGGCGCCCGCGGGCGACCACGACGGCAGCACGGTGCTCGCCTCCTCGATCACCCGCACGCGGGGCGGACGCCGCCCGCGCGGCTCGGCCCCGGTCGTGCCCGCCGACCCCTCGCTCGCGGTCGTGCTGCCCGGCGGGGCGCGCGAGGTGCTCGACCAGGCGCTCGTGCTGGGCCGCGCGCCGAGCGTGTCCGGCGTGCCCGCCGGGCAGCTGCCGCGGCTCGTCACGCTCTCGGGCGGCGACCAGGACATCTCGCGCTCGCACGTGCGGCTCGCGCTCGAGGGCGGCACCGTCGTGGTGACCGACCTGCACTCGCGCAACGGCACCACGATCGTGCTGCCGAACGGCGAGAGCCAGAAGCTGCGCGGCGGCGAGCCGACGCCCGTCATCGTGGGCACGCTCGTCGACCTCGGCGGCGGCGTCGAGCTGCGGATCGAGGAGATCTGATGCGGCGGCCGGCGTCGACCCCGCCCGAGCTTCCGGGCTACAGCCACGTGCGGCTGCTCGGCTCGGGCGGCTTCTCCGACGTCTTCCTCTACGACCAGCAGCTGCCCAAGCGCCGCGTCGCGGTCAAGGTGCTGCTGCTCGACGAGCTCACGCCCGCCAACCGCGCGGCGTTCGTCGCCGAGGCGAACCTCATGGCGCAGCTGTCGGCGCATCCGTACATCGTCACGATCCACCACGCCGACGTCGCCTCCGACGACCGCCCGTACTTCGTCATGGAGTACTGCTCCGGCCCGAGCCTCGCCGAGCGCTACAAGCAGGCGCCGCTCGCGGTGGCGGATGCCCTGCGCACCGGGGTGCGGCTCTCGAGCGCCGTGCAGACGGCGCACCAGGCCGGCATCCTGCACCGCGACATCAAGCCCGCCAACGTGCTCGCCAACGACTACGGCTGGCCGGCGCTCACCGACTTCGGCATCTCCTCCGCTGTCGACGACCAGGTGGCGACCCACACGACGACGCTCACGGGCTCCCCGGGCGAGGCGACGGCCGGGGGAACGAGCGGCCAGGTGGGTCTCTCGGTGCCGTGGTCGCCGCCCGAGATGTTCGAGGACGACCCGGCGCCCGACGTGCGCAGCGACGTGTTCTCGCTCGCCGCCACGATCTGGACGGTGCTCGCCGGGCAGACCCCCTTCGAGGTGCGCGGCCGCTCGAACGGCACCCTCGATCTCATCGGCCGCATCGAGCGCGGGGCGATCACCCCCATGGACCGCACCGACGTGCCGCGCTCGCTCATCGCGGTGCTGCAGAAGGGCATGGCCACCGAGCGCGAGGACCGCTTCGCGAGCGCACTCGACTTCGGCCGCGCCCTGCAGCGCGTCGAGATGGAGCTCGGCTATGCGCGCACCGAGCTCGAGGTGCCGAACCTGCACCTCGAGGTGCCCGGGCGGCCCGCCGACACGGGCGACGCCGACGAGACGCGCGTGCGTGCGGTCGCCACGATCGAGGCGCAGCCGGTCGCCGCGCCCGAGGCCGACGAGACGCGCGTGCGCACCACCACCACAGTCGAGGCGCAGCC
Organism: Protaetiibacter sp.; assembly: GCA_030150265.1. Classification (GTDB taxonomy): domain Bacteria; phylum Actinomycetota; class Actinomycetes; order Actinomycetales; family Microbacteriaceae; genus Homoserinibacter. The sequence goes on from JASLGG010000025.1 coordinate 7,875, forward strand.
CGCGGTCGCCCCGCGTGGCGCGCCGCGGGTCGCGGCCCCCGCCCCCGTGCAGGAGGAGACGGTGGTGCGCCCGCGCGGTGCGGCGGTCGTCGAGGCGGAGCCCGAGGCCGATCCGGCGCCCGCCCGCTCGCGGCGCGGCCTCGTGACGGGTGTCGTGCTGGGAGCCGTGGCGCTCGTCGTGGTCTTGGCGGTCGTCGTCGGCGTCGTGCTGACGGGCGGCGACGTCGCGTCCCCCGCCGAGACGCCCGATACGCGCCCCACCGGGGGATCGGCGATCTCCGCCGTCGTCCCCACGCCCGAGCTGGCCGGCGTCCCGAGCGCCGACGGCTCCGTCGTGACCTTCCCCGTGACGATCCCGGATGCCGCGGCCGGCGACCAGCTCGTCTGGCAGCTGCACCGCCCCGACGCGCAGAAGCGCAGCATCGCGGCCGGCGACAGCATCCAGGTCGACGGCTACGTCGACGGCACCCCGCTCTGCATCGACGTCTACGTGCTGCGCAACGGCCGGAACTCCTCCGAGCCGCTCGTCGCCTGCTACCCGCCGGCATGAGCGCCGGGCTGCGCATCGACTTCTGCGGCGAGCACTACGCCGCGGAGCCCGGTCGCGAGTTCCTCATCGGGCGCGAGGGCGACCTCGAGATCGACGACAACCTCTACCTGCACCGCCGCTTCCTCGTGCTGAGCGAGGAGCGCGGACTCTGGTGGATCTCGAACGTCGGCTCGCTCCTCTCCGCGACCATCAGCGACGGCTCGGGAGGCGTGCAGGCCTGGCTCCCGCCGGGCGCCCGGCTGCCGATCGTGTTCCCGCTCGTGCAGGTCATGTTCAGCGCGGGATCGACGACCTACGACTTCACGATCGAGAACGACGAGCAGTACTTCTCGACCACCAACATCCACGCCGGTGCGACGGGCACGACGACGATCGGCGTCGTGCCGCTCACGAGCTCCCAGCGGCTCCTCGTGGTGGCGCTCGCCGAGCAGGTGCTGCGGCAGGACTCGCCCGGACGCGGCGACCTCCCCAGCAACGCGGATGCCGCGGCCCGGCTCGGCTGGCCCCTCACGACCTTCAACCGCAAGCTCGACAACGTCTGCGACAAGCTCGACAAGGCGGGGGTGCGCGGGCTGCGCGGAGGCCGCGGCAATCTCGCCACCAACCGGCGGGCCCGGCTCGTCGAGTACGCGGTCACGAGCCGTCTCGTCTCCCGCGACGATCTCGTGCTGCTCGACCGCAACGCGCAGGCCGGTTCGGGGGACAATGGGGAGTAGTCCCCGTGTCCCGCGTACGGGGGACAATTTTTCTCGTGTTAGCCTGATTTCCGCCCGTTTCCCACCATCGGAGCGGGCACGGTGCGGAGCAGGCGGGGCGGGATTTTCACGGTGGCGGGGGACAGCAGGCGCGTGCGCCGTTCGACCGTAGCCTCGGCCACGGTCATCGCCCTCGTCGCGGGCGCGACGCTCACGGTGGCGGCGCTGCACCCAGGATTCCCCGTCTCGGATGTCGATCTCACGGCGCGCGACGTCTGGGTGACCAACGGCGAGCAGCTGCTCGGCGGGCGGCTCAACCGCCAGATCGACGAGCTCAACGGCTCGGTCGCGGCGGGCTCCCCGAACTTCGACGTGCTGCAGGACGGCGACGCGCTCTTCCTCGTCGACCCCGACAACAGCCGGCTCGAGTCGGTCGATCCGGCCTCGACCTCGGTCACGAGCTCCGTCGACCTGCCGCCGGATGCTGAGGTGTCCTACGGCGCGCAGGCGATCGCGGTGGTGTCGAAGGGGCGGCTCTGGACGCTGCCCTCGGTGGGCGACCTCCGTCTCGACACGGTCTCGACCCCTCCGCTGCTCGACCTCGGCGCGGGAGGCCATGCCGTCGTGACCCGCTCGGGTCAGGTCGTGGCGGTCTCGCCCGAGAAGAAGACGCTCTACCGGATCGCGACCTTCGGCGACGTGCCCGCCGAGTCGTCCTTCCCGAGGATCGGCGAGTTCCAGCTGGCCGCGATCGGAGACCGCGTCGTCGCGCTCGACCTGTCGACCAACGAGCTCGTCACCGACGACGGACGAGCGCATCCGCTCGGCGACGACCGCGCGGTCACGCTCCAGCAGAGCGGCCCGGCATCCGACTACGCCGTGCTCGCGACCGCCGACGGACTGCTGCGCGTGGCCCTCGGATCGGGCGAGGTCGAGCGGATCGCGTCGGGAGGCAGCAGCACCACGCGCGCCGACTCGGTGGCCGCCCCCGTCAACCAGGACGGCTGCGCGCACGGCGCCTGGGCCGACGCGCAGCGCTACCTGCTGGCCTGCGAGGGCCAGCAGGCCGAGGGCTACGATCTCGGCAAGCCGACGGCCGGCAGCCGGCTCGAGTTCCGCACCAACCGCGACATCGTCGTGCTCAACGACCTCTCGAGCGGCAACGTCTGGATCCCCTCCGAGAACATGCGGCTCGTCGACAACTGGGACGACGTGATCCCGCCGGAGCAGGAGGAGAACGAGGAGCTCGGCGACGAGCACTCGGCGCTGCAGTCCTTCGAGGACACCCTCGCCGAGCGCACCGAGCAGAACCGGCCGCCGACCGCGAACGACGACGAGTTCGGCGCGCGGCCGGGGCGCACCACGATCCTCTCGGCGCTCGACAACGACTCCGACCCCGACGGCGACGTGCTCGTGATCTCCGACCACAGCGCGATCGCCGAGACCACGGGCACGCTCGACCTCATCGACGGCCGTCGCGCGCTGCAGTTCACGCCCGCGCCGGGCTTCGTGGGCTCCATCCGGTTCAGCTACACGGTCGACGACGGACGCGGCGGCACCGACACCGCCGAGGTCTCGGTGCGCGTCGTCGCCGAGGGGCAGAACGGGCTCCCGGTCGAGCTGCGCCGCTCGGCCGTGACGGTCGAGGCGAACCAGACGGTGGAGTACAACGTGCTCGCCAACTGGCGCGACCCCGACGGCGACGACATGTACCTCCTGGCGGCGACCCCCGCATCCGGCGACCTCGTGCGCTTCACGCCCGACGGCGTGATCACCTTCACCCACCAGACCTCGGAGCTCGGCGAGAAGGAGGTGCAGTTCCTGGTGGCCGACGGCTCCGGCCAGACCACGATCGGCACCCTCACCGTGAAGGTCGAGCCCGCGGGCTCCCAGAAGCCGGTCGGCACGCCCGACTTCGCCTCCGTCTTCGTGGGCGAGCAGATCGTCATCTCGCCGCTCGAGAACGACATCTCGCCCTCGGGCGCGCCGCTGCAGATCTCCGGCATCCAGGAGCCCGGCCGCGACGCGACCGCGACGCTCGACACCGAGAAGAACGAGGTGCGCTTCCAGGCGCCCTCGCCCGGGGTCTACTACTTCGAGTACACGCTGCTCGCGGGCTCCGCCTCGAGCATCGGCATCATCCGCGTCGACGTGCAGGAGCTCCCGGACGACCAGGAGCTCCCCCCGATCGCCGTCAAGGACACCGCCTATCTGCGCGGTGACCAGCCCACCACGATCGAGGTGCTCTCGAACGACGTGAGCCCGACCGGCAGGATCCTCGCCGTGCAGTCGGTCGACGTGCCCGCCGAGGCGCAGGCCAAGGGCCTCGTCGTGGAGCTGCTGCAGGCCACCCGGGTGCGGGTCACGGCGACGCAGGCCCTCACGAGCCAGCTCAGCTTCACCTACGTCATCTCGGACGGCGCCCGCACGGCGACCGCGGGCGTCACGATCGTGCCCGTGCCGGCGCTCACCAAGCACCAGCCGCCGGTCGCGAAGGACGACTACGTGACGGTGCGCGCGGGCGACATCGTCACGGTCGACGTGCTCGCCAACGACTACCACCCCGACGACACGCGGATGTTCCTCGCCGACGAGCTGATCTCCGAGCCGGCCGGCGGCATCGCCTTCGTCAACAACGACCGCGTGCGCTTCCAGGCGCCGACCGAGCCGGGGCAGTACCGCGCCGACTACGGCGTGCTCGACGCCTACGGCGAGAGCGCGGCGGCGAGCGTGATCTTCACGGTCACCGAGGTCGACGAGAAGAACAACCGCGACCCGCGCCCGCTGCCGGTCGTCGCGCGCGTGCTCTCGGGCAGCACCATCCGCGTCGACCTGCCGCTGCAGCGCATCGACCCGGACGGCGACTCGACGCAGCTGCTCAAGTTCCCCACCGGCCCGACCCTCGGCTCGATCGAGGAGACCGGCCCCGACTACTTCATCTACTCGGCCTCGCCCGCGGCGGCCGGCACCGACACCTTCAGCTACCAGGTGTACGACGCCTTCGGCGCGACCGGCACGGCCGAGGTGCGCGTCGCCGTCATCCCGCGCCCCGAGACCCTCAGCAACCCGACGGCCGTGCCCGACAGCGTCGCGGTGCGCCCGGGCCGCATCGCGCAGGTCGACCTGCGCGCCAACGACTCCGACCCGCAGGGCTCCGCCATCACGGTGGCGAAGGAGCTGCTCGACGTGCCCGACGGCATCCAGGCGGAGGTCGTGCGCGGCCGCTACCTCGTGCTGCACGCCCCCGAGACCGAGCGCTCCTTCTCGCTGCGCTACACCCTCACCAACGAGCTCGGAGGCTCCGCGATCACCTACGTGCTCGTGCAGGTGACGCCGGATGCGCCGCTGCTGCCGCCGTCGGCGAACGACCTTCCGCTGACCCTCAAGGAGATCGCGGGCAAGAAGTCGGTCACGGTCGACATCTTCGACGGCTCGGCGTTCAACCCCTCGGGCTCCAACGACGAGCTCGTGGTCTCGCTCGAGGGGCCGAACGCCGCATCGGCCGCGCTCGTGCCCGACCAGCACGGCAAGATCACCGTCACCCCGGGTCCCCAGCGGCAGGCGATCGCCTACCGCGTCACCAACGAGCGCGACGAGCTCGCGGCCACCGCCTTCCTGCTCGTGCCCGCCGCCGTCGACGAGGGCTTCGACGACCCGCCCCTCATCAACCCGACGCTGCCGACCCAGTACGTGTCGATGAACGAGTCGCGCGAGTGGAAGCTCTCCGACATCCTCGTGGTGCCCTCCGGGCGCGAGGCGTGGATCCCCGACCGCTCGACCGTCAGCTCGATCCAGAGCGACGGCACCCCGAACTACGTCGACAAGACCACCATCCGCTACCAGGGCGCGCGCGACTATCGGGGGCCCGCATCCGTCAGCTTCACCGTCACCGACGGCGCCTCGAAGGACGACCCCAAGGGCAACACGATCCAGCTGACGCTGCCGATCGTCGTGGGCGACCCGGAGTTCCGCGACACCCCGCCCACCTGGACGCCGCCGAACATCCAGGTGGAGGTCGGCGAGAAGACGACCTTCGACCTGCGCACCGCGACCGGGCATCCGAACCCCGAGATCCTGCAGCAGGTCACCTACGGCGACATCACGGGCACGACGCCGCGGCTGGGCGCCGAGCTGAGCGGTTCGCAGCTGACCGTGTCGACGCCGCGCAACACCCCGAAGGGCACGACCTTCCAGCTCGGGGTGATGCTGCGCTGGGACAAGTTCACGGTGCCCGGCACGATCGAGGTGACGGTCGTCGGCTCGACGCGCGCGCCCGCTGTCGCGGTCGCCGACTCCTACGAGACCAAGCGCGGCGACGGCGCGGTCGTGACGAGCCCCCTCGTGAACGACTCGAACCCCTACGAGTCGACGGGGGAGCCGCTCGCCATCGTCGACGCCCAGGTTCAGAACACGGGCGAGCCGGCCACCATCAGCTTCACCAAGAGCACGGTGCGCATCCAGCCGAACCCGGCGCTCAAGTCGGGCACGATCGTCGTGGTCTACACGATCGAGGACGCCACGGAGGATCCGGACCGGCGCACGAGCGGCACCATCACGCTCGTCGTGAGCGACGTGCCCGACGAGGTTCTGAAGCCCACCGTGCCGAGCCAGGGCGACGAGGGCACCGTCACGATCGGCTTCCAGGCGCCCGCCTCGAACGGCAAGCCGATCACGGGCTACGAGGTGCGCTCGACGCCCGCGGTGTCCACCCCCGCGAGCTGCGCCCCGCCGAGCTGCACCATCACGGGGCTCACGAACGGCACGAGCTACCAGTTCTCGGTGCGCGCGATCAACGTGCACGGTCCCGGCGCCTGGTCGGTGTGGTCGGATGCGGTGATCCCGTACGGCACCCCCGGCACCCCCGTCGTCACCTTCAACGTCGCCGACCCGTGGGCGCCGGGCGCCGTGGTCAGCGCGAGCTGGACCGGCGTTGCCGCCAACGGCGGCACCGTGAGCTACCGCTGGCGGCTCGACACCGGCGCATGGCAGTCCACCACCGGCACGAGCACCGGCAACCAGACCGTGCAGGGCGGCAACCACGCCTTCGAGGTGTACGCGGTCAACTCCGGCGGCAAGGAGGGGGCGCACGGCACCGCCACGGGCACCATCCAGACCCAGACGGCGCCGAGCACGCCGGGCGGGCTCACGGCGACCGTGACGAGCGCCTACGCGCCGAGCGGTCAGATCCGCTGGAACTGGAACGCGAGCACCGCGAGCACGGGCGGCAGCGCCAACCTCAGCTACGAGGTGAGCTTCAACGGCGGCGGCTGGCAGAACATCGGCAACGTGCTCTCGTACACCAAGGGCTCGCTCGGCCAGGGCAGCTACTCGCTCAGCGTGCGCGCGGTGAACAAGGCGGGGGCCGGCGGCGCGACAGGCGCCGTGAGCGCGAGCATCGCGGCACCGCCGCGCAACCCGCGCATCGAGATCGCCGGCACGAGCGGCACGACCTTCATGTGCTCCAACGGCAACTACGCCTGCAAGCAGATCGCGGTGCGCTTCACCGACACGAGCGGCACCTACAGCGTCTACATCGAGCTGTCGAGCGGTGGCACCTCCAACACGACCTCGATGCCGGGATCGGGAACCCACCTCACCCAGTCGTTCCAGGCGTCCACCGGCGGTCCCTCGGTGCGTGTGGTCGCGGTGGGCGGCCCCGACGGCACCCTGGCGTCGCGCTGGTACTCCTCCGCCGAGTGGGACAACTTCCGCAACAACGGCCCCTTCTACTGAGCCGACCGAAGAGACAGAGAGAGACATGCCCGTCACCCAGGAGCAGGCGAGCTGGTTCGCCGACGCCTTCCAGAAGCTCGTCGCCAACGTCGAGAAGGCGATCGTCGGCAAGGACCACGTCATCCGCCTCGTGCTGACCGCCCTCGTCTCGGACGGCCACGTGCTGCTCGAGGACTACCCGGGCACCGGCAAGACGGTGCTCGCGAAGTCGCTCGCCAACACCCTCGACGGCACGACGAGCCGCATCCAGTTCACCCCCGACCTGCTGCCCTCCGACGTGACGGGCGTGCAGATCTACGACCAGAGCAAGGGCCGCTTCGAGTTCCACCCGGGCCCCATCTTCGCCTCGATCGTGCTCGCCGACGAGATCAACCGCGCATCGCCCAAGACGCAGTCGGCGCTGCTCGAGGTCATGGAGGAGGGTGTCGTCACGATCGACGGCGAGGGGCACCAGGTGGGCGCGCCGTTCCTGGTGATCGCCACCCAGAACCCCGTCGAGCAGGCCGGCACCTACAAGCTGCCCGAGGCGCAGCTCGACCGCTTCCTCATCAAGACGAGCCTCGGCTACCCGGATGCCAAGACCGCCGTCGGCCTGCTCATGGACTCCTCGACGCGTGCCCGCGCATCCCTCGTCTCGCCCATCATCAAGCCCGAGTCGATCGTGGCGATGGCGGCGCTCGCCTCCGAGGTGCACGTGGAGGAGTCGGTCATGCAGTACCTCTCCGACATCGTCGACGCGACCCGCACGCACCGCGACGTCGTGCTCGGCGTGAGCATGCGCGGCGCGATGGCGCTCGCCCGTGCCGTGAAGACCTGGGCGATGTCGAAGGGCCGCGGCTACGTGACCCCCGACGACGTGCGCGAGCTCGCGGTGCCGGTGCTCGCCCACCGCCTCGTGATCGACCCCGAGTCCGACTTCGCGGGGGTCAAGGCCGAGGACGTCGTGGAGCGCATCCTCGTCGACATCGAGCCGCCCGCCTACCGCGCCGCCTGATCCCGTGACCGCCGCCCGAGCCGACGCGCCGACCGCTCTGCGTCCGATGGCATCCCGCCTGATGGACGCGACGCGGTCCGCTCGTGCGCGCCTCGGGAGGGCCTGGACCGGCGTGCGCAACGTCGTCGGCCCCGCGGCGCGCGCCGTGTGGCGGGTCGTCGGCCCGGTCGTTCGCGTCGTCACGCCGGTCGGCTGGCTCGTCGCCGGCCTCGCCGCGCTCGCCCTCGTGCTCGGCGCGATCTACGGCTGGGCCGAGTTCGTGTTCCTCGGCATGGTGCTCGCGGCCTCGCTGCTCGTCGCGACCGTGTTCCTCGCCGGGCGCTCGAGCTACGGCGTGCTCATCGAGCTCAACCCGCGCCGCGTCGTGGTGGGCGACCGCGCGATGGGCCGGATGGTGGTCACCAACACCGGTCAGCGCGTTCTGCCGCCCAGCCGGATGGAGCTCCCGGTCGGCCGCGGCGTCGCCGAGTTCCAGCTCCCGTCGATGGCGCCCAAGCAGGAGCAGGAGGAGCTCTTCCAGGTGCCGACCAACCGGCGGGCCGTCATCGTCGCGGGACCGGCGGAGTCGATCCGGGGCGACCAGCTGGGGCTGCTGCGCCGCGCGGTGACGTGGGCCGACCCCGTCGACCTGTTCGTGCATCCGCGCACCGTGCGCCTCAGCTCCTCGGCCGCCGGCCTCGTGCGCGACCTCGAGGGCCAGGCCTCCTCGAAGATCACCAACAACGACCTCGCCTTCCACGCCCTGCGGCCCTACGTGCCGGGCGACGACCGGCGCTACGTGCACTGGCGCACCTCCGCGCGCATCGGCCAGCTCATGGTGCGCCAGTTCCAGGAGACCCGGCGCTCGCAGATCGTGGTCGTCGTGCCGAGCAGCCCCGCCTACTACGCGAGCGAGGACGAGTTCGAGCTGGCCGTCTCGGTCGGCGCCTCGATCGCCGCCCAGGTCATCCGCGACGGCACGCAGCTCGACGTGGTGAGCGAGCGCGGTGCGTGGCGCACCCGCACGGTCACCTCGATGCTCGACTCCTCGTGCCGCCTCGTCTACGGCGAGACGGGGGAGCTCGACTCGCTCCGCGACCTGGTGCGCGAGCGCACCCGGCGCCTGCCCGCGCCGAGCGTCGTGGTGACGGTGGGCGGCGCGAAGCTCCAGCCGGGCGACATCCGCGCCGTGCAGACCCTGTTCGGCGCCGACACGAGCCACCTCGGCGTGACGGTGCACCTCGGCGCGCAGGCCCGCCTCGGCTCGGTCGGCGGCATGCAGCTCATGACGATCGGGCGCCTCGAGGATCTGCCCTCGCTGTTCCGGGGGATCGCCTCGTGACCGCCGCGCGAATCGACCCGACCACGACGGATGCGGCGCGCGCCACGGGCCTCGCCTGGCCGAGTCCGCGCACCTGGCTCGACGTCGCGATCCTGCTCGTGCTCGCGGCCCTCGGCGCGCTCGGCTTCACCCCCTCCTACGGCGGCTTCGGCTTCCTCGCCGCGGCGACGGGCGGCCTCGTGCTGGGCGCCGTCACCGGCCTCGCCGCGAGCGTGTTCCGGCTGAACGGGATGCTGACCCTCGCGGTCGCGCTCGTCGGCTACTTCCTGGTGGGACCCGCGGTGGCGGTGCCGAGCCAGACCATCGCGGGGGTCGTGCCGACCCTGCAGTCGCTCGGCACCCTCGCGATCGGCACCGTGTTCGGCTGGAGCGATCTGCTGACCCTCCGCACGCCGGTCGGCGCGCCCGTCTACATCGCGGTCGTGCCCTACGCTGCGAGCTGGCTCGTGGCGCTCGTCTCGACGGTGCTCGCGACCCGCTGGATCGCGCGCCGCCCGCGCACGGCGTGGCGCTTCGGCGTGGCCCTCGCGGCGCCCCTCGCGCTCTACCTCGGCGGCATCCTGCTCGGCACCGACGAGGCGTACCAGGCCGGCATCCGCGGCGTCGTCTTCGCCGTGATCGTGCTCGTCTGGCTCGGCTGGCGCCGGCCGATCGGCGGGGTCGCGGCCGGCGCCGACCGGTCGCTCGTGACGCGCAAGGTCGCGGGCACGGCGGTCGTGGTGCTCGTCGCGGTCGCCCTCGGCGGCGCGGGGGCCTTCTGGCTCGCCCCCGCCCACGACCAGCGCTTCGTGCTGCGCGACGAGATCGAGCCGCCGTTCGACCCTCTCGACTACCCGAGCCCGCTCGCCGGGTTCCGGCACTTCACCAAGCAGGCCGAGGACGAGGAGCTGTTCGCGGTCACCGGGCTGCAGCAGGGCGACCGCATCCGGATGGCGACCCTCGACTCCTACACCGGCAAGCTCTGGAACGTCACGGGCGCCGCCGCGAGCGCCGGCGGGTCCGGCTCCTACGAGCTCGTGGGCCGGCAGCTCCCGCGCGCCCCGCTCGCGACGACGGAGCGGCACGACGCGGTCGAGGTGACGGTGCTCGGCTACCAGGACGTCTGGGTGCCGTCGCTCGGCTACCCCACGACGTTCCGGCTCACCGCGGGGGAGGACGCCGCCCGCTCGGACTCGCTGCGCTACAACGCCTCGACGGGCAGCATGGTGCTCACCTCGGGCCTGCACGAGGGCGACGCCTACCGCTTCGACGCCGTGACGCAGGAGCGGCCGACGATCGAGCAGCTCGCCGAGGTGCCGGTGGCGATGGTCGAGCTGCCGCCCGTCGAGGGCATGCCCGACATCGTCACCCAGCGCGCCCAGGAGTGGGCGGGCACCGCGACCTCGCCCGCCGCCCAGCTCGAGGCGATCCGGATCGTGCTCGCGACGCAGGGGTTCCTCAGCCACGGCCGCGCATCCGACACCGTGCCGTCGCGCGCCGGACACGGCGCCGACCGGATGCTCGACCTGCTCGAGCGTCCGCAGATGGTGGGCGACGAGGAGCAGTACGCCTCCGTGTTCGCCCTCATGGCGCGCAGCCTCGGCTACCCGGCGCGCGTCGTGATGGGCTTCGCGCCCGAGGTTCCGGAGGGCGGCGGCACGGTCACCGTGACGGGCGACGACGTCACCGCCTGGGTCGAGGTCGCCTTCGAGGGCGTCGGCTGGGTGCCCTTCGACCCGACGCCGGATGAGACCGACGTGCCGCAGGACCAGGTGCCGAAGCCGCAGAGCGAGCCGCAGCCGCAGGTGCGCCAGCCCCCGCGCTCCGAGAAGGAGGCGGACGACCAGATCAACCCGGTCGAGCTCGACCAGCAGAAGAAGGACGAGCAGGACGCCGGCTTCGTGCTCCCCGGCTGGGTCTACGGCGTCGCCGGAGGCCTGCTCGGCGTCGCGGCGCTCGTGTTCGGGCCCATCCTCCTCATCGCGGCCCTCAAGGCGCGCCGGATGCGCCGCCGCCGCACGGGGCCCGTCGCCGACCAGGCGGCGGGCGCCTGGGAGGAGCTCTCCGACCGCTACTCGGAGCTCGGCTACGAGGTGCCGTCGCGGCTCACCCGGTCGATGCTCGCCTCGCGGCTCGTCGCCCAGTTCCCCGACGGCGGCGCGGAGGGGCCGCCTCCGCTCGGCGCGCTCGCGAGCGACACCGACGAGCTCGTGTTCTCCGACCGCGAGACGGAGCCCGCGGAGGGTGAGGCCGTGTGGGCCGCGGCCCTCGGCGCCGTCGACGCGGCCCACGCGTCCGCCACGCGCGGCACCCGCCTGCTGAGCCGCTACCGCGTGCGCCGGATGCGCGACCTCGCCGCGCGGCTGACCACCGCATCCGCGGCATCCACCACCGCCTCGCGAAGGAGCGACCGCTGAAACTCAAGCTGACCTCGCAGCGCCCCGACGCCACGGAAGCGGACGTCGTGGTCACCGCCGACGCCGTCGCGACGGTCGGCTCGATCGCCGAGGCGCTCGTGCGCCGCGACCCGATCGCACCCGAGACCTCGCCGGGGGCCCGCACCCTGCAGATCGTCGACGCCGAGGGCGGCACGGTCGTGCTCGACCCGGCCTCCTACCTGAGCGACGCGAAGATCGCCTCGGGCGAGGTCGTGCGCGTGCTCCCGGTGACGGCGGGACTCAGCCGTCCGGCGTCGCCGGTGGTGGCGATCGTGCGCGTCGTCGAGGGCCCGGATGCGGGGGCCGAGTTCCAGCTGCGGCGCGGCTCCTTCGTGCTCGGCCGCGACGCGGACGTCGAGCTGCGGCTCGCGGACCCCATGGTCTCGAAGCGCCACGCGCGCCTCGAGGTGAGCGACACGGTCGACGTGGTCGACCTCAACTCGGCCAACGGCATCGTCGTCGACGGCGGCATCGTGTCGCGCGTCCGCGCCGAGACGGGCCGCGCGATCACCGTGGGCGACACGGTGCTGCGCATCGACGTGCTCGAGGATGTGGCGTCCGGTCCCGTGCGCACGGGGCCCGTGGCGTTCAACCGCTCGCCGTCGGTCGAGCCGCGCTACCCGGGGCAGCAGTACGAGGCGCCCGACATCCCGAAGGAGATCGAGCCGGTCCCCTTCCCGTGGGCCGCCTTCATGGCGCCGCTCGTGCTCGTGGGGATCATGTACTTCCTCATCGAGAACAAGACGATGCTCATCATGCTCGGCCTCGCGCCGATCATCATGGCGGGCACCTGGGTCTCGCAGATCGTGCAGTCGAGGTCGAAGCTCAAGCGCGCCACCAAGAAGTTCGAGGAGCAGCTCGGCCGGCTCGAGGCGACCCTCGCCGAGGAGCGCGAGCGGGAGCGCACGGTGCGCGACGCCGAGGCGCCGACGGCGGAGGCGCTGCTCGCCGACGCCTCGCGGCTGGGGCCCCGGCTGTGGTCGCGCCGCCCCGAGCACTGGTCGTTCCTCAACCTGCGACTCGGCACCGGCACCGTGGCGTCGCGCAACACCGTGAAGTCGAGCGTGCGCTACATGGGCGTGCCCGCCTTCGAGGAGCGGGTCGAGGCGCTCGTCGAGGAGTACCGCACCCTCGACCGCGCCGCGGTCGTCGAGTCGCTCGCCGCCGCGGGCTGCCTCGGGGTGGCGGGCGATGCGAGCCGCTCCACGGGCGTCGTCAACGCCCTCTTCGTGCAGCTCTCGGCCCTCTACTCGCCGGCCGAGCTCGCCGTCGCGGCGATCGTCTCGCCGCAGCGCGCGCGCGACTTCGACTGGCTCAAGTGGCTGCCGCACACCGGCTCGCCGCAGTCGATCATCCAGGTCGCCCCGCTCGCCGACTCCGCGCCGAGCGGCACCGCCGTGCTCGCCGCGCTCGAGGAGCTCATCGAGCAGTCGCAGAAGGAGCGGCGCGAGCGCAGCGCAGCCCCCAAGCTCGGCCCGACGGTGCCCGAGAAGGCGGTCATGGGCGCGGCCCCCGACCTCGCCGGCACGAGCGAGCAGGGCTTCGCGCCCGAGGCGCCCGTGCTCGTGGTGCTCATCTCCGACGACGCCCCGCTCGACCGCGCCCGCGCCAACGCGGTGATCGAGCGCGCCGTGTTCGCCGGCATCCTGCCGATCTGGGTCTCGGATGCCGTGGCCGCGCTGCCCGCCGCGGCGCGCACCTTCATCGCGATGGAGGAGGGCGAGGCCGCGGGCCGCGCCACGATCGGCTACGTGCGCACCGGCGAGCGCTATCCGGGCGCCGAGGTGTCGAGCATCGACAGCCGCACCGCGCTCGCCTACGCACGCGCCCTGTCCGCCGTGAGCGACGCCGCGGCGCTCGGCGTCGACGACTCCGATCTGCCGAAGTCGATCGCGCTGCTCTCGCTGCTCGGCCACGAGCTCGCGGGCTCCGCGGACGCCGTGGTCGACCGCTGGCGGCAGAACGACTCCCTCCACGACCGCAGCCCGGGGGCGACCGCCGCCCCGCGCCGCGCCGGCAAGCTGCGCGCGATCGTCGGCCAGGGCTCGGTCGACGCCTTCCACCTCGACCTGCGCACGCAGGGACCGCACGCCCTCGTCGGCGGCACCACGGGATCCGGCAAGTCGGAGTTCCTGCAGGCCTGGGTGCTCGGCATGGCCGCCGAGTACAGCCCCGACCGGGTGACCTTCCTGTTCGTGGACTACAAGGGCGGCTCCGCCTTCGCCGAGTGCGTGCAGCTGCCGCACTGCGTGGGCCTCGTGACCGACCTCACCCCGCACCTCGTGCGGCGGGCGCTCACGAGCCTGCGCGCCGAGCTGCACTTCCGCGAGCACCTCTTCAACCGCAAGAAGGCCAAGGACCTCATCGAGCTCGAGAAGCGCGGCGACCCCGAGTGCCCACCGGCGCTCGTGATCGTCATCGACGAGTTCGCGGCGCTCGTGGGGGAGGTGCCGGAGTTCGTCGACGGCATCGTCGACATCGCGCAGCGCGGCCGCTCGCTCGGCATCCACCTCATCATGGCGACGCAGCGGCCCGCCGGCGTCATCAAGGACAACCTGCGCGCCAACACCAACCTCCGGATCGCGCTGCGCGTCGCCGACGCCGCCGACAGCACCGACGTGGTCGGCACGCACGTGGCCGCCGAGTTCGACCCGGGCATCCCCGGGCGCGCGGTCGCCCGCAGCGGCCCGACACGCCTCGTGGCCTTCCAGACCGGCTACGCGGGCGGCCACACGAGCGGCGAGGCCGCCGTGCCGCAGGTCGAGATCGCCGACCTCGCCTACGGCACGCCCGTCGTGTGGCAGGAGCCCGTGTCGGAGGCGCAGCCCGAGCACCACGAGACGGGTCCCAACGACACGAGCCGGCTCGTCGCCACGATGGTCGCGGCATCCGCGTCGGCCGGCATCCCGGCACCCCGCAAGCCGTGGCTCGACGAGCTCTCGCCCGTCTACGACAGCGCGCGCCTCCGCCAGCGCACCGACGCCGAGCTCGTGCTCGGGGTCGTCGACGACGCGGCGCACCAGAGCCAGTACCCGGTCTATTTCCGCCCCGACGTGGACGGCCACCTCGCCGTGTACGGCGCCGGCGGCGCGGGCAAGAGCGTGCTGCTGCGCACCCTCGCGGTCGCGGCGGCGGTCACGCCGCTCGGCGGCCCCGTGCAGGTGTACGGCATCGACCTCGGCTCGGCGGGGCTCCGGATGCTGGAGGCGCTCCCGCACGTCGGCGCGATCGTCGACGGCGACGACACCGAGCGGGTGACCCGCCTGCTCGCGATGATCCGCGAGACGATCGAGGACCGTGCCGAGCGCTACGCCGCCGTGCGGGCCGGCACCATCGCCGAGTACCGCACGCTCGCCGAGGCGCCCGAGGAGCCGCGCATCCTGCTGCTCGTCGACGGCGCGGCGGCGTTCCGCGCCCAGTACGAGTACGCGGCGGGGCGCGTCTACGCCGACTTCCAGCAGCTCATCGCCGACGGCCGGGCCGTGGGCGTGCACGTCGTGCTCTCGGTCGACCGGCCGGGCTCGCTCAACGCCTCGATCGCCTCCGGCATGCAGCGCAAGGTCGTGCTGCGGCTCACGGAGGAGAACGACTACGGCAGCCTCGACGTGCCGAACGACGTGCTCTCCTCGGCGTCCCCTCCCGGACGCGCGCTCGTCGACGGCCTCGAGGGCCAGATCGGCGTGTTCGGCGGCTCCTCGAACCTGGCCGAGCAGGCGCGCGCGATCGAGCGCCTCGCGGCGACCCTGCGCGAGCGCGGGGTGCCGCAGGCGCCGGGCGTCGCCCGCCTCGAGGACGACATCGACATCCGGGCCCTCCCGGCGCCCACCGCCGAGGCGATCCCGCTCGGGGTCGCCGACGACGACCTGCTGCCGGTCGCGATCGAGCCGTCGGGGGCGTTCCTGCTGATGGGGCCGCCGTCGTCCGGGCGCTCGACGGCGCTCGACACCGTCACGGGCTCGCTCCTCGCGAGCGGGGCGGCGGCGCGCGCCTACTACGTCGGCTCGGCCAAGTCGCCGCTGCGCCAGCGCCCCGAGTGGGACGGCATCGCGACGACCCCGGATGCCGTGGCGGCCCTCGCGCGCGACGTCGCGGAGCTCGCGGCGACCCCGGCATCCGAGGGGGGCCGCATCGTGCTCGTGATCGAGGGGGCGTCCGACTTCCTCTCGACACCCGCCGACGCCCCGCTCGTGGAGCTCGTGAAGGCGCTCAAGCGCGGTGACCACTTCGTGCTCGCCGAGTCGGAGACCAGCACCTGGTCGTCGTCGTGGCCGCTGCTGGCCGAGCTCAAGAGCTCGCGCCGCGGCTTCGCGATCCAGCCCGACCAGCAGGAGGGCGACCTCATCTTCCGCACCTCGTTCCCGCGCGCCAAGCGCAGCGAGTTCCCGCCCGGGCGGGGCTACCTCGTGCAGGCCGGCAAGGTGCGCCGCGTGCAGCTCGCGCGGCGCACGGGCTGATGGGGATGAGTCCCCATCGCGGTCCGCGACGGGATCTCATAGCTTCGATATCAAGATCTCCCCGGGCGGGCAGCGGCTCGCGCGGGACAACCGAGAAAGGTAAGTGACATGGCTGAGTACCTGGGCCAGAACCCCGACGAGGTCCGCGAGCTCGCGACTCTCTTCGACACCAAGGCGAGCGACCTCGAGGGCGTCGTGTCGGCGATCAACGGCAAGCTGAACGCCACCACCTGGGTCGGAAACGACCGCAACCGGTTCCAGAACGACACCTGGTCGACCATCCAGAACAACCTCAACCAGATCGCTCAGACGCTCCGCGAGGCCGGCACCACCGCCCGCAACAACGCCTCCGAGCAGGAGTCGGCGTCGGCCTGACCGCCGCGCACCACCACGGTGACCGGGACCGCTCGCGGTCCCGGTCACCAGGCCGATATCCCCGGGAGACACGATGAGCATCCTGCGCTCGCCCTACGAGGCCGACCTCGCGGCATCCCAGCTGCGCAGCGCCGCCACCACGATGAACTCGCTCGTGGCGGAGCTGCACCGCGCCGGGGTGTGGACGGGAGCGGATGCGGGACGCCTCGTCTCCGACTGGCAGCGCGACGTGACCGACCGGCTGCTGCGGGCGGCCACCCGGGTCGACCTGCTCACCTTCGAGAAGGTCGGTGACTGACCGTGGGCCAGAACCTCGGACTCAACCCCCAGACGGTGCGCGACCAGTCCCGCGCCGTCGCCGGGCACCTCTCGCACCTCGAGAGCATCGCCGGCAACCTCTCCGACACGCGCCGCGCGGCGCGCAACCCCAGCTCCTGGGGGCTCGGCGAGGGCGATCGGGCGCTCGACCCCGCGTCGCAGGGGAGCGCCCTCACGGCGTACAACGACATCATGGCCGCGGTCGGCGCGGCCCGCGACCTGCTCGCACGCCTCGAGGGCGAGGCGCAGCAGCAGGAGCGCGCATCCGGCCAGGGCGGCGGCAGCAGCGTGCCGCGCCAGGGCAAGCCGGGCGGTGGCGGAGGCGGTGGCGGCGCCGGCCCGGGCACCACCGAGACGGTCTCGAGCACGCTCGTCAACACGACGACCGCCGACGGCAAGTACAAGGAGAACCACCCGGGCGTGAAGACGCCCACCGACTACGACGCGCTCGCGAAGCCGAAGGACCCGAAGGACACCAACTCGGTCTCCTTCGACGTGACCAACAAGTCGGGCGTCAAGGACGTCGACGAGGTCGTCACCGAGAACCCCGACGGCAGCAAGACGACGACGCGCGACGAGACCTTCACCGGCACGACCACGACGACGGGCGTCAAGGTCACGGAAGACAAGGACTCCACGAAGGTCTCCACCGAGACGAGCTCGATGACGGGCGTGACCAACACGCACCGCAGCGAGACCGAGAACAACGGCACCACGACCGCCACCGAGACGGAGACGAAGGCCACGGCGGGCACGACCGTCGGCACCTCGGTCAAGACCGACAAGGACAGCGTCACCTACGCCGCCGAGGCCAAGGCGGAGGCCATCGCGAAGGCGTCCGCGTCGGCCGAGTACGACAACGGCGTGGTGTCGGGGCAGGCGAACGCATCCGCGGAGGCGAAGGCCTACGTCGAGGCGAGCGCGAGCGCCCAGTACAAGGACGACGGCACCGCGATCCTCACCGCGGGCGCCGGGGTGGGCGCCGCGGTGACCGCGACGGCGGCCGCGAGCGGCGAGTTCGGCATCCTCTCGGCGGGGGTGGACGCCAAGGCGTCGGCGCAGGCGTCGGCGCAGGCGAGCGCGACCGCCACGATCGGTCCCGAGGGCGCGAGCGCCAAGGTCGGTGCGAGCGCCATGGCGGTCGCGTCGGCGAGCGCCTCGGCCAATGTGGAGGCGATGGGCGTCAAGGGCGGCGTGACGGGCGAGGTGTATGCCGGCGCCGGCATCAAGGCCGAGGCGGACGTCTCGATCAGCGCCGACAAGATCGGGGTGAAGCTCGACCTGGGCGTGGCGCTCGGCGTCGGGGCGGGCGTATCGCTCGATCTCAGCTTCAGTCCGAAAGAATGTTGGAACGACCTGACCAAGTTGTTCTGGTGAGCCGAGGAGACACGAGACCATGACCGCACTGAGCTTCCCCAGCAGCGACTTCCCGGCGTTCCCGGCGATCGGCATCGACATCCCCGACGACTGGCAGGGCTTCACCCTCGCGGGCGCCGTGCTCGCGGCCGCGGCCCCCGAGGTGCCGGGCGAGTTCCGCCCGAACGTCGTGGTGTCGATCACGCGCTTCGACGCGGGCTACCAGCTCTCGACGGCGGCCGACGCCATCGCCGAGAAGTTCGCAGGGCTCGACGACGCCCACGAGATCGGCCGCGACGTCTCCACCATCGGCGGCGTCGAGTGGGCCCACATCGAGAGCACCTTCCTCGACCCGCGCGTCGGCACCCTCGTGCAGGCCGCGCACCTCGCGGTGATCACGCACGGCCCGGTCGCCGACCTCGTGCAGGTCACCGGATCGGTCACGGGCTCCCAGGCGAAGGCCGGCCTGCTCGACACCATCCGCACGATCCAGCGCAGCGCGACCGCGCGGGCGTAGCGGACGGCGCAGGCGGGTGGGGCGAGCCCGCCTGCCTCCCCTCCGCGCATCCCGAATCAAGGACTCCAGCTCCCGAATCAAGGACTCTGGCTCCCAAATCAAGGAGCGGATGCGGCCAATCCGCCCCACGCGCCGCATCCGCCATACCAGCCACACGGACTCCTTGATTCGGGCGCATGAGTCCGTGAGATGGCGGGGGTGCGCACGCCACCGCCGCGACGAGCACTCAGCCGCCTCGACTACCCTCGAATCGGGCGGGCTCCGATCGGAGCGGGGGAGGACTGATGGCGGACACGGACGACGACGGCTTCATCACGCTGCCGCCCGGCATCTTCGACGCGAGCACCTTCAAGCTGCCGCCGAAGCCCGAGCGCCCGGCGCCGCGTCCCGAGATCGTGTTCGTGCCGACGACGCCCGGGATGCCGCCCGTCGCGCCGCCGGAGCCCGCGGCGCCGGACCTCGCACCGGAGACGGCGATCCCTGCGGCGCCCGCTGCTGCACCCGCACCCCCGGCCCCGCCCGCCCCCACGGCATCCTTCGCCACCGCCCCGCCGATCGCGGAGGTGTCGCAGGAGACCCGCCGCGAGCCGCTCGAGTGGCTCGGCGCCGCCGCAGCGCCGTCCGCCCCGCCCGCCCCCGCCTGGACCCTCGTGCTCGCCGACGGCACCGCGGCCCCCGTGCGCGGCACGCTCCTGCTCGGCCGCAACCCCGCAGCCTTCGACGCCTGGCCCGGCGCCGAGCTGCTCGCCGTCGCCGACACCACGCAGTCCGTCTCCAAGACGCATGCCGCTTTCGAGGCCGACGGCTCGGGCCTCTGGGTGCACGACCTCGACTCCACCAACGGCGTGTGGGTGGTCGACGGCGCCAACGTCACGGAGGCGGTGCCGGGCCGCCGCGTGCGGGTGCCGGCGGGTGCATCCGTCGAGCTTGGCGACTACGTGCTGACCGTGCGCGGCTGAGCGCACATCGGCGGCAGGCTGACGACTCTCCACAGCTCGGCCCTGTTGCCCCCGCGCGAGTGACGCCAGGGCAACAGGATGGAGACCCGGACTTCCGCCTTTGCACCGCTCTCACCACCCCGACAGGTTGAGTATTGATCTTCCAAGCCTGCGACCGTCTCTATGTCGACGAGTCGAAGGCGCGTGGGTACCACATCGTGGCGACGGCATCGGCGGCGGGCACGGTGCGCGCCTCCGAGAAGGCGCTTCGTGCCCTCTTGAAGCCTGGACAGCGTCGTATCCACTTCAAGAGCGAGCGTGATAGTCGACGCCGTGAGATCCTCGCCCGCATGAGCGAGCTCGACGTGCGGGTCGCGATCTGGATCGCGAACGGTCGAGCACATAAGGAGGCTCGGGATCTCTGCATGGTCGGGCTCGCGACGGAGGCCTGTCGGTCGGGTGTCGCACAGCTGATCATCGAGCGCGACGAGTCGCTGGTGCGTGCCGACCGGAGCCTCGTGGCGAGGATCGTCCGCGAGGAGGCGGCCGAGATCCGATACGAGCACGCGATGCCCTACGAGCATCCGCTGCTCTGGGTGAGCGATGCGGTGGCCTGGTGCTACTCGAGCGGCGGCGACTGGATTCGTCGCGCGGAGCCGTTTGTGGAGCGTCGGCTCATCCGGCTGTAGAAAGGCGTGAACCTGGCCCGTCGTACCGTCCGGAAGACTGCCAGGTTCTGAGGGCTACTGCCCGCCGCGTGACCACTGTAGCCCAAACGGCGGCGGCGCGGCACGCGATGCTATCCTCGGGGGATGCTCGCCAGGCGCCTTCTCCTTCGTCGCCGCGACGAGGTCTAGCCCACGGCCTCCCTCGTCGCGGAGTCCGCCCGTCTTCCGACGGCACCGTCTCCGGACGGCAGAGCGGCCGGCAAGCATCGATGAAGGAAGCAACACACCCATGAGCACTGCGACCGCCCCCGGGCGCCCCCGCACCCTGGCCGAGAAGGTCTGGGACTCCCACGTCGTCGCCAAGGGCGAGAACGGCGAGCCCGACCTCGTCTACATCGACCTGCACCTCGTGCACGAGGTCACGAGCCCGCAGGCCTTCGACGGCCTCCGTCAGGCCGGCCGCCCCGTGCGCCGCCCCGACCTCACGATCGCCACCGAGGACCACAACACCCCCACCATCGGCATCGACAAGCCGATCGCCGACCTCACGAGCCGCACCCAGATCGAGACGCTGCGGCGCAACGCCGAGGAGTTCGGCATCCGCCTGCACTCCCTCGGCGACGTCGAGCAGGGCATCGTGCACGTGGTCGGGCCGCAGCTCGGCCTCACCATGCCGGGCATCACGGTCGTCTGCGGCGACTCGCACACGAGCACCCACGGCGCGTTCGGCGCGATGGCGTTCGGCATCGGCACCTCCGAGGTCGAGCACGTGCTCGCCACCCAGACGCTGCCGCTCAAGCCCTTCAAGACGATGGCCGTCACCGTCGAGGGCGAGCTGCGTCCCGGCGTCACCGCGAAGGACATCATCCTGGCGGTCATCGCCAAGATCGGCACCGGCGGCGGCCAGGGCTACGTGCTCGAGTACCGCGGCAGCGCCATCCGGAGCCTCTCGATGGAGGGCCGGATGACGATCTGCAACATGTCGATCGAGGCGGGCGCGCGCGCCGGCATGGTGGCACCCGACGAGACGACCTTCGCCTACGTGAAGGGCCGCCCGCACGCCCCCGAGGGCGCGGACTGGGATGCGGCCGTCGCGTACTGGAAGACCCTCCCCACCGACGAGGGCGCGGTGTTCGACGCCGAGGTCGTGCTCGACGCCGACGAGCTCGAGCCCTTCGTGACCTGGGGCACCAACCCCGGCCAGGGCGTCTCGCTGTCGGATGCGGTGCCCGACCCCGCCGTGTTCGCCGACCACAACGAGCGCGCCGCCGCCGAGCGGGCCCTCGAGTACATGGACCTCGCCGCCGGCACGCCCATGAAGGACATCAAGGTCGACGCGGTGTTCATGGGCTCCTGCACCAACTCCCGCATCGAGGACCTGCGCGCCTTCGCCTCCGTGGTGAAGGGCCGCAAGAAGGCCGACCACGTGCGCGTCATGGTGGTGCCGGGATCGGCGCGGGTGCGCATCGAGGCCGAGGCCGAGGGCCTCGACAAGGTGTTCGAGGAGTTCGGCGCCGAGTGGCGCTTCGCCGGATGCTCGATGTGCCTCGGCATGAACCCCGACCAGCTGGCCCCGGGGGAGCGCTGCGCCTCCACCTCGAACCGCAACTTCGAGGGCCGCCAGGGCAAGGGCGGGCGCACGCACCTCGTGTCGCCGCTCGTCGCGGCGGCCACCGCGATCCGCGGAACGCTGTCGAGCCCGTGGGACCTGCAGACGGACGGGAGCAACTGAGATGGAGAAGATCACGACCATCGAGGGCGTCGCGGTCCCGTTCCGCCGCTCCAACGTCGACACCGACCAGATCATCCCGGCGGTGTTCCTCAAGCGCGTCACCAAGACGGGCTTCGACGACGCGCTCTTCCACTCCTGGCGGCAGGACCCCGACTTCATCCTCAACCGGCCCGAGTACCAGGGCGCCCGCGTGCTCATCGCGGGCCCCGACTTCGGCACTGGATCGAGCCGCGAGCACGCGGTGTGGGCACTGCGCGACTACGGCTTCCGCGCCGTCATCTCGCCGCGCTTCGCCGACATCTTCCGCGGCAACTCGGGCAAGCAGGGACTCCTCACGGGAACCGTGCCCGAGGAGGTCGTCGAGCAGCTCTGGGAGCGGCTCGAGGCGCGGCCGGGAATGAACGCCACGGTCGACCTGGTTGCCAAGACCGTGACGGTCGGCGATCTCACGGTCGCTTTCGACATCGACGATTACACTCGATGGAGATTGTTGGAAGGGCTCGACGACATCGGCCTCACACTGCGCGAGGAAGCGCGGATCACCGAGTTCGAGACCACCCGCGAGAGCTGGCGGCCCCGTACTCTCCCTGTCCGCTAGCCCCACCGGGCTCCACTCGACTAGGTGGTTGAACTTGGATTCAGTCGCGATGAACCTCGCGCGTGACGCCCAGAAGGCGGGTGCGCGCGTCGGCCTCACCTCCGATCGGATCGTCATCGACGGCGGCAAACCGCTCACGGGCCGCATCGAGGTGCGCGGGGCCAAGAACCTCGCCACCAAGGCGATGGTCGCGGCTCTCCTCGGCGACAGCCCGAGCCTGCTGCAGAACGTGCCCGAGATCAGCGACGTGCACGTCGTGACGCGGATGCTCGACGCCTACGGCGTCGCGGTGTCGGAGCCGTCGCCTGGCGAGCTGCTGCTCGACCCGGCGAACGTGCTGAAGGCCCACTTCGCGCAGATCGACGCGCTCGCGGGCTCGAGCCGCATCCCGATCCTGTTCTGCGGGCCCCTGCTGCACCGCCTGGGCGAGGCGCTCATCCCCGACCTCGGCGGATGCCGCATCGGCGACCGGCCCATCGACTTCCACATGGATGCGCTGCGCGCGTTCGGCGCCATCGTCGACAAGAGCTACGAGGGCATCCGCATCACGGCGCCGAACGGCCTGACCGGCGCGCACATCGAGCTGCCGTACCCGAGCGTCGGCGCGACCGAGCAGGTGCTGCTCACGGGCGTGCGCGCGACGGGCGTCACCGAGCTCAAGAACGCGGCGATCGAGCCCGAGATCATGGACCTCATCGCGATCCTTCAGAAGATGGGCGCGATCATCTCGGTCGAGCCGAACCGCACCATCTTCATCGAGGGCGTCGACAGCCTGCAGGGCTACACGCACAAGGCGATCTTCGACCGCAACGAGGTGGCGAGCTGGGCGTCCGCCGCGCTCGCGACCGACGGCGACATCTTCGTCGCGGGCGCCGCGCAGCAGGAGATGATGACCTTCCTCAACGTCTTCCGCAAGGCGGGCGGCGGCTTCGACGTGCAGGAGGACGGCATCCGCTTCTTCCGCGCGGGCGAGCTGAAGCCCGTCGTCGTCGAGACGGATGTGCACCCCGGCTTCATGACCGACTGGCAGCAGCCGCTCATCGTGGCGCTCACCCAGGCGCCGGGCACCTCGATGGTGCGCGAGACCGTCTACGAGAACCGGCTCGGCTTCACGAGCGCGCTCAACCAGATGGGCGCCGACATCGTCGTGCACGAGCACGGCCTCGAGTCGCCCGACTGGCGCGTGCCGCGTCGGCCGCTCGAGCAGGTCGCGGTCATCACCGGGCCCACGCCGTTGCACGGCGCCGACGTCAACGTGCCCGACCTGCGCGGCGGCTTCAGCTACCTCATCGCGGCGCTCACGGCCGAGGGGCGCTCGACGGTGTCGAACGTCGGCATCATCGCGCGCGGCTACGAGCGCTTCGTCGAGAAGCTCGGACAGCTCGGCGCCGAGTTCACGCTCGCCTGATGGACGCCGTCTGATGGGCAGGGCCGGGCGCCCGCGACGCCGCAGCGAGAAGACCCTCGGCTGGCGGATCGTCGCGGGGATCGCGATCCCGTTCCTGCTCTTCCTGGCGCGCTACCGCATCCGGAACCCCGAGCGGCTGCCCGCCGAGGGCGCCTTCGTGCTGGCCCCGAACCACTACTCGAACCTCGACCCGGTGACCACCGGCTACCTGGTGTGGAAGCTCGGCCGGGTGCCGCGGTTCCTCGCCAAGGCGAGCCTCTTCAAGGTTCCGGTGCTCGGCGCGATCCTGCGCGGGACGGGCCAGATCCCGGTGGAGCGGCAGGGTTCGGGCCACAGCCGCCGGCCGCTCGCGGCCGCCGCCGACCTCGTCGAGCACGGCCTCGCCGTGATCGTCTACCCCGAGGGCACGCTCACGCGCGAGCCGGACCTCTGGCCGATGCGCGGCAAGTCGGGCGCGGTGCGGATGGCGCTCGAGCACGACGTGCCGCTCATCCCGATGGCGCACTGGGGCGTGCAGCAGATCCTGCCGCGCTACTCCAAGAAGCTCAGCTTCTTCCCGCGCAAGACCGTCGACGCGATCATCGGGGAGCCCGTCGACCTCTCCCGCTGGCGCGGCAAGCCGCTCGACGGCCCGCTGCTCGCCGAGGCGACGGATGCGGTGATGGCCGACATCACGCGCCTGCTCGAGGAGTTGCGCGGCGAGAAGGCCCCGCTCGAGCGCTGGGACCCCACGGCGCACGGTCAGGCCGAGACGGGCCGCTTCTCCTCCTGAGGCGGCCGGGCCGCGGTCGGCTCGCCCCGCATCCCGCGCACGAGGTGCGTGCCGCCCGCGACCGCGGAGGGCATCACGAGCACCGCGCCGAGCGGCACGAGGTAGCACAGCTGCACGCCGAGGCCGAAGCCGAGGGCGCGCCAGCGGCTTGCCCGGAGCATCCGGCTGCGCTCCGCCGGGTCGGCGCCGCGCAGCTGGAACGGCTGCAGGGTGAACTCGCGCGCCACCACGAGCGCCGTGAACACGATGCCGAGCAGCGCCGCGAGCGGGGCGCCGATCACCGGGATGAGGCTCACGAGCCCGATCGCGAGGCTGCCGAGCACCGAGCGCAGCACGATGCGCCCCATGTCGCCGAGCGAGCGCCAGAAGCCGAGCGACACCGGATGCGCGACACCGCCGTACGCCTCCTCGGCGATGAGGCCGATGCGCTCGTAGAACGGCGCGCCGATCGTGAGCGCGAGCGCCGTGAACACCCGCGCCGAGAGGATGCCGGCCGTCACCACCAGGCCGGTCGCCACGAGCACCCGCAGCGAGGTGCGCCAGAACGGGTCCCACTCGCCGGCGAACGGCGTGATCGCCGCCGTGACCGGGTCGAGGAAGGCGATGAGCACCCCGATGCCGCCCGCGAGCACGACGCCCGCGAGCAGCGCCGGCAGCAGGCCGAGCAGCATGGTGCCCGGCCGCACCCGCCAGAACCCGAAGCCGGCGCCGAGCGAGGCGAATCCCGTGCCGAGCTCCGCGACCGCGCGGGCGATCGGCGAACGGGTGGCGGCATCCGGCATGCCGTCCAGGCTAGCGAGCGGAGGCGCGGGAGTACGGAAGGGCCACGTCCACGCGCCAGCCTGACGGCATCGGCCCAAGCTGCACGGACCCGCCGAGCTCGTCGACGCGGTCGCGGAGCGATCGGATGCCGACGCCCGGCGTCCAGTCCGCCGCCGCGTGGCCGTCGTCCTCGATCGCGACCTTCAGCGTCACGTCGTCGCAGACGATCCGCACCCGCACCCCCGATCCGGTGGAATGCCGTTGGGCGTTGGCGAGCGCCTCGCCGACGATGCGGTACACGGCCGTCTCCATGGCGGGGGTCAGCGCCGGGGGCTCCGCGGGGAGGGCCAGCTCGACCGGCAGTCGCGCGGGGCCGCGCGCCCGTCGTTCGAGGCTCGCCCACACCCCGTCCTCCTCGAGCTCGAGCGGACGGAGCCCGTAGACGACGCGACGCACCTCGTCGAGGGCATGGCGCACCTCCTCGGCGGAGGCCGCCAGCAGCTCGTCGGAGGCGTCCGGGGCGTCACGCATGAGCTCGCGCGCCGCGTCGATGCGGAACGCGGTGCCCGCGAGAAGCGGGCCGAGCCCGTCGTGCAGTTCGCGGTGGAGAGCGGCCCGCTCGTGCTCGCGCGCCTCGACGGTCGCGGTCCGTGCGTCGCGGAGCTCCTCGCCCAGGCGATGCGCCCGGACCAGCAGGGCGATGGGCGTGGCGGTCAACGCCAGCGTGCGACGGTCGTCGTCGTGCAGCCGCCGCTCCCCGGCTCGCAGCCCGATGCGCAGTCCGGCGTCCCCCGTGGAGAGCGGCATGGACGCCTGCGGTGCCTCGTCCTCGCCCCTCTCCACGGCGCCCGCGGCCACGGTCTCGCCGTCGACGGTCAGCTCGAGCCACGGCAGTCGGAGCGTCCCGCGCAGCTGCTCGAGCGCCGAGGCGACGTCGTCTCCCGGGCGCAGCTCCGCGCCGATCCGGGTCGCCGTCGTCGCCGGGTCCGCCCGTGCGCCGTAGAAGGCGCGGCCGACGACGCGCTCCAGCATGCTCCGCAGCGGCGAGAACGCGAGAGCCACGACGATCGCCGCGACGATCGCGACCGAGCGGTCGGCGTCATCCGGCACCGCCCGTGAGGCGAGCGCGACGAGCGCCGCGTAGACGGCGACGACGACGGCGACCGCCAGGCCGTAGAGCACGGCTCGGTTGAGCACGAGCCGGATGTCGAGCAGCCGGTGCCGCAGGATCGCGATCGTGATCGCGACGGGGAGCAGCACGCTGCTGAGCAGCAGGATGATCGGGCCGTTCCCCGTCACCCAGCGCTGCACGTTGACCACGACCATGAGGCCGACCGCGAGGATCAGCCACAGCAGCTGTCGTCGCGTGCGCTCGTCGCCTCGCACGTAGCGGACCACGAGCGCCGCGATCGCCACGAGCGTGCCGATCGTGGAGGGGATGCCCACGACGTTCGTGAGCCATTCCGGATAGCGCAGCCCGAAGGCGAAGACCGGCACGAGCGGAGGGAACGGCGGGACGGTGGGCGTCGAGTTCGTCACGCTCACCACGAGCTGTGCCGCGACGCCCAGCAGGATCGCGGCGGCGGCGGCGCGCCAGAGCGGGCTGCGGGAGGGAAGACGGCCATCGGGGAAGAGCAGCAGCGCGAGCCCGAACAGGCCGCCGAGCCCGAACACCCATCCCGAGACCGCGAGGGTGATCGCGAACCGCGCGGCCACCTCCGGCCAGCCCTCCTGAACGGCGTAGCTCGCGACCGCCGCGCCCACGGCGCTCGTGAGCTGTCCGAGGCCGGTGACGGCGAGCACGGCGCCGACCGGGTTGCGCGGCCGGAACGCCACGAGCAGCGAACCGCACAGCAGGAAGCCGACGCCCGTCACGAGGTTGGTGAGCAGGTAGCTCGACACGAACAGGGCGAGGTCCCATCCGGTGGCGAGCGCGGCCGTGATCGCCACGGCTCCGAGCGCGAGGCCGAGGAGCGTGGCGGCCGCCGAGGCGATCAGCCCGCCGCGGCTCATGGCTGCGCCCGTCCGAGGCCCGCGTCGCGGCCGCGGACGATCGCCTCGGCCCGCGTCGTGACGCCGAGCTTGCGGAACACCGCGGAGATGTGGTTGCCGACGGTCTTGTCGGCCATCTCGAGCCTTCTGCCGATGGCGGCGTTCGGCAGGCCCGCCGCGATCAGATCGAGGACCTCCCGCTCGCGGGCGGTGAGCTCGGGGAAGCGCAGGGCGGGCGCGGAGGCCCGGGCGAGCACCCGCGGGGCGATGCCGGGGCCGAGAACGGCCGACCCGCTGGCGACCGTCCGGATGGCGTGCTCGATCTCGGCGCGTTCGGCCCCCTTGAGGAGATAGCCGCGCGCGCCCGCGGCGAGCGCATCGCCGACGAGCGCATCCTCGTCGTACATCGTGAGCACGAGAACCGCGACCCCGGGGTACCCCGTGACGATCCGCCGCGTCGCCTCGACGCCGTCGACGCCGGGCATGCGGAGGTCCATCACCACCACGTCCGGACGCGACAGCGCCACCTCGCGGACCGCTTCGCCCCCCGTGCCGACCTCGCCCACCACCTCGACCCCCGGCAGCGTGCCGAGCAGCGCGATGAGCCCGCCGCGGACGACCGGGTGGTCGTCGGCCACGAGCACGCGCACGGTGTCCCGAGGGTTCACGCTCTCATCTTGCCGCGACGCGTGCCGCGACGGGTGGGGGCCTGCCCCCAGCCGCACCGGGAAGGCGGCGCGGATCCTCCCGCGGTCGTGGGGGAGGGACCTCATGCCCGGTGGGGGTGCGCGCAGCCAATCTCGGGAGCGCGTCGCACGGACGACGCCCCTAGCGAAGGAGCAGAAGATGGCGGATGCGGTGATCCCGGGCGGCTGGCGCCCGGGTCTGGTGCGCACCGGGGTGGTGATCGCCCTCGTGCTGTCGATCGCGGCGGCGGTGCCCGCCGTGATGGTCGGGTTCGACGGCAGCGGGTGGGATGGGGTGGTGATCGCCGTCGCGGTGCTCTCGGCCGGCACGGCGCTCGCGACGCTCGTGCTCGCGTGGTGGGCCTGGAGGGGCGTCCGTCCCGCGGCCCTCGCGATCGCGGTGCTGCAGCTCGTGGGCGTTCTGCCGGCGCTCCCGGCCTTCTTCCTTCCCGCGGACGAGGTCGGCGGAGCGATCCTGTTCGCGTCGGCCGGCATCCTCGCGAACGTGCTGGCGGCCGCGCTGATCCTCTTCGGCCTGAGGGGGCGCTCGTGAGCGCGCCGGCCGTGCAGGCGGTGAAGACGCCCCGCGACCTGCGTCGCGCGGGACGATGGCTGGCGGCCGTGCTGATGCCGCTCGGCCCGGCGATCGTGGCGGTGCTGCAGCTGCTGAGCCCCCGTGGCGGACCGGCGATCGCCGCACAGCTGGAGCTCGTTCAGGCGCTCCAGCCGCTCGGGCTGCTCGCGGGCTTCATCCTGCTGCCGGGCGCGGTCGCGGCGCTGCGGATGGCGCGCCGCATCCGTCCGGTGCTGACCGCCTGGGCGACCGGTTTCCTGGTGCCCGGGCTCCTCGCCATGTCGATGCTCGCGCTCGGCGATATCGCGGTCGTGACCCTCATCGCGCGCGGCTGGGACCCCGTCGAGGCATACGCCTTCACCGACGAGATGGGTGCGACCGTCCCGGCGTCGTTCGTGCTGCTGTTCGTGTTCGTGGTCGGGCACATCGTGGGCACGGTGCTGCTCGGGATCCTCGCGGGGCTCGCACGCCTCGTCCCTGCCGTGGTCGCCGTGCTCCTCGCCGCGTCGCAGCCGCTCCACGTCGTGTCGGGAGTGCTCGGCAGTCCCGTGCTCGACTGCGTGGCGTGGGGGCTGACCGCCACGGGGATGGCGTTCCTGTCGCTGCGTCTGCTGAGGACGCCCGACGACGAGTGGGATCTGCCGCCGCGAGCGCGATGACGTGACGCGCCCGGCCCCGGATCGTACGGGGCCGGGCATACGGATGCGCGAGAATGGTCGGGTGAGTTCCGACGAGGGCGCCGAGCCGCGGCGCGTGGCCGTGCTCGGTGCCGGATCGTGGGGCACCACCTTCGCGAAGATCCTGGCCGACGGCGGGTCGCGGGTGTCGCTCTGGGCGAGGCGGCCGGAGCTGGCCCGCGAGATCATGCAGTCGCACCGCAACTCCGACTACCTCCCGGGCATCAACCTGCCGCCCAGCCTCGCGGCGTCGAGCCGGCTGCCCGAGGTGCTCGAGGGCGCCGAGCAGGTGTACCTCTCGGTGCCGAGCCAGTCGCTGCGCGAGAACCTGCGGATCGTGCGCGAGCTGATCCCGGACGCCGTGCCGATCGTGTCGCTCATGAAGGGCGTCGAGAAGGGCACCCGCTACCGGATGAGCGAGGTCATCGAGCAGGAGCTCGAGGTGGGGCCGGAGCGCATCGCCGTCGTGTCGGGCCCCAACCTCGCGCTCGAGATCGCCAAGGAGCAGCCGACGGCGGCGGTCGTGTCGTCCTCGAGTCTCGACACGGCATCCGAGGTGGCGCTGCTCGCCCGCAACCCCTACTTCCGCTCCTTCGTCAACACGGATGTCATCGGCACCGAGTTCGGCGGGGTGCTCAAGAACCTCATCGCGGTGGCGATCGGCATCGTCGACGGCGTCGGCTACGGCGAGAACACCAAGGCGTCGATCATCACGCGCGGTCTCGTCGAGATGACCGACTTCGCGGTCGCCTTCGGCGCGCGCCCCGAGACGCTCTCGGGCCTCGCGGGTCTCGGCGACCTCATCGCGACGTGCGAGTCCTCGCTCTCGCGCAACAACACCGCGGGCCGCCTGCTCGGCCAGGGCTACGCCTACCAGGAGGTCATCGCGCAGATGAACCAGACGGCCGAGGGGCTCTCCTCCGTCGCGCCGATCCTGGAGCTCGCGGCCTCGCGCGGCGTCGAGATGCCGATCGTGGGACAGGTGGCGGAGGTGCTGGCGGGTACGCTGAACCCGCGGGACATCGCCCCGCACCTCACGACCGACACCGACGTGCCGCAGGGCGAATGACCCGCGGCCGTCCCCATCCCGGAGGCCGCATGATCCGCGTCGCACTGCTGTTCGGCGGGCGCTCGAGCGAGCACGGCATCTCGTGCGCGACCGCGGCGGGCGTGCTCGCCGCGATCGACCGCGAGCGCTTCGAGGTGGTGCCGATCGGCGTCACGCGCCAGGGTGCCTGGACGCTGCAGCCCGACGACCCCGAGCGCTTCGCGCTGCGCGCCGAGCTGCCGCGGGTCGACGACAACGGCACGCGCGTGCGGCTGCCGGATGCGGCGGGCTCGCGCGAGTGGACGCTCGTCTCCGCCGACGGCGTGGAGAGCTCGCTCGGCGACATCGACGTGGTCTTCCCGATCCTGCACGGCCGCTTCGGCGAGGACGGCACGGTGCAGGGCGAGCTCGAGCTGCTGGACGTGCCCTACGTCGGCAACGGCGTGCTCGCCTCCGCGCTCGCGATGGACAAGCACATGACGAAGGCCGTGCTGTCGGCGGCGGGCATCGACGTCGCGCCGGGGGTCACGCTCACGCCGGCGCGCTGGGAGGGGCAGCGCGAGCTGTTCGAGCGCCGCATCCGGGCCCTCGGACTGCCGGTGTTCGTGAAGCCCTCGCGCGCCGGGTCGTCGGTGGGCGTCACCAGGGTCGCCGACTGGTCGGAGCTCGACGCGGCCGTCGAGATCGCGTTCGCGGAGGACGGCACGGTGCTCGTCGAGGCGGCCGTCGTGGGCCGCGAGGTGGAGTGCGCCGTGCTCGAGGGGCGCGACGGGGGAGCCCCCCGGGTGAGCGTCGCGGGCGAGATCGTGGTGACCGGCCGCGAGTTCTACGACTTCGAGGCGAAGTACCTCGACCCGGACGCCGCGCAGCTCATCTGCCCCGCGGAGCTCGGCGACGGCGAGCTCGCCGAGATGCAGCGGATCGCGGGGCGCGCCTTCGAGGCGATCGGCGGCGCGGGCCTCGCGCGCGTCGACTTCTTCCTCTCGGGCGAGGGCTTCGTCGTCAACGAGATCAACACGATGCCCGGCTTCACGCCCATCTCGATGTTCCCGAGCTGCTGGCAGGCGAGCGGGCTCGCGTATCCGGAGCTCATCACGGAGCTGCTCGAGCTGGGGCTCGCCGCGCAGCGCTGACGCTGCCGCCGCATCCGCTGCTGCTGCTGCATCCGCCGCTGCTGCCTTGTGCTGCGGCCCGGGCGGCGCACCTGTCATGTGGCGGGAGCAACTACTCCCGCCGCATGGGCGCTTCGCCGCCCGGTCCCGCGGCTTCTCCCGCCACGGGTGCGCCTGCTCCCGCCGCTCAGCCGCCGAAGCCCTCGCCGGAGTCGATGCGGTCGGCGTCCGAGAGGTCGGTGCACTCGTGGCCGTTCGGCCGCGTGTAGGAGACGGCGCGGGCGAGGTCCATGAGCGCGGGGGTGGCGCCGACCGCCTTCGTGTCGACGACGACGTCGATCGCGGGCTCGCGTCCGTAGCTCGTGAGCACGTAGCTGGGTGCGGCGTCGCCGTTCACGAGCCAGTAGATGCCGTCGACCTGGATGCAGCGCTGCGTGGACGCGCTCGGCACCTCCACGCCGCAGTACAGCAGCACCGACGGCGGCGAACCCCAGGCGCCCGTGGCCTGCGCGTTCGTCTCGCGGCGCGTCTCGCCGGCGACGGTGTCGGGGAGCCGCACCGTGACATCCGCGCAACCGGGATTGTTGGCGTCGGAGGCCGCCTCGAGCGGCACCGTCGACGAGCAGGCGCCGAGCGTCACCGCGAGCGCGGCCGCGGCGGTGGCGGAGACGACGGCTCGGGCGATGCGCACGCTCCAGGCTAACCTGGCCCGATGGGGCAGGGGCACAGCGCGGCGGACGAGACCCTCGGCTCCCTGGGCGAGGGCGCGGTGCTGCGCCGCATCTTCCCGCGGCTGCCGGATGCGGCATCCGCCCTGCTCGGACCGGGCGACGACGCCGCGGTGGTCTCCGCGCCGGACGGCCGCTTCGTCGTGACGACCGACACGCTCGTGCACGGGCCCGACTTCCGGCTGGCCTGGTCGAGCGCGTTCCAGCTCGGGTGGAAGGCGGCGGCCACCAATCTCTCCGACGTCGCGGCGATGGGCGCCCGGCCGACGGCCCTCGTGGTGGCGCTCGTGGCGCCGGCGGCGACCCCCGTCGCCTGGCTGGAGGCCCTCGCCGACGGCCTCCGCGAGGCGTGCGCCGAGCTCGCGCCCGGATGCGGGGTGGTGGGGGGCGACCTCTCGGTCTCCGACACGCTCACGGTCGCGGTGACCGCCTTCGGCGACCTCGAGGGCCGGCGCCCGGTGCTCCGCGCGGGCGCCCGGCCGGGTGACATCGTCACGGTCAGCGGTGAGCTCGGTCTCGCCGCCCGCGGCCTCGAGCTGCTCTTCGCGCGCGGGACGGATGCCGCGGGCGAGCCGTCGGCGTCGGCCGCGGCCGCGCTGCGCCCCGCCTTCGACCGCGAGCTCGATGCGCAGCTGACGCCGCGCCCGCCGATCGGCTCGGGTGTCGAGGCGGCGCTCGCCGGGGCCACCGCGATGATGGACGTGAGCGACGGCCTCGCGCTCGACGCGCGCCGGCTCGCCGAGGCCTCGGGCGTCGTGCTCGAGCTGTCCGCGGATGCGGTCGGCTCGCTGCTCGCGCTCACCGGCGGCGAGGACCACGCGCTGCTCGCGACGTTCCCGCCGGGCGTGCCCCCGGCATCCGGCTTCCGCCCGATCGGCGTCGTGCGTGCGGGCGAGCCGCAGCTGCTCGTCGACGGCCGCCCCTTCGACGCCCGCGGCGGCTGGGACCCCTACGCCGACTGGGACGGCCGCGCGGGCTGAGCCGCGCCGCCGTGCGCGTCCCGTGGCGCGTCCCGTCTCCGCAGTCGGCGTCCCGCGGGTCTCGTCTCCGCGATCGGCGTCCCCCTCATCGCGCCCGCCGCGTCGTGGCACCCGCCGACCCGCTCCCGCTCTCGCTCTCCAGCGGCGGGAGCAACTGCACGGGTGGCGGGAGAAACCGCGGGATCGGATGGCGAAGCGTCCACGCGGCGGGAGTAGTTGCTCCCGCCGCATGTGAGATGCGCCGCCCGCGCTCCGCATCGGATGCGGCGGGGTAGGACAGCAGGGCGGGGCGGGACAGCAGGGCGGGGGAGGGCAGGGAGGGGGCGGCGGCGGCGGGCCGGGCAGACGGAGCCTAGGCCGGCGACAGCCAGTACACGGCCGTCTCGCCATAGGCGGAGCGGCGGTCGAGCGCGAGGCCGGCCGGCCAGGCGTGCTCGGGGTCGCGGGAGGAGCGCTCGACGACGACCACGGCATCCGGGGCCAGCAGCGGCACGAGCGCGGCGAGCTCCTCGGCGAGCTCGGCGCTCGCGAGCTCGTACGGCGGGTCGAGGAAGGCGAGGTCCCAGGCCCCCTGCGCGCTCTCGAGGTAGCCGCGCACGGCCTGCACGACGACGCGGATGCCGGCTCCCGCCCCCGCCCGCGTCACCCGTTCCGCGTTGCGGCGCGCCACCGCCGCCGCCTCGCGCGCCCGCTCCACGAGCACGACCTCGGCGGCGCCCCGCGAGGCGGCCTCGAGGCCGAGCGCTCCCGATCCCGCGTACAGGTCGAGCACCCGCGCCCCGTCGACGAGCTCGCGCGCGTCGAGCGCCGAGAAGACCGCCTCGCGCACCCGGTCGCTCGTCGGCCGCGTGCCGCTCCTCGGCACCGCGAGGGCGAGCGATCCGGCGACCCCGGCGATGATGCGCGTCACCGCCCCAGGCTATCGGCGGCGCCGGCGGCGGATGCGGCTCAGCCGTCGATCTGCGCGCGGCGGGCGGCGAGCAGCAGGCGCAGCACGGCATCCGGGATGGGCCGGTCGACGGGCATCCGGATGGTGCCCTTCGCGTGGCGGAACCCGTCGAGCAGCGGCACGACCGCCTCGATGGCCTCGGGGCTGAACGGGTAGAGCCCCACGTGCTCCTTCGCCCGCATGACGGAGAGCAGCGGCTTGCCGCGGTAGACGAGCGCGGGCATGCCGTACCCCGTGCCCTGCTCCGCCTCGGGGACCTCGGCGCGCGCCACGTCGTAGAGGTGCCCGACGGTCGCGCGGGACGTCTCGTCGAGCCCGTCCAGGTAGTCGTCGACGGTTCCCATGCGGCGATCCTGGCACGCGGCCGCCGCGAAAGGCCCGCAACTCAGGAACCTCCCGGACGGACGGTCGCGCGTCGCCCGCTTCCGGCATCCGCTCCTGAGCTGCGAATGTCGCGCGGAGGGCGCGGTCACGCGCGTCGGCGCCGCTCGCTACCCTCGGAGGGTGGAGTCGCCGCTCGATCAGAGGCTCGCGTCCGCCCTCGGCGGGCGCACGGCCCAGGTGCTCGAGAAGGCGTTCGGCCTGCGCACCGTCGGCGACCTCCTCGCGCACTACCCCCGCCGCTACGCGCGCCGCGGCGAGCTCACGGCGCTCAGCGAGCTGCGGATCGACGAGCCGGTCACGATCGTCGCCGAGGTGCGCTCGGTCACGGAGCGGCGGATGCAGAACCGGCGCGGCTCGATCCTCGAGGCGAGCATCAGCGACGGCCACGGCATCCTCACCCTCACCTTCTTCAACCAGCCGTTCCGCAAGGAGCAGCTGCGCCCGGGGGTGCGCGGCATCTTCTCCGGCAAGATCGGCAGCTACCGCGGCACCCGGCAGCTCACGCATCCCGACTACGAGCTGTTCGACCCCGACGAGGCCGCGGCGATGGACGACGAGCAGGCGCGGCGCTGGGCCGAGACGCCCGTGCCGCTCTACCCGGCGACCGCCGCCTTCCCCAGCTGGAAGCTGCAGAAGGCGATCGAGACGATCCTCGACGTGCTGCCCCCGCTCGCCGATCCGGTTCCGGATGAGGTGCGTGCGGCGCACGGGCTGGTGGGCTTCCGCGAGGCGCTCGAGAAGGTGCACCGTCCCGAGACGGATGCCGACTGGCGTCGCGCGCGCGAGGCCCTGCGGTTCCAGGAGGCGCTCGTGCTGCAGCTCGCGCTGCTCGGCCAGCGTGCCGAGCGCCGTGCCGTGAGCGGGTCGCCGCGCATCCCCGGCGCCCTCTCGGAGTCGTTCGAGGCCTCTCTGCCCTGGGAGCTGACCGCCGACCAGCGCACCGTGGGCGAGGAGATCGCCGCGGAGCTCGCGGACGGCATCCCGATGAACCGGCTGGTGCAGGGCGAGGTGGGGTCGGGCAAGACGCTCGTGGCGCTGCGCGCGATGCTCGCGGTGGCCGAGTCGGGCGGGCAGTCGGCCTTCCTCGCCCCGACGGAGGTGCTCGCGGGCCAGCATCTGCGCTCGATCGTGGCGATGCTCGGCCCCGATCTCGCGGCACGGCTGCGCGTCACGCTGCTGACCGGCCAGCTGTCGGCGGCCGAGCGTCGCAAGGCGCTGCTCGCCGCGGCATCCGGCGGCGCCGCGATCGTGGTCGGCACGCACGCGCTGCTCGGCGATCAGGTGAGCTTCGCCGACCTGGGCCTCGTGGTGGTCGACGAGCAGCACCGCTTCGGGGTCGAGCAGCGGGAGGCGATCCGGCTCAAGGGGCGCGCGCCGCACGTGCTCGTGCTGAGCGCCACGCCCATCCCGCGCACCGTCGCCATGACGGTGTTCGGCGATCTCGACGTGTCGACGCTGCGCACCCTTCCGGCCGGCCGCGCGCCGATCGCCTCGCACGTCGTGCCGCTCGCGGACCATCCCGGATGGGAGGCGCGCGTCTGGGAGCGTCTCGCCGAGGAGCTCGCGGAGGGGCGTCAGGGCTTCGTGGTGTGTCCCGCGATCGAGGCGGGGCAGGCGGAGGAGGCGGATGCCGCCGACGAGGCCCTGGGCATCGATCCCGCCGTGCCTCCGGCCGCGGTCGACGAGGTGCTCGCCCGGCTGCGCCGGCATCCCTCGCTCGCCGGACGCCGCATCGAGCCGCTGCACGGACGGATGACGGGCGAGGAGAAGGACCGCACGATGCGCGCCTTCGCGGCGGGCGACATCGACGTGCTCGTCGCGACGACCGTGATCGAGGTGGGCGTCGACGTGCCGAACGCCTCGACCATGATCGTGCTCGACGCCGACCGCTTCGGCGTGGCCCAGCTGCACCAGCTGCGCGGCCGCGTCGGCCGCGGGGAAGTGCCGGGCGTCGCGCTGTTCGTGACGCGTGCCGAGCAGGGCACCCTCGCTCGCGATCGCGTCGAGGCGGTGGCGGCGACGCTCGACGGCTTCGAGCTCGCGCAGGCCGACCTCGAGCTCCGGCGGGAGGGCGACGTGCTGGGCGGCACCCAGTCGGGGCGTCGCTCCTCGCTCAAGCTGCTGCGCGTGGTCGACGACGCCGAGGTGATCGCGGATGCGCGGGGCGTGGCCGAGGGGCTGCTCGCCGCCGACCCCTCGCTCGCGGCTCACGACGGCCTGCGCGAGGCGGTCGGGCGGCGCTTCGACGAGGCCGAGCGGGCGTTCCTCGGGAAGGCCTGATCCTCGGCGCGGCCGGTCAGCCGGCCGCGCGGCTCTCGCGGGCGACCTCGTCGAGTCGCGGGATGAGCTCGTGGGGCTGGATGCCGAGCACCTGCGCCAGTCCGGCGACGGTGCGGAGCGACGGGTTCGCGGCCTTGCCGGGGCGCGAGAGTCCCTTCTCGAGCTGCTGGTAGTAGGAGCGCGTGATGCCCGCGGCGTAGGCGAGCTCCTCCTGCGTCATCGCGGCCTCGATGCGTGCGCGGTGCAGGCGCAGCCCGAATTCGAGGGCATACGCATCCCAGTCCTCGATCGGATCGTCCCGCACCTCGCCACCGTGCCCCGAAATTGGGCCACAGCAGGCCTGATATATCGGTCATAATCGTGACATCGCTGAAACTGAGGAGGGCGCATCATGCCGCCCGGCGAGACGAGACCGGAGGTGGCGGGATCGGGGGATACCGCCACCTCCTCGGGAGAGGGGGTTCCGATGGGGGAGCGAGCGGAGGACGACGACGGCCCGCGCGGGATTCGGGTGAGCCCGGCTCCGGATGCCGCACCGGGTGACGCCCACACCATCGCGTGGGTCGTGGTGGCGATCTCGGTCGGAGGCTTCCTGTTCGCGGCCGTCGTCACGGTACTGAGTGCGCTCGGCGGACGGAGCTGACGTAACGAAACGGTCACACCGGCCCGCTAGGATCGCGGCATGACCAGGATCGCCGTCGTTCCCGGATCCTTCGATCCCGTGACCCTCGGGCACCTCGACGTGATCGAGCGCTCGGCGCGGCTCTTCGACGAGCTGCACGTGCTGGTCGTGCACAACCCCGACAAGTCGGCGCTGCTGCCGATCGCCCAGCGCGTGTCGCTCATCCAGGAGTCGATCGCCGAGGCGCGCATCCCGGGCGAGATCCTCGTGACGAGCTGGAGCGTGGGCCTGCTCGTCGACTACTGCACGGATGTCGGGGCGAGCGTGCTCGTGAAGGGCATCCGCTCGCAGGTCGACGTGGCGTACGAGACCCCGATGGCGATCGTGAACCGCAACCTGGCCAAGGTCGAGACGATCTTCATGCTGCCCGACCCCGCGCACGCGCACGTCTCGAGCTCGCTCGTTCGGCAGGTGGCCTCGCTCGGCGGCGACGTGTCGCCGTACGTGCCGCGCGTGGTGGCCGACTTCCTCGAGCAGCCCCGCTGAGCGCGCAGCGCCGACGCGCTCAGGCGGTGATCACCCAGCTGTAGCTGCCCGCGTCGCCCATGTCGACGTCGATCGGATACGTCCTGCCGGTGCCGTCGTAGGCGGTGCAGCTGAACCGCGCGCCGGAGTAGGTGGGCGGATCCGCCGGGCAGTCGACCGACACGAGGCCGAGGTCCCAGTGGGAGTTGGCGGAGGTCAGCATCTCGCGCTCCGCGGCGTGCTCGTCCCACCGCGGGGCGAGCACCCAGCTGAGCGCCGTGGCGACCATGATGACGATCGCGACCACGCCGAGCAGGATCGCGAGGATCGACGGCCACAGCCCGACGCGCGAGCGGCGCGAGTGCACCGCGCCGATGATGCCCTGCACGATCGCCGCGATGGCGAGCAGCGTCGGCCAGAGGCCGATCACCTGGAAGGCCGTCAGCAGGAGCGACAGCAGCACGGCGACCGCGCCGCTGCCGAGCGCGCTCCAGGCCGTCTTGTTGCTCCCCTCCGCTCCCGGGTGCACGGCGCCCGCGTAGGCCCCGGGGGCGGTGGGGTACGGATGCGTGGGCGCGGCCGCGTAGGCACCGTACTGCGGGCCGGCTCCCTGGCCCGGAAGCGGCATGCCGGGCCAGCCGGGCTGCGCGGGGTCCATCGCGACGACGGGGGCGGGGGCCGGCTCCGCGACGGCGACGCGGTACCGGCTCGCGACATCCGGGTCGGTCGTGGCGTTGAAGGCCTGCGTAGCGGCGGTCGGAGCGGCGGCGGGGGTGGCCGCTGCGGCGGCGGGCGGGGTGGCAGGCGGCGGCGGTGCATCCGCGGAGGCTGCTCGCGCGGCGTCGAGCCGCGCCATCGTCTCGGCGAAGCCGCCCGGCACGTTGCCGGGGAGCACGAAGTCGCCGGCCGTCGGCTCCGCGACGGGTGCGGCGGGGGCCGGGGCGGCCTGCACCGGGGCGAACGGGTTCGCCGGGGCGGCCGGCGCGGACTCCACGGGCGCGAAGGCGGGCATGGCCGGTGCGGCGGGCAGCACGGGTGCCGGGGCGGGTTCGGCCGGTGCGGGCGCCGGCACCGAGGCGCGCACGTGCTCCGTCCACGCCTCTCCCGACCACCAGCGCTCGCCTCCGGAGTCCGCCGGGTCGGGGAACCAGCCGGCCGTGGGGGCAGCGGTCGGCGAGTCCATGCTCTCTACCGTCACGGAGTGCGGCGCCGGGTTCCAGCCCCCAGACGGGGGTGCCGTAAGGAAAGCGTGCGCGCGTCACCCGCCCGTGCCACACTCGCCGCATGGTGACGGATGCGGAGCGGCGGGCGGCGGATGCGGCGCGCGAGCGGCTCGAACGGCTCGCGGCACCGTTCCTCGGCCGCGAGGGGGTGCGCTGGGGCCGCATGTTCTCGACCGACGGCCTCGGCATCCGGGGCAAGATCTTCGCCGTGGTGCCGCACGCCGGCGGGCTCATGGCGAAGGTGCCTGAGGAGCGTGCCGACGCCCTCGTCACGGGCGGCTCCGCCGAGCGCATGGTGATGCGCGGCAGGACGATGCGCGAGTGGGTCGTGATGCCGGATGCCGCCTCCGACGCGGAATGGACGGCGCTGCTCGAGGCTGCCTACGCCTACCTCGACGAGATCACGCCGTAGCTCTCGCGCATCCGGAAACCATCGGCGAATGTTCATGCGCAGAATAGGCCCATGACTCTTCCCCTGCGTCTCGGATACAAGGCCTCCGCCGAGCAGTTCGCCCCGCGCGACCTCGTGGAGTTCGCGGTGGCGGCGGAGGGGCACGGCTTCGAGTCGGTGACCACCTCCGACCACTTCCAGCCGTGGCGGCACGAGGGCGGCCACGCGCCGTTCTCGCTCGCCTGGATGACGGCCGTGGGGGAGCGCACCTCGAAGGTGCTCATCGGCACCAGCGTCATGACGCCCACCTTCCGCTACAACCCGGCGGTGATCGCGCAGGCGTTCGCGACCATGGGGGTGCTGTATCCGGGGCGGGTGTTCCTGGGGGTCGGCACGGGCGAGGCGCTCAACGAGATCGCCACCGGATGGCGCGGCGAGTGGCCGGAGTTCAAGGAGCGCTTCGCGCGGCTGCGCGAGTCGGTCGACCTCATGCGCGCCCTCTGGACGGGCGACCGGGTGAGCTTCGACGGCGAGTACTACTCCACGGTCGACGCCTCGATCTACGACCGGCCGGAGCACCCCATCCCCGTGTACATCGCCGCGGGCGGCCCGATGGTGGCCCGCTACGCCGGGCGCGCCGGCGACGGCTTCATCTGCACCTCGGGCAAGGGTGCGGCGCTGTACCGCGACGAGCTCATGCCCGCCGTCGAGGAGGGGGCGGCGAAGGCCGGCAAGACCCTCGACGACGTCGACCGGATGATCGAGATCAAGCTCTCCTACGACACCGACCCGGATGTCGCCCTCGAGAACACCCGGTTCTGGGCGCCGCTCGCGCTCTCGAAGGAGCAGAAGCACGACATCACCGACCCGGTCGAGATGGAGCGTGCGGCGGATGCGCTCCCCATCGAGCAGATCGCCTCGCGCTGGATCGTGGGCTCCGACCCCGACGAGGTGGTCGCGCAGATCAGGCAGTACATCGACTGGGGCCTCAACCACCTCGTCTTCCACGCGCCCGGCGCCGACCAGCACCGCTTCATGGAGCTCTTCGCGCGCGACCTGGCGCCGCGGCTGCGGGGGCTGTAGGGCGGCAGCAGGCTCAGCGGCCCAGCACCTGCGTGAGGTAGAACCACACGCCGAGGAGGGCCGCGAAGGGCAGGAGCGCGCCGAGGCCGCTCTCGAGCGCAGATCGACGTCGTGAACGACGTCGTGAACGACGCCGCGAATCGCGCGGCGTCGAGGTCGTGGTCCGGCGCGGAGGTCGGG
Source organism: Protaetiibacter sp. (assembly GCA_030150265.1). GTDB lineage: Bacteria > Actinomycetota > Actinomycetes > Actinomycetales > Microbacteriaceae > Homoserinibacter. The sequence goes on from JASLGG010000025.1 coordinate 48,917, forward strand.
TCGACGCCGGCTGGACGCGTGCGACGGAGCGTTGCGTCGCATGCACGGGTCGTGCCTCGGCGGTCGCGGTCGGTGCCTGACCGCGCCGCGCGATGTACCAGCCGACGGCCTCGTCCAGCGCGTCGAACTCGCGCGCCATCTTGGCGCCCGACACCCACGCGGGCGGTCGGGTGTGCCAGGTCCGGGGTTCGACGGCGGCTTCGACGACCCGCAAGATCTGCTCGTCGCTCATCACGCGCGGGGCGTCGAGAGTGCGCAGCAGCGCCGCATCCGAGATCACCCGGATGTCGGCGACGCCGTCGCCGACGCGCGCGGTCACGTTGACCCCCGCGGGCTGGACGAAGGTGACGAGCGTCGCGACCGGGACCGCGAACCCGGTCGCGTCGGAGAGCGCCTTCACTGCGTGTCGCTGCTCGCGGAGCGCGCTTTGCACATAGCCGTTGGTGGGCACGTTGTCGAGCCGGAGCCCCCAGCCCGCGGCCCAGACGCGTCGACCCGATGAGTTCTTGGTGTTGATCGTGAACACGCCGGACGGGCCGATCGCCACATGGTCGATGTCGCGTCGGGCGGAGCCCGCCGGTACCGAGTGCAGCACGGTCCATGCCGACCCGAGCGATTCGAGGAGCGTCGCCACCGCCCGCTCGCCCTTGACGCCGTCGTACCAGCTGATCGCCTCATCTCCGATGATGAGTTCGTCCGTCCCCGGGACGGACCGGATGACACCGCGGTCCCATTGACGCAGCAGCTCTTCGATGAGCGATTGCGCCGGCACGCGGTCGCGGAGATCCATGAGGCCATGCTGATGGAGACGTGATTATTGCGCACCTCCGCGTTCGAGGGACACGGATTCGCCGTGCCGCCGGACCGCGGGACCAAGGTCCGGCGCGCAGCCCGCGTCGCGGCGCTAGCCTCGCGCCATGGGCACCCTGCGGTTGATCCGGTTCTGGCTCGCGGTCGTGATCGCGGGACTCGTGGTGAGCGGCGTCACGGCGTTTCCGCTCGAGGCGGAGCTGCGGGCGGCATCCGCGGTGCTCCACGCGGGGTGGCTGCCCTTCCCGGAGCTGTGGAGCGGTGTCGTGTTCTGGGTCGACCGCGTGCATGAGGGGCTCGTCGCGAGCTATGGCGGGTACCCGTTCCTGGCGTATGGCACCGACTGGCTGGCGTTCGCGCACCTGATGATCGCGGTCGCGTTCCTCGGACCGTGGCGGGATCCGGTGCGGAATGCGTGGGTCATCCGCTGGGGTCTCGTGATGTGCGCCGCGATCGTGCCGCTGACCCTCGTCGCCGGGGCGGCGCGCGGCATCCCGTGGGGCTGGCAGCTGCTCGACATCTCGTTCGGTGTGGCCGCCGCGGTGCCGCTTATGGCGGCGCTCGTGCTGACCCGCCGCCTCGAGCGCACCCAGGCCTCCGGGAGTGCTGCCCGGATCAAGGACTTCCCCTCCCGGATCAAGGAGCCGGTGTGACGCGTGTGGCGGGTGAGCCTCATCGGCCTCGTCCGCCACGCGAGCTCCTTGATTCAGGCGCCCCGGTCCTTGATTCGAGCGCCCCGGTCCTTGATTCGGGAGGCCGGGTCCTTGATCCGGGAGGCGGATGCGCGGGAGCGGATGCGGGGGAGCGGATGCGGCAGCCCGGATGAGGCGGCGCCCGCGCGCCGCGCGTAGCCTCGGAGCATGCACGCGACCCTCATCCACGCGCCCCGCGACATCCGCTTCGAGGAGGTGCCCGACCCGCGGCTGAGCACCGGCGGCGACGCGATCGTGCGCGTCGTCGCGGCGTGCGTGTGCGGCTCCGACCTGTGGCCCTACCGCGGCGTGACGCCCACGCACGAGCCGCACCGCATCGGGCACGAGTTCGTCGGCGTGGTCGAGGAGGTCGGACCGGAGGTGCGTCGCATCCGGCCGGGCGACTTCGTGATCGCGCCCTTCTACGACTGCTGCATGGAGTGCGTCAACTGCCGCAACGGGTTCTCGACCTCATGCCTGAACGGCGGATGGTGGGGTGCAGACGACCGGATGGGCGGCTTCGCCGACGGAGGCCAGGGCGAGCGCGTGCGCGTGCCGCACGCCGACGGCTCGCTCGTGGCGACCCCGTCGATGCCGGATGACGCCCTCGTGCCGCACCTGCTGACCCTCGCCGACGTCATGGGCACCGGCCACCATGCCGCCGTCTCGGGTGGCGCGGGCCCCGGGAAGAGCGTCGTGGTGGTGGGCGATGGCGCCGTCGGGCTGTGCGCGGTGCTCGCCTCCGCCCGCCTCGGCGCCGAGCGCATCGTCGCGATGTCGCGGCACCCCGAGCGCCAGGCGCTCGCCCGCCGCTTCGGGGCGACGGATGTCGTGGCCGAGCGGGGAGCGGAGGGCGCTGCCCGCGTCCGCGAGCTCTTCGACGGCGTCGGCGCGGATGTGGTGCTCGAGTGCGTCGGCACCGAGGAGTCGATGGCGCAGGCCCTGCGCTCGGCACGCCCCGGCGGCCAGGTGGGCTTCGTGGGCGTGCCGAACGGTGGACCGCAGCTGCCCATCCGCCGGATGTTCGACACGAACGTCGGCGTGCGGGGCGGGGTCGCCCCGGTGCGCAACTACGTGGAGGAGCTGCTGCCCGAGGTCTGGGACGGCCGGCTCCAGCCGGGCCTGGTCTTCGACCTCGAGCTGCCGCTGGCGGAGGTCGCGGAGGCGTACGCCGCGATGGACGAGCGCCGGGCCATCAAGGTGCTGCTGCGGGCCTGAGCCGCGGCGGGACTCAGCCGAAGCGGCGCCGGTAGACGATCCGCGCCACCACGACCGCCACCACGAGGATGCCGAGGCACCACGCGAGCGCGACCCAGATGTCCCCGCCGACCGGCTGCTGCGCGAAGATCGCGCGTAGCGTGTTGACGATCGAGGTGACCGGCTGGTTCTCGGCGAACCAGCGCACCGGGCCCGGCATCGTGGCGGTCGGAGCGAACGCCGAGCTGATGAACGGCAGGAAGATGAGCGGGTAGGCGAACACGCCCGCGCCCTCCACCGAGCTCGCTCCGAGCCCCGCGATCACCGCAACCCAGGTGAGGGCGAGCGTGAACAGCACGAGGATCCCCGCCACCGCGAGCCAGCCGAGCACGCCCGCCCCGCTGCGGAACCCCATGAGCAGCGCCACCGCCACGACGAGCACGAGCGACAGCAGGTTGGCCACGAGCGAGGTGAGCACGTGCGCCCACAGCACGCCGGAGCGCGCGATCGGCAGCGAGCGGAAGCGCTCGAAGATGCCGCTCTTGAGATCCATGAACAGCCGGTACGAGGTGTACGACACCCCGGATGCGATGGTGATCAGCAGGATGCCCGGCAGCTGGTAGTCGATGTAGGGCACGTTCCCGGTGTCGATCGCCCCGCCGATCACGTAGACGAACAGCAGCATGATGCCGATCGGCGTGATCGCCGTCGTGATGATCGTGTCGATGCTGCGGGTCACGTGGCGCAGGGTGCGCCCGGTCAGCACGGCGGTGTCGCCGAAGAAGTGCGTGCTCATGATCCGGCCTCCGTCTCTTCCTTGTCGGGGTCCTTCTCGCCGACGACCGCGAAGAAGATCTCCTCGAGGCTCGGCTGCTTCTCGACGTACTGCACCTCGGCCGGCGGCAGCAGGCGCTTGAGCTCGGCGAGGGTGCCGTCGACGATGATCCGCCCCTGATGCAGGATCGCGATCCGGTCGGCGAGCTGCTCCGCCTCCTCGAGGTACTGGGTGGTGAGCAGCACCGTGGTCCCTCGGCCGGCGAGCTCCTTCACGGCGTGCCACACCTCGAGGCGCGCCTCCGGGTCGAGTCCCGTGGTGGGCTCGTCGAGGAAGATCACCGCGGGGTCGCCGATGAGGCTCATGGCGATGTCGAGCCGCCGCCGCATGCCTCCCGAGTAGGTGGAGACGCGGCGCCCGCCTGCATCCGTGAGGGAGAAACGTGCGAGCAGCTCGTCGGCGACGGCGCCCGGGTTGCCCTCGTGCCGCAGCCTCGCCACGAGCACGAGGTTCTCGCGGCCGGTGAGGATCTCGTCGACCGCCGCGAACTGGCCGGTGAGGCTGATCGCCTCGCGCACCTGCGCCGGCTGCGCGGCGACGTCGAACCCCGCCACGCGCGCCTGCCCGGCATCCGCCCGCAGCAGGGTGGAGAGGATGCGCACGAGCGTGGTCTTGCCGGCTCCGTTCGAGCCGAGCAGGGCGAAGATGCTGCCGGGAGCGACCTCGAGGTCGACGCCCCGCAGCACCTGCAGCTCGCCGTAGGACTTCTCGACGCCGGTGACCCGGATGGCGGCATCCGTCCGCCCGGTCACGACCCCTCCTGCGCGCGTTCGGCCTTCGCGACGGCGTCGCGGAGGCGGTTCCTCTCCTTGTCGATCCACTCCTTGCCGGTGTAGGCGGCACGGAAGGTGTCGGCGAACTCGACCGGGTCGTCGCCGACGATCTCGTGCACGGGGATGCCGTCGGCGGCCGCCCGCTCCCACAGCTCGACGAGGTCGCCCATCATCCGCACGAGCACCCCGCCGTCGGTGAGGCCGCCGGAGTACATGAAGTAGCGGTCGAGCGCCTTCGCGGCGGTGAGGTACGGCTCGGGCAGCGCCTCGAGCCGGGCACGGTACTGCTTGTACTGCTTCTTCTGATCGAGCGAGCCCGTGACGAGCTCGATCCACTTCGCGGTCATTCCTGTCCTCCTTCGTGGTGGAGCTTCTCCAGCCGTTCCGCGAGGAAGCTCCAGTTCCCCCAGAACTCGTCGAGGGCGTCGCGCCCCCGGGCGTTGAGCGTGTACACCTTGCGCGGCGGGCCCTTCTCCGAGGGCACCTTCTCGATGTCGACGAGGCCCCGCTGCTCGATCCGCAGGAGCACGGCGTAGACCGTGCCCTCGACGATGTCGGTGAAGCCCTGCTCGCGCAGCCAGGCCGTGATCTCGTATCCGTGCGCGGGACGCCGGGAGATCGCGGCGAGCATGATGCCCTCCAGGAACCCCTTGAGCATCTCGGTCGTCTGCTTGCCCACGGCTCCGCCTCTCACTACTTGGTGTTGCTGAGTACCGGTAGAAAGTAACACCGAGTACCAGTAGATAGCAACACCGAATACCGGATGCGGCCGGCGCGATCCGGATAGCATCGCCGCGTGCGCATCCTCCGTCGAGCCGGCATCGTCGCCGCTGCCGTCGCCCTGCTCCTCGTCGTCGCCGTCACGGGGGTGTACCTCTGGCAGGGCCCCCTCCTGCTGACCGGCACCGGCTACGCCGCGCACAACGCGTGCGCGGTGGAGGACCTGGCGGGCCGCAGCGACCCCGCGTCCGACCTGCCGCCGAACCCCCTCGTGCCGTATCTGCACGTCGCGGTCGACGGCGACGTCGCGACCGCCTCGGTCTTCGGCTTCGCCACCCCGCAGCAGGCGCGCTACACCGAGGGCTTCGGCTGCACCCTCGCCTCGGCGCCCCTCGACCTCGGGACGGCGACCCCGGTATCCGCCGCGAACAACCCCTTCTCGGATGCCGCGACACCCGTCATGGACCCGGCGCTCGCCGCGGCCGTCGGGCGCGCCTTCGGCGACGGCGAGCCCGAGGCGGCGGTGACGAGCCTCGGCACGCGCGGCATCGTCATCGTGAAGGACGGGGAGCTCGTGGGGGAGCGCTACGCCGACGGCTTCGACGCATCCACGCCGCAGCTCGGCTGGTCGATGACCAAGAGCGTCGCCTCGCTCATGACGGGCATGCTCGTGCAGCAGGGCGTCGTCTCGCCCGACGACGACCACCTGCGCCCCGAGTGGACGGATGAGCGCGCCTCCATCACGGTCGAGAACCTGCTGCGCATGGACAGCGGTCTCAGCTGGGACGAGACCTACGACCTCGGCACGCCCATCACCCGGATGCTGTACCTCGAGCCCGACATGGGCGGCTACGTCGCGAGTCTCCCGCTCGCGCACGCGCCGGGCGAGGTGCAGCAGTACTCGAGCGGCTCGACCACCCTGCTGTGCTCTGTGCTCGCCGCCCGCACCGGCCTCGGCGCCGACCTGCCGCGCCGGACCCTGTTCTCGGCCCTCGGGCTCGCGTCGGCCGTGATGGAGCCGGATGCGTCGGGCACCCCCGTCTGCTCCTCCTACCTCTGGGCGACCCCGCGCGACTGGGCGGCGATCGGTCAGTTCGCCCTGCAGGACGGCGAGTGGAAGGGGCAGCGGCTGCTGCCCGAGGGCTGGATGGCGAAGAGCCTCACCGTGACCGACCTCGGCGAGTCCGACGACCCCGGCTACGGCATGGGCTGGCGTGTCAACGTGCTGCCCGACGGGACGCTGCGCTGGCCGTCGCTCCCCCGCGACGCCTTCTCGGCGAACGGCCACGACGGCCAGGTCATGATCGTGGTCCCCTCGGCGGGGCTCGTGGTGGTGCGGCTCGGGTTCACGCCCACCGCGTCGGTGAACGACGCGGTGGCGGAGCTGGCGGGCGACGCGATCGCGGCGCTCGGGTAGAACGTCGAGGATGGAGCGATGACCGCCCCGCACATCGGCTACGCCGCCATGCTCGAGCGCTTCGCGCCGGGCGAGGTGATCGCGCTCGCGCAGCGGGCCGAGGCATCCGGGTTCACGGGCGTGATGGCGGCCGACCACTTCCAGCCCTGGGTGCCGCAGCAGGGGCAGGCGAGCTTCGTGTGGAACGTGCTGTCGGCGCTCGGGCAGGTGACCGCGGGGGATCTCGGCACCGGGGTCACGGCGCCGACGTTCCGCTGGCATCCGGCGATGGTGGCGCAGGCCTCGGCCACGCTCGCCGCCATGTACCCGGGGCGGCACTGGCTCGGCATCGGCTCCGGCGAGGCCATCAACGAGCACGTCGTCGGGCGGTACTGGCCCGAGGCGCCCGAGCGCATCGACCGGATGTTCGAGGCGGTCGACATCATCAAGAAGCTCTTCGCGGCATCGCTCGCCGGGCGCGACGTGCGGCACGAGGGGCGCTACTACAAGCTCGAGTCGACGCGCCTGTGGACGATGCCGGATGCCGCCCCGCCCATCCTGATCGGCACCGCCGGTCCCGTCACGGCCAAGCGCGCCGGCCGCACCGTCGACGGCATCGTGGTGGACGGGGCGCCCGTCGAGAAGGTGGCGCCGCTGCTCGCGCGGTTCGCGGAGGGCGGGCGCGAGGCGGGGCGCGACCCGCGCACGCAGACCCGCATCATCCGGCTGCACGTGTCGTGGGCGCCGACGCACGACGAGGCGGTCGTCGCGGCGCTCACGGAGTGGCCGAACGCGGGGATGCGGTTCCCGAAGTCCGACATCCGCTCGCCGTTCGAGCTCGAGCAGATCGCCCGCACCGTGCGGCCCGCGGACTTCGAGGGCCGGGTCTTCATCTCGGAGGAACCCGACGCGCACCGCGCCCACATCCAGCGCTACCTCGACCTCGGCTTCGACCGGGTGTACCTGCACGGGGTGAGCCGCGACCAGCTCGCCTTCCTCGAGGTGTTCGGCCGCGAGGTGCTGCCCCGCCTCACCGCCTGATCGTCGCGAACGCGTCGCAGAAGCAGGCTGGATCACCGTCCGGAACCCTCAGCGGTGCGCCTCGGGCCGGCTGGGCCTGCTTCTGCGCCAGGATGAGACGGTGACAGCCGCTCCCGCCAGCTTCAGCGTTTTCGCCGTGCTCGCTCTGCCCGAGTTCCGGCCGGGGGACGACGTGGCCGCGATCGTCGGCGACGCGGTCGCGGGCACCCTGCAGGACGGCGACATCCTCGCCGTCACGAGCAAGATCGTGAGCAAGGCCGAGGGGCGCATCGTCGAGGCGGCCGACCGCGAGGAGGCGATCACGGCCGAGACGGTGCGCGTGGTCGCCGAGCGGCCGCACGCCGACGGCAGCGGCACGACGCGCATCGTGGAGAACCGGCAGGGGCTCGTGATGGCCGCGGCCGGCGTCGACGCCTCGAACGCGCCCGACGGCCACGTGCTGCTGCTGCCCGAGGACCCGGACCGCTCCGCCCGCCACCTGGCCGAGGCGCTGCGCGACCGGCTCGGCATCCGGATCGGCGTCATCCTCACCGACACGCTCGGCCGGCCCTGGCGCGAGGGGCAGACGGATGCCGCGATCGGCGCCGCGGGCGTCGTCGTGCTGCAGGACCTCGCCGGCACCGACGACGCGAACGGGCGCTCGCTCGCCGTCACGGCCCCCGCGATCGCCGACGAGCTCGCCGCCGCCGCGGAGCTCGTGAAGGGCAAGGCGGGCAACCGGCCCGTCGCCGTCATCCGCGGCCTCGGTCACCTCGTGACGGGGCTCGATGCGCCGGGCGCGCGCGCGCTCATCCGTCCCGCCGAACGCGACATGTTCGCCCGTGGCAGCCGCGAGGCCTACGCCGAAGGCTTCCAGGCGGGTCTCGCCGCCGCCCGCTCGGGCGAGGGGTCGCAGAGTGCGCTCAACACGCCGCGTTAGGCGCACTTCGCGACCCCTCACCCGCGCGGAGCGCACCCCCGCGCCTCCTGCGGGTCACGCCCGAGAATGGTGACGGATCCACGGGGGCGTGCGAGACTCGGATGATGGAACGCGTCCCCGAGACCGGGGAGGACATCGGCATCGACGCCGAGGCCTCCACGGGACCCCTGTCCGCACCCGAGTTCCTGCTCGACGCGCGCGCCGTCATGGCCGCGGTCGAGACGGTCATCGACGGCAAACGCGAGGCGATCGAGCTCGCCACGACCGTGCTGCTCGCCGAGGGGCACCTGCTCGTGGAGGACGTGCCCGGCGTCGGCAAGACGATGCTCGCCCGCGCCCTCGCCCGCAGCGTCGACTGCAGCGTCAGCCGCATCCAGTTCACGCCCGACCTGCTGCCCTCCGACATCACGGGGGTCTCCGTCTTCAACCAGGTCGCGCGCGACTTCGAGTTCAAGCCGGGGCCGGTGTTCGCCAACATCGTCATCGGCGACGAGATCAACCGCGCGAGCCCCAAGACGCAGTCGGCGCTGCTCGAGTCGATGGAGGAGCGCCAGGTGTCGGTCGACGGCGCCACCCGCGCCCTGCCCGACCCCTTCGTCGTGATCGCCACCCAGAACCCGGTCGAGATGGAGGGCACCTACGCGCTCCCGGAGGCCCAGCGCGACCGCTTCATGGCGCGCATCTCGATGGGGTACCCGGATGCCGCGAACGAGGCCGCCATGCTGCGCCAGCGTGCCCAGGGCAGCCCGCTCGACGCGCTGCGCCCCGTCGTGACGATCGACCGGCTGCGGCGGATGATCCTCACCGTCCGCGAGGTGTTCGTGAGCCCCGCGGTCGAGCACTACGTGGTGGCGATCGCGGCGGCCACGCGCGTCGACCGCGAGCTGCGCCTCGGCGCGAGCCCGCGCGCGACGCTGCAGCTCGTGCGCGCCGCCAAGGCGCGCGCGGCTCTCGACGGCCGCGACTTCGTGCTGCCCGACGACGTCGACGCGCTCGCGGTGCCCGTGCTCGCGCACCGCCTCATGCCCGCGAAGTCGGCGGGGTCGGGGTACGGGCGCGAGGCGCTCGCCGAGATCGCGGCGCGCATCGTGCAGTCCACGCCCGTCCCGCTCGGCGCGTCGGGCCCGGTCTGAGCCGTCCCGTGGCCGCCGCGCACCCCTCGCTCCGTCGCAGCCGCAGCATCCGGCTCACGGTGCGCGGCTGGGCGGTGCTCGGCGCGGGCCTCGTCTGCCTCGTGCTCGCCTACGCGCTGGGGCGCGGCGAGCTGCTCGTGGCGGCCGCCTTCGCGCTGCTGCTCTCGCTCGGCGGCCTGCTCCTCGTGCGGCTGCGCCGCCCGCAGCTCGAGGTCGTGCGGCTGTTCTCGCCGCCGGTCGTGTCGGCGGGAGCCTCGGCGCAGGTGACGTTGCGGGCGCGCAACAGGGGCGCGATGGCGACGCCCGCGCTGCGCTGGAGCGACGCGATCCCGTGGCGGGAGCCGCAGCCGGATCGCGTGCTCGGCCCCGTTCCGGCGCGCTCGGCCGCTCGCACCGCGGTGCTCGGCTACGAGCTGCACCCGGTGCGACGCGGTCTGTTCCCGATCGGCCCGCTCGTGGTCGAGCACTCCGACCCCTTCGGCATGGCCGCCGGCGTCTACGCGACCGGTGAGGTCGACCGCCTCACGGTGGTGCCGGAGCTGCTCGAGCTTCCGGAGGGCGGTCCGGTGCTGGTCGACGGCGACGGTGCCGCCCAGCTCATCCAGCGGCGAGCCGCCGGCAACGACGACGACCTGACGACGCGCGAGTACCGCTCGGGCGACGCGCTGCGGCGGGTGCACTGGCGCGCATCCGCCCGCCACGGCGAGCTCATGGTGCGGCAGGAGGAGCACCGCAGCCATCCCGACGCCCGCGTTCTGATCGACACGCGGCTCGACGGGTACCCGGATGCCGTGCCCGACTCCGAGAACTGGCCCCCGGCGCCGCACAGCGAGCGCTTCGAGTGGGCGGTGCGGATGCTCGCCTCCCTCGCGGTGCATCTCGACGCGAGCGGGTTCCGCGTCGACGTCGCCGAGTCGGCGCCCGCCCAGGTGGAGCCCATCGGCGAGCGGTGGGAGGGTGGCCGCCGCATCGAGTCGTTCCTCACGAGCCTCGCGGCGGTGCGGCTCATCGGGCGCACCGACCGGTCCCCGGACGTACAGCCGGATGCGGCGGGGCCGACGTTCGCGATCCTGGCCGACCCCGACGAGGAGGTCGTCGACTGGGCGTTGCGGCACCGTCGTCCGGGGCAGGCGGGCGCGGTGTTCGCGATCGGCATGGACGCGGCCTCCCGCGAGCGCTTCGCGGACGCGGGCTGGCTGTGCGTCGACGTCGACGTGCGCGACGACGTGCGCGACGCGTGGCGCGCGACGGAGGCGGGGTACATCCGTGGCGCTCACTGACACACGGCGTCCTGCCGGGCCCGCCTCCGCGACGACGCGACGGGGCGGGCGGGGCGGACGACGCTGGCGCCCGGAGGCCGCAGGCTGGCGGCAGAGGCTGCTCGCGGCGGCCGCCCTCGCCGCGGCGTTCGCGGGGCTGCACGTGCTGCTCCAGGGCATCACGTGGTGGCTCGTCGGGGCCGGCTTCGCGCTCGTGGTGCTCGCGGCATCCGCGGCGGCACGGGGGATGCTGCGCGGGGTGGTCTGGCCGGCGCTCGCCGCGCCGGTCTCCGGCGTGCTGCTGCTGACCGTGGGCTTCGCCGCCGACACCGCGCTGCTGGGGATCGTGCCGACCCCCGCCACCCTCGGCCGGATCGGCGCGCTCGTCGAGGCGGGCGGCACCTCGATCGTGGAGCAGCGGATCCCCGCGACGCCCGAGCCGGGCATCGTGCTGCTGCTGGCGGTGCTCATGTCGGCCTGCGCCTGGGCGGTCGACCTCATGCTCGCCGGGCACCGGCCGGCGCTCACCGCGCTGCCGCTCGCGAGCATCCTGGCGATCCCGCTCGCCATCAGGTCGGGCCTCGTCGACCCGCTGTGGTTCCTCGTGACGGCGGTGCTGTTCCTCGCGCTGCTGCGGATCGGGCGGATGCGCGACAGCCGCCCCGTCGTGGTGGTCGTCGGCGCCGTGGCCGCCCTCGGCGCCCTGCTCGTGCCGTCCGTGCTGCCGCCGGCACCGGACGCGATGCGCCCGTCGGCGGGGTTCCGCACCGGCATCAACCCGCTCATCACGCTCGGCGACGACCTGCGCCGCGGCGACCCGGCGCTCGCGCTCAGCTACACGACCACGTCGCGCGACCCCGTCTATCTGCGGCTCACGACGCTCGACACCTTCACCGGCGAGACGTGGGGCCCGAGCGTCGAGGCACGCGTCGCCGGGGCGGACCTGGCGGCCTTCGGCCCGCCGCCCGGACTCGACGACGCCGTGCCCCGGGCCCGGGTGAGCGCCGACGTGACCGTTTCGGACATCGTGTCGCGCTGGCTGCCGACGCCGTATCCGACGACGGCCATCGAGGGGCTCGTGGGCGACTGGTTCTGGGAGCCCGAGGGGCTCACCGTGCGCACGACGCAGTCGGGCGCACGCGGGCAGCAGTACACGGCCGCGTTCCTCGAGGTGCACCCGACCGAGGCGCAGCTCGCCGCGACGGGCGGCGACACCTCGGCCGCCGGCTCCGGCACCCTCCAGCTGCCGCGCGATGTGCCGGAGATCATCGCCCAGACGGCGCACGAGGTCGCGGGCGCCGCCGCCACGCCCTACGAGCAGGCGATCGCCCTGCAGAGCTACCTGCGCGGACCGGGCTTCTCCTACTCGGAGAAGACCCCCGTGGAGGACGGCTTCGACGGCACGGGGATGGATGCGCTCGCCGTGTTCCTGCAGCGCAAGGTCGGCTACTGCGTGCACTACGCCTCGGCGATGGCGGTCATGGCGCGCGAGCTCGGCATCCCGTCGCGGATCGCGGTGGGCTTCCAGCCGGGGGAGCGCGTGCTGAAGGACGGCAGCGTGCAGTACCTCGTGAGCACGAACGACCTGCACGCCTGGCCGGAGCTCTACTTCGAGGGCGTCGGCTGGCTGCGCTTCGAGCCGACCCCGGGGAGGGGCGCCGTGCCGCGCTACGGCAGCGAGCTCGCCGGCGACCCGGCTGCGCAGCCGGACGGGAGCTCGCCCGAGCCGACGACGGCGCCCACCTCGACCCCGCAGGCCCGTCCGGACCGCGACCAGGCCGATCCCGGCTCCCCCGAGGCCGTGGCCGCCGAGCGCGGCGCCGCGTCGCTCCTCGTCGTCGCGGTGCTCGCGGGGCTCGCGCTCCTCGTACTGCTCCCCGCGGCGGTGCGCGGCGCGGTGCGGTGGCGCCGGCTCCAGCGGATGCGGCGGGGGCCGGATGCGGCGGCCGCCGCGTGGGCCGAGGTGCGGGACACCGCCCGCGACCACGGCTGGTCGGCTCCCGACTCGGAGACGGCGCGGGCCTTCGCCGAGCGGCTCGCGCCCGAGCTCACGGGCGACGGCGGGGCGTTCGCGGCGTTCCGCGGCAGTGTCGAGGCATCCGCCTACGGGCGTCCGGATGCGGTGCCCCCGTCGCCCGCGGAGCTCGCCGCGGTGCGTCGTGCGATCGCGCGATCGACGGATGCCCGTACCCGCGTGCGCGCGTTCCTGCTGCCGCCGTCGCTGCTGCGGCGCTGGCGTCCCGACGAGCCCTAGGCGGCCGAGGGGCGCAGGGTGCTCAGCCGACCGCGAGGAGCGGGCCGCCCGTGAGCGGGTTGCGCGTCCACTCGGCGCGCACCCCGAAGACGTCGCGGATGAGGGCGGGCGTGAGCGTCGGCTCGGTCTCGCCGTGGGCGGCGACGCGGCCGTCCGCGAGCACCACCACGGCATCCGCGTGCGCCGCCGCGAGGCTCAGGTCGTGCACCGCCGCGACCACCGTCACGCCCTCGGCGGTGAGGGCGCGCACGAGCGCCACCATGTCGAGCTGCGCCGCGAGGTCGAGGTGGTTGGTCGGCTCGTCGAGCAGCAGGATGCGCGGACGCTGGGCGAGCGCCCGTGCGAGCAGCACGCGCTGACGCTCGCCGCCCGACAGGGTCGTCACGTCGCGCGCCGCGAACGCCTCGGCACCCGCGCGGGCGAGGGCGGCGGCGACCACGGCATCCGCATCCGCGTCGCCCCCGCCGAGGAGCGACTCGTGCGGGCTGCGGCCGAGACGTACGACGTCGCGGCCGGTGAGCGGCAGCTCGGTCGCGGCGTCCTGCTCGACGAGGGCCAGGATGCGCGCCCGCGGGCGGCGGGGGAGCGCGAGCAGGTCGACCCCGTCGAGCAGCACCATGCCCGAGGCCGGATGCTCGATCCCCGCCACCGCGCGCAGCAGCGTGGACTTGCCCGCCCCGTTCGGTCCGACGATCGCCGTGAAGGCTCCCACGGGGGCGTCGAACGCGACGCCGTCGACGAGCGCGCGGCCGGCGATCCGCACGGTGAGCTCGCGCACCTCGACGCGCCCGACCGCGCCCTCCGCGCCGACGCCGATCACGCGAGGCTCCGGCGCCGCAGCAGCAGGAGCGCGAACACGGGTGCGCCGACGAGAGCCGTCACGATGCCCACCGGCAGCTCGCGCGGGTCGAAGGCGGCGCGCGCGAGCGTGTCGGCCCACACGAGGAACACCGCTCCGGCGAGCGCCGAGAGCGGCAGCAGGGCGCGGTTGCCGGGTCCGATGAGCAGCCGCACGGCGTGCGGAAGCACGAGGCCGACGAAGCCGATCGCCCCCGAGACCGCGACGAGCGCGCCGGTGAGCAGCGCCCCGCCCGTGAGCAGCATCCAGCGCGCGGCCGTCACCGGCACGCCGAGCGAGGCCGCCGAGCGGTCGCCGAACGCGAAGGCGTCGAGCACGCGACCCGAGAGCATGAGCGGCACGCCGATCACGAGCATCGCGCCGCCCGCGATGGCCGCCTCGGGCCAGCGGGCGCCCGCGAGCGAGCCGAGCAGCCAGCCGAGGATCTCGCGGTAGGAGTCGCCGGTGGCGGTCCAGAAGATCACGAAGCTCGTGAGCGCCGCGGCGAAGCTCGACACCGCGACACCCGCGAGCACGGTGCGGGTCGGGGTGAGCGGGCCGAAGGCCGAGGCGAGCCCGAGCGTCGCGATCAGGGCGAGCATCGCGCCGCCGAACGCCGCCACCGGCAGCAGCACGGCCGCGCCGAGCAGCAGCACCGACACCGCGCCGAGGGATGCCCCGGACGAGAGCCCGAGCAGGTAGGGGTCGGCGAGCTGGTTGCGGGTGACGGCCTGCATGACCCCGCCCACGAGCGCGAGCCCGCCGCCCACCGCCGCGGCGGTCAGGATGCGCGGCAGCCGCAGCTGCCACACGATGCCGTCGTGCAGGGGGTCGAGGGGGGATGCGGCGCCCGTGAGGTGCGCGAGCACCGAGCCCCACACATCCGCGACGCCGATGTCGGCGGACCCGATCGTCACCGCGAGCGTGAGCGAGGCGACCAGGGCCGCCCCGAGCGCGATCGCGGCGACGACGAGCCGGGTCACCGGAACCCGAGCTTCCGGACCTGCTCGGCGACGGAGGCCGCCGCCTCGACGCTGCGCACCCCGGCCTCGCTCGCGGCGAAGGGCACGATCACGTAGTGCCGCTCGCGCACGGCCGTCATGGCCGCGGTCGCGGGGTTCGCGGCGAGCGCATCCATCTTCGACTGCGCCGTGTTCCAGTCCGCGTCGACGAGCACGATCACGTCGGGGTCGGCGGCGATGATCGCCTCCCAGCCGAGAGGCGCCCAGGTGGACTGCACGTCGGCGGCGATGTTCACGAGGCCCGCGGTCTCGAGCAGCAGCTCGGGCGCGCCGATGCCGGCGCCCACGTACGGGGTCCCGTTGCCCGACGACCACCAGAGCGCGGTCGGGGCGTCACCGAGGGGCTCGATCTCGGCGAGTCGCGCGCGCTGGGCGGCGACGAGGGCGTCGGCGCGCTCCGGGACGCCGAAGAGGTCGCCCGCCTCGCGGATCTCGCGGAACACCTCCTCGAAGTCGAGCTTCACGGGCTGCTCGGAGCTGCGGCAGGCCGCGGGCTGCACGTAGCTCGCGACCCCGAGCGATGCCAGCTCGTCGCGGGCGCCGGCGGCCTCGGGGGCGAACGCCGACTCCCAGCCGGAGTAGACGAGGTCGGGGGTCAGCGCGAGCACCGCCTCCTCGTTCGGCATCATGGGCGCGATGCTCGGGATGCCGCGCGCCGCATCCGCCCACTCGGCCGGCACCGGGCCGTCCTGGAACGCGGTGCCGACGATGCGGTCGCCGAGCCCGAGGGCCAGCATCATCTCGGTGGAGGTCGACTTGATCGCGACGACGCGCTCGGGCGGCTTCGGCACCGACACCGGGGTTCCGCAGTTGTCGAGCGTCAGCGGGAAGGCGGTCGGCGTGGCGGGAGCGGATGTCGGGGCGGGGCCGGCGGCGGCGCAGCCGGCCAGCAGGAGCAGCGGAAGGATCGCGAGAGTCGCGAGACGGGGGCGCATGGGTTCTCCGGGCGTGACAGGTCGATGTGCAGAGACCGGACCTCATGGCGGGAACGGCATCGACGGGTCAGATCGAACCCGGGTGGACCCACCCTAGCGGAGAGTTCATGTCACGGCCCATGGGCCGGACCACCGGGTCTCGTCTTCATGGGCGGCGGATTGCCGCGGACCGCACGGTACGAGACGACGAGACGCGAGCCTCCATCAGTTACCCCGCGTTTTGGGGGTGTCGGCGGGTAGGTGATTGCCGGAGAGTTTTCCTCGTTCTGCGCGATGGTCGCGCGGCTGAGGGATCGGCTACTGCATGTTTCACGCGCGCTCTTTCCGATGGGTTCTCGTTTCGCTCGCCACGGTGATGGCGCTTGTCGGCGGCCTCGTGGTGGCGGACGGGTTCATGCATCCGAGCGGTGGCGAGATCGACTGCTCGCGGATGGAGGCGGATTCCTTCGACGCCGCTGGCGCGCTCGCGCGGGCCTGCGGCGTCGAGGCGGAGGTGGTGTCGGAGCGGACGCCGTGGCACACCTCATGGACGACCCCGGGTGGCGAGACGCGTCTGGAGGCGTCAGCCCTGCCGCATCGTGTGATGGTCGACGGACGCTGGGCGCAGCCGGACCCGACGATCGTCTCGGACGCGGATGGCGTGCGGGTCGCTGCCTCGGTGTATCCGATGAGCTTCAACCCCGGAGGTGTCGCGGGTGCGGGCAAGCCACTCGGCACGATCACCCGCGACGGACATGTGCTGGCGGTGCGTTTCCCGCTCGAGCTTCCTCCCGCGGTGGTGTCGGCATCGCAGTTGAGCTATCCGCTCGCCGACGGGGTGCGACTGGTGGTCACCGTGAGCACCGACCTCACCGGGTTCCTTCCGGTCGTGGAGCTCGCGGACGCGGGTGCCGCCGAGCGGTTCGCGAAGATGCTCGCGGATGCGGGTGACAGGGACCGCGGCTTCGTGATCGGCTACACGACGGAGCTCTCGGATGGGTTGCGACTCGAAGCCGATGACGAGGGCGCGGTACACGTGCTGGATGCCGAAGGCGAGACCCAGTTCCTGACACCGACACCGGTGATGTGGGATTCCTCGGGCACACAGCCCGCAGTGGCCTCGGGCGTGACCGAGGTGGGCGTGATCGACAGGACGCAGGCGCCGGCGGGCGGTGACCGGATCGCGCCGATGGGTGTCGCCGTCGAGGGGAGCACCATCGAGGTCACTCCGGACGCCGAGATGCTCGCCGATCCCGGAACTGCGTGGCCGGTGTATCTCGATCCCGGTTTCAGCGGCTGGGGTGCCTCGTCCTGGATCGCCGTGCGCAAGGGCGGCTATACGAGCACGCTCTACAACTGGGGAGACATCTCCGCATCGATGCCCGGTCAGGGCACCGGCTACTGCAACCAGGTGGCCTCGTGCAACGTGGTGTTCTACCAGCGCGTGGCCTGGCAGTTCACCGGTCTCACGACGCTCGCGTCGCTGGCGGGCGCGGATGTGACGAGCGCCCAGTTCCGGGTGAACGGGGTTCATTCGTTCAACTGCACGGCGCAGACCGCGAACCTGTATCGCACCTCCACCTTCTCCAGCGGCACCAACTGGGCGGGCCTGTCATGGTTGCAGTTCACCGGCTCGCGCACGGAGTCGCAGCGCCCGAGCTGCGCCACCGATGGATACCGCGAATTCGACGCGACCGCCGCAGCACGTTGGGCGGCGGACAACAGCCAGACCACTCTGCCGCTCGGGATTGCGGTGGATGAGTCGAACATGAACGGCTGGAAGCGGTTCCGGGCGGATGCGACGCTCGCGGTGACCTACAACCGTGCGCCGTCGATCCCGACAGGTCTCCAGCTGACGTCGCCGGTCAGCACCGGCTGCGTGACCGGCGCGTCGCGCCCGATGATCGCGTCGACCAAGCCGACGGTCTCGGCGATTTCGAGCGACCCCGACGGAGGCAACGTCTACACCTCCTTCGAGGTGGCCACGGCCTCGAATCTGGCGGATGTCCGTTGGAGCAGCGGCAACCTTGCCGCAGTCGCCTCCGGCAGTCGGCAATCGGCAGTCGTGACATCGGGGCTCGCCGACGGCGGCGTGTATGCCTGGCGCGCGCGGACCACCGACGGCGCACTGTACTCGCCGTGGTCGAGTTGGTGCGAGTTCGGCGTCGATGTGACCGCTCCCGTGGCCCCGTCGATCACCCCGGTCGCCGACGCGACGGTGCAGGCCGTCTACGCCGCGGGGACGATTCGCGGGGGTGTCGGTCAGCTCGGGAAGTTCACCTTCAGCTCCGGCGCGTCCACCGATGTGGTCGCCTTCGACTACGGTTTCAACGCACCGACCGCGCCCATCGCCGCACCGGCGTCGAACGGTACCGCCACCGTCTCCTACACCCCGACGACGACCGGCGTGGTGACGTTGACCGTAAGGGCGCGGGATGCGGCCGGCAACATTTCTCCCGCCCAAACCTTCACCTTCACGGTGGCGACCCCGACCGAGGACGGCGTGTGGCTGTTCGACGAGGGGGTCGGGACGGTGGCCGCCGATGCGGCGGGGAGCCCGAGCCGCCCGATGTCCGTCAGCGGTGCGACGTGGGGCGACGGGCCGCATGCCCTGTTCGATTCGCGGGCGGGCGACTATGCCCTCCTCCTCAACGGCACGTCCTCGTCGGCGTACACCAACGGCCCGGTGGTGAACACCGCGACCTCGTTCACCGTCTCGGCGTTCGTGCGTCTCGATCCAGCCTCGGCCGGGCAGGGCTCCTTCACCGCGTTGGCTCAGGACGGCGTTCGGCAATCGGGCTTCCGACTCGGTTATTCGTCCTCCTGTGCAACAAGCTCCGCAGGGTGCTGGACCTTCGCGATGCCCGATACGGCGAACGGGACAGGACAGACGGTTGTCGAGTCGACGGTGCCGGTGGCGAGCGGCGAGTGGGTGTTCCTGTTGGCCGAGCACGATGTCAGCACCCAGGCGATGCGTCTCTGGGTGTGCGATATCGGGACACCTGATGCGCCGGCGGTCGGGGACCCGGTGAGAAGCGAGACCTCACGCTCCGCGACCCCGTGGGCCGCGTCGGGGGCGTTGACCGTTGGGCGTGCGCTCAGTTCCGGCGCCTCGACGGCGTGGTGGCCGGGCGCGATCGATGACGTGCGGGTCTTCTCCGGGAAGGTCGTTTCCGAACCCAAGATCCGCCGGATGTGCCAGGGGGCTGAAGCGAGCGACTTCGGGGGTAATCAGCTGTCGCTCGACCCGACCACGGTGGTGGGGCAGTGAGCGGGCACGGTGCAGGGATCAGTCGGAGCGGACGGAAGCGCGGAGCGATGAGCAGCAAGAGTGTGACCGGGCGCACGGTGCGGGTGTCGCGCTGGGGTAGCGCGATCGTCGGCGGGGCGCTGGCCGTCGTGCTGGTGATCGACCCGTTCGGGCTCGGCCTGCTCGCGCCTCAGCTGAGCGCCACCGCCGACGGTGGCACCGGCGCATCCACGAGCGGCCTTTCCCGCACGGAGCGGCTGGGCGATGTGCTCGAGCGCCTCGGGCTAACGGCGCCAGTCGCCGCGAACGAGCTGACGGGGTCGTGGGACGGCCAAGGCCTCGCGAATGCCCCTCTCCCGGGTGCGGGAAGCCTGCCGCCCGCGCAGGAGCAACTGCTCACGGTCGCCGCGACCGGGAGCGCGCCCTTGGTGGCCCTCGACGGGCTTTCAGCGGCGGTCACCCCATCGGATACGGGCGGGGATGTATCCGAGGTGTCGCTGAGCGTCGCGGGCGAGAGCGAGGCCCGACAGGCGGGTGTCACCGGGGTTCTGCTGCGGCTCACGGACGAGTCGGCTGCACCGGAGCCGAACCCGGAGGTGACGCTGACCGTCGGCTACGACGAGTTCGCGGGCAGCTTCGGGGCCGACTGGGCCTCCCGCCTGCAGATGGTGTGGCTTCCCGATTGCCCGGGCGGCGGAGCGTGTGCCCCGCAGCCGTTGGAGAGCACGAACGACCTCGTGGCGGGCACCCTGACCGCCTCGGTGCCCGTCACCCCGAACGTCGCGGGTGCGGGCGTCGCGGGGCGCGGTGCGGCGGCGCCCAGCGGCGCGGTCGCGATCATGGCCGGACCTTCGGGCGGTTCGGGCGACTGGTCGGCGACGAGCCTGTCGCCGAGCTCCACCTGGGGGCACACGGGCGCGACCGGGGCGTTCAGCTGGTCGGTCCCGATCACGGCGCCGACCGTTCCGGCCGGTCCCGCGCCCGAGCTGGCGCTGTCGTACTCCTCGGCCGCATCCGATGGCCGCACCCCATCTACGAACAACCAATCGGGCCTGATCGGGGAGGGCTTCGACCTCACCACGGGCTATATCGAGCGCAGTTACGTGCCCTGCGCACAGGACGTGGACGGAGCCGCCAATAACGCGGGCCGCCCGAGCGGCGACCTCTGCTGGGGTGCCGAGAACGCGACCCTGGTGTTCAACGGCTCCGCCGCGGAGCTGGTCCGGGACGCGACGACCGGCGTCTGGCACGCCAAGCGCGACGACGGCTCCCGGATCGAGCGCCTCACCGGCGCGTGGAACGGCGGCCAGGCCGACGAGTACTGGAAGGTCACCACCTCCGACGGCATCCAGTACGTCTTCGGCCGCGATCGCCGCTCCGGCGCCGATGTCACCGCACTGGGGTCCGCGTGGACGGTGCCGGTCTACGGCAACCACCCTGGTGAGCCGTGCTACCACGCGCCGGCCAGCGGCGGCTTCGCGGCGTCGCAGTGCACCCAGGTGTGGCGCTGGAACCTCGAATACGTCGTGGACCCGTCGGGCAACTCGATGACGTACTTCTACCAGAAGGAGTCGAACCGGTACGTCTTCGACGTGATGGGCAACACCGCCCTCGACACCGTCGGGTACGTCTCGGGCGGGCACCTGGACCGCATCGAGTACGGGACGGTCGCGGGCAGCGAGACCGCCGCTCCCGCACCGGCGAAGGTCACCCTCACCACGACGCCGCGATGCATCACGTCGCTCGGTGACCCGAGCTCGTTCTGCGGCTCCGGCCAGACCTCCACGAGCGCGAACTTCTGGCCCGACACCCCGGTCGACCTGGTGTGCGCCTCCAGCGCCGGCTGCACCAACTTCACGCCCGTGTTCTTCGACCGCTACCGCCTGGGCAAGGTCTCGACCTTCGCCTACGACGGCACCGCCTACCAGCCGGTGGACTCCTGGACGATCGGCCAGCGCTTCGTCGCCCAGGGCACCGGCGTGGGGCTCGAATACGCCACCGGCGCGATGCTGGTCGCCACCTCGGTGACTCACACCGGCCATGGTGGCACGAGCACCACCAGCGACGACCTGACCCTGCCCCCTGATACCTTCGGCTACACCTTCCTGGAGAATCGGGTCGATTCCGCGGGAGACGGCTACCCGCCACTGTGGCGACCGCGCATCACGAACGTGCGCACCGAGTCGGGCGCCTCCATCACGGTGGACTACCGCACCGAGTGCACGCCCGCCGACCTGCCCGGCACGAGTGACACCGCGCAGCGCGACAACACGCGCCTGTGCTACCCGGTGAAGTGGTTCCCGGATGGTGGAGCCGCGGTGGTGCAGTACTTCCACAAGTACGTGGTCGACACGGTGGTCGAGGACGGCGCCCCGGTGGTGCCGGGCTCGAGCGAGCTGATCACCGGCTCCGTGTCGAAGGTCACCAGCTACGCCTACGGGGGCGGGGCGGCGTGGGCGAAGCCGACCGGCGCGATGGTGCGTCCGGGCGAGGTGAGCTATTCGGAGTTCCGTGGCTTCGCCGAGGTCACCACCACCGTCGGCACCGGCACGGATGCTTCCCGCAGCCGCAACAGCTACTACCGCGGCATGGGCGGCACCCTCACGGCCGGTCCGTCCGGCCACACGATCACCGCTCAGGATCGCGACGCCTACGTGGGCCAGGTGTTCGCCGCGGCCGACCTCGTGGGCTCCTCCGTGCTGTCGGAGACGGTGTCGGTGCCCGGCACCCCCGTGACGGTCGCCACCAGCACGGCGGGCCTCACGGCGACGCGCATCCCCTCCACCACCGGGTACGGGTTCAGCTACGACGCCGCGGGTGCCCTGCAGTTCCGCACCCGGGTCGTCACGAGCTTCAACGCGAACTCCCAGATCGTGAGCATCGACGACCGCGGCGACCTCGCCACGACCGCGGACGACCTCTGCACCACGGTGCACTATGCGGACGAGGCCGATTCGGCACTGGCGGCGAAGCACCTGGTGGGGCTCGCCGCCTCGACCGAGACGGTGTCGGTGGCCTGCGGCCAGAGCGTCACCCGGCCCACGGATGTCGTCTCGGCACAGCGCGCCAGCTACGACACAGCCGGTCGCACGGTGCGCTCCGAGGTGATCGATCCGGCCGACGGCGACGGCTACGTGCTCGACCACGAGGTGCTGGAGTACGACGCGCGCGGCCGGCCCGTCCGGGTGGGGGATGCGCTCGGCAACGAGTCGCGCGTCGCGTACCAGCACTCGGCCGGCGGGCTGCTGCAGTCGGTGACGACCACCACCCCCGACCCGGACGGTATCGGGCCGCTGACGGGGTTCACGGCCACCACGGCCTTCAACCCGCTGACCGGGCTCGTCACCTCCACCACCGATGCGAACGGTCGGGTCTCCACCGGTAGCTACGATGCGCTGGGCCGGCTGTTGAAGGCCTGGTACCCGCAGCATGCCGGATCGAGCGTGCCGTCGGTGCAGTACGACTATCTGGTGCAGCCCAACGGGCTCAACTCGATCCTCACCCGCACCCTCGGCGCGGACGGGGTCACCCAGCATCTCAGCTCCACCATCTACGACGGCCTGCTGCGGCCCTTCCAGTCGCAGGTGGAGGGTGCCGACGCGGGTGCCGACCACACCGCGAACGCTGCTGCCCGCGGCCGGATGGTGTCGCACAGCTATTACGACTCCGCCGGGCGCATGGTCAAGCAGACCGGTCAGTGGTGGGCCACCGGCGCCCCCACCGGCACCCCGATCGTGCCGGTGGCGGTGCCGCCCTCGCAGACCACGGTCAGCTACGACGCCGCCGGGCGTCCGATCGCCCAGGTGTTCTGGGTGGGCAACGATTCGAACCCCGCGAACGAGCGGTGGCGTTCCCTCACGGGCTACGACGGTGCGACGACCGTGTCGGTCCCGCCACTCGGCGGCACACCCACCGCGACGATCACCGACGCACGCGGCCGGGTGGTGGAACTGCGCGAGTACCCGCGCGACCCGCTCACCAACGCGACCGTCGACACGGTCGCCGAGGTGCTCGCACTGCCGCACCAGTCCACCACCTACCGTTACGACGGTTCCGGACAGCTCACCCAGATGAAGGACCCCGCCGGAAACCAGTGGGACTACTCCTATGACTGGGCCGGCCGCCAGATCAGCGCGAGCGACCCCGACTCGGGCACCCGCACGACCAGCTACGACCTGCTCGGCCGGGTGGTGAGCCGCACCGACGCGAACGGCGACACCCTCGCCTACAGCTATGACGTGCTCGGCCGCCCCACGACCCTGCGCGACGGCAGCACCTCAGGCACGGTCCGAGTGCAGTGGCAGTACGACCAGGCTCACTACCCGGACGGCAGCCCGGTGCTCGGGCAGCTCTCCTCGAGCACCCGCTACGTGGACGGCAACGCCTACACCACCACCATCCCGAGCTACGACAAGGGCAACCGGCCACTGGCCACTACGGTGACCCTGCCGAACATCCCCGCGTTCTCCGCGCTGGCCTCGCGCTCGTTCACGACCTCGTACAAGTACACGGCCGACGGTCAGCTCTCAACGCTCACCCTGCCTGCGGTGCAGGCGGCTGACGGTAGCTACCGGCTGGGCGCCGAGAATGTCACCACCCACTACGACACCGCGTCGATGCCGTCGTGGATGGGCGGCGGCTTCGGATGGGGCGCCTACGTCGCCGACAGTCGTTTCGCCGCGGACGGGCGCCCTCTCGCGCACGACCTCGGCAACACCTACGGCGCGATCGTCTCCTACCGGTACGAGGAGGGCACGAACCGGCTGCAGGGCATCTCGCTCGACCGGGAGCGCTTCGACGGCACCGATCTGAACCTCGGCTACACCTATGACGCCGCCGGGAACGTGACGAGCATCGCCGACCAGCCGACGGCCGCCGCGGTCGCGGGCGCCTCCTCGCACGACACCCAGTGCTTCGACTACGACGGGCTGCGGCGCCTGCGGACCGCGTGGACGGCCGCCTCCGACGACTGCGCGACATCCCCCAGTGCGCTGCAGTCCTCCGACATCGGCGGTATCTCGCCGTACTGGCAGGAGTACCGCTACGACCTGCTGGGCAATCGCACCAAGCTGATCGAGCACGCGGCCGGCGCCAGCCCGGCGCGGACGACGACGTATGCCCACGGCGCGGGCGGTGCGGGTCCGCACCAGCTGACGAGCAGCACCACGACCACGGGTGCGTCGACGGTGTCGACGAGCTACAGCTACGACGCCTCCGGCAATCGGGCGAGCACCACGACCGGCACGGACACCGTCTCCTACGGGTGGAGTCCGGAGGGGCAGCTCGCCTCCGTCGGGGACGAGTCGAACGTGTTCGATGCCTCCGGCAACCGACTGGTGCGGCAGGACGCCGCAGGGGTCACCGTGTTCCTTCCTGGTGGTCAGCAGTTCACGATCGCGTCGGGCGGCACGGTGTCGGCGTTGCGGTACTACTCCTTCGCGGGGGTGGTGGTCGCGGTCCGCAACGGGGCGGGGCTGGGGGCGGTGTCGTCGCTGGTGTGCGACGGGCAGGGCACCCCGGTCGCCGTCGTCCCGAACACGGTGTGGACTGCGGGGAGCGTGCAGCGGGTGCGGCACGATCCGTTCGGCGCGATTCGTGGTGGTAGTGGTTCGACGTTGCCGGGGGATCGCCGTTTCCTGGGTGCGGTGCGGGATGGTGCGGGTCTCACTCTGTTGGGGGCGAGGTTCTACGACGAGGCCGTCGGGCGGTTCATCAGCGTGGATCCGGTGTTGCAGCCGGGGGTGCCTGCTCAGTTCAACGCGTATGTGTACTCGGGCAGCAATCCGGTGACCTGGGCGGATCCGTCGGGTCTGTGGTGGGGGGATGACCTCTGGAAGGGGGTTCAGAAGGCGGCCTCGAATGTGGCCTCGTTCGTCAACACCTACAAGGCCGAGATCGTGGGTGGTCTGGTCGGGGTGGCGGTGTTCGTCGGCTGCACGGCGGCGACGGCCGGCGCGGGGGCGATCGCGTGCGGTATCGCTGCGGGTGCTGCCGGGGCTGCGGTGACGAGTCTGATGCACTCTGCTGAGACGGGGAAGTTCTCTGTGTCGGGGTTCCTCACCGATGTCACCTTCGGTGCCGTCCTTGGCGGTGTCGGTGCGGCGGCCGGGCCGCTTCTTGGTGCTCTCCTGAAACCGGCGGCGTCTGCGGCGGGGAATGCCCTCGTCACGCTTGCGAAGGGGGCAGTCAACGCACTTGCACCCCGGGTGAGTCTGGCTGTGAACAGCGCGGCCACCGCGATCCGCACCGCGGTCTCCGGCGCCGCATCCGGCATCCGCACCGCCGCCTCCAGTGCCGTCAACGGAGTTCGCGGTGCAGCCAACACCACGGTGAGCAGCATTCGCAACGGAATCAAGGCAACCCTCAATGCGGCCCGACGTCCGGGCGGCGGCGGGGGAGCTGGCGGCGGCGAAAGTCCAGCTGGTACCTACCTATATCGAGGGCTCAACGAGACCCATCACGCCTATGAAGCCGGGCTGAAGGGCGAAGCCTGGCCGGGCGACATCCTTGGGCATATCGATGCAGCTGCGCATAACGCAGGTGTTACGGAAAATTCCATGTTGACTAGCTGGACCACAGACCTGGGAACGGCCGAGAGATTCGCGCTTGACCCTACGGGAAGGGGCCTAATCTTGAGAACCACGATGGAGGGACAGGTTCATCGGGTTGTACCTGGACCTGACAGCAGTAACGAGGCCGAAGTGTTGCTCCGCGGAATGGTTTCCAGCGCAGAATCGTGGTTGGTGGGATGGTAGTCAGATATCTCACGATGGCAGAGCTACGATCTGTGATCGAACGCAGCGATACTCAGTGCAGAGATGGTGCGCTGGCGATTCTTCGGCGTGCGAACCAAGATGAGCTTCTCGCCCTCTACCAGCAGCCCGCGGCTCGCACAGCGGTGACGTTCAATATCAAATACACATTTGCTCGGGAGCGTGGAATCAGCGTCTGCGGGCTAGATGAGCTTGTGCGCGATCTCAGCCAAATGGGTCCGGCCCTCATGATCGGAGGGGTGGTTCAGAGCCATCTTGGGTCGCTGGTTGTCGCCTTCGACGAGGACATGAACCTAGTTGGTGCTATCTGCATCAATTACGCGGGCGAATAGCGGGTCGGCGCGGACGCATGCTCGATGTGGGGCCCGGGCCGGATAGCCTGGGCGAGGCTGAGGTGCTGCTCCGCGGAGTTGTGTCCAACGCAGAGTCGTGGCTAGTGGGATGGTGATCAGGTACTCGACGGTGGCGGAGTTGCTGCCGGTGATCGAACGCGGCGACGTGCCGTGTCGGGATCTGGTGTTGGCGTCCCTCCGGCGTTTGAACCCGGAAGACCCCATCCCGCTTCTTGAGCAGCCGGCAGCTCGTACTGCCTCAACACTCCGCATCAAGTACACGCTTGTCGAGGAGCGGGGCATCGAGGTCTGCGGGCTGGATGTAGTCGTCGACGGGCTTCACGGCATGGGTTCGTCTCCGATGTTCGCGGTGCCGATCGACGACGACTCGATGACGGCATTGGTCGCCCTCAGGGAGGACATGTCATTGATCGGGATCATCTGCGTCAAGCACTGAGGTGAGCATCGCGACGGATGCGTGGCAGGCCACCCGGGACATGTGCCCCGGGTGAGTTGCTATATCTCATGGAGAGCCAGGACGTGAGCCACAATGGGGCATGCCCGATCGTCCGCCGCGCGCCGCCCACCGGTGGGCGGTCGTGATCCCCGTCAAGCCTGCCGCCCTCGCGAAGTCGCGCCTCGGTCTCGGGCCGGTGCTGGCTCGGGCGCTGGCGCTCGACACCGTCGCCGCGGTCGCGCGGGCGTCGCGTGTCGGTCGGGTCGTGGTGGTGGGGGGCGATGCAGAGCTCGCGCAGGGGCTCGCCCTGATCGGTGCCCCCGTCACCCCGGAGCTGGTGGCCGAGAAGCACCCCCGGGGGCTCTCGGCGGCGATCCGCGCGGGGCTCGCGGTGATCGAACCCGGCGTCTCAGCTGATGTGACCCCGCCTGCACCGCGCGCCGTGCTGCTCGGCGACCTGCCGTGCCTCCTCCCCGGCGAGCTCGATCGCGCGCTCGAGGCCGCGGCGCTCCACGAGCGGGCGTTCGTGCCGGATGCCGACGGCACGGGCACCTCGCTCGTCACCGCTCGCGCGGGCGCGGAGCTCGTCGAGGCCTTCGGGCCCGGCTCCGCGGCCCGGCACCGTTCGCTCGGGCTCGCGGAGCTGCCCGTGCCCGAGGGCTCCGGGCTCCGTCGCGATGTCGACACCCCGCAGCAGCTGCGGGAGGCCGCGCTCCGCGGGATCGGCCGCCGCACCGCCGCGGCGCTCGCGACGCCGGGCGGCTCAGCGGAGGTCGGCGCCTAGCCTCAGCGCCTCGCCCGCGAGCGCCTCGCCGGTGGCCGCGTCGCGCATCCAGAGCGGCACCGCGCGGCAGACGATGCCGAGCGCCGCCAGCGTCGGCACCGCATCCGCGTCGACCTCGTCGACGAGCCAGCCGTCGAGCAGCCCGCCCGCGCGGCGCGCGCCGTAGTGCCGTGCCACCGCGTCGGCCGCCGTCTCGACGCCGATCGCGGTGAGGCAGGCGTCGGCCATGCCCCGCACGACCGCGCCGCCGATGATCGGCGAGACCCCGACCACGGGCGCCGGCGTCGTGCGCACGGCATCCGCGACGCCCGGGATGCCGAGCACGGTGCCGATCGACACCACCGGGTTCGAGGGACCGAGCACCACGAGGTCTGCGCCGAGGATCGCGTCGAGCACGCCCGGCGCGGGGGCCGCCTCCGCCACCCCGCGCTGGGTGAAGCGCACCGCGGGAAGCGCCGCGCGGTGGCGCACCCACCACTCCTGGAAGTGCAGCTCGCGCGTCCCGTCCTCGGGGTCCTCGACCTCGACCCAGGTCTCCACCTCGTCGTCGGTGGCGGGCACGAGCCGCACGCCGAGCGGCCATCGGGCGGCGAGGCGCTCGACGGCGGCGCTCAACGGCATCCCGGCGCGCAGCCACGAGGTGCGCGCGATGTGGGCGCCGAGGTCGAGGTCGCCGAGGGTGAACCACGGCCAGCCGACCCCCCACGCGGCGAGCTCGGCCGACACCCGCTCCGTCTCGCCGGCGCGCCCCCAGCCGCGCTCGGTGTCGTTCACGCCGGCGAGCGCGTACATGATCGAGTCGAGGTCGGGCGTGATCCGGAGCCCCGCCACCCAGGCGTCGTCGCCGGTGTTGACGATCGCCGTCAGCTCGTGGGCGCCCGGCTCGGCGGCCATCCGGCCTCGGAGCGCCGACAGGAACCGTGCGCCGCCGACCCCGCCGGCGAGAACCGTGACCTTCACCCGGCAAGCCTAGGACCGCGCCGCGAAGGCCCAGCGGAGCCGCCCCCGTTCGGGGGGCTTAGCATTGCCCCATGGGGATCCTGTTCTACGGCGATCAGGCGATCGAGATGGAAGATCGCACGCTCGCGCACCTGAAGGTCGCGGTCGTCACGAAGCTCCGGCGGGGGGAGAGCTTCACGCTGTCGTGGGTGCACCCCGACGGGGAGCCGCGGGGCCGCACGACGATCTGGATGCACGAGGCCATCCCGCTGCGCTTCGAGTTCCAGGAGCCGGAGGCGCCCGAGCTGCGGCGCGAGTGGATCGAGCAGATCCTGCGGTCGGCGAACACGACGGGCGGCATCCAGCTCACCGCCGAGAACATCGCGACCGGGCCGACGGAGCTGCCGGAGGTCGTCGTCTCGTCCTCCTGAGGTCGGGGCCGCTCAGGCTCGACGTCGCCGGAGCACGAGCACGGTTCCGATCCCGCCGAGGAGGACGGCCAGCGCGAGCGGCGCCGCCCAGGCGGCACCCGTGGCGGCGAGTGACGGATGCGGCGCGCCCGCCGGAGCGGCGACCACCCGGTAGGCGACCCGCTGCGTCGTGGTGAGCCCTGCGCCGTTCCGCGCGACCACCGTGAACTCGTGCTCGCCGAGCTCTCCGCTCGGCAGCGGCGAGCCGTCGGAGACGGTGCCGGCGCACGAGACGATGCCCGAATGCGGGTCGGTGCACCGATAGTCCGCGTGGACCGTCGACCCCTGGGCGACCTCGCCGGGGGCGAGCGACGCGGACGCGGGGGAGCGGATGATCACGACCGGGGCGGAGGAGTCGATCCGCACGACGGCGCTCGCAGTCGCCGTCCCGCCGTCCTCGTCGACCGCGGTCAGCGCGATCCGGTGGGTGCCGTCGCCCGTGACCTCCAGGGAGTGCGTGGCCCCCGGCACGGCGACCGGGTCGCCGTCGTCGACCGTCACCTCGAGTCGCGCGATGGCGGGGCCGCCCGTGGCGCGGCCCTCGAGCTCGACCGTCACGGTGTCCGCGTACCATCCGCTCGCCGGCGCGTCCGGCATCCGGATCCCGGCCTGGGGCGCCGACGGGTCGGCCGCGAGGAAGGAGGAGGCGACCGCGTCGAGCAGCGGGTTCGAGCCGTCGGGGAGGGCGCCGTAGTTGAGGGTCCAGATGATCGTTCCGCCCGCGTTGCCGGCGCGCGTGTAGGCGCCCTTCGCGGCGATCGACCGCTCGTCCTCGTAGGAGAGCATGCCGGCGGGGTTGCGCGCGGGGTCGGATGCCGGGATGTAGCCGCCGGGGTAGAGGCGGTAGGTGGAGGATGCCTCCTCGTCGAAGTGCCGCTCGCCGTGGTCGAGGTAGCCCATCGCCACGAGGCGCTCGTAGGCGAGGGCGTTGTCGTCGGTCTCGTAGATGTCGTTCTCGTCGGTGTTCTGGCGGGGCCCCGTGATGTCCGGGCCGTAGTAGATGCCGTAGAAGCCGATGCCCATCCCGATCCGCCCGCGGGGCACGCCCGAGGCGACGTAGGCGTCGATGCTGGAGTCGATGCTGATCGGGTGCGTGCCCGTCTCGCCGTCGAGCGCGCCCGAGAACCAGGAGTCCCAGTTGGCGCCGTTCCAGGTCGTGCCGATGCCGTAGCTCATGAGGTTGTACTGGTCGACGAGGAGGGCCACGTCGACCCGCCAGCGCTCGACGCGCCCCTCCTCGTCGAGCTCGTTGATGCTCACCGCGTAGCCCGGATAGGTGATGATGCCGGGCGTCGCGGCGTAGCGCGGACGGGTGGCCATCTCGGCGCGCACCTCGCGCAGCAGCGCGGTGAGCCGGCGCACCGACTCCTCGAGCGAGATGTCGACGCCGCACTCCCACGCCTCGCCGCCGATGCAGTTCTCCCAGTCGACGTCGACGCCGTCGTAGTCGTGCGCCACGAGGTAGTCGACCAGGTTCTCGACGAAGGTCGCACGGATGCCGTCGGCGGTCGACGCGACGAAGCCGCGCCCGTCGAAGCCGTCGCCGCCGAGCATGAGCAGCGCCTTCGTGCCGGCCGCGTGCGCGAAGCCGATCGCGGCGTCCTCGACGGTGGTCCCGGGGTAGGGGGAGGCGTCCGGGTCGTGGGCGCTGCCGGCGCCCGGCACGATCTCGCCGGGCTCGCCGCCGAGCGAGCCGTCGCCGGGGGCGACCCGCCCGAACACGAAGTGGGTCATGTCGTCCATGTCGATCTGATCGGGGGCATAGCCCTGATCCCAGTACCAGCCGGCGTAGTAGCCGGTGACCCACGGGGTGCCGCCACGGGTCGCCGCGGCCGCGGGGACGACGCCGGCGCCGGGGACCGACGCGAGCCCCAGGGTGGCGAGAACGGATGCCGCGGCGGCGACCGCGACGAGGGCACGACGAACGATCGGGTGCACGATGGGCCTCTCGACTGGCACGACGGGGTCGTGGCGGCGCCTCTCGTCCGCGGATCGAGCCTCGCCGTCCCGGGGGACCCGGCTCCAGAGGCCGATGTCCCCGATGCACCGGGACGCGCGGGTTTTCGCGGAGAGTGGACGGAAACGCCTCCAACGGGCATATATGTGTGACGGAGCGGAAGGGGTGACGGTGGACGCTCTCGATGAGCGGCTTGCGGAAGCGGGTCAGCAGGTGCGCGATCATGCCGAGCTCGCAGCCGCGCTGGCCGCACTTGCTGCAGCGCGCGCCGACCGTGGGCGCCGCCGCCGGCGTCGGTTCGTCGTCCCCGTGTTGACGCTCGGGGCGGTCCTTGTCGCCACGGGAGCCGGGGGAGTGGCCGCCACGCAGTGGGGCCCGTGGCACACTCCGGACCCGGATATCGTGATCACCCGGCATTGGACTGACGTCACGGGGGCGGGTCTGGGAACGTGCGTGAGTCGCATCCGGACGGACGGGCTGCCGGCCGACGTACGTGCGGATGTACGCGCGTATTTGAATACCGTCGATCTCGACGCCGTCGAGCCGGAGCCTGAGTTCGTGGCGTTGCGTCTCAAGATGGCGGGACGTCTGGAGGACATCGGGCGACTCGTCGCGGGAGCCGATCCGGAGGACTTCGGGCCTGCGGGGGACCCCGGATTGCGCGACGGCATCTCCGATGCCCACGTCATGCAGGACGCGCTGGCGCAGACTCTCGCCCATCAGCTCTTCGTGCACGTCGGTCCTATCGAACTGTCGAGCACACTCGAGACTCAATGCTCGGGCGACCCCGCGGGAGGGTCCCTGTGAGCCACCGTGATCCCACGACAGTCATCGCGGATGCGGCCCCCGCTCTGCTCGGCTACTTCCTGCGCCGCGTTGCGAGTTCCGATGACGCCGCCGAGCTGGTGAGCGAGACGATGATCGAGGCGTGGAGGGTGATACGCCGCATGCCCGGCGATGACCAGGCTGCGCGGATGTGGCTGTTCGGCGTCGCTCGGAACGTGCTGAGACACCATCACCGCGGCCGTCGCCGACGGGATGCACTTGTCGAACGCCTGGGTTGGGCGGCGCGGCTTGCGCGGATGCCGGATGATGAACTGATCGTGGAGGTCCGCGCGGCCGTCGACGAGCTGCCGGGCGAGCTCGCCGAGCTGGTCCGTCTCGTGCACTGGGACGGCTTCACGCTCGAGGCAGCCGCGGAGCATCTCGGCATTCCGGCGTCTACGGCTCGCGGCAGACATGCGCGCGCCAAACAGTTGCTTCGTGCCGTCCTGGGCGAAGTCGAGAATCATCCGATGACACCGCTGAGTGTCGAACGGAAGGCGGTGCAATGATCGTCATCCGAACCACGGCGGCGACAATCGCCATGTTCCACGCGGTGGTGCTCACCGCGTGCGCCGTGGCGCCGTCGAGTGCCCCGGAGGTACCTGCAGCTGCCGAATCACGATCGACCGCTGCCGCGCTGCCGACCGACGAGCAGATGTGCCAGCAGTACGCGGACGCGCTGACGCTTTTCCTCAACATGCGCCTCGCCGATGGTGAAGGGCGACTCGCGCCTGCAGAGCGGGATGGTGTCCAGCGGCTCACGATGCGCATGATCAACGACATCTCGCTCGATGAGAGCACGGACGTCGGGGCCGCTCTTGCCGCCCTGCAGCGCCGCGTTGCCGACGCTCTCGGCGGTGGCTCAGGCCAGGACCTCGACCTCGGGGAGAGCTGGGCGCAAGGGACTCTGAGCGACCCGGTGCAGTCGGCGTGCACCGACGCGGTCGTGGGCTGGGGCATCGCCGGATGGGTGGGCGGCTGAGGCTCGCTCCCTCGCGAGAACAAAAGCTCGGCAGAATGGGGACATGACCGACCCCCGTCTCGCCGTCGTCGTCCTCGCAGCCGGGGAGGGCACCCGGATGCGCTCCAAGCGCGCCAAGGTGCTGCACCCCATCGCGGGCCTCCCGATGATCGCCCACGTGCTCGCGACCGCGCGCCACCTCGACCCCGCCTATGTGGAGGTCGTCGTGCGCCACCAGCGCGACGAGGTGGCCGCCGCGGTGCTCGAGTACGCCGACGGGGCGATCGTCGTCGACCAGGACGAGGTGCCGGGCACCGGCCGGGCCGTCGAGCTCGCGGTGCAGGCGCTGCCGGCCGACTTCGAGGGCGAGGTCGTCGTGATCTCGGGCGACGTGCCGCTGCTCGACGCCGTGACACTCGGGGCGCTCGTCGAGCAGCACCGGGCGGCCCAGGCATCCGCCACGATCCTCTCGGCGGTGCTCGACGACGCGACCGGCTACGGCCGCATCGTGCGCGACGCCTCGGGCGGCGTCGAGGCGATCGTGGAGCACAAGGACGCGAGCGAGGAGCTGCTCGCCATCACCGAGATCAACTCCGGCAGCTACGTGTTCCGCGCCTCGGCGCTGCGGGAGCTGCTGCCGCGCGTCGGCACCGCCAACGCCCAGGGCGAGAAGTACCTGACGGATGTCGTGGCGCTGCTGCGCGCCGCATCCGCCCCCGTCGCGGCGGTGCCGGTCGACGAGAGCTGGCGGGTCGCGGGCGTCAACGACCGCACGCAGCTCGCCGAGCAGGCGGCCCGCCTCAACGCGATGATCGTGCGCGGGCACCAGCTGAACGGCGTCACCATCCACGACCCCGCGACCACCTGGATCGACCTGACGGTCTCGATCGGCCAGGACGCCGAGATCCTCCCCGGCACCCGGCTCGCCGGCGCCACGAGCATCGAGCAGGGCGCCGTCATCGGCCCGGACACCTCGCTCGTGGACTGCGAGATCGGCGAGGGCGCGGTCGTCAAGCGCACGGATGCGACGCTCGCCGTGATCCGCGCCTACGCCGAGGTGGGCCCCTTCGCCTACCTGCGGCCGGGCACCGAGCTCGCGGGCGGCGGCAAGATCGGCACCTTCGTCGAGACCAAGAACGCCAAGATCGGCCGAGGCTCGAAGGTGCCGCACCTGTCGTACATCGGCGACACCGAGGTGGGCGAGGGCTCCAACATCGGTGCGGGCACCATCACCGCCAACTACGACGGCGTGAGCAAGCACCGCACCACGGTCGGCTCGCACGTGCGCACCGGGTCGCACAACGTCTTCGTGGCGCCGGTCACGATCGGCGACGGCGCCTACTCGGGCGCCGGCACCGTCATCCGCAAGGACGTGCCGGCGGGTGCGCTCGCCATGAACGTCGCGCCGCAGCGCAACATCGAGGGCTGGGTCGCCGCGAAGCGTCCGGGCTCGGCGGCGGCGGATGCGGCGGCGGCGGCCGCGGAGTGATCGCGTTCTCCCCGCCCGCCCCCAGGGTGTGCGGGGTATCGTGAGGCGCATCGTCGAGAGGACTCCGACATGCGCTCATCAGCTCCGAACGGATTCGACATCTGGGAGGCCGTCGCCGGTCTCCGCGAGGCTCTGGCGGGCGGGTGGCACGGCGCCCCCGACATCCGCACGGCGATCCTCGTCTCCCTGCTCGACGAGCCCATGCACGGGTATCGGATCATCCAGGCGATCGAGGCCCGCACCGGCTGGAGCCCGAGCCCCGGCGAGGTCTACCCCACGCTGCAGCTGCTGAGCGACGAGCAGCTGGTCACCGCCGAGCAGCTGGGGGAGCGCAAGGTCTTCGCGCTCACCGAGTCGGGGCGGGCGCTCGCCGAGGTCGCCGCCGAGCCGGCCGGGCCCGGAGAGTCGGGGCGCGCCCGCATCGAGCGCGGCCTCGCGGTGCCGAAGGCGGGCGCGAGGCTCGCGCAGGCGGCGGCCATCGTGGCGCAGAGCGGAACCCCCCAGCAGGTCGAGCGGGCGGTGGCGGCCATCGACGAGGCGCGCCGCGCGCTCTACGCGATCCTCGCCGAGGACTGACCGGATGCCGCGATCGAGCGGCGCCCGCGCGCCCTCCGGCGAGCGGCAGCTGCGCGGGCGGTACCGCCGCATCATGCGCTTCGCCACCCGGATGCTCCTGCAGGAGTGGTGGTTCGAGCTGGCCCTCCCGCGGATCGGCCTGCGCCGCCTCGCCGAGCGCAGCCGCACCGCGCGGCTCCAGCGGTTCGCGCGGCGGTTCCACGATCTCGCCGTCGACCTCGGCGGGCTGATGATCAAGGTCGGGCAGTTCATGTCGTCGCGTCTCGACGTGCTGCCGCCCGAGATCACCCGCGAGCTGGAGGGGCTGCAGGACGAGGTCG
Organism: Protaetiibacter sp.; assembly: GCA_030150265.1. Classification (GTDB taxonomy): domain Bacteria; phylum Actinomycetota; class Actinomycetes; order Actinomycetales; family Microbacteriaceae; genus Homoserinibacter. Next base: position 83,853 of record JASLGG010000025.1, read on the forward strand.
CCGCCGAGCCGTTCGACCGCATCCGGGCACAGGCCGAGGCGGAGCTCGGGCTGCCGCTCGAGGTCGCCTACGCCGCGTTCGACGCCGTGCCGATCGCCGCCGCATCCCTCGGCCAGGCGCATCGCGCGCGGCTGTCGCCCGGCATCGCCGCGGACGTGGGCTTCGAGGATGTCGTCGTCAAGGTGCAGCGGCCCGGCATCGCCGAGGTCGTCGCCGTCGATCTCGCTGCCCTGCGCCGTGTCGGCCGGCTGCTCTCGCGCATCCGCGTCGTGTCGTCGCGCGTCGACGCGCCCGCGCTCGTCGAGGAGTTCGCGGCGACGAGCCTCGCCGAGATCGACTACCTGAACGAGGCGTCGAACGCCGAGCGGTTCCGCGCCGACTTCGAGGACGACGCGCGGGTCTCGGTGCCGACGGTCGTGTGGGACCGCACCGCGTTGCGCGTGCTGACCCTCGCCGACGTGACCGCCATCAAGATCACGGATGTCACGGCGCTGCGAGCGGCGGGCATCGCCCCGGAGGCCGTCGCGCAGGAGCTCGCGCGCGTCACCTTCCAGCAGATCTTCGTGGCGGGGTTCTTCCACGCCGACCCGCATCCGGGCAACATCTTCGTCACGCCCGGGCCCGCGGGGGCGGCCGACGCCTGGCGGCTCACCTTCGTGGACTTCGGGATGATGGGCGAGATCGACGACGGCCTGCGCTCGGGCCTGCGCGAGTTCATCCTCGCGGTCGTCGCGCGCGACGGCCGGGCGCTGGTGGCCTCGCTCGAGCGGCTCGGCGTGCTGCTGCCGGGCGCCGACACCGAGGAGCTCGAGCGCGCCATGTCGGCCTCGTTCGACCGTTTCGGCGGCATGGGCATCGCCGAGTTGAGCGCCGTCGATCCGCGCGAGCTGGAGGCGTTCGCGCGCCAGTTCGGCGACACGATGCGCTCGCTCCCGTTCCAGCTCCCCGAGAGCTTCCTGCTGCTGATCCGCACCATCTCGCTCGTCTCGGGCGTCACGAGCGCCCTCAACCGCGACTTCAACATGTGGGATGCGGTCGACCCGTTCGCGCGTGCCGTGCTGCGCGGATCGGGGGGAGACCTGCGCGCGGTCGGCCAGCGGGCGCTGGGCTATGCGGCGACCCTCGCGCGGCTGCCCCAGCGGGTCGACGAGCTCGCGACCCGCATCGACCGCGGGCAGCTCGCCGTCCGCGCGCCCGGGGTCGAGCGGCGGATCTCCTCGATCGAGTCGTCGCTGCGCCGCCTGATCTCGGCGATCGTGTTCGCCGCGCTGCTGTTCTCGGGGGTGATGCTGCGCCGCACCGGCGACGACGTGCTCGCCTGGGTGCTCATGGCCGCATCCGTCGTGCCGCTGCTGCATCTGGCGGTCACCTGGCGGCGGCGCTGAGGCGCTGACTCCGCCGGCCGTGTCGCCGCTCCGCCGCCCCGTTGGTCGAGTAGCCGCGAAGCGGCGTGTCGAGACCCCCGCACCGGGTTCCGTCTCCACTCCTTCACCTCTTCTGAACCACACAACTTCTCCACGTATCCTCACAAGCACTAGAACATCTGTTCGATTCCTGGGAGGATCGACGCATGCCTCCGATCACCCCGCTGCTCGCCGCTCTCGGCGACACCTCGGCGACGTTCACCGCGCCGCAGGTGAGCGCGTGGCGCGATCAGGAGCTGATCGACGGCCAGCGCTCGATCGCCGAGGCGCGCCGCCGCCTTGACGCGCTCGCCGCTGCGGTGGCCGGTGAGATCGCCTACCGCTCGCGGCGCGAGCTCGGCCACGGCGGCCTCGCCCAGTCCCGTGGGCAGCGCACCGCGGAGGGCCTCATCTCCCAACTGGGCGGCACCTCTGCCCGGGAGGCGCGCACCCTCGTGAAAGCGGGGGAGCTGCTGCAGGCCGAGCGGGAGGTGCGCAGCGAGGATCTGGCGGGTTCTACGGGCGCACTCGGCGGGCCGAAGGCAGGCACCCCGGCGGCACCGCGATGGCTCGCGCTGCTCGGTGAGGCGGTGGGGCGCGCCTCGATCTCGGTCGAGGCCGCCGACATCATCCGCACCCGCCTGGGCGCGGCGGCGAATGGGCGCACCGCGTCTCCTGAGGGAACGCCCGATCAGTCAGACGGACAGGGCGCCGGGGGTGCCGCAGACGAAGGGGCCGAGGCGTATGAGGCGGCTCTCGCGGACGCGGCTCAGCTGCTCGTGACGGAGGCGCCGGGGTTGACCATCGAGCAGCTGGCGCTGCGGGCATCGCGAGCTCGTGATGAGCTGGATCTCGCCGGCGTCGCGTCGCGGCAGCGTGCGTTGCATGAGAAGCGGTTCCTGCGGGTGACCCGGCAGCTGGACGGGATGACGCGGGTGTCGGGCCTGCTGGATCCGGAGTCGGCGGCGATCGTGGTGCCCATCCTGGATGCGGCCACCTCGCCCCGTCGGGGCGGTCCCCGGTTCGTGGTTCAGGGCGCGATCGAGCGTGCCGAGGAGCTCGTGCGGGATCAGCGCACGACGGAGCAGCTCACCCTCGACACGGTGGTCGAGTTGGTGCGGATCGGTTCCCGGGTCGATGACGGGCGTCTCCTCGGAGACCGGAAGCCGGCGGTGCGGGTGCTCGTCACCAAGCGAGACCTCGAGCAGCCTCGTGACGCCTCAGGCACACCGTCGGCCGGCACCCGGCTGGGTGCCGCGTTCTTCGAGGGTCAGGTGGAGCCGGTGTCGATCGAGACGGCGGAGCGGTACGTCTGCGCTACGGGTGCGGTGCCGATCCTGTTCGACGATGATGACGGGCGGGTGCTGAATCTGGGGCGGGAGCAGCGGCTGTTCACCGAGAGACAAAGGGTCGCGTTGGCGGTGCGGGACGGCGGGTGTCTGATGTGCGATCGGCCGCCGTCGTGGTGCGAGGCGCATCACATCGACCATTGGGACGCGCATCACGGCAGGACCGACGTCGACGACGGCGTGCTGCTGTGCAGGTTCTGCCACCTGCTGCTCCACAACCGAGGCTGGCGGATCACCCGCACCCGGGGCGACTACTTCCTCGAACATCCCGACGACCACGGCATCATGCGGCGCACACCGCTGCCATCCCGCAGCCCCGCGCTCGAACGACTCCGGGCGACCGCATGAGCCGCCCTCCCCTCGCCGCGAGGCGCCTCTCGTTCCCGAGGAGCGACGCACTAGACTCGAACGGCGGAGTCGTCGAGGGAGAGCGGGTAGCGGGGACTGTGTCCGGCATCAAGGTCAGTGGACAGAAACGACTCGTTCTGGTGTCCGGGCGCGCGCATCCTCAGCTCGCCGCCGACATCGCCCAGGAGCTCGGCACCGAGCTCGTCGAGACCGACGCCCGCACCTTCGCCAACGGCGAGATCTACGCCCGCTTCGGCGAGTCGATCCGCGGCACCGACGTCTTCGTGATCCAGTCGCACACCTCGCCCATCAACGAGTGGCTCATGGAGCAGCTCATCATGGTCGACGCCGCCAAGCGCGCGAGCGCCAAGCGCATCACGGTCGTGGCGCCCTTCTACCCCTACGCCCGGCAAGACAAGAAGGGTCGCGGCCGCGAGCCCATCTCGGCCCGCCTCGTGGCCGATCTGTTCAAGGCGGCCGGCGCCGACCGCATCATGAGCGTCGACCTGCACGCCGCCCAGATCCAGGGCTTCTTCGACGGTCCCGTCGACCACCTCTTCGCGATGCCGGTGCTGCTCGACCACTTCCAGTCGCGCCTCGACGCCTCCACGCTCACGGTCGTGAGCCCCGACATGGGTCGCGTGCGCGTCGCCGACATCTGGTCCGACAAGCTCGGGGCGCCGCTCGCCATCATCCACAAGCGGCGCGACCCGCTCGTGCCCAACCAGGTGAGCGTGCACGAGATCGTCGGCCAGGTCGAGGGGCGCACCTGCCTCATCGTCGACGACCTCATCGACACCGGCCGCACGATCGTGAAGGCCGCCGAGGCGCTCAAGGCGCACGGCGCCACCGGCGTCATCGTCGGTGCCACCCACGCGGTGTTCTCCGACCCGGCGGTGGAGATCCTGCAGTCCGAGGTCATCGATCAGGTGGTCGTGACCGACACGCTGCCGCTCGCCCCCGAGAAGCGCTGGGACCGCCTCACAGTGCTGCCGATCGCCCCGCTCATCGCGCGTGCGATCGGCGAGGTGTTCAACGACGGCTCCGTGACGTCGATGTTCGACGGCGCGGCGTGAGCGGGGCCGGCCTCCTCTTCCAGCCGCTCCGGATCGGGAACGTCACCGTCCCGAACCGGATCATGCAGACCGCGCACTCCAAGCAGTACTCCGACCGCGCCGAGACCGATCGCGAGACCGCCTACTACGTGCGTCGCGCCGAGGGCGGATGCGGGCTCTTCATCGCCGGCAACCACCTCGTGCATCCCGCGGCATCCGTCCGCAACTTCGAGGACTCCTGGCGACCGGAGAGCGTCGCCGCCAACCGCCGCTGCACCGACGCGATCCACGAGGCCGGCTCCCGCGTCATCGTGCAGCTCAACCACCACGGCGCCCAGGCCCAGACCGAGGGGCCGGACGGCCCCCGCCCGGTTTTCGCACCGTCGCGACTGCTCTCGCCCTCGACCGGGATCGCGACGAAGGAGGCCGACGCTGCCGACATCCGCTCCTTCGTGGAGGGCTGGGCGCTCTCGGCCGAGCTCGCGCTCGAGGCCGGCTTCGACGGCGTCGAGATCCACATGGCGCACGGCTACCTGCTGCACCAGTTCCTCTCGCCGCTCTACAACGCGCGCACCGACGGCTACGGCGGCGACCTCGAGGGCCGCACCCGATTCCCGCGCGAGGTGCTGCGCGCCGTGCGCGAGCGGGTCGGGGCGGATGCCACGGTCGGCATCCGGATCGTCGCGAACGAGTTCCATCCGGACGGGATGGATGCCGCAGAGCTCCGCGAGGTCGTCGCGGCGCTGCGGGCCGAGGCGAAGATCGACTTCCTCGATCTCGCGGCGGGCGGCTACCACAACGTGCACTACGTGTTCCCGTCGTCGCCCATGCCGGTCGCCTGGCTCCGCGAGGAGACGGCGGCCATGAAGCACGCCAACCCCGACATCGCGGTGTTCGGGGTGGGTGCGGCGCACCGCGTGGAGGACGCCGAGGAGGTGCTGCGCTCGGGCGTCGCCGACATGGTGGCCCTCACCCGCGCGCAGATCGCCGACCCCGACCTCGGCGCGAAGCTGCGCGAGGGCCGCACCGACGAGATCCGCCACTGCATCCGCCTCAACCAGGGCTGCCTCGGCCGCGGGAGCCGCGGCCTGCCCGTCTCGTGCACGGTCAACCCGCGCGCGGGGCGCGAGCAGGAGCGCGGCCCGCTCGCACCGGCGGCGACGCCCGAGCGCTGGGTCGTCGCGGGCGGCGGACCGGCCGGGATGCGTGCGGCCGTCGAGCTCGCGGGCCTCGGTCACGAGGTGCGCCTGTTCGAGCGCGCCGACCGCCTCGGGGGACAGCTCGAGCTCGCTCGGCGGGTTCCCGGCCGCGAGAGCGTCGGGCTGCTCGTCGACGACCTCGTGCGCGATCTCGCACGGACCGGCGTCGAGGTGTCGCTCGGCGTCGAGCTCGACGCCGCGGCCCTCGCCGCCCTCGGCGCGGACGGCGTGGTCATCGCGACGGGCGCCACGGCCCCGAGCGGCTCGGGCGTCGCCCTCGGCGGAGCCTACTCCGGGGGCTTCCCGGCGCACGGCACGGTCGACGCCCTCGCGGCGCTCGCGGATGCGGCATCCCTCGGCTCGCGCATCGCCGTCGTGGACGCCGACGGCACCGCCTACGCCTCGGGCGTCGTGCTCTCGCTGCTCGCCGAGGTGGGGGAGCTCGAGTACCTCACGCCCGCCGAGACCGTCTTCCCGCACGTCGGGTCCGGCTACGAGCGCCCGCTCCTGCTCGAGCGGCTCGCCGCGCATCCGGGCTTCCGGCGCCGCACCTCGGTGCGCGTCGAGCGGATCGACGACGGCCGGCTCGCGCTCGTCGACGTGCTGACCGGCGAGCGCACCGGGCTCGAGGGCATCGACGCCGTCGTCGCGATCGAGCCGCGCGCGGCCGTCCGTCCGCGCGGCCTCGAGCACGCCGCGGGCGTCGGCATGGGCGATCCCCGCCTCGTCGCGATCGGCGATGCGGTGAGCCCCCGCACGATCGACGCGGCGATCGCGGATGCCGTGGAGCTGGTCTACCTCGTCGCGACCCCCGTCGGCTGAGCATCCGCACCGACCGCGTCTCCCTCGTGAGGGGTCGCGAAGTGCTCTCAACACGCCGGGTTGACGACGCTTTGCGACCCCTCAGCGGAGTGGGGCTACTCCCCGGCGGCGCGCCGGGCCTCGGCCGCCGAGCGCGCCCCGAGCGCGAGCTGCGCCCGGCGCCGCGCCTCGGCGAGGTCGACGGCGGCGAGCTCCTCGCGCACGTCGCCGATCGCCGCGGGCGACATCGACAGGCTGGTCACGCCGAGCCCGACGAGCACCGCCGCGAGCGCGGGGTCCGCGGCCGCCTCGCCGCACACGCCCACCGGCTTGCCGGCCCTCCGGCCCGCCTCGGCCGCCGTCTGGACGAGCCGGAGCACGGCCGGATGCCACGGATCCTGGTAGCGCGCCACCTCGCCGAGCTGGCGGTCGGCCGCGAGGGTGTACTGCGTGAGGTCGTTGGTGCCGATGCTCAGGAAGTCGCAGCACTCGAGCAGCTGATCCGCGAGCAGCGCGGCCGAGGGCACCTCGACCATCACGCCCACGGTCGTCACGCCGCAGGAGCGCGCGATCCGGGCGAAGTACTCGGCGTCCTCGACGTCGGCGACCATCGGCGCCATCACCCAGAGCTCGGCGGAGGTGCCGGCCTGCGCAGCCACGAGGGCGTCCAGCTGGGTGCGCAGCAGGTCCTCCGAGGCCCGCAGGGCGCGGAGCCCCCGTACGCCGAGCGCGGGGTTGGGCTCGGCGGCGACGTTCAGGAAGCCGAGCGGCTTGTCGGCCCCGGCGTCGAGCACCCGCACGACCACCTTCCGCCCGGGGAAGGCGCCGAGCAGCTCGGCGTAGCTCGCGCGGAGCTCCTCGGTGCGGGGCGCGTCGGACCGGTCGAGGAACGCGAGCTCCGTGCGGTAGAGGCCGACGCCTTCCGCACCGGTCTCGAGGGCTGCCGACGCCTCCGCGGGGTCGCCGAGGTTCGCCAGCAGCGGCACGGCGACGCCGTCGGCGGTGCGTCCGGGGTGGATGGGGCGGGGGCCGGCGGTCGCGCGGTGGGCGATCGCCTCGCGCACCCGCGCGAGCTCCGCCTCGCCGGGGTCGGGCCGCACCTCGCCGTTCGCCGCATCCACGACCACGACCCGCCCGTCCTGCAGGGCCGCGGCCCCGGGGGCGCCCACGACCGCGGGCAGCGACTTCGCTCGCGCGATGATCGCGGTGTGCGAGGTCGGGCCGCCCTGCTCGGTGACGATGGCGAGCACCTGGGCGGCGTCGAGCAGCGCGGTGTCGGCGGGGGCGAGATCCTCCGCCACGAGCACGTACGGTTCGGGCGAGCGCGGGATGCCCGGAGACGCCACCCCGCGGAGGCGGGCGCGCACCCGGTTGTCGAGGTCCGCCAGGTCCGACGCGCGCTCGGCGTGGTAGCCGCCGAGGCTCTCGAGCATCCGCCGGAAGTGCGCGAACGCCTCCCACACCGCGCGCTCCGCCGACCGTCCCTCGCGGATGCGGTCGGCCACGTCGTCGAGCAGGGCCGGATCGGCGACCTGGTCGGCGAGGGCGTCGAGCACCTCGCGCGCCGTCCCGTCGGCCGCCTCACCGCGAGCGCGCAGCTCGGCGGCGACTCCCTCGGCCGCCGCCTCGACCGCGGCGACGGCGGTGGCGGCATCCTGCTCGGGGCCCGCGTCGGCGGGCTCGGGCAGCGGCGCCGACATCCGGATCACGGGGCCCGCGGCCACCCCCCGGCCGATGCCGGTGCCGGTGATGACGGCGGAGCCGGACGCCCCGCTCACGCGTCGAGTTCGCTCTCGAGCAGACGTGCCAGCTCGCCGAGCTGCGCCTCCGCCCCCGCGGCGTCCGACTCGAGCACCACCTCGTCGCCGTGCACGACGCCGAGCGACATCACGAGCAGCGGGCTCGCGGCGTTCACCGACTCGCCACCGGGTCGTCCGATCGTCACGGGGATGCCTGCGGCCTTCACCGCGCGGGTGAAGATGCTCACCGGGCGGGCGTGCAGGCCGATGCGGGATGCGACGACGGCGTGGACTCGGGATGACATGGGGCGGCTCCGGGGGTCGTGAGGGGCGGGGATGGTCAGGATGCGGATGTCGTCGACGCTGGCCGGGACGCGATCGCGTCGCGGGCGAGCTCGTCGAGGGTGATCATCCGGGGCAGGCTGTCGGCGGTCACCCGGCGCGGCCACAGGCCCCAGCGACCCGCGGCGAGGGCGCCCTCGCCCGTCTCCCGGACGATGGCCTCCCAGTCGAGGCGCTCCGCGAGCTTCGCCCGCACCTTCGGGGAGCGGGCGGCGGATGCCGGCTCGCGGCGGACGGCGTCGAGCCCCCAGAGGATCTTCGATGCCGCGCTCACGGCGGCCCGGCGGTACGGACGGAGGCGCAGATGCCAGACCAGCAGCGCGACGCCGTAGGCGATCACGACGAGGTTGATGGGCAGCGAGTACTGCACGTAGAAGTCGAGCACGGGCCGGCCCCAGGAGCCGAAGAGGTTGTCGATCACCCAGTCGCTCATGCGGGCACCTCCCCGGCGGCGAGCGCGGCGATGACCGCCTCCGGGCTGCGCGCGTCGAGCGTCGCCTGCACGAGCTCGCCGTCCTGCAGCAGCCGGGTGAGCGCGCGGAGGGTCTGGATCTGGCTGGCGCCGTCGGTCAGCGCGAGGAAGACGACGAGCCGCACCGGCACCGACTCGTCGGGGTCGTCCATGCGCCGGAAGGGCACCGGCTGCGCGAAGGTGGCGATCGCGATCGCCGGCGTGACCGCGAACTCGGGGTTGGCGTGGGGGATCGCGACGTTCGCCGGCCCGTCGAGGGCGAGCCCGGTCGGGAACTCCTCCTCGCGGGCGAGGGCCGCCGCGACGATGCCGGGTGCGGCGAGCCCGGCGTCCACGAGGGATCGCGCGAGCACGCCGATCGCCTCCTCCGCGGTGGCGGCGGCGGGGGAGATCGCGACCAGCTCGGGGCGGATGAGGGTGGAGAGGCCGCTCATGGCGTTCCTTTCGAGATGCGGGCGACGAGGGAGGGGAGCTCGGCGGAGGCGAAGAGCGCGCGGCCGACCACGACCGCGTCGGCGCCGGCGCGGGCCACGGCATCCGCGTTCCCGGCCGAGACGCCGCCGTCGACGACGACGCGGGCGCCCATCGCGCGAGCCTCGGCGGCGACGGCCGCGACGTCGGCGAGCGCGGATTCCAGGAACGGGGCCGAGCCGCGCTCCGGCTCGGTGGTGAGCAGCAGCACCTCGTCGAGGTGGGGGGCGAGGTTGGCGAGCGACGGCGCGCCGCTCGCGGGGTTCACGGCGAGGGAGGCGCGCCAGCCGCGCTCCTTGACGAGAGCGAGCACCCGCCGCGGGTAGCGGGTCGACTCGAGGTGCACGGCGACCGTGCGGAGCGCGCGGTCGCCGAGGAGCTCGAGCATCCCCTCGGGGTCGGACACCATGAGGTGCACGTCGACGGGCAGCCCGCCCCAGCGGAGCACCGCATCCGCGATGCGCACGCCGAGGTTGAACTCGGGCACGAAGACGCCGTCCTCGAGGTCGATGTGGATGCTCTCGACGCCGGCGTCGCGGAGGCGGTCGAGCTCCTGCTCGAGCCGCAGCAGCTCGGCGGTCACGATCGACGCGCTCACCTGGAGCGGGGGTCGGGTCGGCATGCGGCCTGGTCCTTCGGTGCGGGGCGGAGGGAGGGGCGCCGCGGACGGCGCCCCTCCACGGGTCACTTCTTCGTCGAGGCGGGAGGCTCGCCGGAGGAGGTCTCCACCGACCCCGTCCCGGCCGCGGCCATCGCCGCCACGGGCTCGCCCGCGGCGTTGACCAGCACCGGCAGCAGGCGCTCGCCGAGCGGGAAGCGCTGCTTGAGGAAGTACAGCAGCACGAGGAACGCCAGCGAGACGACGATCGCGATCACCACGGGGGTCTGGAAGAGGTAGTAGAACCCGTAGGAGAGCGGCACCGAGCCGTCGCTCATGACCGTGAACGAGCTGTAGCCGCTCGGGAAGTCGATCGACGTCGACGAGGCGACCATCTGGGTGACCGCGGGGGCGATCTGGGTGCAGAACCAGAGGCCGATGCCCATCACGATCGCGCCGAGGATGACCGTCAGGATCACGTCGCCGCCCACGAGCGGCACGAGCAGCGCCGCGACGAACACGCCGTCGGCGAGGTCGACGAAGGGCAGCGTCTGGTTGCCGAGCGGCACGAGCGCGAGCGAGAGCAGGATCTCGACCGGGACCATGAGCAGGCCCGCCGCGATGACGGCCGGGCTTCCCACGAGCACCGCCGCGTCGAGGCCGATGTAAACCTGGCGCCCGGCGAACCGCTTGCTCATGAACTGGCGGGCGGCCACCGCGATAGGGGTGAGGCCCTCCATCAGGATCGCCACCATGCGCGGGATGAGCAGCATGACGGCCGCGATCGTGATGGCGGTCGTGAGCGCGGCCGCGACATCCTGCCCGGCGGCGAAGCCGAGGATGAGGCCGATGATGAAGCCGAGCACCATGGGCTCGCCGAGGAGGCCGAGCTTGCGGCGGGTCGTGTCGGGGTTGAGCTTCATCTGGCGCAGGCCCGGGATCTTGCGCAGCAGCAGCGCGAACGGCACGGCCAGCATCATATAGCCGGCCGACTGCAGGTGGGGGATCGAGATGCCGGGCATCCCGTAGTACTTCTCGACGAGCGGGGCCGACCAGTCGGCGAGGAACAGTGCGGCCACGAAGGCGACGATGGCTGCGAAGAGCGCGATCCAGAAGTTGTTGGTGACGAACTGCACGAGCGCGCCGACGAAGGCGATGTGCCAGAAGTTCCACAGGTCGACGTCGAGCGTCTTGGTCGCGCGCACGAGGAGCAGGATCACGTTGAGCACGAGGCCGATCGGGATGATGAGGTAGCCGATCGGAGAGCCGAAGGCGAGCGACGAGGCGGCGGGCCAGCCGATGTCGATCACGTGGAGGCCCGTGCCGGTGTTCTTCGCGAAGGCCTCGCCGATCGCGGAGACCGTGCTGCCGAGGAGGCCGACGGTGAGGAAGATGCCGACGAAGCCGACGGCGACGGTGAGGCCGCTGCGGATGGCGGCGCCGATCCTCATCCGGAGGATGAGCCCCAGGATGATGATGATGACGGGGAGGACGACGGTCGGGCCGAGAGTGTTGAGGAAGTCGCCGACGGCGGCGAGTATCGTCTGGAAATCTGGCATTGTCAGGCTTTCTGCTGGGTGGTTGCGGGTTTAGCGGGGTTCCGTCAGCGCCGTCTTGATCTGCTCGAGAGCGGCGTCTTCGCCGATCCCGGTCAGGAAGGGGACGCCGCTGACGACCGGCACGACCTCCGCGAACTCCGGCGGCATGCCGGTGGTCGCGACGATCAGGTCGGCTTCGATGCGGTCGGCGGAGAGCTCGCCGACGCGCGCCTGCGTGAAGGTGGCGGGGATGCCTTGTGAGCTCAGGAAGTCCTCCACGCGCATGCGCACCATGGTCGAGGTGGCGATTCCGGTCGCGCAGACGATGTAGATCTTCTTCACGGTTGCGATCCTGTTCCTTGTGGGTGGGTGAGCCGGGGGCGGGTCAGTCCTCGGCGACGACGTGGACCTCGTGCCCGCGCTCGGCGAGGCCGGCGAGCACTTCGGCGGGTGCGGTGCGGTCGGTGACGAAGGCGTCGACGGCGTCGAGCGCGCCGACCGTGGCGAACATGGTGCGCCCGAACTTCGCCCCGTGCGCGAGCACGTAGACGTTGCTCGCCGACCTCAGCAGCTCGCGCTTCACGAGCGCGTCCTCGACGTTGTAGTCGGTGAGCCCGTCGTCGAGATGCACGCCGCCGATGCCGAGGAAGGCCTTGTCGACGTGGAACTCGCGGTAGGTGCGCTGGGCGAGGTCGCCGACCATCGAGAGCTCCCCGGGGCGGGTCTCGCCGCCGGTGATGATGAGCCGGCAGTCGCGCCCGATGCCCTGGCCGTCGATGACGTGCTGGGCCACGGGCAGGCTCGAGGTGATGATGGTGAGGTTGCGACGCTGCGCGAGGAGCGGCGCGAGCGCGAGCACGGTGCTGCCGACGTCGAGCGCGACGCTGTCGCCGTCGTCGATGAAGGAGAGCGCCCGCTCGGCGATCGCCTCCTTGGTGGAGCGCTCCTGGATGGAGCGGAGCGAGAACGGCGGCTCGTAGGCCCGGCCCTCGGCGGAGATGGCGCCGCCGTGCACGCGACGGAGCAGCCCGATGCGATCCATCTCGGCGAGATCGCGGCGGATGGTCATCTCGGACGTCTCGAAGCGCTTGCAGAGGTCGGCGACGGTCACCTCGCCGTTCGCGGCCAGATGCTCGACGATCAGGGCCTGACGCTTGAGCCTGTTCACCATCCACCTCGTTGTGTTCGAATGCGTGCGACCAAACATACAAGGTGTTTGGTTTCGTGCGCAATCCTGCTAGCTTCTGTTCGCATCCAGCGGTTTCGACCGAGCACAACGAGAGACAAGAGGACCTGATCGACATGAGCGATTGGCTGCGGGGCATGTTCACCGAGGTGAAGCCCGTGATCGCGATGCTGCACCTGACGGCGCTGCCGGGCGACCCGGGATACGACAGCCGCGCGGGGGTCCGCGCGATCGTCGACCGCGCCCGCCGCGAGCTCGACGGCCTCCAGGCGGGGGGCGTGGACGGCGTGCTGATCTCGAACGAGTTCAGCCTCCCGTACCTCACCAAGACCGAGCCGATCACGGCGATCTCGATGGCGCGCGTCATCGGCGAGCTCCTGGACGACCTCCGCATCCCGTTCGGCGTCAACGTGCTGTGGGACGGCACGGCCTCGATCGACCTGGCGGCCGCGACGGGAGCGTCGTTCGTGCGCGAGATCTTCACGGGCGTCTACGCGAGCGACTTCGGCCTGTGGGACACCAACGTCGGCGCCGCCGCGCGCCACCGCCGCCGCATCGACGCGCAGAACGTGAAGCTCTTCTTCAACATCGTCCCCGAGTCGGCGCGCTACCTCGCCGACCGCGACCTGAAGTCGCTCACCGAGTCCACGGTGTTCGCCACCCAGCCGGACGCGATCTGCGTCTCGGGGCTGACCGCCGGCGCTCCCACCGACACCCAGGCGCTCGGCATCGTCAAGGGCGCCGCCCGCGACGTGCCCGTGTTCGTCAACACGGGCGTGCGCGCGCACAACGTGGCGGAGCAGCTCTCGATCGCCGACGGCGCCGTGGTGGGCACCTACTTCAAGGAGGGCGGCGTGTTCGAGAACGCCGTCGACCCGGCGCGTGTGGTGGAGCTCATGTCGGCCGTCCGGGAGTTCCGCGCGACCCTCGCGTGACGAGGGCGCCTCGCCGTCGCCGTCGGCGCGCGGCGGCGAGGCGAGGCGGGGGTGAGACGTTCACCCGCGTCCGCTAGCATCCGCCCGTGCAACTGCGACGGGTGATCGGCGTGCCGACCGCGACCGGGGTCGGGGTCTCGGCGATGCTCGGCGCGGGCGTCTTCGCGGTGTGGGCGCCGGCTGCGGCGCTCGCCGGCGCGGGCCTCCTCGCGGCGCTCGGCCTCGCGATCGTGCTCGCCTCGCTCAACGCGACGAGCACCACGCGGCTGGCTCGCGCGCATCCGGAGTCGGGCGGCGTCTTCGCCTTCGCCCGCGCGCTCGGCGCGCCTCGCTGGGGCTTCGCGGCCGGCGTGCTGTTCCTCGTCGGCAAGGTCGCCTCGGCGGCCGCCATCGCGCGCGTCGCGGGGGAGTACCTCGCGCCGGGCGCGGCCGGATGGGTCGGCGCGGCGCTGCTGCTCGTGCTCGCCGCCGTCAACGCGACCGGTGTGCGCCAGACGGCGGTCGCGAGCCTCGTGGCCGCGGTCGTCGTGACGACGGGCCTGGTGGCCGCCGACGTGATCGGCCTCACCCGGATGGGCGATCCGCACCCGCTCCTCTGGCCGGATGCGCCGGCGGGTCTGCTGCCCGCCGCGACGCTCGTGTTCTTCGCCTTCGCGGGCTACGCGCGCGTCGCGACGCTCGGAGGCGAGGTGCGCGATCCGCGGCGCACCCTGCCCGTCGCGGTCGTCGTCTCGATCGGCCTCGTCGCCCTGCTCGCCGCGGCGACCGCGCTCGTGCTGCTCCTGGGGCTCGGCGTCGACCGGCTCGCGGCGAGCCCCGCACCGCTCGCCGAGCTCGCCGGCCCCGCGCGGCCGGTCGTGGTCGCCGCCGCCGTGGTCGCCTGCATCGGATCGGCGCTCGGCGTGCTCGCCGGGCTCAGCCGCACCGCGCACGCGATGGCGGCGGCCGGCGAGCTGCCTCGCGCACTCGGGGTGCTGCATCCGCGCACCGCGACGCCCGTGCGGGCGGATGCCGCCGTCGCCGTGCTCGCCGCCGTCGCCGCACTCCTCGCCCCACCCGCGCTGCTCATCGGCGCCTCGGCGGGGGCGGTGCTCGGGTACTACGCGATCTCGCACCTGCTCGCCTGGCGGCTCGGCGGCGCGTGGGGGCGCACGGTCGCGGTCGCCGGATGCCTCGGCTGCGTGCTGCTCGCGGCGTTCGCGCCGCCCCTCGCGCTGCTCGTGGCCGCGTGCGTGCTCGCGCTCGGGTTCGGGACCCGGGCTTTCGTGGGGCGCGCCCGGACTCTCAGACGCTGACGCCCGGGGACCCGCCCGGAACGACGCGCACCTCCGGGATGAAGCCGAGGAATCGCAGCTGCGTCAGCGTGCCGCGCACGTCGCTCGAGTAGCAGTACCAGCCGGGGCCCTCGTGGCCCGAGAGCTCGAAGCGGGCCTCGAACCCCTCGGCGTAGGGGGCGAGCTCGGCCGCCGTGATCGAGCAGGCGAGCTCCGCGGTGCGGGTCGCCGTCGCGATCCCGATGAGGATGCCCGGCAGCACGAGGCAGGCGATCGCGATCACCACGACGACGCGGGCGACGCGCCGCATGCGGCGGCTGCGCCCGATCCCCACCTCGCCGTCCTCGGCGAAGGCGAGCTCGGGCGGGAGGTCGTCGTCGTGCACCGGGCCAGTCTCGCATCCGGGCTGCACGTGCCGCCGGCCACGCGGCGCGGCTCCGGTCCGGCGCGGCGGTCGGGCGTAGCGTCGAGCCATGACCGGCACGGCCGACGCACGACTGCGACAGCGGCTCGGGGAGGCGCTCGGCCTCGACGTGGTGGGCGTCAACGTGAGGGGCGTCGCGACGCTCGAGTCGCCCTATCCGGTGTCGGACCTCGCCGCCGCGTCCGTGGCGGCCGCGGCCGCGGGTCTCGTCGCGCTGCTGGATGCCGCGGGTCTGCCCGGCGGCGGCGCCACCGTGCGGCGCGAGCTCGCCGATGCCTGGTTCCGGGCGGGCGTGCGCCCGGTCGGCTGGATCGCCCCGGCGCCGTGGGACGCGCTGGCGGGCGACTACGCGGCATCCGACGGCTGGATCCGGCTGCACACCAACGCGGAGGCCCACCGGCTCGCCGCCCTGCGGGTGCTGGGGGTCGACCCTGAGCGGTCCGCGGTGGAGCGGGCGGTCGCGCTCTGGACGACCGAGCAGCTCGAGACGGAGCTCGTGGCCGAGGGCGGCTGCGCGGCCGCGATGCGCACCCCCGCCGAGTGGCTGCGGCATCCGCAGGGCGCGGCCGTCGCGGCCGAGCCGCTCGTGGCGCGCGAGTCAACGGATGCTGGCGGGTCGCCCTCGGCCTGGGCTCCGACCCGGGAGCGTCCGCTCGCCGGTCTGCGGGTGCTCGACCTCACGCGCGTGCTCGCCGGGCCCGTCGCGACGCGGCTGCTCGCCGGTCTCGGGGCCTCCGTGCTGCGCGTCGACCCGCCCGACTGGGACGAGCCCGCGCTCGCTCCCGAGATGACCCTCGGCAAGCGCACCGCCCGCATCGACGCGCGCGATCCGGCCGGCATCGCGGTGCTCCGCCGCCTGCTCGGCGAGGCCGACGTCGTGGTGCACGGCTACCGGCCGGGCGCGCTCGACGGGCTCGGCCTCGGGGCCCAGGAGAGGCAGGCGCTGCGGCCCGGACTCGTCGACGTGTCGCTCGACGCCTACGGCTTCACGGGGCCCTGGGCGGGTCGCCGCGGCTTCGACAGCCTCGTGCAGATGTCGTCGGGGATCGCGGATGCGGGCATGCGCGCCGGTCTCGCCGACCGTCCCGTGCCGCTGCCGGTGCAGGCGCTCGACCAGGCCACCGGCTACCTCATGGCGGCCGCCGCGCTCACCGGGCTGCGCGACCGCCTCGCCGCGGGGACGGGATCGCTCGCCCGGTTGTCGCTCGCGCGCACGGCGGCGCTCCTCGAGGAGGTGCGCGGCGTGCCGCGCGCCACGACGTTCGCCCGCGACGAGCCGGATGAGGGCGAGCTGTTGCAGACCGGCTGGGGACCGGTGCGCGTGCTGCCGCCACCCCTCGAGGTGCCGGGCGTGCGGATCGGCTGGGAGCGTGCGCCGCGCCCCCTCGGGAGCGACAACCCCACCTGGTGAGGGGCCGCGGCGCAGGACAAGCTCAGTGCGTGTCGACCGCCGACACCTCGCTGCGGTCGCCCGACCACAGGGTGTGGAAGGTGCCCTCGCGGTCGACGCGCTTGTAGGTGTGGGCGCCGAAGAAGTCGCGCTGGCCCTGCACGAGCGCGGCGGGCAGCCGCTCGGCGCGCAGGCCGTCGTAGTAGGCGAGCGAGGAGGAGAAGGCGGGGGCCGGGATGCCGGCCTGTGCGGCGGCGACCACGACGCGACGCCAGGCCTGCTGGGTGCGGGCCACGGCATCCGCGAAGTACGGCGCCGTCACGAGCGCGACGAGACCGGGGTCGGCTGCGTAGGCCTCGGTGATGCGGTTGAGGAACTGCGCCCGGATGATGCAGCCGCCGCGCCAGATGGCCGCGATGTCGCCCTTCTTGATGTCCCAGCCGTACTGCTCGGCGCCCGCGACGATCGCGTCGAAGCCCTGCGAGTAGGCGATGATCTTCGAGGCGTAGAGCGCCTGGCGCACATCCTCGACGAAGGCGTCGGTGTCGGCGACGTCGAGCGTCTCGTCGGGGCCGGGGAGCGACGCCGCGGCCGCGCGCTGGGCGGGCTTCGACGAGAGCGAGCGGGCGAACACGGCCTCCGCGATGCCCGAGACGGGCACGCCGAGGTCGAGCGCGGTCTGCACGGTCCAGGCGCCGGTGCCCTTGGCGCCGGCCTGGTCGAGGATGACGTCGACGAGCGGCTTGCCGGTGGCGGCATCCGTCTGGCGCAGCACCTCGGCGGTGATCTCGATGAGGTAGCTCTCGAGCTCGCCGCGGTTCCACTCGGCGAAGATGTCGGCGATCTCGGCGGGGCTCTTGCCGGTGCCCTTGCGGATGAGGTCGTAGGCCTCGGCGATGAGCTGCATGTCGGCGTACTCGATGCCGTTGTGGATCATCTTGACGAAGTGGCCGGCGCCGTCGTGGCCGACGTGCGTGACGCACGGCTCGCCCTCGGCGACCGCCGCGATCGACTTGAGGATCGGGCCGAGCGTGACCCACGACTCGTCGGAGCCGCCGGGCATGATCGAGGGGCCGTTGAGCGCGCCCTCCTCACCGCCGGAGATGCCGGCGCCGACGAAGTTGATGCCCGTCTCGCGCACCGCCTTCTCGCGGCGGATGGTGTCGGTGAAGAGCGCATTGCCTCCGTCGACGATGATGTCGCCCGGCTCGAACACCTTCACGAGCTCGTCGATCACCGCGTCGGTGCCGGCGCCCGCCTTGACCATGATGATCGCGGTGCGGGGCTTCGCGAGGGTGGCGGCGAACTCCTCGTACGTCGCCGCGGGCAGGAAGCCGGCCTCGGGGTGCTCGTCGAGCACCGTCTGGGTCTTCTCGTAGCTGCGGTTGAAGATCGCGACCGTGTTGCCCTCGCGGCTCGCGAGGTTGCGGGCCAGGTTCGACCCCATGACGGCGAGTCCGACGACTCCGATGTTGGCAGCGGCTTCAGGCACGGATGTTTCTCCTAGCGTCGGGGGGATGCCACCAGATTACCGGGCGGGTCATTCCCGGGGTCACCCGGCTAGAACCCGGTAGGGCTCACCACGAGCTCGTCGATCGTCACCTGCGGCGGGCTGTCGAGCACGAACTGCACGGTGCGGGCGATGTCGTCGGGGGTGAGCATGCGCGCGCGGGTCGCGGCGTCGGGTTCGGCGGGCCGCAGCCGCAGGAACTCGCTGTCGACGTCGCCCGGCAGCAGCAGCGTCGCCCGGATGCCGTGGCGCCCCTCCTGGCCGTTGAGCGTCTCGGTGATCGCCTTGAGGCCGCGCTTGCTCGCCGTGTAGGCGACGCCGGCGCCGGGCGACAGGCGCCAGGCCGAGATCGACGACACGACGACGATCGTGCCGTGGCCGGCATCCCGCATCCCGGGCAGCACGAGGTCGACGAGCCGCGCGACCGCGAGCAGGTTGGTCTCGACGACCGCGGCGAACTCGCCGATCGACTGGTCGGCCCAGGTGCGGCGCGGGGTGTTGAGTCCCGCGGCGAGCACGAGCTCGTCGACGTGGCCGAGCTCCGCCACGACGCGCTCGTGCGCCGCGGCCGGCGACGTCGCGTCGCGCACGTCGAGCGGCACGAGGAGCGGCTGCGCGCCGCCCGCCTCGAGGATGCGCTGCGCCGTCTCCTCGAGTGCCGGGATACGGCGCCCGCTGAGCGCCACCCGGCGCCCGGATGCCGCGGCGCTCACCGCGGATGCCCGGCCCATGCCGCTGCCGGCGCCGGTCACCCAGGTGACGCGGTCGCGCATCCGCGGTGCGCTCATGCCCTCAGACTCCCGCGGGGTACTGGATGGGCGCCGCGTGCACCCGGCCCGCGGCCTCGGTGAGCACCCGGCCGAGGTCGCCCGAGGCGGGGCTGAAGGTCTTGCCGTCGATCGCGAGCGGTGCGCCGAACACGACGACGGGGGCGCCGACCTCGGGGCACCGGATGGCCTGCTCGATCGAGAGGCCGCCGACCGCCTGCACGGGCACCGTGGTGGCCGCGACGATGTCCGACAGCTCGGTGAGCGGGCTGAGGCCCAGCTCGGGGTGCTTGTTGCGGTGGTCGTAGCCGATGTGGTGGATCACCATGCCGACTCCGAGGCGCTCCATGCGCACGCACGCCGCGACGCGGTCGTCCTCGGCGAGGTCGTCGCCCATCACGAGCATGCCGAAACGCTCGCCCGCCTCGATGACGGCCTCGATGGTGGCCTCGTGGGCGCGCGCCATGACGATGACGGCGTCGGCGCCCGCGTCGCCCATCATCTCGGCCTCGAGGTAGCCGCCGTCCATCGTCTTCAGGTCGACGACGATCGGATGCTCGGGGAACTCCTTGCGTAGCGCGCGCACGGCGTGCAGGCCCTCGGCGAGCACGAGGGGCGTGCCGACCTCGATCCAGTCGACGCCCGACTCGACCGCGACGGCCGCGGTGCGCAGCGCCTCGTCGTTGTTCGTCAGGTCGAGCGAGATCTGCACGAGCGGGCTCGTGAGGTTCTCGCGGGTGAGGTGGCGGATGGACGTGGGCATCGGGGTCGGTTCCTCGGTTCTTCGGGGTCAGCGGGTGACGGTGTTGGTGAGCGGGCGACCGGCGAGCAGCGCGCGCAGGTTCTCGGCGACGAGCTCGTCGGCGCCGATCGGACGGCCGCCCGCGGAGTGCGGCGTGATGATGACGTCGGGCAGGTCCCACAGCTCCGACTCGACGGGCAGCGGCTCGACCTCGGTCACGTCGAGCGCCGCGCCGCCGAGCCTCCCACGGCGCAGCGCCTCGGCGAGCGCCGTCTCGTCGACGGTCGTGCCGCGGCCCACGTTCACGAGCCAGGCGTGGTCGGGCAGCAGCGCGATCTTCTCGGCGTCGAGGATGCGGCGGTTCTCCGCGGTGCCGGGGAGGATCATCACGAGCATGTCGGTCTCGGGCAGCAGCGCGGAGAGGTCGGACTCGGCGACCACCCGGTAGCCGGCGCGCTCGCCCGCGCTGCGGGCCACGCCCGTCACGGTCGCGCCGAGCGCGGTGAGCAGCGGCGCGAGGGTCTGCGCGATGGCGCCGAAGCCCCAGATCGCGACGCGGGCGCCGCGCAGGGTCGTGACGCGGTTCGGGTCGTGGGCGGGCTGGCGCCCGCCGATCTCGCCGGCCCAGCGGTGGCCGAGCTGCGCGCGCACGAGGGTGTGCAGCCGTCGGGCGCCCGCGAGCGCGAGCGCGAGGGCGTGCTCGGCGACCGTGACGTTGTGCAGCGAGCGGCCGGAGGTGATGACCACGTCGCCGGCGAAGCCCGCGTTCAGCACCTGGTCGGGGCCTGCGGCGAGCGTCTGCACCCAGCGCACGCCCCTCAGCTCGGCGGCGACGGAGGCGAGCTGGGCATCCGGGTTGCCCCACACCACGATCGCCTCGGCGTCGTGGTGCTCGGCCGGGATCGGCTGCGCGAAGTCGTAGCTCACGGCCTCGACGCCGTCGACGACGGGGAGCTCGAGGGGCAGCGAGGTGGGGAGCAGGATCTTCATGCGCGGTCCTCGGGGAAGGGGACGCCGGCCTCGGCGCCCAGGGTGCGGAGCTCGGCGAGGGTGGCCTCGGCGAGAGGGATGCCGGCGGCGCCGCGTGCGGCGCTCGTGCGCTCCTCGGGCTCGCCGGGCACGAGCACGGCGTCGAAGCCGGGGGCGGGGGCGGTGCCGCGCGCCTCGGCGGCGAGCGCGTCCATGCGGGCGAGGAAGTCCTCCATCGGCAGGAAGCGGCTCACGTCGATCGCGATCATGAAGTGGCCGACGTCCTGCGGGCGGCTGAAGTCGGAGTACATGTTGCCGATGCCGTGCGTGATCGCCGCGCCCGTGAGCACGCCCGACAGCACCTCGACGAGGTAGCCGAGCGCGTAGCCCTTGGGGCCGCCCGCGGGAAGCAGGGCGGTGATGGCGTTCGGGTCGGTCGTGGGCGCGCCGTCGGCGTCCACGCCCCAGTCGGCGGGCACGCTGCGGCCCTCGGCCTGGGCGACCATGACCTTGCCCATGGCGGAGGTGCTGGTGGCCATGTCGAGGCTGATGGGGGCGCCGCTCGTGGGGGCCGCGAAGGCGAAGGGGTTGGTGCCGAAGAGCGGGCTGCGGCCGCCGAAGGGAACCACGACGGGCTCCGAGTTGGAGGTCACGACCGCCACGAGGCCCTCGCCGGCGAGCCAGCGCGCGTAGAAGCCGGCCGCGCCGAAGTGGGTGCTGCCGTGGATGGCGACCGCGGCGATGCCGTGCTCGCGTGCCGCGTCGCGGGCGGCGCTCGCGGCGACGCGGGCCGCGATCTGTCCCGTGGCGCCGTGCGCGTCGACGCGGAGGGCCGCGCCCGTTCCGCTCAGCACGGGCTGCGCGTCGGCGCTCGTGAGGCCCGCGTCGATGCGCGCCCGGTAGGCGGCGAGGCGGATGACGCCGTGCGAGTCGATGCCGCGGAGGTTGGCGTCGACGAGCGTCTCGGCGAGGTACGCCGCGTCCTCTCGGGGGTAGCCCCACGCGGTGAGGAGCTCGGTGACCCACCCGTGGAGGCGGTCGGCTGCGATCGGCATTGCTGGTCCTTTCGGCATCGTCGCCATCGTGTCAATTGATCGTATAGGTAATATTTATTAGACGTGGACACCCGGTCCGCGTCAAGCCCACGACAAAGAGGTTGCAATGAGAATCAGCGTCTTCCCGAAGGGGGACCTGTCCGCGCTCAGCGACTCGCGCACCATGACGGTGTTCGAGTGGATCACGAAGGCCGCCTCGTTGCCTGCCGACGGGCTCGAGCTGTACTCGGGCATGTTCTGGCAGGGCGACGACGACTACCTGGACGCCATCGGCGAGGCGCTCGGAGCGGAGGGCTTCGAGATGCCGATGCTGTGCACCTCGCCCGACTTCACGCATCCGGATGCCGCGGTGCGGGCATCCGAGTTCGACCGCCAGCTCGAGATGATGCGCATCACCCGCCACCTGGGCGGCGCGGGCGCCAGCACCCGCGTGCTCTCGGGGCAGAAGCACCCCGGCGTCTCGCGCGAGCAGGGCGTCGAGTGGGTCGTCGACGCCTACCGGCGGCTGCTGCCCGTCGCGCGCGAGCTCGACATCACCCTCGGCATGGAGAACCACTACAAGGACGGCAGCTGGGCCTACGTCGAGTTCGCCCAGAAGGGCGACGTGTTCCGCGAGATCGTCGACGCGATCGAGGACCGCGTGCACTTCGGCGTGCAGTTCGACCCCTCGAACGCCATCACCGCCGGCATGGACTCGGCCGACTTCCTCGACGAGGTGATCGACCGCGTCGTCACGATGCAGGCGTCCGACCGCTTCCTCGCGCCCGGCACGAGCCTCGACGACCTCCGTCAGGCCGACGGCACCATCGGCTACTCGCCCGCGCTGCAGCACGGCGTGATCGGACACGGGCTCAACGACTACCCGCGCATCTTCCGCACCCTCGCGAGCGCCGGCTACGACGGCTGGATCAGCATCGAGGACGGCGTCAACGGCATGGAGGAGATGCACGAGTCGGTGCTCTTCCTGCGCGCGGCGCGCGACGAGTACTTCGGCGGATCGACCGCGGTCCGCGTCGAGAACCAGGAGAGGGCGCGGGCCGCCGCGGGGCTCGCGAGCCTCGCCCGCCCCGACCTCGAGAACGACCCCCTCGCCCCCGGACGGAAGGACGCACGATGAAGGCACTGGTCAAGTACGCGCTCGAGGACGGCGCCGTCGAGATCCGCGAGGTCGCCGACCCGCAGCTCGAACCCGGCACGGTCCTCGTCGCGGCCCGCGCGGTGGGGGTCTGCGGCTCCGACGTGCACATGTGGCGCAACGGGCAGAGCTGGGAGGTCAAGCTGCCGCTCGTGCTCGGCCACGAGACCGCCGGCGTGATCGCGGCCGTCGCGGATGACGTGACGGGCTGGCAGGTCGGCGATCGCGTCGTGTGCGAGACCGCCGCGAAGATCTGCGGCGTCTGCGCGCTCTGCCGCACCGGCCGCTACAACCTCTGCCCCGAGCGCGAGGGCTACGGCGCGATCCGCGACGGCGCCTTCGGCGAGCTGCTGCTCGCCGAGCCCCGCGTGCTGCACCGCATCCCCGACGACGTGAGCTTCGAGCAGGCCGCGATGACCGAGCCCTTCGCGGTCGCCTACACGGCGATCGTCGAGCGCACCGACATCAAGCCGGGCGACGTGGTCGTCATCCAGGGCGCGGGCACGATCGGGCAGCTCGCCGCCCAGATGGCGAAGCTGCGCGGCGCCGGCACGATCGTGATGCTCGGCACGGGCATCGACGAGGGCCGCCTCGCGAAGGCGAGGGAGCTCGGCGTCGACCACACGATCGACATCACCGCGCAGGATGCCACCGAGTTCGTGCGCGGCCTCGGCGACGGCCTCGGCGCCCACGTCGTCGTCGACGCGACCGGCGTGAGCATCGCGCTCAAGCAGGGCCTCGAGATCGTGCGCCCCTACGGCACGATCGTCAAGGTCGGCTGGGGCCCGCAGCCGCTGAACTTCAGCCTCGACCCGCTCGTGGCCAAGGCCGTGACCCTCGCGGGCTCGTTCTCCCACACCTGGACCACGTGGGAGGCGGTGCTCTCGATGTTCTCGACCGGCCGTCTCGAGACCGAGAAGGTGCTCGGCGGCGTCTACCCGCTCGAGGAGTGGGAGGAGGCCTTCGAGGCCATGGAGTCGGGGCGCAACGTCAAGAGCGTCATGGTCTTCTCCTGATCGGCGCATGACGAGGACGGCCGGCGTCAGGAGAACTCGTCGAGCGTGTCGGTGACGAGCGCGCGGGCGAGCGTCTCCGCGCGGTCGCCGTCGCCGGCCGCGATCGCCTTCGCCAGCTCGAGGTGGGTCTCCACCGACGACTGGGTGAGGTCGTGCATGCCGGGCCGGGTGTCCATCGCGCGCGCGTGCAGCGTCGCGCCGATGGTGTCCGAGAGCTGGCCGATCACCGGGTTGCCGGTGCCCTCGAGCAGCATCCGGTGGAACACCGCATCCGCGTCGAAGAAGGCGCGCAGGTCGTGCGTCTCGTGGAAGGCGAGGTGCATGCCCTCCGCGGCGGCGATGAGCTGCTCGGCCTGCTCGGGGCGGATGCGCTCGCTCGCGAACCGGGCGGCCGCCTGCTCGAGGCCGAGCCGCAGCTCGAGGAGCTCGCGCATCTGCTGGCGGTAGTCGTGGCCCTGCGAGCGCCAGTACACGACGTGCGGGTTGAGGAGGTCCCAGCGCTCGCGCGGCTGCACGCGCGTGCCGACCTGGGGGCGGGACTCGAGCAGGCCCATCGAGGCGAGGGAGCGCAGGCTCTCGCGCACGACCGAGCGCGAGACGCCGAAGCGCTCCGAGATCTGCTCGGCGAAGACGATGCTGCCCACCGGCAGCGCGCCGTCGATGATCTCCTGCCCGAGGGCTTCGAACACGTGCGCGTAGAGGCCGCTGCCGACACGGCTGCGGTGCTTCGCGCTGGGAGAGGAGTCGCGGGATGCGAGGTCGACCATGGTGGTCCTTACGGAGAAGGGAACGGAGGATTACAGGAGCTCGAGGCCCTCGGCCGCGGCGCGCTCGTAGGCGATCCGGGGTACCTGCGTGGCGAGCTTGCCTCCGCTGATGTCGATCAAGGTACCCGTAATGTACCGGGCCTGGTCGGAGGCGAGGAAGCAGATGAGGTTCGCGATGTCGGACTTCTCGCCCCAGCTGCGCAGCGTGAGGGTGTCGAGCAGGCGCTCCTGCTCGGCGTCCGGGCGCTCGGTGAAGTGGTTGAGCGTCGTGGGGACCATCCCGGGCGCGTAGGCGTTCACGGTGATGTTCCACGGGCCGACCTCGCCGGCGAGGCCGCGCGTGAACTGGGTGACGGCCGACTTGGCGCCCGCGTAGGCCGCCGATCCGACGATCGGCACGATGGCGGCGAACGAGGCGGCGTTGACGATGCGCCCGCGGCGCTGCCGCTTCATGACGGGGAGCACCGCCTGGCAGGTGAGGAAGGTGCCCTTGACGTTGATGTCGAAGCAGAGATCCCAGACGTCCTCGGAGAGCTCGGAGACGAGCCCGTCCCCGCCGACGCCCGCGTTGTTGACGAGCAGGTCGATGCGGCCGAACCGCGCGTCGACGTCGGCGACGATCTCGGCGATCCGGGCACGGTCGCGCACATCGCACACGTACTGCGCGTGCTCGCCCCCGATCGCGGCGAGCTCGCCGGCGAGGCTCGCCAGGTCGTCCGGGCTGATGTCGAGGGCGACCGTGCTGACGCCCTCGCGGGCGAGGGTGAGCACGATCTCGCGTCCGATGCCCTTGCCGACGCCGGTGACGATGCCGACCTGTCCAGTGAGGTTGAGCTCCACTGCGAGTCTCCTTCGGGGTGTTCCTGCGGTGCGCGTCCACGGTCCCGCCGGGTTGACGAGTTGTGGCGCTTTGGATTACTAGTATTATTTATAGGGGTTATCCGATCTAGAAGCACGATCGGGTCATCCGTTCGCACAGCACGCGCCGCCAACGATGGCGCGAACCAACGAAAGGGAGATGCAGTGAAGCATCGTTCGATCCAGGTCGCCACCGCGGCCGTCGCCACCGCGGCGCTCGCCACCGGCCTCCTCGCCGGGTGCTCGCCCGACGGAGGTTCCGACGAGGGCGGGGCGCAGACTCTGCGCGTCACGCTCGCCAACCACGTCTGGACCGACATCGTCAAGGGCAAGATCGCCGACTTCGAGGCCGCCCACAAGGGCGTCACGGTCGAGGTCACCCAGCTCGGCGAGGATCAGCTCTCCGACCAGTACAACGTCAAGCTCAACGCGGGCACCGACGAGATCGACGTGATGATGTACCGCCCCCTCCAGGAGGGCAAGCTCTTCGCGCAGAACGGCTACCTCGCCGATCTGAGCGACTACGTCGGCCAGGACAAGGCGTGGGACTGGAGCGACTTCCAGGAGGGCCCCGTCGAGGCCACCACCTACGAGGGCAAGGTCGTCGGCGTGCCGATCATCACCGAGCAGGAGGTGCTCTACTACCGCACCGACGTGCTCGAGAAGCTCGGCATCGCCGTTCCCGAGACCCTCGAGGAGCTCGAGGCCGCCGCCAAGCAGATCAAGGAGCAGGGCGAGATGGCCGGCTTCGTGGCCCGCACCGGCGTCTCCGCCGCGGTGACCCAGTTCTCGAGCTACCTGTACTCGATGGGCGGCGACTTCGCCAACGCCGACTACACGAAGGCGACGCTCGACAGCGCCGCCGCGGCCGACGCCTACAAGCTCTACGGTCGCCTCATCGGCCAGTACGGCCCGGCGAACGTCTCGACCGACATGAGCTGGCCGGATGCCGCCGCGCTCTTCGCGCAGGGCCAGGTCGCGTTCTACACCGACGCCTCGAGCCTCTACAAGAACCTCACCGAGGCCGAGAACTCCACCGTGTCGGACTTCGTGGGCTTCGCGCCCTTCCCGGCGGGCACGAAGGGCTCGCTCCCGTACAACGTCCCGTCGTGGGCGCTCGGCATCAACAACGACTCGAACAAGAAGGACCTCTCCTTCCAGTTCGTGCAGTGGCTGACGAGCCCCGAGATGACGCTCGAGGTGCAGGCCGCCGGCGTTCCCGCCGCGCGCACCTCGGTCTGGGCCGACCCGGCCGGCACCGCGAGCTTCCCCGCGCAACTCGCCGAGGCCATCGCCATCGGCTCCGCCACGGGCGTCGGCTACGACCGTCCCCGCGTGATCTCGGTCGCCGAGGCGCGTGAGATCGTCGGAGCGCCGATCGTCGTCGCCATCACCGGCGGTGACGTCGACGCGGCGATCGCGAAGGCGCAGGCCGACTTCCAGAAGTTCCTGGACGCCGAGAACAAGTAAGCGAGAGCGATCTCGCACCGGTGGTGCGGCGGGCACGCCCGCCGCGCCACCGTCATCCGAGTCCGCACCCCGGCGCCACGCGCCACTGGAGACGACATGACTACAACGACCGGAACGCCGGCGAGGACGCGGCCGTCCTTCTCGGCGTGGGCGAACCGTCACCGGAAGTGGGTGCTCGCCGCGCCCGCCATGGTGTTCGTGGCCCTCCTCCTCGCCTTCCCGCTGGGGTGGACGATCTACCTGAGCCTTACCGACGCATCCGGCTCGATCCGCGCCCCGCACGACTTCATCGGCCTCGGCAACTACCTCGAGGTGCTCGGGGACACCGATCGCTTCTGGCCCGCCGTCGGCCGCACCGCCGTCTTCACGGTCGGCGCCCTCGGCCTCGAGCTGGTGCTCGGCATGCTCATCGCCCTGCTGCTCTGGCGTCCGTTCCGCGGCCAGGGCATCGTGCGCGTCATCATCCTGCTGCCGCTCGTGGCGACCCCCGTCGCCGTCGGCATGATGTGGCGCCTCATCTTCGAGCCGTCCATCGGGTTCGCCAACCAGTTCCTGTCGTGGTTCGGCATCCCGCCGCAGCCGTGGCTCGCCGGCGAGGCCACCGCGCTGCCGACGCTCATGTTCGTCGACATCTGGCAGTGGACGCCGATGGTCGTGCTGATCCTGCTCGCCGGCCTCACCTCGCTCTCCGACGAGCCCGACGAGGCCGCCCGCGTCGACGGGGCCAACGCGTGGCAGCGCTTCTGGCACGTGACCTTCCCGCTCGTGATGCCCACCTTCATCACCGCGATCCTGCTGCGCGGCATCGACGCGCTGAAGACCTTCGACATCCTCTACGCCACCAAGGGCAAGGGCGGCGGCTCGTTCCACGAGGTCGAGACGCTCAACGTCTACGCTTACGGCCTGAGCTTCGACTACAACAAGTACGGGATGTCGTCCGCCGTGCTGGTGCTCTTCTTCCTGATGATCATCGGCTGCATCTGGATCCTCACGATCCGCAAGAAGAGGAGCGCCGCCTGATGTCCACGACAGCCACCTCGCTCATCACGACGACGTCGCCGCTCCAGCGCCGGCGCCCCCGTGGACGCGGCTTCCAGGTGTTCCGCGCGATCATGCTCGTGCTCGTCGCGCTCACCTTCCTCGCCCCGATCGTGTGGATGGTGCTCGCCTCGTTCAAGACGAACGTCGACATCTACAACTCCGAGGCCGCCTTCGTCTTCACGCCCACCGTGAAGAACTACGAGACCGTCTTCGGGCAGGCCGACTACATCCAGTTCATCTGGAACAGCTTCTTCGTCGCGGTCGCCGCGACCGGGCTGTCGCTCCTGCTGGCGGTGCCCGCGGCCTACTCGATGAGCCGCTTCGTCATGAAGAAGTCGGCCGTGCTCGTGCTGCTCGCGCGCGTCATCCCCGGCGTCAGCCTGCTCGTTCCCTGGTACTTCGTATTCGCCAACATGCGCATCGTCGGCACCTACACGCCGCTCGTGCTCTCGCACATGTTCGTGTCGCTGCCGCTCATCCTGTACATCATGATGTCGTTCTTCGACTCGCTGCCCGAGGAGCTCGAGGAGCAGGCGCAGGTCGACGGCCTCACGCCGATCGGCGCGTTCCTGCGGATCACCCTGCCGCTCTCGGTGCCCGGCATCGCGACGGCGAGCATCCTGTCGTTCATCTTCTCGTGGAACAACTTCATGTTCGCGCTCGTGCTCTCGGGCGCCAGCACGAAGACCCTCCCCGTGGCGATCTTCGACTTCGTCGGGTACGCGAGCATCGACTGGGGCGGCCTGATGGCGGCGGCCGTCGTCGTGACGATCCCGATCATGGTCATCGCGCTCTTCACCCAGAAGTACATCGTCTCGGGCCTCACCGCCGGGGCGACGAAGGGATGACCACGCGGCCCGTGGAGTATCCTCCCGTCGTGGTGATGGGAGTGCAGGGGTCGGGCAAGTCGACCATCGCCGCGATGCTCGCGGAGCGGATCGGCGGACGCTTCGTCGACGGCGACCGCCTGCACTCGGCGCAGAACGTCGCCAAGATGGCGTCCGGCATGCCGCTGACCGACGCGGACCGCGAGCCCTGGCTGCACACGATCGGGGGAGTGCTCGACGCGGGCCGCGCCGACGGCGTGGTGGTGGTGTGCTCCGCGCTGCGGCGCTCCTACCGCGAGCTGCTCCGCGCGGATGCGCCCGGCACCGTGTTCGTGCACCTGCACGGCGACTACGAGCTCATCGCCTCGCGCGTGGGCGCCCGCACCCACGAGTACATGCCGCCGGGTCTGCTGCGCTCGCAGTTCGACTCGCTCGAGCCCCTCGAGCACGACGAGCCGGGCATCGCGCTCGACGTCGCCGCCACCCCGGAGGAGATCGCCGACGCCGCGATGGCCTACCTCCGCGCGCCGCGGATCGGGGTCCCGGCCTGAGCGCCGCGGGCAGCGGCGGCCGCCTGCGCGTCGTCGTCGCGACGCCGCTCGCGCGCGAGCTCGTCGAGCTGATCGCGCGCGACGAGCGGCTCGAGGTGGTGTGGGAACCGGCGCTGCTCTCGGACCCCGACGTCGACTGGGTGACGGGCCCCAAGCAGCGCACGCCCGAGGAGCAGGCGCGCTACGAGGCGCTGCTCGACTCCGCCGACGCGCTGTTCGGCGTGCCCGACCACTCCGGGCGTGCGCTCGGCCGCACGGTCGCGGCGAACCCGCGGCTGCGCTGGGTGCACACGATCCCCGCCGGCGGCGGGCAGCAGGTGCGCGCCGCGCGGCTCTCGGACGCCGACCTCGCGCGCGTGCTCTTCACGACATCCGCCGGGGTGCACGCCGCGCCGCTCGCCGAGTTCGCGGTGTTCGGGGTGCTCGCGGGCGCCAAGCGCCTGCCCTGGCTGCAGCGGATGCAGCGCGAGGTGCGGTGGGGGCCGCGCGAACCGCTCGGGCTGCTCGCGGAGACGACGGTGCTCGTCGTGGGGCTCGGCGCGATCGGGCGCCTCACCGCCCGCATGCTCGCCGCGCTCGGCTGCCGCGTGGTCGGGGTGCACCGGCGCGAGGTCGAGGCCGACGTCGAGCGCATCGTGCCGGTCGAGGGGCTCGCGGATGCCGCATCCGGTGCCGACGCGATCGTGCTGTGCCTGCCCGGCACCGACGCCACCCGCGGCATGCTGTCGGCCGAGGTGCTGGCGCGCGTGAAGCCCGGCGCGACGGTGGTCAACGTCGGTCGCGGCACGACCGTCGACGAGCCCGCCCTCGTGGAGGCGTTGCAGGACGGGCGGGTGGGACTCGCGGTGCTCGACGTCACCGCGGTGGAGCCGCTTCCCGAGGACAGCCCGCTGTGGGGCCTGCCGAACGTGGTGCTGGCGCCGCACACCGCGGCGATCAGCCCGCACGAGCCGCGGCTCATCGCCGAGCTCTTCGCCGAGAACGCGCGTCGGCTCCTCGACGGCGAGCCGCTCCTCAACGTCGTCGACACCCGAGAGTTCTACTGAGCGGATGCCTCGGGGGCGCCGCGCGCGTGCACGCGCTTGACGATCCGGCTCATCCCGGCCTCGCTGACGCCCAGCAGCCGGGCGAGCTCCCGCTGCGTGATCCGTCGCACGAGGCCCGGCCGGGTGGCGAGAAGCGTCGCGTAGCTCTCGGCCGGTGTGCCGTTGCGCGTCTGGGTGAACTCGGCGCGCCTCGTGGTGGCGTTCACGATGATGACGGCGAGCGCGACCCGGCTCCAGGCGAGGTGGCGCTCGGCGAGGTCGACGATGATGCGCGAGTCGACCCGCAGCAGCAGCGAGGGCTCGATCGTGGTCAGGGTGATGGCCGCTGTCTCGCCGCCGGGGTCGGGCAGCGAGCGCGCCCGAGGGTAGAGGTCGAGCTCCACCAGGCGCTTGACCGCGCGGAAGCCCATCGCCGCGATGTCGCCGACGATCTCGCCCTCCTCGCGGATCCCGAGCATCACCGTGTGCCCGCCCTGGGTGGCCTCGGCGCGGAGGAGACCCTGCACGATGAGGTAGAGGTACGGCGACGGCGCACCGCCGTGGACCACCTCCTCGTCGGCGCCGAGCGCGACGAGCTGCGCGTGCCGGTCGAGCTCGTCGAGCTCGGGAAGGGGCTCGTCCGCGACCGCGAGAAGCATGGTGCGCAGGGCCCGCAGCGCTCGGGTGCTCGGTGTCTCGGGCATGTGCGGCGCTCCCCTCCGGCATCGGTGGGTCCACCCTAGGGCCGCCGTGGACACGGGGCCTCGGGTGCGGCTTGATCCGGATCAAGCGGTGCGCAGCGGCGGATGATCATGGTCAAGTTCGCGGGCCGCGGATGCCGTGCGCCGCGCCGACGATGGAGTGTCGACTCGGCCGGGGCCGTCGCATCGGCGGGCGAGCAGCTCGCCGCGTCGGTACCCGAGAGGTAGCGCCGACGTCGCCCGCGTCGTACCCGAGGCGCGGACGGGCGGTCTCGGCCGAGCCGGCGCGAGCTCGCGCTCTCCGTCGCCCGCTGGCAGGGTGGAGGGACCACCACCACGCGAGGAGACCACTCATGCGCGCTCTCATCAGCCTGCTCGTCGCCGCGATCGCCTCGATCGCCGGCACCCTTCTGCTCTGGTACGGCGGCGGCAACGTCGTGTACTCCTACGGCCAGTACTTCGGCACGGAGCCGGCACGCACGGCGCCCTTCCTGCTGGCGCTCGCGGCGGGCGCGCTGCTGCTCGGCGTCGCCGCGTTCAGCATCCGATGGTCCTCCGTCGGGGTGCTCGTCGTCGGGGCGATCCACGTGCTCTTCTCGCTGCTCGTCTTCCTCGTGCCGTACGCGCCCCTCCGCAGCGGGATGGTGTCGCCCGCGATCCAGCTGCTCGACCTGCTGCGCGTCGGCGACCCGGGTCTCTACGGCGGGGCGTACTACGTCGTCTCCTACGGCGGCGAGCTCCTCATCGGCACCGCGATGCTGGGGG
This sequence comes from Protaetiibacter sp., assembly GCA_030150265.1. Lineage (GTDB taxonomy): Bacteria > Actinomycetota > Actinomycetes > Actinomycetales > Microbacteriaceae > Homoserinibacter. The sequence continues at coordinate 115,576 of JASLGG010000025.1, forward strand.
TCGCCGCGATGGCGCGCCGCTCGGCGGGCAGCGGGCTCCGCATCGCATCCGCCGTCGGGGGAGTGCTCGCGCTCGGCGCCTTCGCGGGAACGGTCGGCGCGGGCGGCGATTTCTACGCCCACGCCTTCCGCTACCTCGACTGGCAGCTCGTGCCGGGACTGCTGACGGTGCTGGCGGCGCTCGCGTTCGGCGCGCTGCTCGCGCCCTCCGGCGCCGCGCCGATCGGCGCCTGGGTCGCGGGCGGGGTGCTCACCGTGCTCGGCGTGCTCCTCGCGCTGGCGACGCCCGGCACGCTCGCGGGGCTGCCGCCGGCGGTCGCCGACACGGTGTCGGCGGTCGCCTGGAGCGGTCTGCTGCTCGGCGTGGGGGTGAGCGTGCTCGGTCTCGCGCTCGGCGTCACCCTGCGGCGCCGCGCGGCGCGGCCGGCCGTGTAGACTCGGGGCGAACTTCGGCGAGGGCCGTCGTCCCCGGACGGCGGCCGTGATCGACGCGGTGGGCAGGCCCAGAGTCTTTCCTCACGCTGTTGCGCGTTCGAGTTGAAACCATTCCCGCGGGTTGAGCGGCCGCCGCAGGCGGCGCAGCGAGACCGCACCGAGACCGGGCGAGAGCCCCAAGGAGTCACCATGTCCGACGACAACAAGCTCGTCGCGGAGATCCGCGACCAGTTCGGCAAGGGCGCGGCCCGCAAGATCCGCGCCGCCGGCAAGATCCCCGCCGTCATCTACGGGCACGGCACCGAGCCGCAGCACGTCACGCTGCCGGCCCACCAGGTCGGCCTCATCATCCGCAAGGCGAACGCCGTGCTCGACCTCGACATCGCCGGCAAGAACGAGCTGACGCTCGTGAAGGATGTGCAGAAGGACCCGGTGCGTCAGATCATCGAGCACCTCGACCTCATCGTCGTGAAGAAGGGCGAGAAGGTGCACGTCGAGGTCCCCGTGCACGTCGTCGGCGAGCCCGCCCCCGGCACCGTGCTCGAGCAGGAGGCGCACACCCTCCTCGTCGAGGTGCCCGCGCTCTCGATCCCCGAGTCGCTCGAGATCAGCGTCGAGGGCGTCGAGGCGGTCAGCCACCTCCACGCCGACAAGGTCGTGCTGCCTCAGGGCGTGTCGCTCGTCGCCGACGTCGAGACGCTCGTCGTGAGCGTCGTGCTGCCGCTCGTCGCGGCCGCCGACGAGACCGAGGGCGAGGCTTCGGCCGCCGCCGAGGCGCCGGCTGCGGAGGCCGCCGCCGAGGGCGACGCGGAGTAAGCGTCTCCTCGCGGATCATCGCGTTGGCGGATGACGTCTGGCTCGTAGCCGGGCTCGGGAACCCCGGGCCCGGCTACGCCGCTCACCGCCACAACGTGGGCCAGATGGCGCTCGACGTGCTGGCCGACCGCATCGGCGCGCGGTTCGCGCGCCACAAGACGAACACCCAGCTCGCCGAGGGGCGCCTCGGCCCCGGGCTCCCGAAGCTCGTGCTCGTGAAGCCCAACTCCTACATGAATCTCTCGGGCGGCCCGGTCTCCTCGGCCGCCAAGTTCTTCGGGCTCGGCGCGGATCGACTGATCGTGCTGCACGACGAGCTCGACATCCCCTTCGACACCGTCAAGCTCAAGGCGGGCGGCGGCCACGGCGGCCACAACGGCCTGCGCGACATCCAGTCCGCCCTCGGCAGCCCCGAGTTCGTGCGCGTGCGCATCGGCATCGGGCGCCCGCCGGGCCGGCAGGACCCGGCCGACTTCGTGCTCTCGCCGTTCTCCAAGGCCGAGCGCGAGGCGCTCCCGTCGCTGCTATCGGATGCCGCCGACGCCGCCGAGGACGTCGTGCGCGAGGGGCTCCTCGCCGCGCAGCAGCGCTGGCACTCGCCGCGGGCCTGACGGCCGGGCTCAGGCCTTCTGCACCACGAGCGAGGCGTAGGCGGGGATGAGCACCCGCCGTCCGTAGCGGCGCGACACGACGCGGTAGGGGCGTCCGTCGCCCACGAGCAGCTCGAGGATCGCTGCGAGCTCGGCGCGCGCGAGCGGCGCCCCGAGGCACAGGTGCCGTCCCGCGCCGAACCATAGCTGGCGGTTGTGGGGCAGGTACTCGCGGTCCATGCGGAAGGCGCCCGCGACGTTGTTCGCGGTCCAGGTGAGCACCATGACCCGCTCGCCCGCGCGGAGCGTGCGCCCCGCGACCTCGACATCCGCGAGCACCGAGCGCCCGATGAGCGGCGCCGGGCTCGTCACCCGCAGCGCCTCGCGCACGGCGTCGTCGCGGTGCTCCGGATGCGCGAGCAGCCGCGCGAGCTCGCCCGAGTCGGCGAGGATCGCCGCCATCCGCGCCATCGCGCTCGCGGCCGTCTCGGTGCCCGCCACCATGAGCAGGGTCGAGAGGCCCTTGGTCTCCTGCAGGGTGAGGCCCAGCTCGCGGCAGCGGCCGATCACGGTGTCGGGCGCGGCATCCGGGAACACGGCGTCGATGTGCGCGGTGAGCTGCTCGACGATGCCGCGCGCGAGCTCGACCTTCTCGGGCGGCAGCACCGTGTCGGCGGTCGTGCCGAGCGCGATGGAGGCGAGCCGCTCGCCCGTCTCGAAGATCTCGCGGTAGGCGTCGTCGCCACGCGCCTCGTCGACCGGGAGCCCCAGCAGTTGGGTCACCATCCGCCCCACGAGCACGTGCGAGAGGTCGGCGAGGTCGAGCGGCTCGCCCGCCTCGAACGCCAGGCGTGCCTCGGCGAGTCGGTCACCCCAGGCGTGCGCGACGAAGGCGGCGGATGCGGGCTCGGTGAAGAGGCCCTTGCTGCGGGTGCGGAGGTCGTGGTGGCCGGGTCCGTCGAAGAGCTCGTACACCCAGTCGCCGAGGATCTGGGCCCAGAGGTGCCCGACTCCGCCCTCGGAGAGCAGAGTGAGGTGCGCGGGGTCGTTGAGCAGTCCGCGGGCGACGACGGGGTCGGAGGTGATCCATCCGAGTCCCGGCACCCTCATGAGCGGCCGCGCGAACTGGCCGAGCCAGTTGAGCAGCGGCAGCGCGGGCCGCGCCGCGCGCAGCAGGCGGTGCTCGTGGGCTGCGGCGCCCGATCCGAGACCGTCGGCGATCAGGCGGATGCGGCGCTCACGCGGGGCGACGTCGAGTTCGGCGGCGACGGGCACGCCGCCAGCCTAGCGAGCCCGCCCCGTCTCGCGACCGCGCTCGTGCCCGGACACGGCCGAGCGCCACGGGTTGCTGCGGCTCGTCTGTGTCGGTACTCGTGTCCGGGCGCGACCGCGCTCGTGCCCGGGTACGGTCGAGCGCCGCGGACTACTGCCGCTCGTCTGTGTCGGCACTCGTATCCGGGCGCGACCGCGCTCGTGCCCGGGTACGGCCGAGCGCCGCGGATTACCGCGGCGCCGAATAATTCAGTCGAAATCGAGGATGAGCTTCCGCAGCAGGCCGGCGAGGCGTTCCTGGTCGGGGCCGGAGAGCGCGCCGAGCAGCTCGGCCTCGCGCGCCACGAGCTCGCGGATGGCACCGTCGACGGCCTCGCGCCCCGCATCCGTCATGGCGACGAGCACGCCGCGCCCGTCGTGCGGGTCGGTGCGGCGCTCGACGAAGCCGCGCTCGACCAGCCGGTCGATGCGGTTGGTCATGGTGCCGCTGGAGACGAGGGTCTGCTGCAGCAGAGCCTTGGGGCTCGACACGAACGGCGCCCCGGCGCGTCGAAGCGCCGCGAGCACGTCGAACTCCCAGGGCTCGAGGCCGGAGCTGCCGAACGCGTCGCGGCGGGCGCGGTCGAGGTGCTTGGCGAGCCTGCCGACGCGCGACAGCACCTGCAGCGGCGCGAAGTCGAGCTCCGGATGCGCCCGCTCCCAGGCGGCGACGATCCGGTCGACCTCGTCGTTCTCGGGCATCCGTCCATTATCGACGCCGCGCGGCGGGTGCCCGGATGCCGCGCTGGCAGAATGGGACGGCGCACCCGCGGGCGGGTGTGCGTTCCGCCTTGGTGTAACGGCAGCACGACGGCCTTTGGAGCCGTGAGGACCAGGTTCGAATCCTGGAGGCGGAGCGACCGCTCACACGAACTCGGCGGGGAGATCCCTGCTGGTGTGGAGGACGCGGTGCACGCGAATGGTGTCCGGGTCCTCGGTGGAGAAGACGATGTACGGGAAGCGTTGCAGCGCGACCCCGCGTACCTCGGGGAGCCCCGCCTCCGCGGCAAAACGTTGCGATCCGATCGACGGGTGCCGGGCGATGAGCTGTACGGTCGCCTCGAGCGCTCCGACGAACTCGCGACCGCCTGCGCGATGTCCTCGTCGGCGCGCCGCGTGGTGACGACGAGGTGTCGGCTCACGCCGCGCCCGACGCGCGGATGCGCTCGCGGAGGGTCGCGAAGTAGCCGTCGTCGAGCGCCGATCCCGGTCCGGACGACATGCCGTCCACGATGAGGGCGCGGAGTCGTGTGCGCTCCTGCTCGCGGCGGATGAGGTCGCGCACGAACTCGCTGCTGGTGCCGAAGCCGCGCTCGTCGACCTGCGTCTCGACGAACTCCTTGAGGGCGTCGGGGAGCGACACGTTCATGGTTGCCATGGCGATAGCCTAGCCGTGCTGGCAAAGCTTGTCATTTGTTGTCATGGTTGCCTACGCGTTCTGCGCCACCGCGAGCGCCGCACCCACCGTCTCGACGTCCTCGCGCAGCAGGCCGACGGTGACGCGCACGTGGGGGTCCTGCGCCTCCCCGAGCTGGAAGGGCGCCCCCGCCGCCACCCGGATGCCGACCGCGGTGAGCTGCACGACGGCCGCCCGCTCGTCGGCCACCCGCAGCCAGGCGTTGATGCCGTCGCCGTGCGCGAGCCAGCCGCCCGCGGCGCGCACCGCCTCCGCGAGCGCCGTCTGCCTCTCGGCGTAGACCTCGCGCGCGTGCGCGATCTGCGCCGTGGACTCCGGATGCGTGAGCAGCTCGTGCAGGATCGCCTGCATCATGCGCGAGGTCCAGCCGGGTCCGAGCAGGCGCCGGGCGACCACCCGGTCGACAAGTGGGCGCGGCCCGCCGAGCGCGCCGATCCGCAGGTCGGGCCCGTGCGACTTGGAGAAGCTCCGCACGTGCAGCACCCGGCGGGGGAGCCGGGTGGCGAGCGTCACGTCGGGCGCCGAGCTGATCTGGCCGGAGTGGTCGTCCTCGATCACGATGGCGTCCTGCGCGGTGCGGCTGCGGTCGAGGATGCCGGCGAGCTGCTCCGCGCGGGCGTGCGACATGGAGGTGCCGGTGGGGTTGTGGGCCCGCGGCTGCAGCAGCACGATCGCGGGGCTCGCCCCGAGCGCCGCCGCGAAGGCCTCGGGGCGCATCCCCTCGTCGTCGAGCTCGACGCCGATCGGCTGCAGCCCGTAGTGCTCGAGCAGGTCGAGGAACGGCGGGAAGGTGGGGTTCTCGACGACGACGCGGTCGCCGAAGCGCACGAGCGCGGCGAGGGCGCGGTCGATCGCGTCGAGGGCGCCGTTGACGACGGTGATCGACTCGACGGGGGCCGGCCAGTCGTCGCGCAGCAGGTCGTGCAGCTCCGGGATGTCGGGCTTGGCCTGGTAGCTCGGCGTGTCGGCGCGTGCGCCCACCCGCGCGAGGGCGGGCCCGAGCGTGGGCAGCAGCTCCGGGTCGGGGGTGCCGCGGGAGAGGTCGAGGCGCGCGTCGAGCTGGCCGTCGAGGCCGCGGTAGCGACGGGGGAGCCACTCCCGGGGCTCGGCGCGCACGAAGCTTCCGCTGCGTCCGCGGCTCGTGATGAGGCCGGCCGCCGAGAGGGTCTGCCAGGCGTGGCTGACGGTCGCGGGGGAGACCCCGAGCAGCGCGGCGAGCTCGCGCACGGTGGGCAGGCGATCGCCCGGTGCGAGGTCTCCCGTGGTGATCATCCGGGCGATCCCGGTGGCGATCCCGTGGGGCGACGGCTCTTTCACGAATAGGGCTACCGACTTCACCCGTTCCCCCCTAGGTTGTCACTACATCGCAATCGTCGTACCGAATAAATGTTTACGGATGACGATAACAAATGGCAATGTCAAGGGAGATCTCGATGACCATCGTGCGCGCCGCCATCAGTCAGACCACCTGGACGGGCGACAAGGAATCCATGCTCGACAAGCACGAGGGCTTCCTGCGCGATGCGGCCGCGGACGGCGCGCAGGCCATGTGCTTCCAGGAGCTCTTCTACGGGCCCTACTTCGGCATCACCCAGGACAAGAAGTACTACCGCTACGCGGAGCCCGCCGACGGGCCCATCGTGCAGCGCTTCGCCTCCGTGGCCAAGGAGCTCGGCGTGGTCACCGTCCTCCCCATCTACGAGGAGGAGCAGACCGGCGTGTACTACAACACCACCGTCGTCATCGACGCCGACGGCTCGATCCTCGGCAAGTACCGCAAGATCCACATCCCGCACGTCGAGAAGTTCTGGGAGAAGTTCTACTTCCGTCCCGGCAACCTCGGCTACCCCGTCTTCGACACGGCCATCGGCCGCATCGGCACCTACATCTGCTACGACCGGCACTTCCCCGAGGGATGGCGCGAGTACGGCCTGCGCGGCGCCCACATCGTGTTCAACCCCAACGCCACCAAGCCGGGCCTCTCCAACCGGCTCTGGGAGGTCGAGGGACCCGCCGCCGCGGTCGCCAACGGCTACTTCGTGCTGCAGCCCAACCGCGTGGGCCGCGAGGACAACGAGTACGGCGACGAGGCGGTCACCTTCTACGGCACGAGCAACGTCATCGACCCGCGCGGCAACTTCGTGGGCGAGCGCGGCTCCGGCGAGCACGAGGAGCTGCTCGTGCGCGACCTCGACCTGGACCTGGTGCAGGAGATGCGCGACGACTGGCAGTTCTACCGGGACCGCCGCCCCGAGACCTACACGATGATCGCCCAGCCCTAGAACCCGCCCGAGACAACCCCAGGCCCACTCCCACGGAGGACCCCCATGACCACGACACTCATCACCGGCGGAACCGTCGTCTCCGCCACCGGACGCGGCGCGGCCGACGTGCTCGTCGACGGCGAGAAGATCGTCGCCGTGCTCGCCCCCGGCACCCAGCTGCTCGGCAGCGATCTCGCGCGCACGGTCGACACCGTCGTCGATGCGACCGGCAAGTACGTCATCCCCGGCGGCATCGACGCGCACACCCACATGGAGCTGCCGTTCGGCGGCACCAACGCATCCGACACCTTCGAGACGGGCACGCGGGCCGCGGCCCACGGCGGCACCACGACGATCATCGACTTCGCCGTGCAGACCTACGGCCAGAAGGTCATGGACGGCCTCGCGGCGTGGCACGAGAAGGCCGCGGGCCAGTGCGCGATCGACTACGGCTTCCACCAGATCATCGGCGGCGTCGACGAGGACTCGCTCGCCGTCATGCCGAAGCTCATCGACGAGGGCATCACGAGCTTCAAGCTCTTCATGGCCTACCCCGGCGTGTTCTACTCCGACGACGCGCAGATCCTGAAGGCCATGCAGGTCTCGGCTGACACCGGCCTGCTCACGATGATGCACGCCGAGAACGGCCCCGTCATCGACGTGCTCGCGGCGCAGCTCGCCGAGGCCGGCAAGACCGACCCCTACTTCCACGGCATCGCCCGCGCATGGGAGATGGAGGAGGAGGCCACCCACCGCGCCATCATGATCGCCCGCCTCACCGGCGCTCCGCTCTACGTCGTGCACGTGAGCGCGAAGCAGGCGGTCGAGCAGCTCGCGGCCGCCCGCGACCGCGGCCAGAACGTGTTCGGCGAGACCTGCCCGCAGTACCTCTACCTCTCGCTGGAGGAGCAGCTCGGCGCCTCGAGCGAGGAGTGGGGTGCCTTCGAGGGCGCCAAGTGGGTGTGCTCGACGCCGCTGCGCGCTCGCGCGGAGGGCCACCAGCACGCCATGTGGCAGGGCCTGCGCACGAACGACCTGCAGATGGTCTCCACCGACCACTGCCCGTTCTGCATGAAGGGCCAGAAGGAGCTGGGCCTCGGCGACTTCCGCAAGATCCCGAACGGCATCGGCTCGGTCGAGCACCGCATGGACCTCATGTACCAGGGCGTCGTGACGGGCGAGATCACCCTCGAGCGCTGGGTCGAGCTCACGAGCACCACCCCCGCCCGGATGTTCGGTCTCTACGGCCAGAAGGGCGTCATCCAGCCGGGTGCGGATGCCGACATCGTCGTCTACGACCCGAACGGCCACACCTCCATCGGCTACGAGAAGACGCACCACATGAACATGGACCACTCCGCGTGGGAGGGCTACGAGATCGACGGCAAGGTCGACACGGTCATCTCGCGCGGCAAGGTCGTGGTCCAGGGCGACCGCTACCTCGGTGCCAAGGGCGACGGCCGGTACGTCAAGCGCGGCCTCTCGCAGTACCTGGTTTGAGAAGAGAAACGGACACCATGGACTTCGGAGCAGTACTCCAGACCAACCCGCCCGCCTGGCGCACGGTGCACCTCGCCAAGCTCGCCGAGCAGTACGGGTTCAGCCACGTGTGGACCTTCGACTCCCACATCCTGTGGCAGGAGCCGTACGTCATCTACAGCCAGATCCTCGCCGAGACGCACCGCATCAAGGTGGGCCCCTTCGTCACCAACCCGGCGACGCGCGACTGGACCGTCACGGCATCCGTCTTCGCCACGCTCAACGAGATGTACGGCAACCGCACGGTGGTCGGTATCGGCCGCGGCGACTCGGCGGTGCGCGTCACGAACGGCAAGCCGACCACCATGCAGGAGCTGCGCGAGGCGATCCACGTGATCCGCGAGCTCGGCAACAGCCGCGAGGTCGAGTACCACGGCTCGACGCTGCGCTTCCCGTGGTCGACCGGCTCGGAGCTCGAGGTGTGGGTGGCTGCCTACGGCCCGCTCGCCCTCAAGCTCACGGGGGAGGTCGGCGACGGCTTCATCCTGCAGCTCGCCGACGTCGACATCGCGAAGTGGATGATCAAGACGGTGCGCGACTCGGCGGAGGCCGCGGGCCGCGATCCGGACTCCATCACGTTCTGCGTCGCCGCCCCGTTCTACGTGGGCGACGACTGGCAGCACATGCGCGAGCAGTGCCGCTGGTTCGGCGGCATGGTCGGCAACCACGTGGCCGACATCGTGGCCAAGTACGGGCAGTCGGGCGCGGTGCCGAAGGCACTCACCGACTACATCGAGAAGCGCACCGGATACGACTACAACACCCACGGCAAGGCCGCGAACGACCACGTCGACTTCGTGCCCGACGAGATCGTCGACCGCTTCTGCCTGCTCGGCGACACCTCCGACCACATCGCGAAGCTCGAGGAGCTCAAGTCGCTCGGCGTGCACCAGTTCGCGGGCTACCTCCAGCACGACAACAAGGAGGAGACGCTGCGGGTGTACGGCGAGACCGTCATCCCGGCGATGCGCGACGAGGTGGCGGCCAAGTCGTGACCGCGACCACCGCGATCGCCCTCCCCCGGAGGCGGGGCGGACCGCGCCGTCGATGGGTCGCGGCTGCCTGGGGCGTGCTCGGAGTGCTCGCGGTGGCGACCCTGTGGGAGGTCTACAAGTTCCTGGGGCCGGCGGAAGGGGTCGTGCTCGGCCAGGTCGCGGGGCAGACCGGATCGGGCGTCATGATCCTGCCGCGCACCCACGATCGCGCGATGCCGCACATCTGGGACATGATCGCGCGGCTGTTCCAGCCGACGAGCGGCGGCGACACCCCGCCGCTCATCGTGTCGGTCGCGCAGGCGGCGCTTCTCACGCTCGGCATCGCGGCCGTGGGCTGGCTCCTCGGCGTGCTCGTCGGCGGGCTGCTCGGCCTCGTGATGCAGCGGTGGAAGCTGCTCGAGTGGGGCCTGCTGCCCTGGATCGTCGTGAGCCAGATCGTTCCGCTCATCGCGTTCGCGCCGATCGTGAACGTCGTCGGCAACCAGCTCGACCGGTCCGGCATCCCGTGGCCGCAGTGGCTCTCGGTCGCGGTGATCGCGTCGTATCTCGCCTTCTTCCCGGTGGCGATCGGCGTGCTCAAGGGGCTTGATGCGCCCGACCGCATCCACCTCGACCTCATGCGCAGCTACGCCGCCGGCTACGGCACGACGCTGCTGCGCCTGCGGCTGCCCGCCTCGGTGCCGTTCCTGCTGCCCGCGCTGCGGCTCGCGGCCGCGAACGCCGTGCTCGGCGCGGTGGTGGCCGAGGTGTCGATCGGCATGCGCGGCGGGATCGGCCGGATGCTCATCCAGTTCGCGGGGCAGGCCTCGAGCGATCCGGCGGCGCCGTGGGGGCCGACCTTCGGCTCGATCGTGCTCGGGCTCGTCGCGGCGGGGAGCGTCGCGCTCATCGGTTTCGGACTCAGGACATACCGCAGAGGAGAGGCGACGGGATGACCCTTCGACAGGCTCAGGGCGACGCCCTTCGACAGGCTCAGGGCGACGCCCTCGCATCCACCACCGCCGACGCCGCGCTCGCGGTGCGGGTGTCCGGCGCGGGCAAGGTGTTCCCCACCGAGGCCGGCGAGGTGACCGCCCTCACCGGGGTCGACCTCGAGGTGCGGGCGGGGGAGTTCGTCTCGCTCATCGGCCCCTCCGGTTGCGGCAAGTCGACGCTCATGCGGCTCATCGCCGACCTCGACGAGGCGTCCGCGGGCGAGCTCTCGATCTTCGGCAAGCCCGCGCGCCGGGCCCGCATCGACCAGGACTACGGCATCGCCTTCCAGCAAGCGGGACTGCTGCCCTGGCGCACCGTCGCCGCGAACATCGCGCTGCCGCTCGAACTGCACAAGGTGCCGAAGGCCGAGCGCGAGAAGCGCGTCGCGGAGCTCGCCGAGCTCGTGGGGCTCACCGAGTTCACGGGCCGCTACCCCGATCAGCTCTCGGGGGGCATGCAGCAGCGGGTCGCCATCGCGCGCGCCCTCGCGGCGCGCCCGCGGCTGCTGCTCATGGACGAGCCGTTCGGCGCCCTCGACGAGATGACGCGCGAGTACCTCCAGACGGAGCTCGCCCGCATCGCCGCCGAGACGGGCGCGGCCGTCGTGTTCGTGACCCACTCGATCCCGGAGGCGGTGTTCCTCTCCGACCGCGTCGTCGTGATGAGCCCGCGCCCGGGACGCATCACCGACGTCATCACGACCGAGCTCGGCGAGGTGCGCGACGAGGCGCTGCGCGAGAGCCCGGCCTACTTCGAGAAGGTCACGGCGGTGCGCGAGGCGCTGCACGGCGCGCGCGTCGAGAGGGCCAACGAGCGATGAGCGCGGTCCGGGGCGGCGCTCCCTTCGGGCCCGTGGCATCCGCGTGGCTCAAGGTCGTGGCGCCGATCGTCGTGGGCGTGCTGCTGCTCGTAGCGTGGACGCTCTACGTCGAGCTGGGCGCCGCGCCCCGCATGGTGCCGAGCCCGCTCGCGATCGGCAGCGAGTTCGTGCTGCGCTGGGGCATCATCTGGAAGGACATGCTCATCACCGCGGGCAACGCGCTCGTGGGCCTCACGGTGGGGGCCGTGCTCGGCATCCTGCTCGCCGGGCTCGCCGCGGCGTGGCGCCCGATCGACGGGATGCTGGCTCCGCTCGTGGCGGCGCTCGCCGTCGTGCCGATCGTGGCCATCACGCCCATCCTCAACACGATGTTCGGCGCCTCGAGCCAGTTCGGGCGGCAGATGGTCGCGACGATCGCCGCGTTCATCCCGGTGTTCCTCAACGTGCTGCGCGGCCTGCGGCAGACCCGGCCGGTGCACCGCGACCTGCTGCGTGCCTCCGCCGCATCCGGTGCGCAGACCTTCCGGATGCTGACCCTCCCGACCGCGCTGCCGTACCTCATGACGGGCCTCCGGATCGCGAGCTCGCTCGCCGTGATCGCGGCCCTCGTGGCGGAGTACTTCGGCGGCCCCTCCGACGGCATCGGCACCGCGATCGCCACCTACGTGAAGTCCGGGCGCGCGACCCTCGCCTGGGCGTACGTGGGCGGCGGGCTCCTCATCGGCCTCGTCTTCTACCTCGTCACCTCGCTCCTCGAGCGGATCGTGACGCGCCGCGCGCCGGCCTGACCGGCTGCCCCACCACCCGCACCACCGATCACGAAAGGAACAGCATGAGACTCAGCACGAGGCGCGTCACCGCGCTCGTCGCGGCGGGTGCCGCCGCGACGCTCGCCCTCTCGGCCTGCACCGGGCCGTCGAGCGGCGGCTCCGGCGGCGACGGCGAGTTCACGCCGCTCACCTCCATCAAGCTCCAGCTGCAGTGGCTCCCGCAGGCCCAGTTCGCCGGCTACTTCGTGGCGCTCGAGAAGGGGTACTTCGCCGACGAGGGCTTCGACAAGGTCGACATCCTCCCCTCCGGCGGCGACATCGTCCCGCAGGACGCGCTCGTCGCCGGCGACGTCGACTTCGCGGTCGCGTGGGTGCCGAAGGTTCTCGGCAGCATCGAGGCGAGCGGCGTCGAGCTGACCGACATCGCGCAGGTGTATCAGAAGTCCGGCACGACGCAGGTGTCGTGGAAGGGCAGCGGCATCACCTCGGTCGCCGACTTCGAGGGCAAGCGCATCGGCTCGTGGGGCTTCGGCAACGAGTGGGAGATCTTCGCCGCGATGGCGGCGGACGGGCTCGATTCGACGACGGTGTCGATCACGACCCAGGACTTCTCGATGAACGCGCTGCTCGACCACGACGTCGACGCCGCGCAGGCGATGACCTACAACGAGTGGGCGCAGATCCTCGAGGTCGTGAACCCCGCCACGGGCAAGCTGTACCAGCCGAGCGACTTCGACGTGGTCTCCTACGAGGACACCGAGGGCGCCATGCTGCAGGACGCCCTCTGGGCCGACACGAAGCGCCTCTCCGACGACCCCGCCTACGCGGATGCCGCGGTGCGCTTCCTCAAGGCGGTCGTCAAGGGCTGGCTGTACGCCCGCGACAACCCGCAGGAGTCCGCGGACATCGTCTACAAGGCGGCCACGAGCCCGGGTGTCGACGCGTTCCCGGTCGGGCCGGTGCATCAGCTCTGGCAGATGAACGAGGTCAACAAGCTCATCTGGGCGGGCGGCCAGTTCGGCGTCATCGACAAGGCGGCCTGGGACAAGACGGTCAAGGGCGCGCTCAAGGCCGTCAACCAGGACGGCCTCCACCTCATCGAGAACGAGCCCCCGGCATCCGCGTACTCGAACGAGTACATCCAGAAGGCGCTCGACGCCCTCAAGAAGGAGGGTGTGGACGCCTCCGGCGCCTACACTCCGATCGACGTCACCCTCACCGAGGGCGGCCAGTAATCCACCCGCGGGCCGGGCGGCTCCGGTCGCCCGGCCCGCACCATTCAGGAAACGATAATGAGCACCAATCAGCAGGCCATCGATCTCGACCACACCCACGTCTTCCACTCGTGGTCGGCGCAGGGCTCCCTCGCGAGCTTCGCCGTCGCGGGCGCATCCGGAACCGAGGTGTGGGACCACGAGGGCACCCGCTACCTCGACTTCTCGAGCCAGCTCGTCAACATCAACATCGGGCACGCGCACCCGAAGGTCGTGAAGGCCATCCAGGAGCAGGCGGCGATCCTGCCCACGATCGCCCCCGCGACCGCCAACCTCGTGCGCGGCGAGGCGGCCGCGCGCATCCTCGCCAAGGCCGGCCCGGCGTTCGGCAAGGTGTTCTTCACCAACGGCGGCGCGGATGCCAACGAGAACGCCATCCGGATGGCGCGCCTCACCACCGGCCGTGACAAGGTGCTCTCGACCTACCGCAGCTACCACGGCAACACGGGTGCCGCCGTCGTCGCGACCGGCGACTGGCGCCGCGTGCCGAACGAGTTCGCGCGCGGCCACGCGCACTTCTTCGGGCCGTTCCCGTACCGCTCGGACTTCTGGTCGGACTCGCCGGAGCAGGAGGGCGAGCGCGCGCTGCGCCACCTCGAGCGCGTCATCCAGTCGGAGGGCGGCGACTCGATCGCGGCGATCCTGCTTGAGGGCGTGCCGGGCACGGCGGGCGTCATCATGCCGCCGCCGGGATGGTACGCCGGCGTGCGCGCGCTGTGCGACAAGTACGGCATCCTGCTGATCATCGACGAGGTCATGTCGGGCTTCGGGCGCACGGGCGACTGGTTCGCCTGGCAGAACCCCGAGATCAACCCGGATCGCGTCGTGCCCGACCTGGTGACGTTCGCGAAGGGCGTGAACTCGGGCTACGTGCCGGTCGGCGGCGTCATCATCTCCGAGGCGATCGCGCACGAGTTCGACGACCGCGTGTTCCCCGGGGGTCTCACCTACTCGGGTCACCCGCTCGCGATGGCCTCGATCGTCGCCTCGATCGACGCGATGGACGAGGAGGGCGTGATCGAGAACGCCGCCACGATCGGCCGCGACGTGCTGGGCCCCGGCCTGCGCGCGCTCGCCGAGTCGCATCCGATGATCGGCGACGTGCGCGGCACGGGTGTCTTCTGGGCGCTCGACCTGGTGACCGACCGCGCGACGCGCGAGCCGGTGCCGGCCTCGACGATCGCGGCGCTCAAGAAGGAGCTCATGGCGCGCGGCTACCTGGCCTTCACGGCCGACAACCGCATCCACGTCGTGCCGCCGTGCACGGTGAGCCACGACGAGGTGCTGCGCGCCCTCGCGATCCTCGACGAGGCCTTCACGGCCGTCGCGGGCTGAGCGGCGCGCCGCCGCATCCGTCTCCCCTCCGTGCCGCGGCTCCCGAATCAAGGAGAATCCCGCCCGAATCAAGGAGTCGGTGTGGCTGGTGTGCCCAATGAGGCGCATCAGCCACACCGGCCACACGACCTCCGTGATTCGGGAGGCCGAGTCCGTGATTCGGGATGCCGACCCGGCGGCGGGCGGCGAGACCCCGGATGCGGCGCGAACCGCGCCCGCCGCGTAGAATCGCTCACCGTGTCCGCACCCAGCAGCCCCTACATCGTGCCCGTGCACGACCTCATGCACCGCCCCGGCGAGATGCGCGAGCGCGTGCTCGAGTTCGCCGCGCCCGAGCGCCTCGGCGAGGCGGTCGCGACCGTGCGCGAGGGCGAGCCGATCCACCTGGAGCTGCGGCTCGAGGGACTGCACGACGGCGTTCTCGTCACCGGCGAGCTCGACACCGTCGCCCACGCCGAGTGCGTGCGCTGCCTCGACCCCGTCGAGCTCCCGGTCGAGGTCGAATTCCAGGAGCTTTTCGCGTACTCTGAGGACGAAGCTTTCGACTTCGCGATTCGAGACGATCACGTGAATCTCGAATCCGTCGTGCGGGATGCGGTGGTGCTGGCACTGCCGTTCCAGCCGGTCTGCCGGCCGGACTGCCCCGGCCTCGACCCCGTCACGGGGGAGAAGCGCCCGGATGGTGCCGTGCCGGAGGACCGCGAGGCGCTGGACCCCCGGTGGGCGGCGCTCGAGGGCTTCCGCCCCGAAACCGACTAGACCTCCGGCGTCCGCGCCGAGCACAGAGAAGAGACGAACCATGGCCGTTCCCAAGCGCCGCCAGTCGCGTGCCAACACGCACGCCCGCCGCTCGCAGTGGAAGGCGTCCGTGCCGACCCTGGTGAAGACCGTCGAGAACGGCAAGGTCACCTACAGCCTCCCGCACCGCGCCAAGGTCGTCGAGGACTCCGCCGGCACCCCGCTGTACCTCGAGTACAAGGGCCGGAAGGTCGCCGACGTCTGAGCCGTTGCCGTCCGGCAGCAGCGTCATGCCGGAGGGCGAGGAGGCTCGTGCCGAGCTGAACTCGGTGCTGCAGCTCGAGATCGATCCCGAGCTGCTCGTCCTCGCGCTCACGCACCGCTCGTACGCGTACGAGAACGGCGGCATCCGCCACAACGAGCGCCTCGAGTTCCTGGGCGACTCGATCCTCGGCCAGGCCGTCACGGTGATGCTCTACCTCGAGAACCCGGATGTCGACGAGGGCGAGCTGGCCAAGCGCCGCGCGAGCCTCGTGAGCTCCGCCGCGCTCGCGGAGATCGCCGGCAACATCGGCCTCGGCCGCTACCTGCTGCTCGGCCGCGGCGAGGAGCTCACGGGCGGGCGCGAGAAGCAGTCGATCCTCGCGGATGCCGTGGAGGCGATCATCGGCGCCGCCTACCTCTCGGTGGGCCCGGACGCCGCGACCGCGCTCGTGATGCGCCTCATCGCGCCGCTGCTCGCCGACCCCGAGCGCTTCGGCGCCGCCATGGACCCCAAGACGAGCCTGCAGGAGCTCTCCACGCACCTCGGCAAGGGCCTGCCGCAGTACGCGGTCACCGACTCGGGGCCCGACCACTCGAAGCGCTTCCACGCCGAGGTCTCGATCGCGGGCCAGCCGATCGCCGCGGGCGACGGCACGAGCAAGAAGCAGGCCGAGATGGCCGCCGCGCTCGCCGCGTGGGCGATCCTGCAGACCAAGCGCTGAGCGCATCCGGATCCCGTCGTGCCTGAGCTGCCCGAGGTCGAGGTCGTGCGCGGCGGCCTCATCCCCGCCGTCACCGGTGCCGTCGTGCGGCGCGTCGAGGTGCTCGACGAGCGCTCGCTGCGGCGTCATCCGGGCCCCGCGGAGGACTTCGCGGAGCGTCTCACCGGGACGACGCTGGCGGCTCCCTCACGCCGCGGCAAGTACCTGTGGGTGCCGCTCGCGGCATCCGAGGACGCGCTCGTGGTGCACCTCGGCATGAGCGGCCAGGTGCTGCTGCGGGAGCCGGATGCGGCGGTCGCGAAGCTCACCCGCATCGTGCTCGGCATCGAACAGCCCGCGCACGGCCCGGTGCGCGTCGACTTCGTGGATCAGCGCATCTTCGGCTCGATGGCGCTCGACGCCCTCGTGCCGGCCGCGGACCGCGCGGGGGAGCGGATCCCGGCATCCGTCGCCCACATCGCGCGCGACCCGCTCGACCCGCACTTCGACGACGGCCTCTTCCTCGACCGCCTCGCCCGCCGCGACACGACGATCAAGCGCGCGCTGCTCGACCAGACCCTCGTCTCGGGCATCGGCAACATCTACGCCGACGAGGCGCTGTGGGCGGCCCGCGTGCACTACGACCAGCCCACCCGCTCGCTCAGCCGCCCGCGCGCCCGCGTCCTGCTCGCCGAGGTGCGCGCCGTGCTCGGCAAGGCGCTCGCGGAGGGCGGCACGAGCTTCGACTCCCAGTACGTCAACGTGAACGGGGCGTCCGGCTACTTCTCGCACTCGCTCAACGCCTACGGGCGGCAGGGCGAGCCGTGCCCGCGCTGCGGTCGCCCGATCGTGCGCGAGGTGTTCATGAACCGCGGCTCGCACTTCTGCCCGCGCTGCCAGCGCATCCGCTGAGGACGCCGCGTGCCGCGTCCTGCCGCGCCGACAGCAGAGCAGCGACCCCCAGCACCGCGCACAGCGGGCGGTACAGCCGCGCGTCCGCCGCACGGAAGCGCGTGCCGGGCTCCGGGAGGCCCAGCATCCGGGCGGCCACGACGCCGCCGACCGCGGCGCGGCCGAGCAGCCCGGCACCGATGAGCAGGCGCGCACCCGTCGCGGGGCGACGCGTGCCGCCGACCCCGGCGACGCACAGCGCTGCCGCGGCGGCGCCCAGCGCGACGGCGGCGGATGCCGCGCGCGGAGGCATCGTCTCGGAGCCCACCACGAGCTCCGCGAGCGCGCGATCGTCGCGGGCGGGCCAGGTGGATCCCGCGGCCCAGAGCGCATGCACCGCGCTCACGCCCATGAGTCCCGCTGCGGCGAGCACGGCGGCGACGCGCGAGGTTCCCGGCACGCGCCCACGATAGCGGGGCGACCGCCGATGCGTCACAATCGTGCTCACCCATGAAAGGACGCGGATGACGGAGCGACGGCGGTGGCTTCGCATCGTGCTCGACGCCGTGATCGCGGGCGAGGCGCCGCCGGAGCCGGACGAGGGCGACGCCTGGCAGCTGGCACTCGCGGCCTTCCGCGCCCACTTCGTCGTCGCGCACGCGGCGGCGACCCTGCGGGCCGACGCCGCGCTCGCCGCTCTCACGCCGGAGACCGATCCCGTCGTCCGGGTGGCCGCCTATGCCGCGCGCGCCCTCGCCGCGAGCGGCGACCTCGTGCGCGGCGCGTGGACGGATGCGACGCCCGGGCGTACGCCGAGCGGCGACCCGCTCGCCGATGCGCTGCCGCTGCTCGACGGGCTCGGGCCGGGTGACGAGGCCGACTTCGTGCGCTACCTGCTGGCCGAGGCCGCGCTCGCGTGCGCGCGCGTCGGGTTCGCGGGGGAGCTGCCGCTGCCCGAGCCGGCCGTGTTCCTCGTCGAGGACGGCCGTCCGCATCCGTTCCAGATCGTGATGGTCGTGCTCGCCTCCCGCATCGCCGCGTTCCACGGCCGCATCCGCGACGCGCAGGCCGCGCTCGAGGGCGCGCACGGCGACTCCCCGATCGGTGAGCTGCTGCTCGATGCGCAGCGCTCCTTCCTGCAGGGCAACGCGGGCGATCTCGAGGGGGCGCGCACCCTGGCGGCGCGGGTCGACCGCGACCTGCCGCGCCGCGCCGACCGTCTCGCGCAGGGCTGCCTGCTGCTCGCGTCCTTCGGTCTCATCGCCTTCTATGAGGTGCGCCCCGCCGCGGCGCTCGTGATCGGGGCGGGCGGCGGCGCGCGTCTCGAGCTGTTCGCCATCACGGATCGCGCGATCAGCTTCGAGCTGCTCGTCAACGCGGCGCTCACCGACGGCGATCCGGATGCCGCGGATGCCTGGGCCGCGCTCGCGGAGGAGCTCGCGGAGAGCCCCATCGCCGATGCGACGGTGAACCGGGTGCGCGCTCGCATCCGGCTGGCGGCGGGCGACGCGACGGGTGCGGAGGAGGCAGCCCGGGCGGCGAGCGCGCGGGCGCGTGCCGAGGGACGGCTGATCGAGGCGAGCGAGTCGGACATCCTCGCGGCGCGGGCGGCGGCGATGCGTCGTGCGGGTGGCGGCCCTTCGGGGGGCGAGAGCCGTCGGCTGCAGGAGCTCGCCGCGGAGGCGGAGCGGCTCGGGCATCGGGCGGTCGTGCTGTCGGCCGCGGCCGAGCTGCGCGCCATCGGCAGACGCCTGCGCCCCTTCGCCGGCAGCGAATGGGACGGGCTCTCGGACCGCGAGCGCGAGGTCGGTCGTCTCCTGCTCGCGGGGCTCACGAACGCCGAGATCGCCGTGGAGCTGTTCCTGTCACCGCACACCGTGCGCGTGCACGTCTCGCGCGTGCTCGCGGCGTTCGGGGCGGCATCCCGTTTCGCCCTCGCGGCGCGGATGCCGCGCGACGAGGTGATCGCGCTGCCCGAGGGCCTGACCGCGCGGCAGCGCGCCGTGGTGGCCGAGCTCGCGACCGGCGCGAGCAACTCCGAGATCGCGGCCCGGCTGGGGATCAGCGTGAAGACCGTCGAGAAGCACCTGCACGAGGCGTCCCGCCGGCTGGGCGTCACGACGCGCGTCGGCCTCCTGCGGGAGGTGCGGCTCGTCGAGGCGGCCGTCGGCGAATAAGCCGCAACCCTACTGGCCGCCACAGGGGGCCGCGTCCGAGGATGAGCGCATGCGCCTCTCCCGTCTCACCCTGCTCCCCGCATCCGCCGCCGTCCTCGTGCTCACCGCGTGCGCGCCGACGGCACCCGCCGGCGGCTCGGAGGGCGGTGGCGATGGGGGCGTCGGCTCGGGACCGGACTGCTCCGGGATGACGACCGCGGGCTGGGAGCTGTTCGTCGATCCCCGCCTCGCGGTCGACCCCGCGGCGAAGGTCGTGTCGCTCGCGAAGGCGGGAGAGGGCGTGTCGTTCACCGACACCGCACCCGCCGGGTTCACGACGTACGGCTACCAGCTCGGGTACCTCGACGACTCGGGCACGGTGTTCCCCAACCGCTCGGCGATCTTCGTGGGCGCCGAGGACACCGGCACCTTCCGGCTCGACGGCCCGTTCGCGCCCATGGGGGTCGACGGCGGCCCCTACACCGGCGTGCTGCAGATCGACGCGACCGACGACGGCGGCACGACGACGCTCGCCCGCATCTGCGTCGCGCTCGCCACCTCCGATTAGGCGAGCGGATCGGCGGATCCCCAGCCTGGGGAACCCCCATCCGGGTACGCTGGAGGTGTACCCCGACGTGAGGACACGCCATGGCCAACCCCGCATTCTCGACGAACCCCGCCTTCAACGGGAAGGGGGTGCCCGCGATCCCGACGCCCTCCGCCGAGCAGCTGCAGCAGCAGTTCGAGCTGCCGTCGGCGCCCGAGCCGGCCGTCGCCGGCGAGCCGATGACGGTCGACGGCACGGTGCGGGTCTCGTTCGCGACCTTCGGGGTGCTGCTCCTCGGCGCGGCGGTCGGCTGGATCACGATGCCGATGGTCCCCCTGCTGTGGATCGGCGCGGCGCTCGTCGGCTTCGTGCTCGCGCTCGTCAACATCTTCAAGAAGGAGCCCTCGCCGGCGCTCATCCTCGCCTACGCGGGCGTGCAGGGCGTCTTCCTCGGCGGCATCTCCTCGTTCTATGAGCACCGCTACCCGGGCATCGTCACCCAGGCGGTGCTCGCGACCTTCTGCGTCGTCGCGGTCACGCTCGTGCTGTTCGCGAGCGGCAAGGTGCGCGCCTCGGCGAAGGCCACCAAGGTGTTCCTGGTCATCATGGGCGGCTACCTGCTGTTCTCGCTCGTGAACGTCGGCCTCATGCTCTTCGGCGTGAACGACGACCCGTGGGGCCTGCGCGGCAGCGTGGTGATCGCGGGCATCCCGCTCGGCGTGATCCTCGGCGTGCTCGCGGTGCTGCTGGGCGCCTACTCGCTCGTGCTCGACTTCGACTTCATCCAGAAGGGCGTGCAGAACCGCATCCCGAAGAAGTACCAGTGGACGGGTACCTTCGGCATCATGGTCACCGTCATCTGGCTCTACCTCGAGATCCTGCGGCTCATCGCCATCGCGCGCCGCTGACGCTCAGAGGTCGAGGCGCCACGCCCCCTCGTACGCGAGGGGAGCGAAGCCGAGCGCCTCGTTGACGTCGAGCATGTGACGGTTCTCGTCCGCGTTCCAGGTGAGCACGGACGGATGCCCGGGTCGCTCGCGCTGCAGCTGCACGAGGTTCTCGAGCTTGAGCAGCATGCCGAGCGCGTGCCCGCGGTGCTCCCGGAGCACGAGGGTGTCCTCCTGAGTCGCCGCACGGGAGGGATCGACCGGCACGTCGAGCTGGGTGAAGCCCGCGAGCCGCCCGTCGGCGAGGTGCTCGGCGGCGGCGGTGAGCATCACGGACTCGTCGCCCGCGGTCCGCTCCTCGTGCTCGGTCACCCGGTCGGCGGTCCACACGTCCTCGGGCTCGTCGAGTCCGCCCTGCGGGGCGTCGGTGCTCATCCGGGTGCGCAGCACGGCCATGTCGTCGAGGAAGCGCCGCGGCGTGCGGCCCGCCCAGAGGTGCACGCGGTAGGCGTCGCCCGAGCGCTCGCGGGCGGCACGCAGTCGCGTGTCGAGCTCGGCGGCGGCGAGGGGGAGCGCGAGGCGGCTCGCCCGCACGACCTGCTCGAGGCGGTAGCCGCGCGCGAGCAGGAAGCGCACCTCGCGGTTCCCGGCGGGCAGCGATCCGCTCCCGGTCGGCGGCACGAGCCGCTCGCCCGGACCCTCGGGCGACACGATGTAGACGATCGCGTGCGAGCGTCCCGCCTCGCGCGCCACCGCCTCCACCCGCTCCGCCATCGCCTCGCCGACGCCGTGCCCCTGGGCGCCGGGGTGCACGCGCACGTCGATCCAGCAGGCGCCTCCGGGCTCGTCGAGCAGCGCCTCGTACATGCCCCGCGCCACGATGCGGCCGGACCCGTCCCGCGCGGCGAACAGGCGGTGCGGCGAGTGGGGGTCGCTCCACGAGGCGAGCAGTCGCTCGGGGCTCACCCGCACATCCGGGGTGCCGTATCCGGCCTCCTCGACCGCGTTGCGCACCTCGACCGTCGCGACGAAGTCGGATGCGGCGGGGCCGCCGTCGAGCTTCGCGGGGAGCGGGATCTCGTCGATGCGGAAGGCGCTCATCCCTCCAGCATGACGCGAGCGGGGCGTCGGCGCACGCTAGCGTAGAGCGACCGCGAACGACGGACGGAGGTGGCGCGGGTGCATCTGAAGAGCTTGACCCTCAAGGGGTTCAAGTCGTTCGCCCAGCCGACCACCTTCGCCTTCGAGAAGGGCGTCACGTGCGTCGTCGGGCCGAACGGCTCCGGCAAGTCGAACGTCGTCGACGGCCTCGCCTGGGTCATGGGCGAGCAGGGGGCGAAGACGCTCCGCGGCGGCAAGATGGAGGACGTCATCTTCGCCGGCACCGCGACGCGCGGCCCGCTCGGGCGCGCCGAGGTGACCCTCACGATCGACAACGCCGACGGCGCCCTGCCGATCGAGTACAGCGAGGTCACGATCTCGCGCACCCTGTTCCGCAACGGCGGCAGCGAGTACGCGATCAACGGCGAGCAGTGCCGCCTGCTGGACGTGCAGGAGCTGCTCTCCGACTCCGGCCTCGGCCGCGAGATGCACGTCATCGTCGGCCAGGGCCAGCTCGACCAGGTGCTCCACGCCACCCCGGAGGACCGCCGCGGCTTCATCGAGGAGGCCGCCGGCATCCTGAAGCACCGCCGTCGCAAGGAGAAGACCCTCCGCAAGCTCGACGCGATGCAGGCCAACCTCACGCGCCTCTCGGATCTCGCGGGCGAGATCCGCCGCCAGCTGAAGCCGCTCGGCCAGCAGGCGCAGATCGCGCGCGAGGCGCAGACGATCGCCGCGATCGTGCGCGACGCACGCGCCCGCCTGCTCGCCGACGAGGTCGTCGAGCTGCGCCGCGCCATCACGGACGTCACCCGCAGCGAGTCGGAGCGCAAGACCGAGCGCGTGGTGCTGCAGGAGCAGCTCGACCAGTCGAAGCTCCGGCAAGCGCGCATCGAGCAGTCCGAGACCTCGGATGCGGTCGACGAGGCCCGGCGCGTCGCCTTCGGCCTCGAGCAGGTGCAGGACCACCTCCGCTCGCTCTACACGCTCGCCAACCAGCGCCTCTCGCTGCTCTCGCAGCAGGCGGAGCTGCCGGGCATGGGCGCCACGCTCTCCGAGTCGACCGTCGCCGACGCCTTCGCCGAGGCGGAGCGCCTCGCGGGCGGCATCGCGGAGGCGGAGGCCGTGCTCGGCCGGGCGACCGCCGCGACCGCGACGGCGCGCGCGAGCCTTGACTCGCTCGACGAGGAGATCAGCGCGCAGTCGGCGCTCGTGAGCCAGCACGACCTCGAGCAGGGGCGTCTCACGGGCGCCGTTCGCGCCGCGGAGGAGCGGCGCGGCGCCCTGCACGCGCAGCACGAGCGGCAGCGCGCGGCGCTCGCCGCCGCCGAGGAGCGCCGCGAGGCGGCGCGCGCCGAGCTCGTCGCGCTCGAGGGCGACGACGCGGTGGAGGCCTCCGACACCGAGCTCGCGGGCGCGGTCGACGCGGCCGAGCAGGCGGTCGCCGCCCTGCAGGAGCGCGTCGACGCCCTCCGCGAGGAGCTGCACACCGCCGAGCGCGAGCGCGACGCCCTCGCGGCCCGCACGAGCGCCCTGACCCTCGCCACGGAGCAGCGCGACGGCTCGCAGCAGATCATCGGGCTCCGCGGCATCCGGGGACTCGTCGCCGAGCACCTCAAGGTCGAGGCGGGCTACGAGGCGGCCATCGCGGCGGCGCTCGGCTCCCTCGCGGATGCCGTGCTCGCCGAGAGCTGGGATGCGGCGGCGGCTGCCCTCGGGCACGCGCGCGAGGCGGAGGCCGGGCGCGTGGAGATCGTCGTCGCGGATGCGGCGGCCCCCGCCGACCCCACCGGGCTGCCGGCCGGGGTGCGCGCGGCCGCCTCGCTCGTGACCGGGCCGAACGGCATCCGGGGCGTGCTCGCGGGCGTCGTGGTGGCAGAGGACCTCACGGCCGCGCGCGCGGCATGGCCCGCGCTCGCGCAGGCCGGCGGCATCACGGTCATCACGCGCGAGGGCGACGTGCTCGCCGAGCACGTGCTGCGCGGCGGATCGGGCACCGGTCGCAGCCGCATCGAGCTGCTCGCCGAGCGCGACGTCGCGCAGGAGAGGCTCGTGGGGGTCACGACCACGATCGAGCGCCTCGCGCACGAGCTCGCGGAGCACCGCGAGCGGCTCGACCTCGCCCGCATCGACCTCGTGCAGGCGGGCACGGCGCTCAAGGAGTTCGAGACGCGGCTCGCCGAGCGCAGCGAGGCCCTCGGGCGCTCGCGGGTGGCGCTCGAGGCCGCGGCCGCCGAGAGCGAGCGACTCGCGGAGGCCATGAGCGGCCTCGGCGAGCAGCTCGCGGCCGCCGAGGCGAGCGTGGAGAAGACGGTCGGCGAGCGCGACGAGCACGCCGCGACGCCGCGCCCCATCCTCGACGTCTCCGCCCGTGACGGGCTGCTCGCCGAGCTGGAGAACGCCCGCGCGGCCGAGGTCGCCGCCCGCGTCGAGCTCGAGACGGCGCGCGAGCGCGTGCGGGCGCAGCGCGAGCAGGCCGACCAGCTGAAGCGCCGGCTCGAGGCGGAGCGCCAGGCGGCCGAGGAGGCCGCGCGGCTCGCGGTGATCCGACGGCACCAGATCGACGCGGCGCAGGGCGTCATCGAGGCGCTGCCGGCCGTGCTCGACACGGCCGACCGCTCGGTGTCCGAGGCGCGCGTGGCGCTCGCGGCGGCGGAGGCCGACCGGGCCAAGCAGAACGAGGAGCTCGCCGAGCTGCGCCGCACCGAGACGCAGCTGCGCGAGCGCTTGTCGGCGCTCAACGAGAACGTGCACGGCCTCGAGATGCAGGCCTACGAGAAGAAGCTGCACCTCTCCTCGCTGCTCGAGCGCGCCGCCGACGAGCTCGGCCTGGTCGAGGAGGTGCTCGTGGCCGAGTACGGGCCCGAGGTGCCGGTGCCGCTCGACGTGGCCGCCGCATCCGCATCCGCCGTATCCGCCCCCTCTGCACTCTCAGAAATGCAGGAGATCTCGGCGGCCGGCCCCGATGCACCGGGCGAGACGGATGTCGCCGCGGCGGAATCTCCTGCATTTCTGACAGAACAGCGGGAGCAGCGGCCGGAGGCGGCGGCGGATGCGGTGCCGACCGAGCCGTTCGACCGAGCGCGGCAGAAGGCGCGCCTCGAGAAGGCCGAGCGCAAGTACGCCCAGCTCGGCCGCGTGAACCCCCTCGCGCTCGAGGAGTTCGCGGCGCTCGAGCAGCGCCACAAGTTCCTCACCGAGCAGCTCGCCGACCTCACGGCCACGCGCAAGGACCTCCTCACGATCATCGAGGAGATCGACGAGAAGATGCAGGACATCTTCGCGGCCGCCTTCGCCGACACCAAGGCCGCCTTCGACGAGGTGTTCCCGATCCTGTTCCCGGGCGGCACGGGGTCGCTGCACCTCACCGACCCGGACAGCATGCTCACGACCGGCATCGAGGTCACCGTGAAGCCCGCCGGCAAGAAGATCGAGCGGCTCTCGCTGCTCTCGGGCGGCGAGCGCTCGCTCGCGGCCGTCGCGCTGCTGTTCGCGATCTTCACGGCGCGCCCCAGCCCGTTCTACATCCTCGACGAGGTGGAGGCGGCGCTCGACGACGCCAACCTCGGCCGCCTGCTGAGCGTCATCGAGCGGCTGCGCGAGAGCTCGCAGCTCATCGTCATCACCCACCAGAAGCGCACCATGGAGATCGCGGATGCGCTCTACGGCGTCTCGATGCGCCAGGACGGCGTGAGCGCCGTCGTCGGGCAGCGGGTCCAGACGGAGGCCGAGCGCGCGGGCTGAGCCGGCTCGCTCAGCGCGGGCTGCGCGCCGCCACGTACTCCTGGATCGCGATCACGGCGGCCCCCCGGCACCATTCGGTGTCGTCGCCGCTCGTGAGCGCGAGTCGCACCTCCGCCGCGCGGGGGTCGCGGTCGCGCGCGATGCCCTCCCGCAGGGCCTCGGCGCCGATGGCGGCGAGCTGCACACCTTCGCCGCCCAGCACGACGAGCTCGGGCATCGCGAGGTTCGCGACGGCGGCGAGCAGGCGTCCGAGTCCGCGTGCGGCATCGTCGACCACCCGCCGTGCGCCCGGGTCGCCGAGGGCGGCGAGGCGCATGACCTCGTCGTAGTCGAGCTCGCGGCCGAGCGCCGAGGAGGCGGCCGAGACCACGGCATCCGTCGTCAGCACGCTGCGCGCGCAGCCCCGGTGCCCCGCGACGCACACGGGGCCGAAGGGGTCGACGGGCCAGTGGCCCACGAGGCCGATGCCGGAGTCGTCGTCGAGCACGATCCGGTCGTGCACCACGAGCCCGTAGCCGATGCCCGCACCGAGCGTGACGACCGCGAACCGCTCGCACGCCTTCGCGGCCCCGAACCAGTGCTCGTACTCGGTGAAGGCGACGAGGTCGTTCTCGACGACCGTCGGGACGCCCGTCGCCGTCGCCACGAGCTCGGCGAGCGGCACGTCCTCCCAGCCGAGGAACGGCGCGCTGCGGATGCGGCCCTCGCCCACGAGCGCGCCGACGCCCACGCCGATGCCGGTGAGCCCCGGGTCCTCCGCGCCGAGCCTCGCGGCGGCGTCGACGATCGCGGCGACGACGGCGGGCACGTCGTGGTCGGGCAGCGGGATCGTCTCGGATGCCAGCACGCCCGCCCGGAAGTCGGTGAGCGCGACGACGAGGCGGTCGCCGGCGAGCTTGGCGCCCAGGAAGCGCCGGGAGTCGGGGTCGATGTCGAGCGGACGGGAGGGGCGCCCGGCGCGACCCTCGGGCCGCTCCTCCGCCTCGACGAGGATGCCGGCCTCGATGAGAGGGGTGCTGAGCCGGGTGAGCGAGCCGGGGGAGAGCTCGAGTCGCCGCGCGATCTCGCTGCGCGAGATGGGGCCGTTGATGAGCACCTCGAGCGCCACCGCGCGCGTCGCGCCCGCATCCGGCGTCCACGTCACCTTCGTCATCGACTCGCTCTCATCGGCTCGCTGTTATTTCAGTTACTGAAGCAATGATCGCATCATTCCGCGAAAACACCAGACTTGACGCCGAGGTTTGTTTTGTCATAGAAAGAACCCGATGCGTCGCCCCCACCCCAGGGGGATCCCTTCCGACAGGAGACAGCAATGAAGCGTCCGATCCGAATCCTCACAGCGGGTTCCGCCATCGCGGCGATGGCCCTCATCGCCGCGGGGTGCAGCCCCGATGGCGGCGGCGAGCCCGACGGCACCGTCACGATCACCTTCTGGGGCTCGTACGGCAACGGCGGCAACTCGACCCAGCAGGATGTCCTCGAGTCCACCCTCATCCCGGCCTTCGAGAAGGCCCACCCCGGCGTCAAGGTCAAGTATCTCGACGTCGTCTACGACGACCTGCTGCAGAAGCTCACCACGAGCGCCGCGGGCGACGAGCTGCCCGACCTCGTGCGCGCCGACCTCGGCTGGGTGCCGCGCTTCGCCGACCTCGGCGTGCTCGTGCCGCTCTCGACCGAGATGGACGACTTCCAGCAGCTCGCCGACGCCACCTACCCGGGCGTGCTGTCGACCAACCTCTGGGAGGGCGAGTACTACGGGCTCCCGCTCGACACCAACACGCGCGTGCTCATCAGCAACCCCGCCGCGCTCGAGGCGGCCGGCCGCACGGAGCCGCCCGCGACGTTCGCCGAGTTCCAGGCGATGGCCGGGCAGCTCGCCGGCAGCGGCATCACGCTGTTCGCCGACGGCGGGCTCGGGGCGTGGAACCTCATGCCGTGGATCTGGTCGGGCGGCGGGGACATCACCGACGCCGACCTCACGACGTCCACCGGCTACCTCGACTCGGCCGCGAACGTGAAGACGGTGCAGATGCTCGTCGACCTCTACCGGGCCGGCCAGGCCTCGAGCGGCCTCGTCGGCAACGCGGGCGCCGTCTCGACGAGCGACGGGATGCCCGGCGGCGACTACGCGACGATCCTCGACGGACCGTGGATGACGGGCATCTGGACGAGCCAGTTCCCCGACTTCGCGCCCGTCTACTCGCCCGTCCCCGCGGGCGACGGCGGCTCCATCTCGGTCGTCGGCGGCGAGGACATCGTGCTCACCGCGAGCTCGAAGCACCAGAAGGAGGCGATGGACTTCATCCGCTTCACCCAGAGCGAGGAGTTCCAGCTCGCCCTCGTGCCGACCGGCCAGCTGACCGTCATCAAGAGCCTCGGCGACAAGCAGGTCGCGCTCGACCCGAAGCTCGCGATCTTCACCGAGCAGCTCGCCACGGCGCGCGCCCGCCTCGCGATCCCCAACGCGTCCGAGGTCGACACGATCCTCAACACCGAGCTCGTGCCGGCGTTCGAGGGGACCATCTCGGTCAAGGAGGCGCTCTCCAACGCCGCCGCGAAGATCGACGAGCTGCTCGCATCGTGAGCATCTCCACCCTGCAGGCCGGGGCGGTGGCGGATGCCGCCGCCCCGGGCCCGCGGCCCCGCATCCGTCGCCGGCGGTTCCCGGTGACCCCGTACCTCTTCCTGCTGCCCGGCTTCGTGCTCTTCGCGGTGACGGTGCTCTACCCGATCACCCAGGCCGTGCAGATGAGCCTCTACGACTGGCACATCATCGGCAGCGCCACGAGCCGGTTCCTCGGGCTCGACAACTACGCGCGCGCCCTCGGCGACGAGCACTTCTGGCTCTCCTTCGGCAACACGGTGTTCTACCTCGTCGCCACGATCCCGCCGCAGATCGTGCTCGGCCTCGTCGTCGCGCTGCTGCTGCACGCCCGCAGCCCCATCCGCCCGCTGCTGCGCGTGCTCTACTACCTGCCGGTCGTCACGAGCTGGGTCGTGGTGTCGCTGCTGTTCCGCTTCCTGTTCGCCGACCAGGGCCTCATCAACTGGACGCTCGGCGCGGCCGGCGTCACCGGCGGCGACACCTCCTGGCTCGCCGACCGCTGGACGGGCATGCTCGCCATCTCGGCGCTCGGCGTGTGGAAGGGTGTGGGCTGGTCGATGATGATCTTCCTCGCCGCCCTGCAGGGCGTGCCGCAGTCGCTCCTCGAGGCAGCGACCGTCGACGGCGCGAACCGCTGGCAGCGCTTCCGCGCCGTGACGCTCCCCGCCATCCGGGCAGCCATGGCCTTCGTGACGGTCATGCTCGTGATCGGCGCGTTCAACGTCTTCATCTCCGTCTACCTCATGACGGGCGGGGGGCCGGCGGGGCGCACGGATGTGCTGCTCACCTACATGTACCGCCTCGCCTTCGGCAAGCTCGAGTTCGGCTACGGCTCGGCGATCGCCGTGATCCTGACGCTCGTCGTGCTCGTGCTCTCCCTCGCCCAGCTGCGCCTCTTCCGCGACCGCGACGGGGTGCCGGCATGACCCGCGCGACGCGCCGCGCGGCCGGCATCGGCCTCGGCACGGTGCGCCACGTCGTGTTGCTCGCAGGCGCGGTGCTCATGGTCGCGCCGTTCCTCTACATGGTCGCGATCTCGTTCACGCCCAACAGCTACGTGCTCACCACGCCGCCGCAGTTCATCCCGGAGAACCCGACGCTCGGCAACTACGCGCAGGCGCTCGAGGCGCAGGACATCCCGCGGTACTTCCTCAACTCGCTCCTCGTGGCGACGGTCTCGACGGCGCTCTCGGTGCTGCTGAGCTCGATGATGGCCTACGCCTTCGCCCGGTTCCGCTTCCGCGGGCGCGAGGTGATCTTCCGGGTGCTGCTGATCGGCCTCATGATCCCCGCGGTCATGCTGCTCATCCCACAGTTCGTGCTCGCGAAGCACCTGGGGCTCCTCGACTCGCTCGGCGGCCTCGTGGTGTTCTACGTCGCCGGCTCCCTCGCGCTCAACACCTTCCTGCTGCGCGGCTTCCTCGAGCAGACCCCGGCGGAGCTCGACGAGGCCATGCAGGTCGACGGCGCCAACGCCTGGACCCGCTACTGGCGCCTCGCGCTCCCGCTCGCGAAGCCCGGGCTCGCGACCGCGACGATCTTCACCTTCCTCGCCTGCTGGGACGAGTTCGCGTGGGCGCTCACGATCATCAACGAGCCGGGCAGCCGCACGCTGCCGATCGCGATCCGCCTGCTCGCGGGGCAGGGCAACAACGCCGTGCAGTGGGGCGTCGTGTTCGCCGCCTCCGTCATGGCGGTGATCCCGGTGATCGTCGTGTTCCTCGTCTTCCAGCGCCACTTCGTCCAGGGCCTCGTCTCGGGGGCCGTGAAGGGATGACCATGATCGAACTGCTCCCCGAACGCGCGACCACGCAACCCGGTGCCGGCGTCCGCGTCGAGGTGCGCGGCGCCGACGGCGTCCCCGGCCGCGTGCGCGTGCTCCGGCTGGGCGAGGTCGTGCACGAGGTCGCCCACGACGGCGGCCCGTGGGTCGAGCTTGGCGCGCTGCCCGAGGGCGGCTACGGCGTGGAGCTCATGCGCGACGGGGGGCTCCTCGCCCGCACCGCCGTCGAGGTCGCCGCGGATGCGCGCCGACGGCTGCGCTACGGCTTCGTCGCCGCGTACCCGCCGGATGCGGACGCCGCCGGCATCGCCGACACTGTGCGCCGCCTGCACCTCACGGCCGTGCAGTTCTACGACTGGGCCTACCGCCACGCCGAGCTGCTCGGCGGCGGCGAGCGGTATCTCGACGCCCTCGGCCAGCCGGTGTCGCTCGACACCGTGCGGCGCTACGCGGCGGCGGTGCGCGAGCGCGGCGCCGACCCGCTCGGTTACGCGGCCGTCTACGCGGTCGGGCCCGAGGAGTGGTCGCGCTGGGAGCACGACGCCCTGCTGGATGCGACGGGCGCCCCCCACGCGCTCGGCGACTTCCTCTTCATCGTCGACCCGGCATCCGAGGACTGGCTCGCGCACCTGCGCGGCGAGCTCGCGGCATCCGCGGCCTCGATCGGCTTCGCGGGCTTCCACCTCGACCAGTACGGCTATCCGAAGCGCGCCGAGCGCGCCGACGGGGTCGTCGTCGACGTCGCCGAGTCGTTCGCGACCATGATCGCGGGCGTGCGCGAGGAGCTGCCGGATGCCCGGCTCGTCTTCAACCAGGTCAACGACTTCCCCACCTGGCGCACCGCGTCCTCCCCGCAGGACGCCGTCTACATCGAGCCGTGGGAGCCGCAGACCACGCTCGGCTCCCTCGCCGCGACCGCCACCCGTGCACGGCTGCTCGGCGGCGGGCGCCCCGTCGTGCTGGCGGCCTACCAGCACGTCTACGACTCCTCGCCCGCCGATGCGGCCGACCGCGCGACGCGCCTCACCATGGCGACGCTGTTCTCGCACGGGGCGACGCAGCTGCTGGCGGGGGAGGCCGACCGCATCCTGGTCGACCCCTACTACGTGCGCAACCACCTCGCCGAGCCGTCGACGGCGAGGATGCTGCGCCGCTGGTACGACTTCCTCGTCGAACACGACGAGCTGCTCCTCGACCCCGCCCTCTCGGATGTCACCGCGGCCTACGCGGGCGACTACAACGGCGACTGCGACGTGCGCTGCACCGCGGCCGTCGTGAGCGAGGAGGCGGTCGCCGGCACGGTCTGGAGACGCATCACCTCCGCCGGCGACCGCCTCGTCGTCCACCTCGTGAACCTCGTGGGGCAGCACGACACGCTGTGGGATGCCGCGCGCGCGCCGTTCGGCGACGCGGGCGAGATCGAGCTGCGCGTGCGGCCGGTACGCGGGCGCGTGCCGCGCATCCGCGTCGCGGACCCGGACGCCGAGGGGCGCCTCGTCGACGTCGCCTGCCGCATCGACGGCGACCACGTGGTCGCGACGCTGCCGCCTCTGCAGGCGTGGCAGCTCGTGCTCGTGGAGCTCGCGCCCGAGGAGGCCGCGGCATGAGCCGGGCCCGCTACGACACCTGGTGGCGCGACGCGGTGGTCTACCAGATCTACCCGCGCAGCTTCGCCGACTCCGACGGCGACGGCATCGGCGACCTCGGCGGCGTGCTCGAGCGCATCGACCACCTCGACCACCTCGGCGTCGACGTCGTATGGCTCTCGCCCATCTACCCCTCGCCGCAGGATGACAACGGCTACGACGTGAGCGACTACCGCGACGTCGACCCGGTGTTCGGCGACCTCGCGACGCTCGACCGGATCACCGAGGAGCTGCACCGGCGCGACATGCGCCTCGTGCTCGACCTCGTGGTGAACCACACCTCCGACGAGCATCCGTGGTTCCGCGACTCCGCATCCGGGCGAGACAGCGCCCGGCGCGACTGGTACTGGTGGCGGCCGCCCCGCCCCGGATTCGAGGGCGGGGAGCCGGGAGCCGAGCCCACCAACTGGGCGGGCTTCTTCTCGGGCAGCACCTGGGAGTTCGACGAGGCCAGCGGCGAGTACTACCTGCACCTCTTCTCGCGCAAGCAGCCCGACCTCAACTGGGAGAACCGCGAGGTGCGCGCCGCCGTCTACGACACCATGAACTGGTGGCTCGACCGGGGCGTCGACGGATTCCGCATGGACGTCATCAACCTCATCTCGAAGGACCCGGCGCTCCCGGATGCGCCGGTGCGGCCCGGCGCGCGGTTCGGCGACGGCTTCCCCTTCTACGCGTGCGGGCCGCGCATCCACGAGTATCTGCAGGAGATGCACCGCGAGGTGTTCCGCGGACGCGAGGTGCCGGTGCTGAGCATCGGCGAGATGCCGGGCGTCACGATCCCCGAGGCGGCCGACTTCACCGACCCGGCGCGCGCCGAGCTCGACATGGTGTTCCAGTTCGAGCACATGGGGGTCGACCACGGGCCCGACGGCAAGTGGTCGGGCGCCGAGCTCGACCGCGGGCACCTCATGTCGACGCTCGTGCGCTGGCAGGAGGGACTCGAGGAGCGCGGCTGGAACAGCCTCTACTGGAGCAACCACGACCAGCCCCGCGTCGTGAGCCGCTTCGGCGACCCCGAGCGCTTCTGGCGCGAGTCGGCCACCGCGCTCGCCGCGGTGCTGCACCTGCAGCGCGGCACCCCGTTCATCTATCAGGGCGAGGAGCTCGGCATGACCGACATGCCGTTCGGCTCGGTCGACGAACTGCGCGACATCGAGTCGCTCAACTACGTCGCCGAGGCCCTCGCCGACGATCCGGAGGCGCTGCCGCGCGTCATGGAGCGCATCCGGCGCATCGGCCGGGACAACGCGCGCACGCCCATGCAGTGGGACGGGGGTCGCACGGCGGGCTTCACGACAGGCGAGCCGTGGATCGCGGTCAACCCGAACCGGGTGACGATCAACGCGGCGGCGCAGCGCGACGACCCGGCATCCGTGTACGCGTTCTACCGCGAGCTGATCGCGCTGCGTCACCGGGAGCCGCTCGTCGTGACGGGCTCCTTCCGCGTGCTCGACGCGGCACCGCCCGTCGTGTCGTTCGCCCGCGAGGCCGAGGGGCGCGCGCTCGTGCTGCGCGCGAACCTCTCGGGCGACACGGTGCCGTCACCCGATCCGGGCGGTGAGCTCGTGCTCGGCAACCACGCGGTGCCGAGTCGCGACGGCACGCTGCGGCCGTGGGAGGCGGTGGTGACGCTGGGCACCGGCCGCCCGTAGCCGCGGGAGGGGCGGGGAATCCCGGGAATCTGGGATGCCCCTCGGGAGCGCGACTGCGTATCGTCGCGAGCTGCATCGTTCGAAAGGCAGCCATGAACCCGACCCCCACCTCCCTCCGGCGCGTCATCGCGACGACCGCGGCCGTCGCCGTCGTCGCGGGTGCGCTCGCCGGATGCTCGGCCTCCGACGAGGAGAGGCAGCCGCTCGGCGCGCTCGCCGCCGACCCCGTCGCGAGCGCGGTGGCCGCCGAGCGCGCGCTCGCCCAGCTGCTGTTCGCGGATGCCGCGGCCGACGGCATCCCGGTCGAACTGCTCGACGCGCTCGCCCGGGACCGCGCGAGCGCCTGGGACGCGGCGCTGCCGGCCGAGCTCGCGAGCGGAGGCGGCGGGGCCGCGGGGGCACCCGCGACCGCACGCCACGACGACACGGTTCCCTTCGTGCAGGCCTCCGTCACGGGTGCGACGCAGCTGTGGACGACGCTCGACCGGGTGCTGAGGGCCGCGGATGCCGAGGGCGCGGCCCGCATCGAGGTCACGGGCGATCCGCGCCTCGACTCGACCCTCGCGAACGGCAGGATGACGAGCACGACCGCCTCGACGACGCGCATCGACGGCGAGGGCGGGGCGACCGGCACCGCCGAGGTGACCACGGGCGTCGACGGCGCGGTGTGCCCGGATGCGGACGGCGTCGTCGACGTCACGATGGAGTTCCGCTCCCGGCTGGCGATCGCCCACCCGGAGCTCGGGGAGGCGAGCGGCGAGGCCGACGTCGAGCTCCACCTCCGCGCCCGCTTCGACGACCGCGCCCGGCTCGCCGACCTCGACACCGACGCCGTCGCGGGGGTCGCGCAGAGCATGGCGGCGAGCGGCAAGGGGCGTGCCGGGTCGTACGCCGAGCTCGCGCTCCGGCACCGGATGACGGGCCTCGTCGACCGCGACAGCGCGTGGCTGAGCGCCTGGCCGGCGACCGTGCGCCGCTCCAGCAGCGGCATGGACCGCGCGTCGCTCACGACCCTCGGCACGGCCCTCGGGCAGTTCAGCCAGTCGATGTCGCTCACCCTCGCCGACAGCATCGAGCGCTTCGTGCGCGGCGGCGCCTGCGTTCGGGTCGAGCTCTCGGCCGATCCCGGTCCCGACGGCCTCGAGCCGGGGGAGCGGTCGACGGTCCACGCCGCGCCCGTCGCGCGCGCGGATGGTCAGGACGCGGGCGGCGAGGTCGAGGCCTCGCTCGTCGCGGGGGCGGGCTCCGTCGTCGACGGCGGGCCGCATCCGGCACCCGGAGATGTGGTCTACCGCGCCGCCGACGAGGAGGGCGCCTCGGGCACCGTCGAGGTGGTCGCCACCTCGCGCCGCGGCATCGGCACCGCCCGGATCACGCTCGGAACCGGCACGACCGGCTATCGCGTCGACGCGACGAGCAACGGCATCGCCGTCACGGGCCTCAAGTGCGGCGGACCGTGGGGCAGCTGGCAGCTCAGCCTCGTGGGCGATCTCGGCGACGGCGTGCACTACGAGGCGAGCCTCGCCGGCGACGTCGACGCGGGCACCCGCACCGGGGAGTACACGATGTCGGGCTGGACCTCGGCGGGCGGGCATCGCTACCCGTTCTCGGGCCCCGGCACGATCACGATCGTGGAGCGCGACGGAGGCTATGCGCTGCAGCTGCGGTCGGCGAACGACGGCTACGCGGGGGTCGGCGACTACCCGCTCATCCCGGCACCGGAGGAGTGCGGTGCCGTCAGCTGACCGGCTCGCCGTTCACGGTGAGCACCCGCCATCCGCCGTCGTGCCGCTCGATCGTCGAGACGGTGCCGTTGCGCACGACGTCGATCGGGTAGCCGGTCAGGCGGATGAGCGTGTACTTCATGATCGTGCCGTGGCACACCACCACGACGTTGCTCGCGGGGTGGTCGGCGTCGATGCGCTCGAGGGCGCGCAGGCCGCGCTCGACGACGTGCTCGAGCGGCTCGGCGCCGGGGTAGGCGCGATCCGGCCAGCGGTCCATCGCGGCCGCGCTCGGGGTGCCCTCGAGCGGCCCGTAGTCGCGCTCGACGAGCTCGTCATAGGCGGGGCCGAGCGGCAGCCCCAGGCCGTCGGCGACGATCCGCGCGGTCTCGCGGGCGCGGGACAGCGGCGAGCTCACGACGGCATCCCAGCTCCACGCCTCGAGCATCCGCTCGGCGTCGCGCGCCTGGGCGCGACCCGTGTCGTTGAGGGGGATGTCGCTCGAGCCCTGCAGCAGGCCGTCGCGGTTCCAGTCGGTCTGGCCGTGGCGGATGAAGGCGAGGGTCACCTCCCCATCCTCCCCGCCGCATCCGTCCCTCCCAAATCGCCGCATCCGGGACACCGGCCCCTGATATCCGGGACGCGCCGCTCGCTAGCGTCGATCGGCGTGATCCGACGCCTGCTCGCCGCGACCGCCGTGCTCCTCCTCTCCCTCGGCGGTCTGCTCGCCGCCGCCCCCGCCGCGGCCGACGAGGCCGAGTGCCTGGGCGGCTACCGCACCTCCGGCGGCTACGAGCTCATCGAGGTGCCCGAGCGCTACGTGCCGCCGCCGCTGCGGGGCACCGGATGGGACTGCGCGGCCCACGTGGCGGACCGCCCCCTCGAGGAGGGCAGCTCGATCCAGTACGTGCTCTACTGGGTCGACATCGACGCGGCGAGCGCCCTCGACATCCTGGAGCGCTTCGAGCGCGCCGGATGGACGAGCGGCGACGAGAGCATCCTCGCCTCGAACGGCGCCGGGCGCGGCGAGAACGGCCCGATGGGGGTCGCCGAGCTGCGCAGCTGGGATCCGCTGCCGGGCGCCATCAACTTCCGCTTCGGGAACGAGCGCACCGGGCACGACATCATCCACTTCCTCTACGGCGACGGGATGCTCGCGGCCCCCGACCCGGGTCTCGCCGATCGGCCGGTGCTCACCATCGACGTGATCGTGACCGAGGTGTACGACCGCACGGGTGCGGCCGACCCGAGCGTGCTGAGCGGCCTGCGCACGCTCGCCGACGCCATGCCGTCGGCGACCCAGGCGGCGGTGCTCGGCGGGACCGCCGTGTTCCTGACGCTGCTGGTGGCCTTCCCGGCGCACCTGCTCGACTCGGTCATCGGCCGGCGGTGGTCGCAGCTGCGGTCGTGGTGGCGGACGCGTCGTCCCGCACGCCCCGCCGGCCCCCGCGATGCCGGGCCGTCGTGGCTCGTGTGGCCGGGCTTCGCCGTCGCGTCGCTCATCGCGTGCTTCGTCGATCCGGCGTTCGGGCCGAATGCGCTCTCGGTGCGCCTCTACCTCACGGTGTTCGGCTCGCTCGCGCTCGTCAACGTCGTCGGATGGGCGGTGGCGGCTGCCGTCATCCGGCGCCTCGAGCCCGCGACGCGACCCCGCATGGTGTTCCGCTGGGGCTCGCTCGTGCTGGTGGCGCTCGCGGTGCTCATCGGGCGCCTGCTGGAGTTCGAGCCCGGCGCGGTGTTCGGGATCGTGGCGGGGCTGACCTTCGCGGTCGCGCTCTCCGCCTCCCGCGACGCGCTCGTGGTGCTGCTCGGCTCGGGCACGGCGCTCGCGCTCGCCCTCGTCGCGTGGGTGGGGTACAGCCTGCTCGCGCCGCTCGCCGCATCCGCGCAGTCGGAGTCGGTGCCGGATGCGCTGCTCCGGGGCGCGGTCGAGGCGATGAGCGCCGTGGTCGTCGAGGGGGTCTCGACCCTGCCGCTCGCGCTGCTGCCGCTGCTCGTGCTCGACGGTGCCGTGATCTTCGCCTGGCGCCGGTGGGCGTGGGCTCTCGCCTACCTCGTCGGCACTGCGGCGTTCATCCTCGTGATGCTGACGGTGCCCGAGGCGTGGGGCGAGGTGTCGGGCGACTACCTGCACTGGCTGCTCGTGTTCGCGGGCTTCGCGGTGCTCGCGCTCGCGGTGTGGGGGACGGATGCCGCGCTCAGGCGCCGGAGGCGGCGGTGATCGCTCCCGCACGCCCGATAGCCTTGGGGGCATGGCGGCATCCTGGTCTCTCGGCGGCGCCCTGCGGGGCATGTTCGCGAAGCCGACGATCGACGCGGACACCTGGGACGACCTCGAGACGGCCCTGCTCGGCGCCGACTTCGGCCCCGACCTCACCGAGACGATCGTCGACGGGCTGCGCGCCCAGGTGGAGCGTTATCGCACGACCGACCCCAAGGACCTGCAGCGGATGCTGCGCGAGACGATCGAGGAGCGCCTCGCGAAGCTCGACTCGACGCTCACCCTGAGCGACCGCCCCGCGGTCGTGCTGGTGGTGGGCGTCAACGGGGTCGGCAAGACCACCACGATCGGCAAGTTCGCCAAGTTCCTCACGAGCCACGGCCGCAGTGTCGTCGTCGGCGCAGCCGACACCTTCCGCGCGGCGGCTGTCGAGCAGCTCGCCACCTGGGCCGAGCGGGCGGGCGCTCGCATCGTGCGGCCGCAGCAGGCGGGGCAGGATCCGGCATCCGTCGCCTTCCAGACGGTCGAGCTCGCCCAGCGCGAGGGCGTCGAGATCGCCCTCATCGACACCGCGGGGCGCCTGCAGACCAAGTCCGGCCTCATGGACGAGCTCTCGAAGGTGCGCCGCGTCGTGGAGAAGCTCGGCCCGGTGGCCGAGGTGCTGCTCGTGCTCGACGCGACCACGGGGCAGAACGGCCTCGCGCAGGCCGACGCCTTCGTGCAGCACGCGGGCGTCACGGGCCTCGTGCTCACCAAGCTCGACGGGACCGCGAAGGGCGGCTTCGTGCTCGCGGTGCAGGACAAGACCGGCATCCCGGTGAAGCTCGTGGGCCAGGGCGAGGGCATCGACGACCTCACGGGCTTCACGCCGCACGTCTTCGCGCAGCAGCTCGTGGGCTGAAAGCGCTACGATGTAGCGCATGGCCAGCACGCCCCTCTCGATCCGCTTCGATCCGGAGCTGCTGGACCGACTGCGCCGCGGTGCAGTCGGACGGGACACGACGCCATCCGGACTTGCGCAGCGACTCGTCGACGAGGGGCTGCGCGCTCAGGAGTTCCCGGGGATCGTGTTCCGTGATGGGCCGTCGGGGCGTCGTGCCGGCCTCGCGGTCGGGCCGGATGTCTGGGAGGTGGCTGCCGCGCTCCGCGACTCGGCACATCGAGGGGCTGCCGCGGTCGACGCTGTCGCGGCCGAGCTGGATCTGCCGGTGGGGGGCGTGCGCACGGCGCTCGCCTACTACGGTGCCTTTTCGGCCGAGATCGACGCCGAGATCGCCGACAACGAGCGCGCCGCCGAGGAGGCTCTGCGGTCGTGGGAGTCGCAGCAGCGGCTCCTCGCATGATTCGGCTGCTGCTCGACGAGCACTACTCGGAGACGATCGCGGCGGCACTCCGCGGCCAAGGCCACGACGTCATCGCGGCAGCCGCGGATCCGGAGCTTCGGGGCGTGAGCGACCCCGTGCTGTTCCTGCACGCAGCGGCGACCGGCCGACGGATCGTGACCGAGAACATCAAGGACTTCCGCCCCCTGCTCATCCAGGCCATCGCCGCGGATGCGCCTGCCGCGGCGCTCCTGCTGGTGTCGCCGCGCCGTTTCCCCCGCGGCGGAGGTGATCGCACCGCCGTGATCGCGGCGGCGCTCGCATC
The DNA here is from genome assembly GCA_030150265.1 of Protaetiibacter sp. Classification (GTDB taxonomy): domain Bacteria; phylum Actinomycetota; class Actinomycetes; order Actinomycetales; family Microbacteriaceae; genus Homoserinibacter. Next base: position 154,426 of record JASLGG010000025.1, read on the forward strand.
CTGGCTCGAGGTGGCGAAGGGCCACGAACGCCCGCTCGAGGATTGGGTGAGCTGAGCGCGCCGCGTCACGCCATCCGGCAGGATGGCAGCGTGAGCGACGACGCGACGGCCCTGGCATCCTTCCTCATCGACGCGGGCGGCGACGCCGGCACCGATCCGCGGGCGTTCGCGGGGGGCGCGGCCGCACTCGAGGCGGCCGGCTTCGACGGCATCTTCGCCGCCGAGACCAAGCACGACCCGTTCGTGTCGCTCACCGCCGCCGCGATGCGCACCGAACGGGTGAGCCTCATGACGGGCATCGCCGTGGCCTTCGCCCGCAGCCCCATGACGGTCGCCGAGACCGCCAACGACCTGCAGCTCGTGTCGGGCGGCCGCTTCGTCCTCGGCCTCGGATCGCAGATCCGGCCGCACATCGAGCGCCGCTTCTCGATGCCCTGGTCGGCGCCCGCCGCCCGGATGCGCGAGTACGTCGCCGCCGTCCGCGCCATCTGGTCGTCGTGGGAGACCGGCGAGCGCCTCTCCTTCGAGGGCGAGCACTACCGCCACACCCTCATGACGCCGTTCTTCTCACCCGGCCCGAACCCGCACGGCAACCCGCCGATCTGGATCGCCGCGGTGGGGGAGCGGATGACGGAGACCGCGGGCGCCGTCGCCGACGGACTCCTCGCCCACACCTTCACGACCGAGCGCTACCTGCGCGAGGTGACGCGTCCCGCGCTCGAGCGGGGAGCCGCATCCGCCGGTCGCGACGCAGGCGACCTCGGCATCAGCGTGCCCGCGTTCGTCGCGGTGGGCGAGACGGATGCCGAGCTCGCCGCCGCCGTCCAGGCCACCCGCGCGCAGATCGCCTTCTACGGCTCGACCCCCGACTACCTGCCGGTGCTCGCCCTGCACGGCTGGGAGGGCGTGCACGAGCGGCTGCACGCGGCGTCGCGTCGCGGCGAGTGGAAGGAGATGGCGGCGATGGTCGACGACGAGATGCTCGCCGCCTTCGCCGCCGTCGGGTCGCCCGCCGAGGTCGCCGCGCAGCTGCGCGCCCGGTTCGCGGGGCTCGTCACGCGGCTCTCGTTCAGCGCGAGCTACCCCCTCCGTCCGGAGGTGCAGGGCGCACTGCTCGCGGGCCTGCGCGGCCCCGCCCGTTGATCGAGGAGCCGCGGAGCGGCGCCCGCCCGTTGATCGAGTAGCCGCGGAGCGGCGTATCGAGATCACCGCGCCGGCAGCGTCACCTCCCCCGAGGCGACGAGGACCGCCGCCACCACGAGGGTCGCGACGAGCATGAGCGCGACCGAGCCGACGGCGAGCAGCAGCACGACGAGCCACGGGCGCGTGGTCGTCCAGCCGACTGTGCCCGGGAAGCGCTCCTGGAGCTCGCGCGGCGGCAGCCCGGCCGGCGCGCGCACGATCGGCGCGCCGATCGCCTCGGCCAGGCTCTCGAGCTCCTCCTGCTCCCACGCTTCGCCGGAGAGGGAGAACATCCGCTCGAGCACGGGCGACACCCCGTAGAGGGTCGAGAGCCGAGATCCCGGCATCGGCACGAACACGAGCGTGCCCACGGCGGGGAGCGACCAGCGACGGGTGCGCAGCGGCCCGTGGATGCGGAGCACGCCGTCGGCGATGCTCGCCCGCGTCCGCGCGAAGTAGACGGCGGCCGAGGTTCCCCAGATCACGAGGCCGCCGCCCACGAGCAGGAAGGCGAGGCCGATCCGCGGCCAGGAGGCGATGAGCAGCGTCAGCACGAGCAGCGGGCCGAGGACCAGCATCCGCGCGAGCGCGCGCCGGTGGAAGGCGGGCCAGGAGGGGTGGAATCGGCGCGGCTCGGCGACACCCTCGCTCACCCCAGCTCCCGGTGGCGAGCTGTCAGCGAGCGGTACGCCTCGGCGTTGCGGCGGATGCCCGCCACCTCCTCGTCGCTCAGCTCACGGCGCACCTTGGCCGGCACCCCCGCCACGAGCGAGCGCGGCGGGATGACGGTGCCCTCGAGCACGAGCGCTCCCGCGGCGACGAGCGACTCGCGCCCGACGACGGCGCGGTTGAGCACGGTCGCGTTCATGCCGATGAGGCAGTCGTCCTCGATCGTGCAGCCGTGCACGACGGCGCCGTGGCCGACCGAGACCCCGGAGCCGATCGTCGCGGGCACTCCCTCGTCGACGTGCACCACGACGTTGTCCTGCAGGTTGGAGCCCGCGCCGAGCGCGATGCTCGCACCGTCGGCGCGCAGCACCGCCCCGTAGTACACGGAGGAGTCCGGATGCAGTGTCACGGCCCCGATCACCGTCGCGGTGGGCGCCACCCACGCGGTGCCGTCGATCGCGGGTGCGTGGCCGTCGAAGGGCAGGATGACGCTCATCCCGCCACGCTACCGCTCGGACGGAGGCCGTAGGCTGTACCGGATCATGGCAACCTTCGGCACGCTCTCCGACCGGCTCACCCAGACCTTCAAGAACCTCCGCACCAAGGGCAAGCTCAGCCCCGCGGATGTCGACGGCACGGTGCGCGAGATCCGTCGCGCCCTCCTCGACGCGGATGTCGCCCTTGAGGTCGTGAAGGACTTCACGGGCCGCGTGCGCGAGCGCGCCCTCTCCGACGAGGTCAACAAGGCGCTCAACCCGGCCCAGCAGGTCGTGCAGATCGTCAACGAGGAGCTCGTGGGGATCCTCGGCGGGCAGCAGCGGCGCCTCGAGTTCGCCAAGAAGCCGCCGACCGTGATCATGCTCGCGGGCCTCCAGGGCGCCGGGAAGACGACCCTCGCGGGCAAGCTCGCGAAGTGGCTCAAGAAGGAGGGCCACACGCCGCTGCTCGTGGCATCCGACCTCCAGCGCCCGAACGCCGTCACCCAGCTGCAGGTGGTGGGCGAGCAGGCCGGGGTGCCGGTCTTCGCGCCGGAGCCGGGCAACGGCGTCGGCAACCCCGTGAAGGTCGCCAAGGAGGGCGTGAAGGAGGCCGAGCGCCGGCAGCACGACGTCGTCATCGTCGACACCGCCGGACGCCTCGGCATCGACGCCGAGCTCATGAAGCAGGCCTCCGACATCCGGAAGGCGGTCGACCCCGACGAGGTGCTCTTCGTCATCGACTCGCTCACCGGTCAGGACGCCGTCAACACGGCGCGCGCCTTCCAGGAGGGCGTCGACTTCACGGGCGTCGTGCTCACCAAGCTCGACGGCGACTCCCGCGGCGGCGCGGCGCTCTCGGTGACCTCGGTCACCGGACGCCCGATCATCTTCGCGTCCACGGGCGAGGGGCTCGACGACTTCGAGCCGTTCCACCCCGACCGCATGGCCTCGCGGATCCTCGACCTCGGCGACATCCTGACCCTCATCGAGCAGGCGCAGTCGGCGTTCGACGAGGAGGAGGCGCTCAAGGTCGCGGAGAAGTTCCGCACCGACAGCTTCACGCTCGACGACTTCCTCGGCCAGATGCAGCAGCTCAAGAAGATGGGCTCGCTGAAGGGGATGCTCGGGATGCTTCCCGGCGCCCGCGGCATGAAGGACCAGCTCGAGAACTTCGACGAGCGCGAGCTCGTGCGCACCGAGGCGATCATCCAGTCGATGACCCCGGCCGAGCGGCAGAACACCAAGCTGCTGAACGGCTCGCGCCGACTCCGGATCGCGAAGGGCTCCGGCATGACGGTCACCGACGTCAACCAGCTCGTCGCGCGCTTCGAGCAGGCGGCGAAGATGATGAAGACCGTCGCCAAGGGCGGCGTTCCGCAGGTCCCCGGCATGGGCCCGATCCCCGGCATGCATGGCGGCGCCAAGAAGGCGGCGGCCAAGAAGAAGGGCAAGGGCGGATCGCGCTCCGGCAACCCCGCGAAGCGCGCCGCCGAGAACGCGGCCATCGCGCAGGGCATCAAGCCGGGTGCGCCGTCGGGCGGCGGCTCGGGCTTCGGCCTCGGCGGCGGTGCGCCGAAGGGCGCGCCCACCGAGGAGGAGCTCGCCGCGCTGCAGAAGATGCTCGGGCGCCGGTGATGGGGCCTGAGCGCCCCATCCGCATCGCCGTCCAGCTCGCCCCGCAGCACGCGCGCTACGAGCTGATCCGCGACACGGTGCGTCGCGTCGAGGACCTCGGCGTCGACATCGTCTTCAACTGGGACCACTTCTTCCCGCTCACCGGCGACCCCGACGGCCTGCACTACGAGGCCTGGACGATGCTCGCCGCCATCGCCGAGAGCACCTCGCGCATCGAGTTCGGCCCGCTCGTGAACTGCAACTCGTATCGCAACCCCGACCTGCAGGCCGACATGGCCCGCACGATCGACCACATCTCGGCGAAGGGCGGCACGGGCCGGTTCATCTTCGGCACGGGCTCCGGATGGTTCGAGCGCGACTACGCGGAGTACGGCTACGACTTCGGCACCGCCGGCGCGCGGCTCGACGCGCTCGCGCGGGACTTGCCGCGCATCCGGGCCCGCTGGGAGAGGCTGAACCCGGCGCCGACCCGCCGCATCCCGATCCTCATCGGAGGCGGGGGCGAGCGGAAGACGCTGCGGATCGTCGCCGAGCACGCCGACATCTGGCACTCGTTCGCCGACCCCGAGACGCTCGAGCGCAAGCTCGGGATCCTCGACGAGCACTGCGCCGCGGTCGGCCGGGACCGTTCCGAGATCGAGATCTCGACCGGGGTCTCGGCGCGCGACGCGGCCTCGCTCACCCCGGCGGTGCTCGAGCGGCAGCACGCGCTCGGGGTGCGGCTGTTCGAGGTGCCGGCATCCGGTCCCGACTACGATCTGGGGCCGCTCGAGCGACTGCTCGCCTGGCGCGCCTCCTTCCTCGGGGGATGACCGCGGCGCGGATGGGGGCCGAGTAGCACGAGCCCCGCGGACGTGTCAGAATAGGACGCTGGAGCCTCGCCGCCCGACCCTCTATCAGGCGCGACGGTTCCCCTCATCAGAGCTTTCTGCCGGAGTGTGCCCCCACGCGCACGGGAGCAGTTCGACCCCAACACACCTTTCAGGAGAATTGTGGCTGTCAAGATCCGCCTCAAGCGGCTCGGCAAGATCCGTGCCCCGTACTACCGCATCGTCGTCGCCGACTCGCGCACCAAGCGCGACGGTCGTGTGATCGAGGAGATCGGCAAGTACCACCCCACCGAGGAGCCCTCGTTCATCGAGATCGACTCGGAGCGCGCCCAGTACTGGCTCTCGGTCGGCGCCCAGCCCACCGAGCAGGTGCTCGCGCTCCTCAAGCTCTCGGGCGACTGGGGCACCTTCAAGGGCGAGAAGGGTGCCAAGAGCACCATCAAGACCAAGGAGGCGCCGGTCGCGTTCTCGGTCGACGAGAAGAAGAAGCCCGTGCTCAAGCCCAAGGCCGAGAAGCCGGCGCCCGCGAAGGCCGCCGACGAGGACGCCGCCGCGGCGACCGGTGACGACGAGGCCGCCGAGGTCGTGACGGAGGATGCGGACACCGCTGCCGCCGACGCCGCCGAGCTCGCCGTCGAGGCCGTCGAGGCTGAGGAGGCCGCCGAGGCCCCGGCCGACGCCGACAAGGAGTAACGCCGTGCTCGCATCCGCCCTCGAGCACCTCGTGAAGGGGATCGTCGATCACCCCGACGAGGTCCAGGTGGATTCGTCGAGCACCGCGCGCGGCGAGGTCCTCGAGGTGCGGGTGCACCCCGAGGACCTCGGCCGCGTCATCGGCCGCTCGGGACGCACCGCGAAGGCGCTCCGCGCCCTCGTGACCGCGCTCGCCGACGGCCGCCGCGTGCGCGTCGACGTCGTCGACACCGACGCGGCGTGAGCGGGGCCAAGCGCCCCGGCACCACCCAGCTGCGCGTCGGGCGGCTCCTCAAGGCGCACGGGCTCAAGGGCGCGCTCAAGCTCGAGCTCTACACCGACGCCCCCGAGAAGCGCTTCCTCCCCGGTGCCTCGTTCTCGTTGCAGGTGCCGAACGAGTCTCCGTGGCACGGCAAGAGCATCGAGCTCGCCGAGCTGCGCTGGTACAACGGGCATCCGGTCGCCTTCTTCGAGGGCGTGACCGATCGCACCGTCGCCGAGACGCTCGTCAAGGCGATCCTGTGGATCGACGCGGACATCGCGGCGGAGCAGGAGCCGGACGCCTGGTACGACCATCAGCTCGTCGGCCTCCGGGCGCTGCGCGACGGCACCGAGGTCGGAGAGGTGGTGCGCGTCGAGCACCTGCCGGCGCAGGATCTGCTGGTCGTCAAGGCGGGCGATCGCGAGGTGCTCGTGCCCTTCGTCTCGGCGATCGTGCCGACGGTCGACATCGCCGCGGGCACCGTCGTGCTGACGCCCCCCGCGGGTCTCTTCGAGGACCTCCCCGCCGACGACCTCACCTCCGAGCCCTCCGCCTCCGAGCCCCCCGCCTCCGAGTAGCCCACTCGGCGGGAGCAACCGCACTATCGGCGGGAGCAACCGCAAGCACGGGCGGCACAACCGGCACACGGCGGGGGCAACTGCTCCCGCCGTCTGCCACGTGCTCCGCCCGCGCCGGCCGACGCCGAGCGGTCAGCGGGCGCCGGTACGCTCGACGGATGCGCATCGACGTCGTCACCATCTTCCCCGAGTTCTTCTCGGTGCTCGACGTGTCGCTGCTCGGCAAGGCGCGCGCATCCGGTCTCATCGACATCCGGGTGCACGACCTGCGGGACTTCACCCACGACCGGCACCGCACGGTCGACGACACGCCCGCGGGCGGCGGAGCCGGCATGGTCATGAGGCCCGAGCCGTGGGGCGAGGCGCTCGACGCGGTGCTCGACGGCGCAGCGGATGCGGTGGTGGTCTTCCCCACGCCCGCCGGCGAGCTCTTCCGTCAGCCGATCGCCCGCGAGCTCGCCGCCGCACCGCACCTCGTGTTCTGCTGCGGCCGCTACGAGGGCATCGACCAGCGCGTCGTCGCGCACACCGCGACGCGGCCGGAGGTGGCGGCGGTCCGCGAGCTCAGCCTCGGCGACTACGTGCTCAACGGGGGAGAGGTCGCCGTGATGGCGATCATCGAGGCCACCGGACGCCTCGTGCCGGGCATGGTCGGGAATCCCGAGTCGCTCGTCGAGGAGAGCCACGAGGACGGGCTGCTCGAGTATCCGAGCTACACGAAGCCCGCGGTGTGGCGCGGGCTCGAGACGCCGCCGGTGCTGCTCTCGGGCAACCACGCCGCGATCGCCGCCTGGCGCCGCGAGCAGCAGATCGAGCGCACTCGCCGCATCCGTCCCGAGCTCCTCGGGGAGTGAGCGGCCCCGCGGCGGGAGTCAGTGGGAGCGGGCCGTGAGCACGAGGGGGCCGTCGTCGGTGATCGCGACCGTGTGCTCGGCGTGGGCGCCGCGCGAGCCGTCGCGGGAGCGCAGGGTCCAGCCGTCGGGGTCGGTGTAGATCTCGTCGGTGCCCTGCATGAACCACGGCTCGATCGCCACCACGAGCCCCGCCCGCAGCGGCAGGCCGCGCTTGCGGCGCCCGTCGTTGGCGATGTGCGGGTCGCCGTGCATCGTGTGCCCCACGCCGTGCCCGCCGAAGTCGAGGTTCACCGAGAGCCCGGATGCGTGCGCCACGTCGCCGATCTCGGCCGAGATGTCGCCGATCCGGTTGCCGACGGTCGCCGCCCGGATGCCCGCCTCGAGCGCACGCTCGGCCGTCGCGATGAGCTCGAGGTCGGCCGGGTCCGCCTCGCCCACGACGAGCGAGAGCGCCGAGTCGGCCACCCATCCGTCGACGGACGCCGCGAAGTCGAGCGAGAGCAGGTCGCCGTCGCGCAGGCGGTAGTCGTGCGGCAGCCCGTGCAGCACCGCGTCGTTGACCGAGGTGCAGATGACCTTGCCGAACGGAGAGGCGCCGAAGGAGGGGTGGTAGTCGATGTAGCAGCTCTCGGCCCCGGCCGAGCGGATCATGTCGTGCGCGAGCCGGTCGAGGTCGAGCAGGTTGACGCCCACGTCGGCGGCGTCGCGGGTGGCCTCCAGCACGCTCGCCACGAAGCGGCCGGCGGCCTTCATCTGCTCGATCTCAGCGGGCGTCCGGAGTTCTATCACCCGTCGAGCGTAGCCTTGGGCGATGGTCGTGCGTCGCGTGGTGTACCGCATGCTCTTCCCGATGGCGCTGCTGCTGCCCGTGTGGGTGCTCGTCGGACGCGGCATCCTGCTCGACGGCATCGGCTGGGACATCGTCGGCTACCTCATCGTGTGCCCGGTGCTGTTCGTGATGCTGCTGCTCATCGGCGGTCTCCTGGTGTGGCGGCCGGGGGTGCGTCCGGATGCGGCGGTCTCGACGTGGGATGCGGTGGTGCTCGCCGTGCTGTGGGGGGTGCTGATCGCGGCGGGGTTCGTGGCGCATCCGGCGATCGTCGCCGCGGCGGCCGTGCTCGTGATCGCCGCCTTCTGGTTCGCCGTGTGGGAGCTCGTGCGCGAGGGGCGCCGCCGCTTCCAGGCGGTCATGGACGACGTGGATGCCACGACGCGCGGCGCGCGGGCCTCGGTGCCGCGTCCGGAGCCCCTCGACATCGGCGAGGTCATCGTGGTGACCTCCCACGACGTCACCCCTCCGCAGCGGGGTGATGCGCCGCACTGACGGCGCGCGCGGTGACGTCACGCATCCTGGCGATCGAGACGGCGGTGCCCGAGGCGGCGCTGCCGCAGGATCGCGCGCGCGACATCCTGCTCCGTCAGCCGGGCCGCTCGCGGCTCGCCTCGCGGCTCGTGGCGGCCGCGTTCGACGCCTCGGGCATCGAGGAGCGTCGCACGGTGGTCGACGCCCTCGTCGGGGACGACGACTCCCCGCTCGTGGGGCCGGGCGGCGTGATCCGCCCCGCCACGACGGGCGAGCGCAACGCTCTCTACGCGCGGCACGCGCCCGCTCTCGCCGCCGAGGCCGCGGGTCGTGCCCTCGTGGCCGCGGGGATGGGGCCCGCGGAGGTCACCCACCTGGTGACCGTCTCGTGCACGGGCTTCGTCTCACCCGGTCCCGACCTCGCGATCGTCCGCGCGCTCGGCATGGACCCCGGCACGGCCCGCCTCCACATCGGGTTCATGGGATGCAGCGGCGCCTTCCCCGCCCTGCGCGCCGCCGACGCGTTCTGCCGCGCCGATCCGTCGGCCGTCGTGCTCGTGGTGTGCGTCGAGCTCTGCACCGTGCACCTGGGGGCCTCCGACGATCCGGAGCAGATCGTGGCGATGTCGCTCTTCGGCGACGGCGCGGCGGCTGCGGTGGTCTCCTCGCGCGACCCCGCGCGTCCGGCGCTCGCGCTCGACGGCTTCCTCACGGGCCTGCTCCCCGACACGGTCGACGAGATGACCTGGACGATCGGCGACGCCGGCTTCGTGATGCGGCTCTCGAGCCGGGTTCCCGCCCATATCGGGCACGGCATCCGCGCGGCCCTCGCGCCCCTGCTGCCCGAGGGGGCGGATGCCGTGGACGGCTGGGCGGTGCACCCCGGCGGGCGCAGCATCGTCGACCACGTGCGCGACGCCCTCGGCCTCCCCGAGCAGGCCATGCGCCACTCCCGCGCCGTGCTCGCGCGCCACGGCAACATGTCGAGCCCGACGATCCTCTTCGTGCTGCGGCGGCTGCTCGAGGAGCAGGCGGAGGGGGTCGCGTGCGCGATGGCCTTCGGGCCGGGGCTCACGCTCGAGGCGGCGCGGATGCGCGTCGAGCGGCCCGCGGGGGTCGCACGGTGAGCGGTCTGCGCACCCGTGCGACGGGCATCCTCGAGGCGATGGACGACCCGGCATGCGATCCGCGCCTCCTCGAGAACACCTACCGCCGCTTCCGGCTGGTCAACCGCCTCGTGGCCGGGTGGCGCCTGCTGTACCGGCATCGCATCCGTCCGCTGCTGTCGCCGTCGCGGCCGTTCGCGCTGCTCGACATCGGCTCGGGCGGGGCGGATGTCGCCCGGGCGCTCGCGGACCGTGCGCGCCGCGACGGCCTCCGGCTCGAGGTGACCGCCGCGGACCCCGACGAACGCGCGCACGCCTTCGCGTCGGCAGCCCCGCATCCGGGCGTCGCCCTGCGGCGCGCCTCGGCGGAGCAGCTCGTGGACGAGGGCGCGCGCTTCGACCTCGTGGTCTCGAACCACGTGCTCCACCACCTCGACGAGCTGCCGGGCTTCCTCGCGGCGTGTGCGCGGCTCGCGCCGCGGGCGCTGCACAACGACATCCGGCGCTCGCCCGCCGCCCTCGCGCTCTACACCGCCGCCGTGTGGCCGATCGCGGCCGGCAGCTTCCTGTACGGCGACGGGTGCGCGTCGATCCGCCGCAGCTACACGGTCGCGGAGCTGCGCGCGGCGGCGCCTCCCGGATGGCGGGTCGAGGCTGCGCGCCCCTTCCGCGTGCTGCTGACGCTCGACCCCGCCCCCGCATCCGCGCCGGCACCGGGAGAGGGGCGGGACGGATGACCGCGGCCCGCGCCCTCGCGACCCTCGCCGCGTGCTCCTACGCCGCGAGCTGCGCGCTCGGCATCGGGGTGGCCACCGGCCGACTGCGCACCGGGCGCGCGCACTGGGTGCATCACGCGCTCTACGTGAGCACGACCGCCACGGCCGCCGCCTCCGCGACGGCCCTCGTCGCCGAGCGGGGGCGGCGCGGTGCCATCGCGGTCCCCGCTCTCCTGCCGCTCGCCCTCATCCCGTTCGCGGGCACGCGGGGGTGGCGGCATCCGGCGCTCGCCGCCGCGGGTACGCCGTTCACGATCGCCGCGCTCGTCGTGGCCTGGAGCCCGCGCCGCCGGCGCCGGGCGCGTCGGAGGAAGGGAGCACGCTGATGGATTTCCTCGAGGTGGTGCGGCGTCGCAAGACGACCAACGGGCCGCTCGCGCCCGATCCGGTGTCGGAGGAGCACCAGCGCCTCCTCATGGAGGTCGCGAGCCGTGCGCCTTCCCAGCTCAACAGCCAGCCGTGGCGCTTCGTGCTCGTGGAGGAGCGCGCCACGATCGAGGAAATCGCCCGCATCAGCGGCGAGTCGATGACGACGGCGATGTCGAACGGCACCTTCTTCGAGCGCTACAAGCCCTACTTCCGCTTCAGCCGGGAGGAGATGGCGCGCGAGCGCAGCGGGATGCTGTTCGACAAGCTTCCGGCGCCGCTGCGGCCGTTCACGAACCAGGTGTTCACCCCGCGCGGCCAGAAGCTCATGAACACCATGCGCGTGCCCCAGCTGCTCGGCGAGGAGAACCGCAAGCTCGTGGCGGGCGCCCCGCTGCTGCTCGGCGTCATGCTCGACCGCGCCGAGTACCGGCCGGGCGAGCTCTCGTCGTTCTACTCGGTGTTCTCGATGGGCGCCGCCATGGAGAACGTGTGGCTCGCGACGACGGCGCTCGGCATGGGCATCCAGTTCATCTCCTTCCCGATGGAGGTGCCGGGAGCCTGGGACCGGATCGTGCGCCTCCTCGCGGTGCCCGACGAGCTCGAGCTCATGGCGGTGTACCGGCTCGGCTACCTGCCGGAGTCGGACAGGCGCCCCGCGATCGACTGGACGAGCCACGAGCGGCGGCTGCCGTCGCAGTTCGTGTTCCGCGAGACCTGCCGCACGCCGGAGGGGCGCTGGGACGAGGCGGCGCCGTCGGCCTGACGCCTGACGCCGCAGCCCGCGGTCCGCGCCGGTCGCGGCACGGCATCCGGGTATGGCAGAATTGCTCCTTGTGCTTCCGCACGGCCCTGCCACAGGGGGGCCATCGCGAGTTCGAAGCGCGCATCCTTCCCTGAATCCCGCGTTCGACCTGTGGCGGGCGCAGAGAGCGAAAACTCCATGCACATCCTCGACGACGTCGACGCCGCCTCGCTGCGTTCCGACATCCCCGAGTTCCGCGCCGGCGACACCGTCAAGGTGCACGTCAACATCATCGAGGGCAGCCGCTCGCGTATCCAGGTCTTCCAGGGCGTCGTGATCGCCCGTTCCGGCGAGGGCGTGCGCGAGACCTTCACGGTGCGCAAGGTCAGCTTCCAGGTGGGCGTCGAGCGCACCTTCCCGGTGCACTCGCCCGTGATCGACCACATCGAGATCGTCACCCGCGGCGACGTGCGTCGCGCCAAGCTCTACTACCTGCGCGACCTCCGCGGCAAGAAGGCCAAGATCAAGGAGCGCCGCGACGTCTGAGACTCTCGCGCCACGACTCCGAGCCCGGCTCCCGCACCCGCGGGGCCGGGCTCCGTCGTTCTCCCGGTGTGGATGCGCCCGCGCGCTCGCGGGCCACCTATGCTGGCAGGGATGTCAGGGGAGCGGATGAGCGAGCAGGGTCACGAGCCGGGCAGCGAGGCAGCGGATGCCGGTGCCGAGACCGTGACGGATGCCGCCCCCCGCAAGCGCGGCTTCCTGCTGTTCCTGCGCGACGTCGCCGTCATCGTGCTCGCGGCGATCGTCATCTCCTTCCTCATCAAGACGTTCCTCATCCGCTCGTTCTACATCCCGTCGGAGTCGATGGAGGACACCCTCCACGTGAACGACCGGATCATCGTGAACCAGCTCGAGCCCGGCCTCATGCCGATCCAGCACGGCGATGTGATCGTGTTCAAGGACCCGGGCGGCTGGCTCGAGCCGAAGCCGAAGCCGGAGCAGAACCCGGTGGCGGGCTTCTTCGAGTGGCTCGGCTCGCTCGTGGGCCTCACGGCCCCCGACTCGGGCGACCATCTCATCAAGCGCGTGATCGGGCTGCCCGGCGATCGGGTGGCGTGCTGCAACGACTTCGGGCAGATGACGGTGAACGGCGTGGCGCTCGACGAGTCGCCCTACGTGCTGCTGCGGCCCGGCGCGACGCGGGTGTCGGAGAGCGACTTCGACGTGACGGTCCCCGAGGGCTCGTTGTGGGTCATGGGCGACAATCGCTACAACTCGCGCGACTCGCGCTACAACCGCGACAAGCCGGGCAACGGCTTCGTGCCGATCAGCGACGTCGTGGGGCGCGCCATCCTCATCTCGTGGCCGATCGACCGCTGGACCTGGCTCGACAACTACCCGCTCGTCTTCGCTGGGGTCGACGACGGCACCGACACGACCCCCGAGCCGCAGCAGACCGAGACCTCGGGCGGATGACGGTCGCCGATCCGACCCTGCGGTTCGAGCGGCAGCTCTTCCGCGAGGGCGCCACCCTCGTCATCGGCTGCGACGAGGTGGGCCGCGGCGCGATCGCGGGTCCGGTCGCGGTCGGGCTCGGGGTGTTCCTGCCCGACGTGCGCCGGATGCCGCAGGGGCTGCGCGACTCGAAGCTGCTGTCCGAGCAGCGTCGCGAGCAGCTGCATCCGGAGGTGCTCGGCTGGGCACCGCACTCCGCGGTGGGCCTGGCCGACAACGCGGAGGTCGACGCGCTCGGCATCGTGCCGGGGCTGGGGCTCGCGGCCGTCCGCGCGCTCGAGCAGCTCATCCTGCAGGCGGTGCCGGTCGAGACGGCGATCGTGGTGCTCGACGGCTCGCACGACTGGCTGACGCCCGCGCTGGCGGACTGGCCGGAGTCGTCGCGTCCGCGCGTCATGACCCGCGTGAAGGCCGACCGCGACTGCGCCACCGTGGCCGCGGCATCCGTGCTCGCCAAGGTGCACCGCGACCGGCTGATGATCGAGGCCGACGGCGTGCACCCGGGCTACGAGTGGGCGAGCAACAAGGGCTACGCCTCGACGGCGCACTACGACGCGATCGCGCGGCTCGGCGCGAGCGTGCTGCACCGCTGGAGCTGGCTCAAGCAGCCCGCCCTCTTCTGACCTCCCCGCTAGTCGACCTCCCGCTGGTCGAGTAGCCGCGAAGCGGCGTGTCGAGACCCCAACTAGACTCGCAACGATGGACGAGGACGAGTTCGACGACTACGACCGCGAGGTCGAGCTGGCGCTGTATCGCGAGTACCGCGACGTGGTGGGCCAGTTCAAGTACGTGATCGAGACGGAGCGCCGCTTCTACCTCGCCAACGAGGTGACGCTCGAGCGCCACGACACCGAGCACGACTTCTACTTCGAGCTCACCATGAACGACGTGTGGGTGTGGGACGTCTACCGCTCCGACCGCTTCGTGAAGAGCGTGCGCGTGCTCACCTTCAAGGACGTCAACGTCGAGGTGCGCGGCGACAAGGATCTCGAGCTCCCGAAGGAGCTCGCGCTCGACGAGTGAGCGCGGATGCGGCGATGACGCCCGCGTGCCCGTGCGGCTCCGGCCGCGCCTACGCGGCGTGCTGCGGGCCCTTGCACGCGGGGGAGCCGGCTCCCACGGCCGAGGCGCTCATGCGCTCGCGGTTCAGCGCCTTCGCGCGGGGCGACGCGGCGTACCTGCTGGCGAGCTGGCATCCCTCGACCCGGCCCCGCGAGCTGATCCTGGAGCCGGATGTCGTGTGGCGCCGCCTGCAGATCGTCGACACGGTGGCGGGCGGGCCGGATGACGCGGAGGGCGTCGTGGAGTTCCGCGCCTCGTACCGCGGGCCGGAGGGCGCCGGGCTGCTGCACGAGCGCTCGCGCTTCGTGCGGGCCGAGGGGCGCTGGGCGTACCTCGACGGCGAGCAGCGCACCTGAGGCCCCGCGGCATCGGGGGGTGCCCGGACGCCGCTCCTCCCCATAGACGGCATCCGTTCGCCGTCCCCGATTCGGTGTGCGCGGACTCCGCGCCCGACGCCGTCCCGCCAGGCTCTCCCGCATGGCGGCGAAAGACGACCTCGGACGGCGCGGCGAGCGGCTCGCCGAGCAGCACCTGACCTCGCGCGGCTACCGCACGATCGACCGCAACTGGCGCTGCCGGCACGGCGAGATCGACCTCGTGATGCGCGACGGCGTCGCGCTCGTCTTCGTCGAGGTGAAGACCCGCAGCTCCACCGCGTTCGGGCATCCCTTCGAGGCGATCACGCCGGTGAAGCTCGCACGTCTGCGGCGGCTCGCGGGTCTGTGGTGCGCGGCGCATCCGGATGAGCGCGGCCGGGTGCGCATCGACGCGGTCGCCGTGCTCGCGCCGCGCGGCGCGATCGCCACGGTCGAGCACCTCGTGGGGGTGTTCTGATGGGCGTCGGCCGGGCACATGCCGTCGCCCTGCTCGGGCTCGACGGCTCGCCCGTCGAGATCGAGGCCGACACCGCGAGCGGGCTGCCCGCCTTCGTGCTCGTCGGGCTGCCGGATGCGGCCCTCGGGGAGGCGAAGGCACGCGTGCGCTCGGCTGTGGGCAACAGCGGCTTCGAGTTCCCGGGATGCCGGGTCACCGTGGGTCTGTCGCCCGCCTCGCTGCCGAAGACCGGATCGGCCTTCGACCTCGGCATCGCGATGGCGCTGCTCGCGGCGGAGGGCGGCGTCGAGCCCGCGTCGGTCGCCGGCGTGGTGCACCTCGGCGAGCTCGGGCTCGACGGGCGGCTGCGCCCCGCCCGCGGCATCCTGCCCATGGTGCTCGCGGCCGAGCGTGCGGGCTTCGACACCGTGCTCGTGCCCGCGGGCAGCGCCGACGAGGCCGCTCTCGTGCCGGGCATGCGCGTGGTGCCGGTCGCCAGCCTGCGTGCCGCAGCGATCTGGCACGGGGCGGAGCTCGAGCCGGTCGAGGTGGAGCCGCTGTTGCCGACCGCGGTCCTCGCGGCCGACCCCGATCCGGGCGACCTCGCCGAGGTCGTCGGCAACCGGGATGCGGTCGAGGCCGTGCAGGTCGCGGCGGCGGGCGGCCACCACATGTTCCTGCTCGGACCGCCGGGCGCGGGCAAGACGATGATCGCCTCGCGGCTGCCCGGCATCCTGCCCGACCTCGACGAGCGCGCGGCGATCGAGGTGAGCTCGATCCGCTCGCTCGCGGGCCTCCCCGTCGGACGTTCGCTCGCGATCCGTCCGCCCCTCGAGGCGCCGCATCACTCGGCCTCGCCCGCGGCGATCGTGGGTGGCGGCAGCGGGGTCATCCGTCCGGGCGCGGCGGCGCGGGCGGCGCACGGGATCCTCTTCCTCGACGAGGCGCCGGAGTTCGCGCCCTCGGCGCTCGACTGCCTGCGGCAGCCGCTCGAGTCGGGCGTCATCACGATCTCCCGGGCGGCTGCGGCGGCGAGCTTCCCTGCCCGGTTCCAGCTCGTGCTCGCCGCGAACCCGTGCCCGTGCGGCAACGCGGGGGTGCGCGATGCCGAGTGCGGCTGCACGCCGTTCGCCCGCCGCCGCTACCTCGCGCGGCTCTCCGGTCCGCTGCTCGACCGGGTCGACATCCGGCTCGACGTTCCGCGGGTGACGGCCGCGCAGCTGCGGCTGGGCGCGGATGGGGCGGTCGTCTCGAGCGCCACCGCCCGCGTGCGCGTCGTCGAGGCGCGCGAGCGCGCGGCCCGGAGGCTCGCGGCGACGCCGTGGCGCCTCAACGCCCATGCGCCGGGCAGCTGGCTGCGGCGGGATGGCGCCCCGACATCCGGCGCGACCGCGACGCTCGACCGTGCCCTCGAGCGCGGGGCGCTCACGATGCGCGGCTACGACCGCGTGCTCCGCCTGGCCTGGACCCTCGCCGACCTCGACGGCGTCGATCGCCCGGGCCTCGACCAGATCGGTCGAGCCCTCTACCTCCGGAAGGCCGCAGCATGAGCATCCTCGGCATCGCGGAGTCGACCGTCGCGTCGCTCGTCCGCCCGCTGACCGACCCCGCACACGATCGCGACGCGGTCGCCGAGAGGTTCGCCCGCGCGAGCTGGACGGGCATCGCCGAGCCGGGCGACCGGATCGCGGGACTCGTCGTGGCGGGCCTGGGAGCCGAGCGCGCGCTCGGCGCCCTCCTCGACGACCGCGAGGGCGGCATCCTGCGGCACGAGCTCGCGGAGGCCGACATCGAGCTGCCCCCGGCCGAGCTGTCCGAGGCCGTCGCGCGGTGGACACCCCGGATCTCGAAGCAGGATGCGCTGCGCGCTCTGCGGCAGGCGGCGCGGTTCGGGATGGGGATCGTCGTGCCGGGCGACCCGGATTGGCCGAGCGGCCTCGACGACCTCGGCGAGCACGCTCCGATCGCCCTCTGGGTGCGCGGGCAGCGCGCGGCGCTCCCCGCGCTCGGGAGCGGACTCGCGATCGTGGGGGCGCGGGCGGCCACCGGCTACGGCGAGCACGTGGCGATCGAGCTCGCCGCCGGGCTCGCCGACCGCGGCTATGCGATCGTCTCCGGTGCGGCCTACGGCATCGACGGTGCGGCCCACCGTTCGGCGCTCGCGAGCCGAGCGACCACGATCGCCTTCCTCGCGGGCGGGCTCGACCGCTTCTACCCCTCGGGGCACGACGCGCTCCTCGAGCGCATCGCGGGCTCGGGAGCCGTCCTCTCGGAGGTGCCGTGCGGTGTGCCGCCCACCAAGTGGCGCTTCCTGCAGCGCAACCGGCTCATCGCCGCGGCGTCGCTCGCCACGGTGGTCGTCGAGGCGGGCGCGCGCTCCGGCTCGCTCAACACCGCGGGGCACGCGGCTGCACTCGGGCGGCCGCTCGGCGCGGTGCCCGGCCCCGTGACGAGCTCCTCCTCCGCGGGCTGCCACCGGCTGCTGCGCGAGTTCGACGCCGTGTGCGTGACGGGCGCGGAGCAGATCGCGGAGCTCGCGCCGCTCGACGCGCTCGCGCGGTCGGACGAGACGCCGGGGGTGTCGGCCGATCGTGCTCCCGACGGAGCGCCGCATCCGCCCGCCGCCCGCGCCGATCCGGCCGGCATCCGCGTCCGTCTCCTCGACGCGCTCGCCCCGAGAAGCGCGCGCAACGTCGAGAGTCTCGCGGCGCTCTCGGGGCTCGCCGTCGATCGGGTGAGGTCCGAGCTCGGGCTGCTCGCCCTCGAGGGACTCGCGGCCGAGCGTGCCGGGGGATGGGTGCGGGGTGCGGCGGCCGATCGCGCGGGGTAGGGGCGCCGGACGGCTCGCGGCCGGAGGCGGACGCTACGCTCGCAGCATGGTGCAGCTCGGACAGCACGCCCCGCCCGCGCACGTGATCGCCCACCTCAGCGACACCCACCTGCTGGGCGGGGGTCGCCCGCTCTACGGTGCCGTCGACGTCGACACGAAGGCCGCCCGCGCCCTGGAGCAGCTCGAGCGCAGCGGCATCCGTCCGGAGGCGATCGTCGTCACCGGCGACCTCACCGACCTCGGCGAGCCCGACGCCTACGAGCGGCTCAAGCGGCTCGTCGAGCCTGCGGCGGAGCGGATGGGGTCGCGCCTCGTGTGGGTCATGGGCAACCACGACGAGCGCGAGCCCTTCGCCTCGATCCTCCTCGGCGAGGAGGCCACCACCGCCACCCAGGATCGCGTCTACGACATCGACGGCCTGCGCATCATCGCCCTCGACTCGACGGTGCCCGGCTACCATCACGGCGACCTGGAAGCCGCCCAGCTCGACTGGCTGCGAGCCGAGCTCGCCACGCCCGCCCCGCACGGCACCCTGCTCGCGCTGCACCATCCGCCGCTGCCCAGCCCCATCGAGCTCATGGCGATCCTCGAGCTCGACCACCAGGCCGAGCTCGCCGAGGTGCTGCGCGGCACCGACGTGCGGGCGATCCTCGCCGGGCACCTGCACTACTCGACCACCGGCACCTTCGCCGGCATCCCCGTCTCCGTCGCGGCGGCCACCTGCTACACGATCGACGCCAGCGCCGAGCCCGGCACGCTCGCGGGCGTCGACGGCGGCCAGACCTTCAACCTCGTGCACGTCTACGACGACCAGGTGGTGCACTCGATCGTTCCGCTCGGCGACGCTCCGCGGGTCGCGGGCTTCTCGGGCGCCTTCCTCGACGCGCTCGCCGCGATGAGCCCCGAGGAGCGCCGCGAGGCGTTCTCGAACAAGCGCTCCACCTTCAACCTCGAGGAGCACCTGCGCTCCGCGGGCGGCTGACGCCGGCCACCCGCCTCCTCGGTTCGCGCCGCGGGCGCCGCGCGCCACGGGCCGCATTCACGCGGCCGGTGCCAGCATGAGGGGATGGAGCTGCCGGATGCCATCGAGGCCTACCTCGCGGAGCTGACGCTCGAGCGCGGCTACTCGGCGCACACCGTCCGTGCCTACCGCGGCGATCTCGCCGACCTCGCGGCATTCGCCCTCGCCCTCGGCGAGAGCGACGCATCCGCCCTCGACCTCGAGACGCTGCGCGACTGGCTGTGGCGCGGCAGCCAGGCCGGCCTCGCGGCCTCGACCCTCGGACGCAAGGTCGCCTCCGCGCGCTCATTCACCGCGTGGCTGGCCCGCAGCGGGATCGCGTCGAACGACCCGGGCCTCCGGCTCCGCACACCGCGCGCGGGGCGGCGTCTGCCGCGCACGCTCACGCGGGCCCAGATGGATGCGATGCTCGCGCGTCTCACGCGGGAGTCGGCCGACGACGATCCCGTGGCCCTCCGCGACCTCGCCATCGTGGAGCTGCTCTACGCGTCGGCTCTGCGCGTGAGCGAGCTCACCGGCCTCGACCGCGTCGACGTCGACCCCGCCTCCCGTACGGTGCGCGTGCTCGGCAAGGGGGCCAAGGAGCGCGTCGTGCCCTACGGCGGCCCCGCCGCGCGGGCGCTCGACGGCTACCTGACGCGCGGGCGCCCGGCACTCGCGGGCGACGCCTCGGGGGACGCGTTGCTGCTCGGCGTGCGCGGCGGGCGGATCAGCACCCGCGCCGTCTACGAGCTCGTCGCGCGCGAGCTGCACGAGCTCCCCGGTTCGGGCCCTGCGGGACCGCACACCCTGCGGCACACCGCGGCGACGCATCTGCTCGACGGCGGCGCCGACCTCCGTATCGTGCAGGAGCTGCTCGGTCACGCGAGCCTCGCCACCACCCAGCTCTACACCCACGTCTCCGCCGAACGGCTGCGCGAGAGCTACCGTCTCGCGCACCCGCGCGCCTGAGTCGCCCGCACGCGGCGGCCGGCGGCTCAGCCGCGTGCGAGCGCCTGGGCGCGCGCCGCCGCGTACTCGTCGTCGGCGATCACGCCGCGCGCGTGCAGGTCCTGGAGCTCGGCCAGACGCTCCTCGAGTGTGCGCTCGGGGGTCAGCAGCTGCGAGTCGATCGCCCGTGCGGCGAGCTCGGTCTCCATTGTCAGCGGGTCGTGACCCAGCTCCTTCGCCTTCGCTGCGTTCCGCACGATCGCGACCACCATGAAGGCGACGACCGCCGCGAAGAAGAGGCCGCCGAGCACGAGCATCACGATGAACAGCGCGCCGAAGGCGCCGAAGCCCAGTCCGAACAGGTCCATGCGCCCAGTATGGATCAGGGCGGCAGCAGCACCGCGCGCGGCTGGCCCCCGAGGAAGAGCAGCGGTGACACGTAGGCGCCGTCGAGACGCGCCCCGAGGTGCAGGCAGGGCGTCGTGCAGTGGCCGGAGAGCAGCCACCCCACCACCTCGCCTCGGCGCACGCGGTCGCCCGCTCGTAGCGAGGCCTCGACGGGCTCGTAGCTCGAGATCACGCCTCCGCCGTGGTCGATCGACAGCACCGGCCGATCGACCACGAAGCCCGCGAAGCGCACCACACCGTCCGCGGGTGCCCGCACCTCGGCACCCGCCGTCCCGCGGATGTCGATGCCGCGGTGCCCCGCGCCGTACGGCGTCGCGGGCGCGAGGTACGCCCGCACGACCGGATGCGGCGGCGCGAGCGGCCACGACCAGGCCGGGCTCGTGGCGAGCAGCATGGCGGCGAGCCCGCGGAGCAGGTGACGGTGAAGAGGTCGCATCGTCCGATGCTGCGCCCGCGCGAGCGGCACGGTGGACCACCGGCCGCGGCTCGGGGATCGTCACCGCGCGAGCGCGCGGTGGAGGAGCGGCTCGCGGCGCGCCGCGCCGCGCCTCAGAACACCTCCCCGAGGGCACGCGCGAAGAGCTCCTCCGCATCCGCCTCCAGCCCCCGCCGTTCGAACCACGTGCACACGTTCCGGCAGTCCCGCTCGAGCAGGTCGACGGCACCGGGCTCGGCGATCAGATCGACGATCTGCGGCAGGTCGATCACCACGACCCGGCCCCGGTGCACGAGCAGGTTGTATGGCGAGAGGTCGCCGTGTGCGAGGCCGGCGCGCGCGAAGCCGAGCAGGATCTCGGCCGTCTGGGCGAAGAGATCCGCCAGCACCGCGCCGGTCGCTCCCGACTGGGCGAGCCGGGGCGCCGCCTCCGTGCCGTCGCCGATGAACTCGAGCAGCAGCTCGGTGCCGCTCACCTGCACCGGGTAGGGCACCGGGATGCCGAGCACGTACGCGCGCGAGAGCGCCGCGAACTCGGCGTAGGACCAGGCGACCGAGGCGACCGTGCGGCCGTAGGCGGTGCCGCGCTCGATCGCGCGCTGATCGCGGCTGCGCCGCTCCGTGCGCCCCTCGCGATAGCGCGCATCCCGGTGGAAGTCGCGACGCTCGTGCGAGCGGTAGCGCTTGGCCGCCAGCACCACGCCGCGCTCGCCGGGGACGGCGCGCTCGAGGAGGTGCACATCCGCCTCCTTGCCGGTCTTCAGGATGCCGAGCTCGGTGTCGAAGGCGGCAGAGGAGGTGACGACCCAGTCGGGTCGGGGGAGCGGACCCCGCTCCGAGGGGGTGACGGCCGGCCAGGTCGACCAGCGCTGTCCGGCGCCGGGCTCGGCGTCGGAGAAGGTGGGGACGACGAAATCGTCGCCGAAGAAGGTGCTCACGCGAGGGGCTCCGTCGGGGTCGGAGGCCGTCGCGGGGTCTAACGGGCGGCGGCCTCGGGGATGAGGGTCGGGGAACCGGGCACGACAATGACCGTGTTCATCAGTTCTCTCCTCTCCTCGGGAGCCGCGGGCGATCCGGGCGGCGACCAGCATAGCCCCGCGCGCGCCGTCTGCCCACCCCCGCTGCTACACTGACGTCAGCACCCGCATCACGTGGGTGACTTCGCGTGCCCATCGCACACGGCTCACATCCTTCGGTCCGCCTCGCCAGGGGCGGCGGATGCTGCGCCGGGGCACCAGGGATCGCGGCCAGCCGGTCGCGGCAGACAACTGAGAAACAGCGGGCGGCCGAGCCGTTCCCGCGAGAGAAGGAGAACGGCCATGGCCGTCGTCACCATCCGCCAGCTGCTCGACAGCGGCGTGCACTTCGGACACCAGACCCGCCGCTGGAACCCGAAGGTCAAGCGCTTCATCCTGACCGAGCGCTCGGGCATCCACATCATCGACCTGCAGCAGTCGCTCGCCTACATCGACCGCGCCTACGACTTCGTCAAGGAGACGGTCGCCCACGGCGGCACCGTGCTCTTCGTGGGCACCAAGAAGCAGGCGCAGGAGGCCATCGCCGAGCAGGCGACCCGCGTGGGCCAGCCCTACGTCAACCAGCGCTGGCTCGGCGGTCTGCTCACCAACTTCCAGACGGTCTCCAAGCGTCTCGCGCGCATGAAGGAGCTCGAGGAGATCGACTTCGAGGACACCACGAAGGGCTTCACCAAGAAGGAGCTCCTCATCAAGAAGCGCGAGCTCGACAAGCTGCACAAGACCCTCGGCGGCATCCGGAACCTCACCAAGACCCCGAGCGCGATCTGGGTCGTCGACTCCAAGCGCGAGCACCTCGCGGTCGACGAGGCCACCAAGCTCGGCATCCCGGTGATCGGCATCCTCGACACCAACGCCGACCCCGACGAGCTGCAGTACCCGATCCCGGGCAACGACGACGCGATCCGCTCGGTGGGCCTGCTCACCCGCATCATCGCCGACGCCGCGGCCGAGGGCCTCATCCAGCGCCACCAGAAGCCCGAGGCCGAGGGCAACGTCTCCGCCGTCGAGCCGCTCGCCGAGTGGGAGCGCGAGCTCCTCGAGGCCTCGAGCAACCCCGAGTCGGTCGCCGAGAAGATCGAGGAGGTCGACGGCCGTGTCGACGGTGACGTCGAGGCCGGCGCCGAGAAGGTCGCCGAGGTCGTCGAGGCCGAGACCCCGGTCGCGGAGAACGACGCCGACGCGCAGCTCGTCGAGAAGGCCGACGAGGCCGAGGCTCCCGCCGAGAAGCTGGCCAAGAAGACCACCAAGTAGTCACGAACGAACAGGTAAAGGAATCACATCCATGGCCAACTTCAGCCTGGAAGACGTGAAGGCCCTGCGCGAGCGCCTCGGCACCGGCATGGTCGACACCAAGAACGCCCTCGTCGAGGCGGACGGCGACATCGAGAAGGCCGTCGAGATCCTGCGTCTCAAGGGTGCGAAGGGCAACGCGAAGCGTGCCGACCGCTCCACGAGCGAGGGCCTCGTGGCGGTCGTCGAGTCGGCCACGGCCGTGACGCTCATCGAGCTCGCCTGCGAGACCGACTTCGTGGCGAAGAACGAGAAGTTCGTCGCCCTCGCCGAGAAGGTCGTCGGCGCGCTCGCCGACTCCGGCGCCGAGACCGTGGACGCCGCGCTCGCGGTGGCGGTCGACGGCACCACCGTCGGCGCTCTCATCGAGGAGCAGGCCGCGACCATCGGCGAGAAGATCGAGCTGCGTCGCGTGGCCCGCATCCCCGGTGAGAAGTTCGCCGTCTACCTGCACCGCACCTCGAAGGACCTGCCCCCGCAGATCGGCGTCGTGGTGTCGTACACGGGCGACGACGTCGAGACGGCTCGCTCGATCGCGCAGCACATCTCGTTCGCCGACCCGACCTACCTCTCGCGCGACGACGTGCCCCCGGCCGACGTCGACAACGAGCGCCGCATCGTGGAGCAGATCAGCCGTGAGGAGGGCAAGCCGGAGGCCGCCCTCCCCAAGATCGTCGAGGGTCGCCTCGGCGCCTACTTCAAGCAGGTCGCGCTCCTCGAGCAGGACTACGCGCGCGACAACAAGCTCACCGTCGGCAAGGTTCTCGCCGACGCGGGCCTGACCGTGACGGGCTTCGCCCGCTTCAAGGTCGGCGCCTGAGCTGACGCCCGCCCGAAGGGCCCGGACTCCGCGAGGAGCCCGGGCCCTTCGGCTTTCCGCGGCGCGCGCGGCGCGCTGCGGCGCACGCGTCGAGACGGCAGTTCCGACCCGATGACCGCATCCGGATGGGTCGGAACTGCCGTCTCGACGTCAGGCGGAGGGAGGGGTGCTTCGTCACCCACTCGTTGCGCGGCTGTGATCGGAGCGTGACCGGGTACGATCGACACGGCCCGACCGGCCCGCTCCACCTCTCGGAAGGACTCCCATGCCGAACCGCCGCCGCCGCGTCCTGCTGAAGCTCTCGGGGGAGGCATTCGGGGCCGGGGCCCTCGGGGTCAACCCGGATGTCGTGAGCGGCATCGCGCGCGAGATCGCCGCGGCCGTGCCGGCGGGCGAGGACGACCCGGACGGCGTCGAGGTCGCGGTCGTCGTCGGCGGCGGCAACTTCTTCCGCGGTGCGGAGCTCAGCCAGCGCGGCATGGACCGCGGGCGCGCCGACTATATGGGCATGCTCGGCACCGTGATGAACGCGCTCGCCCTGCAGGACTTCCTCGAGCAGGCGGGCGCCCAGGTGCGCGTGCAGTCGGCGATCTCGATGATGCAGGTCGCCGAGTCGTACATCCCGCTGCGCGCCGAGCGCCACCTCGAGAAGGGCCGGGTCGTGATCTTCGGCGCGGGCGCGGGACTGCCCTACTTCTCGACCGACACGGTCTCCGCGCAGCGTGCCCTGGAGATCGGCGCCGCGGAGGTGCTCGTCGCCAAGAACGGCGTCGACGGCGTCTACACGGCCGACCCGCGCACCGATCCGGGCGCCACCAAGCTCGAGCGCATCAGCTACCAGGAGGCGCTCGTGAACGGTCTCAAGGTCGTCGACTCGACCGCCTTCAGCCTCTGCATGGACAACGGGATGCCGATGCACGTGTTCGGCATGGAGCCCGCGGGCAACATCACGAAGGCGCTGCGCGGCGAGCACATCGGCACCGTCGTCGAAGCCTGAGCCGGTGAGCGACCGCTACGGCGAGGACGTGCTCGCGGGGGACTGGCGCGCCCGCGGCCGCGTCTCGGTGCCCGAGGTGGAGGCCGTCCGGGATCTCGTGGTCGAGCTCGCGGACGGCTTCGTCGGCGCCGTCGTCGGCACCTCGAAGGGCACCGTCGGGCTGGAGGACCGCACCGGCCGCGTGCGGTGGTTCCCGCTCGGCGGCGGCTACCTCGTCGACGGGGCGCCGGTGAGGCTCGTGGCGCCCGCAGCCGCTCCGCGAGGACGGGCCTACACGGCATCCGGATCGCGCGCCGCCGCCCCGCAGCGCGCCCGCGTCGCGCGCGCGAGCCGCATCTACGTCGAGGGCCGGCACGACGCCGAGCTCGTCGAGAAGGTGTGGGGTGCCGATCTGCGCGCCGAGGGGGTCGTGGTCGAGTACCTCGAGGGCGTCGACCACCTGCCCGACGTCCTCGCCGAGCTGAGTCCGGGGCCCGATGCGCGCATCGGCGTGCTCGTCGACCACCTGGTGCCGGGCTCGAAGGAGTCGCGGATCGCCGAGCGCGTGCGGGGCGAGCACGTGCTCGTCGTCGGCCACCCCTACATCGACGTCTGGCAGGCCGTGCGGCCCGAGCGGCTCGGCATCCGGGCCTGGCCCGAGATCCCGCGCGGCGTCGAGTGGAAGCACGGCGTGTGCGAGGCGCTCGGCTGGCCGCATGAGGACCAGGCGGACATCGCGGCGGCCTGGCAGCGCGTCCTCGGCTCCGTGCGCTCCTACACCGATCTCGAGCCCGCGCTGCTGGCCCGGGTCGAGCAGCTCATCGACTTCGTCAGCTGACCGCTCCTCTAAGCTTGAGCGGACGGATCGTCCGAGCCGCATCGAAGGAGCACCCGTGATCAGTGACGTTCTCGCCGAGGCGAAGGAGAAGATGGGCCGCGCCGTCGAGGTCGCGAAGGACGACTTCGCCACCGTCCGCACCGGGCGCGCGAATCCGGCCCTCTTCCAGAAGATCCTCGTGGACTACTACGGCACGCCGACCCCGCTCGCGCAGCTGGCGAGCCTGCAGAACCCCGAGGCGCGCACGCTCGTCATCACGCCCTACGACAAGGCGGCCCTCAAGGAGATCGAGAAGGCGATCGTGAACTTCCCGAACCTCGGGGCGACCCCCACCAACGACGGCACCCTCGTGCGCGTCACGATGCCGGAGCTCACCGAGGACCGCCGCAAGGAGTACGTGAAGATCGTCCGCGCCAAGGGCGAGGACGCGAAGGTCGCGATCCGCAACGTGCGCCGCAAGGCGAAGGACGAGCTCGACGCCCTGCTCAAGGAGGTCGGCGAGGACGACGTGGCCCGCGCCGAGAAGGAGCTCGACGCCGTCACCAAGACGCACGTCGAGCTCATCGACGAGGCACTCAAGCGCAAGGAAGCCGAGCTGCTCGAGGTCTGATGAACGCGGCCCCCGACGGATCCCCGTCACCTCGGAGGCGCTCCGCCAGGCAGGAGATCGAGGCGCGCGCCCAGCAGACCCGCGCCGACATCGAGGCGCACGCCCAGCATGCCCGCGAGGAGCTCGAGGCGCAGGTCAAGCACGCCCGCGACCAGTTCGACCAGGCGCAGGAGAAGATCAAGGAGCGCACCGGGCGCAACCTGCTCGCGGCGATCGCGATCGGCGTCGGGCTCGGCGTGCTCCTGCTCGCGAGCCTGCTGTTCTCGCCGTGGCTGTTCACCCCCTTCGCCGCCGTGCTCGTCGGCTTCACGGTGTGGGAGCTCGCGACGGCGCTGAGGCAGGGCGGCCGCGACGTTCCGCGAGTCGCGTCGATCGTGGTGGGCGTGGCCGTCATGCCGGCGGCGTTCTTCCTGCACGTGCCGGGGCTGTGGCTCGCGGTGCTCGCGGGCGTCGTCGTGATCAGCGTGTGGCGTCTCGCGGAGCTCCTGCGTCCGAGCCACCGGATGCCGACCCGCTCCGTGCTGGCCGACATCGGCGCCGGCATGTTCGTGCAGCTCTACATCACCTTCCTCGCCGGCTTCTACGTGGTGCTCGCGGGCGAGGACGGCGGCCAGTGGTGGGTGCTCGCGGCGCTCATCATCGTGGTCGTGGCGGATGTCGGGGCCTACGCCGCGGGGCTCAGCTTCGGCCGGCACAAGATGGCGCCGAAGATCAGCCCCGGCAAGACCTGGGAGGGCTTCGCGGGCGCGGCGGTCGCCGCGATGGTCGCGGGCACACTGCTCGCCTGGCTCATGCTGGGCCAGCCCTGGTGGGAGGGCACCGTGATGGGGCTCGGGCTCATGCTCGTGGGCACCATGGGCGACCTCATCGAATCGCTCATCAAGCGCGAGCTCGGCATCAAGGACATCTCGGGCTGGCTGCCCGGGCATGGCGGCTTCCTCGACCGGCTCGACTCGATCCTGCCGTCGGCTGCCGTCGCCTACGCCTTCTTCCTGTGCTTCCATTGACGCCGCTGTTTCTCTAACGCCGCGATAATCCGCGGCGTCGCGCCGTTTCGGGGCACGAGCGCGGTCGCGCCCCGAAACGAGTGCGCACACAGCGGACCATCGCGATGATCCGCGGCGTCGCGCCGTCGTGCCCCGCCTCACGCGGCTTCCAGCATCCGGTCGCTAGCATGTGCGGGTGAGCATGACCTTTCCCCGCGCGCGCAAAGGCCGACTCGGCTACGACATCGACGAGGTGGAGGACTTCCTCGAGGACGCCCGGCAGGCGTACAGCGCCGGCGCACCGGAGGCGGGCGCGATCTCGGCGGACACCATCCGCACCACCGCGTTCTCGATGCGCAAGGGCGGCTACTCGGCGAGTCACGTCGACGCCGCGCTCGAGCGCCTCGAGGACGTCTTCGCCACGCGGGAGCGCGAGCGCGAGGTCGCGAAGCTCGGCGACGAGGCCTGGTACGCGGAGGCGCGCGAGACCGCCCAGGCGATCCTCGACCGCCTCGTGCGCCCCGCGGGCAAGCGCTTCCGCCGGGTGAGCCTGCTCGCCGTCGGCTACTCGACGCGCGACGTCGACGCCTTCGCCGATCGTGTCTCCGGCTACTTCCAGAACGGCACCGCCCTCACCCCGGAGGACGTGCGCACGGTCGCGTTCCGGGGCCAGCGCGGAGGCTACCAGGAGGCCCAGGTCGACCATCTCCTCGACACCGTCACGCGCGTCATGCTGGCGGTGCGCTGACGCGGCGGCGGCTCGCTCCCATGGTCTTCCCGGCATGCGTGCGTAGACTGGTGCGACTGTGAGCGGATATCGGCGCCGAGGGACCCCCCTCGCACCGCCCCAGCAGGCGGTGGCGGTCTCGCGTACCCGCGCCACGGGTCCCGTCCGCTCGCGCTGGGTGCTCGGCACCTTCGCCTACCTCGCCTCGCTCGGACTCGTCGCGGCGTTGCTCGTCGAGCCGACCAGCCTCAGCTCCGCCGCGACGCTCGCGGCGGCCGACGGATCGGTGGCGGAAGCGGATGCCACCGGTCAGCTCATGCTCGTGGATTCGACGGAGGTGGCGAGCGGCCGCGACGGCTTCGACGTCGTGAAGGCGGCGCCCCCCAAGCCCGCGCCCGGCACGGCGCCCGCCGCGGGCGTGCCCGACCCGGGCACCGCGCAGGCGATCGCCTACGACATGGTCATGGCGCGCGGGTGGGACCAGAGCGAGTTCGACTGCCTCGTCGCGCTCTGGAACAAGGAGTCGCACTGGAACGTGTACGCCCACAACGCACGGTCGGGCGCCTACGGCATCCCGCAGGCGCTCCCGGGCGACAAGATGGCGAGTGCGGGCGCCGACTGGGCCACCAACCCCGCCACCCAGATCACCTGGGGCCTCGGCTACGTGGCCGGTCGCTACGGCACCCCGTGCGGCGCCTGGGGCCACTCGCAGGCCAAGGGCTGGTACTGAGTTCTTCCGCGCCGCGGGAATCCGCGGCGCCGCGCCGGTTTCGGGCACGAGCGCGGTCGCGCCCGAAACCGAGTGCGCACGCAGTGAAGTCATGGACGGCCGCCGACGAGGGTCCGCCTGAGCGGGACTGCGGGCGTATGCCGCTCGGTCGATACGATCGAGTATGGACTACGCGCTGGTGGCGATCGCGGGCATCGTCGCGACCGTCGCCGCGGCGGCGTGGGCCCCGCGTCTGGGCATCGCGGCGCCGCTCATCCTCGTCGTGCTCGGGGTCGGCTACAGCCTGATCCCGGGCGTCCCGCCGATCGACATCGAGCCGGACATCATCCTCATGGGGGTTCTGCCGCCGTTGCTCTACGCGGCCGCGATCACGGTGCCCATCGTCGACTTCCGGCGCAACCTCTCCTCGATCACGGTGCTCTCGGTCGTGCTGGTCGTGGCGAGCGCGCTCGTCACCGGCGGCGTGCTCTTCATGATCCTGCCCGACCTCAACCTCGCCGCCGCGATCGCCCTCGGCGCGGTCATCTCCCCGACGGATGTCGTGGCCGCCACCGCGATCGCCAAGCGCATCGGGCTCCCCGCCCGGCTGGTGTCGATCCTCGAGGGCGAGGGGCTCGTCAACGACGCCACCGCGCTCGTGCTGCTGCGCACGGCCGTCGCGGCGACCGCGGCCACGGCATCCGGCGCCGACATCATCGCCTGGAACGCCATCGGCGAGTTCTTCTACGCCGTGTTCGTGGCCATCGCGATCGGCGTCGTGGTCGGCATCGTGGCGGTGTGGGTGCGCAAGCGCCTCGACAACCCCATGCTCGACACCGCGATCTCGTTCGCGGTGCCGTTCATCGCCTACATCCCCGCCGAGGAGCTGCACGGCTCCGGCGTCATCTCGGTCGTCGCCGCGGGCCTCTACAGCGGGCATCAGAGCGCCACGGCGTTCACCGCGCAGTCGCGGATCTCGGAGCGCTTCAACTGGCGCACCGTGCAGTTCGTGCTCGAGAACGGCGTCTTCCTGCTCATGGGGGCCCAGATCTCGACCATCGTGGCCGACATCGACGGCAACCGCCTCGCGATCCACCACGCCGTACTGCTCGGGCTGCTCATGACGGTGCTGCTCATCGTCATCCGCTACGTCTTCGTCTGGCCGCTCGTGTTCATGGTGCGACGGCAGGAGCAGCGCTTCGATGAGCAGGAGACGATGCTGTCGCGCGGTCTCGAGCGCATGCAGTCGATGGTCGGTCTCGGCGACCGCTTCGAGCGACGACGACGCGGCGTCGAGCGGCGCATCGACCGCCGCCGCAACGACATCGCCCAGCTGCGGGCGGAGGGCCTCGGCTGGCGCGGTGGCATCGTGCTCGGCTGGGCCGGCATGCGCGGCGTGGTCACGCTCGCGGCGGCCCAGTCGCTGCCGCGCGGCACCCCGTACTACGAGCAGCTCGTGCTCATCGCCTTCGTCGTGGCGGTGGCGACGCTGCTGGTGCAGGGCGGCACGCTTCCGCTCGTGATCCGGACCACCGGCATCCGAGGCAGCGATCGGGTGTCCGACCGCCGCGAGCTCGCCTCGTTGCTCGAGGTCATGTCGACCACCGGCCTCGCGCTGCTCGATCGCGCCGAGGTCGTGGTCGACGGCGTGCCGGTGGCCGACGAGGTCGTCGAGCGGGTGCGGCAGGACGCGCTGCTGGCCGTCGAGTCGGCGTGGGAGCGCGCCGACCACGCCGACGAGGAGGCGCTGAAGCTGGCCCCCCATCAGCAGTACCGCTCGCTGCGACGCGAGGTGCTCGCCGCGGAGCGCGACGTGCTGCTCGAGGCGCGCGCCCGCGGCGCCTACCCCTCGCGGATCCTGCAGCGTGCGCAGACGCTCCTCGACCTCGAGGAGGCGCGCCTCCAGCAGATCGACACCGGCGGGAAGGTCGAGGAGTAGGCCTCGTAGACTCGGAGCATGTCCCCGTCGCGTCGCCCCCGCCGCCGCGCCGCGGAGCCCGAGCCGCTCGACGTCGAGCGCATCCTCGGCGGCATGAAGCACAGCGAGGTGCGCCGCGACGGCGTCTGGAACGTGCAGCCGCAGAGCGCGGCCGCGGCCGTCAAGGAGTACGTCTGCCCCGGATGCGGCACCGTGATCGCGGCGCGCACCGCGCACGTCGTCGCGTGGCGCGCCGACGGGCTGTTCGGCGAGGAGGACGATCTCGCCGCGCGACGGCACTGGCACACGCACTGCTGGAGGATCCGCACGTGACCATCGCCATCCGCGGGGGCGTCGAGCTCCCGGCCTTCCGCGAGGACATCGAGCTGCGCACGGCAGACGGGCTCACCCTCGTGGGCGAGCTCGCGCTGCCGGAGAGCGCCGACCCCGTCGCGACGCTCGTGTGCCTGCACCCGCTGCCCACGCACGGCGGCTTCATGGACTCGCACATCATCCGCAAGGCCGCGGCGCGGCTGCCGGCGCTCGCCGACCTCGCGGTGCTGCGCTTCAACTTCCGCGGCGTCACCTCGCCGCGCGGCACGAGCGAGGGCGCGTTCGGGCACGGCGTCGAGGAGCGGCTCGACCTCGCGGCGGCGATGGCCTTCGTCGCGCAGCGGGGGCTCCCGCATCCGTGGCTCGTGGGCTGGTCGTTCGGCACGGAGGTGGCACTCAAGCACGGGCTGGAGCATCCGATCGAGGGGGCGATCCTGCTCTCGCCGCCGCTGCACCGCGCGACCCCGGATGAGGTGGCGGCGTGGGCGGGCAGCGGCCGGCGCCTCGTGGCACTGATCCCGGAGCACGACGACTACCTGCGCCCCGCCGAGGCAGCCGAGCGCTTCGCCTCCGTTCCGGAGGCCGAGCTCGTGGCGATCGAGGGCGGCAAGCACCTGTGGGTGGGGGAGAGGCAGACCTTCCGGGTGCTCAGCGAGATCGTGCGGATCGTGAACCCCGCGGCGCTTCCGCTGCCCGAGGAGTGGCCGGCCGGCTGACCCCAGTGCTCAGCGGGCTGCCGAGCGGCGCCGTGCGACGAGGGCGCCCGTCCCCGAGAGCAGCAGCAGCGCGGCACCGCCCGCGAACCACGGCACCGCATCCGATGCCCCCGACTGCGCGAGCTCGCCACCGCCCGCTCCCCGGGCGACCCGCACCTCGAGCGTCGCGAACAGCGGCTCGTAGTACTCGCCCATCGAGGTGTGCAGGAAGGCGAGCCGCACCGGGTAGACCCCCTCGGCGGCCTGTCCGCTGAGGCGAAGCGTGCGCGAGGCCGCATCGACCGTGAGGGAGAGGCCCGCGGGCATGCCCTCCGTGAGCAGCAGGGTGCTCGGGTCGTCGAAGTAGTTCGCGAGGCCTCCGCCGTACCAGGCGCTGAGCGCCGGGTCGAAGTTCGTGAGGGGCAGCAGCTGGTCGGTGGAGGTGCCCGGGGCGAAGGCCGCGGGCTGCGTGACGGTGAAGCAGCTCGTGTCGAGCGCCCGGATCGTCTGCCCGAAGCCGGCGTCGAGGGCCGACACCCGCCCGATCATGTCGGCGAGCGCCGCATCCTTGCCGCAGGGGTCGTAGTCCTGCAGGGCGATGGTCAGCCGGGTGGCCTCGGGGACATCGCCGACATCGAGCACGAAGTCGATCGCGCCATCCGCGTTCCCGGACACCGCGCCCGCCCCGGTGACCTGGAAGCCGATGATCGGGTGAGTGCCGACGGTGCCGTCGTGATTCACCATCACCCGGTTCGAGATGACGCTGTAGTTCGCGTGGGTGCCGAAGCCGGAGCCCACCATGCCGACGGCTGCGGCGTAGGGGAGCGGATCGTCGGACCACGCCTCCACCGTCCATCGGGCGTAGCTGCCCTGCACCTCGAGCGCGACGTCGGCGGCGATGGTCGTGCCGCCGATCGGGAAGGTGCCCGCGCCCGACGCCGTGACGGTGCTCAGCCCGTTCTGCACCACGGTCTTCGCGGTCGGCGTCATCGCCAGGGTGGCGTGGCTCACTCCGTTGGCTGCGGCGATCTTCTCGAAGAGCGCCGCGGAGAACGCGGAGTCGGTCCAGCCCGCCACGTCGATCCCCGTGCCGAAGAGGTCGACGTA
Organism: Protaetiibacter sp.; assembly: GCA_030150265.1. GTDB lineage: Bacteria > Actinomycetota > Actinomycetes > Actinomycetales > Microbacteriaceae > Homoserinibacter. The sequence goes on from JASLGG010000025.1 coordinate 186,968, forward strand.
GGCGGCGCTCGCGCTCGCGATCCCGAGCGCGTCGTCGGCGACGTTCCACCACGTCATCCCGTCGTTGCGGATGGTGTCCGGAGCCGCGGATGCCGCGCCGGGTATCGCGAGGGCGACCCCGACCGCGAGAACCGTGGTCGGGGCGGCCAGGCGGCGGAGAGCGCGGCGGCGGGGTGAGGGCATCGATCAGGTCCTTACGGTCGCGCGGCTGAGGGGCGCGGTGCGCGCCGGATGCGACGCTAGCGAGACCCCGGACGCCTCGTCCCCCGCTCGGCGCAGCGTGGCATCCCGTCACCCGGATCGAGACGACGTGGGACTCCATGGGACGGAGTCGGCGCCGAGGAGCGGTCAGCGGTCCGCGAGGGTCGCGCGCGCCTCCTGGAGCCGGCGGAAGTAGGTGCTGCGGCTGAGGAAGGCGGCTCGGGCGACGCCCTCGTGGCTCGCCCCCGGCGTCAGGTAGCGCTCGCGGACGAGCCGGAGGAGCTCCGGCCGTGCTGCGAGCCGGACGCCGACCGCTCGGCGCACCCGCATCCGGGCGAGCACCGGGTCGTCGCCGAGCGGCAACCGCCCCCAGGCGTCGTCGTCGTGGAAGGCGTCGAGCGCCGCGACGAGCACGTCCCCGGGCAGCGCGAGCGGAACACCCGCCTCCCGCGCCACGGCGTCGAGGAAGTACCCGCACAACCCGTCCTCGCCGCCGTCCGCGATCCAGGTGCGCACCGCGATGCCGTCGAGCGTCCGGGCGAGCTCGGGGACCTCCTGGAACCTCAGCGCGGCCATCGGCTCGGCGTAGTCGAGCGGCCCGATCTGGTTGACGAGGTTGAAGCGGGGGTTGCTCGCCCGATGGCGACGTGCCGTCGCCGAGTTCGCCACGCCCCACGCGGCGGACTCCGGAGGACCGAACGCCACCAGGAAGGCCGTCAGCATCGTCGTGGACTCCGGGAGGCCCTGCACCCGCGCCCATTCCGCCATGGGGGCGACGAGCGCCCGGTGGTCGGCGGGGATGCCGTCGGCGGCGGCGAGCGGGAGGACGGCGGCCGCTCCCGCCGCGGCACCGGATGAGCGACGCACGACGTGCGCGACGCCGTGGGGCGCCGCCAGCCACGGCCCGATCAGCGGCCAGCTCCCCGGCATCCGCGACTCGACCTGCCGTTCCAGCTCGGCGAGCTCCGCCTCGCGCGGCCGGTCGCTGAACAGCCGGGGGGTGGCCCGCACCACGCTGCCGCGCAGCTCGGGGTCGAGCACGAGTCGTGCGAGGCGCTCCATCGCGGCGACGTCGCCCGCATCCGCCAGCTCGATCATGTGGACGCCGGCGCGTACGGCCAGCCGGGGGTAGCGGCCGTCGGCGATCGCTCGCCGGGTGAGCGACTCGGCGAGCAGCGGGTGCAGCGCGAGCCGCCCCTCGCGCGTCTCGACGAAGGAGCAGGCGGCGAGCGCGTCGAGAGCCTCGGCGGGCGGATGCTCGGGCAGCACGGCGGCGAGGAGCTCCGCATCCACGCCGTCGGCGATGGCCGTGAGCGTCAGGACGTCGCCGTCGAGCTGGGCGAGCGCGCCGTCGGTGAGATGCTCGGCGACGTCGTCGGAGGTCGCCGCGAGCACGGCGGTGAGCCGGTCGGGGGCGGTGGCCCAGCCGTGCGCCGCCAGGGTGAGCGCCAGCGGCAGACCGTGGGACCAGCTCGTGATGCGTCGTCGCGCCTCCGGGTCGTCGACGCCGTAGCGGGCGAGCAGCTCGTCGGCCGCGGCGTCGCCGAGCGCGGCCAGGGTCACCTGCCGGGTCACGGGCTCCAGCTCGACGGGCAGCCAACCCGCGGGCAGCAGCCGTGCCGCCAGGACGGCGCGGGAACCGGCGGGCAGCCCGGCGAGCAGCGGCCCGAGGCCGTGCACCGCGCCGCCGAGGGCGCCCACCTCGTCGAGCGCGACGAGCAGCGGGGCGTCGGTGACGGCGTGCCCGGCGAGCTCCTCCGCGAGATCGGGCAAGCCGCGACCCCGGCAGTCGATCGCCGCGATCCGGTAGCCGCGGGCCTCCGCGCGGCGCGCGGCGTCGCGCAGCGCGGCGCTCTTGCCCGCACCGCCGGGACCCAGCACCGCGACCACCCGGTCCTCGCCGTGGGGGTCGAGCAGCCTCGCGAACACCCGCTCGAGCTCCGGCGGGCTGACGTAGCGTCGCCGGTCGACCTCGCGCGCGTGCGCCGCCACCGTCGCCGTCATCCGCTGCCCTCGTCTCGCCGTCGCCTCGGTTCGTGACCCGAATAGTATCGGGGGCCATGCAGATCGTCGTGCTGGGAGCGGCCGGGCGGATCGGTGAGCCGATCGTCGACGCGGCGGAGCGTCGCGGCCACCGGGTGGTGCGTGTCACGTCCGTGAACGGGCCGGGCGCCGCCGTGGAGGCGGCTCTCGCCGAGGCGTTCGCCGCAGCGGATGCGGTCGTCGACGCGCTCGACATCGCGACGGTGCGGCGCAGGCCCGCCGTCGTCGCCGCGACGCGGGCGACTCGGCGGGTCGTCGCGGCTGCGGCCCGCGCCGAGGTGCCTCATCTCGTGGCGATGTCGGTCTGGCACGCCGCGCATCCGGCGGTCGCCCGCCACGGGTACCTCGCGGCGACAGCCGCCCGGGAGCGGGGGTACCGGCTCTCGGGCGTCCCGCTCTCGATCGTGCGGTCGACGCCGTGGTTCGAGCTCGCCGAGCAGCTGGTGACGACCGCGCGCGGGCCGGTCGCGCTCGTGCCTCACGTGCTCTCCCGGCCGGTGGCGGCATCCGCGGCGGCATCCGCGGCCGTCGACCTCGCGGAGGGCGCGCCGCGGCCGGAGGGTGCGGTCGTCGCGGGCCCGGATGCGCTCGACCTCGTCGAGCTGGCGCGCCATGTCGCGGCGGCCCGCGGCGGGCGCCCGCGCGTGCTGCCGGTCGGACGGCTCGGACGCGTTCCCGGGCTCCTGTGCCCGCCCGACGACATCCCGGGGGTCGGCCCGGCGTTCGCGGAGTGGCTGGCCACGCGTCCGCGATAGCGGCCTGCGGTCAGCCTCCCGCGTGCGGCGCCTGGATCTCGTCGATGACGGCGGCGACGAGGTGCCACCGCTCACGTCCCGGCCGCGTGATCGTGTAGCTGCGGCGGGTGCCGGCGAGCCCGTCGACGTCGACGTAGCGCACGGCCGGATGACGCTCGGTGTCGTCGGCGATGAGCGCGACCCCGTGGCCCTCCGCCACGAGCTGCGTCACGAGCCGGATGCTGTCGATGTGGTGCGCGATATGCGGCACCACATCCGCGGGGGCCGTCAGCTGCCGGATGATCTCGTCCTCGTCGGTGGCACGCGAGTTCGCGATCCAGACCGTCTCGGGATCGCCGATGATCTCCCGGCCGGCCCGCCGCTCGGCGGGGTGCACCGCGAGCTGCATCGGCGCGGCGGCGAACGGCTCCGGGAGGCCGCGGTGCGGGGTGAGGCTGTGGTCGTAGACGACGCCGACGTCGATCGCGTCCTCGGCGAGGAGCGTGCGGATCTCGTCGGGCTCGCGCTCCTGCATCCGCACCTCCAGCGCGGGGTGCCGTTCGCGCAGGCGGCGCACGGCGGGGGCGATGTCGCGCAGCACGCTCGTCGCGTAGCCGGCCACCCGCACGAGGCCCCGCAGCGGGCCCTCGTCGCGGAGCTCCCCGCGACCCGCGTCGAGCTCCGCCAGCGCGGTCCGCGCGTGGGGGAGGAAGGCGAGTCCCGCGGGGGTGAGCACGAGCCGCCGCCCGACCGGCTCCACGAGGGCCGCGCCGAGCTCCGCCTGCAGGCGCGCGAGGTGCTGGGAGACGGCGGAGGTGCTGTACCCGGTCGCCGCCGCCACCGCGCGCAGGGTGCCGAGCTCGGAGAGGTCGACGAGCACCCGCATCCATCGCGTGTCCACGAGGGGATGCTAGCCGAACATCCGTGGATCGCGGATGCTTGATGCCGAGATCCGTGATAGACGCGGATGATCGCGGAGTGAGGGAATGGTCGGGTGACGATCAGCGCACCCGTGCCCGCCCTCTCGCCCACCCGGATGCACGAGCGCGACGACCTCGCGGTCCGCCGGCTCGCGGAGGCGGCCGCGGCGCGGCTCAGCTCCGAGCCGGTGCTCGGCACCACCGCGGAGCCCGCCGTGCTCGACGCCGCGGTCGGCGCCACCGTCACCTCCGGCGGTCTCGGCCTCGACGGCGCGCTGCGGGTGTGGACCGACGAGCTCGCACCGGCCTGCATCGCGATCGAGCATCCGCGCTACCTCGCCTTCATCCCGAGCGCGCCCACGCGCCTCGCCGCCGGGTTCGACATGGTCGTGAGCGCCACGAACCCCTACGGCGGCTCGTGGTACGAGGGCGCGGGGGTGGTCTTCGCGGAGAACCAGGCGCTGCGCTGGATCGCCGACCTCGCCGGGATGCCGGAGGGCGCGGGCGGGGTGTTCGTGCAGGGCGGCACGATCGGCAACCTCTCCGCCCTCGTCGCGGCGCGCGAGCACGCGCGTTCGTCGCGCGCGGTCGCGCCCGCGCGGTGGGCGGTGTGCGTCACCGAGGAGACCCACTCCTCCGTCAGCCACTCGCTGCGCACCGTCATGGATGTCGACGTCGTCGTGGTGCCGGGCGACGAGCGGGGCCGGATGACGGGCGCCGCCCTCCGCGCCACGGTCGAGGCCCTGCCCGCGGACCGTCGGGACGGGATCTTCGCGGTCGTCGCGACCGCGGGCAGCACCAACCTGGGCGTCGTCGACGACCTGGCCGGCATCGGCGAGGTCGCGCGCGCGAACGGCTGGTGGCTGCACGTCGACGGCGCCTACGGCGGCGCCGGGCTGGCCGCGCCGAGCGTGCGCGAGCTGTACACGGGGATCGAGCACGCGGACTCCTTCATCGTCGACCCGCACAAGTGGCTGTTCGGCCCGTTCGACTGCTGCGCGCTGGTGTACCGCGATCCGGCGATCGCGCGTGCCGCCCACACCCAGCACGCGGCCTACCTGGACGCGGTCACGATGGAGGGGGAGTGGAACCCCTCCGACTACGCCATCCAGCTCACGCGCCGGGCGCGCGGGCTGCCGCTCTGGTTCTCCCTCGCGGCGCACGGCACGGATGCCTACCGCGACGCCGTGGAGCAGACGCTCCGGGTCGCGCGGGAGGGCGCGGAGCTCATCCGCCGGGCGGAGCACCTCGAGCTGCTGGTCGAGCCCGAGCTCAGCGTGCTGGTCTTCGCACGGCGCGGCTGGGACGACGCCGACTACGGCCCGTGGGGCGACCGCCTGCTCGAGCAGGGCCTCGCCTTCGTCACCTCCACGCGCCACCGCGGCCGTACCTGCGCCCGCCTCGCGATCGTGAACCCCCTCACGACCCCCGCCGACCTGGCCGCCATCCTCGACACCCTGCGCTGACCCGCTCCCCGCATCCGCGGAGGGATCACGGGTCAGAGCTCGTTCTGGCGGGGGATGATGACCTGCTTGACGATGATGAGGATCGACGCCGCCACCGGGATCGCGACGAGGGCGCCCAGGATGCCGAGCAGCGTGCCGCCCGCGAGGGCCGCGATCACGACCACGACCCCCGGAACCTTGACCGCGCGGTTCATGATGTTGGGGCTCAGCACGTAGGCCTCCACCTGCATGTACACGAGGTACCAGATGCCGACGACGAGCACCGCGGGCCAGCCGTCGAAGAGCCACACCAGCGCGGTGATGATGACCGAGCCGGTGATCGTGCCCACGAGCGGCACCAGGGAGAACAGGAAGGCGATGAAGGCGAGCAGGGCGCTGTAGGAGATCGGCGAGCCGAGGATCCACCCGAGCACCGTCAGGAACAGGAACGTCAGCACGCCGTTGCACGCGCCGAGCGCCACCTGCCCGATGACGTAGCGGCCCACGGAGGTCGAGATCTGCTCCGAGATGTCGATGAACTTCTCGCGCTTCGACGCGGGCACCAGCTGGTAGAGGGCACGCTTGATGCTGCTGAGCGAGGCGACGAAGTACAGCATCAGGATGAGCACGATGAGGGCGCCGAAGACGCCGCTCGCGATCGACATCGCGGTCGCGAGCACCCCGGTGGTGATGCCCTGGATGTTGGTCGTGAAGAAGTCCTCGACGCCCTGCATCACCTTGTCGTAGTCCAGCCAGTTGACGTAGGCGTCCCACCATCTCTTGATGGCCTCCTGGTCGCCGAACGTCGTCACGAGCTTCGGGATCTGCTGGATCAGGGCGCCGACCTGGTCGGCGAGCACCGGGATGATCGCGAAGATGAACCCCGCGAGGACGCCGAGGATCCCCAGCAGCACGATCACGATCGCCAGCGGACGGGGCAGCTTGTGCTTCTCGAGGAACGACACCGCGGGGTCCACGCCGAGGGCGAGGAAGAGCGCCGCACCCACGTAGGTGAGGATCGTCGCGAGGTTGCCGATCCCGGTGCCGATCATGACCGCCACGAGCACGCCGAGGCCCCCGAAGAGCCCCAGGCGGAAGGCGTTCTGGATCTTCACCGTGCGTCCTCGGCGACCGGCGCGTCCTCGACGATCACGTCATCGGCCGGTGCCCCGTCGGCCGGCGCCTCATCCGCGGGCACCGGGAAGCCCTCGGACGGCCCGGCGAGCCGGTCGGCGCCCGCGAGCAGCCCGCGCAGGTTCTCGAAGTACGCCGCGACGGCCTCGCGCTCGACGCGGATCTTCGAGAGGCGGTCCTCGGCGTCGGCGACGAGCGCCGCCGCCTGGCTCTGGGCGTCGCCCACGATCTTCTTCGCGGTGGCCTCGGCCTCCCGCGTCGTGGCGGTGGCCGCCGCCTGCGCGTCGTCGACGATCCGCCGGGCCTCGGCGACGCCGTCGGTCTGCAGGGCGTCGACCTCGGCGCGCTTCTCGGCGGCGCGGGCGGATGCCTCCTGCAGCTGCGCGGTCGCCTCGTCGAGGTACTTCTGCGTGCTCGCGGCCGCCTCCTGGTGACGGGCGACGTAGTCCTTCTCGGCCTCGTCGCGGCGCGCGGCCAGCTCGACGTCGAGATCCGTGCGCGCCTGCTCCGCCTCGGCGCGCAGACGCGAGACGTGCTCGTCGCTCTCGTGGGCGATGCGCGCGCGATGCTTCTCCTGCTCGGCGGCGAGCTCCGCGCGGGCGCGGGCGACGTCGCGGTCGGTGTCGGTGCGGAGCTTCTCGACCTCGACGGATGCGGTGCCGCGCAGCTGCGCGACCGCCTGCTCCGCCTCGGCGCGCCGCCCCGCGAGCTCGGCATCGAGCGCCTCCCGCGCGGCGGCGAGCTCGGCCGCCCAGCCCTCGCGGGATGCCGTCTCCTCGGTCTCCCAGGCCGCGCGTGCGGCGGCGAGCTCGGTCTCCTGGGCGCTGCGGGCGTTCGCGAGCTCGGTGGCGAGTGCCGAGCGCGTCGTGCGCAGCTCCGTCTCGAGCAGGCCGCGGGCGTTCGCGAGCTCGGCGTCGTGGGCCTCGCGGGCGGCGGTGAGCTCCGCCTCCTGCGCGGCGCGCGCCGAGGCGAGCTCGGCCTCCAGCTCGGCCCGTGCGGTCGCCACCTCGGAGGCGAGCGCGCTGCGGGTGCGCACGAGCTCGTCCTCCAGCTCGGTGCGCAGCCGGGCGAGCTCGGTCTCGAGCGCGGCACGACGCGTGGCGATCTCGGTGTCGAGCGCCGTGCGCTGGGTCGTGACGTCCGCCTCGAGCTGTGCGCGAGCGGTCGCGATCTCGGTCGCGAGCGCGGCGCGCTCGGATGCGGTCGCGGCCTCCAGCTCGGCACGCGCCCGGCGGGTGTCGGCGTCGAGCGCCGCGGCCCGGGCCTCCGTGTCGATCCGCAGCGCCTCGCGGGCCTCGGCGGTCTCGCGCGCGAGGTCGGTGCGGCCCTGCTCGAGATCGTGCGCGAGCTGGGCCCGCTGCTGCGCGTCCTCGGCTGCGAACTCCGCGCGCCCCTTCTCGGTGTCGCGCGCGAGCCCGGCGGCCTCCTCGCGGGCCTCGGCGACCTCGCGCTGCGCGACGACGCGCAGCTCCGCGAGCTCGCGCTCGGCCTCCGCCCGCAGAGCCGCGACCTCGCGGCGCCCGGCGGCGCGCGTCTCGGCGACCTCGGTGGCGACGGCACCGCGGATCGCGGCGGCCTCCCGCAGCGCCTCCTGGGTCGTGGCCTCGGCATCCGCCGCCGCGCGGGCCGCGAGCGCCTCGGCCTCCTCGCGGGCGGTGCCGAGGATGCGGTCCGCCTGCGCCTGCGCGTCGCCGACGAGCCGCTGCGCGGTCTCCGCGGCGTCGGACCGCAGCGCCGTGGCCTCCTGCTGCACGGCGTTCCGGAGCTTCTCGGCGTCGATGTCGGCCTGCGCGATGAGCCGCGTGGACTGCTCCTCGGCGACGCGGAGGGTGTTCTCGAGCTTCGTCCCGAGGCCGGAGTAGGTGGGGTTGCCCACCTCGTCGAGCTCCGCCTGGAGGTCGTCGGCGAGCGCCTGCAGCCGCTTGACCTCCTTGAGCGCATCCGTGCGGTCGGAGTTGGCCTTGATGAGATCGCGCCGCAGGGTGGCGACCGCCTGGTCGACCTCTTCCTTGCGATATCCGCGAAGCTCGGTGGTGAAACCCGCGTCGTCTGCCGCCACGTGCGCTCCTCGCTCGGGGAAAACCGATGAATCCCCGCGCCTTCCGCGGCTGGGGGAACGCTCCCGAGTGTAATCGGCGGGGGAGGTGCCCGCCTCCCTCCCGGGGGATCCTCCGGTCAGGGGACTCCCAGGCGGCTCCCGGGCCGCGCCCGGAGAGCGACCCGGTGCGTCCGCTACTCTGGGATGTCTTTGCCTGCTGTCCCGCCCGATTCCCGGTGGCGGGGCCCGCCGCCTTGAGACATCGTCCGGCGGGCCGCGCGGAACCTCCGCGCCGCAGCCCGAGAGGAGTTCACCCGTGCGATTCGTGATCGCGATCGTGCTGTTCGTCACCGCCTTCGTGTCGATCGGCCTCGGCGTCGCCCAGCGCACCGTCTTCCGTGGTCCCGACCACCTCTCGGCGGCGGTCGACGTGACCGGCGGCGCGCCGTTCGTCGTGATCGACGGCGCCACCCTCAACGCGAACCCCGGCGCCCAGCTCGTCGAGGTGTCGGGCGGATCCGGCCCCGTGTTCATGGCGTACGGCCGTACCGATGACGTCGACGCCTGGCTCCAGGGCGAGCCGGTCGCGCGCCTCGGCTACGACGCCGAGACCTCGGCGCTCGTGATCGCGCCGAGCCACGACGGCGACGGCACGCCCGCCCCGAGCCCGTCGCCGAGCACGAGCGCGACGCCGCAGGCCGACGAGACCGCCGCGGCAGACGGCGCGGCGACCGATGCCACCGCGGCCGAGTCCGATCAGCAGCCGGCGACCGCCGAGACGAGCACCGCCTCGCCGATCGGCAGCGACCTCTGGATCCAGGAGTTCGAGGGCGACGGCACGCTCGTGCGCAAGGTCAACGTGCCCTCCGACGTCTCCGTGCTCATCGCGGCGGATGGCGTGGGCGCCGCGCCCGCGCACGTCTCGGTGACCTGGCCGCTCGACAACTCCACCCCGTGGTCCGGCCCGCTCATCGTCGGGGGGATCGGGGCGCTCCTGCTCGGCCTCGCCTCGCTCGTGTGGGCGCTCCTCCACGCTCGCCGTCGCCACGGCCCGCGTCGCAAGACCCCGCGCATGCCCAAGCCGCCGAGGCCGGCCCAGCTCAAGCCCGCGCCGCGTCGCGCCGCGCTCACCCCGGCGGCCCCCGAGGCGGCCCGTGGCCGGCGTCGGGCCTTCGTGGCCCTGCCGATGCTGCTCGCGGGTGCGCTCGCGCTCTCCGCGTGCAGCGACGGCGGCGCCGCGCCGGCCGCCGCGCCCGAGGCGAGCGCGACGCCGACGGTCGAGATCGACCCGCCGGTCGTCACCAAGCAGCAGTTCACCCGCATCGTGGCCCGCACCGTCGAGGCGATCGCGAAGGCGGACGACGGACGCGACGCGACGCTCGCCGCGACCCGGCTCGCCGGTCCCGCGCTCGAGCTCCGCACCGCGAACTACACCGCACGCGGTGCCGACTCCGAGATCGCGGCCGTTCCCGCGGTGCCCGCCGGGGAGATCGGCCTGGTGCTGCCCCAGCAGCAGCACCAGTGGCCTCGCACCGTCTTCGCGGCGGTGTCGGGCGCGGACGGCGCCGAGTACGGCTTGATGTTCGTGCAGGAGAGCCCGCGCGAGCAGTACAAGGTGCACTACCTCATCCGCCTGACGCAGTCGATCCCCGAGGTCGCCCCCATCGATCTCGGCGCGGCGCCCTACGACCCGGACAGCAAGTTCCTCGCCGAGAAGCCCGCCCAGCTCGCGGCGGAGTACGGCGACGTGCTCATCACGGGCGACAGCTCGCAGTTCGCCGCCCACTTCGACCCGACCGACGACCGGTTGCGCGCGAGCCTCGGCGCCGACTACAAGGCCCAGCGTCGCGCGGAGCTTCCGAACGCGGTCGTGGACTTCACGAGCGCGGCCGGCTCCGAGGCGCCGCTCGCCCTCGCCACCAACGACACCGGGGCCATCGTGGCCGTCGATCTGCGCGAGACCGAGACGGTGACCCCCGCGGAGCAGGGGGCAGCGATCAACCCGAAGGGCGCGGTCAAGGCGCTCTCCGGCAAGACGACCACGACGAAGGGCATCGCCGCGCAGTACGGCATGCAGGTGCTGTTCTACGTGCCGCCGGCGACCGCGAAGGACGCCAAGGTGCGCGTGCTCGGCTTCACGCAGGGTCTCGTCTCGGCGAGCGAAGTACCGTAGTACACGTGACTGATCTGCCTTCCGCGAGCCTGCGCGGCGCCGTCGACCTGTCCGGACTCGTGCGGCGGGCGTCGACGCCCGCCGCGCCCGCGGCATCCGGTGCCCCGGTGTCGTCGCTCGTGTTCGAGACCTCGGACGCCTCCTTCCAGAGCGTGCTCGAGCTCTCGGCGCGCGTCCCCGTCGTCGTGGAGATCATCGCTCCGGGGCTGGCCTCGGCGCTCGGGCCCGTCATCGAGTCCTACGGCGGACGGCTCGTGCTGGCCGTCGTCGACGGATCCGCCAACCCGCAGCTCGCCCAGGCGTTCCAGGTGCGCGAGGTGCCGGCGGTCGCCGCGGTGATCGCGGGGCGACCGGTCAACCTCTTCGTCGGCATCCCCTCGGATGCCGAGGTGCGTCAGGTGCTCGACGAGCTGCTCCAGCTCGCCGCCGAGAACGGCGTGACCGGCGTCATCCCGGCCGACGACGAGGACGCCCCGGCCGCGGAGCCCGCGGAGGAGCCCCTTCCGCCGCTCCACCAGGCGGCATACGACGCGATCTCAGAGGGCCGCTACGACGACGCCGTGGCCTCCTATCGCAAGGCGATCGCCGAGAACCCCCGCGACCAGCTCGCCGTCGCGGGTCTCGCACAGGCGTCGCTGCTGGCACGGCTCTCGGGCACGGAGGCGGCGGCGATCCGGGATGCGGCGGCAGCCCGTCGCGACGACGTCGATGCCCAGCTCGCCGTCGCCGACCTCGACGTGAGCGGAGGCCATCTCGACGACGCCTTCGGCAGGCTCCTCGAGCTCTTCGCCGCTGCGCCGCAGGCCGACCGCGACCGCATCCGGGCGCGGCTGCTCGAGTACTTCGAGATCGCGGGCGCCGACGACCCCCGGGTCGGCGAGGCCCGACGGCGACTGGCTCTGCTGCTGTACTGAAATCTCCTGCGCCGCGATAATCCGCGGCGCGGCGCCGCTGTCGGGCACGAGCGCGGTCGCGCCCGACAGCGGGTGTGCACACCGCGGTGCCCCTCGCTGGGCGAGGCGCGCGCCGCGGCAGGCGGCACGTGTCTCGACCAGCCTCAGCCGACGGGGCGCTCCAGGTAGAGGGCCGCGAGCGGGGGCAGGGTGAGCTCCACGGAGGCCGGCTGCCCGTGCCAGGGCTCCGCCGTCGCCTCGACGCGTCCGAGGTTGCCGACCCCGGACCCGCCGAAGCCCGCCGCATCCGTGTTGAGCACCTCGACCCACTCGCCCCGGTGCGGCAGGCCGAGGCGGTACGGACCCACCGGGTTGCCGCCGAAGTTGACCGCGCAGACGAGCTCGCGCCCGTCGTGCCCGCGCCGCAGGAACGCGACGACGTTCGCGCCCGGGTCGCTCGCGATGCGCTCGAATCCCGCGGGGTCGGCATCCAGCTCCCAGAGCGCCGGCGTCGCCCGGTAAACCCGGTTGAGCTCGCGCACGAGCTCGGCGAGCCCCTGATGGGCCGGCTGGTCGAGGATCCACCAGTCGAGCCCGTGCTGCTCCGACCACTCGGAGGGCTGGCCGAACTCGGAGCCCATGAAGAGCAGCTGCTTGCCCGGATGCGCCCACATGAACGCGAGGTAGGCGCGCACGTTGGCGAGCTTCTGCCACTGGTCGCCCGGCATCTTGGCGAGCAGCGAGCCCTTGCCGTGCACGACCTCGTCGTGGCTGATCGGCAGCAGGAACGCCTCGCTGAAGGCGTAGACGAAGGAGAAGTCGATCTGCCCGTGATGGTCGCCGCGCCACATCGGGTCCTCGTGCATGTACTGCAGCGAGTCGTGCATCCAGCCCATGTTCCACTTGAGCCCGAAGCCGAGCCCGCCGTCGGAGGTGCGACGCGTGACGCCCGGCCACGAGGTGGACTCCTCGGCGATCATCACGATGCCGGGGTTGCGCTTGTAGGCGGTCGCGTTCGCCTCCTGCAGGAACGAGATCGCCTCGAGGTTCTCGCGCCCGCCGTGCACATTGGGAACCCACTCGCCCTCCGCGCGCGAGTAGTCGCGGTAGAGCATGCTCGCGACCGCGTCGACGCGCAGCCCGTCGACGTGGAACTCCTCGAGCCAGTACAGCGCGTTCGCCACGAGGAAGTTGCGCACCTGCGAGCGGCCGAAGTCGAAGACCAGGGTGCCCCAGTCGGGGTGCTCGCCGATGCGCGGGTCGGAGTGCTCGTAGAGCGGCTCGCCGTCGAAGCGGGCGAGCGCCCACTCGTCCTTCGGGAAGTGCGCGGGCACCCAGTCCATGATCACGCCGATGCCGGCCTGGTGGAGCCGGTCGACGAGGTGGCGGAGGTCGTCCGGATGCCCGAAGCGGCTCGTCGGGGCGTAGTAGCCCGTCACCTGGTAGCCCCACGAGCCGCCGTAGGGGTGCTCGGCCAGGGGCAGGAACTCGACGTGGGTGAAGCCGAGGCGCGTCACGTAGTCGATGAGCTCATCCGCCGCCTCGCGGTAGGAGAGTCCCGGGCGCCAGGAGCCGAGGTGCAGCTCGTAGACGCTCATGGGCGCCGTGTGGGGGTCGGATGCCGCGCGCCGCGCCATCCAGTCCGCGTCGTCCCACAGGTACTGCGAGTGCCCGATCACCGATCCGGTCGCGGGCGGAACCTCGGTGTACCGCGCCATCGGGTCGGCCCGCGTGACCCAGGCGCCCGCGCGCGTCAGCAGCTCGAACTTGTAGACGCCTCCGGCGCCGAGCCCCGGCACGAAGAGCTCCCAGACGCCGTTGTCGTCGAGCCGTCGCATCGCGTGGCCGTGGCCGTCCCAGGAGTTGAAGTCGCCCACCACGCGCACGGCCTGCGCGTGGGGCGCCCACACCGCGAAGCCGGTGCCGGCGATGCCCTCGTGCTGCTTCACATGGGCGCCGAACACGTGCCAGAGCTGCTCGTGGCGGCCCTCGCCCCACAGGAACAGGTCGATCTCGCCGACCGACGGCACGAAGCGGTAGGGGTCGTCGGCACGCCACTCGGGCCCGTCCGGGTAGCGGGTCACGAGCTGGTAGGCCTGCCCGGATCCCGGCGCGTAGCCCTGCCAGAGCCCGTCGGCGACATGCTCGAGGGCGATCTCCGTGCCGTCCGCGCGCACGGCCGTCACCGACTCGGCGAGCGGCCGCACGGCCCGCACCACCCATCCGCCACCGAGCGGATGCTGCCCCAGCCAGTCGTGCGGACGCGGATGCCGCGCCTCGGCGAGGCTCGCGACGAGCGCGGCGTCGAGCGGGGGGAGGGCGGAGCGGCCGGGCATCTCAGCGTCCCTTCCGGGCGTCTGCGGGGCGCGACTCCACGGCGAGCACGTGCACGGGCTCCACGAAGGCGTCGAGCCGCACGTAGTTCGCCCGGCCCCAGGTCCAGCGCTCGCCGGTCACGAGGTCGCGCACGACGAAGGCGTCGTCCGGGCGCATCCCGAGCGCCTCGAGGTCGAGGTGGACGGTCGTCTCGCGCACCGAGTGCGGGTCGACGTTGGCGACGACGATCACGGTGTCGGGGCGGCCGGTCGGGGTGAACGCGCCGTCGAGGTGCTTCGAGTAGACGAGGATCGCGTCGTCGTCCGACCAGTGCAGCCGCAGGTTCCGCAGCTGCGCGAGTGCCGGGTGCGCCCGCCGCGCCTCGCCCAGCATCGTGAGGTACGGCGCGAGACTGCGCCCGGATGCGGCTGCGGCATCCCAGTCGCGGTCCTTGTACTCGTACTTCTCGTTGTCGATGTTCTCCTCGGAGCCGGGGCGCGCGACATCCTCGAAGAGCTCGTAGCCCGCGTAGACGCCCCAGCTGGGGGAGGCCGTGGCCGCGATCGCCGCGCGCACCTTGTAGGCGGCCGGGCCTCCGAACTGGAGGTACTCGGTGAGGATGTCGGGCGTGTTCACGAACAGGTTCGGCCGCAGGTAGTCGGCCGAGGCCCCCGAGATGTCGGTCAGGAACTCCTCGAGCTCCGCCTTGGTGTTGCGCCAGGTGAAGTAGCTGTAGGACTGGTGGAAGCCGGCGCCCGCGAGCGAGTGCAGCATCGCGGGGCGCGTGAACGCCTCGGCGAGGAACACGACGTCCGGATGCCGCTCGGCGACCTCGCCGAGCAGCCACTCCCAGAAGTCGAGCGGCTTGGTGTGCGGGTTGTCGACGCGGAAGATGCGGACGCCGCGCTCGATCCACAGCTCCACGATCCGCAGCACCTCGGCACGGATCCCCGCGGGATCGCGGTCGAAGTTGACGGGGTAGATGTCCTGGTACTTCTTGGGCGGGTTCTCGGCGTAGGCGATCGAGCCGTCCGGGCGCTGCGTGAACCACTCGGGGTGCTCGGTCACCCAGGGGTGGTCGGGGGAGGCCTGCAGCGCCAGGTCGAGCGCCACCTCGAGGCCGAGCTTGCCGGCCTGCTGCACGAAGTGGCGGAAGTCGGCGAGGGTGCCGAGGTCGGGGTGGATGGCGTCGTGCCCGCCCTCGACGGCGCCGATCGCCCACGGGCTGCCGGGGTCGTGGGGGCCCGCGACGGGGGAGTTGTTCGGCCCCTTGCGGTGCGTGCGTCCGATGGGATGGATGGGCGGCAGGTAGACGACGTCGAACCCCATCGCCGCGACGGCCGGCAGCCGCTTGGCCGCCGTGCGGAAGGTGCCCGAGCGCCAGCTGCCGTCCTTCAGGCGCACGGCGCCCTCCGAGCGGGGGAAGAGCTCGTACCAGGAGCCCACCGCGGCACGGCTGGTCTCGACGACGAGCTCGACCGTCTCCGACTCGGTGACGAGGGAGCGGACGGGGTGGCGTGTCAGCTGCGTCACGAGCCGGCGGTCCGTGGCGACCGCCAGCCGGTCTGCGGCGGGGGCGGATGCGTCGAGGAACGCCGCCCGCGCATCCGCCGCGATCTTGCCAGGAACCCGCTCGAGCAGCTCGGCGCCCATGGCGAACACGAGCTCGGGGTCGTCGCCCGCGCCGATCTTGATGGTCGCGGTGTGCAGCCAGCTCGCCCAGTCGTCGGCGAAGGCGCGCACCCGGTAGCGGTGCAGGCCGGCCTGCTCGGAGCGCACCTCGGCACGCCAACGGTCGGTGCCGGCGCCGACGAGGCGCATGGGGTGCGCGGTCTCCTGGCCGTCGGGACGGGTGAGCAGGACCTCGGCGCCGATCAGCCCGTGGCCCTCGCGGAAGACGGTCGCCTCGAACGGCACGACCTCCCCGAGGTAGCTCTTGGCGGGCCAGCGGTTCTCGGGCTGCCGGGGGGCCAGCTGCCGGATCGGGATGCGGCCGATCCGGGCCGTCCGCTCCCTCGTGGCCGGGGGCGTGTGGTCGGTGGGCACGTTCCGACCGTATCGCGTCCGGCGTCGGCGGAGAGCGGCCGATCCGGTGGGGTGAGCAGACTCATCGGTCTGTCCCCCGGTGGGGAGCTCGGGGTGCTCGCGACATGGCACTGTACCCCGGATGATGAGGCCGAAACTTGGGCCGAGAGCCTGTCAACTAAGATGATTTCCCTGGTCAGATGAGGTTTGAACATTCAAATGGTGCGCGGGAGACGACCCCCGCACTGGGGCGTTTTCGTCCCCTTCGTCCGCCATATGGGGGACCGTAAAGTAGTTACCGGGGGATAGGGCCCTGATACACCTGCCAGTTACCCGACTGACGGCCCCACCCCCGTAACCCGACCGCATCGACGAAGCGCGCGCTCGCACGCGCGCTTCGTCGTGCCCGGGTTTCGCATCATCACTCGAAAGGAACCCGAAATGAACAAGCTCACCAAGGCCGGCATCGCGACCGCCGCGGGCATCGCCCTCCTCATGGGCGGCGCCGGAACCCTCGCCTACTGGAACGACTCGGCCAACCTCACGGGCGGCGATATCACCGCGGGCACGCTCAAGATCAACACCCCGGTGCCGGCCGGCACCTGGACCTCCGACAAGACCGGCGCGATCGCCGATATCGCTTCCTACCGCATCGTGCCCGGCGAGAAACTCACCTATACGACCACCGTCAACATCTCGGTTGTCGGGAACGCGCTCACGACCGTCCAGGCGTCGCTCGGCTCGGCCGCCATCACCGCCGTCACCGCCACCGGTCCCCAGCAGGCCGCGAACAACGCGCTCGCCGCCGCACTCGGCTCCTCTGCGGTGCTCACCGTGACCGGCACGGGCGTCACCGGCACCGGTCCCTACACGGTCCCGAGCAGCACCAGCAGCCTGACCGTTTCGGCGACCCTCAGCTTCCCGAACGGGGCGGCGGGCGCCGAGAACGGCGCCAGGGCGGGCCAGGTCAACCTCAGTGGATTCGCGCTGACGCTCTCGCAGCTCTGATCCGAGCCGCCCGTAGCCCCTGGGAGACAGTCGATGATGCGACGTACCCGAGCGCCCCGACACCGGAACCATCCGGTGCCGGGGCCTCGGCGTGCCCGCATCCGGGGCCTTCTGGGCGCGAGCGCCGCGACC
Source organism: Protaetiibacter sp. (assembly GCA_030150265.1). Lineage (GTDB taxonomy): Bacteria > Actinomycetota > Actinomycetes > Actinomycetales > Microbacteriaceae > Homoserinibacter. Next base: position 204,030 of record JASLGG010000025.1, read on the forward strand.
GCGGCCGCGACCCTGCTCGCGATCGGCGGTGCGGGCGGCACCTACGCCTACTTCACCGCGGCGGCGACCACGCCGTCCGCCGGCGTGGTCTCGGCGGGCACCGCATCGCTCCAGATCACGGCGGGTTCGACGATCTCGCTCACCGGGCTCTACCCCACGGCCGTGAAGTATGCGGCCGTCACGGTGCAGAACACCGGCGACGTCCCCCTGCAGCTCACCGTCGACTCCCTCACAGGCCCGCCGACGGCGACCGCCTTCTCCAGCTCGCTGAGCGTCGGCGTCGGCATCGCCGGCTCCGCCGCGAACTGCACCAACGGCGCGACCGTCTCCAGCTGGACCGGCACCTTCGCCTCCGCTCCCGCGGGCAGCCTCGGCACGACCCTCGCGGCCGGGGCGAGCGCCACCGTGTGCGTGGCCACGACGATGGCCGCGAACGCCGCGACGGGCGCGCAGAACGCCTCGGCCGGCTACACCCTGACCCTCGGCGGGAGGCAGCCATGAGCCTCCGGAGCGAGGGGATGCGCCTGCGCACCCGGATCGCCGCGATCGTCGGGACCGCCGCGTTCCTCGTGCTCGCCGGCACCGGCGCGGGCTACGCCTACTGGACCGCGAGCTCCGCGGTCGCCGCGAGCGCGCAGTCGACGGGCGCCACCGTCGCGCTGACCGTGCCGACCGCGCTCACGACCACCTACACGAGCTCCTCCACCGGGCCGGTGATCGGGGCACTCACGCTCGCGAACACCGGCGGTGCCCCGCTCGGCCTCGCCCTCACCGCGGGCAGCACCAACGCGAGCCTGTCCGGCGCGATCTCGCTGCGGCTCTGGCTGCAGACCGGCGGCAACTGCGGCACCACCGTGCCCGCGTCCGGCGTCACGACCGGCACCCTCGCGGCGCCGCCCGCCCTTCCCGCGGGAGCGACGAGCGCCGCCGCGGGCGCGAGCGTCGTCGTGTGCGCCGCGACCGCCTTCACCGGCACCTACGCGACCTTCGCCGGCCAGTCGACGACCGTGACCCTGACGCTCACCGGCTCCGTCGGCACCGCCTGGCGCCCGACCGCGACGGGGAGCTTCACACAGAGCCTCGCCAACTCGGTCCCATCCTTCACCTGCACGAACAACGGCGGCAACATCACAATCACCTGGGCGAACACCGCGACTGCGAACACCACCACCAAGTACCGATCACGCATCAACGGCGTTCTCGCGACCGGTCTCTCTGATCGAGACTTCTACTACCAGTCGTATTCGAACCAGAGCATCTCGGGCACGGGCCTTCCGAACGCGGCGGGTGTTTACACCTGGAACATCGAGGAAACAACCAACGGCGTCACGACCGTGGCGTACACGGGCAATGTCGAGGTCTACTACTACACGGCCTGGAACGCGTGGAGTCTGCGATGCGCATGACACTCGGGCATGGCGTTGCGGCGCTCGCCGTCGCACTCACCGCGACGCTGCTCGGCCCCGCGGCATCCGTCTCCGCCGCCCCGGGCGGCCTCGAGTACTCGCGCGACGGCGTCAGCTGGACGAGCGCGACCCCCGCCGGGGTGTTCGACACGGCGCCCGTGCTCGTGCCGGGCGGCGCCGCCACCTCGACGTGGCGCATCCGCAACGCCCACGGCACCCCGGCGCGCTTCACGGCGGTCGTGACCTCGCTGCACTGGTCGAGCGCCGCCGCCGCGGGCGTGTTCCGCATCGCGGCACAGGACCAGAACGGCGCGGGCCTCGCCGCGACGCCCGTCGGCTCGATCGGCAGCTGCACCGCCGTCGTGCCGCAGCGGGTGCTGCGGCCCGGGGAGAGCGTCACGGTGACGGTTACGGTCGATATCCCTTCCAGCGTCGGCGGCAGCACCGGCATGGGCGAGAGCATGGGCTTCGCGCTCGCGCTCTCGCTCGCCGACCCGGGTGCGACGGTCGGCGCGGCCGGCTGCCCGAGCGGTGCCGCCGTCATCCCGATGGCACCGGGTGCGGGCGGCACCGGGCCGGGCGAGGCGGCCGCCGGCGGCACCGCATCCGGAACCCCCGCCGAGGTCGACGAGGGCGACGCCCGTGACTACGAGCACAACCTCGAGGGCTGGGGCGCGCTCGCCGAGGACTGGGTGCGCTGCGGCACCGCGCTCGCGGCCGCCGTGATCACCGGCACCTCGTCGGTGCCGTGCCGTGACGCCTTCTCCAACGACGGTGCCGCCTTCTTCGTGGTCGGGATGTTCGTGCTCGTCGCGATCCTCTGGTTCCTGCTCTTCTGGCGCCGTCGCCGGCGCGACGACGAGGAGGACGAGGCACCCGCGGACGGAGGCGCCCGATGAGCCGTCATCGCAAGCGCGGGGCGCTGCACGCGATCGGCGTCGGGCTGAGCGCGGGCTTCCTGGGGCTCATGGCGCTGCTCGCCGTGCTCGTGGTCGTGCTGCCGCTCTCGGTCGGCGGAAGCCCGCTCACGGTGCTCACGAGCTCGATGGAGCCGAAGCTGCCGCCCGGCACCCTCGTGGTCGTGCGGCCCGCGGCGATCGACGACATCCGCATCGGCGAGGTCGTCACCTATCAGCTCCGTTCGGGCGAGCCCGAGCTCGTCACGCACCGCGTGGTCGAGCGGATCGTCGACACGGATGGCGCGACGACCCTCGTCACGAAGGGCGACAACAACGCAGCGCCCGACCCGGCGCCGGTGCGCGCCGTGCAGATCCGCGGAACCGTCTGGTACGCGATCCCGTACCTCGGCTGGGTGAACACCTGGCTCACGGGCGACACGCGGGCGATCATCGTGCCGATCCTCGCGGCGCTCCTGTTCGGCTACGCGCTCTGGATGGTGATCGGCAGCATCCGGGAGCGGCGTCGCCGCGCCCGGGCACATCGCGGCAGGCAGGGCCCCGAGCACGCATACGCATCCGCCCGGGAGGCGTCGCCCGTAGGCTGAGACGAGTGAAGGCCATCCGTCGGTTCACCGTCCGCACCGTGCTCCCCGAGGCGCTCGCGTCGCTCGAGGAGCTCGCCGCCAACCTGCGCTGGTCGTGGCACGGGCCCACGCAGGAGCTGTTCCGCGACATCGCCCCCGAGCTGTGGGACGAGCAGGACCACGACCCCTACGGGGTGCTCGGCGAGGTGTCCCCGGCGCGGCTCGCCGAGCTCGCCGCCGACGGGGACTACCTCGCCCGCGCGGCGGCGCTCCGCGACGAGCTCCGCGCCTACCTCGCGGAGCCGCGCTGGTATCAGACCCTGGGCGCCGACGCCCCCGCGACGATCGCCTACTTCTCACCCGAGTACGGCATCGCGGATGCGCTTCCCCAGTACTCCGGCGGGCTCGGCATCCTCGCGGGCGACCACCTCAAGTCGGCGTCCGACCTCGGGGTGCCGATCGTCGGCGTCGGCCTCTTCTACCGGGTGGGCTACTTCCGGCAGGCCATCTCGCGCGAGGGCTGGCAGCTCGAGAGCTACCCCGTGCTCGACCCCGACGGACTGCCCATGAGCGTGCTGCGCGGCCCGGACGGCGCGGCGCTCCAGGTCGTGCTCGCCCTGCCGGACGGCGCCGCGCTCACGGCGCGCATCTGGCGGCTCGCGGTCGGCCGCGTGACGCTGCTGCTGCTCGACACCGACATCCCGGAGAACTCGGAGGAGCTGCGCACCGTCACCGACCGGCTCTACGGGGGCGGCGGGGAGCACCGGCTGCTCCAGGAGCTGCTGCTCGGCATCGGCGGGGCGCGCGCGGTCGCGCTCTACACGGAGCTCGCCGGCATCCCCGCCCCGACCGTGTTCCACACCAACGAGGGGCACGCGGGTTTCCTCGGCCTCGAGCGCATCCGCGAGCTGGTCGGCGACGGGCTCTCGTTCCCCGAGGCGCTCGAGGTGGTGCGCGCGGGCACGGTGTTCACGACCCACACGCCGGTTCCGGCGGGCATCGACCGCTTCGAGGCCCCGCTCGTGGAGCGCTACTTCACCGGCGCGTTGCTCCCAGGTGTCGACGTGCACGACGTGCTCGCGCTCGGCGCCGAGGACTACGAGGGCGGCACCCCGGACACCTTCAACATGGCCGTCATGGGCCTCCGCCTCGCGCAGCGCGCCAACGGCGTCTCGCTCCTGCACGGCGAGGTCAGCCGTCACATGTTCGGCGCGCTGTGGCCGGGATTCGACACGGCGGATGTGCCGATCACCTCGATCACGAACGGCGTGCACCCCGCCACCTGGACCGACCCCGAGGTGCGCGCGCTCGCGGCGGCGAGGCTCGGCACCGACGACGCGACAGCCTGCGACTGGACCTCGGACGCCGTGACCGACGCCGAGCTGTGGCAGTTGCGCGGGAAGCTGCGGGCGCAGCTCGTCGACGACGCACGGCGCCGGATGCGGGCCGCCTGGGACGAGCAGAACCCCGGCGCCGCCGTGCCGCCGTGGTATCGCGAGCTCCTCTCGCCCGAGGTGCTCACGATCGGCTTCGCGCGGCGCGTTCCCACCTACAAGCGCCTGACGCTCATGCTGCAGGACCCGGAGCGGCTCCGCGCGCTGCTGACCGACCCCGAGCGGCCCGTGCAGATCGTCGTGGCCGGCAAGTCGCACCCGGCCGACGACGGCGGCAAGCGGCTCATCCAGACCCTCGTCGAGTTCTCGCAGGACCCGGCGGTGCGCGCATCGCTCGTGTTCCTGCCCGACTACGACATCGGCATGGCGCAGACCCTCTACCCGGGCTGCGACGTGTGGCTCAACAACCCGCTGCGTCCGCTCGAGGCGTGCGGCACCTCGGGCATGAAGGCGGCGCTCAACGGATCGCTCAACCTGTCGATCCTCGACGGCTGGTGGGCGGAGTTCCACGACGAGCACAATGGCTGGGCGATCCCCTCCGCGGATGCCGCGGGCGACTCCGACGAGCGCGACGCCCTCGAGGCGGCCGCCATGTACGACCTCATCGAGCACCAGATCGCGCCGCGCTTCTACGACCGCGGCGCGGACGGGGTGCCGGGCGGCTGGGTCTCCGACATCCGGCACACCCTCGCGACGCTCTCGCCGGCCCTCTCGGCGGACCGGATGGTGCGCGAGTACGTCGAGCGGCTGTACCTGCCGGCGGCGGCCGCCGAGCGCACGATCACGGCCGACGACGCGGCGCCCGCCCGCGCGCTCGCGGCCTGGGTCGCCCGGGTGCGCGCCGCCTGGCCCGAGGTGCATGTGGCGCACGTGGAGTCGGGCGGCGTCGACGCCTCGCCGCACGTGGGGGAGGAGCTGCGGGTGCGCGCCTTCGTGGAGCTCGGCGACCTCACCCCCGACGACGTCGCGGTCGAGCTCGTGCACGGCCGGCCACGCGCGGGGGAGGAGCTCGGGGAGACCCACGCCGTCCCCCTCGAGCTGGAGAGCCACGACCTCGGCAAGCCCGCCGTCTACCTCGGCTCGGTGCGCTTCGACCGCGCGGGCGCCTTCGGCTACACGGTGCGCGTCGTGCCGCGGAACGCGCTGCTGGCCTCGGATGCCGAGCTCGGGCTGGTGGCGCTCGCCCAGTAGCGGGGCGCCGGAGGCTTGTGCCCTCCGCCTCCCGGATCAAGGAGTTCCTCTCCCGAATCAAGGAGCCGGTGTGACGGGTGAGGCGCATGAGGCTCGCGAGGAGCATCCGCCTCATTCCCTCCTTGATCCGGGAGAGGAACTCCTTGATTCGGGCGAAGACTCGGGACGAGACCGGCGTCAGCGGCAGATGTCCGCGACGGCCGCATCCGTCGCCCGCACGAGGTCTGCGGGGGCGAGCCCCACGTCGAAGCCGCGCCGTCCGCCCGAGACATAGACCACGTCCCACAGCTCGGCGGTCTCGTCGAGCACCGTCTCATGGCGGGTCTTCTGGCCGATGGGGCTGATGCCGCCGACGACGTAGCCGGTGCGGCGCTCGGCGATCGCGGGGTCGGCCATCGCCGCCTTCCGGCCGCCGACCGCCGCCGCGAGGGCCTTGAGGTCCAGCCGCGAGCTGACCGGCACGATGCCCACGACGATGCGGCCGTCGACCTCGGCGAGCAGGGTCTTGAACACCTGGTCGGGGTCGGCCCCGAGCGCCGTTGCCGCCTCCATGCCGAAGTCGCGGTTGGCGGGGTCGTGCACGTAGGAGTGCTCGCTGAACGGGATGCCGGCCGCCGTGAGCGCGGCCGTCGCGGGGGTGCCCGCCATCAGTCGGCCCGGAACAGGAGCATCGAGGTCGGCGACATCGCGAGCTGCTCGCCGGGGCGGTGCACGCCCTCGATGTGCGAGATGTCGTCGTGGCCGGAGTCCCACAGCAGCGTGTAGCGCTCGACGCCCTCGTGGGCGGGCAGGGTCACCGTCACCTCGGTCTCGAGGCCGTGCACCACGAGCAGGATGCGGTTGAACGTCTCCGACTGCGGCGTCGACGCCGCGAGGTACTGCAGCGTGCGCTCGGCCGCCGAGTCCCAGTCCTCGATCGACATCGTGGCGCCGTCCTTGTTGTACCAGTCCATCTGGGTGGCGCCCGGCGTCGTCTCGCCCCAGCGGCCGTAGCGCAGCGGCCGCAGGGCGGGGTTCTCGCGGCGGAGGCGGATGAGGGTGCGCACGATCGCGACGAGGTCCTCCTGCCACTCGCTGCGATCCCAGCTGAGCCAGGTGAGCTCCGAGTCGTGGCAGTAGGCATTGTTGTTGCCGCGCTGCGTGCGGCCGAACTCGTCGCCCGCGGTGAGCATCGGCACCCCCGCGGAGAGCAGGAGGGTGCCGAGCAGGTTGCGCACGGCCTTGCGGCGGATGGCGAGGATCGTCTCGTCGTCGGTCGGCCCCTCGACGCCGTGGTTCCACGACTTGTTGTCGTCGGAGCCGTCGCGGTTGTTCTCGCCGTTGCCGAGGTTGTGCTTGCGGTCGTAGGCCACGAGATCGGCGGCCGTGAAGCCGTCGTGCGCCGTCACGAAGTTGATGCTCGCGAGCGGCCCGCGCTCGAGCGCGAAGACGTGGTTCGACCCGGCCAGGCGGCGGGCGAGCGAGCCGATGCCCTCGCTCGCGGTGCCCGTCTCGCGGGCGCTCGCGATGTCGCGCAGCCAGAAGTTGCGCATCCGGTCGCGGTAGCCGTCGTTCCACTCCGACCAGCCGAACGGGAAGTTGCCCACCTGCCAGCCGCCCATGCCGACATCCCACGGCTCGGCGATCATCTTGACCCCCGCGAGGGCGGGGTCGTCGAGGATCGCGTGCAGCAGCGGATGTTCGGGCGTGAAGGCGGCGTCGTCACCGCGCCCGAGCGTCGCGGCGAGGTCGAAGCGGAAGCCGTCGACCTGCACCTCGTTCGCCCAGTAGCGGAGCGAGTCGAGCACGAGGCGCTGGGCGGCCGGGAGGGCGAAGTCGATCGTGTTGCCGCATCCGGTGGTGTCGATGTAGCTGCCGTCGGGCTCCTGGCGGTAGTAGCTCGCGTTGTCGATGCCGCGCAGCGAGCTCGTGGGCCCGCCGCGGCCCTCCTCCGAGGTGTGGTTGTAGACCACGTCGAGGATCACCTCGAGCCCGGCCTCGTGCAGCAGCCGCACCATTCCCTTGAACTCGCGCAGCACCGCGCCCGGACCCTCGGCCTGGGCCGCCGCCGTCGCGTAGGCGCCGTGCGGGGCGAAGAAGCCGAGCGAGTTGTAGCCCCAGTAGTTGAAGAGGCCCATCTTGGCGAGGCGCTGCTCCGAGACGAACTGGTGCACCGGCAGCAGCTCGACGGCGGTGATCCCGAGGTCCGTCAGGTAGCCGATCGTCGAGGGGTGCGCGAGGCCGGCGTAGGTGCCGCGCAGCTCCTCCGGGAGCTCGGGGTTGAGCTTCGTGAGGCCCTTCAGGTGCGCCTCGTAGAGCACCGTGCGCCCGAGCGGGGTTCCGGGCTTCCCCACGTCGCCCCAGTCGAAGGCGTCGTCCTGCACGTAGCCGCGCCAGCTGCCGTCGTGCGTGCGCGCGAGCCCGCGCGCGTAGGGGTCGAGCAGCGGCAGCTCGGGGTCGAAGGCGTGGGTGGCGCCGGACGGCCCGTCGACGCTCAGCGCGTACGGCGTGCCGGGCACGAGCAGCGGGGTCGTGACGCTCCACACGTCGCCGTCGCCGCGTTCGAGCGGGATGCGCTCGGTGAGCCATCCGGGGTCCTTCCCGTCGAAGACGCACAGCTCGATCGCGCTCGCGTTCGCGCTCCACACCCGCAGCTCGGCGCCTCCGGCGACCGGGTGCACGCCGAGGCTGCGGAGCGGATCGGCGGGCGACATGCCCTCTAGGTTAGGACGTGCGGATGACGCTCCCCTGCACGCGGGGCGGCGCGGGCCCTGACGGGAGGAGGCGCGGGATGGCGGTGTACCTCGACCACGCCGCGACCTCGCCCATGCCGCCCGAGGTGCTCGCGGCCTACACCTCGGCGCTTGGCGTGGTCGGCAACCCCGCGTCGATCCACGGCGCGGGTCAGACCGCGCGCGAGCTGCTCGAGACGGGGCGGGAGGCGGTGGCGCGCGGGGTCGGCGCCGACCCCGTCGAGGTCGTGCTGACGAGCGGCGGCACCGAGTCGGTCAACCTCGCCGTCAAGGGGCTGTACTGGGAGCGCGTGCGGCGGCGCGGCGGCGGGGCGCTGCGGATCGTGGTGCCCGACGGCGAGCACCACGCGACGCTCGACGCGGTCGCCTGGCTGGAGCGGCACGAGGGCGCGATCGTCGAGCGGGTCCCGGTCGACGCGCTCGGCCGCATCCGGCTCGACGCCCTCGAGAGGGCGCTCGCCGGTGGAGGTCACGAGGTCGCGCTCGTGACGGCGCTGTGGGCGAACAACGAGGTCGGCACCGTGCAGCCCGTCGCCGAGATCGTCGAGCTCGCCCACGCGCACGGGGTGCCCGTGCACCTCGACGCGGTCGCGGCGCTCGGACAGCTGCCGATCGACATGCGCGCGGTGGGGGCGGATGCGGTGTCGCTCTCGGCGCACAAGGTCGGGGGGCCGGTCGGGGTCGGTGCGCTCGTGCTCGCGCGCTCCGCGGCCGTCGAGCCGCTGCTGCACGGCGGGGACCAGCAACGGGGACGTGCGGGCACCCAGGATGCCGCGGGCGCAGCGGCCTTCGGCGTCGCGGTCGCGCGGGCGGTGGGGGAGCTGCCGCTCGACCGGGTCTCGGCGCTGCGCGACCGTCTCGTGGCGGGGGTGCTCGCGACGGTCGACGGCGCGGTGCTGCGCGGCGACCCGGCGCCGACGCGGCGCCTGCCGGGCAACGCGCACTTCACCTTCGCGGGGGTCGACGGCGACTCCCTGCTCTACCTGCTCGACGCATCCGGGATCGCGGTGTCGACCGGCTCGGCGTGCCAGGCCGGCGTGCCCGAGCTCTCGCACGTGCTGCTCGCGATGGGCGTGCCCGAGGCGGAGGCGCGCGGTGCCCTCCGCATCACGCTCGGCCACGACTCGACGGACGCCGAGGTCGACGCGTTCCTCGGCGCGCTCCCGGATGCGGTGCGCCGCGCCCGGGCCGCCGCCGGCTGAGGCGGCCTGCCGCATCCGCATCCGCATCCGCTTTGTCGGCCGACCCACCTCCTTGATTCGGGACGAGCGGCGCGCGCCTCGCTCAGCTCGCGGGGCCGTGGTAACCGAGCCCCGAGCTGATGCGGTCGGCGGTCTCGATGACGATGCGGGCGAGCTCGGCCTCGCGTGTCTCGAGGTCGATCGTGGTGCGCGGCCCCGAGATGGAGATGGCGGCGACGATGCGGCCCATCTGGTCGAGGATGGGCGCCGCGACCGAGGCGCGGCCGAGCACGAACTCCTCGACCTCGGTGGCGTAGCCGCGCCGCGCGACGACCGCGGCCTCGCGCTCGAGCGCGGCGGCATCCGTGATGGTCGCCTCGGTGAACGCGGCGAGCGGCAGCAGCTCGCGCCGGGCCGCCGCGCTGAAGCCCGGCAGCGTCGACTTGCCGATGCTCGTCGCGTGGATGGGCACCCGCTGCCCCATGAGGGTGTGCGACTTGGGGGAGAGGCGGCCCTCGAAGTTGCAGAGGTAGACGAGCTCGGCGCCGCGCAGCAGCGCGATGTTGACACCGAGTCCGAGCTCGGATGCGAGGTTCTGCGCGATCTGCCGGCCAACCCGGTGCACGGGGTTCTGGTTGATCGCCACGCCCGCGAGGGTCAGCAGTTCGGCGCCGAGGAAGTACAGGGTCGTGATGGGGTCGCGTTCGACGAGGCCCGCCGTCTCGAGCGTCGCGAGCAGGCGTGACGCCGTCGATTGGGTGATGCCTGCGGCCCGGGCCACGTCGCCCACGCGGAGCGGCTGGCCGTCGGCGAAGGCCTCGAGCACCGACACCGCCTTCTCGACGCTCTGGTTGGTGCTCTTGTCGGTAGACATCGACGTCCTTCGTGGTGGGTGCGACCGATGGTAGCGGCCCGAGACCCTCTCGGTATATGCACATAGTGCATGAGAGTTGCGCGATATGGCAAGCCCGTGCACGATGACTGCACACCACCCCGAAGGACGACGATGACCTCACCCTCCGTGCGCGGCGACGCGGCCACGCTCCGGCCCCGTCGCGGCGCCCCGCTCTCCGAGCGCGCGTTCCTGGCGTTCCTGCTCGCGCCCGGCGTGCTGCTGCTGTGCGCGGTCGTGTTGTACCCGCTCATCCGCTCGCTCGTCTCGGCGTTCTTCCGCGAGAGCCTGCTCTACCCCGGCATGAGCTTCGTGGGGCTCGGCAACGTGCTCGACGTGCTCGAGAAGGACTTCCTGCGGCTCACCTCGCAGACGCTCATCTTCACCGTGGGCGCCACGCTCATCCCGTTCCTCATCGGGCTCGCCCTCGCGCTCGTGCTCAACCAGCGCTTCCGCGGGCAGACCTTCCTGCGTGGTGCGTTCCTCATCCCGTGGCTCATCCCGGGCGTCGTCGTCTCCTTCCTGTGGATGTGGATCTTCGACGCCAACTACGGCGTGCTGAACGGCATGCTCATGAGCCTCGGCCTCACCGACTCGCCGATCGCCTGGCTCTTCCAGACCGACACGGCGCGCGGTGCGCTCATCCTGGCCAAGACCTGGAACTCGTTCCCGTGGATCATGGTGATGCTGCTCGCCGGCCTGCAGACCGTGCCGACCGAGCTGCACGAGGCCGCCGCGATGGACGGTGCCGGCGTCGTGCGCCGCTTCTTCGCCGTGACCTGGCCGCACATCCGCGGCGTCGCCGGCCTCGTGATCCTGCTCGAGTTCATCTGGAACTTCCAGCACTTCGACATGATCTTCGTGCTCACGGGAGGCGGCCCCGCCGGCACCACCGCCACCTTCGCGACCGCCGTCTACGACACGGCGTTCAAGGGCTACGACCTCGGCCACGCGGGAGCGCTCGGGCTGCTCTGGATGGTGCTGCTCACCGCGCTCACCGTCGTCTACGTGTGGCTCTCCGAACGGGGCGACGCCGAGAAGGGAACGGCCCGATGACCGCCCGACGCCGGAGAGGCCGCATCCGCTGGGGCACCTGGATCGCACTCGCCCTCATCGCGCTCTTCGCCTTCGCGCCGATCTACTGGCTGCTCGTCACCTCGCTCACGCCCAACGCGCAGGTGTTCCGCTTCCCGCCGACCCTCTGGCCGAGCGAGATCACCTTCGACCACTACGCCGAGGTGCTCGGCAACCCCGCGATCTTCGGCTACCTGCGCAACAGCGTCATCGTCTCGGTGATCACGGCCGTGCTCTCGGTGATCGTGTCGATGTACATGGGGTACGCCTTCTCGAAGTTCCGCTTCTGGGGCCGCAAGTCGCTCATGTACTTCGTGCTGTCGAGCCAGATGTTCCCGCAGGCGCTGCTGCTCGTGACGCTCTACCTGGTGTTCGCGCAGTTCGGGCTGCTCAACACCTACCTGGCGCTCATCATCTCGTTCACGACGTTCACGCTGCCGCTGTGCGTCTGGATGCTGAAGGGCTTCTTCGACGCACTGCCCGACGACCTCATCGAGGCGGCGCGCATCGACGGCGCGGGCCCGTGGCGGATCTTCCACTCGGTGATCCTGCCGCTCGCGGCGCCGGGCCTCATCGCATCCGGGCTGTTCGCCTTCGTGCGCGGCTGGAACGACTTCATCTTCGCGCTCACCCTCGCCGGACCGGACAAGCAGACGCTGCCGCCCGGCCTCGTGAACACCTTCATCAGCGAGGCGAGCACCTCGTGGCCCGCGCTCATGGCCGCATCGCTGCTGGTGTCGGTGCCGGTGTGCGTCGCCTTCATCCTCCTCCAGCGCTTCCTCGTCGGCGGCATCACCGCCGGCGCCGTGAAGGGCTGATCCTCCGCAGTACCCCGCACCATCCATCCCCAACCACATGTTCGAAGGAGAATCATGACGATCGAACTGTCCCGCCGCGACCTGCTGCGGTACTCGGCCATCGGCATCGGCGGTGCCGCCCTGTTCGGGCTCGCCGGCTGCGCCCCGGCCTCGACGCCGAACGCCCCGTCGACCGGCGGCACCGCGACCGACTTCGCGTTCGGCTCGTGGAGCCTCTCGGAGGACGCGCCGAAGCCCGTGCTGCAGGCCGCTATCGACAGCTTCGCGGGCTCCAAGAAGGTCGACGTGACGCCGGTCACGTATCCGTACAACGACTACCTCAACCAGCTCACCCTGCAGGTGCGCGGCGGCCAGTTCGCGGGCGCCGCGCAGCTCGACGTCGCGTGGCTCTCGGCGCTCGCCGCCCTCGGCAAGCTCACCGACCTCTCGAGCCTCGCCTCGGGCCGCGGCTACACGAGCGCCGGGCTGGGTGCCGGCCAGTACGACGGCACGCAGTACGGCCTCCCGTGGACGATCGGCGCCATCGGCCTCGTCGCCAACCAGGAGCTCTTCGACAAGGCGGGCGCCTCGCTCGCCCCGACCACGATCGAGGAGTTCGAGGACGGCCTGCGCGCGCTCAAGGGCATCGGCGTGATCCCCTACGCCGCCTCCACCAAGGCCGCCCAGCTCAAGGACATCTTCGTCTGGATGCAGACCTTCGGCTCGCCCGTCATCGACGGCGGCAAGACGACGGTCGGGGACGAGGCCTCGATCAAGGCCGTCGAGTGGTACAAGAAGCTCTACGACGAGGGCCTCATCGCGCCGGACGTGGACCGCGCCGCCGCCCGCACGCTCTTCGCGCAGGGCTCCGCCGCCCTCTACGACGACGCGCCGGTCGGCAAGGCGGCCGTCGTCGGCCAGTCGCCCGACAGCGCCTTCGGCGACAAGATGACCTCGATGGCCCGCCCCGTGCTCAAGGCGGGCGACACCCCGCAGCACGTGCTGTGGGGCCACCTCGTGGTGGTCGTCGACGGCGAGGGCGCGGGCACCGCGGCCGAGTTCGCGCAGTGGCTCACGAGCGACGAGAAGCAGACCGTCTCCTACTTCGAGGCGCTGGGCCTGCCGCCGACCACGGATGCGGCCCTCGCATCCGGTGCCGTCGCCGCCAACACCTACGTGAGCGACTTCACGAGCCGCGTCACCGCGACCGCGAAGCCGAGCCCGCTGTGGGTCTACCCCGGCTACGCCCAGATGGAGACCGCGGTCGCCGAGCAGGTGCAGGCCGTGCTCATCGGCCAGTCGTCGGCCTCCGACGCCATGAAGAGCGCCGGGTCGACGATCGCCGGCCTCATCGGCTGACGCTGCCCACCCCGCCCACCCCACCCGCACCAACCCAGGACATCATGCGCACTCAGACCATCGACTCGGACATCACCGTCATCGGGGGAGGTCTCGCCGGCGTCTGCGCTGCCATCAGCGCGGCGCGTCTCGGCAAGACCGTCGCCCTGATCGGGAACCGGCCGGTGCTCGGAGGCAACTCGTCCTCGGAGGTGCGGGTGTGGGTGGTCGGGGCGACCGCCCACGGCATCCAGCGCTTCGCGCGCGAGAGCGGGGTGATCGGCGAGCTCTACGTCGAGAACCAGTACCGCAACCCGGAGGGCAACCCCATCATCTGGGACGAGGTCGTGCTCGACGCGGTGCGGGCGGAGCCGGGCATCCGCCTCTTCCTCAACACGGATGTGCGCGAGGTCGACGCCGCGGACGTCGACGGCGAGCGCGTCGTGCGTTCGGTGCACGGCTGGACGATGGGCTCGGAGCTCTGGACCGAGTTCCGGAGCCCCTACTTCCTCGACTGCACGGGCGACGGTCTCGTCGGCCACCTCGCGGGCGCCGAGTACCGGCTCGGGCGCGAGGCGCGCAGCGAGTTCGGCGAGTCGTGGGCACCCGAGGAGGCCGACCTCGAGTTCCTCGGCTCGACGATCCTCTTCTACACGAAGGACCTCGGGCGCCCGGTCAAGTTCGTGCCGCCGGACTCCGCCAAGGACATCACCCGGACCCCGATCCCGAGCTCGCGCATCCTGCGCAGCGGCGACTCGGGCGCCCACTACTGGTGGATCGAGTGGGGCGGCGAGCTCGACATCGTGCACGACAACGAACGCATCCGCGACGAGCTGCGCTCGGTCATCTTCGGCATCTGGGACTACATCAAGAACTCGGGCCAGTTCGACGCCCAGACGCTCGACCTGGAGTGGGTCGGCGCGGTGCCCGGCAAGCGAGAGTACCGCCGCTTCCTCGGCGACCACGTGCTCACGCAGAACGACATCCTCGAGCAGACCGAGTTCGACGACGCGGTCGCCTTCGGCGGCTGGTCGATCGACCTGCACCCCGTCGAGGGCATGTATGCGACCGAGGCCGGGGCGCACCAGCGCTACTCGAACGGCATCTACGGCATCCCGTTCCGCAGCTACTACTCGCGCAACGTGGCGAACCTGCTGCTCGCGGGCCGGGACATCTCGGCGAGCCACGTGGCGTTCGGATCCTCGCGCGTCATGGCGACGTGCGGC
>JASLGG010000032.1 GCA_030150265.1 Protaetiibacter sp.
GTCGCGGTCAGGAGCCTGGAACGGCGGGCGCGGGCCGCTCAGGCCGCGGTGATGCCCGCCGTCGACTCGATCGTCGGGCGCAGCTTCTTGCCGAGCGCCTCGTAGAACATCGAGAGCGGGAACTCGTCGTCGAGCACGGCATCCGTGTATCCCTTGGGAGCGCCCGCGAGAATCTCCTGCGGCAGCCCCTTCGTCCAGACGGATGCCGGATTCGGCGCGAGCACGCTGCTGACCAGCTCATAGGCGGCCAGCCAGTGCGCCGTCTTCGGCCGGTCGATCGACGCCCAGTAGAGGTCGTTGATCGCGTCGGAGAGCGCCACGACGACGTCGGGCACCTCCTCCCAGTCGATCGCGAGGCGGGTGTCGGTCCAGTGCAGCACGTGGTGCTGGTGCAGCCACGCGAAGAGCAGCTGTCCGCCGACGCCGTCGTAGTTGCGGCTGCGGCCGCCGGTGAGGGGGAAGCGGAAGATGCGGTCGAACAGGATCGCGTACTGCGCGAGCCGCGCGTGGTCGCGCGTCACCGGGTCGGTGTCCTCGTCGCGGACGAGCCGCACCGCCTCGCGGAACGCGGTGAGGTCGCAGCGGAGCTCCTCGAGCGAGTAGAGGAAGTACGGCATCCGCTGCTTGATCATGAACGGGTCGAAGGGCAGGTCGCCGCGCATGTGGGAGCGGTCGTGGATGAGGTCCCACATCACGAAGACCTCCTCGGCCAGGTGCTGGTCGGCCAGCAGCTCCCGCTGCGAGGGCAGCAGCTCGAGCTTGGTGATGTCGGCGGCCGCCTCGACCACGCGGCGGAAGCGGGCGGCCTCGCGGTCCTGGAAGATGGCGCCCCAGGTGAACGGCGGGATCTCGCGCATCGCGACCGTCTCGGGGAACAGCACGGCCGAGTTCGTGTCGTACCCGGGCGTGAAGTCGACGAAGCGCAGCGAGACGAACAGCTTGTTGCTGTAGCGCTCCTCCAGCCTCGCGATGAACTCGGGCCAGATCACCTCGACGATGAGCGCCTCGATGTGCCGGTCGGCCGAGCCGTTCTGGGTGTACATCGGGAACACGACGAGGTGGCGGAGGCCGTCGACGCGGTGGCTCGCGGGGTCGAAGGCGACGAGCGAGTCCAGGAAGTCGGGCTCGCCGAAGCCGTCGGCCTCCCACTTCGCGAAGTCGCCGGGGAGCGCCTCGAGGTAGGCGGCGTCGTGCGGGAACGCGGGCGTGAGGGCGCGGACGGATGCGACGATCGCGGCGACGTGGGCGTGGGCCGCGGGGTGCGCCTCCGGGTCGGGGATCGAGCCGTCCTTCTCCTGGAGCAGCTGGAGGGCGATCGCGGCCTCCTTGAGCTGCCGCCAGGCGGCGCTCTGCTCGGCGCGGGAGGCGTCCTCGACGACCTCGGGTTCTCCGATGATGGACGGGGTCTGGGCGATCGTGGTCATGTGCGCCTCCTCTCGGCTTCGAGCCTAGGCAGGAGCGCCCGGCGGAGGATTGCCCTCGACGCATGAATCGTGCGTGCGTGCACGATCCGCGCACGCGGCGTGCGCCGACCCTGGGAGAACTCGCCGTATCCGTCGCCGGCGGCCGGATGCGGGGTGAGCCTGGGAGGGCGAGGGCGCGTGCGGTGATCCCCTAGGGGAACGACCCGGGACGATCCCGATGCCGCAGGACGCGTGTTCTCGAGAGCCTCGAGACGATGACCGAACACGACCGCCGGAACGACTTCGACGCGCTGCGACTGCTCGCCGCGCTCACCGTGATCGTGGGCCACGCCTGGGCCCTCACCGGGGTGCGCGGCGGGCCTCTGCTCGGCGGCCACCTCGTGCACCACGACGCGGTCTACGTCTTCTTCGCGATCAGCGGATACCTCATCGCGTCGAGCTGGGCGCGGTCGCCGCATCCGCTCCGCTTCCTGCGCAACCGGGTGCTGCGGATCGTGCCGGCGCTCGCTGTGGTGGTGCTCGTCACGGTGTTCGCGATCGGCGCCCTCGTCACGACCGACCCGCGCTACTTCGGGGAGCCGGCGACCTGGAGCTATCTCGGCAACATCGTGATGGTGGCGCAGTACACGCTGCCGGGGGTGTTCGAGGGCAACCCGGTGACCTCGGTGAACGGGGCGCTGTGGACCCTCGGCGCCGAGTTCGCCTGCTACCTGGGGGTGCTCGCGATCGGCCTGATCGCGCGCCGCCGCGCGCCGATCGTGTTCGCGGCGCTCGTCGTGCCGCTCGTCGCGGTGTCGACCCTGCCCGGCGTTCTGCCGAAGGGCATGGCGGCGGTGACGACGGCGATGGTGTTCTTCGCCGTGGGTGCGGCTCTGAGCGCGCCCGCCGTGTCGCGGTACGTGCGTCTGGTGCCGGCGCTGGCGCTGCTCGCGCTGTGGGTCGTCGCGGGCATGCTGTGGGGCGAGGCCGGTCGGGCCATCGCCTGGGTCGCCGTGCCCTACGCGGTGGTGGCGCTCGGCACGCGGTCGACGCCTGTGGTGCGCGACGCCGGGCGGTTCGGCGATTTCTCCTACGGCCTGTACCTGTGGGGCTTCCCGGTGCAGCAGCTCGTGGTGCTGGCGCTCGGGCCCCTGGCGATCTGGCTCGACCTGCTCATCGTGGTGCCGGTCACCCTCGCGCTGGCGATCCTGTCGTGGCACCTCGTGGAGCGTCGGGCGCTCGCGCTCAAGTTCGCCCCGCGCCGGACGGCTCGGGGTGCGCCTCAGGGTGCGGCGCGCACGAGCGCCCCGCCGGGGAACGCCGTCGTGTAGCCGGTTCCGGCCTGCGGCTCCGAGGGCGGGAAGTCCGTCGAGACGATGTTCGCGCCGGAGGAGAGGGCCGCGTCGCGCACCGAGGGATCGGTCGCGAGGTCGGCATCCGCGCGGGTGCGCACGATGACGCCCGCGGCGCGGGCGGCGTCGATCGCCGGGTCGCGCGGGTCGTTGAGCACGACGAAGCGCGCATCCGGGGCGCCCGTCTTCGAGGAGGTGAAGACGCTGCGTCCGGCGAGGCCGGGGTGGCCGTCGAGGGAGAGCTCGCGCACCCGCTCGTTGTCGTCGAAGAAGAACAGCACCCGGTCGCGCAGCTCGCCGACGGTGGGCCACGCGCCGTCGCCGAGCTCGCCGGGCGTGAGCAGTCGCTCGCCGAGCTTCTCGGAGAGGAGCTCGTCGAGGGCGTCGGCCGCCTGCGCGTCGAAGTCGCGCAGGGCCGGGTCGAGGAAGGTGTAGTCGTTCTTGACCTCGATCATGACGCTGATCGG
This sequence comes from Protaetiibacter sp., assembly GCA_030150265.1. Taxonomy (GTDB): domain Bacteria; phylum Actinomycetota; class Actinomycetes; order Actinomycetales; family Microbacteriaceae; genus Homoserinibacter. The sequence continues at coordinate 3,223 of JASLGG010000032.1, forward strand.
CAGGTGGTCGGTGTGCCGGGCCGACCAGATCGCGATCTCCTCGAGCGCGAGAGCGACATCCGGCGACGTCGAGCGGTTGCCGACGAGCGGCACGTGCACCGCATGGAAGCGCTCGCCGTCCCAGCGCACGTCGATCTCGAAGCTGCGGATGCCGGCGTCGAGCTGCTCGGTGAGGGGCGCGTGGTCGTACTGCAGCGCGGGCGCCTCGCTCGGCTCGACGAGCCGGATGACCTCGGTCTGCAGCCAGCTCGGGGCGAGGTTGTAGGAGTTGTGGCTGCCGATCACCTGCAGCTCGTCGTAGCGCAGCCCGTCGAACTCGTGGGTGTCACCGGACGCCACCGGCGCGCGCTCGTCGGCGTTCAGCCGCTCCATCCGCTGCAGTTGCACCCGCTCGGAGTCGCCGCCGATGATCGCGAAGTGCGACACGAGCGCGGCGAAGGCGAGCACGAGGGTGCCGAGCACGATGCCGGCGATGCGCAGAGCGGTCTTCATGCGGATGCGGTCCCCTTCGATCGATCCCGCCCCACGCTAGCGGGCGGCACCGAGACGGCGGAAACGACCGATCCGGCGTCGATCTTCGGGTCGTTTCTGCCGTCTCGATGCGCGCCTCAGAAGATCATCGGCCGGTCGTCGTCGTCGGGGGCGTCGAGCTCGAGGTCGACCACGACCGGCACGTGGTCGCTCGGACCGTCGCCCTTGCGCTCCTCGCGGTGGATGGAGGCGTCGACGACGCGGTCGGCGAAGGTGCGCGAACCGAGAACGAAGTCGATGCGCAGGCCCTCGTTGCGCGGGAAGCGCAGCTGCTTGTAGTCCCAGTAGGTGTAGCCCTCGGGGCGGAGCGGGCGCACGACATCCGCGAGCCCCGCCGCCTCGAGCGTCGCGAACGCCTCGCGCTCCGGAGGCGAGATGTGCGTCGAGAGGCCCGGCACGAGGCTCGGGTCGCCCACGTCGGAGTCGAGGGGCGCGATGTTGAAGTCGCCCATGAGGGCGAGGGGCAGCTGTGGATCGGCGGCCAGCCAGTCGCGCACGTCGGCGGTGAGGGTGGCGAGCCAGTCGAGCTTGTAGACGTAGTGCGGGTCGTCGAGGGCGCGGCCGTTCGGCACGTAGAGGCTCCACAGGCGCAGGCCCTCGACGGTGGCGCCGATCGCGCGGGCCTCGATCGGCGCATCCGGGCCCTCGTGGCCCTTGAGGAAGCCGGGCTGGCCGGGAAAGCCGACCTCGACGTCCTCGATGGCGTGGCGCGCGGCGATCGCGACGCCGTTCCACTGGTTGAGGCCGTGCAGCACGACCTCGTAGCCGGCCGCCTCGAACGCCTCGAACGGGAACTGCGCCTCGGTGCACTTGATCTCCTGGAAGGCGACCACGTCGACGTCTTCTCGCACCATCCAGTCGATGGCTCGGGCGTGACGGGTGCGGATCGAGTTGATGTTCCAGGTCGCGATGCGCATGGGCCAACGCTATCGGGAGCCGCCGTCGTGCGGCGGCCGATGCATGGCGGCTGCCCGCGCGCTGGCTAATCTGTACTGCGTGACCGACGCCCGCAGCCAGCTCATCGAGCACATCTCGAACGAGGCCGTGTTCCATGGCGACTTCACGCTCACGAGCGGGCGGAAGGCCGGCTACTACATCGACCTGCGCAAGGTGAGCCTCGACCATCGGGTCGCACCGCTCATCGGGCAGGTCATGGTCGACCTCATCGCCCAGGTTCCGGATGTGGATGCGGTCGGCGGCCTCACCATGGGCGCTGACCCGATCGCCGCCGCCGTGCTGCACCAGGGCGCCGCCCGCGGGCTCGCCTACGACGCCTTCGTGGTGCGCAAGGAGCCCAAGGATCACGGGCGCGGACGCCAGGTGGAGGGCCCGGACCTCGCCGGCAAGCGCGTGATCGTGCTCGAGGACACCTCCACGACGGGCGGCTCGCCGCTCGCCGCCATCGAGGCGCTGCTCAAGGTCGGTGCGGAGATCGCCGCGGTCGCGGTCGTCGTCGACCGCGCGACCGGCGCCCAGGAGCGCATCGAAGCCGCCGGGTACCCTTACCTCGCCGCCATCCACCTGGCCGATCTCGGCCTCGAGCCCCAGTGAGCCCCGGCATCCGATGAACGACCGCCCCCGCGACGACGAGGAGTCCGCGAGCGACTGGCTCGCCTCGCAGTTCTCCGCCGACGCGCCGACTGCGCCGCCCCCGCCCTCTGCGCCCTCTGCTCCGGTCGCGCCCTCCGTGCCTGTTGCACCGGCGCCCCTCACGCCGCCGTCGGCTGCACCGGTCGCGCCGCCTCCGGCCACTCCCTTCGCTCCGCCCGCTCTTGTGAACCCCTTCGGCGCAGCCCCGGCGGCCCCGCCGTCGCCTTCGGTGCCGCCTGCCGTATCCGGTACGCCGGCCGCATCCACCGCGCCCTCTGCCGACGCGGCGCCCGCGGGCGGCTTCGCCTGGGGCCTGCGACCGGGAGGGGGCGGCGCTTCGCAGCAGCCCGTTGCGCCGACCGAGTCGACCCCTCCCGTCGCGCCGGCCGCCGCCCCGCCGCCCGGCCCCGTGCTGCCCGCTGCGCCTGTGCTGTCGGTTGCGCCTGTGCCCCCCGTTGTACCTGTGCCGCCTGCCGCGCCCATGCCCCCCGCCGCAGCCGGCCCATCCGCCGCGCCGTCCGCCGATGCCGCGCCGTACCCCCCGCCTCCGCTGGTCGCGCCATCGGCTGCGGTGCCCCCGGCCGCGCCGCAGCCCTCGTCTCCGACCGCGGCATCGCAGGCGCCTCTTCCGCCCGCCGCGCCGGCGATGCCCGTCGCACCTCCGCCGCAGGCCGCGCCCCCGTCCGCCGTCCCGCTCGCGGCATCCGCGCCGTCGGCTCCCGCGGTTCAGCCCGCCCCGCCGCAGGCTTGGATGCCGCCGCCGCTCGTCGAGCCGGCCGATCCGGCGCCCACGGTCGCCTGGACGCCGCCCGCCGCCTCCCCCGTGCCGCCGGCAGATGCTGCGCACGTCGCGCCCCCGGCGGCGCCGTCCACCCCCGCCGACTGGGACCAGCCGACGCAGCTCATGGATGCGGTCGAGGCGGATGCCGCACCCGCTCCGCTCCCCCCGGCCGCAGCATCCGAGCTCGCCCAGACCGAGCTTCTCGGTGCTGCCGCGCTCGCCGCCGACCCCGGCACGACCTCGGGACTCGACTCGCTCTTCGGGGAGGCGAACTTCCACGACTACGAGGCCGAGCCCGCCCCGAGCGAGAGCCCCTTCGTCCGGGCCCCGCAGAGCGACGGCCCCCAGCCGCCGCGCGACGGCGTCACGCGCCGCCAGAAGGTGCTGCTCGCGATCGCGGGCGGCCTCGTCGCGGTGCTCGCGCTCGTGGCGCTCTTCCTGCTCGGCACCCGCCTGCCGGCGATCCTCGCCTCCGGCGAGGTGCCCGAGCCGGTGATCACCCCGAGCGACACCCCGACGCCGACGCCCACGGAGGCCCCCGTGGGGCCGGTCGCGCCGGGCGTCTGGGCATGGGATGCGCTTCTCGGCGGCGAGTGCCTCGACCCCTACACGGACCCCTGGGCGGAGGAGTTCACCGTCGTCGACTGCGCGGACCCGCATCCGGCGCAGCTCGTCTACCGCGGCGTGTTCCCGCCGTCGGCCGAGGGCGTCACCAACGACCCGTTCCCGGGCACGCAGGCCCTGCAGGGCCAGCTCTCGCTGCTCTGCACAGCACCCGGCGTCGTCGACCTCGCCGCCGCCGGGCAGTACCCCGACGTGCAGTTCCAGGGGAGCTACCCCGCCACGCAGGAGCAGTGGGATGCGGGCGAACGCAGCTACTACTGCTTCGTGAGCCGCTCCTCGGGCGAGCCGCTCACGGGCTCGATCGCCGTGCCGCCGGCGCCGGCCGCCGACACGGCCGGCTGACGCCGAGCGCTACCGAAACCGTCGAGCGCGGCTGCTGCAGCGGTAGCGCTCGCCAGTTCGGGTAGCGCTCGCGGAGGGGCGGCCTCAGGGCAGCAGCTCGTGCACCCCGGCGAGCACCTCGTCCGGGCGGAACGGGTAGCGCTCGATCTCGCGCTGATCGCTGATGCCGGTGAGCACCAGGATCGTGTGGAGGCCCGCCTCGATGCCGGCCACGACATCCGTGTCCATGCGGTCGCCGATCATCGCGGTGGTCTCGGAGTGCGCGCCCACCTTGTTCATCGCCGAGCGGAACATCATCGGGTTCGGCTTGCCCACCACGTAGGGCTCCTTGCCGGTGGCCTTCGTGATGAGGGCCGAGATCGCTCCCGTGGCGGGCAGCACGCCGTCGGCGGAGGGGCCCGTGGCATCCGGGTTGGTGGCGATGAAGCGCGCACCGTCGTTGATGAGGCGGATGGCCTTGGTGATCGCCTCGAAGGAGTAGTTGCGCGTCTCGCCGACCACCACGAAGTCGGGGTCGGTCTCGGTCATCACGAAGCCCGCCTCGTGCAGGGCCGTCGTGAGGCCGGCCTCGCCGATCACGAACGCCGAGCCGCCGGGGATCTGGCTCTTGCAGAACTCGGCGGTCGCGAGCGCCGACGTCCAGATGCGCTCCTCGGGCACGTCGAGCCCGGATGCGCGCAGCCGCGCCGCGAGGTCGCGCGGCGTGAAGATCGAGTTGTTGGTGAGCACGAGGAACGGGGTGCCCGCCTCGACCCAGTGGCGGATGAGCTCGGGGGCGCCGGGCAGCGGGCTGTTCTCGTGGACGAGCACGCCGTCCATGTCGGTGAGCCAGCTCTCGATGGGCGGGCGGGCGTCGCGCTGCGGGGTCATGCGCCCAGCGTATCGGCGGCTCGCATCGCAGAAATGCAGGAGCGGTCCCCGCGCATCCGCCATCCGGATCGCAGAAATGCAGGAGTCTCGTCGACGGCCGCCCGGGTTCTCGGCCGCCCGCATCCGCCCGCCGCCGATTCTCCTGCATTTCTGTCGGAGGTCGAGGGGAACGGGGTGGGCTACTCCTGCATTTCTGAGGTGGTTGGGGCGGGGGTGCCGGGGGCTGCGGCCGCGGGGGGAGCGGATGCCGCTCCCGGCCCCGCGAGGAAGCGCGCGTGCGGCAGGCGGGCGCGCATGACGCCCACGGCATCCGGGTTCGCGTCGACGAGCAGGAAGCGCCGGTCGAGCGCCGCCGCCACCGCCCCCGTCGTGCCGGACCCCGCGAAGAGGTCGAGCACCCAGTCGCCCGGCGCCGAGGAGGCCTGCACGATGCGGCGCAGCACTCCCTCCGGCTTCTGGGTCGGGTAGCCGGTGCGCTCGGAGCCGCCCGTCGCCACGATCGTGTGCCACCACACGTCGGTGGGCAGCTTGCCGCGCTCGATCTTCTCGGGGGTCACCAGGCCGGGCGCCATGTAGGGCTCGCGGTCGACGGATGCGTTGTCGAAGTAGTAGGCGTCCGGGTCCTTCACGTAGACCAGGATCGTGTCGTGCTTGGCCGGCCAGCGCCGGTTCGACTTGGCGCCGTAGTCGTAGGCCCAGACGATCTCGTTGAGGAAGCACTCGCGTCCGAAGAGCGCGTCGAGCGCGACCTTCGCGTAGTGCGCCTCGCGGTAGTCGAGGTGCAGGTAGAGGGTGCCGCGCGCATCCAGCAGGCGCCAGGCCTCGGCGAGGCGCGGCTCGAGGAAGGCCCAGTAGTCCTCGAAGCGGTCGTCGTAGCCGTAGAGGGTGCGCACGACGGTGCGATAGCGCTCGCCGCCGTATCCGGTGCGGTCGCCGTCCGGGTCACGCACGGTCTGCACGGCGCGGTGCCGCTGGGTGCGCCCGGTGTTGAACGGCGGGTCGAGGTAGACGAGGCGGAAGCTCGCGTCGGGCAGTGCGCGGGCGACCTCGAGGTTGTCGCCCAGCACGACGGAGTCCGGGCTCGCGGCATCCCACGAACCCGCACCCCACACCGCGTCCATGCCCATGCGCCGAGGTTAACGGACGACGCGGGCGGCGAACGGCGCAGGCGGCGGGAGCAACTACTCCCGCCGCCTGCGAGCTGTGCCGCCCGCGCCCGCGGTTTCTCCCGCCGATGGGCAGGAGGTCGGCACGAGGGCGCTCAGGCGCCGCGCGCGATCCGCTCGAGCCGGTCGTAGCCCTCGCTCATGCCGCGCTCCATGCCCGACGACACCATGCCGTCGCGCGCCTCGAGCGTCGGGTACACCGCACGGCCCGAGAGCCGCGTGCGACCGTCGCCGAGGTCGGTGAACGTCATCGACTCGATGCTCACGACATCCGGGAACCCCAGGAACTCGAAGGTCTGGATGGCGAACTCGTTCTCGCGCACGGTGTGGAAGGTGCCGCGGAACTCGTAGTCGCCTCCCGCCGGGTCGTGCTGCACGTAGTGCCACGCGCCGCCGGTGCGGAAGTCCCACTCCTTCATGTCGGAGACGTAGCCGTCGGGACCCATCCACTGCGCCACGAGCGCGGGGTCGCGGTGGGCGTTGAAGACCGCCGAGACGGGCGCGTCGAACTCGCGCTCGAAGTCGACGAACGGCAGGCCCTCGGGGGCCGTGACCTTCAGGGCGTTGCTCATGATTCCTTCTCCTCAGTGGCACCGGATGCCCCGGTGCCGTCGGCGGATGCGAGCAGGGCGTCGAGGGCGCGGAACCGCCGCTCGGTCTCGAGCCGGTAGCGGTCGAGCCAGGCGGTGAGCCGCTCGAGCTGCGCGGGCTCCAGGTGCACCGGGCGGCGCTGCGCCTCGCGGGTGCGCGACACGAGCCCCGACTGCTCGAGCACCTGGATGTGCTTCGACACCGCCTGGAGGGTGATGTCGAAGGGCTCCGCGAGCTCGTTCACGGTCGCCGGCCCCCGGCTGAGGCGCGCGATGATCGCTCGCCGTACCGGGTCGCCGAGGGCCACGAACGCGCGGTTCAGCCGCTCTTCGCCGTCCATCTCGTCATCCACTATTCAACTATATCATTGATCAATCGATCTGTTGAATAAAGATAGGCGCGGCATCCGCATCCGTCAACCCCCGTCCCGCGCCGCAGTAGCCTCGGGGCGTGGAGGAAGCGGATCGCGCGCCGGTCGGGGTGGGGCCGTGGCCTGGCGGAGCCGAGGCGTGGCCGCGCGGCGAGCAGTACGACCCCGAGCTGCTCGAGCGCGGCGACACCCGCAACGTCGTCGACCGCTACCGCTACTGGCGACTCGAGGCGATCGTCGCCGATCTCGACGCGCGCCGGCATCCGTTCCACGTCGCGATCGAGAACTGGCAGCACGACCTCAACATCGGCTCGATCGTGCGCACCGCCAACGCGTTCGCCGCCGAGGCCGTGCACATCATCGGCAACCGCCGCTGGAACCGCCGCGGCGCCATGGTGACCGACCGCTACCAGCACATCGAGCACCATCCGACGATCGACGACCTCGTCGCCTGGGCGCGCGCCCGCGAGCTGCCGATCGTCGCCGTCGACAACACGCCGGGAGCGGTCGCCGTCGACGACTTCCGGATGCCGGAGCGCTGCGTTCTGCTGTTCGGCCAGGAGGGCCCGGGCCTCACCGACACCGCGCTCGCGGCGGCCGGCGCCCACGTCGAGATCCGCCAGTTCGGCTCCACGCGCTCGATCAACGCGGCCGCGGCGGCCGCGATCGTGATGCACGAGTGGGTGCGGCAGCACGCGCCGAGAGAGAGCCGTACAGGCGGAAAGTGACGCGTTTTCCGGAAAGCTGTGAACCCCGTTCGAGGTATTGGTGGAATCGCCGCGGGCGACGTAGCCTGGGGTCGACCGACCCGACGGTTCAACCCGATCCACCCGATTTCAGTGCTCAACCTGCGAGCGCATCCTGAACACGCCCGCGTGTTCCGACCGTCGACGTCGGCACGACCCGAGGTGTGTTACCCGTGCCCAGTTTCCCGAATTCCGTCGTCGACCCCACCGCCCGCCGTCGGCGTCGACGGAGCCTGCTCTCCCGCCCCCGTGCCGCGCTCTCGGCCGCCGTCGCGCTCGTCGTCGTCGCCGGTTCGGTGCTGCTCCCCGCGACCGCGGCCGTCGCGGCCCCCACCGCGGGCCTCACGATCCAGAAGTCCGTCACCAAGACGAGCGTGGTCCCGGGCGAGAGCTTCAACTGGCAGATCGAGGTCGGCTGCTCGGTACTCACCCAGGAGTGCATCAACGCGGCCCTCACCGACGTCGTTCCCCCCGAGTTCATCGTGGGCGACGCGAGCACCATCACGGTCACCGGCGCCGGCGGCGACGTCGCCTTCTCGGCGAGCGTCACACCGGCAGCGCCCAGCTACGTGCCCGGCGGCCCCGGCCAGACCGTCGCCGTCGACTTCCTCGACCGGCTGACCCTGCCTGCCGGCGACACCGGCCTCGCGAACCACATCGCCACCGTCACCATCCCGGTCACCACCCGCGGCGACCTCCCGCATGCCGACCCCCGCACGGTCACGAACACCGCGAAGATCACCGCCGACACCGCCGACCCGAAGCAGTCGTCGGCGGATGTCACCGTGACGGTCCCGCTGAACCTCGCCACCGTTGCGACCAAGACCTTCACGCCGGACACGGTGCTCGGCGTCGCGGGCTCGCAGACCACCGTCACCGCGGCGGGCAAGAACACCTCCAACAGTGCCATCGACACCTTCACGATCCAGGACCCCGCAGGCACCGTGGGCGACAGCGGCATCTTCAAGGACACCCTGCGGGTCGACTCGCTCGGGACGGTCGTCTGGCCGGCGAGCGCCGGGAGCGCGACGGTCGCCGTGTGGAGCACCGTGGCATCCGACTGGGTGAGCGCCGCACCGGTCGCTGCCGGCGGCACCCTGAGCCTGCCCGCCGGTGTGAGCGCGGCGGACATCCGGGGGGTGCGCATCACGTTCAGCTCGACGACCCCCCAGATGCTGACGGGGGAGACCGCATCGTTCCAGCTCGGCACGACCGTGCGGACGGCCGGGTCGGGTACCCGCAGCAACGTGTCCTCCTCCGTGGTCGGCGTGGAGGGCGTCACCGTCACCGCCACCGACACGAAGCAGCTCACCCTGCAGGGCGCGACCTCCGCGGTCGAGGCGACGAAGCTCATCTCGCCCGACCGGCTGTCCTCCCAGGCGTACGGCGCACAGGACCTCACCCAGGCGACCGTCACGCTCACCGGACGCAACACCGGCTCTGTGCCGCTCAGCTCGATGACGATCTCCGAGCCGAGCGCTCCGAGCTCCCCCGCCGACCTGACGGCGACGAACCCGCTGGCTCCCGCGCACCCGGGCGGCGGGCTCGCGTTCCAGACCTTCGGCACGATCACCTGGCCGGCCGGCGCGACCGCGGCCTCGATCGTCTACCACTACGCCGACGGCACGAGCTCCACCGCGAGCACCACGACCGCGGGAACGCTGCCGGCCCCCGTCGCGGGCGAGCGCGTCACCGGTTTCGAGGCCACCTTCACCGGCACCATGCAGCGCGACGCGAAGGCCACGCTGCCGTTCACCGTGAAGACCAACCCCGCCCAGACCGAGTCGCGGGTCGACGTCGACAACCACGTGCTCGTCACCGGCGTGAACACGCTGAACCAGACGGTGACCGACACGGCACAGGATGACGCGATCGTCTACGGCGACCGCGTGTCGATCGAGACCTCCAAGTCGCTCACCCGCACCTCGATCCCCTCGGTGCCCGGACAGAGCACGACCTCGCGCCTGCGCACCACGGTGAAGCCGTATCCGGAGTCGAGCCGTGCGGCGAACCAGATCATCCAGTACGACCCCCCGGCGAGCGAGACCGGCCTCACGGACTGGTACACCTACTTCGACGCCACGACGCTCACCCTCACGAGCGTGCCCGGCAGCGCGACGCTCACCGTGCAGTACCGCGACGCGGCGGGCAACTGGACGGATGTGCCCGGCATGGTCGGGCTCGATGACAGCGGGTCGCCGTACACGATCGACTTCCCGACCGGCCTGCGCGACAGCATCCACGGCGTGCGGATGGTGTGGAACTCGCCGGACGGCTTCGTGCCGGGCTCGGCGCTCGACGCGAACATCACCTACCGGCTGCGCTCGACGCTGCGCGACACGGTGACTCCGCTGCCCAACGCCGACCTCGACGACACGCTCGTCAACTGCTCCTCCGCCGAGGCCTGGATCGGCGCGGGTGGCGGCACCGCCGACGCCACCGCCGACTCCCCGACGCCGTGCCCGCATGTCGACCTGGAGGCGATGCCGACCGGCCCCGGCGTGGGCGGCCTGCCGCTGTACAAGCAGTTCCGCACGCTGAGCGGCAACACGGTCCAGAACACCGAGAAGGACATCACGACGACCCGCTCCGGCGAGCGCTCGGGTGTGCGCCTCGGCTGGTCGACGGGCGGCCGCACGGGCCTCTCGGAGGTGACGGTCACGGATGCGCTGGCCGCCCCGGGGGTCGGCCCGAAGGGCATGTACGACGCCTTCGACCTGTACCGGATCGGCGCGCTGAGCAACACGCGCGACCCCTACTTCCAGTACGATCGCGTGGCGATCCAGCTCTACAACCGCACCACGAGCACCTGGGAGACGCCCAGCGGTGTCAGCTGCACCCTCGCCGCGCCGTGCACGAGCTTCAGCGGGTACACGCTGAACGCTGCGCAGCAGGACCTCTACGTCGGCGTCCGCTTCATCTTCACCGAGCGCCCGGGGCGCACGGGCCTCGACCAGCTCCCGGGCGACGGCGTGGCCGTCTCGACCGGCACCTCCCGCGGGATCGACCTCATCTATCAGCTGCGCGACACCCTGCGCAGCAACGCGAACTTCCCGGTGGTCGACGGGCCCCTGTACAACGCTCCGCTCGCGGCGGGTACGCCGACGCACAGCGTGATCCGCAACGACGTGCAGATCCTCGGCAAGAGCTCGGCGGGCGACCTCACGGCCGCGACGAGCGACTCGATCCAGCTGCAGGACGCGAACCTCGCACTCGACGTCACCAAGACGTGGGCGGGTGGTCCGCTGCCGATCGTCGGCGATCCGATGCCCACCAGCCGCGTGACGTTGACCACCACCAACCAGACGCCGCAGCCCGCGCGCGTGAGCGAGCTCACCATCCTCGAGCCGAACCCCGGTCCGGCGGGCGTGGTGGCGAGCCCCTTCGAGTCCTTCGACCTGCGACACATCCAGTCGATCACCTACCCGGCGGGGGCGACCGGCATCACGATCGAGGTGCGCGACGGCGCCGGAGCCATCCTGAAGTCGGCAACGGGTAGCGGCAGCCTCGCGAACATGGACACCGCGCGCACCACCGCGCTCGGCTGGACGATCGCAGAGCTCGCCGATGCGCAGAGCCTCAAGATCGTCTTCACCGGCGCGATGGCGCTCAACGCCCACGGTGACGTCGAGTTCGACCTCGGACTCCGCACCGCGACGCGCACCGCGGGCACCCCCGTGGCGCCCGGAACCGTCGACAACGGAGCCCAGGGCACCGTGAGCGACCTGCGGTTCGATCCGGCGTCCGACCCGGCGGCCCCGACATTCCACCGCGTCGAGCTCGCCGACGACGACAGCGCCGACATCCGCCTCGAGACGCGGACGATCGCCGTCACCGCGGGCAAGAGCTTCAGCCCCACGACGCAGACCGAGCCCACCCGCACGCCGATCACGATGACGCTAAGCGGCACCCCGGGCGGCACCGAGCGCGTCGCCGAGCTGAGCCTCACCGATGATCGCGCCACCTTCTGGAACGCCTTCGACCTGGTGTCCAAGGGCACCATCACCCTGCCCACCTTCGCCTCCCCGGGTGGTGCCGCGGTGCTGCAGGTCGAGGTCTGCACGGGCGGCACCTTCGATGCGAGCGCGATCGCCTCGGCCCCCGCTGCCGACTGCGCGGCGCGGAACGGCATCTGGCAGGGTGCCGGCACCTGGCTCACCCAGGCGCAGCTGACGGCAGGCAGCTTCCTGCCTCCGGGCGTCTCGGCATCCGCCGTGCAGGGCCTCCGGCTCACCGTGAAGCGCGCAGACGGCGCCCAATGGGAGGACCCGCAGGCACCCGCGGTGACGATCCCGCTTCAGGTGCAGCGTCGCCAGAACCTGCGCAGCGGCGGCGCCGTGCCCACCGACTACGACGAGAACACGGCGGCACCCGGTGAGACCGCGCTCGGCACCACGACTAACGGCGTGACCGCGAAGATCACGGGGATCTGGGGCGGAGTCGCCCAGAACTCCACCACGGCGAGCTACGTCTACCACCACCTGAGCACCGCCGTGCAGGTGCAGAAGCTGCCCAAGGGCCTGCGCTCGCCGGCCTCCGCGGTTCCGTACACCCTCACGGTGCGCAACACCGGCGAGCTGCCGATCGAGAACCCGGTCATCACCGACAAGCTGCCCACCGATGGCGTCGGCGCGATGCTCGTCTTCGATCCCGACAAGACGATGCAGTACCAGATCAGCGTGACCGGCGGTTCGGTGCCCTCCGGCTCCACCGCGATCCCGAGCGGCACCTTCCAGCAGGGTGACGCCGGCCTCACCATCATGCCCACCGTCGACGCGTACGGCCCGACCCAGATCCGCTTCGCCTTCCCCGCCGGCACCGTGCTCGGCGTCGGGCAGACCGTCACCATCCAGGTGCCGCTCAAGTTCCGACCGGGCCTCGCCGCGGCCACCGTGGTGACGAACACCTTCGAGATCACGGGCGACCGGGTGTTCGACGCGTGCACGGCGCCCACCGGGCACAGCGCCGCCATGACCTCGGCGGGCAAGGGGTGCTCCACCGGCACCGACGTGACGATCGACTACACGCCGGCGCTGCGCGCGTACATCTCCGACCGCGCCGAGGTCACCCCCGGGGTGAGCTTCCCCGGCTACGCCGACGCGAACAGCCAGTTCACCGGCGGCACGGATGCCGACTGCCGCGCCGCCCAGGATGCCGCGGGCTTCTCGCGCCCGCCGTGCGCGCCCACCACCATCCCGGGTCAGAACGCGACCTGGCGGCTCACCGTGCAGAACACCGGCACGACCGAGATCGAGCGTCTCGTGGTGGCGACGCGGTTGCCCACCACCGGCGACCAGACGATCGTGAGCTCGCTCGTGCGCGACTCGAAGTGGCGCGCAGCCTTCAACGGGCAGATCGCCGCGCAGTTCGGGCCGGACGCGACCGTCACCACCTACTACACGACGCAGGTGCTGCCGTGCGACGGCGTGCTGCAGGCACCCTCGAACGCGGTGGCGTGCGGCACCGACCCGGCCACCGGGTGGGCGCCGCTCCCGCCGGGCGGCCTCGCCGATCCGTCGATCGTCACCGGTCTGCAGTTCGTGGTCGACTTCGCCCCCGGCAAGCTGTTCAAGCCGGCGGATGTCGTGACCGTCGACATCGGCACTACGACGCGCGCCGAGGTGGCCGTGTTCGAGGGCAGCGCGGGCGCCGATCCGCTCGCCGTCAACTCGCTCTCGGTGTCGGGCATCACCCAGCCCGGTGCGGGAGGGCTGACCCGGATCAGCGCGCTCGACTACTCGCGCGCCGTGCTCGGGCTCGCCACGGGGAGCGTGACGATCAGCAAGCAGATCACCGGTCCCGCGGCGTCCCTCATCCCGAGCGGCACGACCTTCACGGGCAACCTGAGCTGCACCTCGCTCGGCGAGGCCTTCACCCGGCCGTTCCAGTTCACGATCACCGGCGGGGTCATCTCGCCGAGCAAGGTGGTCATCGACGATCTGCCGGGCGGCGCGAGCTGCACGGCGACCGAGACCGCCGCGAGCGGCCAGACGAGTTACACGGCGAGCACCGTCGTGGTCGACCCGCTCGCCGACCCGGCCGCGCTGCCGAACGTCTCGCTCGTCAACGACTACCAGTTCACCCAGTTCGAGGTGCGCAAGGTGGTCACCGCCGGCACCGGGGTGGTCGTCCCGACGTCGTTCGGGTTCCAGGTGAGCTGCACCTTCCTCGGTCAGGCCCTGACCCTGCCGGCCGCCGATGCCGCCTTCAGCCTCGACGCGGGTGGGAGCAAGGTGATCACCGGCATCCCGGTGAACTCGGTCTGCTCGGTGCAGGAGACGCAGAAGCGCGGCGCGGACCTCGTGGTCGTCTCCGGGGGAACCGCCACCGGCGGCACGGTCACCGAGAACCAGGCCACCAGCACCGTGACCATCACGGGCCTCCGCCCGCAGACGGGCGCCACCAGCGTCAACTGGGCGCAGTTCCACAACCGCTACGACGCGGGCGCGGTGGTGAGCATCGTGAAGGACTTCGCGGGGGATGCGGCCGACCAGTTCGGCGAGAACGCCACCCCGGCCAAGAGCTTCACCATCCACGCGGTGTGCACCTTCGAGAACGCCACCCAGTTCGACGGCGACATCGTGCTCGACGCGGCGAACGGATGGTCGGAGACCCTCGAGAACCTCACCGAGGGCGCCAGCTGCGTCTTCACCGAGCCGGACCTGGGCGGCGCGGACCGGGTGGTCTTCTCCCCGGCCGCGACCGGCGGAGACTCCAGCGGGCAGCTCACGGTGCCCGGGGTCAACACGCTCGCGACGGTGACCGCGACCAACTGGTTCCTCACCGGCGCGATCGAGGTGCAGAAGACCTGGATCGGTGACGGCGCGGCCAAGTTCGGCCAGCTCCCGGGCCTCGACTACGAGTTCACCCTCCAGTGCGTCCGTGACGGGGTGGCGGTCGTGCTGCCGGGCGGCGACACCCGCACCGTGTCCTCCACCTCGCCGACGGCGTCCTACACGGGCATCGCGTCCGGCGCCGACTGCACGCTGAGCGAGACCGCGTCGAACGGCGCCTGGTCGTGGCGGGTGCTCGACGGCAACGGCGACCCGGTGACCGACGGCGAGTTCACGATCGTCGTCGATCCGACGGATCTCAGCGACGACCAGCCCCAGGACATCGGGCTGCTGTCGGTGGAGAACTTCTTCCCGCTCGCGGAGATCTCGGTGGACAAGACGGTCGACGTGCAGCGCGCGGACGGCTCGGCATCCGGCCCCTTCGAGGTGCTGCTCAGCTGCACCCTCGACGGCCGTCCGGTGCTGCCGCAGGAGGACGTGACCCAGCAGCTGACGGTCGGCCAGACCGTCACCTGGACCGAGCTTCCGGCCGGCGCCGACTGCACCGTGACAGAGACGGATCGCGGCGGCGCGCTGCAGACCGGCTACCGCCTCACCGGTGCCGCCGGAGCCCTCGCCCCGCGGGTCGACGGCGCCGTCGCGCAGCTGGCGCCGCTGCGTCCGGTGCCGCCGGACGGCACGGTCGCCAATCACCTCGAGTTCGTCAACAGCTACCCGCTGCCCGACACGGGCGCCCGCGACATGACCTGGGTCGTCGTGGGGGCGGGCGCGCTGCTGCTGCTCGGTGCGGGCGGGCTCGGCCTGGCGGCCGTGCTGCGGCGTCGCCGGGAGGGCCGCGGCTGAGGCGAGGGATGAGACGGGACGGGGAGACAGGACGTTCTACCCCTTAATGGGCAGAGGCGCGCTCGACCGCTCGGGCTCTACGCTCGAGAGGCCTCGCACCCGATGAGGTGAGGCGCGCATCGGCCCCCACCGATGCGCGGCCTCCGAGTACCCGAACTGCGAGAGGCCAACCCGATGGCACCCCGTTCCCTGGTTCACCGTTCCCGAAAGCGGAGCGCCGTCGCGGCGACGCTCGCCATCGCCCTCACGGGCCTGACGGCGATGGTCGCGCCCGCCCCCGCGGCGGTCGCGGCGCCCGCGCCGGCGTTCGACTGCACGGAGCCCCGCTTCTTCGCGCAGGCGGAGGACCCCGTCGGAACGGTGCGCCTCAACACCGGCAGCTACAACGCGCAGGGTGAGTCCGTGTGGACGGCGCTCGGCCCCGCCCGCACGGCACCGAACGTGTACAACGCGGTCGCGTTCAACCCCGTGGACGGATACCTGTACGGCACGGTCTACGGGACCGCGAGCGGTGCGACGCCGGGCAGCTTCATCCGCATCGATCGGGACGGCACCATCACCCAGCTGGGCGAGTCGTCGGCCGCCCTGGGCTCCGGCTACAACACCCTGTGGGACTCCGGGGAGTTCGACGCGGCCGGCACCTACTACGTCGCGTCGGGCAACTCGGGCGGATCGACCCAGGCGAACATCCGCAAGATCTCGGGCCTCGCGGGCGTCACCAGCACGAGCAGCACCCCTCGTCCGACCCTGACCACGGTGACGCTGTCGCCGACCCCGCGCTTCGCCGACTTCACCTTCAAGGACGGCTTCCTGTGGGCGCCCAACTACGGGCAGAGCTCCACCATCTACCGCATCGACGTGAACAACACGCTCGGCGGCGGAGCCGGCAAGGTGGCCTCGTTCACCGTGCCGTCGACGGTGATGCCGACCAACTCCTACGGCTCCGCGTTCACCATGACGAACGGCAACCTCGCCTTCATCGGCACGAACGGCTTCATGTACCAGATCTCGGTGACCGGCGCGGCGACGGCCACGCCGCAGTTCGAGCTCGTGAGCAAGGTGACGGCGCCCGCTAACCAGCGCAGCAATGCGACCAACTGCAGCACCTCCCTGCCCTCGCACCTCTCGATCGTGAAGACGGGCCCGTCGACGGTCATGATCGACTCGACGATCACGTGGACCGTCACGGTCACGAACGACGGCCCCGGCATCACCTCCGGCTTCGTGCTCACCGACGCCCTTCCGAACGGGCTGCGGGACATCACCGCGCAGAGCACCGACACCTCCTGCGTCATCACGGGGACGAAGACGGTCACCTGTAACGGCGGCCGGCTCGGAGTGGGCGACACGGCGGTCGTGACCGTCAGCGCGACCGCGCCGCACACGCCCGGCCCGCTCGCCAACTCCGCCACCGTCGTCGGCAACGAGGACCCCAGCCCGCCTGCGCCCTCGACGGTGAACACCGAGGTCGGGGTCTTCACCACGGTCGACCACCCGGTGACGATCCCGGATGCCACGGCGACATCCGGGAACACCACGAGCGCCCAGGGGGGCGCCGTCGTCCGCCAGGGCGGCGCGTTCGTCTACACGCCGCCCGCCGGCTTCTCGGGCAAGGACTCCTTCACCTACCAGACGCCCACCGGCACGGTGACGGTGAACGTGGACATCGCACCGATCGCCGCGCCCGTCTTCCTCGAGACCTCGGTCGGTGACGGTGCGGCGATCTCGGTCACCGAGCTGCTCGCGTACGCCACGGGGTCCAGCCTGACCCTCGACGCGGTCGGGAACGCGGTGAACGGCGTCGTTGAGATCGACGACGACGTGGTGAGGTTCACCCCGCCCGCCGACTTCTCCGGCACCGCGAGCTTCGAGTACACCGTGCGCGATGCCGACGGCCTGGTCGCGACCGGGACGGTGACCGTGACGGTCCACAACCGCTTCGAGCCCGGCGATGGCGTCACGACGCCGCACAACACGGCGGCGACGATCCCGCTCTCCGATATCGCGACCGCGGCGGGCTCACCGCTCGACCCGACCCGGACCGAGGCTGGGTCGACGGCTCCGAGTCATGGAACGATCTCCATCACCTCCGGTGGGGGCGTGACCTACACCCCCGCCCCCGGGTACGCGGGTGCCGACCGGTTCACCCTGTGGGTCTACGACACGGACGGCGAGGGCGGCGAGATCGCCGTCGAGGTCGCGGTGCTGGCGAACACGGTGACCGCACGCGGCGACACCGCGGCGACGAACGCAGGGACCGGCGTCGCCGTCGACGTGCGCGCCAACGACACCTCGGCGTCCGGCCAGTCGTTCTCCGCCCCCGTCGTGACAGCCGATGCGTCGCACGGGACCACCTCCGTCGGGGCGGACGGCAGGATCACCTACACGCCGGCCGCCGGCTTCTCGGGCAGCGACTCCTTCTCCTACCGCGTCTGCGACACCTCGAATCCGACGCCCGTGTGCGGCACCGCGGATGTCGCCGTCACGGTCCTCAACGTCTTCTCCGGCGGCACGGCGGTCGTCGACGGCGTGGCCACGCCCCACAACACGGCCAAGCCGATCGACCTCGACGACATCGCCACGACGGCGGGACAGCCGATCGACCCGACCCGGACCACGGTGACCGGCCTGCCCGCCCACGGCGCGGTGACGACCGACCCGACGACGGGCACGGTCACCTACACGCCGGAGCACGGGTACACCGGCGCCGACGAGTTCGAGCTGCGGGTGTGCGACGCCGACGACCAGTGCGTGACCTGGACGATCGAGGTCGCCGTGGCGAAGAACGTCGTGGCGGCCGCCGCCGACTCCACGACGACCGGGTACGTCACCCCGGTCAACCTCGACGTGCGCTCCAACGACACGAGCGCGTCCGGCCAGGCGCTCGCCGCTCCGACCGTCTCGACCGCTCCGGCCCACGGCGCCGCCGCGGTGGAGCCGGACGGCTCGATCACCTACACCCCGGACGCGGGCTTCTCGGGCACCGACTCCTTCGTCTACCGGGTGTGCGACACCTCGCATCCGACCGCCGTCTGCGCGACCGCGACGGCGACCGTCGTGGTCGGCAACCTGTTCACGACGGGGACCGCGGTGGATGACGGAGCTGTCACGCCGCAGAACGAGCCGAAGTCGATCCCGCTCGCCGACATCCTGACCGCATCGGGTGCGGCGCTGGATCCGGCCGGGACCACGGTGACGGGTGATCCGGCCAACGGCGGGCTCTCGATCAACCCGGTGACGGGGGCGGTCGTCTACTCGCCGAGCCCCGGCTACGCGGGCGACGACGAGTTCGAGCTGCAGCTGCGGGACGTCGATGGCGTCACCACGACGGTCGTGATCACGGTGACGGTGCTCGCCAACACGGTGACGGCGAACGACGACACGGCCGCGGTCGCCGCGGGCGGCAGCGTCGGGGTCGACGTGCGCGCCAACGACGACAGCGAATCGCGCGAAGGCTTCGCGGCTCCGACCGTCACGGTCGAGCCCTCGCACGGCACGGCCGTGGTGGAGTCGGACGGCACGATCACCTACGCGCCGGACGCGGGCTTCTCGGGCGAGGACGCCTTCGAGTACGAGGTGTGCGACACCTCGTATCCGACCCCCGTGTGCGACACCGCCGAGGTCACGGTCGCGATCTCCAACGTCTTCACCTCCGGCACCGCGGTGGATGACGGCGTGGCCACCCCGCAGAACACGCCCAAGCCGATCCCGGTGAGTGACATCGTCACGACGGCGGGCCTCCCCGTCGATCCGGCCGGCATCTCGGTGACGTCCGATCCGTCCTATGGCTTGGTCGCGATCGACCCCTCGACGGGCGAGGTCACCTACACTCCCGACACCGGTTACACCGGTGACGACGAGTTCGAGCTGCAGCTGTGCGATGCGAACGGCGACTGCACGAGCGTGACGATCGAGGTCAAGGTCGCGGCGAACGCGGTCGCGGCCGCGAACGACTCGGCGTCGACCCCGCTGAACACGGCGGTCGCGGTCGAGGTGCGCACCAACGACACAAGCGCCTCCGGCCAGCCCCTCGCGGCACCGACCGTGGTGATCGCGGCCGGGCACGGTTCGGCGACCGTCGGATCGGGCGGCGTGATCACCTACACGCCGGATGCGGGCTTCTCGGGCGAGGACACCTTCGGCTACCGGGTGTGCGACACCTCGGTGCCCACCTCGATCTGCGACGCGGCCACGGTGACCATCACCGTGCTCAACGAGTTCGTGGCCGGCCCGGCCACGGTGCCCGGCGGCGCGAAGACCGGTCAGGGTGACCCGCTCACGATCCCGCTCGACGACGTCGTGACGGCGACGGGCGCCCCGCTCGACCCCGCGACCGTCCGCGTGACCGGCGGCCCCACTCACGGCACCGTCGTCTACGACGAGCGGACCGGTGAGTTCTCCTACTCCCCCGACGGCGCCTTCTCGGGTGACGACGCGTTCACCTTCGAGGTGTGCGACGAGTCGGTGCCGAGCCAGTGCACGACGACGACGGCCGCGGTGAGGGTGGCTGCCCGTGCGGTGACCGGTGGTGCTCTCGGTGCCACGGGCGCGGGGCAGATCGCGGGGTTCGCCGCGGGTGCTCTCGGCGTCGGGCTGCTCGGGCTGCTGCTCGTGGTGCTGGTCCGCGTGCGCCGTCGCGCCGCGTCGGAGGCCTGATCCACGCGGCGGGGCGACAGCGTCGTCGCCCCGCCGCGCTCAGCCGATGAGCGAGGGCTCGAGGTCGCGCAGGGTGCGGAACCGCGTCATCCGCGTGACCCCGATCGCCGCGAGCAGCAGGCCCACGAGCATCCACGCCGCGAGCACGAGCGCGTCGACACCCGCCCGCGCGGGGTCGCCCCCGTACATGAACTGCCGGATGGCGTCGACCGCGTAGCCCATCGGCAGCACGTGGTGCAGGCTCGCGAGCGGGGCGGGGAGCGTCTGCCAGGGGAAGGTTCCGCCGGCGGTCACGAGCTGCAGCACCATGAGCACGAGCCCCAGGAACTGCCCGACCGATCCGAGCCACACGTTGAGCGCGAGGATGATCGCCGCGAAGCACAGCGAGGCGAGCGCCATGATGCCGAACACGCCCCACGGCGCCGCCACCGAGAAGCCGAGGGCGACCGCGATCACGAGGAACAGCGCCGCCATCTGCAGGATGCCGAGCAGGCCCGGCGTGAGCCAGCCGGCGATCGCGATCTTGAGCGGCGAGTGCAGCGCCGTGATCGCGCGCCGCGACACGGGCTTCACGATGAGGAAGAGCGCGTACATGCCGATCCACGCGGCGAGCGCGGCGAAGAACGGCGCGAGGCCCGCACCGTAGGAGCCGGCGCGCGCCACGTTCGAGGTCTCGAGGGCGACCGGGTCGGCGATCGCCGCCGCCTGACGGGCGCGCACCTCGGGGCTCTCGTCGGGGATGCGTGCGAGCCCGTCGGCGAGCCCGTCGCGCAGCTGCCCGGCCCCCGCGTCGAGCGCGCCGAGGCCGTCGCGCAGCTGGGCGGCTCCGGATGCGGCGCTCGCTGCGCCGTCGGCCACCTGCCGCGCGCCGTCGGCGAGCCTGTCGACCTGCCCGGCCGTCGACTGCACGGCGGTGTTCGCCTGGTCGAGCGCCTGGCCGACGGGGTCGAGCCGGGTCAGCACGTCGGCGATCTGTGCGGGGGTGAGCCCCTGCGCCGCGAGGGCGTCGGCGATCGCCGCGCGTGCCTCGGGCAGCCGCGCGTCGAGTCGCCCGGCCGCCGCCGCGAGCCGGTCGGCCGCCTCGGCGAGGCGGGCGTTGCCGTCGGCGAGCTGGGCGGCCCCGGAGGAGAGCTGCGCGGTGCCGTCGGCGAGGGTCGCGGCGCCGGATGCGGCATCCGCGGTCCCCGAGGCGAGCCGAGTCGCGCCGTCGGCGGCATCCGCCATCCCGCTGCGGATCTCGGCCACGCCGTCGAGCAGCTGCTGCGCCGCCTGTGCGGTCACCTGCTGGGTGATGCGCGCGAGCATCGTCTGCGCCGCCTGCGTGCCGATGGTGGTGGCGAGGTAGCTGCCCGCATCGTTGGTGGCGAGCTCGAGCTGCGCCTGCCGCGGTTCGGCGCTCGAGACCGAGAGCAGTGCCGCGGTGAAGTCGGCGGGGATCGTGACGACGAAGTCGTAGCGCGAGGCGGCGATCCCCTCAGCGGCCTCCGCGGCCGACACCTCGTGCCAGTCGAAGGTGCCGGAGTCGAGCAGCTGACGCGCGATGTCGTCGCCGAGCACCACGTGCTCGCCGTCCCGCTCGCCACCCGCGTCGTCGACGACGAGGGCGACGGGGATGCGGTCGAAGCGCTCGTAGGGGTCCTGATTGGCCCAGAGGTACAGGCCGCCGTACAGCACGGGCACGACGCACAGGGCGAGCAGTGCGATCACCGCCATCGGGGTGGCGGTGAGGCGGCGCAGCTCCGCCTGGATCATGGCGCGGATCTTCATTCGGCGCTCCAGGGCATGAGGGCCGCGTGCGCGGCGCGGCCGATGACGGCGAGCACGGCGATGTCGCGCTCGGCGATGCGGGTGAGGTGGGCCTGCCAGGCGGCGGGCTCGCCCCCGTGACGGTCGGGCGACACGACGACGAGACCGCGCACGCCGGGGCGCAGCAGCGCGAGCTCGCTCAGCACGCGCACCCGGGTGGCGGGAGCGAGGTCGGCCATCCGGGTGCGGGCGTCGGATGCGGCGCCCAGCTCCTCGAGCATCCGCGCGGTGGCCTTCGCGGACGCCCAGCGGCCCGCGAACATGAGCTCCTCGGCGACGACCCCGGCGAGGGTCACGCCGGGCGGCGGCTCGCTCACGGCGGGGGCGTCGACGAGCGCGATCTCGCGGCGCAGCCGGGCGGCGTCGGGGCGGCCGTCGATCGTGACCTCGCCGCGGTCGGGCCGCATCCGTCCGCTCGCGATGAGGCCGAGCACCGTGGGGCGCTCGGCGGTCTCGGCCTCGGCGAGGGTCAGCGCGCCCGTGGCGTAGCCGAGGGTCGTGCGCGGGAGAGCCGCGTCGTCGCGGCCCTTCGCGACACCGCTCAGCCGCACCCTCATGCGCCCGGCTCCGGGACCGTGGCGAGCAGTGCGTGGGCCTCCGCGGTGCCGAAGCCGAGCATCGCGAGCACGGAGAGGGCCACGAGCCGATCGCCGGCGGTCACGTCGAGAGCCGAGCGGGTGGCCTCGTCGAGCACCGAGAGCACGGCGCCCTCCACGAGGCGGGCGAGCACCTCCGGCTCGATGTCGTCGCGGATGCGGCCGGTCGCCGCGCCCACCGTGACGATGTGGCGCACGCGGTCGCGGAGCGGGGCGAGCGAGAACGCGAGCTCGTGCTGGAAGGGGCCGCGCACGGTGAACCGCGCGAGCACGCGCACCGACTCCACCTCGCGCCAGAGCCGCACCCCGATGAGCGCGAGCAGCGCCGGCGGGTCGGGATGCTCGACCTGCAGCGCGGCGGCGAGCACCCGGTCGACGCCGCGCGCGAGGAGGGAGCGCACGAGCGCGTCGCGCGTCGCGAAGTGCCCGTACACGGCGCGGCGGCTGAGTCCCGCCTCCGCGGCGATCTCGTCGAGGGAGGCGTCGGGGTCGCGGTTGAGCACGGTGCCTGCCGCGGCGAGCAGGGCGCTGCGGTTCTCCTCGGCGTCGCGGCGGCGGCCGCGCGCGGGGGCGTCCAGGGTCTGGGTCACGGGGCGATGCTACGCCTAAGTTGCACGTCCATGTGCAACTTAGAGCGGATGCTCAGGAGCGGGTGTCGATAGAGTGGGGTGTAATCCCCCCGGCCAGCAAGGGAGAAGAGCTATGCCCGCGATCGTTCTCATCGGCGCCCAGTGGGGCGACGAAGGCAAGGGCAAGGCGACCGACCTGCTCGGCGACCGCGTCGACTACGTCGTCAAGTTCAACGGCGGCAACAACGCCGGCCACACCGTCGTCGTCGGCGACCAGAAGTACGCGCTGCACCTGCTGCCCTCGGGCATCCTGAGCCCCGGCGTCGTGCCCGTCATCGCCAACGGCGTCGTGGTCGACATCGAGGTGCTCTTCGACGAGCTCGAGGCGCTCAGCGCGCGCGGCGTCGACGTGTCGAAGCTGCTCGTCTCGGCGAACGCCCACGTCATCACCCAGTACCACCGCACGATCGACAAGGTCACCGAGCGCTTCCTCGGCAAGCGCCAGATCGGCACCACCGGCCGCGGCATCGGGCCGGCGTACGCCGACAAGATCAACCGGGTCGGCATCCGGATCCAGGACCTCTTCGACGAGAACATCCTGCGGCAGAAGGTCGAGGGCGCCCTCGACCAGAAGAACCACCTCCTGCTCAAGGTCTACAACCGGCGCGCCATCGGCGTCGACGAGGTCGTCGACGAGCTGCTGTCGTACGTGGAGCGCCTGCGGCCCATGGTGGCCGACACCTCGCTCGTGCTGAACCAGGCGCTCGACGCCGGCAAGACCGTGCTCTTCGAGGGCGGCCAGGCCACGATGCTCGACGTCGACCACGGCACCTACCCCTTCGTCACCTCCTCGAACGCCACCTCGGGCGGCGCCGCCACCGGCTCGGGCGTCGCGCCCAACCGCTTCGACCGCGTCATCGCCGTCGTGAAGGCGTACACCACGCGCGTCGGCTCGGGCCCGTTCCCGACCGAGCTCCTCGCCCGCGAGGGCGACTGGTCGTACACGGCCGAGGCGGGCGAGTTCCTGCGCTCGGCCGGCTTCGAGTTCGGCACCACCACCGGCCGCCCCCGCCGCACCGGCTGGTACGACGCGCCCATCGCCCGCTACGCGGCCCGCATCAACGGCGTCACCGACTTCGTGCTCACCAAGCTCGACGTGCTCACCGGCCTCGAGCGCATCCCGGTGTGCGTCGCCTACGACGTCGACGGGGTGCGCTTCGACGAGGTTCCCGTCAACCAGTCCGACTTCCACCACGCGACGCCCGTCTACGAGGAGCTCCCCGGATGGTCGGAGGACATCACGGGCGCCCGCACCTTCGCCGAGCTGCCGAAGAACGCGCAGGACTACGTGCTCGCCCTCGAGGCGATGTCCGGATCGCGCATCTCGGCGATCGGGGTCGGCCCGGGCCGCGAGGCGATTGTCGTGCGGCACGATCTGCTCTGAGCTCTCGGGCGGGCAGCGGCCTCAGCCGACGATCGCCGTGACGATCGCGCCCGCGGCCCACAGGCCGGCCGCGATCGCGAGGAGCGGGATGCCGATGCCGCGCACCCAGTCGCCGCCCGACGGCAGCACCGGCTCGGCCTCGCCGTCGGTCGTGCGGGGGAGTCGCGCGAGGATGCGGCTGCGCGCGGTGTCCGCCGCCACGAACGGGGTGCCGTCGGCGCGCGTCGTGCCGAGGAACAGCTCGCGCGGGGCCGCGCGCAGCCCGAGCACGAGCGGGACGGCGCCCATCGCGACGAACATCGCCGCGAGGAGCAGGTTGGTGACCATGCCCTCCCCGACCGTGAAGCCCGCGTATCCGAAGGCGATGCCGAGGCCCACGAACAGCACCGGCCACGCCCAGCCGACGAGCGGCGCCGCGAAGCCGCGGGCCAGCATCACGCCGACGCCGACCGCGAGGAGGCCGCCGAAGATCGAGAGCGGCACGGTCGCCGCGACGTCGGCCGGGCACTCGACCTCGATCTCGTAGGGCCCGCCCGAGGCGCAGAAGCCGCCGAGCCCCATGACGGTCGAGGCGCCGCGGTAGAGCAGGGCGAAGCTGAGGGCGAAGAGCCCCCAGGAGAGCAGGGCGCCGAGGTAGCGCCATCCGGGACCGGCGGTTCGCATGACGGAACGGTAGCGGATGCGAGGATGGGCTGGTGACCGCCACCCGACCCGAGCGCACGCCCCTCCTCGGCCGCTTCATCCGCCTCGACCCGCTGCGGCGCGAGGACCTCGGTGAGCTGTGGACGGCGATCGGCCGTGCCGAGGTGTTCGCGAGCGGCTACGGCGGCGGCCCCGCCGGCCTCCCGGCGGACGAGGCGGCCTACGCCGAGTGGGCGTGGACGCGGTTCCCGCACGAGGCGGGCAACACCTACGTCGTGCGCGTCGCATCCGGACCCCACGCCGGCGAGGTGGTCGGCGCCACGAGCCTCGCCGACTTCGACGAGCACCGCGAGTCCGCCCACATCGGCTGGACCGGCTACGACCCGCGCGTGTGGGGAACCCAGGTGAACCCGGAGGCGAAGCTGCTGCTGCTCGGGCTCGCCTTCGACCACGGCTACGGGCGCGTGAAGATCCAGACCGGCAGCACCAACGCCCGCTCGCGTGCCGCCATCGAGAAGCTCGGCGCCGTGTTCGAGGGCGTCGTGCGGCGCGAGCAGCCGCTCGCCGACGGCAGCTGGCGCGACACGGCCGTCTACTCGGTGATCGTCGACGAGTGGCCCGCGGTGCGCGTCGGGCTCGAGAGCCGCCTCGCCGCCTGGGGCGAGCGGCCCGTGCTCTATCGCTCGGTCGCGCGCGACTGAGGGGGCGCTGCGGCGCCGGGCCGAATCCGGGACGGATGCCCCTGCCGCCCGGGACGCGGTGCTCCCTACCGTCGGGGGATGACCTCCTGGCGACCCGACGTGCTGGGCGGCTTCGAGCAGCTGCCCCTCCCCCTGCCCTCCGACGACGAGGGTGCGGTCGTGGCGACCCTCGTGCGTCCGACCGCCGCGAAGGTCGCCGCATGGGGGCGTGAGCCCTACGGCTTCGCCGCCGACGTCGACGTGCTCTATGTGCACGGATGGTCGGACTACTTCTTCCAGGAGGAGCACGCCCTCTTCTGGACCCGCGCGGGCGCCCGCTTCCATGCCCTCGACCTGCGCAAGTACGGCCGCAGCCTGCTCCCGCACCAGACCCCCGGCTACGTCGACGACCTCATGACCTACGACGCCGACATCGAGGCGGCGCTCGCCGCGATGGGGCGCGCCGAGCGCGCCGACCGGCCGCTCGTGCTCGTCGGGCACTCGACGGGCGGACTCACGCTCTCGCTGTGGGCGTCGCGCAACCCGGGCGGGGCATCCGCGTTGATCCTCAACAGCCCCTGGCTCGAGTTCCAGGCCGACGAGCTCGGCCGTCGCGCCATCGCTCCCCTCGTGTCGCTCGGCGCGCGCCTCGGACCGCGCGCGGCGCTGCCCGGGATCGACCGCGGCTTCAACACCCAGGCGAGCTCGCGCCTGTTCGACGGCGAGTGGGACTACGACCTGAGCTGGCGCCCCGAGCGCGGCTTCCCCGTGCACAGCGGCTGGCTCGACGCGGTGCTCGACGGCCATGCACGTGTCGCCGAGGGGCTCGGCATCGAGGCGCCGGCGCTCGTGATGCTGTCGGCGCGCAGCGCCCTGCAGACCTCGTGGTCGCCGCGCATCTACGACTCCGACGTGGCGCTCGACGTGGATGCGGTGGCCGCCCGCGCGAGCCGGCTGGGCAGCCACGTGACGATCAGTCGCCTCGACGGCGCGCTGCACGACGTGCTGCTGTCGCGCCGCTCGGTGCGCGCGAACGCCTACTCGGTCATGGCCCGCTGGACGCGGGCGCACCTTCCCGCGTCGGCCGCCGCCGAGAGCCTGCTGCGGGCCGCACTGCGGGGCTGAGCGGCGCGCCCGGTAATCTTGCCTGATGACCGCGGACGCGCACGAGGACCCGCTCGCCGAGCTCGCCGGCTACCGCCGGAGCATCGACAACATCGACGCGGCGCTCATCCACCTGCTCGCCGAGAGGTTCAAGGCGACCCAGGCCGTCGGCCGTCTCAAGGCGGCGAGCGGGATGCCGGCCTCGGACCCCGAGCGCGAGCGGGTGCAGATCGCGCGGCTGCGCGCTCTGGCATCCGAGTCGCATCTCGACCCCGAGTTCGCCGAGAAGTGGTTCACCTTCGTGGTGGCCGAGGTCATCCACCACCACGAGCGGCTCGCCGGGAACGGCGGCGGCGCGGGGTGACCTCCGCCTGGGATCCGCGCGCGCTGCCCTCGCTCGCGGGGCGCACCGTCGTCGTCACGGGCGGCAACGCGGGCATCGGCTATTTCGCCTCCGAGCAGCTCGCGGCGGCGGGCGCGCGGGTGGTGGTCGCCGCGCGCTCGGCGGAGAAGGCGCGGCTCGCGATGGACGCGATCCGTGCGCGGGTGCCCGGCGCCGAGCTCGCGCACGTGCCGCTCGACCTCGCCTCGCTCGCCTCCGTGCGGGCCGCCGCCGAGGGCATCGCGGCGTTCCGGCCGCTGCACGGGCTCCTCAACAACGCCGGCCGGGTCGTCGCCTCACGGCACCGGCTGCTCACCGACGACGGCCACGAGCTCACGGTCGGCGGCAACTTCCTCGGCCACTTCGCACTCACCACCCTGCTGTTCCCCGCGCTCGCGGCCGACGGACGCGTCGTCGGCATGGGCAGCGACTCCACCCGGATGGTGCGCCTCGACCCCGCGGATCTCTGGTCCGAGCGCCGCTACAGCCCCTTCCGGGCCTATGCCTTCTCGAAGCACGCCGTGCAGGGCTTCCACCTCGAGCTCGCCCGGCGGCTCGCCGCGGCGGGCGACGGACGCGCCTCGCTGCTCGCGCATCCGGGCTGGGCCACGAGCGCCTATGCCGCGCGCCGTCCCGGCATCACCGACCGCGATCCGCTCGGCGGGCGCGTCTTCGAGGCGCTCACCGGATGGGTCGGGCAGGGCAAGGACCGCGGTGCCTGGCCGGCGGTGCGGGCCATCGCGGATCCGGATGCGACGAACGGCGACTACCTCGGCCCGCGGTGGATGCTGCGCGGCGCGCCCGTGCTCACGAGCCCGGTCGCGTCATCCGCCGACCCCGCCTTCGGCGCGGCCCTGTGGGCCGACGCGGAGGAGCGCACGGGCATCCGCTTCGCGGTGTAGGGGGAGTGGCGCGGCGGCCGCTGTCCCGCCGCCCGGGCTCCACCCGCCTCGAGCGGTGCGGCGGGAGCAATCGCATCCTCGGCGGGAGCCAGCGCACGACCGGGCGGCGAACTGCACCTGCGGCGGGAGCAACTGCACCCGCCGAGTGGCGTCATCGCCGCCCGCGCCTCCGGTGCTGGATAGCCGGTCCCGTCCGCCCGGGGGCGGCATCGGGCATCGGGCGGACGAACCTTCGAGCGGCGGGAGCAGTTGCCCCCGCCGCGTGCACGCGGTGCCGCCCGCGCCCGCAGTTGCTCCCGCCGAGGATGCGATTGCTCCCGCCGAGCGCCGCCGCAGGTGACTCAAGCAGGTGACTCAAGTGCCCCCGAGCGCCGCCCCTGGCGAGCCAGGTGGGCCCGAGACGCCGCAGGCGACGCGTCTCGAAACCGCCGACCCCGGCTACGCGAAGTGCGCGCGCAGCGGCTCGCGGAACGTCGTGACCAGCTCGTCGACGGATGCCGTGAACAGCCCCTGCACCTCGAGCGCCGGCTCGGAGTCGGTCACGCCGATCCGCAGCACGGGGTAGCCGCGACCCTCGCACAGGCGGGTGAACTTGACGTCCTCCTCGCGCGGCACCGCGACCAGCACACGGCCCGTCGACTCCGAGAAGAGGGCCGTCGCGACGTCCACGCCGTCGCGCGTCAGCAGCTCGTCGAGGAACACCCGCGCGCCGACCCCGAAGCGCAGCACGCCCTCCGCGAGGGCGATCGCGAGGCCGCCGTCGGCGAGGTCGTGGGCCGCGGCGAGCAGGCCCTCGTGCGCGGCGGCGGCGAGCAGGCCCGCGAGGTCCTTCTCGCGCTCGAGATCGACCGCCGGGGGGCGCCCGCCGAGGTGGCCGTGCACGACGCCCGCCCAGGCCGAGCCGTCGAGCTCGAGCGCCGTGGTGCCGAGCAGGTAGAGATTGTCTCCCGCATCCTGCCAGCCGGACGGCACGCGGCGTCCGACATCGTCGATCGTGCCGAGCACCGCCACGACCGGGGTGGGGTGGATCGGCACGTCGCCCGTCTGGTTGTAGAACGACACGTTGCCGCCCGTGACCGGGATGCCGAGGGCGAGGCAGCCATCCGCGAGTCCTTCGACCGCCCGCGAGAACTGCCACATCACCTCGGGGTTCTCGGGCGAGCCGAAGTTGAGGCAGTCGGAGACGGCGGCCGGGGTCGCGCCGGTCACGGCGACGTTGCGGTACGCCTCGGCGAGCGCGAGCTGCGCGCCCACGTACGGGTCGAGGTAGGCGTAGCGGCCGTTGGCATCCGTCGCGAGCGCGAAGCCCAGCCCCGAGGTCTCGTCGACGCGCACCATGCCGCCGTCGTCGGGGTAGCTGAGAGCCGTGTTGCCGAGCACGTACTTGTCGTACTGCGAGGTGATCCAGCTCTTGTCGGCGAGGTTCGCCGAGCCGAGCAGCCGCAGCACCTGCTCCTTCACCTCGGCGCCCGCCGTGGGACGGACGAGGGCGGATGCCGTGTCGGCGTTCACGAGGTCGAGCCACGTCGGGTAGGCGATCGGCCGCTCGTACACGGGCCCGTCGACCGCGACGGTGCGCGGGTCGACGTCGACGATCGTCTCGCCCTTCCAGTCGATGACGAGCCGCCCGGTGCCGGTGACCTCGCCGAGCACGCTCGCCTCGACATCCCACTTCGCCGTCACCGCGAGGAATCCCTCGAGCTTCTCGGGCGCGACGACCGCCATCATGCGCTCCTGGCTCTCCGACATGAGGATCTCCTCGGCGGTGAGCGTGGGGTCGCGCAGCAGCACCTCGTCGAGCACGATGTGCATGCCGCCGTCGCCGTTGGAGGCGAGCTCGGAGGTGGCGCACGAGATGCCCGCGGCGCCGAGGTCCTGGATGCCCTCCACGAGCCCCTCGCGATACAGCTCGAGGCAGCACTCGATGAGCACCTTCTCCATGAACGGGTCGCCCACCTGCACGGCGGGGCGCTTGCGGCCCGAGCCCTCGTCGAACGACTCGGACGCGAGGATGGACGCCCCGCCGATGCCGTCGCCGCCCGTGCGCGCCCCGAACAGCACGACCTTGTTGCCGACGCCGCGCGCGTTGGCGAGATGCAGGTCCTCGTGGCGCAGCACGCCCACCGCGAGGGCGTTGACGAGCGGGTTCGCCTGGTAGATCGGGTCGAACCAGGTCTCGCCGCCGATGTTGGGGAGGCCGAGGCAGTTGCCGTAGAAGCTGATGCCCGAGACGACGCCCGGCACGACGCGCGCCGTGTCGGCGTGGTCGATCGCGCCGAAGCGCAGCGCATCCATCACCGCGACCGGCCGCGCGCCCATCGAGATGATGTCGCGCACGATGCCGCCGACGCCCGTCGCCGCGCCCTGGAACGGCTCGACGTAGCTCGGGTGGTTGTGGCTCTCGATCTTGAAGGTCACCGCCCAGCCCTCGCCGATGTCGACGACGCCCGCGTTCTCGCCCATGCCGACCATGAGGTTCTTGGTCATCTCGGGCGTGACCCGCTGCCCGAACTTGCGCAGGTGCACCTTGGAGCTCTTGTAGGAGCAGTGCTCGCTCCACATCACCGAGTACATGGCGAGCTCGCCGCTCGTGGGGCGGCGGCCGAGGATCTCGCGGATGCGCTGGTACTCGTCGGTCTTGAGCCCGAGCGCCGCGTAGGGCTGCTCCCTCTCCGGGGTCGCTGTGGCGTTCTCGACGGTGTCGACGACGTGCGTCGAGGGGGTGCTCACGGGGGCGTGCTCCTTGCGGGCGGGCGGGTGGCGACCTCCTCATCCTACCGGCGGGCCTGAGACGGGGATGCGGGGTGCCGCCGCAGGCACTACCCTGGTCCGGCCCCACCCGCAGAGGAGTCGTCATGCCGCGTCCCGCCCGTTCGAGAGGCGTGCTCGCCGCGCTCGGCATCGCCGCCGCCGCAGCGCTGCTGCTGCCCGCGGCATCCGCATCCGCCGCGACCGGGCCGAGTTGCGCCGCGGGGGTCTGCACGGTCGGGTTCGGCGCGGCCGGCGGCGCCATCGAGCGCTGGACGGTTCCGGCCGGGGTGGACATGATCACGATCGTGGTGCGCGGGGCGAGCTCGTCGGCGGGGACCGGCGCCGCGTTCAGCGTCGAGCTCAGTGTGTACCCGGGTCAGGATCTCGCGGTCGCCGTGGGTGGCGCGGGTGGTGCCGGCTGGCTGGGCGCCCCGGGTCTGCCCGGAGTCGGTGGCCTCCCGGGCCTGCCCGGGATCGGCGGCGTGGGTGGCACAGGGGGCCCCGGAGGCCCCGGGGGCACCGGCGGGGTCGGTGGGTCGCCCGGCGCAGCGGGCGGCGGGGTCGGCGGTTTCGGCGGCATGGGTGGCCAGGGCGGCTTCGGAGGGTCGGGGCTGAACCCCGGCGACATCGGCGGGGTCGGCGGTACAGGCGGCGTGGGCGGCTCGGGCGGGCTGGGCGGCGCCGGCGGATCGGGCGGCAGCTTCGTCTTCCGGCCGAGCCTGTACGCGTGGTGGCTGGTGGCCGCGGCCGGCGGAGCCGGTGGCGGAGGCAGCGAGGCGGATGCCGCCGATCCGGGTGCGCTGTTCGTCGCGGATCCGTCGTCGATCATGCCCTCCTATGACGGCACCTCGTTCGCGATCTCGACGCCTCCGGCGCTCGCCGGAGCCTTCGGGTCGCCGGGAATGCCTGGCCCCCCGGCCCCGCCGCTCAGCGCCGGCACTCCCGGCGGCATGGGCGGTCCCGGCGGCAACGGCGAGCCCGGGCGCGGGAGCGGCGCGTTCTCTGCGGCGGCCCCGGGCGGCGGAGGGGCGAGTTTCGCCGAGTACGGGTCGACGTCGAACCTCACGCTCCTCCCGCGGGTGGCGGGCAGCGTGGATGGCGCGGTCGAGTTCCGCTACGCCGAGCCGGTGAGCACGCCTGCTCAGGGGCCCGCGCTCGCCGCGACGGGCGCCGACCCGACGCTCCTCGTGGTGCTCGCCGTCATCGGCGTGGGTGGGGTGCTGCTGGGCGGCGCGCTGCTGTTCGTGCGCGCGCGACGCCGGGACGACTCGGCCTGAGCCGCGGCGCGGCGGTCAGGCCCGCGCGAGCGCGTTCTCGATGACCGAGGTGAAGAAGCGCAGGCCGTCGACGCCCGAGCGCATGGCGTCCGGCATGTCGGGGCCGAAGCCCGGCTCGGTCGCGTGCTCCGGATGCGGCATGAGGCCGACGACGTTGCCGCGCTCGTTCGTGAGGCCCGCGATGTCGCGCAGCGAGCCGTTGGGGTTCACCTCGAGGTAGCGGAACGCCACGAGGCCCTCGCCCTCGAGGCGGTCGAGCGTCTCGTCCGAGGCGATGTAGCCGCCCTCGCCGTTCTTGAGGGGCACGACGATCTCGTCGCCCGCGGTGAACGCCGAGGTCCACGCCGTCGACGCGTTCTCGACGCGCAGGCGCTGGTCGCGGCAGATGAAGTCGCCGTGATCGTTGCGGATGAGGCCCCCCGGCAGCAGCTGCGCCTCCACCAGGATCTGGAAGCCGTTGCAGATGCCGAGCACCGGCATCCCGGCGTTCGCGGCCGACACCACCTCGGACATGATGGGCGAGTGCGCGGCGATCGCCCCGCAGCGCAGGTAGTCGCCGTAGCTGAAGCCGCCGGGCAGCACGATCGCGTCGACTCCCTGGAGGTCGTGGTCGCCGTGCCAGAGCGCGACCGGCTCGGCGCCGGCGAGACGCACGGCGCGCTGGGCGTCGCGGTCGTCGAGCGACCCGGGGAAGGTGACGACGCCGATCCGCACGCCCATCAGGCGACCTTCACCGCGACGACGTCCTCGATGACCTGGTTCGAGAGCAGCTCCGAGGCGAGGCGCTGCGCCTCGGCGAGCACCGCATCCGTCACCTCGCCGTCGACCGTGAGCTCGAAGCGCTTGCCGATGCGCACCGCGCTGAACGCCGTCGGGCCCTGCTTGGCGATGGCGCCCGCGGTGGCCTTGCCCGCGGGGTCGAGCAGCTCCGGCTTGGGCATGACCTCGACGACGATGGTGGGCACGGACGACTCCCGGGGTTCGAGGGGCGGGGAACGCCCTCAGTCTACGACGCGCTCGTCACGGTGCCCCACGTGAGCGATCTCCGCCAGGCCGCGGGGCCACGCCTCGTCGATCGCCCAGCGCGCCCAGTCTGCGTAGCCGGAGGCGGACGGATGGAACCGATCGCGCGCGAAGAAGCCCGGCCCATAGGGTGGCGGCACCTGCTCGGTGATCATCCAGCGCGGGTCGCGCGCGACCACCCGCGCCGCCGCGCGCTCGAGATTGCGGGAGTGCCGGTAGAGCGTCGTGCGCAGCGGCTCGGGCAGCACCTCGAAGCGCACGAAGATCGGCAGGTTGGACATGAGGATGCGCGCCTCCGGCAGCCGGTCGCTGAGCGTCTCGAGCAGCAGCTGCAGGTCGCGCGCGAACGCGCCGGCCGAGCGCGCGTGCAGTGCGTCGTTGGCGCCGAGCGACACGAACACGAGGTCGGCCGGGCGGGCCAGGGCATCGGTCAGGTGCCGCTCGAGGAACTCGCCCGTGTCGGCGCCGTTCTCCCCGACGGCGCGCCAGATCACGCCGCGCCCGGTGCGGGCGTGCAGCTCGCGGGCGAGCGACCCCGGGAGCGCCTCATCCTGCGTCGCGGCGCCGGTGCCGGCCGCGGTCGAGTCGCCCACCACGAGCAGCCGCAGCGGGTCGGGACCCTCCAGCTTGCCCTCCCAGGGGCGCGCGGCATCCGGGAGCCGCTCCACCTCGCGCTCGAGCTGCCGCTTCTGGGACAGGATGCGGGGGCCGTGCAGCACGAGGAAGCCGCGGCTCGCGCGCAGCATCCCGGGATAGACAGGGTCGTTCACGGCAGGCGAGTCTACGTGAGACGGGCTCGGAGTTCGCCGAGCGTCGCGCTGCGTGCCGCTCAGCCGCGCCCCGGGGCGGTCACGAGGATGCGGTTCGCCCACGGGTCCTCGAGCTCGACGGTGCGGCCGTCGTCGCGGGACTCGACGCCGAAGTGCGCGAGGCGCTCGCCGAGGGCGCCGAGCTCATCCTCGGTCGGAACCTCGATGTCCACCCGGCCGAGGCCGAGCACCGCCTGCCGCCTGCCCGCGCCGCGCGAGCGCCACACGTTCATGGCCATGTGGTGGTGGTATCCGCCCGCGCTCACGAACACCGCCTGGTCGGGGATCGCGGCGGTGGCGTCGAAGCCGAGCCGGTCGACGTAGAAGGCGCGCGCCGTCTCGACGTCGCCCACCGAGAGGTGCACGTGGCCGACCCGGGCATCGCCCGGCAGCGGTCCCGCCTCGCCCTCCTCGGTGAGGTTCTCGGCGAGGAAGCGGTTCGGGTCGAGGAAGACGGTGCCCATCTCGATCGTGCCGTGCGCCCAGCTCCACTCGCTGCGCTCGCGGTCCCAGTAGAGCTCGACGCCGTTGCCCTCCGGGTCGTCGAAGTAGAAGGCGTTGCTCACGAGGTGGTCGCTCGAGCCGGTGAAGGTGCCCGGATGCCGGCTCGCCACCGAGTAGACGGCCGCGGCGAGCGCCGCCTTCGTGTCGAACAGGATCGCGGTGTGGAACAGGCCTGCCTCGCGGGGTCCCGCGTGCCGCAGCTCAGGCGTGTGCACGAGCACCACGACCGCGCGGTCGCCGCCCCTCGTGCGGCGGCCGAGCGCGACGCGGGGCCCGGATGCGTCGAGCACGTCGAGGCCGATCGCGTCGCGGTAGTAGCGGGTCATGCCATCGAGGTCGGCGACATTGAGGGTCACGGCGCCCATTGCGGTGTCGGCGGCGAGGCGGGTGCTGGTCATGTCCTTCTCAACATACTTGCCGCGACAACTATTCCGCGCGCCCCGCCGATCCCGGTGAGGGGTCGCAAACACTTTGCGACCCCTCGACGCGTGAGGCGGCCCCTACGCCGTCAGGCGCTCGAGCAGCTCGCGGTAGCGGGCCGCGGTGCGCTCCACGACCTCGGCCGGGAGGGCCGGCGGCGTGCCCGTCCTGTCCCAGTGGGCCGAGAGCCAGTCGCGCACGATCTGCTTGTCGAAGCTGTCGAGGCGTCGCTCGCCGCCCGCGCCGTACAGCTCGGCGTCCCAGTAGCGCGAGGAGTCGGAGGTGAGCACCTCGTCGGCGAGGGTGATCCCGCCCGTCTCGGGGTCGCGTCCGAACTCGAACTTGGTGTCGGCGAGGATCACGCCCCGCTCCTGGGCGATCGCGGATGCCGTGGAGAACACCCGCAGGCTGAGCTCGCGGATGGCGGCGGCATCCGCCTCCCCCACGAGCTCGACCGTGCGCTCGAAGGTGATGTTCTCGTCGTGCTCGCCCATCGGGGCCTTGTAGGCGGGGGTGTAGATGGGCTCGGGCAGCCGGTCGCCGTTGCGGAGGCCCGCCGGCAGCGGCACCCCGCACACCGACTGCGTGGCCTGGTACTCGGCCCAGCCGGAGCCCACGAGGTAGCCGCGCACGACCGCCTCGATGGGGAACATGTCGAGCCGCTTCACGAGCATCGCGCGCTCCGCGACATCCGGGGGCAGCGGAGCGGACAGCGCGGCGAGCCCGCCGTCGGCGCCCGCCAGGTGGTTGGGCACCTCGGAGAGCCGCCCGAACCACCAGAGGCTCAGCCGCGTGAGCAGCGCGCCCTTGCCGGGGATGCCGGGCTCGAGCACGTGGTCGAAGGCGCTCACCCGGTCGGAGGCGACGACGAGCGCGCGGCCCGGCTCGGCATCCGAGAGGTAGAGGTCGCGCACCTTGCCGGAGTACTCGTGGCGCCAGCGCAGCGCCGTGAGGCGCGGGTCGGCGCTCATCGGGCCACCCGCTCGGCGATGTCGCGACGGTAGTGCCCGCCCTCGAGCCGGATGCGGCCGAGCGCCGCGTAGGCCGCGTCGCGTGCCGCGCGGAAGTCGCCGCCGCGCCCGACGACGCCGAGCACGCGTCCGCCGGTGGCGATGAAGCGGCCGTCGGAGAGCGCGGTGCCGGCGTGCAGCACCGTGGCGCCCGGCACCTCGGCCGCCTCGTCGAGGCCCGTGATCTCGCGGCCCGTGATGGGGTTCTCGGGGTAGCCCTCGCTCGCGAGCACCACGACCACCGCGGCGTCGTCGGAGAAGGAGGGGTAGGGAATCCGTCCGAGGGTGCCGCTGGCCGCGGCGAGGAGCAGCTCGGAGAGCGGGGTGGTGAGCCGGGGGAGCACGACCTGGGTCTCGGGGTCGCCGAAGCGCGCGTTGAACTCGATCACCCGCACCGCGCCACCGCCCGCCCGGCCCTCGTCCGCGACGATGAGGCCGCAGTACAGCAGCCCGACGAACGGGGTGCCCTCGGCCTCGAGGGCGCGCACGGTGGGCAGGGCGATCGTGTCGAGCACCTCGTCGACGAACGCCGCCTCGGCGCCCCAGCGGTCGGCGAGCCACGGCAGCGGCGAGTAGGCGCCCATGCCGCCCGTGTTGGGGCCCGCGTCGCCGTCGAGGGCGCGCTTGTAGTCCTGCGCGGGGCTCAGCGGCACGACGTCGTGGCCGTCGGCGAGGAAGAAGAGCGAGACCTCCTGGCCGCTCAGGAACTCCTCGACGAGCACGGGGCCGTGCTGCAGGTAGTACTCGGCGTGCGCGATGGCGGCGTCGCGATCCTCTGTGACGAGCACGCCCTTGCCCGCCGCGAGGCCGTCGGCCTTGACGACGTGCGGGGCGCCGAGCGCGTCGAGCGCAGCGACGAGCTCGTCGCGGGTCGTGGTGCGGACGGCGCGGCCGGTCGGCACGCCCGCCTGCTCCATGATCCGCTTCGCGAAGGCCTTCGAGCCTTCGAGCGCGGCGGCCGCCTTGCCGGGGCCGAACACCGGCACGCCCTTGGCGCGCAGCGCATCCGCCACCCCCGCGACGAGCGGTGCCTCGGGCCCCACCACGACGAGGTCGATGTCGTTGTCGAGCGCGTACTGGGTGACGATCCGCCCGTTCGAGGCGTCGAGGCCGACGGTCTCGACGCGGGATGCGATGCCGGCGTTGCCGGGGGCGACGGTGATCTCGTGGCCGGCATCCTCCGCGAGGAGGGCCTCGACGATGGCGTGCTCGCGGGCACCGGATCCGAGGACGAGGATCTTCACCCGGACAGGCTACCGGGCGCCGTGTCGTCCCAAATCAAGGAGTTGCGCTCCCGAATCAAGGAGATCGTGTTGCTCATGTGGCGGATGCGCCTCAGCGGCCCCATCCGTCACACCGGCTCCTTGATTCGGGAGCTCGCATCCGTGAGATGGGAGGCGCGGGCCGGCGGTAACGTCGAGCCATGGCGGTGAGGCGGCGGATCGACCCGGATGCGGGGCGTGCCGCCGTGCGCGCCTGGCAGGCCGGCGCCGAGGAGCGGCAGACGGTCGCGACGGCGGTGCGGTTCCTGCTCGAGCAGCTGGCCACCGACCACGAGGGCAACGCCGTCGAGGTGCGGGTGCCGCCGCTCGGCGCGACCCAGGCCATCGCGGGTCCCCGCCACACGCGGGGAACCCCGCCGAACGTCGTGGAGACGGATGCCGCCACCTGGCTCGCGCTCGCCACCGGCGCCCTCTCCTGGGAGACGGCGGTGGCGGATGCGCGGGTCACGGCATCCGGGACGCGCGCCGATCTCAGCGACGTGCTGCCGATTCGCTGGGGCTGAATCCCTGCAAGCCCGCGCGGGCAGACGCTCAGCCGTGTGCGTCACAATGGAAGGGTGAGCGAGTTCGAGACCCCCGACGCGACATCCGGTGTGCAGCAGGTCACCATCCGCCGCGCCCCGCGTCTCGGCGTCTTCCTGCTGGCCGGCTCGGTGCTCGGCGCGCTCGCGACGCTCATCCTCACGAGCCTCTACCCGGCCGACCCGAAGATCGGCTTCACGGCGACCGTCGGCTACTTCATGCTCTACGGGGTGCCGTTCGGCTTCGCCGTCGGCGCGCTCGTCGGCCTGCTGTTCGACCGCCGCGCCAGCCGCCGCGCCCGCACGGTCGAGGTCGAGCACCAGCGCGTCGACTGACGCCCCGCGCCCGCCCGCCTCAGCTGAGCTGGTTCCGCTCGACCCACTCGAGGTACTCGGGGGTCACGGTGCCCGTGACGTACTCGCCCGTGAAGCAGCTCATCTCGAGCTCGGTGAGCGGCGAGCCCTCGAGGATGGCCGCCTTCATGTCGGCGACCTCCTGGTAGATGAGCGCGTCGGCGCCGAGAGCCGTGGCGATCTCGGGGATCTTTCGCCCGGCGGCGATGAGCTCGGCGCGCGAGGGCATGTTGATGCCGTAGACGTGCGGATACCGCACGGGCGGGGCGGCGGAGGTGAACGTCACCGAGTTGGCGCCCGCGGCGCGCGCCATGTCGACGATCTCCTTCGAGGTGGTGCCGCGCACGATCGAGTCGTCGACGATGAGCACGTTCTTGCCCTGGAACTCGCTCGACATCGCGTTGAGCTTCTGCTTGACGCTCCGCGCCCGCTGCTCCTGCCCCGGCATGATGAAGGTGCGACCGACGTAGCGGTTCTTGTAGAAGCCCTCGCGGTACTCGATGCCGAGCTTGCGGGCGACCTGCATCGCGGCGGGGCGTGAGGAGTCGGGGATCGGCATCACGACGTCGATCGCCCCCGACGGCGTGTAGGTCGCGATCGTGTCGGCCAGCCGCTCGCCGAGCCGCAGCCGCGCGTCGTACACCGAGATGCCGTTCATGATCGAGTCGGGGCGCGCGAGGTAGACGTACTCGAAGGAGCACGGGATGAGCCGCGGGCTCTTCGCGCACTGCCGCGAGAACAGCTCGCCCGAGCGGGAGATGAAGATGGCCTCGCCGGGCGCGACGTCGCGCACGACCTCGTAGCCCCCCGACTCGAGCACGAGCGACTCGGAGGCGACGATCCACTCGGCGCCCATGAGCCCGTCGGCGCGCCGGCCGAGGATGAGCGGACGGATGCCGAATGGGTCGCGGAAGGCGAGCAGGCCGTGTCCCGCGATGAGCGCGATCGCCGCGTACGACCCCTCGACGCGCTCGTGCAGCGTCTCGATGGCGTCGAACACCTGGTCGGGGTCGAGCTCCTCGCCGCGGATCTGCGACTGCAGCTCGTTCGCGAGCACGTTGACGAGCAGCTCGGTGTCGGAGCTCGTGTTGAGGTGCCGGCGATCGGTGTGGAACAGCTCGCCCGTGAGCTCGCGGGTGTTGGTGAGGTTGCCGTTGTGCACGAGCACGATGCCGTACGGCGCGTTCACGTAGAACGGCTGCGCCTCCTGCTCGTGCGAGGCGTCGCCGCGGGTCGCGTAGCGCACGTGCCCGAGGCCCATGGTGCCGAGCAGGGTGCGCATGTCGCGCGTGCGGTAGGCCTCCCGTACCTGGCCCTTGGCCTTGAACATGTGGATGATCGAGCCCTCGCTCGTCGCGATGCCCGTCGAGTCCTGACCCCGGTGCTGAAGAAGAGACAGGGCGTCGTAGACCTGCTGGTTGACGGGGTTCGATGAGACGATGCCGACGATGCCGCACATGCCGCGGGCTGCTCCTGGGTGTCGTGACGCGCGCACCGGATGAGGTACGCCTCATCCTCGCATACCGAGCCGGATGCCGTCCGGACGCTGCTCCCGTTCGGGGGCTGCCGGAGCGGGGTCCCCGATCCGTAATCTGACGCGGTGACCGCTACCCGACGTCGCCCCCTCGCCCTCCTGCTCTCCGCCCTCCTCGGGCTGTCGATGTCGGTCGCTGGCGTCTCGGCCGCCCATGCCGCGGCAGATACCCGCCTCAGTGCGCTGACCATCTCGACCGGCTCCTTCGACTCCCCGTTCGACCCGGATGCCTCGTCGGTGGCGATCACGGTGCCGCACACCACGACGTCGTTCTCCTTCACGCCGACCGCGTTCGATGCGGGCGCCACGATCACGACGTGGACCAGCCTCGGGGGCACGGCGGTGGTCGCGAGCGGCGCGCCGTCCCCGTCCACCGGACTGCTGTCCGGGCTGAACATCATGACGGCCACGGTCTCGCTCGCGGGCGAGCCGGACCGGCAGTACACGCTCATGGTCACCAAGCTCGCGCCGCCGCCCCCGGCGCACGACACGCGGCTCGCCTCGCTCTCGGTCGCCGACGGCGCGCTGAGCCCGGCCTTCGACAGCGACACCACCAGCTACAGCCTCGCGCTGCCCTACGCCACCACGAGCATCGTGATCTCGGGCACGCCGATGGAGTCCGGGAACACGGTCACGGTGAAGAACCTCACCACCAACCAGACGGGCTCGCCCGTCACCGTGCTCGCGGGCGGCGTGGCGGTGTTCGTCACGGTGACCGCGCCCGACGCCACCTCGCGCGACTACGTGATCATGGTCACCCGCGCGCCCGCGCCGACGGCGGATGTCGACCTGGCGTCGCTCGGGCTCTCCTCGGGCACGCTCAGCCCGGCCTTCGATCCGTCGGTCACCTCTTACACCGCGACGGTCCCGTACGCGGTGCGGACGGTGCAGCTCACCGCCACCGCCCACGCGAGCGGCAACACGATGACGCTCAACAACGACCCGCTCGCCGACGGGGTCGCCTCGACTGTGCCGCTGATCCTCGGCTCGAACGGCTTCGCGGTCCTGGTGCGCGCCGCGAACGGCGTCGAGAGGCTCTACGTCGTCAACGTCACCCGCGAGCAGCCCTCGAACGACGCCGACCTCACGGGGCTCTCGCTCTCCGCGGGCACGATCTCGCCGACGTTCTCGAACGCCGCGACCGCCTACACGGCGACGGTGCCGTACCTGACGACCTCGACGACGGTCACCGCCACGCTCGCCGACCCGACGGCGATCCTCCGGGTGAACGGGCACGACACCCCGTCGGGTGCCGCCTCGGACCCCGTGCCGCTCGTGGTCGGGCCGAACTCGATCGTCGTCGAGGCGACGGCGGAGGACGGCGTCACCACGACCTCCCGCACGATCGTCGTGACGCGCGAGGCGCCCGACCTCGATCTCGCCGCGCTGACGGTGAGCGGCGGCACGCTGAGCCCCGCCTTCGACCCCGCGGTCACCTCCTACACCCTCGTCGTGCCGTATCCGACGACCGCGGTCGACGTCGCGGCCGCAGCTGTCGAGTCGGCGTGGACGCTCCGCATCGGCACCGTCGTCGCCGCCACCCGCACCGTTCCGATCTCGGTCGGCTCGAACGCGATCACGGTGCGCGTCACGGCGCTGCACGGCGAGTTCCGCGACTACACCGTCACGGTCGACCGCACGGCGCCGTCGGCGGATGCGGCGCTCGGCGGACTCACGCTCTCGCAGGGCACGCTGAGCCCGGCGTTCGACCCCGCGGTGACCGGGTACACCGCGACGGTGGGCTACCTCGTGGACGAGCTCGAGGTGGGCGCATCGCTGGCCGACGGCACGGCGACCATGACGATCGACGGCGACCCGGTCGACCACGCGACGGTGCCGCTCGCCGTGGGCGCGAACACCGTGGTGGTCGTGACGACGGCGGAGGACGGCGTCACGACGATCACGACGACGATCGTCATCACGCGCGCCGCCGCCGCCCCGACGGCCGAACTCGACCTCGGCTTCGCGGCGGGCGACCCCGCGGACGGCGCGCCCTTCGACCTCGTCGCCACGCACCTGCTGCCGGGGAGCGCCTACACGGTGACCGCGTACTCGAGCCCGGTGGTGCTCCTGACGGGCACCGTGGGGGCGGGCGGCTCCGTCTCGTGGGCCGGTCATCTGCCCGCGGCGCTCGGGGCCGGCGAGCACCGGCTGGTCTTCGAGGGGATCGGCGAGGACGGCCGCTCGATGACGGTGACGGCGTGGTTCACGGTGCTGCGGAACGGCACGATCGGCGCGGTCTCGCTGGCCGGGCCGGTGGCGTACCGCGAGCCCGCGTCCCTCGCGGCGACCGGTGCCCCCGGGGCCGCGGATGCCGCATCCGCGGGTCTGCTGCTGGCGCTGCTGGGCGCCGTGCTCGTCG
The DNA here is from genome assembly GCA_030150265.1 of Protaetiibacter sp. Taxonomy (GTDB): domain Bacteria; phylum Actinomycetota; class Actinomycetes; order Actinomycetales; family Microbacteriaceae; genus Homoserinibacter. Next base: position 45,100 of record JASLGG010000032.1, read on the forward strand.
TGCGCACCGCCCGCCGCCGCCTCGCCTGACCCCACGACCCGCGCGGGTCGGCCGACCTTACCCCCCGGATCCGGCCGGCCCGCGCGATCTCCGGCGTTCGTGCGCGGATGCTGCGCATCTGCGCACTCCGCGGCTCGCGCTGGCGAGGTCCGACCAGGAGGTATAACATCCTACTCACACGTAGGACAAGGGAGTTCCAGCAATGGCAGTCGACAAGAGCAGCGCCGGCATCGGTGAGCGTCAGTACCACATCGGCGTCGCGCCGGGCGAGGTGTCCACCGTCGCACTGCTTCCCGGCGACCCGTTCCGGGTGCCCTTCGTGGCCGAGTTCCTCACCGACGTCAAGACCGTCGCCCACCAGCGCGAGCACATGACGATGACCGGCATGTACAAGGGGCGCCTCATCACCGCCACCTCCACGGGCATGGGCTGCCCCTCCGCCGCCATCGCAGCCGAGGAGCTCATCCGCGTGGGCGTCACCTCCCTCATCCGCGTCGGCTCCTCCGCTGGCCTCCAGCCCGGCGTGAAGCCCGGCGACCTGCTCGTCTCGGAGGGGTCGCTGCGCAACGACGGCACGACCGCCGCCTACGTGCACCCCGGCTACCCCGCCGTGCCCGACCTCGAGATCACCCGCGAGCTGGCCGCCGTCGCGCGCGAGCTCACCGCGGGCACCGACGCGCAGGTGCACACCGGCATCAACGCGAGCGACGACGCCTTCTACGCGGAGACCCCCGAGTGGATCGCCGAGCTCAACCGCATGGGCGTGCTCAACGTCGAGATGGAGAGCGCCGCGCTCTACGTCGTCGCGCGCCTGCGCGGCGTCCGCGCCGGCATGATCTGCTCCACCTCGAGCAACCTCTTCGACGGCACGAGCCTCTACGGCGACATCAAGGCCGCGCTCAAGGAGGGCTGGATGCGCAGCATCGAGGCCGCGCTCGAGACCGCGGTGCGCCTGGAGCTCTGACCCGTGCTCGTCGACCTGCACAGCCACCTCGAGGGGCGCGTCCGGCCGGACACGGCCGAGGACCTCGCGCGCGCCGCGGGGGTGGCCGAGCCGGCCGGCGGGTGGGCGGCGGCGCTCCGCCTCGACGCCCCGACCGACCTCACCGGCTACCTCGTCAAGGTCGCCGCGAGCTACCCGCTGTTCCGTCGCCTCGACGCGATCGAGCGCCTCGCGCGCGAGGCCGTCGAGGACGCGGCGGCGGGCGGCTGCGACTACCTCGAGCTGCGCTTCGGCCCGGCCACGCACGCCGACGCCGAGCGCTCGCTCGCCGAGGTGATCCGGGCCGCGGCCGACGGGATGCGCGCGGCGAGCCGCGCCACCGGCATGCCGAGCGGCCTCGTCGTCGCGGCGCTCCGGCACCACGATGGGGAGCTCAACGTCGCGGTCGCGCGTGCGGCCGCCTCGCTCGCCGGCGACGGCGTGGTGGGCTTCGATCTCGCGGGCGACGAGCTGCTGTTCCCGCGTCTCGAGCCCTACCGCGAGGCCTTCGGCATCGCGGCCGCGGCCGGTCTCGGGCTCACCTGTCACGCCGCCGAGGCGGCGGGCGCGGATGCCGCGCGCGAGGCCGTCGAGCTGCTCGGCGCCACCCGCATCGGGCACGGCGCCCACATCGTCGACGACCCCGACGTGCTCGCCTGGGCCGCCGACAGCGGGGTCGTCGTGGAGGTGTGCCCCACCTCCAACCACTACACGGGCGCGATCGCGGCGGTGGCCGAGCATCCGGCGCCGACCATGCGCGACGCCGGCGTGCGCCTCGTGCTCGGCGACGACAACCCCGTGCAGACGGGGGCCGACCTCGCCCACGAGCGACACGTGCTCGCCGAGGTGCTGGGCTGGACGCCGGATGCGCTGCTCGCCCTCGACCGCGACAGCATCGACGCCGCCTTCCTCGACGACGGCGAACGTCACGAACTCCTCGGCCGCCTGGCGGCCGAGACCGGATCGGCCTGATCCGAACCCCGCCGGGCCGACCCCGACCCGGCGGAACAACTGCACATCCCCGACATCACATTCACGCAACGGAGTACCCCATGCAACGACGCACGACTCTCACCGGCGCCATCGCATCCACCGCGCTCGCAGCCCTGCTGCTGGCCGGCTGCGGCGCCGCCCCCACCGACAACGGCCCCACCGCGGGCGGGGCGAGCGACTTCCTCCCCTGCGCGGCATCCGACGTCACCGGATTCCACGACGGCGACTTCAACGAGCTGAGCTACGACGGCGTCAAGAAGGCCGCGGATGAGGTCGGCACCCAGGTCAAGACGGCCGAGTCCTCCGGCGAGGACCAGTACGTGAGCAGCGTCGGCAGCCTCGTCGACGAGGGCTGCAACTTCATCGTGACCGTCGGCTTCGCGCTCGCGAGCGCCACGCGCGACTCGGCGAAGGCGAACCCGGACGTCAACTACGCGCTCATCGACTCCGTCGTCACGAACGACGACTTCTCGACGCTCGTCATGAAGAACGTCAAGCCGGTGCTGTTCGACACGGCGCAGGCCGCCGTGCTCGCGGGCTACCTCGCGGCCGGTGCCACCACGACCGGCATCGTCGCGACCTACGGCGGCATGCCGTTCCCCTCGGTGACGATCTTCATGGACGGCTTCGCCGACGGCGTCGCGTACTACAACGAGAAGCACGGCACGAGCGTCAAGCTCATCGGCTGGGACAAGGCGAGCCAGAACGGCTCCTTCGTCGGCGGCTTCGACGACCAGCTCGCGGCGAAGACCATCACCGAGGGCTTCCTCGACCAGGGTGCCGACATCGTGATGCCCGTCGCCGGCACGCTCTACGGCGCATCCGTCGAGGCGATCAAGGACCGCGGCGTCCCCGCCGCGATCGTGGGCGTCAACTCGGATGTGTACGACCGCAGCCCGGCCGATGCCGCCTACTTCCTCACCTCGGTGCTGAAGAACCTGACGACCGCCGCCCACGAGGTGACGCTCGCCGCCGCCCAGGGCAAGTTCGACAACACCCCGTACGTGGGAACGCTCGAGAACGGCGGCGTCGGCATCGCCCCGACCCACGACTGGGAGGCGAAGCTCCCGAAGGAGCTGCTGGCCGAGGTCGACCAGCTGAAGGCCGACATCATCTCGGGCGCCTTCACGGTCTCCTCGCCGTCGTCGCCGAAGCTCTGAGATGGCGACGGCCTCCCCACCGACGTCCTCCGGTCGGGAGGCCGTGACGGGCGGGCTCCGCGCAGACGCGCGGAGCTTCGCCCGCCACACCGGCGTCGGGTACTTCCCGATCGCCTTCATCGGGCGTCTGCCGTTCGCGATGATGATCGTGGGCGTGCTGACGCTCGTCGTGAGCGTGCGCGGGTCCGTCGCGGAGGCCGGCCTGGTGGCCGCCGCGGCGGGCATCGGCACCGCGGTCTGCGGCCCCCTCGCGGGGTCGCTCGCGGACCGCATCGGCCAGCGGGCCGTGCTTCTCGCGAGCGGCGCGCTGAGCGTCCTCGCGGCGGCCGGCCTGCTGGCCGTCGTCTACGGCGGCGCGGGCACCGCCCTCGTCGCCCTCGTCGCGGTCGCCGTCGGCGGCACGACGCCTCAGGTGGCGCCCTTCTCGCGCTCCCGCCTCGTCGGCGTGAGCACCCGTGCTCGCACGCCCGAGCGCCGCGGCCGCGCCCTCTCGGTCGTCATGAGCTACGAGTCGGCTGCCGACGAGGCGTCGTTCGTGCTCGGCCCGGTGCTCGTGGGCGCCCTCACCGTGGTGCTCGCGCCCTGGGCGCCGCTCGCGCTCTCGATCGTGCTCACCGTCACCGTCGTGGCGGCGTTCGCGCTGCATCCGACGGCGCGCCTCGCCGCGGCGCCGGGCACCGCGCCCGTCGAGCGGGCGCCGCTCCGCGCCGCCTTCCCGCCCGAGGTGCGCCTGCTCGTCGTCGCGATGCTGCTCGTCGGCGCGATCTTCGGCTCGATGCTCACCGCGGTGACGGCCTTCATGGTCGAGCGCGGGCAGGGTGAGCAGGCCGGCATCCTCTACGGGGCCATGAGCCTCGGCGCGATCGCGGTGGCGCTGCTGACCGCGGCCCTGCCCGCCCGCTTCGGCCTCCGGGGGCGCTGGATCGCCTTCGCCGCGATCGGCGTCGCGGCCTGCGCCGCGCTCGTGGCCGCGGATGCGATCCCGGTCGCCGCGGTCGCGCTGGCCTGCTCGGGCGTGGGCGTGGGCGCGACGCTCGTCGGCCTCTTCAGCCTCGGCGCCCTCGCGGCGCCCGAGGGCCGTGCGACGACCGTGCTGACGACGCTGCAGAGCAGCCTCGTCGTGGGTCAGGCGCTCGCGAGCGCCACCGGCGGGGCCATCGCGCAGGCGGCCGGGTCGGGTGCGGGCTTCGCCGTGACGGCCGCGATCGCGGGCGGCGTGCTCGTGCTCGGCGTGATCGACCGCCTCGCGTTCGGCCCGGTCAGCGCACGCGCGTGAGGCTCCAGCGGTCCACCACGAGGTGGCCGAAGGACGCCGGGATGGCGCACTTCGAGATGTAGGCGGGCACGCCGCCGACCTCCGCCGTCTGGGTGAGCACGAGCAGCGGATCGCCCGCCGTGATCTGGAGGTGCCGGGCGCGGGTCTGGCCCGCGAGGCTCGCCGCGATCTGGCAGGCCCCGGCCTCGAAGGCGACGCCCGCGCGCCGCACGAGCGAGCCGAGCAGGGTGGCGTCGTCGTCGGCCGCGGCGGCGAACTCCTCCGCGAGGCGCTCGTCGATCGCGCGCAGCCGCTCGTCGCCCGGCAGGTACTCCTGCACGAGGGCGACCGGCAGGCCGTCGCGCACGATGACGCACTCGCGGAACCACATCGCGGCCTCCGGGGCGAGCCCGATGAGATCGGTCACGAAGTCGGTGGCGCCCTGGCGGCTCAGCTCGATGCGCCGCACCTCCAGCTGTGCGCCCTCCTCAGCGAAGAGCTCCTCGAAGGGGCGGAAGCCGCCGTCCTCCGCGCTCGGGATCGCGTCGGCGACGAAGCGCCCGATCCCGCGGCGGGTGACGATGAGGCCGTCCTCCTCCATGAGCATGAGCGCCTCGCGCACGACGGTGCGGCTCACGCCGAGGGCGGCGCCCAGCTCGGTCTCGCGGGGCAGCAGGGTGCCGGGTCGCAGGGTGCCGCCGCGGATGCCGCGCGAGATCCGCGAGTACACCGCGACGCGCAGCGGCTTACCGGGTGGCGTCAGCAGCGGCTCCGCGAAGTAGGCGTCGACGTCGGTTGTCGTCACCCATGCAGTATAACGTCGGACCTCTCGGGCCCCCGGTACGCTGGGCAGGTGACGAGCGCCCCCGCACCCGAGCCCGCCCCCGCCACGACCGGCCACGGCGACGCGAGCTACGCGGCCGCCGGCGTCGACACCGCGGCGGGCGACCGCGCGGTCGAGCTCATGAAGGCATCCGTCGCGCGCACCCACGGCCCCGAGGTGCTGGGTGGGGTGGGCGGCTTCGCGGGGCTGTTCGACGCCTCCGCGCTGCTCAGCTACCGTCGTCCGCTGCTCGCCACGAGCACCGACGGCGTCGGCACCAAGATCGCGCTCGCGCTCGCGGTCGACAGGCACGACACGATCGGGCAGGACCTCGTGGCGATGGTCGTCGACGACATCGTCGTGGTGGGCGCCAAGCCCCTCTTCATGACCGACTACATCGCCACCGGCAAGGTGCACCCCGAGCGCATCGCGACGCTCGTGGCGGGAGTCGCGCGGGCCTGCGCCGAGACGGGCACGGCCCTCGTCGGCGGCGAGACCGCCGAGCACCCCGGCCTCATGGCGCCCGACGACTACGACATCGCGGGCGCCGCGGTCGGTGTGGTCGAGGCGGATGCCGTGCTCGGCCCCGACCGCGTGCAGCACGGCGACGTGGTGGTCGCGATCGCCTCGAGCGGCCTGCACTCCAACGGCTTCTCGCTCGTGCGCCACATCCTCGACGGCCGCGGGCTCGGCTACACCGACCGGGCGGACGAGCTCGGCGGCGTCGTGGGCGAGGTGCTGCTCGAGCCCACCCGCCTCTACACCGCGTCCCTGCTCCGGGTCATCGACGAGCTGCCGTGGGCCGTGCACGCGCTCAGCCATGTGACGGGCGGCGGCATCGCCGCGAACCTCGCGCGCGTGCTGCCGAAGGGCGCCTGGGTCGAGCTCGACCGCTCCACCTGGAGCCCGCAGCCCGTGTTCCGCGTGCTCGCCGAGTGGGGCGGCCTCGCCCTCGGTGACACCGAGTCCACCTGGAACCTCGGGGTCGGCTTCTTCGCGGTGGTGGCCCCGGATGCCGCGAGCTCGGTCGCGCACGAGCTCACCGCGGCGGGCCTGCCCGCGTGGGTCGCCGGCAGGGTCTCGACGGCGCCGCACGATCTCGCGGGCTTCGAGCAGGGCGCCAAGGGCGTCGACGGCGGCGCGGTGCGGCTCGTCTCGAGCTACGCCGGCTGAGCGCTACTTCGAGATGCCGGAGGGGCTGCTGGGAGGCGGTCCTGGCGGCGTCGCAGGACCTATCGGTTGACCGCCTCGTGTGTCGTAAGGGCTGACCCACGTGGAAGGGATTGCGCCTTCAGCGAGGCGGGAGGCAGAGCGGGACTCGGTCACTCGTGCTCCTTCGTCATGGGTTCCGGCGATATCAACCATTCAACGTTATGCGCGTCGGTGATTGACAGCCAGATTCCATTGGAATCGGGCTGCAGTTCGCCGAAGCGACCGTCTTTCTTCATCGAATACTGCTTCTCGATGAAGATGTCGCGGCTGTGGGGATAGGTGCCGACGGAAGACGCCGAGCTGAACCAGCCGCCGACCCATTTTCCGTCGGGTAGACGTACCCGCACGAAGCGACCCCCAAGACCGGGGGCGGAGCGATCCCACGCGGTGGGGAAGTTCCGATACCCACCGCGCCTGCGGGGTCGGAGGGGCAGCCGCTGCATACGGGCAGGAAGCCACCTCCAGTGGAGCGCGGTCCAATCGATGCGGTAGTAGAGCGCCACTGCCCACACGGAGGGGACAAGAAGGCCGAGGCCGAGCACGAGCACGCCGAGCTGGACCGGGGATGCCGCCAGGGCATCGATCGAGACGTCTGACAGGGAGCCCCGGCCGCTCGCGACGAGCAGGCCAAATGCGATGAGGTAGATCGAGTCGAACAGAAGGCTGAAGACGATGGCGGATGCCAGGCGAGACAGCAGATCGATGTCCTGCGTTCCCCGGGGGCCGCGAAGCGCGCCACGAACACTGGCGAAGACGAATCCGGGGATGACCAGGACGACGTAGAGCAAGGCGCTCGTGAGGTCAGTCGGCACGGTCACGCGAGGAAGCTAGCGGAACCGTCGGACGCCGGGGATGATCCATCCACAAAGGGTGTGGACAGCTAGGGCCGTCGCTCAGGCGGTCTTGGCGTCGTCCTCGTCGAGGTCGTCGTCCTCGGCATCACCGTAGGTGTCGGTGTACTCCGGCCACTTCTCGAGGTCCTCCTCGAGGCGGGGGTTGCCGCCGAGCTCGCGCTCGAGCGCGTTGTAGTTGGTGTCCGGGCTGAAGTACTTCAGCTCCCGGGCGACCTTGGTGTGCTTTGCCTTCTGACGGCCGCGCCCCATGCGTGACCCCCTCTTTCAGAGCTGCGATGTGACGATGGAAAACTGCCCGCGAGTCTACCATGCGGCGGCGTCTCGGGCCCGGCCGGGGCCTTTCCGCACCGGGTGCCCCGGAGCGCGGCTCCGGGTAACGTTGGGCGGGTGACCGAGCGGCCGACCGATACCTCCGTGGTGATCATCGGTGCCGGTCAGGCGGGGCTGTCGGTCGCCTACTTCCTGCGTCGCCTCGGCCTCGACCCGGGCAACGACGTCGTGCTGCTCGATCGCGGCCCCGGTCCCGGCGGCGCCTGGCAGTTCCGCTGGGAGGCGCTGCGCCTCGGCTCGACGCACCGGGTCAACGACCTGCCGGGCATGGACGAGCTCGGCCTCAGCTTCGAGACGGCCGACCGCACCCTGCCGGCGCGCGAGGTCATCGCGGACTACTACCGCCGCTACGAGCAGCACTTCGGCCTCACCGTCGTGCGGCCGGCCGACGTGACGCGCGTGAAGGCCACCTTCGACGGCTTCGAGGTGACCTTCGACGACGAGTTCGGCGACCAGACCTTCTCCACCCAGGTGGTGGTCAACGCCACGGGCACCTGGGGTGCGCCGTTCGTGCCCTGGTATCCGGGCATGAACGAGTTCCGCGGGCGTCACCTCCACACGGTCGACTACCGGGATGCGGAGGCGCTCCGCGGGCAGGATGTCGTGGTGGTCGGCGGGGGCACGAGCGCGATCGGCTTCCTCATGGAGCTGGAGGGCGTCGCGGGCTCCCTCACCTGGACCACCCGCCGCCCCGTCGAGTTCCTCGAGGAGCAGGAGCTCAACCTCGAGGGCGGCACGCGCGCCGTCACGCTGCAGGATGCCGCGGCGCGCGAGGGTCGCGCCCTCCCGTCGATCGTCGCGACGACGGGGGTGCCCCGCACCCGCCGCATCCAGGCCGCGGTCGACCGCGGGCTGCTCGCGCCGCGCCCCATGTTCGAGCGCGTGGAGCCCGACGGCGTGCGCTGGGCCGACGGCTCCTTCCAGCGCGCCGACACCATCATCTGGGCCACCGGGTTCCGTCCCGAGCTGCGCCACCTCGCCCCGCTCAAGCTGCGCGAGCAGGCGGGCGGCGTGACGGTCGCGGGCGGCGCGTCGTATCGCAACGCCAACGTGTTCTTCGCGGGCTACGGGCCCACCGCATCCACGATCGGCGCCAACCGCGCGGGCCGCACGATCGCGCGTCAGGTCGTCTCGGCGCTCAGCGCGCTCGGCTACTGACGCGGCGTCGCCGTCAGCCGAGGGCGTCGAGCACGACGATCGCGGCGGCGGCCGACCAGGCCTGCGGGCGGCAGGCGGCGGGATACGGCACGGGCCGGGGGAGCTCGGAGGCGGCGTCGCCGCCGTGCAGCTCCGGCATCCGGTAGTCGAAGGCGACCGCGGCGGCGAGCAGCCCCTCGGAGAGGGTGCGCGCCTCCGCGGCGAAGCCGTCGCGGTGCAGGCCCCGGATGGCGACCGCGGTGTCGTGGGCCCAGATGCTGCCGCCGTGGTACGAGAGCGGCCAGTAACCCCCCGAGCCGGTTGCGAGCGTGCGGATGCCGAATCCCGCGTCGAGCCGCGGCGAGACGAGCCGCGCCGCCACGAGTCGCGACTCCTCGTCGTCGAGCAGGCCGGTGCCGAGCAGGTGGCCGATGTTGCTCGTGAGCGAGTCGACCGGGCGCTTGTGCGCGTCGAGCGCGATGGCCGGGTAGCGGCCCTCGGCATCCGACACCCAGAAGCTCGCGCGGAAGCGCTCGGCGAGTCGCGCCGCCCAGGCGCGCCACTCGGAGCCGTCGCGGCCGAGCTGCTCCAGCAGCTCGGCGCCGCGCACCGCCGCCTCGTGGGCGTAGGCCTGCACCTCGGCGAGCGCGATCGGGCCCTCCGCGAGCGAGCCGTCCCGCCACTGCACCGAGTCGCCGGAGTCCTTCCAGCCCTGGTTCGAGAGGCCCCGGCCGCTCTCGTCGACGTACTCGAGCAGGCCGTCGCCGTCGCTGTCGCCGAAGTCGCGCATCCAGGCGAGCGCCGCCTCGAGCGCGGGCAGCAGCTCGCGCAGCTCGTCGTCGCCGAGGCCGCGCTCGCGCGCGTCGGCGAGCAGGCAGATCCACAGCGGCGTCGCGTCGACGGTGCCGTAGTAGTACGGCGGCAGGGCGATGCCCTCGTCGGGCAGCTCGAGCGGCGCGCGGCGCACCTCGTGGATGATCTTGCCGGGCTGCTCGGCGGTCGCGGGCACGCGCGCCCGCCCCTGCAGCTCGGCGAGGGTGCGCAGGGTGCCGTGGGCGACCCCGGTGCCGAGCGGGAGCAGGAAGCGCGCCGCCCACAGCGAGTCGCGCCCGAAGAGCGTGAAGAACCAGGGGGCGCCGGCGGCGAGGAACTCGTCGGAGGAGCCCGCGCGCGTGAGCCGCAGCGCGTCGAGGTCGGCGAGCGCGCGGTCGACCCAGCGGCGGAGCCGGTCGTCGGCCCCGTCGAGCTCGGGCGCCGTCCAGGGGGCGGGGGCCGCGGGAGTGCGCACGACCGCGCGCGCGTCGGCCACCTCGAGCGTGAGCGCGTGCTCGACCGTGCCGTGCGGGGGCACCACGAGCGACCAGCGCACGCGGATGCCGGGGCCGTCGACCTCGACCGCGCCGGTCGCGGTGTGCAGCGTCGCGGACACCTCGCCGTCGCCCCACGCGCATCCGTCCCCGGATGCCGTGGGCGCCGCCACGACCGGCGCGCGGCCCGTCTTCACGATCTCGACGGGTGTCACCTCGGCGAGCAGCTCCACCTCGAGCTCCACCTCGAGCTCCACGGCGCGCCGGGACTCGATGCGCAGCGTGTGGTCGACGCCGTCGCCGCGCACGGAGCGCGTGACGATCAGCCGCACGTCGGGGTCGGCCCCGGGGCCGTCGAGGCCGCGCAGCAGCGATACGAAGCGCAGGCGGTCGGCGGCGTCCTCGAGGGTCGCGATGGGCTCCGGGCGCTCGCCCGCGGCGCGTACCCGCCATCCGCTCGCGACGCGCACGTCCGAGACGTAGACGCCGTCGATCGGCTCGCTCATCTCGCCGCCGGGACGCGACCAGAGCTGCGCCGGCGCGCGGAGCGCGACGGCGGCATCGTGCAGGAGGGGTTGACGGCCGGTGGCCTCGGGGACAAGCATCCGGACGACCCTCGCTGCTCGTGTCTCGTGTGACGGTTGCGCCGGGGCCAGTTGACAGCCTCGGCTCGCCAGGTAACATAACACCGTCAATTTGATCGATCAAACCCCGGATCGGGTGTCCGGCTTGGAACGATCAAGCGAGAGGCCAAAGGAGGTCGGCGTGGCGCAGCTCCCCACGGTGGAAGACGTCGCGCGGCTGGCCGGCGTCTCGCGCCAGACGGTGTCGAACGTGATCAACACCCCGGAGATCGTGCGCCCCGAGACGCGCGAGCGCGTCGAGGCCGCCGTGCGCGAGCTCGGCTACCGTCCGCACGCCTCGGCCCGCCGCCTCCGCACCCGCACGAGCTCCACGATCGGCATCCGCCTCGACCCGCTGCCGCGCGGCATCTCGGGCGCCATCCAGGACCGCTTCCTGCACGCACTCACCGAGCAGTCCGCCGAGCGCGGCATGCGCGTCACCCTCTTCACGGCGCGCGACGCGCAGGAGGAGATCGAGCAGTACCGCAGCCTTCGCGACGGCGCCGACGTGGACGCCTTCGTGCTCACCTCCACCGCCTACGGCGACCCGCGCATCGACTGGCTGGCGCGCGAGCGCATCCCCTTCGTCTCCTTCGGCCGCCCGTGGGGCGCCGGCGCCCTCGAGGACCCCGAGCGGCTCTGGGTCGACGTCGACGGCCGCGCCGGCACCGCGCTCGCCACGAGCCACCTCGTGGAGCGCGGCCACCGCCGGATCGGCTTCCTCGGCTGGCCCGAGGGCTCCGGCACCGGCGACGACCGCTACGCGGGCTGGGCCGACACGATGCGCGAGGCGTTCCCCGAGCTCGCGGCTGCCGGGCTCGACCGCCTCTCCGCCGAGACCACCGAGGCCGTCGCGCCCGCCCGGCTCGCGGTCGAGCGTTGGCTGGAGGAGGACCCGGAGCTCGAGGCGCTCGTGTGCGTCTCCGACTCGGTCGCGCTCGGCGCGATGATGGCCGTCCGCGAGGCGGGCCGCCCGCACTTCCCCGTCATGGGCTTCGACAACACGCCCGTGGCGCAGGCGGTCGGCCTCTCGAGCGTCGACCAGCGCCTCGGCGACGTCGCCGAGGGCATCCTCGATCTCCTGATGGGCCGTACCGGACGTCGCGTGCTGCCGCACGGCAGCGGCGCCGACGACGCCGGCCACCGCCTCATCACCCCCCAGCTTGTCGTGCGCCGGTCGAGTCACCTGGCGCTCGTCGAGGAAGCCGACGGCACCGAGCCCGGCGATCACACAGGAAAGAAGGAAGACCAATGAGCAAGAAGACGTGGGGCGGCGCGCTCGCCCTCGTGGCGGCGGCGTCCGTCGTGCTCGCCGGCTGCGCCGGTGGAGGCGGGCCCAGTGACTCGGGCACGGGCGGCGGCCAGCTCACGATCCTCATCGGATCGAGCGGCCCGGCCGAGACGAAGGCGGTGCAGGATGCCGCGGACAAGTGGGCGGCCGACAACAACGCGAAGGTCAAGGTCATCGCGGCCGACGACCTCAACCAGCAGCTCAGCCAGGGCTTCGCCGGCGGCGACGCGCCCGACCTGTTCTACATGGGCTGGGACCAGTTCGCGAACTACGCCAAGAACGGCTACCTCGCGAGCTACGCGAAGGACCTCAAGAACGCCGACCAGTTCTACCCCTCGCTCGTCGACACCTTCACCTACAACGGCGAGTTCGTCTGCGCGCCGAAGGACTTCTCGACGCTCGGCCTCATCGTCAATACCGACAAGTGGGCGGCCGCGGGTCTCACCGACGCCGACATCCCCACCGACTGGAACAGCCTCGAGGCCGTGGCCAAGAAGCTCACCACCGGTGACACCGTCGGTCTCTCCTTCGGCCTCGAGTACGCCCGCATCGGCGTGTTCATGAACCAGGCCGGAGGCAGCCTGGTGAGCGCCGACGGCAAGACCGCCACGGCCGACTCGGCCGAGAACCTCGCCGGCCTCGAGTACGTGCAGAAGCTGCACGACGAGGGCGTGCTGAAGTTCCCGAGCGAGCTCGACGCCGGATGGGGCGGCCAGGCGCTCGGCGCCGGCAAGGCCGCGATGGTCATCGAGGGCCCGTGGATCAAGGGCATCGCGGGCGACTACCCCGACACCAAGTGGGCCGCCTACGAGCTGCCCGCGGGACCGAAGGGCACGTCGACCTTCACCTTCACCAACTGCTGGGGCATCCCCGCGAGCTCCAAGACCCACGACCAGGCCGTGTCGCTCGTGGAGTACCTCACCTCGGACGACCAGCAGCTCGCCTTCGCGGACGCCTTCGGCGTCATCCCGTCGACCCAGTCGGCGGCCGCGAAGTACGCCGACAAGTACCCGACGTACGCGTCGTTCGTGAAGAGCAACGACTACGCCGTGAGCCCGGTGAACTTCGCCGGCTCGGCCTCCGTGGTGAGCGACTTCAACGCGCAGCTCGAGGGCATGGCATCCGGTTCCGTCGACCTCAAGGCGATCCTGGCCTCCTTCCAGAAGGAGCTCCAGTCCGCCCTCGACGAGGCCAACGGCTGATCCGCTGAGAGGGAGCACGAGGAGGACGCGATGAGCAAGGGGATCCGCGGGAACGAAGCGCGCTACGGCTGGGCTTTCACGGCGCCCGCGATCCTCATCATCGGGGTCTTCCTCGTGCTCCCGATCCTGCTCGCCCTCTGGGTGAGCTTGAGCAACTGGAACGGCCTCGGCTCGCCGCTGGCCAACTCCTCCTTCGTCGGCAACGCGAACTACTCCAAGGTGCTCGTGGAGTCGGGGCTCGCCCAGCGCGACTTCGGCACCTCGATCCGCAACAACCTCTACTACGTGATCGCGGTCGTGCCGCTGCAGACCGCCCTCGCGCTGTTCCTCGCCGTGCAGGTCAACCGCCGGATGCTCCGCGCCCGCGGCTTCTTCCGCACGGCCTTCTACTTCCCGTCGGTGACGAGCTCGATCGCCATCACCACGATCTTCCTCTTCCTGTTCACCTCCTCGGGCGCCGTCAACGCGGTCATCTCCTGGTTCGGCGCGAAGGGGCCCAACTGGTTCTCCGACCCGAGCGGCGTGCTGCACAAGATCCTCGGCGCGTTCGGGATCGACGGGTCGGGTGCCGCGGCGACGCCCGGCCCCCTCGGCCTCAGCTGGTGGGACTGGCTCTCGGGCCCCTCGGTGGCGATGTGCGTGCTCATCGTCCTGGCGGTCTTCACGACATCCGGCACCTTCATGCTGCTGTTCCTGGCCGCACTGCAGAACGTCGGCGAGGAGGTCGGCGAGGCGGCCATGATGGACGGCGCCGGCCCCTTCCGCACCTTCTTCTCGGTGACGCTGCCGATGCTCAAGCCCACCCTGTTCACGGTGCTGACCCTCGGGCTCATCGGCACCTGGCAGGTCTTCGACCAGATCTACCTGACCGGACGCGGCGCGCCGTCCAAGACGCTGCTCACGCCCGCGTTCCTCGCCTACGACACCTCGTTCACGGGTCTCAAGTGGGGGCAGGGCGCGGCGATCTCCTTCATCCTGTTCGGCATCATCGTGCTGCTGACGCTCTTCCAGCGCTGGGTCCTGCGCGATCGCGACGCGGGGAGGTCGGGGCGTCGCCGCGAGAACCGCTCCATCGTGCGGCTGCGTCGCGCGGCCGCCGCGGGCGAGGCGCGGCTGGCGGCGACGGCCGCATCCGTCCCCGTCGCGACCGACGGCGAGGGAGGTGCGCGATGAGCGCCCGGATGTACACCCCGGCCCGCCGTCGTGCGGCCACGATCGGCCTGCTGCTCAGCTACGTGCTGCTCGTCGTGCTCGCGCTCGTCTATATCTACCCCTTCCTCATCTCGGTCGCCGGCAGCTTCAAGACGGATGCCGAGGCGACGCAGCAGCCGCTCACCCTCATCCCGCAGACCTGGAGCTTCGCCGCCTACGAGAAGCTGTTCACGACGGTGCCGCTCCTGCAGTGGGCGGGGAACTCGCTGCTCGTCACGGTCGTGGTGACGACGGGGCGGGTGTTCTTCGACTCGCTCGCGGGCTACGCCCTCTCGCGGCTGCGCTTCCGCGGGCGTGCGGTGGTCTTCGCGGGCCTCGTCGCCGTCATGGCGGTGCCGAACGTCGTGCTGCTCATCCCGCGCTTCCTCATCCTCAAGGAGCTCGGGCTCTACAACTCCTACGCGGGCATGATCATCCCGATCATGATCGACGCGGCGGGCATCTTCATCATGAAGCAGTTCTTCGAGTCGATCCCGGTGTCGGTCGAGGAGGCGGCGCGGATCGACGGGGCGGGCGTGTTCCGCACCTTCTGGACGATCGTGCTCCCGATGGCGGTGCCGGCCCTCGTGACCCTCTTCATCCTGAGCTTCCAGGGCTCGTGGAACGAGTTCGCCCACTTCGTGGTGTCGCGCAACGACCCCGACCTCAACACGCTCACGACGGGTGTCGCATCGCTCACCTCGGGTCAGCTCGGATCGGGCAACCAGTACCCGCTGCAACTCGCGGCCGCGGTGCTCATGTCGATCCCCGTCGCGGTGCTGTTCTTCATCTTCCAGCGCCGCATCATGTCCACCTCTGAAGGCGGCGAGAAGGGCTGACTCCGGCCTCGCTACATTGACAGCGTGGATGCGACGCTTGCCGTGGCGCTCGCGGTCGTCTTCCTCGCGGGCGGGATCCAGCGGATCACCGGGATGGGCTTCGCGCTGTGCGCGACGCCCGCCCTCGTCGTCGCCAGCGGAGCGACCGAGGGGGTCCGGCTCGTCGTCGTGCTCGCCGGGGCGACCTCGCTCGTCATGCTCGTCGGCATGTGGCGGCTCGTGGAGTGGCGTCGGGCCTGGGGCCTGATCTGGCCGGGGCTCCTCGCGTCCCCCCTCGGCGCCCTGCTCGCGTTCGTGCTGCCGGAGCCGGCGCTCCTCCTGCTGGTGGCGGGGGCTGCGATGCTCACCCTGCTCGCCGCCCGCATCCGGCCGCTCGCGCTGCTCACCTCGGGTCGGGGCGCGGCGATCAAGACCGGGGCGGCCGCAGGCCTCCTCAACATCACGAGCGGGCTCTCCGGCCCGCCGCTCGTGCGCCACGCCACGGAGACGAGGTGGAGCCACCCCTCGTTCGTCGCCTCGGTCCAGCTCGTCTTCATCGCCCTCGACCTCGTCACCGTGCTGTGGCGGGGGCTGCCCAGCAGCCCGCCCGCCGAGTCGGGCCTTCTCGTGCTGGCGGCGCTGCTGGGGCTCGGCGCGGGATCCCTCGCGGCTCGACGCGTCGGTACCCGTGCGGCTCGCGTGGCGATGTACGCCATCGCCTGGCTCGGGGTGCTGGCCGTGCTGGTGCGCGGGGTTCTCGCGCTGCTCGGGGCGAGCTGATCCGTCGGCGGAGCCGCGGGGCTCAGCCCGAGCGGCGGGAGGCGGGGGGCCGCGGCGTGCGCAGCGGCGGGCGCACCGGCTCGCCGCGGCGGTCCTGGCCGGGCAGCGGGCGGGAGCGGCGCCCGTAGAGCAGGTCGGAGGAGTCGAGCAGCCACGGCACGAGCGCCACCACGACGCCGTGCACGAGCAGCAGCTTGTGGCGGATGCGGCGGGCCTTGTGGTTGTGCAGCAGGTTCTCCCACCAGTGCCCGACGATGTACTCCGGCAGGTAGACCGTCACCACCTCCGAGCCGTGCTCGGCCCGGTGCTGCTTGATGTACTTGATGAGCGGCATCGAGATGTCGCGATACGGCGACGCGATGATCGTCAGCGGCACGCGGATGTTGTGAGCCGCCCACTGCCGCTCGAGCTTCTCGCTCGCCTCGTCGTCGATCGACGCGTGCACCGCCTCGAGCGAGCCGTGGCGCGCCGCGATCGCGTAGTCGAGCGCCTTGAGCACGGGCTTCGAGAGCCGGCCGACGAGCACGATTGCGTGGTCGCCGGTCGAGCCGAAGGTCGTGGTGGCGTCCACCTCGATCTCCCGGTCGACGTCGCGGTAGTAGCGGTGCACGCCGATCATCAGCACGATCAGCACGATCATCACGACGAAGACGATCCAGGCGCCGTGCGTGAACTTCGTGACCGTCACGATCACGAGCACCGAGGCCGTCATGAGGGCGCCGAGCGCGTTGATCGCGAGGCCCCGCCAGACCGCCCCCGCGGGTTCCGACCGCCGGCGGAGCACCCCGATCCAGTGCTTCACCATGCCGATCTGCCCGAGGGTGAACGAGATGAACACCCCGATGATGTAGAGCTGGATGAGCGCGGTGACGTTCGCCTGCGCACCGACGAGCAGCACGATCGCGACCGCCGAGAGCGCGATCACGCCGTTCGAGAAGATGAGCCGGTCACCGCGCGTCGCGAGCGCCTTGGGCGCGTATCCGTCGCGCGCGAGCACCGAGCCGAGCAGCGGGAAGCCGTTGAAGGCCGTGTTGGCGGCGAGCAGCAGCACCGCGGCGGTCGCGGTCTGCACGATGAAGAACAGCACGGTGTTGTCGCCGAAGGTCGCCGAGGCGAGCTGCGCGATGAGGCTGCGCTGCGGCGCCGTGGCGCAGTCGGTGAAGCCGACCAGGTCGCAGGCGTTCTCGGCGTAGTGCACGCCCGCGATGAGCGCCACCGCCGTGAGACCGGCGAAGAGGGCGATCGCGATGGACCCCATCGCGACGAGCGTGCGCTGGGCGTTGCGGATCTTCGGCGTGCGGAAGGCTTGCACGCCGTTGGAGATCGCCTCCACTCCGGTGAGGGCCGCGCATCCGCTCGCGAACGCCCGGAGGATCAGCAGCACGAACGCCGCGCGCGCGAGCTGCTCGCCCTGCACCGTCCAGTCCGCGCTCTCGGCGACCGGCGCATCCCCGAGCGCGGTGCGCACGAGGGCCACCACGACCATGAGCCCGATCGACCCGATGAAGAGGTAGGTGGGGATCGCGAAGGCCCGTGACGCCTCGCGCACGCCGCGCAGGTTGATGGCGGCGAGCACCACGACGAACCCCACCGCGAGCTCGACCCGCCACGGGTTGAGCGCCGGGATCGCCGAGATGATGTTGTCGACACCGGATGCCACCGACACCGCGACCGTGAGGATGTAGTCCACGAGCAGCGCCGCCGCCACGATCACGCCGGCCTTCTCGCCGAGGTTCACGAGCGCCACCTCGTAGTCGCCGCCGCCGGACGGGTAGGCCTTGATGAGCTGCCGGTAGGAGGCCACCACCACGGCGAGCAGCACGACGACCGCGAGCGCGACCCACGGCGCGAAGCTCAGGAACGCGAGGCCCCCGATGAGCAGGATCATGAGCAGCTCCTGCGGCGCGTAGGCCACCGAGGAGAGCGCGTCGCTCGAGAAGATCGGGAGCGCCAGGTGCTTGGGCAGCAGCTGCCCCTCGAGCGTCGTGGTCGGCAGCGGATCGCCGATCAGCCAGTTCTTCGGGGAGCGCGGGGCGTCATCCGAGGCGGTGTCGCCTTCATCAGTCACGGCGGGCAAGCATACGCCTCGCGGCCGCCGCGTCAACTCGACCGGCTCGCCGGCGCGCGCATCTATGATCGTGCGGTGACGACTCCCCGACGCAGACGCCGCTGGCCCTGGATCCTGGGCGCGGTCGTGGTGGTGCTGCTCGTGCCGCTCGCGTGGCTGGGGCTGCCGATCCTGCTGCACCAGAACGGCGGTGCCGCCAACCAGGAGACCCCCGTCGACCAGTGGCCCACGACGGTCACGGCCACGGGCGATGACGGACGCGAGCGCGAGCTGAGCGTCGTCTCACCCGACCCGGGCGGCACGGTCGACACCTCGGCGCTCACCGTGGGGCAGCACATCGTCGTGAGCGGCACCGGATACGACGCGGCGCAGGGCATCTACGTGGGCATCTGCGTCATCCCGGACGACCCGGCGACGAAGCCCGGCCCGTGCCTCGGCGGCGTGCCGAAGCAAGAGGCGCAGGAGGGGTCGGCCGGTCAGGTCCAGTGGGCTCCGAGCAATTGGATCAACGACGACTGGGGCTGGAAGCTCTTCGGTGCCCGCCCCTATGACGACGTCGCGACCGGCACCTTCACGGCCTATCTGGAGGTCGTCGATCCCGTGGGCGACGGCTACGACTGCACGACCCAGCGCTGCGCGATCTACACGCGCAACGACCACACGGCGCTCGGCGATCGTGTGCAGGACCTCTACATCCCGGTGCGGTTCGCGGGCTGAGGCCGCCGTCACGCCCCGGGCGGCACGGGTGCGACGATGACCTCGCGGGCGAGGTCGCGAAGCGCGGCGAGGTCGTCCGCGCCGACCCCGTCGTCGACGATCACGGTGTCGACCTCGTCGACGCCGCACATCCGGTAGAGCGCGCTCTTGCGGAACTTGGAGTGATCCAGCAGCAGCACCGAGCGGTGGGCGGCCGCGATCATCGCGCGCTTCACCGCGACGGATTCGGGTTGCGGGTGATAGCACTGGCCGTCGGCGATCGCGAGCGCGGAGACGAACGCCAGGTCGGCCCGCAGCCCGGTGAGAGAGGCGACCGTGGAGAGGTCGCCGAACGAGTCGTAGGAGGGCTGGTAGCGGCCGCCGACGGCGACGAGATCGATGTCGGGCGCTCCCGCGAGGGCGTCGATCACCCGCCGGAAGTTGGTGACCACGGTGAGCGGGCCGACGGCGCGGAGGGCGTCGATGCCGGCCAGGGCGGTCGTGCTGTCGTCGAGGATGATCGCGTCGCCCGCGCGCACGAGTGCGGCGGCCGCCGCGCCGATCGCCGCCTTCGCCGCCTCGTTCTCGCGCATGCGCGAGCGCACGTTCAGCTCGAAGAGCGCGGATCTCTCGACCGTGGCGCCCCCGGGGATCCGGCGCAGCCACCCCTCCTCGGCGAGAGCGTCGAGGTCGCGCATGATGGTCATCGTCGACACCCCGAGGATCGACGAGAGCTCGTCCGAGCGCACCTCGCCCCGAACGGAGAGGGTCTCGAGGATGCGCTCCCGGCGCGCCCCGACCGCAGCTTGAGATCTCCTCGACGCCATCGTCACTCCGCAAGTCTGGTGGTTGCGTGCCGCGAGCGGCAACAGGTCACGAGATGGCGGCGTCGATGCCGGATGCGGCGAGCGCACCGGCCGCGATCTCGGCATCCTGCGCGGGGGTGAGGCCGCTCACGCCGATGCCGCCGACGATGCGGCCGTCCGCGAGGATCGGGTGCCCGCCGGGGATCGCGAGCAACTGCGCGTCGCCGAGCCGGTCGAGCATGATCGCGCCCGCGTCGACGGCCTCCTTCACCGCGGAGGTGTCGCGCTTGAACAGCACGGCGCTGTAGGCCTTGCGGGTGGCGAGCCGGCGGGGCAGGGCGCCCGTCCCCTCGTGTGCCGCGAAGGCGATGAGCTCCCCCGAGGGGCCGACGACGGCGCAGGCGACGGCCGCGAGCGGGCCGTGCTGGGTGCGGGCGAGCTCGAGGGCGGCGTCGATGCAGGCGCGCGCCTCGCGGAGGTCGACGGTCTGGTTCGCGTGCATGGGGGTCCTTTCCTCGCGTCCCCATCGGCCGACTTCGCCGGATGCTCGGGGCCACTGAACACGATTTCTTACATAACTCCCATATCTATGGAGAGCACTCTCGAATTCTCTTCGTCAGAATGAGATTTCCGGGAGGGATTCCGATCTCCTCGACCAACTTGTCCGACAAGTACCGGATTCTGCTCGCCCCGCGTGGAGCCCCTCGACACCTCGCGGTTAGCGTCGCGATGACCAGCTCGAGGACGAGAGACGGGATGAGGTGATCGGGATGCCGGACGCGCTGCGGACACGACTGCTCGCTCTCTTCCACCAGCTCGAGCTGGAGCCCGGCTCGGTGCTGCCGACCGAGGCCGAGCTCGTGGCGGAGCTCGGCGCGAGCCGGCAGTCGGTGCGGGAGACGCTCATCGGCCTCGAGACGCTCGGCGTCGTCATCAGCCGCCAGGGCGCCCGCCGCGTCATGGGGGAGGTCGGCATCCCGTCGGTCATCCGCGCGGCCGTGGTCGGCGCGACGCTCAACGCCGACTCGCTGCGCAACCTCCTCGAGGTCCGACGTGTGCTCGAGGCGGCGTTCTTCCCCGTCGCCGCCGCTGCCTACACCCCGCAGACGATCGCCCGGCTGCGCTCCCTCACCGACCGCATGGAGGCGAAGGCGGCCCGCGGCGAGACCTCGCACGAGGAGGACGCGCTCTTCCACCACGAGCTGTACTCGAGCATCGACAACGACGTGCTCATGGGCCTCATCGAGGCCTTCTGGGAGGTCTTCCACGCGGCATCGCCCGCCCCCTCGGAGCGTCGTGCGCTCAACGAGATCGCCCTCAGCCACTCGCGCATCGTCGACGCCCTCGAGGCCGGGGACATCGCGATGGCCGCGCACACGCTCAACATCCACTTCTTCGAGATCCGCGCGCGCCTCAAGCGCCCGCGGGCGACCACCCCCATCCATCGATGAGTAAGGAAAGTGCAATGAGGCAACATCCCCGGACGATCATCGCCGCCGCGCTTGCCGCCGGTCTCGCGATCGGCGCCCTGAGCGCCTGCAGCGACAGCCCCGGAGGCGGCGGAGCAGGCGACGGCGACCCGAACCGCGTGCTCGAGTACTGGGTCTGGCAGGACGACGCGACCGACCCGACCTGGACCGACATGGTCGATCAGTTCAACGCGCAGAGCACCATCGGCAAGGTCGAGCTCGTCACGATCCCGCTCGCCCAGTACGAGGACAAACTCCTCAACGGCCTCGCGAGCGGCGGGGGCCCGGATGCGGCCCGGTTCCGCGATCTGTGGCTCGGCGAGTTCGTCGAGGCCGGCGCGGTCGAGAACCTCGACGACGAGATCGCCGGCTGGGACGGCAAGGGAGACATCGCCGACTTCCTCTACGACACGGGGAAGGTGCCCGGCGACGACGCGGTGTACATGATGCCCCACCAGTACTCGACCAACTACATGTACTACCGCAAGTCGATCTTCACGGCCGCCGGTCTCGAGCCGCCGGCGACCCACGACGACGTCATCCACGCGGCCGAGGTGCTCGCCCAGCGGGGCCAGTACGCGCTCGACGTGCGCGGCGGCGCCGGAGGCCAGGACCAGTGGTCGGCGTGGCTGCTGTCGGGCGGCGCGCAGTTCGCGAACGCCGCGGGCGACATCACGCTGGCGCAGACCGGCACCGAGATCAACCAGCAGTACATCGACTTCGTCACGAACGGATACGCGCCTCCGGGCTCCACCACCGCCGACTTCGCCGCGATCAAGACGAACTTCTTCAACGGCACCACGGCGATGATGATCCACCACGCGGGCTCGTACAACGCGGTCGTCCAGGCCCTCGGCGACGACTTCGGCGTGGTCCCGATGCCCCAGGCCGACCCGGAGAACCCGGTGACCTTCGGCATCATGAGCGGCAACGTCATCATGTCGGCATCCGACAAGAAGGACCTCGCCTGGGCGTGGGTCTCGTTCCTCGACACGCACGATCCGATGCTCAAGCTCAGCACCTCGGTGCAGGGGCAGCTCCCGGTGCTCACCTCGGTGATCCAGGAGAGCGCCTTCCAGGACAACCCGGCGCTGCGCATCGCCATCGAGGCGCAGTCGTACGCGAAGTCCTGGCCGCTGTTCCCGGGCGCCTCGAAGGTCGCCAACAAGGAGTGGGGCCCCACGATGCAGGCCGCGTTCGAGGGGACCATGACGAGCAACGAGGCGCTGACGCACCTCGGCGGCGTGCTGGCAGGCAAGTGAGATGACAGCGATGACCACGGCGGGCCCGGTCGCGAAGGGACGCCGGAAGTTCAACTGGGCCCCCGTGGTCTACCTGTCCCCGATCCTGCTGCTGTTCCTCGTCTTCATCGTGTTCCCCTTCGCCCGGGGGATCTGGTTCAGCCTCAGCAAGGTCAGCTTCCTCGGTCAGGCGCAGGGATTCGTCGGTCTCGACAACTTCGTGGCCATCGTGACCGACGCCAACTTCGGCCGCTTCGCGCTCACCTCGGTGATCTGGACGGTGGGAGCCGTCAGCCTTCAGCTGGTGATCGGCGCCTTGGGTGCCTTCCTGCTCAACCAGCGGTTCCGGCTCCGCGGGGTCGTCCGGGGGCTCGCGATGATCCCCTGGGCGACGCCGAGCGTGCTCGTCGCGCTCATGTGGATGTGGACCCTGGAGCCCAACAACGGCCTGCTCAACAAGACGCTCGCCGCGATGGGGCTGATCGACCGGCCGATCGCCTGGCTCGGCACCTCGGACACCGCGCTCGGCACGCTCATCTTCATCGACGCCTGGCAGGGCATCCCGTTCTTCATGGTGATGATCCTCGCCGCGCTCCAGGGGGTGCCCTCCGAGCTCGTCGAGTCGGCGCGCACGGATGGGGCGGGCCACGCGGGCGTCTTCCGTCACGTGATCCTTCCGGCGATCGTGCCGACGGTGCTCATCACGGTCGTCCTCCGCCTGATCTGGACCGCGAACTACATCGACCTCACCTACGTGCTGACGGGCGGCGGCCCCGCCTATGCGACCACGACGCTGCCGCTCGCCTCGTACCTCACCGCCTACAAGGGCGGGAGCTTCGGCGAGGGCGCCGCCTACGCGATGATCCAGGCCGCGGTGCTCGCCGTGATGGTCGTGGTCTACGTCCGCCTGACCTCGAAGGGAGAGCGCCGATGACCCGGCTCCGGCTGCGCACGATCGCGGTCGTGACGGGCGTCGTGGTCTGGCTGGCCGCGACCCTCGGTCCCTACCTCGTGATGCTGCTGACCTCGATCACCCCCAACGAGCAGCTCATCGCGCCGGGTGCCCAGCTCATCCCGCAGAACCCGAGCATCCAGTCGTACATCGACCTGTTCACGCTCACGCCGTTCCTCGCCTTCCTGCGGAACAGCGTCCTCACCGCGGCCGGCACGGTCGCGCTCACCCTCATCGTGTCGGTGTGCGCGGCCATCGCGCTCTCGCGCTTCGAGTTCCGCGCCCGGTCGACGGTGCTCACCGGGCTGCTCATCGCGCAGCTGTTCCCGGCGGTGCTCCTCGTGATCGCGTTGCAGACCGAGCTGCGGGCGATGGGCCTGCTCGACAGCCCGGCGGGGCTGATCCTCGTCTACACGACGTTCGCGAGCCCCTTCGCGACGTTCCTGCTGAAGGGCTTCCTCGACAACCTGCCCAAGGAGCTGGACGAGGCGGCCGCGATCGACGGCGCCTCGCCGCTGCAGATGGTGCTGCACATCCTGCTGCCGCTCATGCGGCCGGGGCTGAGCGCGGCCGGCACCTACGTCTTCATCTTCTCGTGGAACGAGTTCCTCTACGCGCTGACCTTCACCTCGACGAAGGCGCAGACCATCCCGGTCGGCCTCCACACCTTCATCGGCGACTACCAGATCCGCTGGGATCTGCTCACGGCCGGCGGCGTCGTCGCGGCGCTGCCGGTTCTCATCGGATTCATGATCGTCCAGCGCCAGCTGATCGACGGGCTCACCGCGGGCGCGGTCAAGGGATGACCGCCTCGATGCCGACCGCACCCATCCCAGAAGGAGCAACAGAATGACCGGAATCTATCCCGCCGTGATGACGGGGTACGACTCCCACGGCGACGTATCGGTGCCGCGGACCCTCGAGCTCGTCGACGGCCTGCTCGCCTCCGGCGTGCACGGGCTGTTCATCGGCGGCACCGCCGGCGAGGGGCCGCTGCAGTCGGTCGAGGAGCGGAAAGAGCTCGCGACGGCGATCGCTCGTCGCGTCGACGGCGCCGTGCCCGTGATCTCCCACGTCGGCGCGATGCCGTTCCGCGACACCGTCGAGCTCGCACGGCATGCCCGCGACCTCGGCATCGGGCAGGTCGCGGCCATCCCCCCGCTCTACTACGCGCTCGACTCCGACGACATCGCCGACTACTTCCGCGCGCTCGCGCGCGAGGTCGGGGCGCCCGTGATGGTGTACCACGTGCCGCACCTCACCCACCGGCCCGCGAGCTCCGGATGGATCGCCGGGCTCGCCCGGGAGGGGGTCGTGAGCGGGGTCAAGTACTCCGGCGACGACCTGGCCGAGATCCAGGCCGTGATCGAGCGGACCCGGGGCCTCGACTTCATGCTGCTCTCGGGCTCCGACCCGCTGTGCATGGGCTCCGCGCTCGTCGGGTCCTCAGGGGCCGTGGGAGTGTCGATCAACGCGATGCCGGGCACCTTCGTGCGGCTGTGGGACAGTGTCGCGAGCGGCGACCTCGCCACGGCCGCACACGAGCAGCGAGTGATCTCGCGGTTCGTCACCCACATGTTCGACTTCAACTTCATCGCCTATCTGAGGCATGTCCTCGCCCGCCAGGGCGTCGACATCGGCCCCAACCGTGCCCCGCTTCCCGAGCTCGACGCCGAGCAGCGCGCGCGGATCGACGCGTTCATCGACACCGACCCCGACCTCCGGCTCGCGCTGGACCTCACCTGATTCGGAGCCCCCATGAGAATCGACGCCATCGACGTCCGCCTGTCCCGGATGCCGATCCCGAACGCCCCGTGGTCGGACTCCATCCACGTGGTGACCCACTTCGAGATCATCACCGTCGAGGTGACCACCGACGCCGGCCTCGTCGGCACCGGCTACACCTACGCCGCGCACGGCGGCGGCACCGCCATCGCGAGCCTGCTGCGCGACGACGTCGTGCCGCACCTCATCGGCCGCGAGGTCGCCCCGCGCCGGCTGTGGTTCGAGATGTGGGACCTCGTGCAGGACCTCGGTGCGGGCGGCTTCACGACCGTGGCGATCGCCGCCCTCGACATCGCCTTCTGGGATCTCCTCGCGAAGGGCTACGCAGCACCGCTGCACGCGGTTCTCGGCTCGGTGCGGGAGCGCATCCCGGTGTACGGCAGCGGCATCAACCTGCGCAAGTCGATGGACGAGCTGCTCGAGCAGGTCGACATGTGGGTCGGCAAGGGCTACCAGGGCGTGAAGATCAAGATCGGCCTGCCCGAGATCGAGCAGGACGTCGAGCGCGTCGCGAGGGTGCGCGAGCGCATCGGCTCGCTCCCGCTCATGGTCGACGCCAACCAGGGCTTCGACCAGGCGCGCGCCATCGCCGAGGCCAAGGCGCTCGAGCCCTACCGTCTCGCCTGGTTCGAGGAGCCGCTCGCCCGTGACGACGTCTACGGCGCCGCGCAGCTGCGCGCCCGGATGTCGACGCCGCTCGCGCTCGGCGAGAACGTCTACACGCTCCGTGACATCGCCGCCTTCCTCCGCAACGACGCCGTCGACATCGTGCAGTGCGACGTCGTCCGCACCGGCGGCCCCACGGCCTACCTGCAGATCGCGGCTCTCGCGCGCGCCTACAACGTGCCGCTCGCCCCGCATCACGCCGGTGAGATCTCGGGGATGGTGCTCGCGGCCAGCCCGGACGGCATCTTCGTGGAGGACGTCGACGGCGGCTCGCTGAGCGACCTGCGCGTCATCCGCGGCTTCGACCGGATCCGCGACGGCTGGTACGAGCTGAGCGACCGACCCGGCCACGGCCTCGACTTCGACGTCGAGAGCCTCGCGGCCCACGCGATCTCATTCTGAGGAGGACGAGATGATCACGAGAGACGACGTCGCCCGGCTCATCGCCGAGGGCGACGGCCTGCTGCAGCTGGACCCCGCCTTCGTGGCGCGCTCCTGGATGACGCCCGGACGCCGTCTGGGCCTCCCGGACGAGCAGTACGACGCCGGCCAGCGCGGCTGGCTCTGCGAGCGCTGGCTCGCCTCGACGACGCCGGCCGGCAACGCCGTGACGGTCGAGGGCGAAGGCATCAGCATGGTGCGCGACGGCGGAGCCCGTCACCGCCTCGACGAGGTCGTCGCCGTGGCCCCCGATCTCGTGATGGGCGCGGAGTACGCGCGCGAGCACGACGGCCTCGGGCGCCTGGCGAAGATCTTCGACTACGGCGAGCGGGTGCCCTTCCACATCCACCCGCCGACCGAGCAGGCGCGGGCGGTCGGGCTCCAGTCGAAGGACGAGGCCTACTACTTCCTGCCCGGCGTCGACCTCGGGCCGCATCCCGAGTCGTTCTTCGGCATCCACTCCTCGCTCACTCCCGAGGAGGCGTCGGCGCGGCTGGTCGAGTATCTGGAGCGCTGGGACGACGACCATGTCATCGCGCTCTCCCGCGGCTATCGGCTGTTCCCGGAGGGCGGCTACTTCGTGCCGTCGGGCGTGCTGCACGCGCCCGGCACGGCGCTCACCCTCGAGCTGCAGGAGGACTCGGATGCGATGGCCTTCCTGCAGGCCGTGTGCGGCGAGGTGCACCTCTCCAAGGAGCTGCTGCTCGGCAACCTGAGCGAGCACGCGCGGGCGGAGCGCGGCGAGGCCGCCGTGCTCGACTGGGTCGACTGGGAGCTCAACCTGATGGCCGACTTCCACTCGCGCTACCACCTCGAGCCGCGAGGCATCGAGGCCGAGGCCGGGGCCGATGAGGCGTGGCTGTTCTGGGGCGGCGACAAGTTCGCGGCGAAGCGGCTGCGACTGGAGCCGGGTGCGCGCGTCACGCGGTCCGAGCCCGGCGCCTACTCCCTCTTCGTGTGGCGGGGGCAGGTCGAGGTCGGCGGCATCCCGCTCGCGGGCGGCGCGCCGGGCCGCGACGAGCTGCTCGTGACGGCCGGCCGCGCCGCGGCGGGCGTCGACATCGTCGCCACGGGCGAGGCCCCCGTCGAGCTCATCTCCTTCTTCGGGCCGGGTCTCACGCCCGACGCCCCCCGCATCGACCGAGAGGACCCCCGCGCATGAAGACCAGGCGACTCGGAGGAACCGAGCTCGAGATCACCCCGCTCGGCTTCGGCTCCTGGGCGATGAGCGGTCCGAACTCGCCCAGCTACTGGGGACCGCAGGCCGACGAGGTCTCGATCGCCACCATCCGGCACGGCGTCGAGCGCGGCATCAACTGGATCGACACGGCCGCGATCTACGGCATGGGCCACGCCGAGACGGTGGTCGCCGAGGCGATCTCGGTGTTCGCCGACGCCGACCGGCCCTACGTCTTCACGAAGGCGGGACTCGTGTGGGACCGTGCGGCCCCGGATGCCAAGGTCACCCGGAGCGGACGACCGGAGAGCCTGCGGCGTGAGCTCGACGACTCGCTGCGGCGGCTCGGCGTGGAGCGCATCGACCTGTACCAGATGCACTGGCCGGCCGACGACGCCCCCGTCGAGGAGTACTGGGAGCTCTTCGGCGAGTTCCTCGCCTCGGGCAAGGTGCGCGCCATCGGCGTCTCGAACCACTCCCTCGCGCAGCTCGACGCGGCGGTCGCGACGGCGCCGTTGCACAGCAACCAGGTGCCGCTCAGCCTGCTGCGCCCCGACAGCCGCGACGAGCTCATCCCGTGGGCTGCTCGGCACGGCGTCGGCACGCTCGTCTACAGCCCGATGGCATCCGGCCTGCTCACCGGCAAGTTCCGGGCCGGCCGGCTCGACACGCTCGACGCCGGCGACTGGCGTCGCAACTCGCCGCTCTTCACGCCCGACAACCTCGAGCGCGTCGACCGGCTGGTCGCGGTGCTCGAGGAGGTCGCGACCGGCCACGGGGTGACGGTGAGCTCGGTCGCGGTGGCATGGGCGCTCGCCCAGGACGGGGTCTCGGGAGCGATCGTGGGGGCTCGCACGCCGGAGCAGTGCGACGACTGGCTCGCCGCGGGCGAGCTCGAGCTCAGCGCCCCCGAGCTCGAGGCGATCGAGGCAGCGCGTCGCCGCTACGCGGACGGCTGAGGCGGGCGGCACGGTGGCACGGCTCGTCAACGATCCCGCGGCATTCGCCGGCGAGATGCTCGAGGGCTTCGTCGCGGCGTACGCCGATCGCGTGGCCGCGGTGCCCGGCGGTGTCATCGCCGCGCGCCGCCGGCGTGGCCACGTCGCCCTCGTGGTGGGCGGCGGCTCCGGGCACCACCCGGCGTTCGCCGGCTACGTCGGCCCGGGCCTCGCGTCGGGTGCGGCGATGGGCGAGGTGTTCGCCTCGCCCTCGGTGCAGCGCATCGTCTCCGTCGCCGAGCACGCGGATGCGGGGGCCGGGGTCCTGCTCGGCTACGGCAACTACGCGGGCGACGTGCTGAACTTCGACCTCGCCCAGGAGCGGCTGCGTACGCGCGGCATCCGGTGCGAGAGCATCGCCGTGACCGACGACGTCGCCAGCGCGCCCCCCTCCGAGCGTCATCGTCGCCGGGGGATCGCCGGCGACCTCGCGGTCTTCAAGGTGGCGGGTGCGGCGGCGGCCGAGGGGCGGGATCTCGCGGAGGTGGCCGCTCTGGCCCGGCACGCCGACGCGCGCACCCGGAGCCTCGGTGTGGCCTTCAGCGGGTGCACCCTGCCCGGCGCGGACGAGCCGCTGTTCACGGTGCCGCCGGGGCGCATGGCGCTCGGCCTCGGCATCCACGGGGAGCCGGGCATCGACGAGCGGGACGTCCCCACCGCGGACGAGCTCGCCGAGCTGCTCCTCGACCGGCTGCTCGAGGAGCGGCCGGCGGATGCGGGGGCGCGGGTCGGCCTCGCCGTCAACGGCCTCGGCGCGGTCGCGTACGAGGAGCTCTTCGTGCTCTATCGCTCGATCGCCCGGCGGGCGGGGGCGCTCGGCCTCGAGCCCGTGGCGCCGCTCGTCGGCGAGTACTGCACGAGCCTCGACATGGCGGGCGTCTCGCTCACCGTGACCTGGCTCGACGACGAGCTCGAGTCGCTCTACACCGCGCCGTGCGACGCCGTCGCGCTCCGGGTCGGGCCGGTGGGCGCATCCGTCGCTGCGGGCGGCGACGAGATCGTCGCCGCGGCGGCCCCCGCCGTCGATCTGGCGGGAGGCACGGCGCTCGCCGCGGGCGACGGGCCCTCGGCGCAGCTCGCGGAGCTCATCGCGGCGGGGGCATCGCGGGTCGCGGAGCGCATCGACGCCGCGGCCGACGAGCTCGGGCGCATCGACGCGGTCGCGGGAGACGGCGACCACGGGATCGGCATGCGTCGCGGCAGTGCGGCGGCAGACCGGGCGGCGGCCGCCGCCGTCAGGGCGGGTGCCGGTGCCGCCTCGACGCTGCGGGCCGCCTCCGACGCGTGGTCGGACCGCGGCGGCGGCACCTCGGGCGTGCTGTGGGGGCTGCTGCTCGCGGCGGTCGGCGACCGACTCGGCGACCGGGGCGCCCCCACCGCGCAGACGGTCGCCGCAGCCGCGGCCGCCGGGGTCGCGGCCGTGCGGCTCCGCGGCGGGGCCGAGCCCGGCGACAAGACGATGATCGACGCGCTGCAGCCGTTCGCCGATGCGCTCCTCGCCGAGGTCGCGGCCGGGCGTCCGCTGGCGGAGGCCTGGAGCACGGCATCCGATGCCGCCGAGGAAGGTGCTCGCCGCACCGCCGAGCTCGTGGCTCGCCGGGGGCGCTCCCGGACCCACGGCGCGCGCAGCATCGGCACCCCCGACGCCGGGGCGGTGTCGGCGGCGCTCGTGGCGCGGACGATCGCCGAGCTCCTCGGCGGGGAGGAGGGCGGGGCATGACCCGGATCGCACCCCTGCGCGTCGTGATCGGATGCGACGACGCGGGCTTCGACTACAAGGAGGTGCTGCGCCACGACCTCGAGGCCGACCCCGCCGTGGCGTCGGTCGTCGACGTCGGCGTGGATGCCGACGGCCACACGCCCTATCCGCGGGTCGCGATCGCGGCCGCCGAGCTGGTCGCCACGGGCGCCGCCGACCGCGCCGTGCTCATCTGCGGCACGGGGCTCGGGGTGGCGATCGCCGCCAACAAGGTGCCGGGCATCCGCGCGGTCACGGCGCACGACAGCTTCTCGGTCGAGCGCTCGGTGCTCTCCAACGACGCCCAGGTGCTGTGCATGGGGCAGCGGGTGGTGGGCATCGAGCTCGCGCGACGGCTGCTGCGGGAGTGGCTCGGCTACCGCTTCGACCCCGCGAGCGCGAGCGCCGGGAAGGTCGCGGTGATCGAGGGCTACGAGTCGACGGGAAGCTGCTGAGCACGCCATGACCGTCGTCGGGGTGAGCCTCAAGATGTACTTCGGCCACCGTCGCGGTCGCGAGTGGCTCGCGGACATCGCGGATGTCGCGGCGCGGCATCCGGCGGTGGCGCGCGGCGACGTCGAGCTCTTCGTGATGCCCGGCTACCTCCAACTGCTGCCCGCGTTGGAGGCGCTCGCGGGAACCCGCGCCGCCGTGGGCGCCCAGGATGTCGCGGTCGCCGACAGCGGCGCGTTCACGGGCGAGGTGAGCGGGGCGGAGCTCGCGGAGATCGGCGTGCGCCTCGCCGAGGTGGGCCACGCGGAGCGGCGGCGTCTGCTCGGCGAGACCGACCAGGTGGTGGCGGCGAAGACCGCCGCGGCGCTGCGCAACGGGCTGACGCCCGTGCTCTGCGTGGGCGAGGAACGACGTGGCGCCGGGGAGGAGGCCGCGGCGGAGTCGCTGCGGCAGCTCCGGTCCGCGCTCGCGGATGCTCCGCCCGGCCGCGTGATCGTCGCCTACGAGCCGGTGTGGGCGATCGGCGCCCCGGAGCCGGCCCCGGTCGGGCACATCCGCGGGGTGGGGTCCGCGCTCCGCCGGGAGCTGCTCCGGATGCCGGGGCGCGAGGAGAGCGCGGTGCTCTACGGCGGCTCGGCGGGCCCCGGCATGCTCGGCGCGCTGGACGGCGCCGTCGACGGCCTCTTCCTCGGCCGCTCCGCCCACGATCCGCGCGCGCTCGATCGCGTGCTCACCGAGGCGGCGGCCGTCACCCCCGCAGCGCCGCCGTCACCTCGCGGCGCACCTCGCCGAGCCGCGTCGTGAGCAGCTCCACGGCCTCCGCGCGCATCCGGCCGGCGGCGAACTGCGCCCGCAGCTCGCCCCGCAGCTCGGCGCGGAAGCTCGTGAGCGCCGCGTCCGCCTCGTGCAGCAGCTGGCGGGCCGCGGCGCGGGCGTCCTCCTGCGGCTCGGTGCGGAGCCCCGTCGGATGCGGCGCCGAGCGGGCGTCGCGCGCGGCGGCCGCGAGGTCGGCGCGGAGGGTGCGCATCGCGTCGCCGACCGAGCTGCGCACCTCGTCGGCCAGCCGGCGCACCGAGTCGGTGACATCCGTCTCGATGGCGTCGAGCTCGTCCTGGCGGGCGGCCAGCTCGGAGCGGCCCGCGTCCGTGATCGCGTAGACGGTGCGGCGCCCGTCCGACTCCTTCGTGACGAGGCCCTCCTCCTGCAGCTTCGCGAGCCGCGGGTAGATGGTGCCTGCGCTCGGCACGTAGGTGCCGCCGAAGCGCTCGCCGAGCGCCTGGATGAGCTCGTAGCCGTGCTGGGGCTGCTCGGCGAGCAGGCTCAGCAGGTAGAGGCGCAGGTGCCCGTGGGCGAACACGGGCGGCGTCATGCGCGCACCGCGTGCAGGATGCTGACGTCGCCGCCGACGGTGTTGACCCGCACATCCGCCCAGCGCTGGTCGAGCTCGCCGTGCCTCGCGGTGTACCGGCCGCGGACGACGCTGATCGACTGCGCGTCGAGCTGCAGCTTGCCGCCGACCGTCTGCACGGTGTAGCTCGCGGGGGTGTCGGGGTCGAACCGGGCGGTGACGGCGCCCGAGACGGTGTTGACGTGCACCTCGTCGGGGATGCCGCTGGCGTCGAGCATGACCTCGCTCGAGACGCCGTCGACGTCGAACTTCGTGATGGCGCCGGATGCGATGACGTCGCCGGAGACCGTGTTGATGCCGACGGCGCCCGCGTGGCCGCGCACGGTGATCTCGCCGCTGACCGAGTTCGCGGTGAGCTTGCCGGTGAGGCCGTCGGCGACGAGGGCGCCGGAGACGGTGTTGAGCTGGACGTCGGCCTCGAGGCCCGCGACGAGCGCATCCGCCGAGACCACGCCGAGGGTCAGTGCGACGCTGCGCGGCACGAGCACGCTCACCTCCGCCTTGATCGTGGAGCCGAAGTTCTTGAACACGTCGATCCAGTTGTCCCAGCGCAGCTGGGGGTGGTCGATCTCGAGGCGGTCGCCGTCCACCTGGACGAGCAGCTCGCGGCCCGCGACCTCGTGCACCTCGACGCGGACGCCGGGCTCGTCGTGCCCGACGATGTCGACGTTCCCGCCGACGAGGCCCACCTTGAGCCGGCGGATGTTCTCCAGATCGATGACCTTCGGCCCGTCCACGAGCCACTTCTCCTGAGCCATCTGGCCCTCCCTGATCGAGATATATCGCGTCTTGTGCAACTCACGATATATCGCGTCTGCCGCGCGCGCAACCCATCCGCATCCGGCATCCCGAATCAAGGAGTCGGTGTTGCGGATGTGGCGGATGCGGCTCGCAGGCCACGCCGGCCACACGATCTCCGTGATTCGGGAGGAGAACTCCTTGAGATGGGATCGGCGGCGGGGGTTGCGGTTGACGTCGCGTCAAGGGTTAGCGTCGGAGACGTCCGAGAGACGAGAGACACAAGAGCACCGAGACACGAGAGGAGCGGCGGATGGACCGCAGCATCCAGGAGGTCGCCCGCCTCACCGGCGTCACGAGCCGCACCCTGCGGCACTACGACGACATCGGGCTCGTGCGGCCGAGCAGCATCGGCGCCGGCGGCATCCGACGCTACGACGCCGACGCGCTCGTGCGGCTGCAGCGCGTGCTGCTGCTGCGCGAGCTCGGTCTCGGCCTCCCCGCGATCGCCGAGGTGCTCGCGGGCGAGACGCGCGACGTGCACGCCCTGCTCGCCCATCGCGAGTGGCTGCGGCAGGAGCGCGACCGCCTCGCGCGGCAGATCGCGAGCGTCGAGGCGACCATCGAGGCACTGGAGGGAGGTGAGGAACCGATGGCAGAGGACATGTTCGACGGATTCGACCACACGCAGTACAAGGAGGAGGTCGAGCAGCGCTGGGGCACGGCCGCGTACGCGCGATCCGACGCGTGGTGGCGCGGCATGAGCGCGGCCGAGCGTCAGGACTGGCAGGCGCGCACCGCCCAGCTCGGCGCCGACTGGACGGCTGCGGCCGCATCCGGCATCGCTCCGGACGACGACGCGGCCCAGGAGCTCGCGCGTCGCCACGTCGCGTGGCTGGCCGGCATCCCGGGCACGCCCGGCGCGGTCAGGGAGTACGTGACGGGACTCGGCGAGATGTACGTCGCCGACCCGCGCTTCGCCGCCAACTACGGCGGCGTCCCGGGCGCCACGTTCGTGCGCGACGCCCTGCGCGCCTACGCGGAGCGCGAGCTCTGAGCGGAACCGGTTACTCGGTCAGCGGGACTGGCCGGGTAACCGGTGCGGCGACGGGATCGGCGCCCGCCGCATCCGCTGCTGCTGCCGCATCCCGCGCCGCCTCCGGCACCCGCAGCAGCGGCAGCGTCACCCCCACCATCGGCCCGACCAGCAGCGCGAACGCGAGTGTTCCGATCCCCACCTGGCCGCCCAGCAGCCAGCCCGCCACGAGCACCGTCACCTCGATGCCGGTGCGCACCACCCAGATCGGCCACCCGGTGCGGGCGTGCAGCCCCGTCATGAGGCCGTCGCGCGGCCCCGGGCCGAGTCGCGCACCGATGTAGAGGCCGGTCGCGATCGCGATCAGCACGACCCCGGCCGCGAACACGAGCCCCTGCGGCACCGGCGCGTGCTGCTGCGGGATGACGTCGAGCGCGAGCTGCGCGGCCACCCCGATGAGCACCACGTTGAGCACCGTGCCGACGCCCGGTTTCTGGCGGATGGGGATCCACAGCAGCAGCACGATCGCGCCGACGACGATCGTGACGTAGCCGAACGGGATGCCGGTGCGGAGCGAGACGCCCTGCGTGAGCACGTCCCACGGCGCGACCCCGATGCCCGCGCGCACCATGAGCGCGATCGCGACGCCGTAGAGCAGCAGTCCGACGAGCAGCTGGGCGATACGGCGGGTCCAGAGCAGGGGCGGGGTCACGATGGACAAGTCCACTCGAGGATTGGACCTTCAACAAGAGTCCAATCTGGCTAGGCTGGCCGCATGAACACGCTGTCCGCCCGTGCTTTGGCCCTGCTCATGGTCGATTGGCGCGGATCGAACGGGCCGGCCTACCTGGCGCTCGCGGACCGCATCCGGCTGCTCGTGCTCGACGGTCGCATCCCGCTTGGCACCCGGCTGCCGGCGGAGCGCGAGCTGGCCGCCCACCTCCGGCTCAGCCGCACCACCGTCTCCGCCGCCTACGCCGAGCTCCGCGACAGCGGCTACCTCGAGAGCGTGCGCGGCTCCGGCAGCACCGCGCGCATGCCCCATGACGCGGGCATCGAGCTCGACCCCCTCGCGGAGGCCCGCCTCGACTTCTCCAAGGCCTCGCTGCCGGCTCTGCCGGCCGTGGCGCAGGCCGCCCAGATCGCCGTCGACCGGCTCCCGAGCTTCCTGCCCGACAGCGGCTACGACCCCTTCGGCCTCCTCGTGCTGCGCCGTGCGATCGCCGACCGCTACACCGAGCGCGGCCTGCCGACCGAGCCCGACCAGCTCATGATCACCGTCGGTGCGCAGTCCGCCATCCACCTCGTCGCGCGCACGCTGCTCGCCCGCGGCGACCGCGCCGTCGTCGAGTCGCCCGGCTACCCGCACGCCTTCGACGCGCTCAAGACGGCGGGCGCGCGGCTCGTGCCGGTCGCCGTCACGAACGAGGAGGGATGGGATGTCGCCGGCCTCGAACAGGCCTTCCAGCGCACGAGCCCCACCCTCGCCTACCTCATGCCCGAGTTCCAGAACCCCACGGGACGCACCATGGATGCGGGGCTGCGCGACCGCGTGCGCGAGCTCGCCGAGCGCGAGGGCACCACGCTCGTGATCGACGAGACCATGACCGGTCTCGGCCTCGACGGGCAGCCGCGCATGGCGCCGTTCCCGGCCGGCCCCGGCGTCGTGACGATCGGATCGGTCGGCAAGTCGATCTGGGGCGGCCTGCGCATCGGGTGGGTGCGGGCCGAACGCGAGCTCATCCAGCGGCTCGCCCGGGTGCGCTTCTCGAGCGACCTCGGCACCCCCGTGCTCGACCAGCTCCTGGTGGCCGAGCTCGTGCCCGACTACGAGCGCATCCTCGCCGGGCGTCGCGCCTACCTGCGCCAGGGCCGTGACCACCTGGCCAAGCTCATCCGAACGGCGCTCCCCGAGTGGCGGATGCCGCACGTCGAGGGCGGGATCGTCGCCTGGGTGGGCATCGGCGCCCCGCTCAGCTCGCAGCTCGCCCTCGCCGCCCGCTCCGAGGGGCTCGTGATCGGCGCGGGACCGCGCTTCGGGCTCGACGGCGTCTTCGAGCGCTTCCTGCGGATCCCCTTCGGCATGCCCGCCGACCAGCTCGACCGCGGCGTCGAGGCGCTCGCGGCGGCCTGGTCGCGCGTGACGCGCCACTCCATCCGCCTCGACGAGGCCGAGCTCGCCCACGTGGTGTGACCCGCGCCCCGCTCCGCTTCCGCGCCCCTTCCGTTGGTCGAGCAGCCCGCGGAGCGGGCGTATCGAGACCCCCAGCACGCACGGATGCGCGACTGTCGGGTCGCCGGCTCAGCGCCGACAGCCGCGTCGCGCCGAGGTGCTGAGGGTTTCGATACGCGCGCGCCTTCGGCGGCACGCTACTCAACCAGCGGATGGGGACGCATCCGCTTCCCAGGAGATGGGAAGGCTCGCCCGCCCGGAGGCTGGGATACTGAGGCGGACGCACGGGGTCGTGCGCCGTCCGGCCGCGCGTCGCGGCATCCAGCCCCCGGGGGAACCGTGTCACTGCTCTCCGTGTTCAGCCTGCGCAACCGCGCGCTCATCGCCCTGCTGACGGTCGTCGTCGCGCTGTTCGGCGGCTACGCGCTCACGGCGCTCAAGCTCGAGCTGTTCCCCTCGCTCACGCTCCCCAACGTGACCGTCATCACGAGCTACCCGGGCGCCAGCCCCGAGGTCGTCGAGACCGACGTCTCCACCCCCATCGAGACGGCGCTGCAGGGCATCGAGGGGCTCGACTCCACCTCCGCCACCAGCTCGGCCGGCATCTCCACCGTGCAGGCGTCGTTCCGCTACGGCACCGACCTCACGCGCGCCGAGCAGAAGGTCGAGCTCGCGATCGGGAGGATCGGATCCCAGCTCCCCTCCGCCGTCGACCCGCAGGTGGTCACCTTCTCGATCGGCGACTTCCCCGTCGTGCAGCTCGCCGTCACGAGCGGTCTCGACCCGGCCGACCTCGCCTCCCGCCTCTCGAGCGTCACGGTGCCCGCCCTCGAGCAGATCGACGGCGTCAGCTCGGCCACCGTCTACGGCGCCACCGGCCAGCGCATCACCATCACCCCGGATGCCGCGGCCCTCGCCGCGCACCGCCTCAGCACCCAGGCCATCCGGGATGCGCTCAAGGCCAACGGCGTGCTGCTCGCCGCCGGCACGGTCGACGAGGGCGACAAGACCCTCACCGTGCAGGCCGGCGTGCGGCTCGCCTCGGCGGCCGACCTCGAGTCCCTGCCGCTGCTCGGCGGCAGCCCGGTCACCATCGGCGATGTCGCGCGGGTCGAGATCGTCGACAACCCCATTACCGGCATCTCGCGCGTCAACGGCGAGCCCTCGCTCACCATCGCGATCACCAAGACCCCCGCCGGAAACACGGTCGACGTGTCGCGCGAGGTGAACGCGCAGCTCGGCACGCTCGCCTCCCAGCTCGGCAGCGACACGCGCTTCACCGTCGTGTTCGACCAGGCGCCGTTCATCGAGCGCTCCATCAACTCGCTCGCCACCGAGGGACTGCTCGGCCTCGGCTTCGCGGTCGTCGTGATCTTCGTGTTCCTGCTGTCGATCCGCTCCACCCTCGTCGCGGCGATCTCGATCCCCGTGTCGGTGCTCATCACCTTCCTCGCGATGCTCGGCACGGGGTACTCGCTCAACGTGCTCACCCTCGGCGCGCTCACCATCGCGATCGGCCGCGTCGTCGACGACTCGATCGTCGTGATCGAGAACATCAAGCGGCACCTCGGCCTCGGCGAGAGCAAGCGGGATGCCGTCCTCGGCGGCGTCAAGGAGGTCGCGACCGCGATCACCGCCTCGACCGTCACCACCGTGGCCGTCTTCCTGCCGATCGCCCTCGTCGGCGACATCACGGGCGAGCTGTTCCGCCCCTTCGCCCTCACCGTGACGATCGCGCTCGCCGCCTCGCTCTTCGTGGCCCTCACGATCGTGCCGGTGCTCGCCTACTGGTTCCTCAAGGAGCGGCCGCACCACGGCCACGACGCGAGCGAGACCGACCCCGCGCATCCGGCCGACGAGCTGGAGCACCCCTCGGCGCTGCAGAGGGGATACCTGCCGGTCATCCGCTGGACGGTCGCGCACCCCGCGATCACCATCGGCGCCGCCGCGCTCGTGCTCGTCGGCACCCTCGCGCTCGTGCCCTCGGTGCCCACCAACTTCGTCGGCAGCTCCGGGCAGAACACGCTCGCGATCACGCAGACCATGCCCGCCGGCACGAGCCTCACGGCCAAGGACGCCGCCGCCAAGGAGCTCGAGGCGGCGCTCAAGGGCGTCGACGGGATCGACACCGTCCAGGTCTCCGTCGGATCCAGCGGCGGCGCGAGCGCGTCGCTCGCCGCGATCTTCGGCGGTGGTGGCTCCACGAGCTTCTCCATCACCACCTCCGAGTCCGTCGACCAGGATGCGCTGCGCGCCCGGGTGCAGAAGATCATCGACGGGCTCGACGCCGCCAAGGTCGGCGAGATCTCCGTCTCGTCCGGCTCGGGCGGCGGCGGCTTCTCCAACGACATCGCGGTGGAGATCACCGCGCCGGATGCGAAGACCCTCACCGCCGCGACGACGCAGATCCTCGACCGGGTCAAGAAGCTCACGGTCGCCCAGCAGGCGGAGTCGAACCTCTCCGCGACGCAGCCCTACCTCGCCGTGCAGGTCGACCGCGAGAAGGCCGCGCAGCTCGGGCTCTCCGAGATCGCCGTCGGCGGCATCCTCGCCGAGGCCATGCTCCCCGCCTCGATCGGCTCGGTCGAGGTCGACGGCAACACGCTCTCGGTCTACATCGACAACCCCGACGCCCCGACGACCGTGCAGCAGCTGCGCGACTTCACCGTGCCGACCCTCGCCGGGCCGGTGGCGCTCGGCGAGCTCGCCACGGTCGAGGAGGTGCAGGGCCCCGCCTCGATCTCGACCCAGCGCGGGGTGCGCACGGCGACCGTCTCGATCACGCCCGCGACCGCCGACATCGGCACCGCATCCGCCGAGGTGCGGAACGCGCTCGACGGCCTCACGCTGCCTTCCGGCGTCACCGCCACCATCGGCGGCGTCACCGCCGACCAGGCGGATGCCTTCAGCCAGCTGTTCCTCGCGCTGCTCGCCGCGATCCTCATCGTCTACACCGTGATGGTCGCCACCTTCCGGAGCCTCCGGCAGCCGCTCCTGCTGCTCGTCTCGGTGCCGTTCGCGGCGACCGGCGCGATCCTGCTGCAGCTGGCCTCCGGCATCCCGCTCGGCGTCGCCTCGATCATCGGCCTGCTCATGCTCATCGGCATCGTCGTCACCAACGCGATCGTGCTCGTCGACCTCGTGAACCAGTACCGGGAGCGCGGGATGGGGGTGGTCGACGCGGTCGTGCACGGCGCCTCGCGGCGTCTGCGGCCCATCCTCATGACGGCGCTCGCCACGATCTTCGCGCTCGTGCCGATGGCGGTGGGGCTCACGGGCCACAGCGGCTTCATCTCGCAGCCGCTCGCGATCGTCGTGATCGGAGGGCTCATCTCCTCCACCGTGCTGACGCTCGTGGTGCTGCCCTCGCTCTACACGCTCGTCGAGGGCGCGCGCTCGCGTCGCGAGGCGCGTCGAGCGGCGAAGGCGGCCTCGGCGACTCCGCTGGTCGAGTAGCCGCGCAGCGGCGTGTCGAGACCCTCTCGTCGCTCCGCGGCGCTGCGGATTCGCTTCCGGGCCGCATGCCCCCGCGCGCCTGAACGGCGCGCTCCCGCCCGTCCCGATGCCAGCGTCCCGGAAGCGAATCCGCACCCCCGCTCCGCTCGACGGCCACCGCCGTCTCGTCACCGTCACCCGCCCGGGCGGTCGGTCGCCGGTGCCCCCGGCAGCTGGCGCGGGGCGAGGGTGCGCGCGTAGAAGTCGAGGATGCGCTTCTTGAGTGCGGCGTCGACCATCGCGAGCGAGTGCAGCCGGCCCTCTACGGTCACGAAGGTGGTGTCGACCCCGGCCGCGCGCAGCGCGCGCACGAAGAGGCGGGCCTGCTCGAGCGGGATCATCTCGTCCGTCGAGTGCGCCACGAAGAACGGCGGGTCGCTCGCGTCGATCCAGCTGTCGGGCGAGGCGGCGGATGCCGCGGGGCAGTCCGCCTCGGACGCGCAGCCGAGGTAGGCCAGCTGCACCGGCGCGAAATCGTCGGTGACCGCGGCGCCTGTCAGG
The DNA here is from genome assembly GCA_030150265.1 of Protaetiibacter sp. Taxonomy (GTDB): domain Bacteria; phylum Actinomycetota; class Actinomycetes; order Actinomycetales; family Microbacteriaceae; genus Homoserinibacter. The sequence goes on from JASLGG010000032.1 coordinate 84,899, forward strand.
TCGATCGGGCCCGAGAGCTCGACGACCGCCGCCACCCGCGACCCCTCGTCGAGCGGGCCGCTGCCGCGGGTGCCGAGCAGCGACACGAGGTTGCCGCCGGCCGATCCGCCGAACGCGCCGATCCGGTGCGGGTCGATCCCGAAGCGCGCCGTCTGCTCGGGCCGCCGCAGCCACTCGACGGCGGCGCTCACGTCGTCGATCGCGGCCGGGAACGGGTGCGCCGGCGCGAGCCGGTAGTCGATCGCGAAGCTCGGGTAGCCCGACTTCGCGAGCCACTGGCACACGGCCCGCCACGCGATGTCGTTCTTCGAGCCGCGCGTCCAGCTGCCGCCGTGCACCACGACGATCGCGGCGCGGGCGGGGTCGGTGAGCGGGTCGAACCCCGGCGGGGTGCACGCGTCGAGGCGCAGCGGCTGGCCGTCGATCGTCGCGTAGACGAGGTCGACGGCGGTCGGCACGGTCGGGTCGGTCGCGAGCTCGGGGTTGCTCGACACCACCACCCCCTCGACGTGCTCCGCCTCGGCACCCCGCGGCGCGCATCCGGCGAGCACGAGCGCGGCGAGCAGCGCGGCCCCCAGGGCGGCTCGGGTCGGGCTCGCGGCGCGCATGATCGCACCACCGTAACCCCGCCGATCGCGTGGCCGAGTCCGGCGGATGGCCGACTCACGGCGGATGCACGGGCGGCATCCGCTATGCTCGTGCGGTCGGCTCTCGACGAACCGCGGCATCTGGCCGCGTCTTATGCACCTTGTAGGTCGAGCGGGCCGGATCACCAGCGCATCCGCTGGTGAGGACTTCCACGAGGAAAACGGCCCCGGTCCACGTCTGCCCGGGTTCTCGCCGCGCATCGATCCCGATGCGGGGCGCACTCTCATGAGCACCGGAGACACATCCATGTCGTACACCCAGCGCGCCCCCCATGGCGGCAAGAAGAAGCCCGCCCAGAAGGTCGGCGGCCCGACCGCGAAGCACCGCGGCTACAAGCCGGAGGCGGATGCCCCCCGCGGCGGCAAGAAGCCCCGCTGGTCGAGCGAGCAGCGGGTCGCGAGCGGCCGCGGCGCCGACCGCCCGCGCGGGCAGCGGCCCGAGCGCGCCGAGGACGGCCGCCCGAACTGGGAGCCGCGCGGCAAGGACGCGCGTGCCTCGGTCGAGCGCGCCCCCGCCGCCCGCAAGCGCGACGCCGGATACGGCGACCGCTCCCGCGACGAGCGCGGCTATGACCGGCCGCGCGCCGACCGCCCGGCGCGGAGCAACCACGGCGGCGACCGCCCGCACCGTCTCGCCGGCGACCGCCCGCAGCGCGGGAGCTACGGCGACGACCGTGCCCGGCGCGATGAGCGTCCGCGGTACGAGTCCGAGCGTCCCCGGTACGAGCGCGACGACCGTCGCTCCGACGAGCGCCCCCGTCGCGAGTACGACGACCGTCCGCGGCGCGACGACCGCCCCCGGTACGAGTCGGACCGCCCCCGCTACGAGGACCGTGAGCGCCCCCGCCACGACCGCCCCCGTTCCGAGTCGGACCGTCCGCGTCGCGACGACCGTCGCTTCGACGACCGTCCGCGTCGTGAGTACGACGACCGTCCGCGTCGCGACTACGCCCCGCGCGACGACCGCCGGTACGACGACCGCCGCCCGCGTCGCGACGAGCGCGAGGACCGCGCCCCGCGCCCCGTGATCGAGGACGTCGTGCTCGAGCGCCTCGAGGCGCAGGCCATCGAGGCGTCAGAGGTCGAGGGCACCACCTTCGCCGACCTGGGCCTCGGTCAGAACATCGTGCGCGAGCTCGCCGAGCTCGGCGCCGAGCAGCCCTTCCCCATCCAGGCCGCCACCATCCCCGACGTGCTGTCGGGCGGCGACGTGCTCGGCCGCGGCCGCACCGGGTCCGGCAAGACCATCGCGTTCGGCGCCCCGCTCGTCGAGCGACTGCTCCGGATGCAGGCGGGCGACGAGCGTCGCCGTCGTCCCGGTCGCGCCCCGCGGGCCCTCATCCTCGCGCCCACCCGCGAGCTCGCCCTGCAGATCGACCGCACGGTGCAGCCGATCGCCCGGAGCGTGGGCCTCTTCACCACCCAGATCTACGGCGGCGTGCCCTACGCCCGGCAGCTCGGCGCGCTCGAGCGCGGCGTCGACATCGTGATCGGCACGCCCGGCCGCATCCAGGATCTCTCGGCATCCGGCCGTCTGGACCTCTCGCAGGTCGTCATCACGGTGCTCGACGAGGCCGACCACATGTGCGAGCTCGGCTTCGCGGAGCCGGTCACCGAGATCCTCGACCGCACCGCCGAGGGCGGGCAGCGCCTGCTGTTCTCCGCCACCCTCGACAAGGGCGTGGCCGACATCGTCGACCGCTACCTCAAGGACCCGGCCGTGCACGAGGTCGCCGGCGAGGACCAGTCGAGCTCCACGATCGAGCACCGCGTGCTGCTGCTCGACCAGCGCGACAAGCAGGAGGTGCTCATCGAGCTCGCCTCCGGCCCCGGCAAGAAGCTCGTCTTCGCGCGCACCCGCGCCTTCGCGGAGCAGCTCGCCGACCTCCTCGACGACGCCGGCATCCGCGCCGAGTCGATCCACGGCGACCTGACCCAGTCGCGCCGCCAGCGCGCCCTCGAGAAGTTCTCGAACGGTCGTGTCACCGCGCTCGTGGCGACGGATGTCGCGGCTCGCGGCATCCACGTCGACGACGTCTCGCTCGTGATCCAGGCGGATGCCCCGGACGAGTACAAGGCCTACCTGCACCGCGCCGGCCGCACCGGCCGCGCCGGCAAGGACGGCCTCGTCGTGACGCTCGTGCCGCGCAACCGCCGCCGTCGTACCGAGGAGCTGCTGCAGCGCGCCGACATCGTCGCCGAGTGGACCCCGGTCGTGCCGGGCGACGCGATCATCGCGGAGCTCGCCGAGCGCTGACGCGGCCGCTCCGCGGCGCCGGTGAGCGTCGGGTGAACTCCGGATGACGGAGGCGGCGGTGGCTTGCGCGCCGCCGCGCGGCTGATGCAGGGTGGTCATGGCCCCCGAACGGGGGTAACCCGACGATCCGCCGTCCACCGAACAACGGAGCGCGTGTCATGTCACCTCGTCCACCCATCGATCCCGCACGCCGTCGGCGGGGCCGCCTCGCGGCGGTCGCCGTCGCGGCCCTCGCCGCCCTCGGGCTCACCGCCCTCACCGCGTCGCCCGCGCTCGCTGCCGACCCGGCGACGGGGACGCCCGTCACGATCGACCTGCTGAGCATCAACGACTTCCACGGGCGGCTCGAGGCGTCGTCGACGACCGCGGGCGCTGCGGTGCTCGGCGGCATGGTGCGCTCGTACGAGGCCAAGAACCCCAACACGCTGTTCGTGGGGGCAGGTGACCTCATCGGCGCCTCGACGTTCACCTCGTTCATCCAGGACGACGAGCCGACCATCGCGGCCTTCAACGAGATCGGTCTCGACGCGAGCTCCTTCGGCAACCACGAGTTCGACAAGGGGCGCTCGGATGTCGACGACCGGATCCTGCAGCACGCCGACTGGCCCTATCTCGCCGCCAACCTCTACGACCGCGCGACCGGCAAGCCCGCCTATCAGCAGTACGAGCTGCGCGAGTTCGACGGGGTCACGATCGGCTTCATCGGCGCCGTCACCGAGGACCTCACCGAGCTCGTGAGCCCGGCCGGCATCGCGAGCCTCGAGGTCAAGCAGGTCGTGCCCGAGGTCAACCGGGTGGCGCAGCAGCTCTCCGATGGCGACGCATCCAACGGCGAGGCCGACATCCTGGTGCTCCTCGTGCACGAGGGCGCCGCGACGACCGACATCTCGAGTGCCACCGACGCCTCGAACTTCGGCCGCATCGTGACGGGCGCCGACCCCGACATCGACATGATCATCTCGGGGCATACCCACCTCGCCTACGATTTCGACGTGCCGATCCCGGGAACCGACCGCACGCGGCCGGTGATCTCCTCGGGCCAGTACGGCGCGATGTACGGGCACTCGACGATCGTCTACGACCCGGCCACGAAGGCGCTCTCGATCGACACCGAGAACCTGAACCTCATCGGGGCTTTCCCGCCCGATCCCGCCGTGGCGCAGATCGTGGCGGATGCCGTGGCGGTCGCCAAGGACCTCGGTGCGGTCTCGCTCGGCTCGATCACTGAGGACATCCGCCGCGCCGTGCAGACGAACGGCTCGGAGAACCGCGGCGGCGAGTCGACGATCGGCAACCTGATCGCCGACGCGCAGCTCGCGGCGACCGCCGACCTCTCCACTCAGGTGGCGGTCATGAACCCGGGCGGCATCCGGGCCGACCTGCTCTATGCCGGAACCGGCGCGGGAGATCCGGACGGCAACGTCAGCTACGCGGAGGCGGCGCTCATCCAGCCGTTCGCCAACACCCTCGTGACGCTCGAGCTGACCGGCGCGCAGCTGAAGGCCGTGCTCGAGCAGCAGTGGCAGCCGGCGGGCGCGGCGCGGCCGTTCCTCAAGCTCGGGCTCTCGAAGGGTCTCGACTACGTCTACGACCCGGATGCGGCGGCGGGCTCGCACATCACGGCGATCACGTTGAACGGCGAGCCGCTCGCCGCCGACCGCGTGCTCAAGGTCGTGACGAACTCGTTCCTCGCGGCGGGAGGCGACAACTTCGGCGCCTTCACCGACGGCGCGAACGTCGCCGACTCCGGGCGCATCGACCTCGACGCCTTCGTGTCGTACATCGGCGCGCACTCGCCCGTCGCCCCCGACTACGCCCAGCGCGCGGTCGGTGCGACCCTCTCGGCTCCGGCCGATGCGGCGGGGTACCGCGTGGGCGAGCAGGTGACCGCGCGGCTGTCGTCGCTGTTGTTCAGTGCGGGCGGCCCCACCGCGGGCGAGGCGACCGTCAGCCTCGGCGACCGCGTGCTCGGCGCCGGCCAGGTCTCGCTGCAGATCGTCGACACGACCGACGAGCAGGGCACCGCGACCGTCTCGTTCACGATCCCGGATGTGCGCGCCGGTACCCAGTCGCTCGCCATCGGGGGCCCGGGCGGCACGGTCGCGCGACTGCCGATCACGGTCGCCGCGACAGGGCCGAGCGAGCCGGTGGGCACCCGCACGAGCGCCGTCGCACCGCATCGCGTGGCGGCATCCGACTCGGTGCGCTACACGGTGACGGTGCGCACGGATGACGGATCGCCCGCCGTCGGCACCCTCGTCATCCGCGATCGCCAGACGGTCGTGGCGACGGTGCAGCTCACCGCGGCGGATGAGGGCCGGGTGACGATCGACCTCGGCCGGCTGTCGCGCGGCCCGCACCAGCTCCGGGCGGCGTTCCACGGCGACGGGTTCGTGTCGTCGAGCACGCACGGGGTCACACCCGTGATCGTGGGATAGCCCGCACATCGCACACGGCGGGGCCTGTCGCACCGACGGGCCCCGCCGTCGCGTTCTCCCCAGCGGAGGGATGCGCACGGCGGCGCGTCCGCGGTGCCGGGTACCGTTGAACACATGCCCGCCCCCGCCCCCGCCGAGGTGCTCCACCGCGTCTTCGGCTACGCCGAGTTCCGCGGCGAGCAGGCGGCCATCATCGACCGGGTCGTGGGCGGCGGCGACGCGGTCGTGCTCATGCCGACGGGCGGCGGCAAGTCGCTCTGCTACCAGATCCCGGCCCTCGTGCGCCCGGGCGTCGGCGTCGTCGTCTCGCCGCTCATCGCCCTCATGCAGGATCAGGTCGACGCCCTCGAGGCGCTCGGCGTGCGCGCGGCGTTCCTCAACTCCACCCAGGATCCGGATGCGCGGCGCCTCGTCGAGCAGCAGCTCCTCGCGGGTGAGCTCGACCTGCTCTACCTCGCCCCCGAGCGCCTGTCGCTCGAGCCCACGCGTGCCCTGCTCGACCGGGCCGAGGTCGCGCTCTTCGCGATCGACGAGGCCCACTGCGTCTCCCAGTGGGGCCACGACTTCCGCCCCGACTACCTCGGCCTCTCGGTGCTGCACGAGCGCTGGCCGACGGTGCCGCGCATCGCCCTCACCGCCACGGCCACCGCCGCGACCCGCCGCGAGATCGTCGAGCGCCTCGAGCTGCAGGGCGCCCAGCAGTTCGTGTCGAGCTTCGACCGCCCCAACATCCAGTACCGCATCGCACCCAAGAACCAGCCGCTCGCTCAGCTGATGCAGCTCATCCGCACGGAGCACCCCGGCGAGGCGGGCATCGTCTACTGCCTCTCGCGCGCATCCGTCGAGAAGACGGCCGACGCGCTCGTCGCCGAGGGCATCGCGGCGCTGCCGTACCACGCCGGTCTCGACGCGAGCGTGCGCGCCCGCAACCAGTCGCGCTTCCTGCGCGAGGACGGCATCGTGATGGTCGCCACGATCGCCTTCGGCATGGGCATCGACAAGCCGGACGTGCGCTTCGTCGCGCACCTCGACCTGCCCAAGTCGGTGGAGGGCTACTACCAGGAGACGGGTCGCGCCGGTCGCGACGGCCTGCCGTCGACCGCGTGGCTCGCCTACGGACTGCAAGACGTCGTGCAGCAGCGTCGCATGATCCAGGAGTCGGAGGGCGACGCCGCGTTCAAGCGCCGCGCAGCGCAGCACCTCGACGCGATGCTCGCGCTGTGCGAGACGGTCGAGTGCCGGCGCGTGCAGCTGCTGAACTACTTCGGCCAGAGCTCCGAGCCCTGCGGCAACTGCGACACCTGCCTCGCGCCGCCCGAGGCGTGGGACGGCACGATCCCGGCCCAGAAGCTGCTCTCGACGATCGTGCGGCTGCAGCGCGAGCGCAACCAGCGCTTCGGCGCCGGGCACCTCATCGACATCCTGCTGGGGCGCGACACCGAGCGCATCCGTCAGCAGCGCCACGACGAGCTGCGCACCTACGGCATCGGCGGCGAGCTCACCGAGCAGGAGTGGCGCGGGGTGGTGCGGCAGCTGCTCGCCCAGGGCCTGCTCGCCGTGAACTCCGACGGGTACGGCACCCTCGTCATCACCGAGGCCTCCGGGTCGGTGCTCGACGGCTCGCGCACCGTCATGCTGCGCCGCGAGCCGGAGCGGGTGGCGAAGCAGGCCAAGCGCAAGGCGGGCGACGAGCTGCCGGATGCGGCGCGTCCGCTCTTCGAGCGCCTGCGCGCCTGGCGCGCCGAGACGGCTCGCGAGCAGGGCGTGCCGGCCTACATCGTGTTCGGCGACGCGACCCTGCGCGGCATCGCCCTCACCGAGCCGACCTCGCACGAGCAGCTCGCCACGATCTCGGGTGTGGGCGAGAAGAAGCTCGAGGCCTACGGCGACGCGGTGCTCGCGCTCGTCACAGCGGCCACCCCGGCCGAGTAGCGCTATGCGACCAGCGCCGTGGGCTGGCGCGTGTCGACGGAAGGTGACCCACCCCATCCGGGGGCTTGTCGGTCATTGAGCGTGGGCTCTACCGTCGAGGCGTGGCGTTGATTTCGTGCCCTGAGTGTCAGACCGAGGTATCCGACAAGGCTCCGACCTGTCCGCGATGCGGTGCTCCCGTCGCGGTGGTATCGGAGCTCGTCGTGGCCGCACCCACGCAGGCGATGCTCATCAATCCGAAGGTGTACATCACTATCGGGGGCGAGGATGTGGCCGTGATCAAACGGGGAGAGATAGCGCGGGTTCCGCTGGCGGCAGATGCCGAGGTGACCTGCACGTCATCGATCCGCGAGGTGACCTTCTCCGTGCGCGCTGGCCGGGTGACGCGTGTGCAGCTGGCTTGGGATCGGATCAGCGGGAAGCTCGTCGCGCAGGAGGTAGACGCCTTCACGGGCGGGACGCTGCTCTAGCTGCTCGCAGCAGCCGCCTAGGGAGCACCGAGGCGCGACTCAGGGCGCTCCTGGAGCGTCGCCGTCATGAGCCGCATCCCCGAACCCACGCAGACCCCCGACGGCCCGGCCTACGAGGGGCGCTTGCTGCACCGTGCCGACGAGGAGGTCGTCGACCAGGGCGCCTCCTTCGACCTCGCGACGCTCCTCACCCGGCGCCGGGTGCTCTCGCTCGTCGGCGTCGGGGCGGGCGCTGCGCTCCTCGCAGCATGCACGCCCAGCTCGGGCGGCGCGTCACCGAGTACCACCGCATCCGGGGCCGGGCTCCCCGCCGGCGAGATCCCCGATGAGACCGCCGGCCCCTACCCGGGCGACGGCTCGAACGGGCCGGATGCGCTCGCCGAGTCGGGCATCGTGCGCTCCGATATCCGCACGAGCATCGGCGGCGGCGCCACCGCGGACGGCGTGCCGCTCACCTTCAGCCTCTCCCTCACCGACATGGTCCACGGCGACGCGCCCTTCGCGGGGGTCGCCGTCTACGCCTGGCATTGCGACGCCCGGGGCGACTACTCGATGTACTCCGCGAGGGTCGAGGACGAGACCTACCTCCGCGGCGTGCAGGTGGCGGATGCCGACGGCACGGTGACCTTCACCTCGATCTTCCCGGGCTGCTACAGCGGGCGCTGGCCGCACATCCACTTCGAGGTGTACCCGGATGCCGCTTCGATCGCCGACGCGGGCAACGCGATCGCGATCTCGCAGCTCGCCCTGCCGGAGGCCGCCTGCTCGGCGGTGTACCAGGATGCGCGCTACAGCGGCTCCAGCCGGAACCTCGCGCAGACCTCGCTCGCCACCGACAACGTGTTCGGCGACGACGGCGCCGCGCTCCAGCTCGCCACCGTGCGCGGCGACGCGGCGAGCGGCTACACCGCATCGCTCCTGGTGCGGGTGGACACCACGACCCCCGTCGCCACGGCCCCGGCCCCCTCGGGTGGCATGCCGGGTGGCATGCCGGGCGGCGGGAACCCGCCGAAGCGCTGACCCCGGAGACGCCGAGGGGCCGCATCCCGGACGGATGCGACCCCTCGGCGTTCGTGCTGCTACTCGCCCGCGGGCTCCACGGTCTCCACGGTCTTCACGCGCTTGGCGGCGGCGGGCTTCACGGCATCCGCAGCCCCGCCGAGCGCGGCACCCGCCACGCCGCCGAGCAGGGCGGAGAGGTCGAGACCGGTGAGGTTCTTCACCACCGCGGGCACCTCGCTCGCGACCTGGCCGACCGTCTTGGTGAGGGCGGAGGCGCCGTCGGTCGAGACGACCGTGAGGTTGCCGATCGCCGAGAGCGGTTCGGCGACCGCTCGGGTGATCTCGGGCAGGCGCGCGATGATCTCGGAGGCGAGGGCGGCCTCGCCGTACTTCTTGAGCGCCTCGGCCTTGGCGTCGATCGCGCGGGCCTCGGCGAGACCCTCGGCGGCGACGGCCGCAGCGCGCGCCTCGCCCTCGGCCCGGATGCCCTCGGCGAGCGCCACCTGCTTGTCGCGCTCACCGACACCGGCGAGGCGAACGGCCTCGGCGGACGCCTCGGCATCCTGCACGGCCGCGATCTTGTTGGCCTCGGCGATCTTGGTGCGCTTGTAGGCGTCGGCCTCGGTCGCGGCGTTCGCCGCGTCGCGCTCGGCCTGGGCCGCCTGCACCGTGGCGTAGGCCTCGGCCTCGGCGGGCTTGCGCACCGAGATGTCGAGGCGCTCCTGCTCGACGCGGGCCTGCTCGGCGAGCGCCTCACGCTGCTGCGCGGCGACGATCTTGTCCTGCTCGGCGGTGGCGAGCTGACCGGAGGCGTTGGCCTCGGCGTTGGCACGGTCGGTCTCGGCCTTGATGGCGGCCTGCTTGAGGCTCAGCGCCTTCTGGCGCTCGGCGATCTGCTCGGCGGCCTCGATGCGGGCGAACTCGGAGGCGCGCTGCGTCTCGGCCTCCTTCACCTCCGCGTTCTGGCGGGCGAGGGCCGCCTCGGCGCGACCGAGGTCGGCGAGGTAGCTGGTGCCGGGCGTCGAGATGTCGGAGATGTTGAGCAGGTCGACCTGGAGGCCCTGCTCGGCGAGGTCGGCCTTGGTGGCCTCGACCACGGCCTCCGAGAGCGCGTTGCGGTTGGAGATGATCTCCTGGATCGGCATGTTGCCGATGATCGAACGCAGCGAGCCCTCGAGCGACTGCTGGATGATCTGGGTCAGCGAGTCCTGCTGCGAGAGGAAGCGCTGGGCGGCGCGGCGCACGCCCTCCGCGGTGCCCGACACCTTGAAGTTCACCGACGCCTGGATGGCGAGCTTGATGAAGTTCTTGTCGACACCCTCGACCACGATGCCGATCTGGCGCTGCTCCAGCGAGACGAGGAAGCCCTGCTGCAGGATCGGCCAGATGAACACGCGGCCGCCGATGACGACGCGCTGGCCGGACTCGGGCTCGGCCGACTTGCCGGCGCCGCGGCCGACGACGACCATCGCGGAGTTCGGCGGGACGCGCTTGATGCGGCCGGCGACGAACGCGAAGATCGCGAGCGCGACGATGATGAGTGCGATCACCGCGAAGACGGTGATGGCTCCGGAGGATGGGTTCACGGCGGGGCCTTTCGTGGGGCGTGGTGGACGGGTGGTTCTCAGGCTTCGGCGGGGGCGGCGTCGGCATCCGCGACCGGCACCGCGCGCTCGACGCGCACGCGGGAGCCCTGCAGCTCGACGACGCGGATGCGGGTGTCGCGCGGGATGGTCTCGTCGGCGAAGGCGAGGCGGGTCTCGATCTCGTTCGGGCCGTCGAGGCTCACCTCGCCCGAGGTGGTGGTGACGGTGGAGCGGGTGACGCCGTAGAGGCCGACGGGCGAGCTCGGCGTGCCGTCCTCGCTGCGGCGGAGGGTGCGGATGAGCAGCTGCACCCCGATCAGCACGACCACGGCGATGGCCGCCGAGATGAGGTAGGCCGACCAGTCGGGCAGCCCGTTCGCCACCACGATGGCGCCCGAGGCACCGAACACGACGAAGGCGCTGCCGACCGCCGTGCCCGAGAGCGCGCCGTCGAGGAAGTCGAGGATCCCGTCGAAGAGCAGCGAGATCAGCACCAGCAGCAGTCCGATTCCGCCGACGATGAGGAAAGGGAGCATGCCCCGAGTCTAGGGTGCGGTCGCCGGCACCCGGGAGGGGAGGCCTCCCCGAGGCCGGCTCCACCGCATTCCGCCGCCGGAATGGCGGCGTGGAAGCGTGTACGGATGCGTTTCCTCAGCCGCCTGCTGCTCTCACCCCTCGCGCGGCTGATCTTCCGGCCCCGCGTCGAGGGCCGGCGCAACGTGCCGAGGCACGGCGGCGTGCTGCTCGCGAGCAACCACCTCGCCTTCATCGACTCGATCGTGATCACCCTCGTGGCCCGCCGGTCGGTCGCGTTCATGGCGAAGTCCGCATACTTCACCGGCCGCGGGCCGAAGGGTGGCCTGCAGCGCGCGTTCTTCTCGGGTGTAGGGGCCGTGCCGGTCGAGCGCGGCGCGGGGGCGGCCGCGCAGGACGCGCTCGACGCGGGCCTGCGCGTGCTGGAGGCGGGCGACGCGTTCTCGATCTATCCCGAGGGCACCCGCTCGCGCGACGGACGTCTCTACCGCGGTCGCACCGGCGTCGCCTGGCTCGCGCTCACGGCCGGGGTGCCCGTCGTGCCGGTCGGCCTCGTCGGCACCGACGAGATGCAGCCGGGCGGCAAGGGCCGCATCCGCTTCGCGAAGGTCACCGTGCGCTTCGGGGAGCCGCTCGACCTCTCGGGCTTCGGCCCCGCCACCTCGGGCCGGGCGCGTCGTGAGGCGACGGATGCCGTGATGGCGGCCATCCAGCGCCTCTCGGGCCAGGAGCCCGCGGGCGTCTACAACGAGCCGCCGCCCGCGACGGTGCGCGAGCGCGTGAGCCGGATGCTGCATCCGGAGCGCCGCTGAGCGACGCCGCCCGATGACGCCGCCGCCCCGGGGCGGCTAACGTCATCCCATGACCTTCAACGACGACGCCGACATCAGCAAGGGCCGCGTCAGCCGCCGGGCCAAGGGCGGCATCGCGATCGGCGGCGGCGCCGGCATCGTCGCGATCGTGGTGCTCGCGATCAACCTCTTCACGGGCGTCGACCTCTCGCCGCTCGTGAACGGCATCGACACCGGGGGAGGGCAGGGCGGCGGCGAGCAGACCGCGGTGGCCTGCCAGACCGGCAAGGAGGCCAACGAGAACATCGACTGCCGCATGCAGGGCGCCTACGCCTCCCTCGACGACTACTGGTCCGAGCGCGTCGAGAACTACCGCTCGCCCGCCGACTTCGTGCTCTTCACCGACTCGGTGAGCACCGGATGCGGCAGCGCCACGAGCGCGGTCGGCCCGTTCTACTGCCCGCCCGACGAGACGATCTACCTCGACACGGCCTTCTTCGACGAGCTCACGACCCGCTTCGGTGCGAACGACGGCTCGCTCTCGCAGCTCTACGTCGTCGCGCACGAGTGGGGCCACCACATCCAGAAGCTCATCGGCCAGATGGACAAGGTCGACAACTCGCAGACCGGCCCGACCTCCGACAGCGTGCGCCTCGAGCTGCAGGCCGACTGCTTCGCGGGCGCCTGGGTGGGCGCCGCGCAGAAGACGGTCGACGAGAACGGCGTGCCCTACCTCACCGTCTCGGACAAGCAGATCCGGGATGCGCTGAGCGCGGCCGCCGCGGTCGGCGACGACCACATCCAGGAGTCGATGCAGGGCCAGGTGAGCCCGGAGACCTGGACGCACGGATCGAGCGAGCAGCGCCAGCGCTGGTTCGAGGTGGGGCGCACCCAGGGCCCGCAGAAGTGCACCACCTTCTCCACCGACCAGCTCTGACCGGCCTTTTGCCGATTCCGACAAGGCGGATGGCGCACCGGGCGACGGCTTAGTGCGCGGCTGACGAGAGGCTCGACACTCCCCGGATGCCGACCTACCGTGAGGGGATCCCACTCTCCCTCTCGGAGGACACCATGACGCGCACCGACGCCTCCCCGAAGCCCCGCGCGAGCCGCGAGGCCACCCCGCTGCCCGAGGGCGTGAGCACGCCGCGCGACGCGGCGAGCGCATCCGCGGAGCTCACCGTCGACGTCGCCTGGCTCGGCGAGTACCTGCTCGGCCGCTGGGCGGAGGATCGCAAGGCCTCGCGCGCCCTCGCCGAGCGGCCCGAGTTCCAGTTCGTGGGCGACCTGTCGCTCGCCGAGCACCGCGCGCGCGTGCTCGGCCAGCTGCACCGGCTCGTCGAGGAGGACGCGGTGCACCGGGCGTTCCCCGTGCGCTTCGGCGGCCGCGACAGCCACGGCGCCAACATCGCCGCCTTCGAGGAGCTCGTGCTGGCCGACCCCTCGCTGCAGATCAAGTCCGGCGTGCAGTGGGGCCTCTTCGCGGCCGCGATCCTGCACCTCGGCACGGCCGAGCACCACGAGCGCTTCCTGCCCGACGCCATGAGCCTCGCGATCCCCGGCGCCTTCGCGATGACGGAGCGCGGACACGGATCGGACGTCGCCTCGATCGGCACCACCGCGACCTACGACGAGGCCGCCGGCGAGTGGGTCATCCACACGCCCTTCGCCGCCGCCTGGAAGGAGTACCTCGGCAATGCGGCGCTGCACGGGCGCGCGGCCGTCGTCTTCGCGCAGCTCATCACGAAGGGCGTGAACTACGGCGTGCACGCCTTCTACGTGCCGATCCGGGATGCGGACGGCGCGCTGCTGCCCGGCGTCTCGAGCCACGACGACGGGCTCAAGGGCGGGCTCAACGGCATCGACAACGGCCGTCTCGCCTTCGACCACGTGCGCGTGCCGCGCACCAACCTGCTCAACCGCTACGGCGACGTCGACGAGAGCGGCGACTACAGCTCGCCGATCGCGAGCCCCGGCCGCCGCTTCTTCACGATGCTCGGCACCCTCGTGCAGGGCCGCGTCTCGCTCGACGGCGCCTCCACGCTCGCCGCGAAGCTCGCCCTTCACATCGCCATCGCCTACGGCAGCCAGCGTCGCCAGTTCACCGCGGGCACCGCCGAGGAGGAGGTGCTGCTCGACTACCAGCGCCACCAGCGCCGGCTGCTCCCGCGTCTCGCCCAGACGTACGCGATGTCGTTCGCGCACGAGGAGTTCCTCGACATCTTCGACCGGGTGTTCTCCGGCGAGGAGGACACCCCGGCCACCCGCGAGGACCTCGAGACGATCGCCGCGGCGCTCAAGCCGCTCTCCACCTGGGCGGGGCTCGAGATCCTGCAGGAGGCTCGCGAGGCGTGCGGCGGTGCCGGCTTCATGGCCGAGAACCGCCTCACCCAGCTGCGTGCCGACCTCGACATCTACGCGACCTTCGAGGGCGACAACAATGTGCTGCTGCAGCTCGTCGCCAAGCGGCTGCTCACCGACTACGCCCGCAAGTTCGCGAAGGCGGATGCGGGGGCGATGGCGCAGTACGTCGCCGGCCAGGTGGGCGAGGCCGCCGTCAACCGCACGGGTCTCCGCCAGCTCGGCCAGTCGATCGCCGACTTCGGCTCGACCGCCCGCTCGGTGGGCTTCGTGCGCGACGAGGCCTCGCAGCGCCAGCTGCTGACGGATCGCGTGCACACGGCGGTCGCAGACCTCGCGGCGAGGCTGCGCCCCGCATCCAAGCTCTCCCCGGCCGACGCGGCGGCGCTCTTCAACCGCCACCAGAACGACCTCATCAGGACGGCGCGCGCCCACGGTGAGCTGCTGCAGTGGGAGGCCTTCACGCGGGCGCTCGCGAAGGTGCCGGAGGGCGACACGAAGCAGGTGCTCACCTGGCTGCGCGACCTCTTCGGCCTGGGCCTCATCGAGAAGGACGCCGCCTGGTACCTCGTGCACGGCCGGCTCTCGGCCCAGCGGGCGGAGGCCATCACGGCGTACATCGACGACCGGCTGCTGCCGCGCATCCGGGCGCACGCCCTCGACCTCGTGGCCGCCTTCGGCCTCACGCCCGAGCTCGTGCGGGCGCCGATCGCGGACGGCGGCGAGCAGCTGCGCCAGGACGAGGCCCGCGCGTACTACGCCGCACTGCGCGCCTCGGGCGAGGCCCCCGTCGACGAGAAGACACTGCGCTCACAGCGCTGAGGGCTACTCCTCCGCCCGCTGGGCGGCCAGCTCGGCGAGGTCGTCGGCGAGGTCCGCGAGCGCGAGCCGGCGGGCGCTCCCGGTGAGCGTGCGCGGGCCGCGGCGACGGGGCACGGCGGCCGTGGCGGCCGCGATCTCGTCGAGCGCGGAGGCGCGCGCCTCGTCGATCAGCGCGGCGATCTCGTGGTGCTGCTGGGCGAGCAGCCGCAGCCGCGCGGCCAGGGCGAGCAGCACGCGCCGCCGCAGCCGCAGCGTCGGCACGTCGCGGTCGACGTAGTCGCGGGCGGTCACGGCGCGCAGGTGGCGGCCGCGCGCGTGCTCGAGCTCGCGCTGCACGCGGGCCGCATCCGTCTCGCTCTCGACGGCGGCGAGCTCGAGCTCGGCGCGCGCCGCCTCGGCGTACCAGGCGGGCTCGAAGTCGGCGCCGTCGCGCAGCGCCCGCACGATCATGACGTTCTTCACCCGCTGCCGCACGCCCGCGCGCGCCACCGTGACCGCATCCGCCACGCGCTCGGCGAGGCCGATGCGGCGGACGCGGCGGTCGGGTCGGCGGAAGGGCATCGATCGCCACGTTAGCCGCCCCGGCGGACGTCGGCGACGTCAGGTCCGGGGGACGTGAGCGTTCCGTCAGCATCCGCCGCCGAGCCGTATGGATTCCGTGAGGAGGGCTTCCGCGCGGCACCGCACGGGTGTTGCATCGCACCGTGCTGGATCTCATCTACGTGCTGGCCGTCGTGGCCCTCTTCGCGCTCGTGGCACTCATCGGACGGGCGGTGGAACGCCTGTGATCGTCTTCGAGGTCGTCGCCGTCGTGCTCGGCGTCGCCGCCGTCGTGTATCTCGTCGTGGCGCTCGTGAAGCCGGAGCGGTTCTGATGGAGTGGCTGTTCGCGATCGCCGCCGCGGCGAGCGTGCTCGTGGTGCTCGCCCTCGTGTACCGCCCGCTCGGCGACTACATGGCGCGCGTCTTCACGAGCCCGCGGCACCCCCGTGTCGAGCGCGGCGCCTACCGCGTGATGGGGGTCGACCCGGACGCCGGGCAGAGCTGGCAGGCGTACCTGCGGGGCGTGCTCCTCTTCTCGCTGGCGGGCGTGCTGCTGCTCTACCTGCTGCAGCGCGTCCAGCAGTGGCTGCCCTACGCCCTCGGCCTTCCTGCGGTGCCGGAAGGGCTGTCGTTCAACACGGCCGTCTCGTTCGTCACCAACACCAACTGGCAGTCGTACTCGCCCGAGACCACGATGGGCTACACCGTGCAGCTCGCGGGCCTCGCGGTGCAGAACTTCGTGTCGGCCGCGGTCGGCATCGCGGTCGCGGTCGCTCTCGTTCGCGGCCTCGCCGCCCGCCGCTCGGGGACGATCGGCAACTTCTGGGTCGACCTGGTCCGGGCGATCACGCGCATCCTGCTGCCGTTCGCCGTGATCGCGTCGATCGTGCTCATCGCGGGCGGCGTGATCCAGGACTTCGCCGGCTTCTCGCACGTGACGACGCTCGCGGGCGGCGCCCAGAGCATCCCGGGCGGTCCCGTGGCCTCGCAGGAGGCGATCAAGCTGCTCGGCACGAACGGCGGCGGCTTCTTCAACGCGAACTCCGCGCATCCCTTCGAGAACCCCACGCCGTGGACCAACCTCGTCGAGGTGCTGCTCATGCTCGTCATCCCGTTCTCGCTGCCCCGCACCTTCGGGCGCATGGTGGGCGACGATCGCCAGGGCTACGCGATCCTCGCCGCGATGGGGGTGCTGTTCGTCGTGTCGTACGGGGTGCTCACCGCCGTCGAGCTCGCCGGTGCGGGCACGGCGCCGCAGCTCGCGGGTGCGGCGCTCGAGGGCAAGGAGACGCGCTTCGGGATCGTCGGATCGACGCTCTTCGCCTCGACGAGCACCCTCACCTCGACGGGCGCCGTCAACTCGATGCACGACTCCTACACCGCGCTCGGCGGCATGGTGCCGATGCTCAACATGATGCTCGGGGAGCTCGCGCCGGGCGGCGTGGGCTCGGGCCTGTACGGCATGCTCGTGATCGCGATCATCGCGGTGTTCATCGCGGGGCTGCTCGTGGGGCGCACCCCCGAGTACCTGGGCAAGAAGATCGGGCCGCGCGAGATAAAGCTGGCGACCCTCTACATCCTGGTGACCCCCGCCCTCGTGCTCGCGGGCACCGCGCTCAGCTTCGCCCTTCCCGGCGTGCGCGACGACATCGCGAGCACCTCGGTGCTGAACCCGGGAGCCCACGGCACGAGCGAGGTGCTCTACGCGTTCACCTCGGCGGCCAACAACAACGGCTCGGCGTTCGCGGGCCTGACCGCGAACACGCCGTGGCTCAACACGGCGCTCGGCGTCGCGATGCTGCTCGGGCGGTTCGTGCCGATCGTGCTCGTGCTCGCCCTCGCCGGCTCGCTCGCGGCGCAGGATGCGGTCCCCGCGACCTCGGGCACCCTCCCCACCCACCGTCCGATGTTCGTCGGGCTGCTCATCGGCACCGTCGTGATCGTGACGGCGCTCACCTACTTCCCCGTTCTCGCGCTGGGTCCCCTGGCGGAAGGGCTCTGATCACCATGACCTCGCTCACCTCCCCCGCGGCCGCTCCGGCGGCCCCGCGCAGCGGCGGCAGCCGGGCGCCCCGCGGTGCGTTCTCGTGGCGACAGCTGTGGCAGGCGCTGCCCGGGGCGCTCCGCAAGCTCGACCCCCGCGTGCAGTGGCGCAACCCCGTGATGCTCCTCGTGTGGGCGGGCGCCGTGCTCACCACGGCCCTCGCGATCGCCGAGCCCTTCCTCGGCGGCCCCACGGCATCCGGCGGCGCGGCGGTCCCGGCGGTGTTCACGGCGGTCATCGCCGGATGGCTGTGGCTCACCGTGCTGTTCGCGAACCTCGCCGAGGCGGTCGCGGAGGGGCGCGGCAAGGCGCAGGCCGACTCGCTGCGCCGCACCCGCACCTCGACTCTCGCCCACCGGGTCGCCGGGTACGACCCCGCCGATGCGGGCGCCGAGCGCACCCCATCGCACGACGTGGCATCCGCCGAGCTCGTGCTCGGGGACGTCGTGGTGGTGAGCGCGGGCGAGCTGATCCCCGGCGACGGCGACATCGTGTGGGGCATCGCCTCGGTCGACGAGTCGGCCATCACGGGGGAGTCGGCGCCCGTGGTGCGGGAGTCGGGCGGCGACCGAAGCGCCGTCACGGGCGGCACGCGCGTGCTGTCCGACCGGATCGTGGTGCGCATCACCTCGAAGCCGGGCGAGACCTTCGTCGACCGGATGATCGCGCTCGTCGAGGGCGCCTCCCGGCAGAAGACGCCCAACGAGATCGCGCTCGGCATCCTGCTCGCGGGCCTGTCGATCGTGTTCGTGGTCGTCGCGCTCACGCTCGACCCGATCGCCTCCTTCGCGGCGAGCCCGGTGAGCGTCACGGTGCTCGTGGCGCTGCTCGTGTGCCTCATCCCCACGACGATCGGCGCGCTGCTGTCCGCCATCGGCATCGCGGGCATGGACCGGCTCGTGCAGCGCAACGTGCTCGCGATGTCGGGCCGCGCGGTCGAGGCGGCGGGCGACGTGACGACGCTGCTGCTCGACAAGACGGGCACCATCACCTACGGCAACCGCCGCGCGAGCGCCTTCGTGCCGGTGGGCGGGCTACCGGATGCCGAGCTCATCCGGGCCGCGGCCCTCGCCTCCCTCGCCGACCCGACGCCCGAGGGCAGCTCGATCGTCGAGCTCGCGCGCGCCGAGGGGGTCGACCCGGGTGCCGCGCCGGGCGAGATCGTGCCGTTCACGGCCCAGACCCGGATGTCGGGCCTCGACCTGCCCGACGGCACGCGCATCCGCAAGGGCGCCGCCTCGGCGGTCGTCGCCTGGCTCGACGCGGAGGGGGCGCGGCTGCCCTCGAGCGTCGTGGCGGAGCTCGACGATCACGTCGAGCACATCTCCCGCTCGGGAGGCACCCCGCTCGCGGTGGCGCGGACGGCCGCGACCGGCGGGGGCGAGCTGCTCGGCGTCGTGCACCTCAAGGACGTCGTCAAGGAGGGGCTCTCGGAGCGGTTCGCGGAGCTGCGCGCGATGGGCATCCGCACCGTCATGATCACGGGCGACAACCCGCTCACGGCCGCCGCGATCGCCACGGAGGCGGGCGTCGACGACTACCTCGCCGAGGCGACGCCCGAGGACAAGCTCGCCCTCATCCGCCGTGAGCAGGAGGGCGGCGCCCTCGTCGCCATGACGGGCGACGGCACCAACGACGCCCCGGCGCTCGCGCAGGCGGATGTCGGGGTCGCCATGAACACCGGAACCTCGGCCGCGAAGGAGGCCGGCAACATGGTCGACCTCGACTCCGACCCCACGAAGCTCATCGACATCGTGCGGATCGGCAAGCAGCTGCTCATCACGCGCGGCGCGCTCACGACCTTCTCGATCGCCAACGACATCGCCAAGTACTTCGCGATCATCCCCGCGATGTTCATGGGCGTCTACCCCGGGCTCGCGGCGCTCAACGTCATGGGCCTGCACTCGCCCGCCTCGGCGGTGCTCAGCGCGATCGTGTTCAACGCCCTCGTGATCGTCGCGCTCATCCCGCTCGCGCTCCGCGGCGTGCGCTACCGCGCGGCCGGCGCCTCGAGCATCCTCGGCCGCAACCTGCTCGTCTACGGGCTCGGCGGCATCCTCGCCCCCTTCGCCGGGATCTGGCTCATCGACCTCGTCGTGCGCCTCATCCCCGGATTCTGACCGGCCATCGGAGGACACCGTGAACGCATCCACCCGCTTCCCCGGCCGCACCTTCTGGGTCGCGGTCCGCACGATGCTGCTCCTCACCCTCGTGCTGGGCGTCGGCTACACGCTCGTGATCACCGGCGTCGGTCAGCTGCTGCTGCCGGCGCAGGCGAACGGCTCGCTCGTGCGCGACGCGCACGGTCAGGTCGTCGGATCGGCGCTGCTCGGCCAGAGCTTCCTCGGGGCGGACGGCGCCCCGCTCCCGCAGTACTTCCAGCCGCGTCCCTCGGCGGCGGGCGACGGCTACGACGGGGCGGCGTCGTCGGGCTCCAACCTCGGGCCGGAGAACCCCGAGCTGGCGTCCGCGATCGAGCAGCGCCGCGCGCAGATCGCGGCCTTCGACGGCGTGCGGCCCGACGAGGTGCCGCCGGATGCGCTCACGGCCTCCGGCTCCGGCCTCGACCCGCACATCAGCCCCGCCTATGCCGCCATCCAGGTGGGGCGGGTCGCGCGGGCGCGCGGGCTGGACGTGGCGCAGGTGCGCGAGCTCGTGGCCCAGCACACCCGGGGTCGCGATCTGGGCTTCCTCGGGGAGCCGGTCGTCAACGTGCTAGAACTCAACCAGGCGCTCGACGAGATCCGCGGGCGGGAGGGCTGACCATGGCCGCACGGGGTCGACTCCGGGTGCTCCTGGGCGCGGCCCCGGGCGTCGGCAAGACCTACGCCATGCTCGAGGAGGGGCGCCGTCTCGAAGCATCCGGTCGCGACGTCGTGGTCGCGATCGTCGAGACGCACGGTCGCGCCGCGACCGCCGCGATGGCGGAGGGGCTCGAGTCGGTGCCGCGGCACGTCGTGGAGCACCGGGGCGTGCGGCTCGCCGAGCTCGACCTCGACGCGGTCCTCACGCGGCATCCGGACGTCGCCCTCGTCGACGAGCTCGCCCACACCAACGCTCCCGGCTCGCGCAACGCCAAGCGCTGGGAGGACGTGCAGGAGCTGCTCGCCGCGGGCGTCGACGTGATCTCGACCGTCAACATCCAGCACATCGAGTCGCTCAACGACGTCGTGGAGCAGATCACCGGCGTGCCGCAGCGCGAGACGATCCCGGATGCCGTGCTGCGCGCCGCCGACCAGGTCGAGGTGGTCGACCTCGCCCCCGAGGCGCTGCGCGACCGCCTCTCGGGCGGACTCGTCTATCCGGCCGAGCGCATCGACGCCGCGCTCTCGAACTACTTCCGCCTCGGCAACCTCACCGCGCTGCGCGAGCTCGCGCTGCTGTGGCTCGCCGACGAGGTCGAGAAGGCGCTCAAGGACTACCGTGCCGCGCACGGCATCGAGGGCACCTGGGAGGCGCGCGAGCGCGTAGTGGTGACGCTCACCGGCGGCCCGGAGGGCGAGACGCTGCTGCGCCGCGGCGCGCGCATCGCGGCGCGCTCGGCGGGCGGCGAGCTGCTCGCCGTGCACGTCACGACCCAGGACGGCCTGCGCGACGCGAGTCCCGGCGCGCTCGCCCGGCAGCGGGCGCTCGTGGAGCAGCTCGGCGGCAGCTACCACCAGGTCGTCGGCGACGACGTTCCCGTGGCGCTCGTGGAGTTCGCCCGGGCGGTCGACGCCACCCAGCTCGTCATCGGCCTGAGCAGGCGCAGCCGGCTGCAGGCGGCGCTGACCGGTCCCGGCATCGGCGCGACCGTCATCCGTCTCGCCGGCAGCATCGACGTGCACATCGTCAACCACGCCGCGGCGGGCGGGCGGATCGCGCTGCCGCGTCTCGGCGGCTCGCTCACCTGGCGCCGCCGCGTCGTGGGCTTCGCGCTCGCCGTGCTCGGCGGCCCGCTCCTCACCTGGCTGCTGGTGAGCGCCCGCAGCATCGACACCCTCACGAGCGACGTGCTCGCCTACCAGCTGCTCGTCGTGATCGTCGCCCTCGTCGGAGGCATCTGGCCCGCGCTCTTCGCGGCGGTCATGTCGGGGTTCACCCTCGACTTCTTCTTCGTGCAGCCGTACTTCACCATCACCGTGTCGGCGCCCCTGCACCTGCTGGCCCTCGTGCTCTACGTCGTCATCGCGGTGCTCGTGAGCGTCGTGGTCGACCGCGCGGCGCGCACCGCCCGTGCCGCGCGCCGTGCCGCGGCCGAGTCGGAGCTCATCCAGACGGTCGCGGGGAGCGTGCTGCGCGGACAGGGCGCCGTGCAGGCGCTCGTCGAGCGCGCGCGGGAGGCGTTCGGCCTCACCGGCGTGCGCCTGCTGGTGGGCGGCGAGCTCGTCGCGACCTCGGGCGAGCCCGTCCCCGACGGGCGTCACGGCCAGGTGCCGGTGGGTGAGCGGGGCGTGCTCGAGCTCCACGGCCACGATCTCGCGGCATCCGAGCGGCGGCTCCTCGCGGTCGTCGTCGCCCAGCTCGACGCCGCGCTCGAGCACAGCGATCTCGCCGAGGTGGCCCAGGGGATCGAGCCGCTCGCGGCATCCGACAAGGTGCGGGGCGCCCTGCTCTCGGCTCTCAGCCACGATCTGCGGCGCCCGCTGGCCGCCGCGACGGCGGCCGTGAGCGGGCTCCGCGCGACGAGCGGCTCGCTCAGCCCGGAGGACCGCGACGAGCTCATCGCGACCGCCGACGAGAGCCTCGCGACGCTCGCCTCCCTGCTCACCGACCTGCTCGACGTGAGCCGCCTGCAGGCGGGCGTGCTGGGCGTCTCGCTCAGCGCCGTCGACCCCGCCGACGTCGTGCTGCCGGCCCTCGACGAGCTCGACCTCGGGCCCGATCGCGTCGAGCTCGACCTCGCCCCCGGCCTGCCGCCCGTGCTCGCCGACCCGGTGCTGCTGCAGCGCGTCGTCGTCAACCTGCTCGCCAACGCCGCCCGGCACGCGCCGCCCGGCACACGCGTGCGGATCGCGACGAGCGCCTTCGAGGGGCGCGTCGAGATCCGCGTGATCGACCACGGCCCCGGCATCCCGCCCGACCGTCGCGACGACGTGTTCGTGCCCTTCCAGCGGCACGGCGACACCGACAACACGGCCGGGCTCGGGCTCGGCCTCGCGCTCTCCAAGGGCTTCGCCGAGGGGATGGGCGGCACCCTGGTGCCGGAGGACACGCCCGGAGGCGGCCTCACGATGGTCGTGTCGTTGCCCGTCGCGCGCGGGGCGACGGATGCGGGAGGTGCCGGATGAGAATCCTCATCGCGGACGACGACCCCCAGATCCTGCGGGCCCTCCGCATCACCCTCGGCGCGAAGGGCTACGAGGTCGTGACCGCCGCGGACGGGCCGGAGGCGATCTCGGCGGCCGTCGACCACCGGCCCGACATCGTCATGATCGACCTCGGCATGCCGCGCCTCGACGGCGTGCAGGTCATCGAGGCGATCCGCGGCTGGTCGAGCGCGCCGATCCTGGTCGTCTCGGGCCGCACCGGCGCCGCCGACAAGGTGGAGGCGCTCGACGCGGGCGCCGACGACTACGTGACCAAGCCGTTCTCCATCGACGAGCTGCTGGCGCGCATCCGGGCCCTCACCCGGCGCCTCGCGCCCGACGAGACCGATCCCGTGGTGCGCCTCGGCGACGTGACCGTCGACCTCGCGGCGCGCAGCGTGGTGAAGGCCACGCCGGACGGGCCCCGCCACATCCGCCTCACCCCGACCGAGTGGCAGGTGCTCGAGCTGCTCATCCGGCACCCGGGCAAGCTCGTCACGCGGCAGACGCTGCTCACCGCGATCTGGGGATCCGAGCACGTGACCGACACCGGCTATCTTCGACTGTATCTCTCGCAGCTCCGCAAGAAGCTCGAGCCCGATCCGGGGCGCCCCCGCTACCTCCTCACCGAGGCGGGCATGGGGTACCGACTGCAGCTTCCGGACGGTGCCTGAACGGAGGTCCCGGTGCCCCTCATCGACAACGGCGTCTATCGCGACGGCGTGCGCGTTCAGACGCCCGGCAGCCTCGACGAGACCTACGAGCTCACCGAGGCGGAGGGCGGGATGGCGTGGATCGGGCTCTACCGGCCCACGGATGCCGAGCTCGACTCCGTCGCGGTCGAGTTCGGGCTGCACCACCTCGCCGTCGAGGACGCGCGGAAGGGCCACCAGCGCGCCAAGCTCGAGCACTACGGGCACACCCTGTTCCTCGCCCTGCGCCCGGCGCGCTACCTCGACGACGACGAGCGCGTCGAGTTCGGCGAGCTGCACGTGTTCGCGGGGGACGACTTCGTGGTCACCATCCGGCACTCCGAGGTGCCCGACCTCTCGCTCGTGCGTGCGCGGCTCGAGAGGAGCCCCGAGCTGCTCGCCCGCGGGCCGGCGGCCGTGCTCTACGCGGTGCTCGACCAGGTGGTCGACGACTACCTCCCGGTGATGGCGGGGCTCGAGGACGACATCGACGAGATCGAGGACCAGCTCTTCGGCGACGACGACGATGAGGCGGTCGCGCGGCGCATCTACGACCTCTCGCGGGAGGTCGTGAGCTTCCAGCGGGCCGTGCATCCGCTCGTCGAGATGCTCGAGGGGCTGCTGCGCGACGGCGACGGCGTCGAGCACGAGAGCGGCGAGCACAGCGGCGGCGACCTCGAGCTGCGTCGCGCGCTGCGGGACGTGCTCGACCACGTGCACCGCATCGTGGACCGCGCCGACGCCTACCGCGCGCTGCTCGACAACGCGCTCCAGGTGCAGTCGACGCTCGTGACGCGCGCGATGACCCGCACGAGCATCGAGCAGAACGAGCAGATGAAGAAGATCAGCGCCTGGGCGGCGATCCTCTTCGCGCCGAGTCTCATCGGGGCGATCTACGGCATGAACTTCCACGAGATGCCCGAGCTGTCGTGGCCCCTCGGCTACCCCTTCGCCCTGGGACTCATGCTGATGCTCGCGCTCACGCTCTACACGGTGTTCAAGCGCAAGAACTGGCTGTGAGCGGCCGGTCCTCCACCGCTCCGCCCGTCTCGGGCGGTCGTCGGATGCGCGTCTGACACAATCGCAGGGAAGCCGCCTCGGCGTGGAACCAAGGAGAGCCGCATGACCACCACCCCTCCCGAGCAGTCCCCGGCGCACGAGACCGCCGCCGCCCCGCGGCGCTCGCGGGCCGCCACCCTCTCGCTCTCGCTCGCGATCGGCGCACTCGTCGCGGCTGCCGTCCTCGGCGGGTACTTCATCATCGCGGGCGACCAGGCCAACATCGCGGGCCGGGCGTGGCTCACGCTGCTGCTCGTCGGCTTCTTCGCGGGCGCGGTGGTGCTCGACGCCCAGGTGGGCGACGGGCCGAACCGCTGGTACGTGCCGGCGTCGACCATCGTCAACGTCGTTCTCGTCGCGATCGGGCTCCTCAAGCTCTGGAACGGATGGCTCCAGCCGGCCGACACCGCCGATCCCGTCACGTGGATCGTGCAGGGCGGACGCCTGCTGCTCATCGTGATCCTGCTGCGTCTCGTGCTGTTCTTCACCCAGCTCTACGGGCTGCGATTCGTGACCCGTGCCCGGTCGCAGATCGGCCGCGTCATGGCGGTCGTCACGATCGCGCTCGTCTGGGTCGCGGCGCTCGTGCTCGTCATCCCGGCCGCCTTCCCGGAGCACGCCTGGCCGGACTGGTGGTGGCGCGTGGCGGGGGCGGCCACCCTCGTGGCGGTGGTGACCACCGTCATCCCGCTCCTCATCCGCGCGTTCGAGCCGAAGCAGCCGAAGCCCGCCGCGCCGGCCCCGCAGCAGTACACGGCCCCCCAGTACGCCCAGCAGCCCTACCCGCCCGGATACGCACCGCAGGCGGTGCCGGCGCCGCCCGTGCCTCCGGTCGCGCCGGCGCCGCCCGCCGCGCCGTCGTCGCCGGACGGAGTGGTCCCGCCGCAGTAGCGCCGGCGGCAGGAGCGCCGCGGGTCGGAATCGCGCGGACTCAGTCGCCGGTGTAGTCGCTCAGCTCGTCACGGAGCGATTGCAGGGCGCGCGAGCGGGCGACGCCGCGCAGGGGTGCGGTGTGCCCGCGCCCCGGCACCGCGGCGGCGGTCGCGGCGATCTCGCCGAGCGCCTGCGCGCGCGCCTCGTCGATGGTCGCGGCGACCGCGTCCTCGTCGTCCGCGAGACGGCGCAGCTCGACGGCGACGCCGCGCAGCACCTTCTCGCGCAGTCGCAGCGCCTCGGCATCGGCCGCACGGTAGTCGGCGGCGAAGCGCGCGCGGCCCTTGCGCTTCGCGGTGCGGGAGCGCACCTTGGCGAGGCGATCGGCATCCGTCTCCGCCTCGACCGCGAGCAGCTCGAACTCGGCGCCCACGGCGGCGGCGTACCACGCGGCGTCGAAGTCCGCGGCGTCGCGCAGGGCGCGCACGAGCATGAGGTTCTTCACCGACTGCCGCACGGCGGCGCGCGCCACGAGCGTCGCGTCGGAGGTCATGTCGGCGAGGCGCGCGGGCACGATTGAGCTTATCGAGGCCCGCGCTCGGGGGCAGGGCTCCGGAGAGCCCCGCCCCCGGCCGCCCGCGGGCGGCGGGTCGTCGCAGCTGTCAGGCCTTGCTCCGTGCCCGGCGGCGTGCGGCGAACAGGGTGGCGATCCCGAGGCCGCCCAGCAGGCATGCGACCGCGAGGAGCGGAGCGACGCCCGACGCGCCGGTCGAGGCGAGCCCCGATCCCGCGCCCGGGTCGTCCGGGCAGGGGGGCAGCGCCACGGTGCCGTTGGAGGGGCCGCACGGCCGGGGCTGCCCGCCGGGGCCGCCGCCGGGTCCCTCCGGGGACTCCGCCACGACATGGATCGTCACGAGCACGAAGCCCGAGACGTAGCCGTTCGCGTCCTCGAGGTTGTACGACATCACGTCGTCGCCCACGAAGCCGGCATCCGGCGTGTAGGTGAAGGAGCCGGTCGTGTAGTCGAAGCCCGTGACCGTGCCGTGCGTCGGGCTGCCGTAGGAGCGCACCGTGAAGGCGTCACCGTTCGGGTCGCTGTCGTTCGCGAGCAGGTGGTGGGGCGTGCCGACCACGAGCGGGGTGTCGACGGGGGTGGTGTACTCGTCGTCGGCCGGCTGCGGGGTCTGGTCGGCATCGAGCGACACGGAGATCGTGACGGTGACCGAGTAGCTCGTGAGGCCGCCCGGATCCTGCGCGATGTAGCTGAAGCTGTCGCCGCCGAAGGACTGCGGGTCGGAGACGTAGGTGAAGCTGCCGTCGGCGTTGAGGGTCAGCGTGCCGTAGCTGGGGTCCGTGTGGGAGAAGACCGAGAGGGTGTCGCCGTCGATGTCGATGTCGTTGGCGAGCACGCCGGCCCCCGGCGTGACGACGAGGGTGCCGCCCTGCACCGTGGCGTAGGCGTCGTCGACGGCCTCGGGGGCGTGGTTGACGTCGGGGTCGGGCGTGACCGTGATCGTCACGGCGGTGAGCTCGCTCTGGGCGCCCTTCGGGTCCACGGCGTAGTAGCGGAAGACGTCCTGGCCGTAGAAGCCGGCATCCGGGGTGTAGCTGAAGGAGCCGTCCGCGCTCGCCAGGAGCGTGCCATGCAGGGGGATGTAACCGGTCAGGTAGCTGAGCGCCTTGCCCTCCGGGTCGGTGTCGTTCGCGAGCAAGCCGTTCGCCGCATCCACCACGAGCACCCCGCCCTCCTGCACCGTGTAGGAGTCCGGCACCGCGACGGGGGCCGCGTTGGCGCCGCCGATCACGAAGGAGATGGACGACGTCGTCGAGAGCACGCCGTCGGTGACGACGTAGCCGAAGTGGCGGGTGCCCACGAAGCCGGTCGGCGGTGTGTAGACCCAATCGCCGCCCGTGACGCCGATGCTCTCGCCGGGCAGCATGCCGCCGAGGTCGGCGAGCACGATCGCGTCGACGGTGAGGGTGTCGCCGTCCGGATCGGTCGCCCCGACGAGCAGCTGCACCGTCTTCCAGTCGGCGCCCAGCGAGAGAGGGGTGTCGAGCTCGACGTCGTAGCTGCGGGCGGGCGCGCTCGGCGCCTGGTTGGCCGAGGTCACCTCGATCGTCACGGTGGCCCAGTTGCTGAGCTTGGAGGTGGAGTCGACGAGCTGATAGCTGAAGCTGTCGGCGCCGATGTAGCCCGCGACGGGGGTATAGGAGAAGCCGCCCGTGTTGTTCGCGATGACCGTGCCGTGGCTGGGCTGGGTGACGCTGGTGAGGCTGAAGGTGTCGCCGTCCGGGTCGGAGTCGTTCGCGAACAGGCCCGGGTCGGCCACGACGAGTGCGGTGCTGACGGGCGTCGTGTAGTTGTCGTCGACCGCGACAGGGGCGCCGGAGGAGGGATCGCCGGGGCCCGCCGCGACGGTGACCTTGCCCACGACATCCGTCTGCGAGGTGCCGTCGGTGAGCACGAAGTTGAAGTCCACGGTGCCGCTGAAGCCGGCATCGGGGGCCCAGCCCACGAGGCAGGTGGTCGCGTCGTAGGAGTCGATCGTGCCGTTGATGTCGAGGGTGCTGTCCATGCCGGCGAGCGAGATGGGGTCGCCCTCGGGGTCCATCGCGCCCGCGCAGAGGTTCATGGTGATCGCGGTGGCGTTCGCGGTGGCCCAGGTGGTGGTGCCCGCGACGGGAGCGCCGCCATCCGCGTGGGCCGCGACCCCGGTGAGGGCGACGCCGCCAGCGGAGAGCAGGGCGACGGTGAGGGCGGCGACCCCGCGCTTCAGCAGCGTGCGGGGCCGGCCGGGAGTGATGGGAGCACGCATCAGGGTCCTTCGAGCTGGTGGTTTTCGGCGCGCGCCAGTGCGGCGGCGGGACAACGTTTCCGGCTCGCGCCCCGCGGCGGATGAGGAGCGGATGCTCAACTCGTGCGCGTCCGGTTACTCACCCGTGCGCGCGGTTACTCACCCGGCGGGCTCTGGGCCGGCGCCGGGTGGGAGCCGCGCGGAGACGACGAAAGCCCCCGCTACGAGAGCAGGGGCTTCGATGGTGGCTCCGACGGGCGTCGATCCCGTGACCTCACGATTTTCAGTCGTGCGCTCTACCAACTGAGCTACAGAGCCTCAGCGGCGAACCGCTGATTGTGCGAGAGCCTCTCCTTGCGGAAAGGCTCTCGGCACCAGCGACCCTGACGGGACTTGAACCCGCGACCTCCGCCGTGACAGGGCGGCACGCTAACCAACTGCGCTACAGGGCCTTGCTTGTTGAGTTGTCTCGATTGGTGACCCCAACGGGATTCGAACCCGTGCTGCCGCCGTGAAAGGGCGGTGTCCTAGGCCACTAAACGATGGGGCCATGACGGCGAACCGCACAGCAACCGAGGGTCAAGCATACGTGGCGGAGCCGCTTAACGCGAATCGAGGAGAACGGATGCGCACAGCGACTTTCGCGCACTGGGCGCGCCCTCCCGCGGAACTTCAAGCCATGGTTGAGGCTTGACGGCGGCGACGCGATCCTTTCTCGAACGGAATCGTGTTGTTAGTGTGGTTGATGTTGCTCATGTGACAGACGCCGATCACGGCGGTCACAGGGAACGAGGTTGAGGGATGCAGCACCGTCGGGGGATCAGCGGATCGCGTGCGAGCCGCGCAGGATCGCGCGCGACCGGGGTGGTCGCGGCCACCGCATCCGTGCTCCTCAGCGTGACCCTGGGCATCCAGCCCGCTGTCGCGGCACCGGCCGACTTCCCGAGCTGGGCCGACGTGCAGGCCGCCAAGCGCGACGAGGCCAGCGCCAAGGCGCAGCTCGCCAGCCTCAACGCGAGCATCGTGAGCGCCCAGGCCGAGGTCGACCGCACGCAGGCCGAGGCCGAGAAGCGCGGCACCGAGTACGCCGACGCGCAGCAGGCCTTCGACGAGCAGGCCGTCGTCACCCAGAACCTCCTCGATCAGGCCACCACGGCGCGGGAGGCGGCCGACAAGGCGCGGCGCGACTCGGCGCAGCTCATCTCCGCCCTCGCGCGGCAGGGCTCCGGCCGCGACCTCACCGCGAGCCTCATCGGCGACACCGGCAACGCCGACGGCTACCTCTACCGGATCGGCGCCATGCAGAAGGTGTCGGAGCGCACCGACACCGCCTACGCGCGCACCGTGCAGCTCACCCAGACGGCCGCCTCGCTCGCCGACCAGGCCAAGGTGGCTCAGGCCAAGCTCGAAGAGCTGCGGATCGACGCCGAGAACAAGTTCCAGATCGCCCAGGCCGCCGCCATCGAGGCGCAGACGAAGTTCGACGAGCTGCAGGCCGCCAAGGCGAAGGCCGAGACGCTCGTCGCGTTCCTCAGCGGGCAGCGCGAGCAGACCGAGGCCGACTACCTCGAGGGCCTGCGGCAGAAGTGGGGCTCGGGGGCGGCCGGCGAGGTGAGCGCGAGCGGTTGGGCGCGTCCCGCCGCGGGCTACATCTCGTCGAGCTTCGGCTGGCGCATCGACCCGA
The DNA here is from genome assembly GCA_030150265.1 of Protaetiibacter sp. Classification (GTDB taxonomy): domain Bacteria; phylum Actinomycetota; class Actinomycetes; order Actinomycetales; family Microbacteriaceae; genus Homoserinibacter. The sequence continues at coordinate 114,719 of JASLGG010000032.1, forward strand.
TCAACGGCTCGCGCGCCTTCCACACCGGCGTCGACCTCGCAGGGCCCGGATGCGGTGCGCCGATCTACGCCGCCCACGCCGGCACCGTCGTCTACGCGGGCTGGTTCGGCACCTGGGGCAACTACATCCGCATCGAGAACGGCGACGGCACCAACACCGGTTACGCCCACATCCAGCCGGGTGGGATCGGGGTGTCGATCGGTCAGGAGGTCGGACCCGGCCAGCTCATCGCGCGCGTCGGCACGACGGGCCACTCGACCGGATGCCACCTGCACTTCATCGTGCGAGTCAACGGCGAGACCCTCACCGACCCGGTGCCGTTCATGCGCAACCAGGGGATCACCCTTGGCTGAGCAGGAGAAGGGCGCCGCCGCATCCCGCCGCCCGATCGGGCAGGCGGCGACGGCAGCCGTGTCGATCGCCGCGGCGTTCGCCCTCACCGCCACGGGCAGCACGCCCGCCACCGCCGTGCTGCGCCCCGACTTCCCCACCTGGCAGGAGGTGCAGGCGGCCAAGCAGAGCGAGGCGGCCAAGAAGGCCGAGATCGCCAAGCTCGAGCAGCTCGTCTCCGAGCTGCAGGCCCAGGCGGATGCGCTCAGCAAGGTCGCGATGCAGAAGGCGGAGGACGCGCTGCTCGCCCAGAGCGACCTCGACGCGGCGGAGGCCACGACCGCGCGGCTCGCCGACCAGCTCGCCGACGCCCAGAAGCGGGCCGACGCCTCCGCGCGGCTCGCCGCGAGCCTCATCAGCCGCCTGGCGCGCACGGGGTCCGGCGACCCGACGATGGCGCTCGCGTTCTCGTCCGAGACGGATGCGGACCGGCTGCTCACGCGGCTCGGCACGATGTCGAAGCTCACCGAGTCGTCGTCGAAGCTCGTCGAGCAGGCGGTGTTCGACAAGCGCGCGGTGAGCTCGCTCGCCGATCAGGCGAAGGTCGCCGAGGACGAGCGCCGCCGGCGCGCCGAGGTGGCCCAGCGCGCCCAGGCGGATGCGGAGCAGGCCGCGGCCGACGTCGAGGCCCAGGTCGCGGCGCAGACCGCGAACCGCTCGGTGCTGTACGCGCAGCTCGCGAGCCTCAAGGGCACGACGGCGGAGCTCGAGCAGCAGTACGCCGAGGGCGTCGCGGCGCAGCAGCCCGCGCCCGGCTCGGGCGGTTCGGGCGGTTCGGGTTCAGGCGGATCGGGGGGCTCGGGCACCGTTCCGGGCGTCGACCCGAATCCGCCGGCCCCCGTCGGCTCGGCCGTCGAGGGCGCGATCGCCTACGCGAAGACCCAGCTCGGCAAGCCCTACGCGCTCGGCGGCATGGGCCCGGACGTGTGGGACTGCTCGGGCCTCACCAAGGCGTCCTATGCATCCGTCGGCGTCTACATCGGACCGCACAGCTCGACCGACCAGTACAACTACATGGCGGCGCAGGGGCGTCTCGTGCCCTACAGCGAGGCCCAGGCCGGCGACCTCATCTTCTACTCGGACGGCGGATCGGCGGCCGTGCCGCGCAAGTATCACGTCACGATCTACCTGGGCGGCGGCATGATGATCGAGGCTCCGAACCCGAGCGTGCCGGTGCGCATCGTGCCGGTCCGCAAGGGCGACCTCGTGCCGTACGTGGGGCGCCCGACCGGCTGATCACCGCGGCGCGGGAATCCTCAGTGCGTCGGCACGTAGGCCGCGATGCCCGCCTGCACGATCGCCTCGGCCTCGGCCGCGTCGCCCCAGCCCTCGGTCTTGACCCACTTGCCGGGCTCGAGGTCCTTGTAGTGCTCGAAGAAGTGCTCGATCTCCTTGCGGGTGAACTCCGGGATGTCGTCGACGTCCTGGATGTGCGCCCACCGCGGGTCCTTGGCGGGCACGGCGATGACCTTGGCGTCGCTGCCGCCGTCATCCGTCATCTTGAAGACGCCGACCGGGCGCACCTTGACGCCCACGCCCGGGAACAGGGGGTACTCGAGCAGCACGAGCACGTCGACCGGGTCGCCGTCGAGGCCGAGGGTGTTCTCGAAGAAGCCGTAGTCGGTGGGGTACACGAAGCCCGTGAACAGCACGCGGTCGAGGAAGACGCGGCCGGTCTCGTGGTCGACCTCGTACTTGTTGCGGCTCCCCTTGGGGATCTCGATGACGGCGGCGTAGTCGGCCATGGTGTCTCCTGTTCACAGCTGCAGCGGGCGGAATAACGTTAGCCGATGCCTCTCGACGCCCCGCGCCCCCGCCTGACGCCCGCTCGCGCCGACATCCGCCGAGCCGTGCGCGCCGCGCTGGCCGACCTCGCGCCGCTCTCGCCCCCCGAGCATCCGGTCTCCCTCAGAAATGCAGGAGACTCCCCCGACGGTGCCCGGGATGTCGCGGATGAGGATGCCACGTCGGCGGAATCTCCTGCATTTCTGAGAAGAAGAAGCGGGGACGACGGGGGGCCGCTCGTGCTCGTCGCCCTCTCGGGCGGGGCCGACTCGCTCGCGCTCGCCGCGGCGACCGCGTTCGAGGCGCCGCGGGCCGGCATGCGGGCGGGCGCGGTGATCGTCGACCACGCGCTGCAGGACGGATCGGATGCGGTGGCCGCCCGGGCGGCGGAGCAGGCGCGCGCACTCGGCCTCGACCCGGTGCGCGTGGTGCGCGTCGAGGTGGGTGCCGACGGCGGGCCGGAGGCGGCTGCGCGGGAGGCGCGCTACGCGGCGCTCGACGCGGCGGCGGATGCGGCGGGTGCCGCCGCGGTGCTGCTCGCCCACACCCTCGACGACCAGGCCGAGACGGTGCTGCTGGGCCTCGCCCGCGGCAGCGGCGCGGCCAGCCTGCAGGGGATGGCGCCGGAGGCGGGACGCCACCGGCGTCCGCTGCTCGGCATCCGCCGCTCGACCACGCGGCAGGCGTGCCTCGACGAGGGGCTCGAGCCGTGGGACGACCCCCACAACGCCGACCCCGCCTACGCCCGGGTGCGGGTGCGCGAGCGGGTGCTGCCGGTGCTGGAGGCCGAGCTCGGGCCGGGCGTCGCGGAGGCGCTCGCCCGCACCGCCGAGCAGGCGCGGGAGGACGCCGAGGCGTTCCAGCAGCAGATCGACGAGATCGTCGAGGACATCTGCGAACCGGCGGAGGCGGGCATCGCGGTGTCGGTCGCGGCGCTCGCGGCGAACCCGGCGGCGCTGCGGCAGCGCATCATCCGCTACGTGGTGCTCGCGGAGTTCGGGGTCGCGCTGAGCCGCGCCCAGACCCTCGACGTCGCCCGTCTCGTGACCGACTGGCACGGGCAGGGGCCGATCGACCTGCCGGGCGTCACGGCGGCCCGGACGGGCGGTCGCCTGGTGTTCTCGGCTGCGCCGTAGGCTGTCTCCATGGAGCCGGCCGACATCCAGGGTGACCTGACCGAGGTGCTGCTCAGCGAGGCCCAGATCCACGACCGGATCGCCGAGCTGTGCCGCCAGATCGAGCGCGACTACGAGGGTCGTGAGCTGCTGCTCGTCGGGGTGCTGAAGGGCGCCGTGATGGTCATGGCGGATGTCTCGCGCGAGCTGCGCCGGCACATCGAGATGGACTGGATGGCGGTGAGCTCCTACGGGGCCGGCACCCAGTCGTCGGGCGTCGTGCGCATCCTGAAGGATCTCGACACCGACCTCACGGGGCGCGACGTGCTCATCGTGGAGGACATCATCGACTCCGGGCTCACGCTCTCGTGGCTGCGGGAGAACCTCGAGAGCCGCGGGGCCGCATCCGTCGAGATCTGCGCGCTGCTGCGCAAGCCGGAGGCCGCGAAGGTCGACGTCGACGTCAAGTACGTGGGCTTCGAGATCCCCAACCACTTCGTGGTGGGCTACGGCCTCGACTACGCCGAGAAGTACCGCAACCTCCGCGCCGTCGGCATCCTCGCCCCCCACGTCTACTCCTGAGGGCTGGGGGTTCCCGCGGGCATCAGCCTCCGGCGAACATCCAGGCGGGGCCGAGGAGCCGGGCGGTAGCCTGACAGTCACGTCTCAGAGGAAGGACCGGGCCTACGCCCGCTCTCACATGGACTTCAAGCGCATTCTCCGCGGCCCGCTGATCTACATCGTGCTCGGTGTGGTCATCCTGATCGTGGGCTTCAACCTGTTCGCGGCCGCCGCCGGGTTCAAGCAGATCACCACCCAGCAGGGTCTCGAGCTGCTGCAGGGCAACACCGTCGAGGCGGTCAAGATCGTCGACGGCGAGCAGCGCGTCGACCTCACGCTCTCGAAGCCCTACACGATCGACGGCGTCGAGCTCGGCACCGCGGTGCAGTTCTCCTACGTCGCCCCGCGCGGCACGGAGGTCGTGGAGGCGATCACCGCCTCGAAGGCGAAGTTCGACGACGAGGTGCCGCAGACCAACTGGTTCACGAGCATGCTCGGCGTGCTGATCCCGTTCCTCATCATCGGCGTCATCTTCTGGTTCCTGCTGAGCTCGATGCAGGGCGGCGGCAACCGCGTCATGCAGTTCGGCAAGTCGCGCGCGAAGCTCGTCTCGAAGGAGAGCCCCAAGGTGACGTTCGCGGATGTCGCGGGCGCCGACGAGGCGGTCGAGGAGCTGCAGGAGATCAAGGACTTCCTCAAGGACCCGTCGAAGTTCCAGGCGGTCGGGGCGCGCATCCCGAAGGGCGTGCTGCTCTACGGCCCCCCCGGCACCGGCAAGACGCTGCTCGCGCGCGCGGTCGCGGGCGAGGCGGGCGTGCCGTTCTACTCGATCTCCGGATCGGACTTCGTGGAGATGTTCGTGGGCGTCGGCGCGAGCCGCGTGCGCGACCTCTTCGAGCAGGCCAAGCAGAACGCGCCGGCGATCATCTTCGTCGACGAGATCGACGCGGTCGGCCGCCACCGCGGCGCCGGCCTCGGCGGCGGGCACGACGAGCGCGAGCAGACCCTCAACCAGCTGCTGGTGGAGATGGACGGCTTCGACCCGAAGACCAACGTCATCCTCATCGCGGCGACGAACCGCCCCGACATCCTCGACCCCGCCCTGCTGCGCCCGGGCCGCTTCGACCGCCAGATCGGCGTCGACGCCCCCGACCTGAAGGGCCGCGAGAAGATCCTCGAGACGCACGCCAAGGGCAAGCCGATGGCGAAGAGCGTCGACCTCGAGGTGCTCGCCCGCAAGACCCCCGGCTTCACGGGTGCCGACCTCGCGAACGTGCTCAACGAGGCCGCCCTCCTCACGGCGCGCAGCAACGCCCAGCTCATCGACAACCGCGCCCTCGACGAGGCCGTGGATCGCGTGATGGCCGGTCCGCAGCGCCGCACGCGCGTCATGAAGGACAAGGAGAAGCTCATCACGGCCTACCACGAGGGCGGTCACGCGCTCGCGGCGGCGGCGATGAACCACACCGACCCCGTGACGAAGGTCACCATCCTGCCCCGCGGTCGCGCCCTCGGCTACACGATGGTGCTGCCCCTCGAGGACAAGTACTCGGTCACCCGCAACGAGCTGCTCGACCAGCTCACCTACGCGATGGGCGGCCGCGTGGCCGAGGAGATCGTGTTCCACGACCCCACGACCGGGGCGTCGAACGACATCGAGAAGGCCACCGCGACGGCCCGCAAGATGGTCACCGAGTACGGCATGAGCGCCAACATCGGCGCGGTCAAGCTCGGCCAGTCGCAGGGCGAGGTGTTCCTCGGGCGCGACATGGGCCACCAGCGCGACTACTCGGAGGACGTGGCCGAGAAGGTCGACGAGGAGGTGCGCGCGCTCATCGAGCAGGCGCACGACGAGGCGTACCAGGTGCTGAGCGACAACCGCGACATCCTGGACGCGCTCGCCCGCGAGCTGATCGAGAAGGAGACCCTCGACCACAACCAGCTCGCCGAGATCTTCGCCGACGTGCGGAAGCTGCCCGAGCGCCCGCAGTGGCTCTCGAGCGAGAGCCGCCCGATCAGCGACCTCCCGCCGATCCAGATCGCCGCCACCGCTCCCGTCGACCCGGGTGCGGTCGACGCGGGCGTGGACTCCGACCCGCCGGTCAAGCCGAAGCGCACCCCGCGCCCGCGGCAGACGCCGGGCATCGCCCCCGCGTAGGCGCTGCCGTGGCGATCGACTCGGAGCGCATCGAGGCGGCCGTCGTCGAGCTGCTGCGCGCGATCGGCGAGGACCCGGATCGCCCGGGGCTCGTCGAGACCCCGCAGCGGGTGGCGTCGTCGTATGCGGAGCTGTTCGCGGGCGTGGGCGAGGACCCGCTCGCCCACCTCGCCCCGACGACGGCGTTCGCCGACGACGTCGAGGCGACCGGCGACCTGGTGCTCGTGCGCGACATCGCCTTCCGTTCGACCTGCGAGCACCACCTGCTGCCCTTCGCGGGCGTCGCGCACCTCGCCTATGCACCGGGTGAGCGGCTCGTCGGCCTCGGCAAGCTCGCGCGCGTGGTCGAGACGCTGAGCGCGCGCCCGCAGCTGCAGGAGCGCCTCGGGGAGCAGATCGCCGACGCGCTCGAGGAGGGGCTCGCCCCCCGCGGGGTGCTCGTGGTGCTCGACGCCCGGCACGGATGCGTGACCGCCCGCGGTCCCCGCCAGCCCGAGTCGACGACCCTGACGGTCGCGAGCCGCGGCACCCTCGCCGATCCTGCCGCCCAGGCGGGCGTGCTCGCCGCGCTCGGCTCGGGTGCCGGGCGCGCAGCGGCGGAGGCGCCGTGACCGCGATCCTCGGGATCCTCAACGTGACCCCGGACTCCTTCAGCGACGGCGGCAGGTTCGAGAGGCTCGACGACGCCGTCTCGCACGCGGCGCGGATGCGCGCATCCGGTGCCGACTGGATCGACGTGGGCGGGGAGTCGACGCGCCCCGGCGCGCGCGCCATCGACCCCGACGAGGAGCAGCGTCGTGTGCTGCCCGTGGTGCGGGCGCTCGTGGACGAGGGCATCCCGGTGTCGATCGACACCCGCAACGCGGCGACGGCGCTCGCCGCCACCTCGGCGGGCGCGACCATGGTCAACGACGTCTCGGGCGGGCTCTCCGATCCCCGGATGGCGGCGGTCATCGCCGAGACCGGCGTGCGCTTCGTGGTCATGCACTGGCGCGGCGGCGCGGATGCCGAGCCCGAGTACATCGACGTCGTGTCGGAGGTGCGCGCCGAGCTGAAGGGCCGCATCGCCGAGCTCGTCGTGCGGGGCGTGCGGCCCGAGCAGCTCATCGTCGACCCGGGTCTCGGCTTCGCGAAGACGGCCGCGCACAACTGGGAGCTGCTGAACCGGCTCGAGGAGCTCACGACCCTCGCGCCGGTGCTCGTGGGCGCCTCGCGCAAGCGGTTCCTCGGCCCGCTGCTGCCGGAGGGCGCCCCGCACGAGGAGCGCGACGCCCCGACCGCGACGATCAGCGCCCTCGCGGCCCGCTCGGGGGCGTGGGGGGTGCGCGTGCACGACGTCGCCGCGACCCGGCTCGCGCTCGACGTCTGGCAGAACTGGGAATCAGGAGGCTCGAGTTGACCGCGAGTGACGAGATCGCCCTCACCGGGCTGCGCGCCATCGGCTACCACGGCGTGCTGCCCGAGGAGCGCGTCGAGGGACAGTTGTTCGTCGTCGACGTCGTGCTGCGGCTGCCGCTCGCGGCGGCATCCGAGAGCGACGAGCTGGCGCGCACCGTGGACTACGGCGAGCTCGCGAGCCGGATCGTCGCGGCCGTCGAGTCCGATCCCGTCGACCTCATCGAGACGGTCGCCGAGCGCGTCGCGCGGCTCGTGCTCGGCTACCCGGCGGTGGAGTCGACGACCGTCACGGTGCACAAGCCGGGCGCGCCCATCCAGGTGCCGTTCGCGGATGTGAGCGTCACCGTCCGCCGGGAGCGCGCGTGAGCGCCGGGCGGCGGACCGTCCGTGCCGTCGTCGCCTTCGGCGCGAACCTCGGGGACCGCGCGGCCACGCTCGCGGCGGCCGCCGAGGAGCTCGCCGGGGCCGAGGGCGTCGAGCTGGTCGCGATCGCGCCGGCGATCGAGACCCCCGCGCTGCGCCCGCACGGCGTCGACCACGACGCCCCCGCCTACCTCAACACCGTCGCGCTGGTCGACACGACCCTCGCCCCGCGTGCGCTGCTGGCCGTGCTGAACGGCATCGAGGACGCCCACGGCCGCGAGCGCCTCGAGCGCTGGGGCGACCGCACGCTCGACCTCGACCTCGTGGCGTACGGCGAGCTCGCGCAGGCCGACCCCGAGCTGATCCTGCCGCATCCGCGCGCCCACGAGCGGGACTTCGTGCTGCGGCCCTGGCTCGCGGTCGACCCGGATGCCGAGGTACCGGGCCGCGGACGCGCCGACGCGCTGCTCGCCGCCCTTGACGGGGGCGGGGCGTGAAGCGCACGCGACCGGCTCCGCTGCTCCTGCTCGCGGCGGGAGGGGCGATCGTCGCGTTCCTGCTGCAGCTCGGGCTGGGCGTGCTCGGCTACGCCAAGCTCGTGCCGCAGCTCACCCTGTCGGCGACCCTCGTGCTGATCGGCGGCATCGTGGTGGCGCTCGCGGTGCCCATCCGGCGGGCGACGCGCGACCGCACCCGCCGTCGCGTCGACCCCTTCTACGCGACCCGCGTGGTGCTCGTGGCGAAGGCGTGCGCCTTCGCGGGCGCGCTCCTCACGGGCGGCGGCCTCGGCGTGCTCGTGGAGCTGCTCGTGCGTCCCGTCGCGGTGGCGGGCACGCTGTGGGCGGCGCTCGCGATGGTCGTCGGATCGGTCGCGCTGCTCGTCGCGGGCCTCGTCGCGGAGGGCATGTGCATCGTGCCGCCCGACGACGACGATCACCCCACCGGAGCGCCCGCGGCCTGAGCGGGTAGCGTGGATCCGTGACCGACGACGCCCCCGCATCCTCGCCCTCCCTCGCGAGCCGGATCGATCAGGACCCGGGCGCCTGGCGCCGCGTCTCGCCGAAGTACATCGTGGTCGACCTCGTCGGCAACCTCGTGACGGGCGCCCTCGTGACGGCCGCCTCCTCGGCCCCCGTGTGGCTCTTCGGCTGGGGCGAGTGGTGGTGGCTGCTGACCGCCGTCGTCGGCGTCGTCTCGCTCGTCGTGGTGGCGCTCACCCCGCGCCGGGTGCGCTCGATCGGCTATCTGCTGCGCGACGACGACCTGCTGTTCCGGCGCGGCATCATGTTCCAGCGCTTCGTGGCGGTGCCCTTCGGGCGGATGCAGCTCGTCGACATCACGCGCGGCCCGCTCGCCCGCGCGCTGGGCCTCTCCGAGCTCAAGCTCGTCACGGCGGCGGCCGCGACCGGTGTCGTCATCCCGGGCCTCCCCCTGGAGGATGCGGAGCTGCTGCGCGACCACCTGGTGGCGGTCGCGGAGACCCGGCGGGCCGGGCTGTGACACAGCTCGCCGACGGCGAGTGGCACCGGCTCCATCCGGCCACGCCGCTGCTGCGCGGCGGGATCGCGTTCATCGCGATCCTCGGCATCATCGTCGCGAACCTGCGGGAGCGGCTCATCGAGCTGTTCATCCCGGGTGGCGGATGCCCGCCCCGCTTCTGCGACGAGGACCCGGTCACGATCGCGCTCGACCGCTACCTCCTGCTCGTGCTGATCGGGATCGCGGTGCTGCTCATCGTGATCATCGCCCTGTTCTGGCTCTCCTGGCGCATGCACACCTTCCGCGTGACGGATGAGGTGGTCGAGGTGCGCTCGGGCGTGATCTTCCGCTCGCACCGCAAGGCGCGGCTCGACCGCGTGCAGGGCATCAACGTCGCGCGACCCGTGCTGGCCCGCATCTTCGGGGCGGCGCGGCTCGAGATCAGCGCGGCCGGCTCCGACGCCAACATGCAGCTCGCCTACCTCTCGGGGGCGAACGCCGACGGCCTGCGGGCCGAGATCCTGCGGCGGGCGTCCGGCATCCGGGCGCAGGCACGGGCGTCGGCGGATGCCGCGCCCACCGCATCCGGCGCGACGGGCATCGGCGAGTTCGCGCGCCAGCGGCTCGAGGAGTTCGCGGCACCCGAGCTCGATCCCGCGCTCGCGAAGCCCGAGTCGGTCGTGGAGATGCACGCCGGACGCCTCGTCGGCTCGACGCTGCTGAGCGTCAGCGCGCTGTGGTTCCTCGTGATCGTGGCGGTCGCCATCGTGCTGGCCACCACGACCCGGGCCGGGGGCTACGTCTTCTTCGGTCTCATCCCGGCGGCCTTCGGTCTCGGCTCCTTCCTCGTGAACCGCGTCGTGAAGTCGCTGCGCTACTCGATCGCGGCGACGCCCGACGGGGTGCGGGTCGGCTTCGGGCTGCTCTCGACGAGCAACGAGACGACCCCTCCGGGGCGCATCCACGCGGTGCAGATCACCCAGGAGCTGCTGTGGCGGCCCTTCGACTGGTGGACCGTGCGGGTGAACCTCGCCTCGCACTCGAGCGCCAAGGGCGCGGCCGGGCAGCACAACACGACGATCCTGCCGGTCGGCTCGCGGGCCGAGGTGCTCAAGGTGCTCGAGCTCGTGCTGCCGGACCTGGTGACCGACGAGACGCGTCTGCTCGTCGAGGGCGGCCTCGCCGCCGCGCATCCGGGCGACGGCTTCACGACCTCGCCGCGCCGGGGTGCGCTGCTGCGCTGGTTCTCGTGGAGGCGCAACGGCTTCCTCGTGCATCCGGATGCCGTGATCCTGCGCCGCGGCGCGATCTGGCGCTCGCTCACCGTGGTGCCGACGGCCCGCAGCCAGAGCGTGGCGGTGCGGCAGGGGCCGCTCGAGCGCCTGCTGCGGCTCGCGCACGCGCGCGTGCACACCGTGACCGGTCCGATCACCGCCGAGGTGGGCGCGCTCGACGTGGCGGATGCCGCGGCGCTCTTCGAGGGCGCGGCGCGTGCCGGCGTGGCCGCCATCCGCGACGACCGCTCGCACCGCTGGGGCTCCGCGTGAGGGGTCGGGCGTGAGCTCGCGCGACGGCCGGCTCGGCGTCGGCGTCGTCGGCGGCGGACAGGTGGGGCCGGTTCTCGGCGCCGCGCTCGGCGGCGCGGGACACGCGATCGTCGGCGTCGCCACGGTGTCGGAGGGGAGCCGCGACCGCGTGGAGGCGCTGCTGCCGGGGGTGCCCGTGCTCACGGTTCCCGAGGTCGTGGAGCGCAGCGAGCTCGTGCTGCTGGCCGTGCCGGACTCCGAGCTCGAGGGCCTCGTGGCGGGGCTCGCCGCGACGGGGGCCTGGCAGGCGGGCCAGCTCGTGGTGCACACGGCGCCCGGCCACGGCACGGGGGTGCTGCAGCCCGCGGCGGCCGTCGGGGCGATCCCGCTCGCCATCCATCCCGCGATGGCGTTCACCGGCACGAGCGTCGACCTCGTGCGCCTGCGCGAGTCGTGGTGCGCCGTGACCGCCCCCTCGGTCGTGCTGCCGATCGCCCAGGCGCTCGTCGTGGAGCTCGGCGCCGAGCCCGTCGTGGTCGCCGAGGCGGACCGCGCGCGCTACGGCGCGGCGATCGCGGCGGCCCGCTCCTTCGCGTCGGATGCCGTGGCCGGCTTCGTGGGCGAGCTGCGGCGAGCGGGCGTCGAGCAGCCCTCGCGCGTGCTCGGCCCCCTCATCCGCTCGGCTGTCGAGAACGCGCTCGCGGCATCCGGCGACTGAGTCCGCTCAGAGCGGCCGGTAGGCGTCGCGGCGGTGCTCGACGCGCAGTACGACGACGGCGTGCTCGTGCTCGTCGATCTCGTAGAGCACGCGATAGGTGCCCCGCCTGGCCGAGAACACCCCGCTCAGCGACCCGCGAAGCGGCTTGCCGACGCGCCGGGGGTTGGCCGGCAACGCGTTCGTGAGGAACTCGAGGACGGCTGCGGCCACGGTCTCCGGCAGGCCGTTCTGGATCGCGCGGATCGCTGGCGGGGTGAGGACGAGCTCGTACGGCTCCGTCACGCCCCGCGCCTCAGCGCGCGTACCGCGTCGGCGCCGCGGATGACGTCGCCGCGGGCGTACGCCGTGCGCCCTTCGGCGATGTCGGCGAGTGCCGCCGGATCCGAGAGCACGTCGGCGGTCTCCTCCAGCTGGGCGAGGTCGTCGATGCTGATGAGCACCGCGGCAGGCTTGCCGTTGCGGGTCACCACGATGCGCTCATGCTCGCGCTCGACCTGGTCGAACGCGTCGGCGAGGTGATCGCGGAAGGAACGCAGAGACCGGGTGCCCATGTACGCAATTGTGTCACAACCTGCGATCGTGCCACAGGCGGAGGCGCGGCGGACGACGGTCGCCCTCTCTGTGGATAACCACGCCCTCGCCCGCGCTAGCCTTGACCTCCGTGGCCCAGCCCTCCGTCGTCACGACCGTCGCCGAGCTGCGCGCCCGGCTCGATGGGGCGCGCACGGCGCTCGTGCCGACGATGGGCGCCCTGCACGAGGGACACCTCGCGCTCGTCGCGCGCGCGTCCGAGCTCGCGCCGACCGTCGTCGTGTCGATCTTCGTCAACCCGCTGCAGTTCGGGCCCGCCGAGGACCTCGACCGTTACCCGCGCGACCTCGCCTCCGACCTCGCCTCCCTCACCGGGCACGGCGTCGACTGCGTCTTCGCCCCGTCGGTCGCCGAGATGTACCCGGACGGCGCCCCGCAGATCACGGTGAGCGGCGGCCCGGTCGCGGGGCTCTTCGAGGGCGCCTCCCGCCCCGGCCACTTCGACGGGATGCTCACGGTCGTCGCGAAGCTGCTCGGCATCGTGCGCCCCGAGGTGGCGCTCTTCGGCCAGAAGGATGCGCAGCAGCTGTTCCTCGTGCAGCGCATGGTGCGCGACCTCGACATCGCCTCCCGCATCGAGCCCGTCGCGACCGTGCGCGAGGCCGACGGGCTCGCCCTCTCGAGCCGCAACCGCTACCTCTCGCCCGAGGAGCGGGCGGCGGCGCCCGTGTTGCACCGCGCGCTCGCGGCGGCCGGCTCCGCAGCATCCGGGGGCTCCCCCGCGGCACGGGACGCCGCGCTGGCGCTCCTGCGGCAGGAGCCGCGCATCGAACTCGACTACCTTGAGATCGTCGACCCGCGGAGCTTCCGGCCGGTCGCCGACGATCATCGGGGCCCCGCCCGCGTGCTCGTCGCCGCGCGGCTGGGGGCGACCCGCCTCATCGACAACGACGCCATCCACCTGAACTGAGCGAGCATCCGTGAGCGAGACCCCCGCAGCCCCCGACGGCGGCACGACCCCCGCCGAGCCGACGATCGAGCGCCGTCCCGAGCTGGACGAGGGAGAGATCGCCGAGCAGAAGGCCGTGCGTCTCGCGAAGCGCGAGCGCCTCATCGCCGAGGGCGACGGCGCCTACCCCGTCGTGCTGCCCATCACGACGACCATCCCCGAGGTGCGAGCCCGCTTCGGCGAGCTCGAGCCGGATGCCGCCACGGGCGTCGAGGTCGGCGTCGCCGGTCGCGTCGTGCACCTGCGCAACACCGGCAAGCTGTGCTTCGCGGCGCTGCAGGCGGGCGACGGGTCGCGCATCCAGGCGATGGTCTCGCTCGCCGAGGTGGGCGAGGAGTCGCTGCAGCGCTGGAAGGAGCTCGTCGACCTGGGCGACCACCTCTTCGTCGCGGGCGAGGTGATCTCCTCCCGCCGGGGCGAGCTCTCGATCATGGCGACCCAGTGGCGGATCGCGTCGAAGGCGATCATGCCGCTGCCGAACCTGCACTCCGAGCTCTCGGAGGAGACCCGGGTGCGGCAGCGCTACCTCGACCTGATCGTGCGCGAGCAGGCCCGCACCACCGTCGTGGCACGCGCCAAGGCCGTCGCCTCGCTCCGGGCGACCTTCGCGTCCCACGGCTTCCTCGAGGTCGAGACCCCGATGCTGCAGACGATGCACGGCGGCGCCTCGGCGCGCCCCTTCGTCACCCACTCGAACGCCTTCGACACCGAGCTCTACCTGCGCATCGCGCCCGAGCTGTTCCTGAAGCGCGCGGCGGTCGGCGGCATCGACCACGTGTTCGAGATCAACCGCAACTTCCGCAACGAGGGCGCCGACTCCACCCACAGCCCCGAGTTCGCGATGCTCGAGGCGTACCAGGCCTACGGCGACTACACGACGATCGCCGACCTCACCCAGGAGCTCATCCAGAACGCCGCCGTCGCGGTATCGGGCTCGCACATCGTGACCTGGGCCGATGGCACGGAGTTCGACCTCGGCGGCGAGTGGGACCGGATCTCGATGTACGGATCGCTCTCCGCGGCATCCGGTGTCGACATCACCCCCCAGACGCCGCTCGCCGAGCTCGAGGCGCTCGCCGAGCGCGAAGGCGTCGAGGTGAAGCTCGCCACCCACGGCAAGTACGTCGAGGAGCTCTGGGAGCACTTCGTGAAGGGTGACCTCGTGCGGCCCACCTTCGTGATGGACTTCCCCGTCGACACCTCGCCGCTCGTGCGCGATCACCGCTCGATCGCCGGCGTCGTCGAGAAGTGGGACCTGTACGTGCGCGGCTTCGAGCTCGCGACGGGCTACTCGGAGCTCGTCGACCCCGTCATCCAGCGCGAGCGCTTCGTCGAGCAGGCGAAGCTCGCGGCCCGCGGCGACGACGAGGCGATGCGCCTCGACGAGGAGTTCCTGCGGGCGATGGAGCACGGCATGCCCCCGATGGGCGGCATGGGCATGGGCATCGACCGGCTGCTGATGGCGATCACGGGTCTCGGCATCCGCGAGACGATCCTCTTCCCGCTCGTCAAGTAGCGCGGTCGAACCCCCTGCTTTGGGGGTCGCGACGCGTTCCGCGGCGAGGGCGCGCGTCGCTACCTTTTCGGTGGGGCGCGTTCCCCACAGCGCGCTCGTCGTGCGGCGTCGTCGCCGGGCGGCAGACCCGAGCAGAACGAAGCGCCCATGCGAACCGCCAGCCGCCGTGCTCTCGCCGCCCTCGCGGCGACCGTCCTCGCCTCCTCCTCCGCGCTCGCCGCGGCGCCGGCCGCCTACGCAGCGGACAACACGCCGCCGACCATCACGATCGACTCGCCCGCCGACGGCACCGTCTTCGGCGCGAGCGGCGGATGGGTGACCTTCACCACCGCGGACGACGTCGGCGTCGCCTCGTGGGAGGTGATCCGCAACGGCATCTCGCTGTTCACGGGAACCGGGGCGGGTCAGGCGAGCGTCAACCTGCTCGTCGGCGATCTCGCCAATGGCAGCTACTCGCTCACGATCAACGCGGTCGACACGAGCGGCAACCCCGCGTCCGTGACGCGATCGTTCGGCGTCTCGATCGCCGAGCCGGATGTGCAGCTGGTCTCCCCGGTCGACGGCGCGCGGGTGGGCGCCGGCCTCGTGACCATCGGGTATCAGGGCGTCGAGCGGATGTCGTGGCGGGTCTCCGTCGACGGCACGGTCATCCGCGACGAGGGCGGGTACTCGGGCACCACGTTCCCCTATGCACCAGCGACCCCCTGGGCGGACGGATCGGCGCACACCGTCGAGGTGACCGGCACCGACGGCGCGGGGCGCTCCCGCACGGTGACGGCGAACGTCACCGCCGACGCCGCGGCTCCCGTGGTGACGCTCGACCCGCCGCCGCCCACGACCCTCCCGCGTGCCACGACGCTCACCGGCACCGTCGCGGATGCGGTGTCGGGCATCGCGTGGCTCCGCGTGATGTTCGCGGAGTACCTCGACGGCGCCTGCTCGAGCACCGAGATCCTGGGCTCGCCGACCGTCACGGGCGCGAGCTGGTCGCTCGAGCTGCCCCCCACCCTCGTGGACGGGGAGTACTGCGTCACCGTGTCGGCGGCGGATGAGGTCGGCAACGTGGGCATGACGACCCCTGTGGTGGTCGATCTCGACGTGACGGGGCCGGATGCTCCGACGGGGCTCTCCCCGGACGGCGAGTCGTGGGACCGCCCGTCCGCCCTCAGCTGGTCGTCGGTGGCCGACGCCGTGTCGTACGAGTACCAGATCGCCGAGGACCCGTGGCAGCTGGACAGCGCGGACCTCGTCGCGGCGTCGACCACGACCGCGATCCTTCCGGCCCCGCTCGACGGCATCTGGTTCTGGCGGGTGCGCGGCATCGATGCCGTGGGCAACCCCGGCGACTGGAGCGACGTCGCCGAGGTTTCGGTGCTCGGCGCACCGCAGCTCGACGACGCGTGCGGCTGCCGCATCGTGGGCGGCAGCATCGACCTGGAATGGGGAGCGGTGCCCGACGTCGTCTCGTACCGCATCCAGGTGACCGGGGCGGATGCCGCGGGCGCGCCCGTCGTCTTCGAGCAGGATGTGGACGGTGCCGAGACCGATGCGACCGTCACCCTGCCTCCGGGATTCCCGACCGGCACGATCTCGGTGCGGCTGCGTGCCGAGCTCGATCACGAGGTCGCGGGCTCGACCCTGACCGGCTGGAGCGAGCGTCTCACCTTCCTGCGGTTCGGCGTCCCCTCGGCGCCGACGCTGCTCGCGCCCGCCGCCGGCGCCTACGTGCGCGGCGACGGGGTCGCGTTCTCCTGGCGGGATGATCCCTCGGCGGTGTTCTGGGAGCTGCGGGTCTCGTCCGATCCGACCCTCGGGCCGGACGGCGGTCTCGTGCCCGACGTGGTGGAGGTGTTCCCGCTGCTCGATCCGATGCTCGCGGCGCTCGTGCTGCTGGGCGACGCCACCGAGATCCCCGACGGCATCCGGCTGAGCGACCTCGACGCGGCGCTCGACTGCGCCGTGCTGCGCGATGTCCTCCAGATCGATGTCGACGATCCCGACTTCCCGTGCAGCGACGGTGCGTTCGTGCTGCCGATGTCGCTCGATGACGGCACGCACTACTGGCAGGTGCGCGGCATCGGCTTCGACACGTTGTTCGCCGGTGCCGATCCCGGGGCGTGGTCGTCCGTCGGCCGGTTCGTCGTGGGCGCGGCCCCCGTGACGCCGCCGCCCGCGGCGAACGGCGGCCACCGCGGTCACGGCGGCTCGGCCGGAACGGGTGACGCGGATGTCGTGGAGCCCGCGCCGGACGGCACGGGAGACGGTGGTGCCGGCGAGCCCGCGGGCGGCGGCAGCGGCGGCACGGCATCCGGCGGCGGAGCGGAGGCCGGCGGCGACACCCCGGATGCGGAGCCCGTCGCGGACGACGGCCTCCCGATCGGCTGGCTGCTCGGGGGCCTCGGACTGCTCGTGCTGCTCGCGGTGGCGGCGGGCGTCATCCGGTTCCTCGTGGTGCGGCGCCGCTGAGCCTCGGCCGCTCTCGGTGGGGAGCGATAGGGTGCATCCGTGCCCGAACCGCTGCCCGGAGGCCGTCCGCCGCTCACCGCGACGCGCGTCGTCGTGTGGATCGTGGCCGCCGCCGTGGGGATCGGACTGGTCGCGACGGGTGTCGCCGGCATCCTGGCGAAGGCGGGCTGATGGACCGCCGCACCTCGCGTCTCGTCATGTACGGCGGACTCGCCCTGATCGTCGTGGCCGCCGTGCTCGTGGTCGTGCTCAGCCCGCGCTGAGCCCGGCGTCGTAGGCTGTCGGCATGCCCACCGACTTCTGGGGAAACGCGATCTTCTCCGTCGTGCCCACCATCGCGCTGGGTCTCGTGTTCTGGTTCATCATGCGCGCGATCATCCGCGCCGACCGAACCGAGCGGAAGGCGTACGCCGAGCTCGAGGCCGAGGAGCGCGCGCGCCGGGCGGCGGCTCGCGCCTCGCAGCCGGGCGCCTGAGTCGACCCCGCCTCCCGTCGTCTCCCAGATCAAGGAGCTTCCCTCCCGAATCAAGGAGTTCGCGTTACGGGAGTGACGGATGAGGCTCAGGAGTCACATGCGTCGCATCGGCTCCGTGATTCGGGAGGGAAACTCCTTGATTTGGGAGCAGGAGCAGGAGCAGGAGCACGAGCAGGAGCAACCAGCCAGGCGGATGCGGCCCGCCGTCAGTCGCGCGGGCGCAGCCGCACGTTCGGCAGCTCGGGCGCAGGCAGTGCCGGGCCCTCGTAGCCGTCGACGTGGCCGAACAGGCCGGCACGGTCCCCATCCGGGGCGATCACCTCGGACTGCCACCGCTCGCGCCACGCCACGATCTCCTCGTGGCCGCGGCCCACGAAGTTCCACCACATGACGATGGGCTCCTCGAGCGGGGCGCCCCCGATGAGCAGCACGCGCAAGGGGCCACCGACCGCCTCGACGCGCAGCGTCTCCGTGCCCGTCGGCACGACACCCAGGTGGTGGGCCGGCACCTCGGCGCCTTGCAGCCGGGCCGGCTCATGGTCCACCACGAGCCCGTACTCGAACGAGGGGTCGGCGGGCACCTCCACGGACGCCCCGGCTGGGAGCTCCAGCTCGGCCGCGACGAGCGGCGTGTAGGCCGTGACCGGTGAGGTCACGCCGAGCCAGGAGCCGACGAACACCCGCAGCGTCGCCTCGCCGACGGCGGCGACATCCGCCACGTGATGCTCGAAGAACGGCGCGACGCCGCGGTGCGCCTCCGGCAGCGCCGTCCACAGCTGCACGCCGTGCAGGGTCGTGGCGGCCGTCGTCGACACCTCGGAGTGCTGGATGCCGCGCCCCGCCGTCATGAGGTTCACCTGCCCGGGGTCGATGAGCTGGTGGGCGCCGGTGGAGTCGCGGTGCTCGATCTGCCCCTCGTACAGCCAGCTGACCGTCTGCAGTCCGGTGTGCGGATGCGGCGGCGTGTCCATGACGCCCGCCCGCGGCGCCGGCGTCGGGCCGTAGGAGTCCACGAAGCACCAAGCGCCGATCAGGCTGCGCCTGCGCTGCGGCAGCGTGCGCCGCACGAGCAGGGCCCGCGGGCCGCCGAGCGGCACCTCGCGGGGCTCGAGCACCTCGACGCCCGCGCCGTCGGCATCCGCGACGCACACCAGCTCCTGCGGGTCCCGCTCCAGGTTGCTCATGCCCTGACCCTACGCTCCGCCGAGACCGCGCATCCGATCCCCGCAGGGGCGGTCCCGGCGTCAGGTGTGCGGTCTCCCGGCTCAGACCCGCAGCACGAGGAGGTCGCCCGGCTGGCAGTCGAGGGCCTCGCAGATCGCGGTGAGGGTCGAGAAGCGGATGGCGCGGGCACGGTCGTTCTTGAGCACCGAGAGGTTGACCAGGCTCACCCCCACGAGCTCCGACAGCCGGGTCAGCGTCATGCCGCGCTCCTCGAGCAGCTCGTCGAGGCGGCAGTGGATGCGCCCCTCCTCGTCGGCTTCGGCGGGGGCCATCAGACGAGCCCCTCGGTGTCGCGCTGCAGCCGGGTGCCGGCGCGAAGCACATAGGCGGCCACGAGCACGACGAACCCGAACGCCCAGGGCCCGAGCTGCAGCTCGAAGGCCATCCGGTACGGCTCGCCGAGATCGCCCCCCGCCATCATCCGGCCGAGGCCGTCGAGTCCGGCCGCGAGCATCCCGCCGAACGACATGGCCGAGCCCGTGACGAGCATGATCGGGAAGAGGATGCGGTGGAACGGGGTGCCGCGAGCCGTCATGGCGAGGAACGCGACGACGGCACCGCTGATCGCGGCCGCGACGAGCAGCGAGATCGCGGATGCCGTCACCAGCAGCGCGCGGCTTCCGTCGCCCACCGCGTCCGAGGTCACGGTGGCGCCCGTGATGCTCCCGACGTTGCCGGGCAGCGGGGCGAAGGCGATGAGGTCGACGGGTCCGTCGCCGATCGCGAGCGCGATGGTGCGCCACACGCCGTCGGCGACGGTCAGCAGACCGAGCACACCGGCCAGCCCGGCGATGACCCCGAAGGCGATCCGGTCTCCGAGCCCGAGTCCCGCGCTCGTGGTGGTGGCAGTCATCCGCCTCCCCTTTCTTATCGAATGTCGTTAACATAACGAATGTCGATAAGGAGCGCAAGCGCAGGGTGCGCCCATGGCGAACAGGGGCATCCGCGGGAGGCCCCCGTCGTTACCCTCGATGTATCGCCGCGGCATCCGTGGTCGCGGCGCGAGGAGTAGAGAATGTTCGAGCGTTTCACCGACCGAGCCCGTCGGGTGGTCGTCCTGGCCCAGGAAGAGGCCAAGATGCTCAACCACAACTACATCGGCACCGAGCACATCCTGCTCGGCCTCATCCACGAGGGTGAGGGCGTCGCCGCGAAGGCGCTCGAGTCGCTCGGCATCTCGCTCGACGCGGTGCGCGAGCAGGTGCAGGACATCATCGGCCAGGGTCAGCAGCAGCCGACCGGCCACATCCCCTTCACCCCGCGCGCCAAGAAGGTGCTCGAGCTGAGCCTGCGCGAGGCGCTGCAACTCGGCCACAGCTACATCGGCACCGAGCACATCCTGCTCGGCCTCATCCGCGAGGGCGAGGGCGTCGCCGCCCAGGTGCTCGTCAAGCTCGGCGCCGACCTCAACCGCGTGCGCCAGCAGGTCATCCAGCTGCTCAGCGGATACCAGGGCAAGGAGCAGGTCGCCGTCGGCGGCAGCGAGCAGGCCCAGAGCGACAAGGGCAGCCAGATCCTCGACCAGTTCGGGCGCAACCTCACCCAGGCCGCGCGCGAGGGCAAGCTCGACCCGGTGATCGGGCGCGAGAAGGAGATGGAGCGGGTCATGCAGATCCTCTCCCGCCGCTCCAAGAACAACCCCGTGCTGATCGGCGAGCCCGGCGTCGGCAAGACCGCCGTCGTGGAGGGCCTCGCCCAGGCGATCGTGCGCGGAGACGTGCCCGAGACGCTGAAGGACAAGCAGCTCTACACGCTCGACCTCGGCTCGCTCATCGCCGGCTCCCGCTACCGCGGAGACTTCGAGGAGCGCCTCAAGAAGGTCACCAAGGAGATCCGCACGCGCGGCGACATCATCACCTTCATCGACGAGATCCACACCCTCGTCGGCGCGGGTGCCGCCGAGGGCGCGATCGACGCCGCCAACATCCTGAAGCCGCTGCTCGCCCGCGGCGAGCTGCAGACCATCGGCGCCACGACCCTCGACGAGTACCGCAAGCACTTCGAGAAGGACGCCGCGCTCGAGCGCCGCTTCCAGCCCGTGCAGGTGGCGGAGCCGAGCCTGCCGATGACGATCAACATCCTCAAGGGCCTGCGCGACAAGTACGAGGCCTTCCACAAGGTGTCGATCACGGATGGCGCGATCGTCGCCGCCGCGAACCTCGCCGACCGCTACGTGCAGGACCGCTTCCTGCCCGACAAGGCCATCGACCTGATCGACGAGGCGGGCGCCCGCCTGCGCCTCTCGATCCTGTCCGCCCCGCCCGAGCTGCGCGAGTTCGACGAGAAGATCGCGGGGGTGCGCGCCGAGAAGGAGTCGGCGATCGAGAACCAGGACTTCGAGCTCGCCGCCACCAAGCGC
This sequence comes from Protaetiibacter sp., assembly GCA_030150265.1. Classification (GTDB taxonomy): domain Bacteria; phylum Actinomycetota; class Actinomycetes; order Actinomycetales; family Microbacteriaceae; genus Homoserinibacter. The sequence continues at coordinate 135,792 of JASLGG010000032.1, forward strand.
GACGAGGAGAAGCGCCTGCTCGGCGAGCGCCTGCGCCTCGAGAAGCAGTGGCGCTCGGGCGACGTGGCCGCATCCGGCACCGTCGACGAGGGCGTCATCGCCGAGGTGCTCGCGAACGCCACCGGGATCCCGGTGTTCAAGCTCACCGAAGAGGAGTCGGCCCGTCTCATCTTCATGGAGGACGCGCTGCACCAGCGGGTCATCGGTCAGCACGAGGCGATCTCGGTGCTCGCGAAGACCATCCGCCGCACGCGCGCCGGCCTCAAGGACCCCAAGCGCCCGTCCGGGTCGTTCATCTTCGCCGGCCCCACGGGCGTCGGAAAGACCGAGCTCGCCAAGGCGCTCGCGGAGTTCCTGTTCGACGACGAGGACGCGCTGATCTCGCTCGACATGAGCGAGTACGGCGAGAAGCACACCGTCTCGCGGCTGTTCGGAGCCCCTCCCGGCTTCGTCGGCTTCGAGGAGGGCGGCCAGCTCACCGAGAAGGTGCGTCGCAAGCCATTCAGCGTCGTGCTCTTCGACGAGATCGAGAAGGCGCACCCCGACATCTTCAACTCGCTGCTGCAGATCCTCGAGGAGGGTCGACTGACCGACGGTCAGGGGCGCGTGATCGACTTCAAGAACACGGTCATCATCATGACGACCAACCTCGGCACGAAGGACATCACGGGCGGCCCCGTCGGCTTCACCCTCGAGGGCAACACCGAGAACTCCTACCGCGCGATGCGGGCGAAGGTGGTCGAGGAGCTCAAGAAGCACTTCAAGCCGGAGTTCCTCAACCGCGTCGACGAGACGATCGTGTTCCCGCAGCTCTCGCAGGAGGAGCTGCGCCAGATCGTCGAGCTGTTCATCAAGCGCCTCTCGGAGCGCCTGCTCGACCGCGACATGACGATCGAGATCACGGATGCCGCCAAGACGCGCCTGATCGAGCTCGGCTGGGAGCCCACCCTGGGGGCGCGGCCGCTACGCCGCGCGGTGCAGCACGAGGTCGAGGACAAGCTCTCGGAGGAGATCCTGCACGGCCGCCTCGAGGCGGGCGACCACGTGCATGTCGACCTGGTGGACGGCGAGTTCGTGTTCACCACGGGCCGTCAGCCGGGCCGCGAGCTGACGGAGGCGGTGGCGACCGAGGCGTCCTGACCTCGACGCGGGGGCGGCGCGAAAAATACGTGCTTTCCCCCTATTCCCCCGGTCGGGGGTGACCCTATGCTGAGCGCACCCGAGATCGTGCGTGTCCGCGCGACGGGCCACCACAGATCGGAGCACCGATGCGCCCGCATCGTTCCCTCGCGCTCGCCGTCGGCGGCGCCGCCGCGCTGACCCTCGTCGTCGCCCAGCCCGCGACGGCGGCCACGGCGACCACCTGGACCCAGGCGGGCGACTCGTGGTGGTCCACCGCGAGCTGGACCAGCAGCGTCCCGGCGGCGGGCGACGACGTCGCGTTCGCGGGCGGCGTCCGCTCGACCTACGACTACCCCGGGAACACGGCCTTCGCGTCGTTCCACTTCACGAACGAGCACACCGTCGCGAACGGCGGGGGATCGATCGAGCTGACCGGGGGGCTGGCGGTCGACGCCGGTGCGGCGGTGCGGATCGAGCCGCTGCTCACGGCATCCGCCTCCCAGAACTGGGTGGTCGGCTCCGGCGCGACGCTCACGCTGCCGTCGCAGGTGAGGGTGTCGAACGCGTCCACGCTGTCGCTGTTCGTCGACGGGACGATGGAGGTCAGCGACCTCGACGGCCTCGCCACGGCGTGCATCGTCAAGTACGGCTCCGGACCGCTGCGCTTCCTGAGCGGAGGCGGGGGCGTCGGCACCTGCGCGGGACAGCCGGCCGGCCTGCTCGTCGCGGCCGGCGAGGTGACGATCGTCGGCACCGCCAACCTCGGCGGCAAGGACTTCGCCGTCGCGGGCGGCCTCCTCACGGGCGGCACCGAGGCCGGTGCGGCCGTGGTGCACGCCCTCAACCTCACGGGCGTCGGGGTTCTGAGCCCCGGCGCGTCATCCGGCGACGACTTCGGCAAGCTCGACCTGTGGGGCACCTCGGCGTGGACCGGCGGAACTTACCAGGTGGACTGGGACCCGGCGGGCGGGCGGGTGGACCTCGTGACGGGCGTGAACCAGGCGATCTCGGTGGCGGCGACCAAGCTCGACATCCGGCTCGCCGGGACGCCGACCGCGGGCCAGCGAGCGCGCATCGTGAGCTCCGACGTCGGCTTCACGGGCCTGTTCGCCTCGCCGGCGGGCATCGCGCTCGCGGAGGGCGAGGAGTTCACCTCGCGCGGGCAGGTCTACGCGATCCACTACATCGCGGGGCCGGGCGACAACGGGGCCGAGATCGAGTGGCTGCGGGCCGCACCCGTGGCCCCGCCCGTGGCGCCGCCGGCTCCCGCGCTCGCGGCCACCGGCGCCGACACCGCATGGCCGCTCGCGCTCGCCGCCGTGGCCGTGCTCGGCACGGGTTCGCTGCTCGTGGTGCGGGGGCGCCGGATGCGAGCCCGCCGCTCGCGGTGAACCCCCGCGAGTAGGGTGAGGGGGTGAGCGAGCCCGCCCCCTTCCTCGTGCGCCGGGCGCGCACCGCCGACGTCCGCGGGATGCTCGAGGTCATCGAGCCCTACGTCGAGCGGCGCATCCTGCTCGGCAAGGAGCGCGTGACGCTCTTCGAGGACATCCAGGAGTTCCGGATCGCCGAGACGCCCGACGGCGTGCTGCTCGGCTGCGGCGCCCTCCACGTGATCTGGGAGGACCTCGGTGAGATCCGCACGATCGCGGTCGCCGAGAGCTGGCGCCGGCACGGCGTCGGTCACGCGCTGCTCGAGCAGCTCGAGCTCGACGCCCGCGAGCTCGGGCTCAGCCGGCTGTTCTGCCTGACCTTCGAGACGGACTTCTTCGGGGGCCACGGCTTCGAGCCGATCGGCGAGCAGGTCGTCGACCCGGAGGTCTACGCGGAGCTCGTGCGCTCGCCCGACGACGGCGTCGCCGAGTTCCTCGACCTCGCGCGCGTCAAGCAGAACACCCTCGGCAACACCCGGATGCTCAAGCACCTGTCCGACTAGCGGAGCGGGTGCTACCCCTGACGCGGGGCGGAGTGGTCGGAGTAGGGGCGCTGACCGGGTGAGCGGTCGGTGCCGCCCCGCGCGCCGCCGTCGCGACGCGAGTCGGTGCCGTCGCGCGGTCCGTCCAGGTGCGCGATGCCCCAGCCGTGCGGGACGCGCAGGTGGCCGAGCGCCCAGCCGCCCGCGCCGCCCACGCCGAGGCCCAGCACGAGGGCGATCGCCGAGGCGCCCGCCACCGCCGCGGTGCGCCAGCGGCGCGGGGCGGCGGGGGGAGCGGCGGGCGGCGCGGGTGTGGATGCCGTGGGCGGCGCGGATGCGGCGGGCGCCTTCTCCGCGGGAGGCTCGGGGGTCGGGTTCGTGGGCTCGGTCATGCTCCGAGGGTCCCCGCGCGGTGTGGACGAACCCACGGCGCAGGCTAAGAATCCGCCGTGAGCGGCCGCCGCATCCGTCGGATGCGGCGCGTTCGCCCCGCATCCGTCCCTCGGCGGGCCTAGCCTGACGTCATGTCGACCCAGCACCCCGGGCGTCTCCCCGCGTCGGTCTACCGGCGCCGTCGGATCGTCGTCGGCCTCGCGGTGCTCGCGGTGATCGTCGCCATCGTGCTGCTCTTCATCCCGCGGGGCAACGCCGACCCCAAGGCCGGGCCGTCGGACACGCCCACGCCGGGCGCCACCGGCACCAACGCGCCGAGCGCGGGCGCGGCCTGCGACCCCGCCGTCGTCAGCCTCACCCCGGTGGCCGACAAGAACAGCTACGCGGCGGGCGAGACGCCCATGATCTCGATGAAGATCGTCAACACGGGCGCATCCGCCTGCACCTTCGACGTGGGCACCGACGCGCAGCTGTACTCGATCGTGAGCGGCTCCGACCCGATCTGGAACTCCCGCGACTGCCAGAGCGGCGCCCAACCGCTCGAGAAGGTGCTCGAGCCCGGCGTCGAGCTCACCACGACGCCGTTCGCGTGGGACCGCACGCGCTCCTCGGTCGACACCTGCACTGCCCAGCGGACGCAGGTCACCGCGGGCGGCGCGACCTACCGGCTCTCCGTCTCGCTCGGCGAGGCGAAGTCCGAGGGCGATGTCGCCTTCCTCCTGAACTGAGTTCTCTGGCGTCGCGGTCATCCGCGACGCTCGGCCGTGCGGCCGGCCGTGCGCGGACGCCCGACCGGTGGGGGATGCCAGGTGGCCGCGCGGCGATGGTAGCGTCGTGCCAGCCACAGGAGCCCGATGTCGGAGACCACCACCATCATCGCCGCGGTGCCCGGCGAGCAGCCCGCGTCCGTACGCCCGATCTCGCCATGGCGGCGTGCCCTCGTCTGGATCGTCGTGCCCGGCCTCGTCGCCGCGGGCACCGTCGCGCTCGCCGCGGCCGACCGGGGAGCCCCGGAGACACGGGGTGGCGCTGCCGCGCGCTTCGTGCCGCCCGACGGCTACGCCGCGCTCGTGACCGGCGATGACGGCACCCGCGAGATCCACGAGTCGGCGCGCGACACCGGCCCCTCGCTGCTGCTCGAGCTGCCGAGGCTCGCGGCGGGCACGCAGTTCTCGGCGCTCAGCGAGGACACCCTCCGTACCGCCCAGCTGTGGCGCGAGACCGTCACCTCCCTCGACGACGACCCGCAGATCACCACGACCTACCTGCTCGACGAGCAGGGCATCTCGACCGTCGCGGTGACGGGCGGCACGGTCGGCTTCAGCTACTCGCCGCCCCTCGTCACCCTGCCGGCGGATGCCGCGCCCGGTGTCCGCTGGACGGGCGCGGGCGCCGCGATGCCGGCGAACCTCCTCGACTACCGCACGACGGGCGAGATCACCGCCGGCGAGCACGGATGCCTCGTGGCGACCACCGAGACGCTCTACTCCAAGCCCGGCGCCGCCGAGGTGCTCCTCCGTGTCGCGGAGGCGGCCACATGGTGCCCGGGGCGCGGGGTCGTCGCGGACGACGGCGTCGTCAACGACACGGCGGTCTCGTTCCGCAGCCAGGAGCTCGCGGCGACGGGCGCGGGCATCACGCGCGTCTCGACCTCGGAGGCGCAGCGCGACTGGTCCGGCGCATCCGGATGGCGCGGCAGCCCGCTCGCCTTCCGCCTCGTGGACCCCGTCTACGGCGAGTCGGAGCTGGGTCTGCCGCTCGACGGTCTCCTCGCCGCCACCTCCTCGGGCCGGATCGTCGCGTCGATGACCGGTCGGCTGCAGAGCTTCGTGGTGGAGGGCGGCACGGCGACGCGCGACTGGGTCGCCGCGCCCGGCGGCGACCCGCTCGCGCTCTCGACCGCGGGCGAGCTCACGCTCGTCTCGACGAGCGAGCGGCGGCTGCTGGCCTACGACGAGCGCGGCCGGCGGCTCTGGTCGCTCGAGTTCCCGGACGTGGTGCTCGCGCATCCGGTGGCGGTGGGCGACGACCTCGTGGTCGTGAGCCTCGACGGCACGCTGCGCCGCATCCACGCCGCCACCGGCGAGACCGTGTGGTCGATCGGGCTGCGCACCGACGTCGACGAGACCCCCGCGATCGCCGACGGTGCGATCGTCGTGGTGGATCGCGGCGGCACGGTGCGCGCGCACGAGCTGACCGACGGATCGGAGCGCTGGTCGGTGGAGCTGACCGGCGCCATGCGCGCCGTGAGCGGGGCGGGGCTCGTCGTGGTGCAGGCCCAGGTGTCGGACGTCTGGGCGCTCGACCCGGCCGACGGCGCGACGCACTGGCACGCCGTCCAGCGCGGCGTGGCGCGCGGCCTCGTCGTGGCGGGCGATCTCGTGGTCACCCAGAGCGACGAGGGGTCGGCGGCACGGGACGCGGTCACGGGCGAGCCGCGCTGGACGGACGCCGCGGGCGAGGCTCTCTTCACCGACGGGGCCCGCATCGTGCTGATCGGCGCGCGCTCCGTCGACGTGCGGGGGCGTGACGGCGAGCCGCTCTCGCACACGACGATCGAGGAGGTGCAGCTGGGGGCGACGCGCCTCTACCTGGACGGCTCCGCCGGCATCCGCGTGATCGAGACGACCGGCACCGGGCTGGTGGTGGGCGGATGAGCGACACGACGGCGGGCGCCCCGCCGACCACCGCACCCGTGCACGAGGCCGGGCGGCTGCGCCGGGCGGCGGGTGTGACATGGCGCGCGGTCGCGGAGTTCGGCAGACACGTCATCGTGGAGCCGGTGCGGGAGGGGCGGCTGCGCGACGTCGACTGGCCGTTCGGGCTGCGACCGATCGTCGTCGTCGGGGTGGTCGGCTACGTGGCCGCCGCCGTGCTCGTGCTGCTCTCGGGCTGGCTCCGCGAATGGATCCCGCTGACCGCGCAGTCGGGCGCCGCGACCCTCACCCTCCCGCGGGCGATCATCTGGGTGGTGCTCGCGCTGACCGCGCTCTCCATGACGCTCGCGGTGTGCGGGGCCCTGCACGCGCGCGCCTGGTTCCGCTGGCTCACCACCGCGTTCATCGCGCTCGTGATGCTGTTCATCTCGGTGCCCGACCAGAGCGCCGTCCCGCTCGCCCGGCTGTTCACCGTGCTGGCCTGCGCCGGGCTGGTCGTGTTCGTGGCGGTGCGCGGGGGGCGGGGCTTCGCCTGGTACGACTTCGCGATCGTCACGGTCGTCGTCTGGAGTCCCCTCGCGGTGACCGCCGCGGTGCTGACCGCCCTCAACCGGCCGTTCGGCTACGACTTCCTCCCGCTGCTGCTGAGCCTCATGCTCACCACGCTGGGCCAGCTCGCGATCCCCGCGGCGATCGCCGCAGGTGCCGCGGTCGCGAGCATCACCGTGTCGTCGGCGCTGTGGGCGGCACGGATCGTGCGCACCGCGGTCGGTGCGCGGGCGGTGCTGGTGGCCCTCGTGCTCGTCGCCGTCTGGCGCACCGTCGACGCCGTGCTCATGGCCCGCTCGGTGGTCGGCGACGCCGACCGGATGACCGCGGTCGTCGGCGCGGTGCTCCTGCTCGCGCTCATCGCCGCCGTATGGGCAGTGCTCGCCCGGGTGCGGCCCGAGCGGGGCACGCCGACCGCGCAGGGCATGGCGGACCGCATCGACGCCGTCGCGCTCATCGTCGCCGCCTTCACGACGACGAGCCTCGCCGCCACCCCGCTCATCGTGCTCTCGCAGGTGCTCCTGGGCTTCGGCGTGCCGCGCGAGGTGCCGACGGTGCTGCTCGCCGTGGCGACGAGCTTCACCGGCACGGTGTTCGTCTACGTGCTGCGCGGGGTCGGCGCGCTCGTGCTCATCGCGCTCGCGATCGTGCAGGCGCGTCGCGGCCGTCGCACCCTGCCCGAGCTGATGGCGGCGCTCGGCGTCGCGGGGGCGATGCTCGCCGCCGCCGTGCTGTTCCGCTTCCCGTTCATGTGGGACGAGGATGCGCTCGCGATCACGGGTACGGTGCTCGCGCTCGGCACGCTTCTCGTGGCGCTGGTGCGCCGCCGCCTCGGCCCGGCGCGGGCTACCGCGGCGCTCGTCGCGCTGCTCATGTCGGCGCTCTTCGCCTACCGCGAGATCGTCACCGATCCGGTGGCCTTCCTGCTCGGCTTCGCGGGCGGTGCCGTCGTGCTGTTCGGCTTCGTGTGGTCGTTCCTCACCGGATACCGTGCCGCGAACGAGGACTCGCCCGCCTATCCGCGGTCGGCGCGCGTGCAGCTCGTGCTCGCGAACGCGCTGTTCGGGATCACGGTGCTCGTCTTCCTGGCGCTCGCGCGCGATCCGGAGGCGTCAGTGGCGCTCGGCGATCTCGCCGCGTACGGCGGGCAGGCCTTCGGCGACCCGCTCGTCGCATCCGGGCTGCTGCTCGCGCTGTGGGCGGCGGTGCGCGGTCACGAGCTCGACGACGAGCGGGATGCGCGCCGCCCCGTCGCGTCGTCCGAGGCGAATCCCAGCCAAGGACACTAGTCTCGCTCGTTAACCCGAACCGTCGTCCGCCGCCCGCGGACGGAGCAGCGTCACGATCGTGATGCCACGCGCTCTCTTCCACGGCGGGGATCGCACGAGCGGAGGCGGAGACGATGGACGCGGGGGAGCGGATGGGGCAGACCCCGACGGCCGAGCCGTCCGACGCCGAGCTCATCCTCCGTGTCCGCGAGGGCGACGTCGACGCCTACAGCCTGCTCTACACACGCCACCTGGCGGCGGCGACCCGCGTGGCCCGGTACCAGACCTCCGGAACCCGGATCGCCGCGGAGGACGCGGTCGCCGAGGGTTTCGCGAACGTGCTGACGGCGATCCAAGCCGGCCGCGGACCCACGGAGTCCTTCCGCGCCTATCTCTACACCGCGATCCGCAACGGCGTCACGGCGCAGCGTGAACGCGACGCCCGCTCGGTGACCGTCGACGACATGGGGCGATACGAGGAGGTCGAGGCCTTCGTCGACCCGGTCGTGAGCGCTTTCGAGTCGTCGGTCGTGCAGACGGCCTTCGCGGGCCTTCCCGAGCGCTGGCAGGCTGCGCTCTGGTACCACGAGGTCGAGGGGATGAAGCCGGCGGCGATCGCGCCCCTGCTCGGGGTGAGCCCCAACGGGGTCTCGGCGCTCCTGCTGCGCGCCAAGGAGGGGCTGAGGGAGCGCTTCCTCATCGCGCACCTCGCCGCCGTCGACGGCGCCCGCGACGAGTGCCGGTGGACGGCCGAGCGACTCGGCGCCCGCGCCCGCGGCACCCTCGCCCGGCGCGAGCGGCGGCGCCTGGAGGCGCACCTCGAGGTGTGCGCGGACTGCTCGGCGATGGCGTTCGAGGTCGCGGATGTCAGCCGCGGCCTGCGTCTCGTCGTCGCGCCGCTCGTGCTGGGCGGCGCGGGGGCGGAATGGCTCCTCGCCTCGGCGACGCAGCAGGCGGGCCAGGCGGCCCCGACGGCGCTCGGCATCCGTCGCCCGCGCCTGTCGCGGATGACCACCGCCGCAGCGGGCGGCACGGCGGCCGCGGTGGTGGTCGCGGCGGCCGCGGTCGCGCTTCCCGCACTGCTCGCCGACCCCGGTCCTGGCGCCGTGCCGCCGCCCGATGACGCCCCGGTCGTCGCGGAGCCCCCGGTGACGCCGGACCCGATCGCGACGGATGAGCCGGTGTCGGTGGTGCCGGACCCGGTCGAGCCGCTCGTGCCGCCTCGCACGCCGCCGCGGGTCGTGCCGCCGCCGCCGGGGCCGGGCCCCGGGCCGGGTCCCGACCCGGGTCCGGGCGGCGGTCCCGGGTGGTCGCAGATGACGCAGAGCCTCATCCTGGGCGGGTTCACGGTGGTCGACCGCGATCACCCGGCGCTCGTGCTCGACGGCACCGTGGCCTCCGCCACGGTCACCTGGGTCGCCTCCGCGGTCGACATCATCATTTTCGATACCCCGATCGGGCAGTACACCTTCCCGCCGGAGACCGTCACCCAGATCGCCGATGCCGCGGGCGATCCGCTGTACCTGATGACCGCCGATGTCACCTCTCCCGTCTTCGCCGCGGGCGACGGTATCTGGGACGCGGTCTCCCTCGGCACGGTCACCTGGCGCATCGAGGTCGCGACGACCGGCGGGAGCGCGACCTCGGGCGTGCTGCTCGATGGGCCGCTGGTGCTCGGAGCAGGCCAGGACGCCTGGATCGCGCTCCTCCTGCCGGGCGATGGCACGGTGTACCTCACGACCGCCGACGGCGCGCCGCTCACGGCGACCGTCACGGGCGGGGTGCTGCGCATCCACGCGGATGCCGCGACGGTGCTGCTGCGGGCGATCGTCATCATGACGCCCTGACGACGGCCGCCGATCGTTCAGAACGCGGGGATGCCGCGCTCCTCGCGCGCGCCCGCGAACGCGAGCGATTCCGCTGTCTGCAGCGATCCGGCCGAGGCGTCGACGATCGTCCGGTAGCCGAGTCGGGTGGCCTCCGTCGCACGGTGGGCGCCGCCCGGCACGGGTCGTACCTCGCCCGCGAGGCTGATCTCGCCGATCGCGGCGAGGCGACGGGGCAGCGCCACATCCTTCGCGGCGCTCGCGATGGCGAGCGCGATGGCGAGGTCGGCCGCGGGCTCCGCCAGCCGTATCCCGCCCACGGTCGAGACGTAGACATCCTGGTCGGACAGCGCGATGCGGCAGCGCCGCTCGAGCACCGCGAGGATCATCGCCACACGGGCGGCATCCACTCCGCTCACGACGCGGCGCGGGTTCGGTCCGCTCGACTTGCTCACGAGCGCCTGCACCTCGACGGGCAGCGCGCGGCGCCCCTCCACGGCGACCGTGACGCAGGTGCCCGAGACCGGGTCGGGCGAGCGGGAGAGGAACAGCCCAGAGGGGTCGGGCACCTCGGCGATGCCCTCACCGGACATCTCGAAGCATCCGGTCTCGTCGGTGGGGCCGAAGCGGTTCTTGAGGGCGCGCACGAAGCGCAGCGCGGTCTGGCGGTCGCCGTCGAAGCTCAGCACGACGTCGACGAGGTGCTCGAGCAGGCGCGGGCCCGCGATCGAGCCGTCTTTCGTGACGTGGCCGACGAGCAGCAGGGGCAGCGCGCGCTCCTTCGCGACGCGCACGAGCGTTCCGGCGACCTCGCGCACCTGGGCGGGTTGGCCGGCGGCGCCCTCCGACAGGCCGGATGCGACGGTCTGCACGGAGTCGACCACGAGCAGTTGCGGGCGCACCGCGTCGACGTGGCCGAGCACGGTGGCGAGGTCGGTCTCGGCGGCGAGGAAGAGCTCGGGATCGAGAGCGCCCGTGCGCTCGGCGCGCAGCCGCACCTGGCTGGCCGACTCCTCGCCCGAGATGTAGAGCACCCGGATGCCGGTGCGCGCCGCGCGCGCCGCCACCTCGAGCAGCAGCGTCGACTTGCCGACGCCCGGCTCCCCCGAGAGCAGCACGGCGGCGCCGGGCACGAGGCCGCCGCCCAGCACGCGGTCGAACTCGGCGATGCCCGTCGGGCGGTGGGCGGCCTCGTCGGCCGCGTGCTCGGTGATCGGCCGTGCGGCCCGGGACTCGGGCACGCGCGCCGCCGCGACCGCGCGCGTGGGCGCGCCCCGCTCGACGATGGAGCCCCAGGCCTGGCATTCGGGGCAGCGCCCGAACCACTTGGCGCCGGTCCACCCGCATTCGGTGCAGGCGAAGCCGGGGGCAGCGGGTCGGGCCATGCCGCCAGCCTAGGCGCCGCCGCCGACAGCCTCTCCGACGTCCTGCTCCATCCATGCTCCGACATCCATGCGGCGGCGCATCGCGACCGAGCCGTGCGCATGCCGTTGCGCCGGTGTGGTGGCGGGAGCAACCGCCCCATCGGGCGGCGACGCACACATCCGGCGGGAGCAACTACTCCCGCCGCTCGAACTCTTCGCCGCCCACACCACCCGCCAGCCGCCCACACATCCGCCATGCGGGCATGGGGGCGCGGGCGGCAGAGCGCGCGAGTGGCGGGAGCAACTACCCCCGCCACCGGGCTGGGAGTCCGCCCGCGCCTGCAATTGCTCCCGCCGATGGCGACGCTGACACACGATGGCGGCGCTGGCAGCGCCGCGCCGCGGACCGCGTGGCATGTCGGCGGTGTGCGCACTCGGTGTTCGGCGCGACCGCGCTCGTGCCGAACACCGGCGCCGCGCCGCAGACCGCGTGGCATGTCGGCGGTGTGCGCACTCGGTGTTCGGTGCGACCGCGCTCGTACCGAACACCGGCGCCGCGCCGCGGACCGCGTGGCATGTCGGCGGTGTGCGCACTCGGTGTTCGGCGCGACCGCGCTCGTGCCGAACACCGGCGCCGCGCCGCGGATCACCGCGGCGCCGAAGTACTCAGACCAGCCCGTACAGGCGGTCGCCCGCGTCGCCGAGGCCGGGCACGATGTAGCCGCGCTCGTTGAGCTTCTCGTCGAGGGCGCCGACGACGATCGTCACCTCGCGGCCCTCGGTGGCCTTGCGCACCGCCTCGACGCCCTCGGGGGCGGCGATGAGGCAGACCGCGGTCACGTCGACGGCGCCGCGCTGGAAGAGGAACTCGATCGCGGCGCCGAGCGAGCCGCCGGTCGCGAGCATCGGGTCGAGGATGAAGCACTGCCGGTTCGAGAGGTCGTCGGGCAGCCGCTCGGCGTAGGTGGTGGGCTGCAGGGTCTCCTCGTCGCGCACCATGCCGAGGAAGCCGACCTCGGCGGTCGGCACGAGCTTCACCATGCCCTCGAGCATCCCGAGGCCGGCGCGCAGGATCGGCACGACGAGCGGCTTCGGCTCCGCGATGGTGAGCCCCTTCGCCTCGGCGACGGGGGTCTGCACCGTCACCTCGGCCGTGCGGACGTTGCGGGTGGCCTCGTAGGCGAGCAGCGTCACGAGCTCCTCGGCGAGCGCCCGGAACACGGGCGAGGGGGTGCGCGCGTCACGCAGCACCGTGAGCTTGTGGGTGATGAGCGGATGGTCGGCGACGTGCACTCGCATAGGCTTCAATCTATGCCCTCGGGAGCGGATGCGGAGGCCATGCGCCTCGCCCTCGCCGAGGCCGAGCTCGCCCTCGGCACGGGCGACGTGCCGGTGGGCGCGGTCGTGCTCGACCGGGACGGCACGGTGCTCGCGCACGGCCGCAACGAGCGGGAGCGGGACGGCGATCCGACGGCGCACGCGGAGATCGTCGCGATCCGCCGGGCGGCGGAGCGCCGCGGGTCGTGGCGGCTCGACGACACGACGCTCGTGGTGACGCTGGAGCCGTGCGTGATGTGCGCGGGCGCGATCCTGGCGGCCCGCATCCCGCGCGTGGTGTTCGGCGCCTGGGACGAGAAGGCCGGTGCCGCGGGCAGCGTGCACGACCTGCTGCGCGACCGCCGCCTCCCGGCCCGCGCCGAGGTGGTGTCGGGCGTGCTCGAGCACGAGTGCGCGGCGCTCCTCACCCGCTTCTTCGCGGGCGCGCGGGCCTCCGAGCTCTGAGGTCGTCCGTTCGGAGCCGGGTCAGCGCCAGAGGACGGCGACCAGCACGTTGATGATCGCGGTGCCGCCGGCCGTGTGGAACCACGGCTTGACGCGTGCGCCGCGCTTCTCGGCGACGACCGCGGCGATCGCCGCGCCCAGCACGACGAGTGCGAGCACGAGCTTCACGCCGATCTTGATCATGTTGTAGTCGCGGCCGATGCCCTCCCCGACGCCGACGAGCGCGATGCCGGTGAGCACCTGCGTGATGGCGCCCGCGAGCACGACGTTCGTCGCGAATCCGTCGCTCTTGCGCATCTGCACGAAGAAGGCGCCGATGATCGCCGCGAGCCCCAGGATGTGCAGGGCGAGCAGGATGTTGAGCAGGACGGGCATGGTGGCTCCTCTCGCGGACTCAGTCCGCGCTCTTGATGACGATCGCGTCGGTCGAGGGGTTCTCGCTGCGCGGGACGTAGATGTCGGGCTCGAGGTAGATGACGCGGGCGGCGGGGACCGCGGCGCGCACATCGGCCTCGATCGCGTCGATGGCGGTGGCGAGCTCCACCGCGCGGGTGGCCTTCGGCACCGCGATCTTCGCCGCGACGAGCAGCTCCTCCGGCCCGAGGTACAGGGTCTTCATGTGGATGACGGCCTCGACCTGGGGGTGCCCGTTGAATGCCGCGAGGATCTTGGCGGTGTCGTCGGGGCTCGCCCCCTCGCCCACGAGAAGGCTCTTGGTCTCGACGCCCAGCACGATCGCCACGAGCACGAGCAGCACGCCGATCGCGATGGTGCCGACGCCGTCCCAGACGTTGTCGCCGGTGAGCACGGTGAGGCCCACGCCGACGAGCGCGAGCACGAGGCCGGTGAGCGCCGCCACATCCTCCAGCAGCACGACGGGCAGCTCGGGCTGCTTGGCCCGGCGGATGAACTGGACCCAGCTCTGCCGACCCCGGAAGTGGTTCGACTCCTTCACCGCGGTGCGCAGCGAGAGGCCCTCGAGGCAGATCGCGATGAGGAGCACGAGCACCGGCAGCCACCAGTTGCGCAGCGGCTCGGGGTGCGTGAGCTTCTCGATGCCCTCGTAGATCGAGAACACGCCGCCGACGGTGAACAGGATGATGGCCACGACGAAGGCGTAGACGTAGCGCTCGCGCCCGTAGCCGAAGGGGTGCTCGGCATCCGCCTTCTTGCGGGCCTTGCGCCCGCCGAGCAGGAGCAGCAGCTGGTTGCCCGAGTCGGCGACCGAGTGCACCCCCTCCGCGAGCATCGAGCTCGAGCCCGAGAAGCCCCACGCCACGAACTTCGTGATCGCGATGCCGAGGTTCGCGAGGAACGCCGCGATGATCGCCTTCGTGCCGCCGGACGCGCTCATGTGCTCGATTCTAGGATGAGGCCATGACGAGCCTCCCCCCGATCGCCGTGCTCGGCGCCGGTTCGATGGCGGGAGCCATCGTGCGCGGCCTGATCGCCGCGGGCGTCGACCCCGCATCCGTCGCCGTGAGCACGCGCAGCGCGGCCTCCGCGGAGGCCTGGCGCGGCGAGGGCGTGCGGGCGGTCGCGCTCGAGGACGAGCCGGATGCGAACGCCGCCGTCGTGGCGGGCGCCGGCCTGGTGCTGCTGGGGGTGAAGCCGGCGATGGTGATCGACACCCTGAGCGAGGTCGCCGGCGCGCTGGCCCCGGATGCCGTGGTGGTGAGCGTCGCGGCGGGCATCACGACGGCGGCCATGGAGGCGGTCGTGCCGAATCCCGTGGTGCGGTCGATGCCCAACACGCCCGCGCTCGTGCGGCGCGCGGTGACGGGGGTCGTCGCGGGCTCGCGGGCGGGCGAGGCCGAGCTGGCGCTCGCGCGCGAGCTGTTCTCGGCGGTCGGCGCGGTGATCGAGCTGCCCGAGGAGCGCATCGACGCCCTCTCGGCGATCTCCGGCTCGGGGCCGGCGACCGTGTACTTCCTCGTCGAGAGGCTCACGGAGGCCGCCGAGCGGCTCGGTTTCGGGCGCGATGACGCGCGGCTGATGGCCGAGCAGACCCTCGTCGGCTCGGCGCTGCTGCTCGAGTCGAGCGGCGAGGAGCCGGCCGAGCTGCGGCGCCGTGTGACGAGCCCGAAGGGCACGACCGAGCGGCTCATCGCCGTGCTCGAGGAGGCGCACCTCGACGAGCTCTTCGTGCGCGCCGCGGATGCGGCGATCGCGCGCGCGCGGGAGCTGGGAGCCGGCTGAGCTCAGCCCTTGAGCAGCTTGTGGAGCGGCACCTTCACGCCGTTCTTGATGTCGTCGATCGTGGCATCCGGGAGGTTCTTCACGAGCGGCAGGTCGAGGTCCTTCGCCCAGTTGCCGATGGTGTCGAGGATCGCGTCGGTGTCGAGGCCCTTGAGGGTGGGCTGCACCTGCTCCCACACGCCCTCGAGCGCCTTCGGGTCGAGGCCCTTGCCGCCGAGCAGGCCGCCTACGGCGTCGCCGAGGCCTCCGAGATCGAAACCGGCCATGGTGGTTTCCCTTCTGCGGTGCGGCGCTACTGCAGCGCCGCGAACTTCTCGAGGTCCGGAGTGGAGCCCGAGGCGATGATGAGGTCGTGGTTCGAGATGACGGTGTCGGCCGTCGCGTAGGTGAAGTCCTTGCCCGGGCTCTTCACGCCGACGACCGTGATGCCGTACTTCTCGCGCACGCGCGACTCCGTGAGGCTGAGGCCCCGGATGGGCTTCGGCGGGTACATCTTCACGATCGCGAAGCCGTCGTCGAACTCGATGAAGTCGATCATGCGCCCCGAGACGAGGTGGGCGACGCGCTCGCCGGCCTCCGCCTCCGGGTAGATCACGTGGTTCGCGCCGATGCGGCTGAGGATCTTGCCGTGCGACTGGCTGATCGCCTTCGCCCAGATCTGGGGGATCTTGAGGTCGACGAGGTTCGCCGTGATGAGCACGCTCGCCTCGATCGAGGAGCCCACCGCGACGACCGCGACCTGGAAGTCCTCCGCGCCGATCTGCCGCAGCGCGTCGATGGAGCGCGCATCCGCCTGCACGGCGTGCGTCACCCGCTCCGACCACTTCTGCACGAGCGTCATGTCGTCGTCGACCGCGAGCACCTCGCGATCGAGCCGCTGCAGCTGGCCGGCGGTCGCGGCGCCGAAGCGCCCGAGGCCGATCACGAGCACGGGGGCGTCGTGGGCGATCTTCTCAACCAACGATGGGCCTCTCCTCCGGGCGGCGGAACAGCTGCCGCCGCGTCGATGCCGCGAGCGCCGCGGCGAGTGTCACTGTACCGATGCGGCCGAAGAACATGGTTGCCGCGAGGACGTACTGGGCGGGCGCAGAGGCCTCCTGCGTGAAGCCGCTCGAGAGCCCGCAGGTCGCGAAGGCGCTGATGACGTCGAACAGCACGTAGTCGAGCGGGGCGTCGCTGATGAGCAGGAGCACGATGCTCGCGCTCGCCACGACCGTGGCGCCCCACAGCACGACCGCGACGCCGAGGCGCAGCACATCCGGCGGCACGCGTCGCCCGTAGGCCTCGATGTCGTTGTTGCCACGCGCCTCCGCGAAGGCGGCGAGGAACAGCACGGCGAGCGTCGTCACCTTGATGCCGCCCGCCGTGGACGCCGAGCCGCCGCCCACGAACATGAGCATGTCGGTCACCAGGAGGCTCGAGCCGTCGAGCTGGGAGATGTCGATCGTGGAGAAGCCGCCGGATCGCGTCATCGCCGAGAGGAACAGGCTGTTGAGGATGCGGTCGCTGAGCGACATGCCGCCCATCGTCTGGGGGTTGCCCCACTCGAGGCCGAGGTAGGCGATCGTGCCGCCCACGAGCAGCAGGGCGAAGGTGATGAGCGTGAGCTTGACGTGGAGCGACCAGCGGTGCGGATGCCAGAGGTTCTTGCGCAGCACGTAGATCACCGGGAAGCCGATGGCGCCGAAGACGACCCCGATCATGAGGGCGCCGAGGAACCACCAGTCGCTCGCGAAGGCCGAGATGCCCTCCGGCGCCGGTGAGAAGCCCGTGTTGGTGAAGGCCATCGCGGAGAAGTAGATCGACTCCCAGAGCGCGGTCGGCCAGGCGGTCCCCGCGATGAGCAGGCGCGGGAAGATGAGGGCGGCGACCGCGAGCTCGATCACGATGACGCTCACCGCGACGGTCGCGAGCAGGTTGCCGGTCTCGCCGAGCCGCACGGCCTGCCCCTCCGAGACGGGGCCGCGGCGGATGCGGAGCGGGTTCGCGTCGCCGGCCGCGAGCAGCTTCTGCCGCAGCCCGAGCCTCCGGCTGATGACGAGGCCGAGGATCGACGCGACCGTCAGCACCCCGATGCCGCCGATCTCGACGCCGACGAAGACGAGCACATGGCCGAACGGCGACCAGTAGGTCGCCATGTCGACCGTCGAGAGCCCGGTCACGCAGATGACCGACACGGCCGTGAACACGGCGTCGACGAGCGGGGCCCGCTCACCCGTGGTCGTAGCGATGGGGAGGGAGAACAGCAGGGTGAAGAGCGCGATGAGGCTCGCGAAGACGAGGATCGCGAAACGCGCCGGGGTCACCGTCGCGAAATTCGCGACCCGGTCGAGCATCCGGGTCGCGAACGGGTCGCGCTGCACCGGCTGGGTGCGCATCCGTTCCTCCGCTTCCGTAGACCGGGTCATGGTACTCCCCGGGTCGCCTGGTTAGTCTGTCGGCATGGCCGACATCTTCGACGTCCTCGCCGACGGCACCCGCCGCGAGATCCTGCGACAGCTGCTCGAGAGCCGCGGCGAGCTCGCCGTGGGCGATCTCGTCACCGAGCTCGGGATCGCGCAGCCGACGGTGTCGAAGCACCTCAAGGTGCTGCGCGAGCACGGACTGGTGGCGGTGCGCGAGGAGGGCCAGCACCGCTACTACCACCTCGACGCGAGTCCGCTCGAGGAGGTCGAGGTGTGGCTCGAGCCCTTCACCGACTTCACCGTCGGCACCGACGAGAACGGCGCCACGACGGTGTACGCGGCGTGGGCGGGCACCGAGTTCGGCGACCGGCTCGGCCGCACCGCCGCCGAGACGGCGAACGCGGCGCGCGTCGCCTTCGAGACGGCCCAGGAGAAGATCCAGGGCGCGACGCACCGGGTGAGCGAGAAGCTCCCCAAGCTGCGCAAGGGCTAGATCGCGCGCTCCGCCTCCTCGAGCGTCTCGTGGATGCGGCGCAGATCCTCGAGCAGCGAGCCGACGAGGATCCAGTGCCCCGAGGAGGGCGCCCCGATCGTGAGCGGCGCCGTGAGCGCCGGGATGCTCGCGGTCGGCGGATGCGCCGGATCGGCCCTCGTGCGCCGCATCACCCGCCGCACGTCGTGGGCGGCGCGGCGCAGCTGCTCGGCGATCGCCCGCACCGTCGGCTCCTCGGCGAGGCCCGCGTCGTAGCGGTCGTAGACGGCGCGTGTCATGCCGATCACCTGGGTGACGATGGGCCGCAGGCGCTCGAGGGTCGCCTCCAGCCGGCGCAGCTCCTCCCGGCGCCCGCGCGCGCGGGGGTTGAGGGTGAGCGACTCGGCGGCCGCCTGGAGGGCGTCGTCGGCCGTGACGACCATGGGTCGCAGGAGGCGCACCGTGATCATGAGCTCCTCGAGCTGCCCCGCCGACTGCGACGCCGAGAGTCCGGCGGCGAGCCGGTCGAGGGATGCGGCGACCTCGGCGCCCAGCGCGTCGACCGCCCGCTGCGCGGGCGCGAGGGCGACCGGCGGCACGAAGACGAGGTTGACGACGAAGCCGATGATCGCGCCGATGACGGTCTCGATCACCCGGTCGAGCGCGTAGTCGGGGGTCGCGGCGCCGAGCGAGAGCACGAGCAGCGCGCTGATCGCGACCTGGTTGGCGGTGCCCGTCGTCATCCGCAGCAGCCAGGCGAGGGCGAGCGCCGCCGCCACCGCGAGCAGCACCACCCAGGTCGACTGCCCGAACACGAGGGCGAGCACGGATGCCACGACGACCCCGGCGACCACCCCCACCGAGCGCTCGATCGCCTTCGCGATCGACTGGTTGAGGCTCGGCTGCACCACGAGCAGCGCCGCGATCGCCGCGAAGACGGGCAGCGGGCCGGGGATGAGCCAGCCGGCGAGGAGCCACGCGGCGATCGTGGCGACGGCGGACTTCGCGACCTGCAGCCACGGCTGCCGGCGCGACGCCCGGAACGTCGCGAGGAGTCTCATGCCTCCAGCGTCCCACGCGCCCGGGCCGCGGCCGTGCTCTCCCTGGACACGGCGTCATCCGACCCTCTACCCTGTGGGTGACTCAGGTCACACCGGTCACATCAACCACACGAGGCACAGGGCGGACGGCACGATGGCGCGGGATCTCTCGGATGTGCGCTTCCTGACGGTCCAGGAGGTCGCCGACATGATGCGCGTCTCCACCATGACCGTCTACCGCCTCGTGCACGCGGGCGAGCTGCCCGCCGTGCGCTTCGGGCGCTCCTACCGCATCCCCGAGTCCGCGGTGGCGGGCGTCGTGGGCCTCGGCCAGGACGACGCCCAGGTCGGGTGACGCTCGCCGAGGAGCTGCGCGCGGCCCTCAGGGAGGTCGCCGATCCGGCGCTCGCACCCGGCCAGCAGGCCTACATGAAGTCCGCCATGCCCTTCCTCGGCGTGCGGGTGCCCGAGGCGCGCGCCCTCACCCGCCGGATCGCGCGCGGCGTGACGGATGTCGAGCTCCTGCGGGCGACCGCGCTCGAGCTGTGGCGCGACGCCGCCCACCGGGAGGAGCGCTACGCGGCGGGCGAGCTCATGGCGCTGCGCCCGATGCGCGGGCGGCTCGAGCTGCTGCCGGTGCACGAGGAGATGATCCGCACCGGCGCGTGGTGGGACCACTCCGACGAGGTCGCGCACCGCATCGCCGAGACGCTCGACGCGCATCCGTCCGAGCTCGCGACGCTGCTGCGGGGCTGGGCGCGCGACGACGACCTCTGGATCCGCCGGGTCGCGATCATCGGCCAGCTCGGACGCCGGGACCGCACCGACCGCGCGCTGCTCGCGGAGGCGATCGAGGCGAACCTCGGCGACCCCGAGTTCTTCATCCGCAAGGCGATCGGGTGGGCGCTCCGCGACCTCGCCAAGACCGATCCGGAGTGGGTGCGCGCCTTCGTCGACGCGCATCCGGGTCTCTCGCCCCTCTCGCGTCGCGAGGCGCTCAAGGCCCTCGGCGATTCCCCGCCTCCCGTGACGCTGCGGTAGACTCTCCCGGTTAGGCTTCCCGCGGTTCGATCAGGACCGGGTGGTCCGTCGATCGAACTGAGCGAGGTGAACATGGGTTCCGTCATCAAGAAGCGTCGCAAGCGCATGGCGAAGAAGAAGCACCGCAAGCTTCTCCGCAAGACGCGTCACCAGCGCCGCAACAAGAAGTGAGCCGAAGCCCCCGCGCCGTCAGGCCGGGGGTTTTGCTTTGCCCTGCTTCGCCTCGCGGCGGACGATCCGCTGCTGCGCCTTGATCGAGGCCGGGTCGAGCTGCATCGTCGGCCAGTGCTTCTCGGCGGCGTAGCGGGCGAGGCCCGCATCCGGGTTGACGGCGACGCGGTTCCCCACGAGCTCGAGCAGCGGGATGTCGTTGCGGCTGTCGGAGTACGCCCACGAGGCGCCGAGGTCGGCGTCGATCCGCTCCGCGAGCTCCCGTGCCGCCTCCGCCTTGTGCTCGGCGTGCAGCACCTGTCCGATGAGGCGGCCCGTGTAGACGCCGTCGACGGCCTCGACCCGGGTTCCGAGGGCGCCCGTGAGGCCGAGCTTGCGCGCGATGAGCTCGCCCACCTCCACGGGGGTCGCCGAGACGAGCCACACCTGGTGGCCCTGGGTGAGGTGCTCGCGTGCGAGGGCGACCGTCTCCGGCCACAGCCGGGGCGCGATCCGGTGCTCCCAGATCGACTCCGCGAGCTCGTGGATCTGCTCCTCCGTGTGCCCCGCGATGAGGCCGAGCGCGCGCTCCTTGGAGCTGCCCATGTGCTCGTGGTTCTCGCCCACCTTGATGAAGCGCCGCTGGTGCCAGCCGAAGAGCAGGATGTCGCGCCAGCCGATGATGCCGCGCGCCCACGCCTCACGGCCGACGTGGAACACGCTCGTGCCGTGCATGAGGGTGTTGTCGACGTCGAAGAACGCGACGACGGGTCGTTCGCTCGGGGTGTGAGGGGCCGCGGGCATGACCCCCATAGTCTAGGTGCGTGCCCGCTCCGCGTCTGACCCTTCTCGGCAAGCCCGGATGCCACCTGTGCGACGATGCGCGAGCCGTCGTGGCGGCCGTGGCGGCCGAGCGCGGTCTCGCGTTCGAGGAGCGCGACATCCTGCAGGACGAGGCGCTCCTCGCGCAGTACGCCGAGGAGATCCCGGTGCTGCTGATCGACGACCGCGTGCACACCATCTGGCGCGTCGACCCGGAGCGGCTGCGGCGCGCGCTCGACGAGAGAGGGGCGACGGCGTGATCCGTCACATCGTGAGCTGGCGGCTCGCCGCCGACGACGCGGGGCAGCGCGCGGCGGATGCGGAGGGCATCCGGCAGCGCCTCGAGGGGCTGCGCGGCGTCGTGCGGGCCGAGCGGATCGTCGTGGGCGTCGACCTCGGCGCGACCGAGGGCAACTGGCACGTCGTGCTCGACTCGGACTTCGCGACGGCCGACGACCTGGCGGCGTACCAGGTGCATCCGGCGCACGTCGAGGCGGCGGCCTTCATCCGCTCGGTCGTCGCGGCGCGCAGCTGCGTCGACTACGAGGCCTGAGGCCGCGCGCCTCCTGACACGGGAACGGGTGGGACCGACATCGCCGACCCCAACCGCCCGTCCGACCGTCAGCTCAGCGTGAACGAGTCGATGTTGAATCCGCCGTTCACGACGTACACGTAGAGCGCGTGGTAGCCGGCGGGGATCGCCACGCTCGTGTTGACGGTGCTGTACGCCTGCCATCCGCTCGTCGCGGGGATGGTGGTGGCGGCTCCGACGGTGTTGCCGATCGAGTCGAGGTCGTACCGCACCTTGCCCGTGGAGAAGGTGGTCGCGACCTTGAGCGAGAGCGTGTACGTCTTCGCCGACGGGTTGTAGACCACGTACTTCAGCCACTCGCCGTTCTCGGTGTTGCCGACGTCGAAGTTCCCCGTGCTCGAGATCTCGAGGTCGGTGTCGCCGCCGCGGAGGTATCCGCGGTACGGCGAGGTGAACGAGTTGCCGGCGGTCGCGTCGTGGCTTCCGTAGCCCTCGCCGCCCGAGGCGTACCACTCGGCCTCGATCGCGTTCGTGCCCGTGGTGCTCAGCTGGAACACCCGCGAGAACTCGATCGAGTGGAGGTTGAAGCCGCCGGTCCCGACACGGAACGTGAAGGTGTGGAGACCGAGCGGCAGGCTGACGCCGTCGATGTTCACCGACTGCCAGGTCTGGTAGCCGCCGGTGTTCGGCACCGACTGGCTGGTGATCCACGGCCGCCCGTCCATGTCGATGCTGAAGCTGCCGCCCGCGGCGACGTTCGCGACCTTGACGTGGATGTCGTAGTTGCCGCTGACGTTGACCGTGCTCGTGTAGTTGAGCCAGTCGCCGTCCGCGAGCCACCCGACGTTGTCGCCGCAGTAGGTGTCGCCGGTGCAGACCTGCAGGTGGTTCGCGTCGGTGCGGTAGCTCGTGTCGGTGCCCCCGCTCGTGGAGAAGTGGTACCCCACGCCCTCGCCGCCGGTGTTGTAGTCCTGCGCGAAGACGTATCCCGGGATGGTGCCCGTGCCGGTGCTGAATCCGGTGGGCACGCTCGCCGTGACGGTGGAGGCGTACTGGGCCCCCGTCGCGGGGATCGGCGTCACCGAGATCGCGTCGACCTTCGCGAGGTTGACCGAGGAGGCGAATCCGAGGTTGAGCGTGCCGTCGGTGACGGCGATGTCGAACGACCTGTCGATCGCCTTGTACCGTGCGCCGGCCGCGGCGTAGATGTCGAAGTTCGACAGCTTCGTCGCGCCCTCCGCCGTGACGTTGAACACGCGCTGGCCGGATGACGTGAAGTAGTTCTCCGAGAGCTTCAGGTTCACGCGGTACCGGCCGGACGGCACGGCGAACGCGTAGCTGAAGCTCGTCCCGTTGCGCTCCGACTGGTACAGCGGGTCGTCGGCCGAGTCGGCGATCGCGACGGCGTTGACCGCCGTGCCGCCTCCCGTGTATCCGCTGTCGGCGGTGTAGTGGTCGCCGTTCACCGCGACCCACGTGCCGGTGCTCCCGGCGATCACGTGGTAGGTGTTCACCGGCGCGGACCACGTGAAGGTGTTCGTGGAGTGCGCCGCGACCGCCCGGCTGAAGGTGCTGCCGGCCTCGCCGACCTTGATGGTCTTCGAGGAGCCGGAGGTGTTCACCACGACGAGCACCTCGGAGCCGTCGGGGTTCTTGAACGCGACCGACTTGATGCCGTCGCCGTTCGCGCCGCCGCTCGTGCCGATGCGGTACGCGCCGGGGCGGACGAACTTCGAGAACTGGGCGAGCTCGTAGTACTTCGGCATGTAGCTCACCGTCGCGGTGGTGCCGCTGGTGTCGACGATCACGAGCGGCTCCTGCGCGTCGCTGAGGCTCGAGAACGGGCCGCCCGTCTGGTCGAGCACCATGTTCCAGTAGATGTAGCCGCCCTCGCCCGCGAGCATCTCGTCGACGATCTCGGCTCCCCAGCGCTCGTCGCCGGGGTAGTCGGATGCGTTGGGGATGTCCAGGTCGGTGTGCTCCGACATCCAGGTCGAGTAGCCGGGCTTCGCCTGGTTGAACAGCCCGAGGTTCGCGGTGTCGCAGTAGACCTGGCCGAAGTCGCACTCGTAGGGGTGGAAGTTGATGCCCGAGACGTAGGGCAGCGTGCCCGCGTTGTTCAGCATGTCGACGGGGAACGTCCAGGTGTCGCGGTTGTGCTCGTAGCCGCGGATGCGGGCGCCCACGCCGCTGCTCACGAAGGTCGGTCCGAGGTAGTTGGCGATGAAGTCCGCCATCTGCGCGGCCGTGTAGACCGTCGACTCGAACTTGGCGGGGTTGAGCGGCTCGTTCTGGATGCTGACGTCGTTGATGGTGATCCCGTGCGCCGCGTACGCCTGCACGTACTTCGCGAAGTACGTCGCATAGGCCTGGTAGTAGCGCGGATCGGTCGAGGGCGCGATGAGGCTCCCGCCGCCGATGAGCGAGTTGTTGGTCTTCATCCAGCCGGGGGCCGTCCACGGGGAGGCCATGATGCGGAAGCTCCCGTAGCCCTGCGCCGCCTGGATGTAGGGGATGAGGGTCGACTCGTCGTGCGTCACCGAGAAGCTCGACTGGCTGAAGTCGGTGCCGCTGCTGAGGTCGTCGTAGCTGTAGTGCGTGGGCGAGAAGTCGTTCGACCCCATGGCCGTGCGCGTGAGGCTGAACCCGGCGCCGTTGGTGGGGCTGAACAGCTTCTCGAGCACGGCGTTCCGCTGCGTCGAGGTGACGTTGCCGCGGTTGAGCACGATCCAGCCGGACTCGTTGAAGGCGCCGCCGAAGCCGTCGATCGCCTGGTACTGCTGGGTGGGGTCGACGAGGATGTCGGGCGCGCTGCTGTCGACGGCGAAGGTGAGGTCGCTCTTCGCCGTCAGCCGGTCGCCGCCCTGCGAGGTCTGCCAGTTGTGCACGGTGGTGACCGCGCTGGCCGATTCGGCGGTGAGCGTGATGCTCGCGGCGACGAGCGCCGTGACGGCGATCGTGCCGATGACGCGCGGGGCGCGTCGGGGGGATGTTGACACTGCGATTCTCCTTACTTCATGTGCATGGATGGGTTGCATGGTTCGTCGCGAGGCGACGAATGCGACCGACGCGCGGGTAAGGGACGGCTGGTCGGGCCGTCACGCGGAGAGGGAGCCTCCTTCCTCGTGGCCGGCGGGTTCGGCTGGGGGTGCGGCATCCGTCCGGGTCAGGATGTACAGGCGGTGGCCGGGCGGGACGTCGATGCGGGCGCGACCCCCCTCGACCGGGGTCGCGCTCCCGTCGAGCGCGTCGACGAGCATGCCGTCGGCGGTGCCGGGCAGGCGCAGCTCGGCGTCCTCGAGGGGCGGGCCCCACCGGACGACGTGGAGGATCGCGGCGCCGGCCGCGTCCTTGCGCGTCACGAGCGTCCCGTCGGCCGGAACGCCATGGAGCCGGAGGTGGGGGCTCCGCTCGACGAGCTCGTCGAGCGCGCCCGGGTCGTCGTCGCGGACGGCGACGACCCGCCGACCCGCGGCGCCGAGCGCCGCGAGGGCGGCCACGTCGGCGCCCGAGTGCTCCGGGACGAGGAGGGGGACGTCCGGCCATCCGGTCAGCGGGGTCGCGGTGTCCCACAGCTCGAAGGCGAGACCGCGTGCCGTCAGCCGCTCGAGCAGCGCCTCCCAGCTCCGGTAGGCGCGGGCGGCGTCCGGCAGGTGCCAGGGCACCTCGGGCTCGCGCGCCGTGCCGGTGACCGCGTAGGCGTCGTAGGCGTCCGGCCGGTGCCACGCCACGATCGCGGCGGGCGTCGGCGCGGTGTCGAGCGCTGCGGGAAGCCGGCGCGCGATCGCGGTCAGCCGCTCGACGGCACCGAAGAACGGGGAGCGCAGCCCGGCCGTCGTGAGCGGCGCGTGCTGCCAGTTCTCGCGGTCGGAGAGCATGTAGAGGTTGGCCCCGCCGAACCCGAGCGCGACCGCGGCACCCGACCAGGCCTCCTGCTCGGCGGGCTCGGGATCGGGGTACTCGACGATCTCGCCGGGGGAGCGCCAGATGCCCGCCTGCAGCTCCGGGATCCACGGCACCGGCTCGCCGGCCGCGCGGGCCGTGGCGGCGGACCGGGCGAGTCGGTGCACGTCGCGGGCGTCGAGCGGGGGGAGGTAGTAGTGGTCCTCGCCGGTGGCGGCGCCGGTGGCGGCCCGGACGGCGGCGTGCGCGACGGGGACGTCGTGCACGGGGTGCGTGACGAGGTTCACCGTGTACAGCAGCTCCTCCCCGCCCAGCTCGACGTGCATGTCCCGCAGGGTCGCCAGGTAGGCGGTCGTGGCATCCGTCCTGAAGCGGATCCAGTCGTGGAGCCGCTCCCGGTCGGCGGGCGGCGCTCCGGGAGCGGGACGTCGCGGCGGGTCGGCCGCGACGGCATCGGCCCCCGGATGGCGCTCCCGCAGCCAGGCGCGGTACGCCTCGAGCGAGGCGGCGCTGTAGTCCGCCCCGTACATCGAGTCCTGGAAGCAGCTGCTCGGCTCGTTGTCGAGCTGGAGGGCGATGACGGGCCCGGCGGGGTGCACGAGGTCGCGGATGACGCCCCAGACGGCCGTGAACCACGCGCGCACCTCGGCCAGGTACTCCGCGTCGGCGTAGCTGGGCACCGGATGCAGGAACGGCGGGTTGTAGCCGATGACCGGCGCGCCGCGGTCGTCGCGGGCCAGCAGGTGCTCGCGCTCGAGCAGCCAGTCGGGGTAGCCGCCGCCCGGCTCCTCGGCGCAGATCCACGGGCCGGGCTTGAGCTGCACGTGCACCCCCGCCTCGGCGCAGACCGCGAGGAACCTGCGCACGTCGAGCCGGGGGTCGGCGGCGCCCTCGAAGTCGAACGCGCCCTTGCGGGGTTCGTGCCGCCGCCAGGAGAGGTAGGTGCTCACGACCGTGATCCCGGCGTCGCGGGCGGCCTCGACGGCGGGTCGCCAGGTGCCGGGGTCCATCCGCCAGAACTGGATCTCCCCCGCGAGGAACGGCTGGGTCCGGTCGCCGAGGTGCAGCATCCCGCCCTCGAGCCGGATCGCGCCCCCGGTCATCCCTTGACCCCGCCCGTCGCGTTGCCGGCCACGAGCCACTTCTGGATGAAGCCGAACAGGATGATGCTCGGGATGGCCACCAGGATCGCCATCGCGGCGAGCTGGTTCCAGGCCACCTCGTAGGCGCTCGAGAGCTGGGAGAGGCCCACGGGGAGCGTGCGGGTCTCGTCGCTGTTGGTGAAGGTGAGGGCGAAGGTGAACTCCTCCCACGAGCCGATGAAGATGAAGATCCCGGCGGCGACGACGCCCGGCCGGGCGGCCGGGAGCGCGGCGTGCCACATCGCGGCGAACTGCCCGCATCCGTCGATGCGCGCGGCCTCGTCGATCTCCTTCGGCACCTGGTCGAAGGCGGTCTTCATGAGCCAGGCGCCGAGCGGCGCCGAGGAGCTCACCTGGGCGAGCACGAGCGCCCAGGGGGTGTCGATGAGGTTGAGCCCCGCCACGATGTTGAACAGCGGGATGATGACGAGCACCGAGGGGAACATCTGGGTGGCGAGCAGTCCGACGACGATCGCGACCTTGCCGCGGAACGCGAAGCGCGAGAGGGCGTAGCCGGCCATTACGCCGATCAGCAGCCCGATGGCGACCGTGCACGCGCTGACGAGCACCGAGTTGCCGAGCCACGCCAGGAAGTTGCCCCGGCCGACCACGTAGGCGAAGTTCTCGAGGGTCGGATGCGCCGGGAAGAGGGCGGGCGGCGTCTGGTAGAGCTCCTGCCGGGTCTTGAACGCGTCGGAGACGATGCCGAGCATCGGCAGGAGCGCGAAGAGCGCGAGGGCGGTCGCGCCGATCCACAGCCCGACGCGGGAGGCGCGCATCCGGCGTCGCCTCGTCGTGCGGGGCGTGCCGCGCCCCGCGGTCGCGGCGGCGGTCACGAGAGCGCCTCCTTCCCGAAGGCACGGATGTAGAGCGCGGAGCCGAGGCCGACGATCGCGAACAGGATCATCGAGAGCGCGGAGGCGTAGCCGAAGTCGAAGCTGCTGAAGGCGTTCTTGTACACGAAGGTGGTGAGGATGTCGGTGGCGCCGGCAGGTCCGCCGCCCGTCATCACGTAGATGAGGCTGAAGTTGTTGAAGGTCCAGATGAGGGCCATGAGGGTGCTGGTGAGGAGCATGGGCTTGAGGAGCGGCAGGGTGATGCTGCGGAACGACCGGCCCCAGCTCGCGCCGTCGACGCCCGCGGCCTCGTAGAGCTCGCCGGGGATGGACGCCATCCCCGCGATGAGCAGCACCATGATGAACGGGAACCCGCGCCAGACGTTGGCGGCGATGACCGCGACGAGCGCGGTCTGGGGCTCGGCGAGCCACGCGTGCCGCAGCTCCGAGAGCCCGAGCAGGCTCAGGAGCTGGTTGATCATGCCGTAGTCCGGTTGGTAGAGGAGCTTCCAGGCGAGCGCCCCGACCACGACGGGGGTCGCCCAGGGGATGACGAAGATCGCGCGCAGGATGCGGGCGCCGGCGAGCTGCTGAACGAGGAGCGCCCCGGCCATCGCGATGACGAGCTGGAGGCCGACCGAGCCGATGGTCCAGGCGAGGCTGTTGCCGAGCACGCCCCAGACGGCCGAGTCGGCGAAGGCCTCCGCGTAGTTCTGGATGCCGACGAAGTCCCATCCCTCGTGCTTCGTGGGGTTGATGTCGAAGAGGCTCTGGGCGGCGACGGATGCGATGGGGTAGGCGACGAAGACACCCACGGCGACGAGCGCGGGGGCGAGGAAGAGATACGGGGTGGCGTGGGCGCGCCGGCGCGAGCCTCGCGGGCCGGACCGGGTGGTCCGGCCCGCGAGAGCGGGTACCGCTTGGGTCACTTGAGCGCCTTGTTCGACGCCGCGACGGCCTCGTCGAGTGCGTCCTTCGCCGACTTGGTGCCCGACAGCGCCGCCTGCACGGCGTTGCCGAGGGCGGTGTCGATGTCGCCGGCCTGGGCGATGGTCGGGCGGGACTTCGCCTGCTGGAGCACGGCGGCGAACGCGCTGATCGACGGGTCGTCCTTGAAGGTCGGGTCGTCGTAGAGCGCGGACTTCACCGGGAGGTATCCCAGCGCACTGGCCCACTCCTTCTGCACGGAGTCCTGCATCAGCCAGCTGACGAAGGTCTTCGCGGCGTCGGCGTGCGCGGTGTTCTTCAGGACGAGCAGGTCGAGCCCGCCGAGCACCGTCGCGGCCGTCTTGTCGGCCGGGAGCGGGGCGACAGCCCACTTGCCGTCGATGCCGGCGGAGGCGAGCGAGGGGATCATCCACGGACCGGAGGTCATCATGGCGAGGGTGCCCGAGACGAACGGCCCCTTGAGGTCGTCCTCGGTCGCGGTCGCCATGCCGGCCGGCATCGCGGTCTTCTGCAGGTCGACCCACAGCTGCAGGGCGCGCACCGCATCCGGCGTGTTGAACACGGCCTCCGTCTGGTCGGCGTTCATGACCTCGGCGCCGGCCTCCCACAGCCAGGGGTAGAACTCGAAGCCTCCCCAGCCGCCGAAGAGCCCCACGCCGTGCACGTCGCCCGAGGTGAGCTTCGCGGCGTCCGCGGTGAACTCGTCCCACGTCGCCGGGGGTCCGGAGATCCCGGCCGCCTCGAAGAGGTCGGTCCGGTAGAACAGCGCGAGCGCCGACACGTCGACGGGGACGCCGTAGAGCTGGCCGTCCTTGGTGACGGCGTCGAGGCTCGCCGGGAAGTAGTCGCTCGCCGAGCCGGCCGCGTCGCCGAGCGGCAGCGCCCATCCGGCGGCGATGAACTGCGAGGCCCGCGGCGGCTCGACGCGCACGACGTCGGGCCCCTTGCCACCCGTGATCTGGGTGGTGAGCTTGTCGTAGTAGCTCGAGTCGTTGTCGCGGATGAGCTTCACGGTGATGTCCGGGTGCGCCTTCTCGAAGTCGGCGAGCTGCTTCTCGAACTGGGCGCTCTCGGCGTCGTTGAACTGCTCCTGGAAGGTGATGGTCACCTTCTCTCCGTCGCCGCCGCCACCGGGCGACGCGCAGCCGGCGAAGCCCACGGTCGCCAGCGGCGCGACGACGAGCGCGGCGATCCATCGGGTTGTCTTGCTCATTGGGGGGTACCTCCTTGTGTGTGGATGGTGAGGGGAGTGCGAAGACGGATGTCGGTGCTGGTGTGCGCGGCGAGCAGCTCGTAGCGGCCGGCGGGGAGGTCCCAGGCCTGCCGCTCGACGTCCCACACCTCGAGGGCGCGTCGGCCGACGGGGATCCGCACGGTCGCGGTCGCACCGGCGGCCACGTCGACCGTCGCGAATCCCGCGAGCCAGCGCGCGGGGCGGTCGAGGGCTGAGGCGGGCGCCTCGAGGTAGAGCTGCACGACCTCTCGGGCGTCGCGGCCCGCGAGGTTGGAGAGGGTCACGACGGCGGCGAGGTCGTCGGGCGTCCCCTCGAGCTCGAGCCGCTCGTAGAGCCATCGCCCGTACCCGAGGCCGTAGCCGAACTCGCGGGCCGGGGTGCGGCCGCTGCGCTGCCAGCCGCGGTAGCCGACGTGGAGGCCCTCGGCGTAGTCCAGCACGCCCTGCTCGGGGATCGTCGACCGCACCGGCACGTCGTCCTCGGTCGCGGGGAGGGTCCAGGGCAGCCGCCCGCTCGGCTCCGTGACCCCCAGCAGCGCGTCGGCGAGGCCGCCGCCCGCCTCCTGCCCGGGCAGCCACCACCAGAGCACCGCGGGCGCCCGCTCGAGCCAGGGCAGCACGACGGGGGCTCCCGCGTTGACGACCACGATCGTCCGCGGGTTCGCCTCGAGCACGCGCTCCACGAGCTCGTTCTGGCGGCCGGGCAGCTGCAGGTGCACGCGATCCCAGCCCTCGGACTCGGTCTCCTCGTTGGTGCCGACGATGACGACGGCGAGGTCGGCCGACGCGGCGGCGCGCACCGCCGACGCGAGCTCCTCGTCCGGGGTCTGCGTGCGGAGCTCGTGGCGCAGCACGAAACGCACGAACCGGCCGTACGCGCCGGCGTCGACGACCTGCTGCCGGGAGGCGATGCGCACCTCGCGTGCGCCGTCGACGGCGTACTCGACCTCGGGCCCGTCGGGGTTGTTGGCCGAGGAGTCCAGGATCACGTCGTGATCGGACCGCTCCGTCGACTCCGAGACGAGCTCGCCGTCGAAGGCGATCCGGTGGGCGCCGGAGACGCCGATCCCCACGCGGTGGATGCCCGATCCGGTCAGCCGCACCGTGGCCTCGATGGACGCCTCGGTCGCGCCCTCCGGCGCCTCGCGGTTCCAGCTCTCGTCCGCCGGAACGATCCGCGGGCTCCCGACGGGGGCGCCGTCGGCGTCGAAGAAGGCGAGCCGATAGCCGGGCTCGCCCTCCGGGGTCGTGACGAGCCCCGTTTCCACGGGCCGCGCGTGGGCGCGTCCGGAGGCGCCGCGGTGGCTCTCGACGGATGCGCCGGGCAGCGCCTCGCGCAGGGCGGCCTCCGGGGTGGAGAGCAGCGCGGCCGAGACGAACGCGCTCCCCCCGCCCTGCACGAAGGGCTCGACCGCGTTCGGCCCGATCAGCGCGACGGAGGCGACGTCGTCTCCCCGGAGCGGCAGCAGGCCGTCGTTGCGGAGCAGCACGCTCGCCCGCGCGACCGCCTCGCGCAGGAGCGCGCGGGTCGCCGGGTCGGTGGGGCCGGATGCGCTCTCGGCGGTCGCGGGGCGGGTTCCCGTCGCCCCGACCCGCTCGCCGAGCCGCACGATGCGGTCGACCTTGTCGTCGATGACCGACTCGGCGACGCTGCCGTCGCGCACGGCTGCTTCGAGGCGCGCTCCCCAGGGCCCGGTGGGCCCGGGCATGATCAGGTCGAGCCCGCCGAGCGCCGGCTCGACCGTCGTGGTGGCGGCGAGCCAGTCGCTGACGACGACGCCGTCGAAGCCCCACTCGCCCTTGAGGATCCCGGTGATCAGATGCGCGTGCTCGGTGGCGGGAGCCGACTCGACCCCGTCGTCGACGCCGTTGTACGCGGACATCACCGACCACGCACCGGCGTCGCGCACGACGCGCTCGAAGGGGGCGAGGTAGACCTCGCGCAGAGCCCGCTCGGGGATCCGCGCGATGTAGCTGGTGCGCTCGGTCTCGGACTCGTTGCCCAGGAAGTGCTTCACGCACATGCCGACGCCGGCCTCCTGGGTCGCGGCGATCAGCGCGGCGGCGAGCGCGCCGGTCAGCAGCGGGTCCTCGGAGAAGGCCTCGAAGTGCCGCCCGCCGTAGGGGGTGCGCTGCAGGTTGACGACGGGCGCGAGAACCACGTCGACGTCCTTGCGTCGTGCCTCGGCGGCGATGAGGCGCCCGAGGCGGGCGAGCAGTGCCGTGTCGAACGTGGCCGCGAGCGCGGACGGGCTCGGCAGCTGCGCCGACGGCCGGGTGTCGCCGTCGACACCGCGCACGCCGATGGGCCCGTCGGACAGCGTGATGGCGCGGAGTCCGCGCGAGGGGAGCGGGTGCAGCGTCCACGAGGTGGCCCCTGTCAACAGGGCGATCCGCTCGCCCAGATCGGCGCGCTCGCCGAGCCCGGTCCGATCCGCCCCGGGTTCGCGGGCGGCCACGTCGGCCGAGGCGGGTGAGGACATCGTTGCTCCTGCATCAGGTGGATCAGCCGCGGCGCGTGCCGCGTGCACCGACAGTAGCAATACTTACTGACCTGTACGCAAGTAACGATTGTGACGTTTTGATAACGGTTGCTTACCGGTCATAAAGTATGCTGACGGGCACGAGGAGGGCGACGCATGCCACGAGCGAAGGACGGCCGAGCGGTTCCCGCGGCCTCGCGAGTCGCCAACCCGCGGCCGGAGACCGCCGAGAAGCGCCAGCGCATCCTCGAGGCCGCGATGTCGATCTTCGGCACCCGCGGGTACAACAACGGATCGCTCATCGAGATCGGCGAGGCGGCGGGCGTCAGCCACGCGGGCGTCATCCACCACTTCGGCTCCAAGGACCAGCTGCTCATCGCGACCCTCGAGTACCGCGACGACTCCGACGTCGCCGAGCTCGAGGGCAAGCACATCCCCGACGGCGAGGCGCTGTTCGAGCACCTCATCCACACCGTCGAGCTCAACCAGCAGCGGCCCGGCGTCGTGCAGCTCTACGCGGTGCTCTCGGCCGACTCGGTCACCGAGGGGCATCCCGCCCAGGAGTACTTCCGGGCGCGCTTCGTGGGCCTCCGCGAGATGGTGACGGGCGCGCTGCGGGATGTCGTGCCGGGGGTCGACGAGGAGCGGCTCGACCTGGCGGCGTCCACCGTCATCGCGACGATGGACGGCCTGCAGGTCCAATGGCTGCTCGACCCGACCGCCGTCGACATGACCGCCGCCGTGCGCCTCGCGATCAACGCGGTGATCGCGCAGCTCCGCGCTACGGAGTGAGGCGGTTCGGTCCGCGGAAGAGGTAGGTCACCTCGCGGATCGACGGCTGGTGCAGCAGCAGCATGATGACGCGGCTCAGGCCCATCCCGAAGCCGCCGTGCGGCGGAACCCCGTAGCGGAAGAAGTCGAGGTAGAAGCCGAGCTCCTCCGGGTCGAGGCCCTTCTCCTTCGCCTGCTCCACGAGCACGTCGACGCGATGCTCGCGCTGGGCGCCGGTCGAGATCTCGACGCCGTTGAACAGCAGGTCGTAGCTGTTGGTGAGGCCCGCGTCGCCCTCGTGGCGCATGTGGTAGAACGGCCGGATGCCGGTGGCGTAGTCGGTCACGAACACGAACTCGTGGCCGAACTCCTCCTTCGCGTACTCCGCGAGGCGGCGCTCGCCCTCGGGGTCGAGGTCGCCGTCGGCGCGCGGCACCGTGTATCCGCGCGACTCGAGGATGCGGTGCGCCTCCGCGAGCGGGATGCGGGGGAACGGCGTGGCCGGCACCGTGACCGCGACGCCGAACGCGGCCTCGATCTCTGCGCCGTGCTTCTCCCTCACCGCGGTGAGGCCGGCGACGAGCAACTGCTCGTGCATCCGCATGACGTCCTCGTGCGAGGTCACCCAGCTCATCTCGGCGTCGACCGAGATGAACTCGGTGGCGTGCCGGCTCGTGAAGCTCGGGTCGGCACGGAACGCGGGCGCGACCTCGAAGACCTTGCCGAAGCCGGCCGGCTGCGCCATCTGCTTGAAGAACTGCGGGCTCTGGGCGAGGTAGGCCTTCGTCTCGAAGTACTCCACCTCGAACAGCTCGGCGCGGCTCTCCGAGGCCGACGCCATGAGCTTGGGCGTGTGGATCTCGATGAACTCGTTCTCGACCCACCAGGTGCGCAGCGCATGCAGGAAGGTCGTCTGCACGCGGAACACC
The DNA here is from genome assembly GCA_030150265.1 of Protaetiibacter sp. GTDB lineage: Bacteria > Actinomycetota > Actinomycetes > Actinomycetales > Microbacteriaceae > Homoserinibacter. The sequence goes on from JASLGG010000032.1 coordinate 169,572, forward strand.
AGGTTCTGCTCCGGGCGGCGCAGGTCGAGGAAGCGCCAGTCGAGGCGCTTGTCGATCGAGGAGTCGTCGGCGATCGGCAGATCGAGGGCGGCGGACGCGACCTCGAGCGCCTCGATCCTCACCTCGAGACCGCCGAGCTTCACGCGCTCGTCGTGCTTGAGCTCGCCCGTCACGGTGAGGAAGCTGCCGTGGCTGAGCGCGGAGATCGCGGTGGCGAGCGGGTCGCTGCCCGGCTCCTCGACATCCGTGCGCGGGTGCACGAGCTGCACGGCCCCGGTCTCGTCACGCAGGATGACGAACTGCACCTTCTTCTGATCGCGCACCGTCTCGACCCATCCGGAGACGGACACGGCGCCGTCGGATGCGGCTGCCAGATTCTTGACGAGGGTGCGTTCGGTCACGGGGGGCAAGTCTAGCCGGGCGGGCTCCCGGCATCCGCGGCGCTAGTCTCGCGGTCGTGACGACGGAGTTCCCCGACCCCGACGCGATCGCGCGCATCCTCGCCCCGCTCGGGGAGCTGAGCTCGCTCGACGTGCTCGAGGGCGGCAGCTTCGCGTCCGTGTGGGAGGCGGGGTTCGCCTCCGGCGCATCCGCGATCGTGAAGATCGCCCCGCCCGACGATGCCCCGTCGCTGCTGCGCTACGAGGAGCGGATGCTGCGCACCGAAGCCCAGACCATGCGGCTCGCCGAGGAGCGCGGCTGGCCCTACCCGCGTCTGCTGCTCGTCGACACCAGTCGCGCGGAGCTGCCCGTCGACGTGCTCGCGATGAGCCGCGTGCCGGGCGAGCGCTGGGATCTCGCCGAGCCGTCGATGAGCCCCGAGGCGAACGACCGCGCCCGGCGCGAGCTCGGCGGCATCCTCGCCCGCGTGCACGCCGAGACCGGCGCGGAGTTCGGCTACCCCTCCGCGTCGGCGCTCCGCGCCGCGAGCTGGCCGGATGCCGTGGGGCTGATCGTCGGGAGCCTGCTCGCCGACGCGCGGCGGGCGGGCGTCGCGCTGCCGGAGGAGCGCATCCGGGCCGCCATCGCGGCGAGCCGCGACGCGCTCGCCGCGGTGAGCGAGCCGCGGCTCGTGCACGGCGACCCGTGGCCCGGCAACGTGTTCGTGACGCCCGAGACGGGCGAGGTGCTCGGCCTCATCGACGTGGAGCGGGCGCTGTGGGCCGACCCGCTGTTCGACGTGGTCGCGGGCGACGCCATGAACGTCGGGGAGCCGGATGCGCGACTCGCGGCCGCCGCGACGTTCACCCCCGAGGAGCTCGACCGCATCCGCGTCTACCGCATCTGGTTCACCGTGCTCATGACGACCGAGATCGTGCCACGCGGCTTCACGGGCGACTGGCTCGTGCCCTACCGTGCCCAGCTGGCCGGAAACCTCGAGGCGCTGCTCGCGCGCTCGTAGACTGGGCGGGTGCCCGCCGACCTCGTCCATCTCGTGCGCCACGGCGAGGTCCGCAACCCGGACCGCGTGCTGTACGGGCGCCTCCCCGGCTTCGGGCTCTCCGAGCTCGGGCACCGGATGGCCGAGCTCGCCGCCGCGTCGCTCGCGGGGCGGCCCATCGCGTCCCTCGCCGCGAGCCCCCTCCAGCGCACCCGGGAGTCGGCTGCCCCGTGGGCCGCGCGCTTCGGCCTCGAGGTGCGGCTCGACGAGCGGCTCATCGAGCCGGCCAACCGCTTCGAGGGCGGCAACGTGCGCAAGGGGCTCCGCGATCCGCGCAACTGGCCCTACCTGGTGGGGCCCTGGCGGCCCACCTGGGGTGAGGCGTTCGCCTCGATCCGCGGCCGGATGATGGCCGCCGTCGCCGAGGCCCACGCGGGCACCCGGGGTGGCGAGGCGGTGCTCGTGAGCCACCAGCTGCCGATCTGGATGGTGGCCCGCACGGTCGCCGGCAAGCCGCTCCCCCACGACCCGCGCGCGCGTCGCTGCGCGCTGTCGAGCATCACGACCCTCGCCTGGCGGGACGGCGCCTTCGTCGAGGTGGACTATCAGGAACCTGCGGCAGAGTTGCTGGCGGAGTCCATCGACCTGGGAGCCGTGTGAACACCCGACCGTCGCGCCGCATCGGCCTGCGCCTCGCGGTGCCCGCGACCCTGCTCGCCGTGCTGCTCGCCGGCTGCACCCCCGAGGCCGGACACCTCGCCGACGTGTACGAGAACGGCTCGGGCGGCGGCTACATCTCGGGCGACGGCCGCATCGTGCAGCCCCCGGCATCCGACCGCGAGGCGGCCGTCGCGTTCTCGGGAACCCTCGACACGGGCGACGCCATCTCCTCGGACGAGCTCGCCGGCAAGGTCGTCATCCTCAACTTCTGGTACGCGAGCTGCCCGCCCTGCCGCGAGGAGGCCCCCGACCTCGAGAAGCTGCGCGCGCAGTTCGCGGGCGAGGACGTCGTCGTGCTCGGCGTCAACGTGAGCGACACGGCGGATGTCGCGCTCGGCTTCGAGAAGCGCTTCGGCATCGGCTACCCCTCGATCGTCGACGCGGCCGACAACGCCGTGCAGCTCGCCTTCGCGGACGGCGCACTGCCGCCCAACGCCGTGCCGACCACCCTGCTGCTCGACAGGCAGGGGCGCGTCGCCGCACGCGTCAGCGGGCTCATCGGCAGCCCGAGCGTCGTCGCCGACATCGTCGACGAGCTGCTCGCCGAGAAGGCCTGAGCGTGGGACCCGGCGAGATCGTCATCAGCGGCGGGCTCTGGCTCGCCGTGCCGATCGCGCTCGCGGCGGGCCTGCTCTCCTTCCTCTCGCCGTGCGTGCTGCCGCTCGTGCCGGGCTACCTCGGCTACGTCTCCGGCATCTCCGGCGGCGCCGAGCGCTCACGGCGGCGGATGGCGCTCGGCGCGCTGCTGTTCGTCGCCGGCTTCTCGCTCGTCTTCCTCGCGGTCTTCGTGCTCGCCGGCACGGCGGGGCGCTTCCTGCTCCAGTACGGCGACCTCGTGATGCGGATCGGCGGGGCGCTCATCATCGTGCTCGGCCTCGTTTTCATCGGCCAGGTGACGGTGCTGCAGCGCCAGGTGAAGCCGAGCTGGCGCCCGCGCACCGGGCTCGTCGGGGCGCCGCTGCTCGGCATCCTGTTCGCGCTCGGCTGGACCCCGTGCATCAGCCCCACCCTCACCGCCGTCGGGTTCCTCGCCGGCTACGGCGGCGACCCCGCCCGCGCGGTGCTCATCGGGCTCGCCTACTGCGCGGGGCTCGGCATCCCGTTCCTGCTCGTCGCGCTCGGCGTCGGCTGGGTCGGCACGAGCCTCGGATGGGTGAGGCGCCACATCCGGGCCGTCAACATCGCGGGCGGCGCGCTGCTCGTCCTGATCGGAGTGCTCATGGTCACCGGCCTGTGGGGCCTCATCATGTCGGAGATCGGGGCGGTGATCGGTGGCTTCAGCACCCCGCTCTGAGCGCACGCGGAAGACATCCGACGGCGGGGTCGACCCGCTGCGGCCGGACGACCACATCGACGCGGTCCCCGCATCCGGAGGCGACGTCGCCCAGCCCAGGCTCGGCGTCGTCGGCTACCTGCGCTTCTTCTGGCGTCAGCTCACGAGCATGCGCACCGCACTCGTTCTGCTGCTGCTGCTCGCGCTCGCCGCGGTGCCCGGATCGCTCGTGCCGCAGCGCAGCTCCGACCCGAACGGCGTGCTGCAGTACCAGACGCAGAACCCCGAGGCCTTCAAGGTGCTCGACGCGCTCGGGGTGTTCTCCACCTTCAGCGCGCCGTGGTTCTCGGCCATCTACCTGCTGCTGTTCGTCTCGCTCGTCGGCTGCATCCTGCCGCGCACCAAGCACCACCTCGACGCCCTGCGTGCCCGCCCGCCGAAGACCCCCGCGCGGCTCGGCCGCCTCGTCGGCCACACCGAGCAGAGCGCGGCGACGGATGCCGAGACCGCGGTCGAGGAGGCCCGCGCCGTGCTGCGCGGCGCCGGCTACCGCGTCGAGCGCTATGGGGACTCCGTCTCCGCCGAGCGCGGCTACCTGCGCGAGACCGGCAACCTCGTGTTCCACACGGCGCTCGTCGGGGTGCTCGTCGCGGTCGGCGTCGGCGGAGGCTTCGGCTACAACGGGCAGAAGGTGATCATCCAGGACACCGCCTTCACGAACTCGCTCGCGAGCTACGACTCCTTCAACCCGGGCCGCTTCTTCACCGAGTCGCAGCTCGACCCCTTCTCGGTGCGCCTCGACGAGTTCGACGCGAGGTACCAGCTCGACCCCAAGTCGAGCGTCTACCAGCCGCTCGACTTCACCGCCCACCTCTCCACCCGCGCGCCCGGCGGCGACTGGGGCGACGTCGACCTCAAGGTGAACTACCCGCTCGACATCGGCGGAACCAAGATGTACCTCCTCGGCAACGGGTACGCGCCCATCGTGACGGTGCGCGCCCCGGATGGCACGGTCGCCTTCTCCGGCCCGGTCGCCTTCCTCCCGCAGGACGGCAACCTCTTCAGCCACGGCGTCATCAAGGTGCCCGACGGGCTCTCGGAGCAGCTCGGCTTCCTCGCCTTCCTGTACCCCGACCCGCTGCCGCTCGCCGACGGCACCTTCACGTCGATCTCCCCCTACGCGGGCGACAGCACCCTCCTCACCCTCACCGCCTACACGGGCGACCTCGGGCTCGACAAGGGCGTCAGCGTCAACGCCTACGCGCTCGACACCGACGGGCTCACGCCGATCGCCGGCCCCAAGGCCGACGTCCCGGCGATCGAGCTCACCCGGGGGCAGGTCGCCGAGCTCCCCGGCGGCCTCGGCACCATCGAGTTCACGGGGCTCAAGCGCTTCGTGAGCGTCGAGTTCCACCACGACCCCACCGAGGGCTGGGTGCTCGTGTTCGCCCTGCTGATCCTCGGCGGCCTCATGCTGAGCCTCTTCGTGCCGCGGCGCCGGATGTGGGTCAAGGTGACCCCGGACGCCGACGGCGTGCGCCTCGAGTACGCCGGCCTCGCGCGCGGCGAGGACCCCGGGCTCGCCGCCGCCGTCGCCGACATCGCCCGCCGCCATGCCGAGAGGCTCGAACGTAGGATGAACCCGTGATCACCCAGACCGTCGCCGGCTACTCCCTGCTCGCCGTCTACTCCGCGGCGGCCGTGTACCTGATCGCGTTCATCGCCTCCGTGATCGACCTCGCGCGGCGCTCGAGCGAGACCCTCGCGGCGCGGACCGCGACATCCGCCACCGCCGCGACCGGCGGATCCGGCACCGGCACCACGGTGCTCGCGCCCCCCGCCCCGCCCACGGCGGCACCGGTCGCGCGCAGCAAGGCGGGGCGCATCGCCTTCGCCCTCACCGTGCTCGGCTTCGCGATCCACGTGCTCGCCCTCGTGCTCCGCGGCCTCGCCGCCGCGCGCGCGCCCTGGGCCAACATGTACGAGTTCGCCGTCACCGGCACCGCCGTGATGGTCGGGGTGTACCTGCTCGTCAACCTCTTCCGGAACGTGCGGTTCCTCGGCGCGTACATCACCGGCCTCGTCGTGCTGCTGCTGACCCTCGCGAGCGTCAACGTCTACGTCGACGTCGTGCCGCTGCCGCCGCCGCTGCAGTCGGCCTGGCTCGTCATCCACGTGTTCGTGGCCATCCTCGGCACCGGCTTCTTCGCCACCGGCGCGGGGCTCTCCATCGCCCAGTTGCTGCAGGCCCGCCGCGAGACGGGCGCCACCGAGAGCCCGCGATTCCTGCGCAGCTTCCCGTCATCCGAGGCGCTCGAGAACCTCGCCTACCGCGTCAACGTGATCGGGTTCGCGTTCTGGACCTTCACCCTCATCGCAGGCGCCATCTGGGCCGATCACGCGTGGGGCCGCTACTGGGGGTGGGACACCAAGGAGGTGTGGACCTTCATCATCTGGGTCGTCTTCGCGGGCTACATCCACGCCCGGGCGACGCGCGGATGGCGGGGTGCGCCGTCGGCCTGGCTCGCGATCGTGGGCTTCGCCGCCGTGCTCTTCAACTTCACGGTCGTCAACCTCTTCTTCAAGGGCCTGCACGCGTACTCGGGGCTCTGACGCTCCTCTCGTCGCTGCGGCGTGACGGGGATCGGCATGCGCCCGGGAACCACGCCCCGCACCACCGCGAAGCGTCGAGAGGGCTAGAGCAGCGCCGCGCAGCGGCGGATGCGGTCGTGCCACCAGGCCGTGCGCCCGGGAGAGGCCGCGTGCTGGGCGAGGAGGGCCGCATCCGGCTCGACGGGGCGCACCGGGATCGCGCCGTCGACGGGCACGAGCGGCTCACGGGTGACGTCGGCCGCGAGGAGCGCCGCGGTGCCGAGCCCGCAGTCGTGCTCGAGCGCGGGCAGAGCGGCGGCCAGCCTCGCCCCCATCGCGAGCCCCACGGAGCTGTCGATGGCGCTCGACACGACGGCCGGCAGCCCCGCCTCGGCGACGACGCGGAGCGCCCGGGCGACCCCGCCGAGCGGCTGCACCTTCACGACGAGCAGGTCGGCGGCCCCGGCGCGCGCGACGGCGAGCGGGTCCTCGGCTTTGCGCACGCTCTCGTCGGCAGCGATGGGCAGCTGCCAGTCGTGCAGCCGCTCGCGCAGCTCGGCGAGCTCGGGCACGGTCGCGCAGGGCTGCTCGAGGTACTCGAGGTCGTAGGGGGCGAGGGCGTGCGCGGCGCGCTCGGCGGCGTCGACGCTCCAGCCGCCGTTCGCGTCGATCCGGATGCGGCCCTCGGGCCCCAGGAGGCGGCGCGCCTCGCGCACGCGGGCGACGTCGTCCGCGAGCGTCTCGCCGGCATCCGCGACCTTGACCTTGACGGTGCGCACCGCGCCGAAGCGGTCGAGCGTCTCGGCGATCCGCGCGACCGGCACGGTCGGCAGCGTCGCGTTGACGGGGATCTCGTCGCGCAGCGGCGCGGCGGGCGCTTCGCCCCAGGCGGCCTCGACGGCGGCGGCGAGCCAGGCGGCGGCCTCCGCGTCGTCGTACTCGAGGAACGGCGAGAACTCGCCCCACCCCGAGGGCCCGCGCAGCAGCACCGCCTCGCGCTCTGTGACGCCCCGGAACCGCGTCACGAGCGGCAGCCGCACGACGCGCGCGTTCGCGATCAGCTCATCGGCATCCGGCAGCATCATCCCCCCATCATCGCGAGCGCTACCCGATCTGGCGAGCGCTGCCCCTGCACCGGTAGCGCTCGCCAGATCGGGTAGCGCTCGCGGGGAGTGGAGCGGGGAGTGGATCGGGGAAGTGGATCCGGGAGCGCGGCGCACCTCCCACAGCCCTAGGGTGGGAGCGTGACGGATGGGCTGAGGATCTTCGACGTCCCGGCGGACGCCGAGAGCGTCGACGCATCCCTCGACGCCGGGCAGGCGCCCGCGCGCCGGCCCCGCTGGCCCGGTTCGCTCGCGGGCGGGGTCGCGATCCTCATGGTGCTCACCTGGGCGACCGGTCTCGCCTTCATGATGGGCGGCGGCTTCGAGCTCGGCGTGGGCCTCTCGATCTCGGCGACCATCCTGAGCGTGCTCGCGGTGCTCGGCGGCCTCGTGGCCGTCGTCGGCCGTTGGGGCCGCGGCTGGGGCGTCGCCGCGATCGTGGTGGGCGTGCTCCTCAACCCCGTCGTGCTGATCTACCTGCTCAGCTGGCTGGGCGCGCTGGGGGGGCTGTGACCGTATCCGAGCTGTTCGACCCCGCCGTCTGGCGCGAGGTGCCCGGCTTCGAGGGTCTCGCCGACGTCAGCTACCACCTCGACGTCTCGGGACGGATCGCGCGGGTCGCCTTCGACCGGCCCGAGGTGCGCAACGCCTTCCGGCCCCAGACGGTCGACGAGCTCGCCCGCGCGCTCGACGACGTCCGGCAGAACCCGCGCGTCGGCGTGGTGCTGCTGACCGGCAACGGCCCGAGCCCGAAGGACGGCGGCTGGGCGTTCAGCTCGGGCGGCGACCAGCGCATCCGCGGCAGGGCGGGGTACGAGTATCGCGAGGGGGAGCCGGGCGGGGCGGGCCGTCTGCACATCCTCGAGGTGCAGCGCCTCATCCGCTTCATGCCGAAGGTCGTGATCGCGCTGGTGCCGGGCTGGGCCGCGGGCGGCGGGCACTCGCTGCACGTCGTGTGCGACCTCACGATCGCGAGCCGTGAGCACGCCCGCTTCAAGCAGACGGATGCGGATGTCGGCTCCTTCGACGCCGGCTACGGCAGCGCCTACTTCGCGCGGCAGGTGGGGCAGAAGCTCGCGCGCGAGGTGTTCTTCCTGGCCGAGGAGTACGACGCGCAGCGCGCCTACGAGATGGGCGCCGTGAACGCGGTCGTGCCCCACGCCGAGCTCGAGCGCACCGGCCTCGCGTGGGCCGAGACGATCCTCGGCAAGAGCCCCACGGCCATCCGGATGCTGAAGTTCGCGATGAACGCCGTCGACGACGGGATGGTGGGCCAGCAGGTGTTCGCCGGCGAGGCCACGCGCCTCGCCTACGGCACCGACGAGGCTGTCGAGGGCCGCGACGCCTTCCTGGAGAAGCGCGCCCCCGACTGGGGCCCGTACCCCTGGCACTTCTGAGCCGATGAGGCCGCTGCTGCGCGTGCTGGCCGCCGCGGGGGCTCCCGCGGTGCTCGAGGCGCTGCGGGACGCGTTCGCCGGCGGGCCCGCGCTGTTCGTCGCGTCCGAGGCGGCGGGCGCGGATGCCGCTCCGCTCCCCAAGCGCGTCGCCCAGCACGTGGGCCTCGTGGTCGAGACCAGCGGCACGACGGGGCGCCCCAAGCGCGTGGTGCTGCCCGCGGACGCGGTGCTCGCCTCCGCCGCCGCGAGCGAGTCGGCGCTCGGCGGCCCCGCCCAGTGGGTGCTCGCGCTGCCCGTGCACTACATCGCGGGGCTCAACGTGCTCGCCCGCTCGCTGTGCGCCGAGACGCGGCCCGTGACGCTGCCTGCGGGGCCGTTCACGGCGGAGGCGTTCGCCGCATCCGCCGCCCGGCTCTCGCCGGAGCACGCGCACGCGACCGCGCTCGTGCCCGCCCAGCTCGCGACGCTGCTGGGCGACGCGACCGGTCGCGCCGCGCTGCGGGGCTTCCAGGCGGTGCTCGTGGGCGGCCAGGCGACGCCCGCGGCACTGCTCGAGCGCGCGGGCGAGGCCGGCATCCGGGTGGTGCGCAGCTACGGCTCGAGCGAGACGAGCGGCGGATGCGTCTACGACGGCCGCCCGATCGGCGGCGCCCGGGTGCGGGTGGTCGACGGCGAGGTGCAGCTGGGGGGTGCGACGGTCGCCGACGGCTACCTCGGCGACGACGCGCTCACGGCCGAGCGCTTCTCGGAGGAGGGGGGCATCCGGTGGTTCCGCACGGCCGACGCGGGCGAGTGGGACGGCGAGGTGCTGCGCGTGCTCGGCCGACGCGATGACGTGATCGTCTCGGGCGGTGTCAAGGTCGCGCTCTCCCGCATCGAGGAGGCGCTGCGCGCGCAGCCCGGATGCGGCGGCGCGGTGGTGATCGCGGTGCCGGATGCGCGCTGGGGCGAGCGCCCCGTCGCGATCGTCCCAGGAGGGGCGGTCGACGACGCGGCGGCGCTCGACGCGGTCGCCCGGATGCTGGGGCCGGTCGGGCGACCGGAGCGCCTCGTGCGGGTCGCCGAGCTGCCCCTCCTGCCGAGCGGCAAGCCCGACCGCCGCGCCCTCCTCGCGCTGGCCGTGGCGGCCGATCCGGATCAGTAGGCTTCCCTTCGTGGCGAAGCAGCAGCGGTTCGATCCCCAGGCCCTCGAGCGTGCGCGTGGCAATGTGCCCTCGAAGGGCGGCCCGACGGCCAAGACCTCCGGTGGCAAGCCCGCCGGCAGGGGCAAGGCGCAGGCGAAGGGCCGCGGCAAGAGCGGTCGTCCCGGAGGACGCCCGCCGGCCGAGGCGAGCCCCGCCACGCTCGGCACCTGGATCGCGGCCGCCCGTCCGCTGACCCTCGCCCTCGCGATCGCCCCGGTCGCCCTCGGCACGGGCGCCGCGGCGCTCCTCATGCCGAGCTGGAGCCACCACTGGGTGCGGGCGCTGCTCTGCCTCGCGGTCGCGGCGCTCCTGCAGATCGGCGTGAACTACGCGAACGACTACTCCGACGGTATCCGCGGCACCGACGCGCACCGTACCGGCCCCGCCCGGCTGGTGGCCTCGGGGCGCGCGAAGCCCCGCCACGTGCTGATCGCCGCGCTCGTCTTCTTCGGCCTCGCCGCGGTCGCGGGGCTCGTGCTCGTGATCCTGACGCAGCACTGGTGGCTGCTCGCCGTCGGCGCCGTCGCGATCGCGGCCGCCTGGTTCTACACGGGAGGCAGGCGACCCTACGGCTACGCGGCGCTCGGCGAGCTCGCGGCGTTCCTCTTCTTCGGCGTCGTGGCGGTCGCCGGCACGACCTTCGTGCAGGTCGGCACCGTCAACATCGAGTCGTGGCTCGGCGGCGTGAGCGCCGGCCTGTTCGCCGCCGCCGTGCTGCACGTCAACAACCTGCGCGATCGCGAGCAGGATGCCGTGGCGCAGAAGCGCACGGTGGCGGTGCGGATCGGCGAGCTGGCCTCGCGCGTCGTCTACGCGGTGCTCGTGGCGGCGCCGTTCGGCATCCTCGTGTTCTACGTGCTGTTCTACGACCTCGCCGCCTACGTGTACTTCGCGCTGCTCGCGGGGGCGCCCGCGATCCTCATCGTGCTGACCGCCCGCTCGGCCCGCGAGTACGTCACGGCGCTCAAGCTCACGCTGCTCACGGCGCTCGTCTTCGGAGTCGGGCTCGGCGCGGCGCTCGCGCTGGGCTGACTCCGCCCGGCGATCATCGGCCGCGCACGTGCCCGCTAGTCGAGGTCCTCGGCGTGCTCGTCCTCGCCGCGGGCCTCGTCCGGCTCGGCGTGGTCGGCACGCCTGCGGTCGCGGCGCTCCGCGAGCTCGCGAGCGACGCGGTCGCGCAGTCCGGGGAAGAAGATGTACGACACCGTGAGGCCGATGATCGCGGCGGCGATCGCGGCGATCCAGTAGGGCACCTGCAGCAGCCACAGGATCACGAAGACGCCGCCGAACAGGGCGAGGCGCAGCACGGTGTACGGGATCCAGGCGGGCATCCGTCCATTTTAGGCGTGGCCGCGCGGCCGCCGGCCGGAGCGCCCGAGCGGATGTCGCGCCTAGAATCGGGGCATGGCCGCTCTCGTGCGCTACCTGCCGTTCATCCTCGAGCTGATCGTGCTCGTGGCGGCGCTCGTCGACCTGATCCGCATCGACCCCGCCCGCGTGCGCGCCTTCCCGAAGCCGCTCTGGGGGCTCATCATCGTCATCGTGCCGATCGTGGGCGGCATCGTGTGGTTCGCCGCCGGGCGCGAGCCGCTCGAGGCGCGCGGTCACGGTCGCTACCGCGACGCCCCCGCTGCCCCCGATGACGACCCCGAGTTCCTGAGTCGTCTCGCGCGCGAGAAGGAGCAGGAGCAGCGCATCCGCGACCTCGAGCAGCGCCTGTCGGAGCTCGACGACGACGGCGACGCCCCGAAGCGCTGACGTGACGCCGCCGTCCGGAGACGCCCCCGCGAGCGGCTACGCCACCGCTCTGCTCGCGGGCCTCGTGCGCCGCGGCGTCACGGATGTGGTGGTGAGCCCCGGTTCGCGCTCCCAGGCGCTCGCGCTCGCCGCCGCCCGCTTCGAGCAGGCGGGCCTGCTGACGCTGCACGTGCGCATCGACGAGCGCTCGGCCGGGTTCCTCGCGCTCGGCCTCGCTGTCGAGACGGGCGTGCCGGCCGTCGTGGTGGCGACCTCGGGCACCGCGGTCGCCAACCTGCACCCGGCGGTGCTCGAGGCGGCGCACTCGGGCGTGCCGCTGCTCGTCGTGAGCGCCGACCGGCCCGAGGAGCTGCGGGGCGTCGGGGCCAACCAGACCACGCGGCAGGCGGGCATCTTCGGCGACGTCGCGCCGCGCTCCTGGGACGTGCCCGCCCCGGTCGGCGACCCGGCCGAGGAGGATGCGGCGGACGCGCTCGCGGGCGAGCTGCTCGACGGCATCCGGGGGCCACGGCACCTCAACCTCGCGTTCCGCGAGCCGTTGTCGTCGCCCGTCCGGCTGCCGGAGGTTGAGCCCGGCGAGTGGCGGCCGATCGCGGTCGCGCAGGGCGACGCCCTCGTGCTCTCGCCGGCACCCGGCACGATCGTCGTCGCGGGCGCCGGTGCGGGCGAGGAGGCGGAGCGCGTCGCGCGCGAGCTCGGCGCCCCGCTGCTCGCCGAGGTGTCGAGCGGTGCGCGCTTCGGCCCACACCTCGTGGCCGCCTACCGCGAGCTGCTCGGGGCGGCGGGCTTCGGCGACCGGGTCGAGCGGGTGATCGTGTTCGGGCATCCGACGCTCAGCCGTGAGGTGCCGGCGATCGTCGAGCGGCGCGGCGTCGAGACGATCGTCGTGCGTTCTCCCGGCCTCGACGACTACAACCCGGGGCACCGGGTGGCGCGCTTCGCCGACCGCATCGAGGTCGACGCCGCGGGTGAGGCCGACCCGTCCTGGGCGCGCCGGTGGGTGCACGCCTCGCGATCGCTGCTGGAGGCGGACGGCGCCGAGGGCTCGGTGGCCTCGATCGGCACCGATTACGCCGAGCGCGCCGCCTTCGCCCGCGAGCAGCTGCAGCGGATGCGCGCCCCCGTCACCCGGCGCTCGCTCGCCCTGGCGGTGTGGAACGCCACCTGGCCGCACGACCGGCTCGTGCTGGGCGCCTCGCGCCTCATCCGGGAGCTCGACCGGGTCGCGCCCGGCAAGCGCATCCCGGTGCACGCCAACCGCGGCCTCGCCGGCATCGACGGCACGGTCGCGACCGCGACCGGCATCGCCCTCGCCGCCCAGCGCGACGAGACGCGCCCGGGCGTCACGCGGGTGCTGCTCGGCGACCTCGCCCTGCTGCACGACGTGGGCTCGCTGCTCGGCGGCGAGGGCGAGGCGTGGCCGCGCATCCAGCTGGTCGTCGGCAACGACCACGGCGGCACGATCTTCGACGGACTCGAGGTGGCGCGGTCAGCGGATCCGGCGCTCGCCGACCGCGTGCTGCTCACGCCCCAGCACGTCGACCTCGCGGCGCTCGCCGCGGCCTACGGCTGGGAGCACCGCCTGGTGACCGAGAGCGGCGACCTCGACGGCGCGCTCACCCCCTCCGCGAGCCGCACCCTCGTCGAGGTCGCCCTCGCGCGCTGAGCGCCGCCGCCGGGCAGCCCGGATGCCGCTAGCGTGTGCGCATGAGCTTCGCCGAGGTGCTGCGCGCGGGTCCCGGGTTCCGTCTGGCGGATGCGGCGCCGGATTCGACCCCCGGCTTCGACGGCGGCAAGCGCGCGGGCAAGGCCGCGCTCGCCGCCGGGGAGGTGGAGCTCGACCGTCTCCAGGAGCTGCTGTTCGCGAACACCGGGCACGATCCGCGCAGCGTGCTGCTCGTGCTGCAGGGCATGGACACCGCCGGCAAGGGCGGCATCCTGCGGCACGTCGTGGGCGCGGTCGACCCGCAGGGCGTGCGCATCCACGCCTTCAAGAAGCCCACGCCGGAGGAGCTCTCGCACGACTTCCTGTGGCGCGTCGAGCGGGAGCTGCCCGGGCCCGGCCGCATCGGCGTGTTCGACCGCTCGCACTACGAGGATGTGCTCATCGGCCGCGTGCGGCATCTCGCCGACGACGCGGAGCTCGAGCGCCGCTACGGGGCGATCGTCGACTTCGAGGAGCGGCTCGTCGCATCCGGCATCGTCGTCGTGAAGTGCATGCTGCACATCTCGGCGGACGAGCAGCGCGATCGCCTGGCCGAGCGCCTCGACCGCCCGGAGAAGAACTGGAAGTTCAACCCAGGCGATCTCGACGAGCGCTCTCTGTGGCCCGCCTACCAGGAGGCCTACCAGCTCGCGATCGAGCGCACCTCGACGGCCGCCGCACCGTGGCACGTGGTGCCCGCCGACCGCAAGTGGTACGCCCGGCTGGCCGTCTCCGCGCTGCTCACCGACGCCCTGCGCTCGCTGGCGCAGGACTGGCCGCCGGCCGATTTCGACGTCGACGAGCAGCGCAGGAGGCTCCTCGCCTGACCGCATAGAGTGGCCGGGTGGATTCGGCTCTCGTCATCGGTGAAGCTCTCGTCGACGTCGTCGAGGGGGTGGCCCACCCGGGCGGCAGCCCCATGAACGTCGCGGTCGGCCTGGCGCGACTCGAGGTGCCGACCGTGCTGCACTCGCAGTTCGGGGCGGATGCGCACGGCGCCGCGATCGCACGGCATCTCCAGGCGAGCGGCGTGGCCGTCACCGAGGGCACGGTGACCGACGGGCCCACCTCGATCGCGCAGGCCGTCATCGGCGCCGACGGCGCGGCGAGCTACCGCTTCGACATCTCCTGGAACCCGGCGCGGATCGACACGGCGGGCTACGCCCTCGTGCACACGGGGTCGATCGGTGCGGTGCTCGAACCCGGCGCCGACGTCGTCGAGGAGCTCCTCGACGACGCGGTCGACCTCGTCTCGTTCGACCCGAACGTGCGTCCCGCGCTCATGGGCGACCGCGACGCGGCCGTGCGGCGCATCGAGCGTCTGGTGGGCCTCGCGGATGTCGTGAAGGCGAGCGACGAGGACATCGCCTGGCTCTACCCCGGCGAGCCGATCGGCGCGGTGCTCGAGCGCTGGGAGCGGATGGGCCCGCGGTTCGCGGTGGTGACGCGCGGCGGCGACGGCGCCGACGCCCGCGTGGACGGCGTGCCGCTGCACGTCGACGTGCCCGAGACCCGGGTGGTCGACACGATCGGCGCGGGCGACTCGTTCATGGCGGGGCTGCTGTACCGGGTTCTGCGGCACGGCTTCGACGAGCCGCAGGCGTCGCTCGCCTTCGCGGCGCGCTGCGCCGCCATCACCGTCTCCCGGGCGGGCGCCAACCCGCCGACGCTGGCCGAGGCCCTCGCGTCGTAGCGCGTCAGCCGAAGGCCTCCACCACGGGGCGGAACTTGAGCTTCGTCTCGGCGAGCTCGACCTCGGGATCGGATGCCGCGAGGATGCCCCCGCCGGCATACGCGCGGATGCCGCCATCGGCGGCGACCTCCGCCGAGCGCAGCGACACCGCCCACTTGCCGTCGCCGTCCGCATCGACCCAGCCGACCGGTCCGCCGTAGCGCCCGCGGTCGAGCGGCTCCAGCTCCCGGATGAGGCCCTGCGCGGCGGCGGTCGGCGTGCCCGCGACCGCGGCCGTCGGATGGAGGGCGGCCGCCAGGTCGAGCGCCGAGGAGCCGTCGGAGAGCGTGCCCTCGATGTTGGTGGCGAGGTGCCAGAGGTTCGGCAGCTTGAGCGCGAAGGGGATCTCGCTCGCCGAGATGCCGCGCGCGTGCGAGCCGAGCGCGTCGAGCACGCTCTGCACGGCGTAGCGGTGCTCGTCGAGGTCCTTCGTGGAGCTGGCGAGCCGGAGGGCCGCGGCGTGGTCGGCGTCGGCGTCCGCGCCGCGCGCGATCGAGCCGGCGAGCACGCGCGCCGACACCCGCCCCGCGCCCACGCGCACGAGCGTCTCGGGACTCGAGCCGATGTGCCCGTCGATCGCGAAGGTCCAGGTGTCGGGGTAGCCGAGGGCGAGGTCGGCGAGCACGCGGCGCAGGTCGCCGCCCTCCGGCAGGTGGCCGACGAGGTCGCGCGCGAGCACGACCTTGCGCAGCGCGCCGGCCCGGATGCGCTCCACGGCATCCGCGACCATCTGCTCGAAGCGCGCGGGGCCCACCTCGCCCGGCAGCAGCGACAGGCGGAACTCGGCGCCGAGGGCGGTCGGCTCGGGGAGTACGGGGTCGACGACGTCCTCGCCGGGGAGGCTCACGCGGGTGATCCAGCTGACGCCGTCGCGCCGGCCCACGATGACGCGCGGCACGATGAGCACGCTCTCGAACGCCGAGCGCTCGTCGAAGCTGAAGGCGCCGAAGGCGAGCAGGCCGCTGCCCGACGCGCCGACCGGGTCGTCGACCGTCGCGGCCTGCGCGATCCGTCGCCAGGTCTCCGCGGCCTGCGCGATGCGGTCCGGACCGCGGAAGCTCAGCCGCAGCGCCTCGCCGACGCCGGCGACCCCCTCGCCGCGCCGCATGAACAGCAGGGGCGCGTGCGCGTCGAGCAGCGGGAGCAGCGAGGCCACCGGATCCGCGACCCGGGTGCGGGAGACGAGCGCGGGCAGATCGCCGCCGGGATCGATCACCCCTCCACCCTAGGCGTCCCGGTGCGGGGCCGGTGGGGACCAAGGGCCCGGGCGCGCGACATACGCGCTGGCTAGGATGGCCGTGGTGAACAGGGCGGACATGGAGAAGCGGCCGGACGAGGTGTCCGGCATGTTCGACGACGTCGCCCGCGGCTACGACCGCACCAACGACCTCCTCTCGGTGGGCAACTCGATCCTGTGGCGCATCGCCACCGTCAAGGCGATCGCCCCCCAGGCGGGCGAGCGCGTGCTCGACGTCGCCGCCGGCACCGGCACCTCCTCCGCCGCGATCGCGCGCTCGGGGGCGAAGGTCGTCGCCGTCGACTTCTCGCCGGGCATGATCGCCGAGGGTCGCCGCCGGCATCCGGGCATCGAATTCGTCGAGGCGGATGCCATGCGCCTTCCCTTCGGCGACGAGGAGTTCGACGCCGTCACCATCAGCTTCGGTCTGCGCAACATCGCCGACCCCATCGTGGCTCTCGGCGAGATGTACCGCGTGCTCAAGCCCGGCGGCCGGCTCGTGGTGTGCGAGTTCTCGCATCCGGTGAACCCGCTCATGCGCGTCGGCTACGAGGGCTGGATGAAGGTCGCGATGCCGGTCCTGGCGAAGCTCGCGAGCTCGAACCCGGACGCCTACCGCTACCTCGTCGAGTCGATCCGCCAGTGGCCCGCGCAGCAGACGCTCTCGCAGTGGATCCGCGGGGTCGGCTTCGCGCGCGTCGCGTACCGCAACCTCACGGGCGGGGTCGTGGCCCTGCACCGGGGGCGCAAGCCCGCCGATCCGGAGGTGCGCGCCTCCGCCGCCCGTCGTCGCGCCCCGCGCCCGTCCACCCCCTGACGCTCCAGAAACGGCCACCCCGTGACCTCGATCCCCTCGCTCGCCCGGCGCCGGCGCACCCTCGGCGCCACCCTCGGGCTCGGTGACGCGCTCTTCGCCTCGAGCGAGGAGAAGAGCTTCGCGCGCGCCATCGAGGAGGGCCTCGAGCGCGTCGAGGAGGGCCTCGCCGCGCAGCTGGTCTTCGCCGACGACATCGCCGACGCCACGAGCCGCTACCTCCTCGACGCGGGCGGCAAGCGGGTGCGCCCGGTGCTCGCGCTGCTCACCGCGCAGCTCGGCGACGGGGTGACGGATGCCGTGATCACGGCCGCGCAGGCGGTCGAGATCACCCACGTCGCCTCGCTGTACCACGACGACGTCATGGACGACGCCCAGGTGCGGCGGGGCGTGCCGAGCGCGCAGACCGTGTGGGGCAACTCCGTCGCGATCCTCACCGGAGACCTGCTGTTCGCGCGCGCCTCGAAGCTCGTCGCCGGACTCGGCGAGCGAGCGCTCACCCTCCAGGCCGACGTCTTCGAGCGCCTGTGCCTGGGCCAGCTGCACGAGACGGTCGGCCCGCGCCCGGGCGACGACCCGATCGAGCACTACCTGCAGGTGCTCGCCGACAAGACCGGCTCGCTCATCTCCTGCGCCGCCGTCGTCGGCGTCGTGTTCTCCGACGCGCCCGAGGAGCTCCGGCCCGCCGTCGAGCAGTTCGGCGAGCGCATCGGCGTGGCCTTCCAGCTCGTCGACGACGTCATCGACCTCTCCGGCGCGATCGAGCACACCGGCAAGGCCGCCGGCACCGACCTGCGCGCGGGCGTGCCCACGCTCCCCGTGCTCTACCTGCGTCGCGCGGCGGAGACGGATGCGGATGCGGCAGCGCTCCTCGCCCGGCTCGACGCCGGCGTGGCGCCGGGCGCCGACCCCGCCGCCTTCGACGCCGCCGTCGCGGAGCTGCGCGAGCATCCGGTGACCGCGCAGACCCTCGCCGAGGCGCGCCGCTGGTCGGACGAGGCGGTCGCGGCCCTCGCGCCGCTGCCCGAGGGGCCGGTGAAGAAGTCGCTCACGCGCTTCGCGCAGGCGATCGTCGAGCGCACCGGCTGAGCGCATCCGCCCCCGTGCATCCGCCCGCCCCACGTATCCGCGCCGTCCGGCGCCAGGAAGGGACACCCGCATGAAGCTCCGCCTCGCCATCGTCGGCGCAGGGCCCGCCGGCATCTACGCCGCCGACATCCTGCTCAAGCACGAGCGCGGCTTCGACGTGTCGATCGACCTCTTCGAGCAGCTGCCGGCGCCCTACGGCCTGGTGCGGTACGGCGTCGCACCCGACCACCCGCGCATCAAGGGCATCATCACGGCTCTGCGCGAGGTGGTCGACCGGGGCGACATCCGCATCTTCGGCAACGTGCTCTACGGGCGCGACATCACGCTCGACGACCTCAAGCGGCACTACCACGCGGTGATCTTCGCGACCGGGGCGGTGCGGGACGCCGAGCTCGACATCCCGGGCATCGAGCTGCCCGGCAGCTACGGTGCGGCCGACTTCGTGAGCTGGTACGACGGCCATCCCGACTATCCGCGCACCTGGCCCCTCGAGGCGGAGTCGGTGGCGGTCGTGGGCAACGGCAACGTCGCGCTCGACGTGGCGCGCATCCTGGCGAAGCACCCCGAGGACCTACTGCCGACCGAGATCCCCGCGAACGTCTACGAGGGACTGCAGGCCTCGCCGGTGACCGACGTGCACGTGTTCGGCCGCCGCGGACCCATGCAGGTGAAGTTCACGCCGCTCGAGCTGCGCGAGCTCGGCGAGCTGCGCGACGTCGACATGATCGTGTACGACGAGGACTTCGACTACGACGAGGCCTCGAAGCGCGCGATCGAGTCGAACAAGCAGGTCTTCGTGATCGACAAGGTGCTCGGCCAGTGGCGAGAGCGCTCGGTGGGGCAGGCGTCGCGCCGGCTCCACCTGCACTTCTACGCGAAGCCTCTCGAGGTGGTGGCGGGTCCGGACGGACGCGTCGCCGCCTTCCGCTACGAGCGCACCGAGCCGGACGGCGAGGGCGGCGTGCGGGGCACGGGCGAGGTCCGCGAGGTGCCCGTGCAGGCGGTCTACCGTGCGGTCGGCTACTTCGGCTCGGCGCTGCCCGGGATCCCCTTCGACGAGGAGCGCGGCGTCATCCCGAACCACGAGGGCCAGGTGCTCGACCACCACAACGAGCTCGTGCCGGGCGTCTATGCGACCGGGTGGATCAAGCGCGGCCCGGTGGGCCTCATCGGGCACACCAAGTCGGACGCGATGGAGACGATCTCGCACCTGGTGACGGATCAGGCGAGCTGGTGGAGCCCCGCCGCGCCCGCGGAGGAGGCGGTGACGCGTCTCCTCGAGGAGCGCGGTGTGGCCTACACCGACCTCGAGGGCTGGCACCGTCTCGACGCCCACGAGATCGCGCTCGGCGAGCCGGAGGGCCGTGCGCGCATCAAGGTCGTCCCGCGCGACGAGATGGTGCGGATCTCCCGCGAGGCGTAGCTCCGACCTCGACCGGAGGCGCGGGTTTTCCCTGTGTCGCGGGAGGTGATCGTGCGGGGGATCCGCGCGATTTCAGGCCCGGGATGCGAGATCGCCCGTCGCGGGCGCGGTGCGCGGACGATACTCGAGCGGTTCGCCGGATCCCGCCGGAAGCGCCGCCGCGGCGCGCCTGGGGGACGAGGCTCGTCGTCGCTCATCGAGGAGTCCCCTGAATGCCCGTCACCCGTCATACCCGCCGCCGCTGGTCGGTCGGCCTCACCGTCGTCGCCGTCGCGCTGCTCGCCGCCCTTCCCGCGCTTCCCGCCGAAGCCGCCCCGGTCGGCTTCACCGACGGCCCCTCGGCGCCCGCCTCGCTCCAGCTGGGGAGCACCACCCTCGCGGTGTCCGGCAGCTGTGCGGCGGCCTCCTGGGACCCGCTGGCCGGCCAGGCGGTCACGACCGGGGTGATCGGGCTGAACTACCAGGTCGTCGATCCCGCGCTGGCACCGATCGGCGGGATCGCGTCCGTCCAGATCCCGATCCCGGCGGCGAGCACCGACTGGAGCACGACCCTCTCGATCGACTACGGCTCGCTCGGCACGCCGGCCGCGGGGGACTACCTGCAGCTCTGGTTCGACTGCCACGACCCCGACAACGGCGGTCTCAACATCGTCTCGAGCTCCACGAACGTCGCCTTCGTCGGCGGTCCGCAGCCGCCGGCTCCGCACATCGGGACCGCACCGGACCCGACCGTGCCGACCGGCATCCCGTTCGACGGCACGACGGCGAGCGCCGAGGTGTCGGGGGTGTGCACCGACACCGCGGACGCGAGCTTCTCGCTGACCGGCGGCGACGTGGTCGTCTATGCCGGGCTCGTCGATGCCGGCCACATCGTCATCGGGCAGCCCACGGGTACTGCGGTGACCCTCAGCGGTTCCCCGGCCTGGACGGCGACGGTTCCGTTCCCCGCAGCGACGGCCGCCGGCGAGTTCGTCGGATTCATGTACAGCTGCCAGGGCAGCATCGGCGGGGGGACCGTCACGCTGTCGAGCGGAACGGTCCTGGTCCCGGTCACCGCCCCCGCATCCTCCGGCAGCTCCCGGGACCCGTCGGATCCCACCGCGACATCGACCCACGGGGGTGCGGCTCTCGCGGAGACCGGGCTCGGCGCGGCCGGATCGCTCGTGCTGTCGGTCGTCGCCCTGCTGCTCCTCGGAGCCGGCATAGGGCTGCGGGTGATCGGGCGCCGGCGAGCCGCCTGAGCCGGCTGACGCGGGGGCGGTGCGGGCCCCCGCGTCAGCCGCGGCCCTCGAGGAAGGCCGCGGCGACGCCCGTGCGGTTCCGTGCGTCGAGCACGAGCCGCACGGCCGCGACATGCTGCTCGACCGTCTTCTCGGCGATCTCGAGCACTGTCGCGATCTCGGCGTTCGTGCATCCCGTCGCGATGAGTGCTGCGACCTGCCCCTGGCGCACGCTGAGGCGGTCGAGGCGGGTTCCCGTGGCCGTCGCCGGGAGCATCGCGTCGGCGAGCTGGCCGCGGCCCGCGAGCTCGAGCCGGTCGAGTGCGCCGCGGATGTGCGCCTCGACCGTCCGCGGGCTCAGGAAGAGCCGTCGGCCGATCTCCTCGTTCGTCGCTCCCGCGGCCGCGAACAGCGCGACCTCGCGCTGCCGTGCCGTCAGCAGCGACGGGGCAGCCGCCTCGGGGCGGAAGAGCGCCACCGCGCGGGCGCGCAGGCCGTGCACGCCGGTCGCCGCGGCCACCGGATCGAACGCGGCCAGCTCGCGCAGCGCCTCCGCGCGCCCCCGGTACCGGAGCGCCGCGATCAGCCGCACCCAGTGCGCCTGCACGAGGTCGAGCGCGACCCCCGTTCCCCGGGACAGCGGCACCGGGTCGACCTCCTCGCCGCGCAGGGCGCGCATCCGCGCGACGGCGGCGATCCGGATCGGGGAGTCGAAGAGCGATTCGGCGTAGGCGAGCAGCTCCTCGGAGAGCTCGGAGTCGGCGGCCTCGAGCGCCGCGCGGAATCGGAACTCGGTCACCGAGACGCGCATCGTGTGCTCGAGCGACTGGTCGGCGACGGGACCGAAGTGGTCGATCATCCGTGCGGCCCCGACGAGGTCGCCGCGGCTCGCGAGCCCGAGCGCGAGGAATCCGGCGGCGGCGTGGACGGCGGCGTCGCCGACTCCCCGCCACGGCCCCTCGACGAGCCGCCGCTCGACCTCGTCGCTCTCGAAGCGCAGCGTCGTGCCGGTCAGCGCCGCCTGCGAGAAGAGCATCGCGTAGGCGATGACCATGCTCGGCGTGACCGGTGCACCCGGCTCGAGCATCGCGAGTCGCTGCCGCATCACGTCGCGCGAGGTGCCGTAGTCGCCGCGCATCGCGTGCGCGAGCCCGATCACCGACTGCACCCAGCCGCTCCAGGCGGTCAGCGCGTGCCGCTCGACCAGCCGGCCGAGGCGCGCGGCGTAGTCGAGCGCCCAGTCCGCGCGGGTGTGGTGCACGACGTAGAACGCCGCGAACACCGCCGCGGGCATGCCGATCGCGGCGACGGCCACGCTCCGGGCCTCGCGCAGCCAGCGATCGGCGCCGTCGGTCACCCGGTCGAGCAGCGCCTCGAGCTCCGCCCAGCTGCGACCGGTGCGGGGCGCGTCGTCGAGCGTCCACTGCTGCACGATCAGGGCGAGCCGCAGCAGCGTCTCCGGCTCGTGATCGCGTCCGGGCTCGGGGACCGCGAGCGGCACGACCCGGCCGGCCCAGGAGGCCGCGAAGGCGAGCAGCGTCCCGGCGAACTCCTGCACCCCGGGGTCGTCGCTCGCGGCGACGACCGTGTGCGTGCGCGCCACCGCATCCGGGAACCGGCCGCCGGCCATCTCGACGAGGGCGATCCGCAGCGACTGCGCCGGGTCGCCATCCGCCTCCGCCGCGGCCACGAGGCCGGCGTCGAGCGCCTCCGCCAGGCTGCGGAGGCCGAGCGCGCGTCGCTCGCCGGGCAGCAGCGCGAGCGCCGGGGCAGCCGGTGCGGGATCGTCGGGCAGCGTCATCGCGCGGGACAGGCTACTGCAGTCCCGCGGTCAGCCGCATCAGGTTGTCGACCGTCTGGATGCCGAAGGAGCGCTGCCGCCACTCGTCGAGGGTGAGCTCGCGGCTCACCGCGCGGTAGGCGTCCTCCACCTCGCGCAGCTGCGTGAGGAACGGCTCGCCGTGGATCATCACCGAGATCTCGAGGTCGAGGGTGAAGGAGCGCATGTCCATGTTGCTCGAGCCGATGATGGCGATCTCATCGTCGAAGGTCATGTGCTTGGCGTGCAGGATGGTGGGCGCCGGATAGAGGTAGATGTGCACGCCCGCCTTCAGCAGCGCCTCGTAGTAGCTGCGCTGGGCGTGGTAGACCATGAACTGGTCGCCGATCTCGGAGACGAACAGCTCCACGTGCAGCCCCGACTGAGCCGCCGTGGTGACGGCGTAGAGCATCGAGTCGTCGGGCACGAAGTAGGGGCTCACGAGCACGATGCGCCGCTGCGCGTTATAGACGAGCGAGTTGAACAGCCGCAGGTTGTTCTCGCCCGAGAAGCCCGGACCGCTCGGCACCACCTGGCAGTCGAGGTGCCCGTCGCCCGACAGCCGCACGGGAGCCGCCTCGCGCACGAGCAGCTCGTCCGTCTCCGAGTACCAGTCGGTCACGAAGATCGCGTCGATGCCGGCGACCACCGGGCCCTCGAAGCGCACCCAGTAGTCCTTCCAGTGCAGGCCGCGCTTGTGGTTCTTGCGCTTCTGGTACGGCGTCTCGATCACGTTGAGCGACCCCGTGAACGCGACCGCCCCGTCCACCACGAGCAGCTTGCGGTGGTTGCGCAGGTCGGGGCGCTGGAAGCGGCCCTTGAGCGGCTGGAGCGGCAGCATGAGGTGCCACTCGATCCCGGCATCCGTCAGGAAGCGCTTGGTGCGGCGGAAGCCCGGGTACTGCAGGTTGCCGAGGTGGTCGAGCAGCACCCGCACCTTCACCCCGCGGGCGCGTGCGGCCGCGAGCGCCTCGAAGAACGGCCGGGTGGTGTCGTCGAGCGACAGGATGTAGAACTCGACGTGCACGATGCGCCGCGCCCGGCGCACCTCCTCCGTCATCGCGTCGAAGGCCTCCTGGTTGTCGGCCCACATCCGGGCGCTGTTGCCGCCGACGAGCGGCATCGCGCCGAGGGTGCGGTTGAGCTCGACGAGCGGCTCGAGCCACGGCGGCCAGCTGGGGTCCTTGCGCACGAGGTCGATGCCCTCGGTGGTCTCGAGGATGTACTCGTTGATCTCGCGCTGCTTGCGCCGGCGTCCCTTCGGCAGCCGCGCGCTGCCGAACAGCAGGAAGAACAGGATGCCGAAGTAGGGGATGAAGAAGATCGCGAGCAGCCAGGCCATCGCCGTCTGCGGGCGGCGGTTGCGCGGCACGACGATGAGCGCCGTGATGCGCACCGCGAGGTCGACGACGATGAGCGCGATGAGGCCCGCGAGGGAGAGCCACGCGAGCAGTCGATCGTCCACGGGCTCAGTCTGGCAGGCTCGCTCAGCGCATGTTCACGAACTGCAGCGCGACATCCAGGTCCTTGCCCTTGAGCAGCGCGATGACGGCCTGCAGGTCGTCGCGGCTCTTCGACTGCACCCGCAGCTCGTCGCCCTGGATCTGCGACTTGACCGACTTGGGGCCCTCGTCGCGGATGATCTTGGAGATCTTCTTGGCGTCGTCGGAGGAGATGCCCTCCTTCATCCGCGCCTCGATGCGGTACTCCTTGCCAGAGGCGAAGGGCTCGCCGGCGTCGAGCGAGCGCAGCGAGATGCCGCGCTTGATGAGCTTCTGCTCGAAGACCTCGAGCACGGCCTTGACGCGGTCCTCGGCGTTCGCCTTCATGAGGATCTTCTCGCCCGAGAACTCGATCGAGGCGCCGACGTTCTTGAAGTCGTAGCGCTGCGCGATCTCCTTCTGCGCCTGGCTCAGAGCGTTCTGGGTCTCCATCGAGTCGACCTTGCTCACGATGTCGAAAGAGGAATCTGCCATGTGGCCATGGTAGGACGTGGAGGATGGGCGCCCGGATGCCGGTCATCGCCCTCGCCGTGGCGGGGGTCGTCGTCGCCGTGCTCCTCGTGGCCACGATCGTCTGGTTCCTGGAGCCGCGGAGCGCGAATCCGGGGGCCTCGCCGGCGCAGGAGCCGCTGCCGAGCTGGGCGCCGCCCACCGCACCGCCGGTGCGCGCGGCCGAGCCCACGGGCCCGGGGATCGCGGGCCTCGCCGATCCCGGCTGGCTGCGCTCGGTCTCGGAGGCCACCGGCATCCCGGAGCGCGCCCTCGCGGCCTACGCGGGCGCCGCGATCGTGAAGGCCGACACGATGCCGGAGTGCGGGCTCGACTGGGCGACTCTCGCGGGGATCGGCGCCACGGAGTCCGATCACGGACGACACGGCGGCTCGCACCTCGACGCGAACGGCACGGCGGTCCCGGGCATCTTCGGCGTCGCCCTCGACGGGAACGGCGTGGCGCTCATCCCCGACAGCGACGGGGGCGCGATCGACGGCGACCCGGATGCCGACCGCGCTGTCGGCCCCATGCAGCTGATCCCGGAGGCGTGGCGCAACTGGCACGTCGACGGCGGGGGCGACGGCGTCGAGGACCCCCAGAACATCGACGACGCGGTGCTCGCCGCCGCCAACTACCTGTGCCGCTCGAGCACCTTCGGCACCGAGGACGGATGGCGCGCCGGCATCCGCTCCTACAACGCGCCCGAGGTCTACCTCGGCACGGTCGCCCGCTTCGCGATCCGCTACGCGGATGCGGCGGCAGCTGGGTGAGGAGCGCCCGCGAGGCGGACGCGTCTCGAACCGCCGTCCGCGCTACCGTCGCGCCGTGCTCGAGCGCACCACGAGCTCGTAGGGCAGGTCGATGTTGAGCTTCTCGAGCGAGCGGTGCTCGGGGTGCAGCTCGTCCATGAGCACCTCGACCGCCATCCGTCCCTGCATGTCGGGGAACTGCGCGATCGTGGTGAGGCCGAAGAACTCGGCGAGCTCGTGGTCGTCGATGCCGATGATCGACACGTCGCCCGGCACGTGCATGCCGAGGTCCTTCGCGGCGAGTATCGCGCCGATCGCCATCTCGTCGGATGCCGCGAAGATCGCGGTCGGGCGTGCCACGGGGTTGCCGAGCAGCTGCTTGGCGGCCCGATAGCCGCCCTCCATCGTGAAGTCGGCGGCGTGGAAGTGGTGGTCGCGCAGCTCGAGCCCGGCCGCGCGCATCGCCTGCTCGTAGCCGTGGCGGCGGTTGGTGGGCAGGTGGAAGTCCATCTCGAGCAGTGCGTCGCCGCCGATGTGCGCGATCTCGATGTGCCCGAGCGCGATGAGGTGCTCGGTGGCGAGGCGGCCCAGCTCGACGTCGTCGAGGCTCAGGGTGCGCACGCCGGGGAGGGGGCCGCCGACGCCGACGATCGGCTTGTCGAGGTCGATGAGGCGCCGCACCTCGTCGCCGGTGAGCTCGAGCGAGACGGCGATCACCGCGTCGACGCGCTTGCGCAGCAGGAAGTGCTCGAACACGAGCCGCCGCTCCTCGTCGCCGCCGCCCAGGTTGTAGAGGGTGAGGTCGTAGCCCTGCTCGAGCAGCGCCGACTCGGCGCCCTCGATGACGGCGCCGTAGAACCAGCGGTTGAGGAACGGGATGACGACGCCGACGTTGCGCGTGCGTCCCGTCGCGAGCCCGGATGCGCTCGACGAGACCACGTAGCCGAGCTCGTGCGCCGCCGCGACGACCTTCTCGCGCGTGGCGGCCGACACCGAGCCGCGCCCGGAGAGGGCGCGCGACACCGTGGCCGCGGAGACGCCCGCGAGCTGCGCGACCTCGTGGATGCCGGGCACTCGTCCTCCTGGGTGGGGTTCTCGCATCCTATCCACCGCCGTCGGAGGCGGTTCGCGCGTGGTCTCGGAAGGTCGCGCGACCTTGTATCCTTGTGAGGCGCCTCCGGTTGGTGACCACACGAGTCGGGCGCGCACACGGCGAGTTACCCAAGCGGCCAAAGGGATCTGACTGTAAATCAGCCGGCATAGCCTTCGGGGGTTCGAATCCCTCACTCGCCACCCGTATGACATCGCGTACGCGTGAGCCCCCGGCATCCGGGGGCTCACGCGTTTCCCCCTCCTGTGGACAACGCTGACGTCCGTCGTCGGGCGGACGTACACTGCTGGCATGGCTCAGCAACTCGCCGCCATCATCGATGCGGCACTCGAGCTCGCCCCCGACGAGCGGCTCGAACTCGCCCATCGGATGGAGCTGAGCGTGACAGAAGACGAGGCGCATCTCGCGGCGCTTCGGGCTGCGATCCGTGTGGGTGATGATGCGCTCGCTCGCGGTGACTGTGATGAGGTTGCTGTCGACGGCCTCCGCCGCTATCTCACCGGCCTCGGTCGCGTCGCGTCCTAAGCGACATCTTGCCCCTCGTCGTGCGATTCGCGGCACCCGCCCGCGCCGACATCGTCGAGCTGCTCACCTGGAGCGAGGCGCGGTTCGGTGTGGTAGCGCGAAACCACTACGTGGAGCTCGTCGAATTCGCGACGCGTCAGATCGCCGATGAACCGGTCGGAGCCGGTCGCCACGAGAGGGCTGACATCGATGCGGGGCTGTGGTCGTTCCACCTGAGGAGCGTGGTCGGTCGACGGGTTCGCACGCCGCGCCACATCTTGTTCTATCGCTTTGACGAGTCGGTGCTGAAGGTCATCCGGGTGCTCCATGAATCGCGAGACCTCAACACGGAGTTGCCCGTGCGGTGAGGATTCGGACTTGACACAGTGCGCTACGTCATTGTTGGATCGGTTTAGTAAACGGTTCAACGATGAGGACGCACCCGTGACGACCACAGCGACGGCGACGCACGCCGGCCACTCCGCCCCTTCCGCGGAGGCCGCGCCCTGGTGGGCGGATGCCGTGGTCTACCAGGTCTACTTGCGCTCCTTCCGCGACGCCGACGGCGACGGCATCGGCGACCTGGCCGGCCTGCGCGTCGGCCTCGCCGACATCGCCGAGCTCGGCTGCGACGCGATCTGGCTGAACCCCTGCTACGCCTCGCCGCAGCGCGACCACGGCTACGACATCGCCGACTACCGCTCGATCGACCCGGCCTACGGCACCCTCGAGGAGTTCGACGCGCTCGTCGCCGAGGCGCACCGCTTGGGCCTCCGGGTGCTCATGGACATGGTCGCGAACCACTGCTCGAGCGAGCATCCGTGGTTCCTCGAGGCGCTGGCCGCGGCCCCCGGCAGCCCCGAGCGCGAGCGCTTCATGTTCCGCGACGGGCGCGGCGCCCACGGCGAGCTGCCGCCGAACAACTGGCAGAGCGTCTTCGGCGGCCCGGCTTGGACGCGCGTCACGGAGGCCGACGGCTCCCCGGGCCAGTGGTACCTCCACTCCTTCGACCCGGGCCAGCCCGACTTCAACTGGCGCGACGCCGCGGTGCGCGAGCACTTCGACGGCGTGCTCGCCTTCTGGTTCGACCGCGGCGTCGACGGCTTCCGCATCGACGTGGCCCACGGGCACGTCAAGGCCGACGGCCTGCCCGACTGGCCCGGCGCCGACACCGGCGACGGGGGTCACAACTACGCCATGTGGGACCAGCCCGAGGTGCACGACATCTACCGCGCCTGGCGGAAGGTGGGCGACGCCTATCCCGAGGGCAAGTACTTCGTGGGCGAGATCTGGGTGCCGAGCCCCGACAGCCTCGCGGCCTACCTGCGCACCGACGAGCTGCACCAGGCCTTCACCTTCGAGCTGCTCGTGCAGCCGTGGGACGCCGCCCGGATGCGCGCCGCGATCGACACGGGCCTTGGCCTTCCCGGCGCGGGCGGCGTGCCCGCCTGGACCCTCTCCAACCACGACGTGCACCGCACCGTCACGCGCTACGGCCAGGAGCAGTCGCTCGACGCCCCCGTGCCGACCGACATGATCGCCGCCGCCCGTCGCCGCGGCCCCGCCGACCTCGCCCTCGGCGAGCGCCGGGCGCGCGCCGCCGCCGCGCTGCTGCTCGCCATCCCGGGCAGCGCCTACCTCTACCAGGGCGAGGAGCTCGGCCTCCCCGAGGTCTTCGACCTGCCGGATGCCGCCCGCCAGGACCCGATCTGGCTCCGCTCCGGAGGCGCCGAGCTGGGGCGCGACGGATGCCGTGTGCCGCTCCCCTGGACGGCCGCCGGCACCAGCCTGGGCTTCAGTCCCGCGGGCGCCGCCGCGCCGTGGCTCCCGCAGCCCGCCTGGTTCGCGCGCTACGCCCGCGACGCCCAGCAGGACGCCCCCGACTCGACGCTCGGCGCCTACCGTCGCCTGCTCCGCGGGCGCCGCGCGCTCTTCGGCGGCACGACGCGCCTCGAGTGGCTCGACGCCCCCGACACCGTGCTCGCCTTCGTGCGCGGGGGCGGCGTGTGCGTCGTCAACCTCGGCACCGATCCGTTCCCCGTGCCCTCCACCTGGCCGGCCGGCGCCCTCGTCGTCGCGACGGACGCCGACACGGACGGCACCACGATCCCCGGCGACAGCGCGGCCTGGTTCGCGCGCACCGATCTCGACCCCACCCATCCCTGAAACCCCACCAAGAAGGAGCAACGATGCACCGCAGAACACCCCTCGTGCTCACCGCGATCGCCGCGGCGAGCGCCCTCGCCCTGGCCGGCTGCGCGCCGGCCGACGGCGGAGGCGGCGACGGCCCCACCCAGGTCACCATCTGGCACTACTGGGACGGCGCCAACGCCGACACCTTCGACGCGATGGTCGCCGACTACAACGCGAGCCACCCCGACGTGAAGGTCTCCACCTCGAACGTGCCGAACGCCGACTTCCTCACGAAGCTGCGCGCGTCCGCCACCTCGAAGACGCTGCCCGACATCGCCATCGGCGACCTCGTGTGGGTGCCGCAGATCGAGCAGCTCGGCACCCTCGCCGACCTGAAGGGCCTGATGCCCTCCGAGGTGCTGTCCGACATCAACCCGGCGCTCACCTCGTTCGGCACGATCGGCGGCAAGCAGGTGTCGGTGCCCGTCTCGGCCAATAACCTCGCCTACATGTACAACAAGACCCTCTTCGCCGAGGCGGGTCTCGACCCCGAGCAGCCCCCGACCACCTGGGACGAGCTCATGGCAGACGGCAAGGCCATCCTCGAGAAGACCGGCAAGCCCGGCTACGACCTCTTCACCCAGGCCGGCGACAACGGCGAGGGCCTCACCTGGAACTTCCAGGTGAACCTCTGGCAGGCGGGCGGCGAGTTCCTGAACGCCGACAACAGCGCGGCCGCCTTCAACACCGCCGAGGGCAAGAAGGCGCTGCAGTTCTGGGTCGACCTCATCGACTCGGGAGTGAGCCCGTACGCCAAGTGGGGCGAGTTCGAGAAGGGCCAGGGCGGCTCGGCCCAGGAGGGCTCGTGGATGGTCGGCATCTGGGCGCCCGACCCGCCCTTCGAGTTCGGCACCGCCAAGGCGCCCTACCCGGCCGACGGCACGCCCGCCACGAACCTCGGCGGCGAGCAGGCCATGGTCTTCGACAACTCGGACGCCACGGCGAAGGCCGCGGCCGACTTCCTCGCCTGGTTCCTCCAGCCCGCGCAGGTCACGAGCTGGAGCGAGAAGACCGGGATGCTGCCCGTGCTGAACTCCGTCGCCACCGGCTCCGACTACCTCGACTGGGTGAACACCTCGGAACCGCGCCTGCTGCCCTTCATCGAGCAGATGGCCGACGCCCACGCCCGCCCCAACACCCCGCTGTACCCGAAGATCTCGCTCGCCTTCGCGCAGCAGATCGAGAAGGCGCTCGCGGGCGAGGCCACCGTCGACGAGGCGCTCGCCGCGGCCGAGAAGGCCGTGAACGACGTGATCGCGAAGGGCTGAACGGGTCCGTGACCACGACACAGGTGGGGGTCCGCCCGGAGCCGCGTGCTCCGGGCGGACCCCGCCGTGCGTCCGCGCGCCGACGTCGCCCCGGGCGATACGAGCCCGAGCAGCTCTGGACGGCCGCGTTCTTCCTCGCGCCGGCCCTCGTCGTGCTGGGCGTGTTCGTGCTCTACCCCGCGGTCTCGGCCGCCTACATCAGCCTCACCTCCTGGAACGGCTTCTCGCCGGTCAAGGAGTTCATCGGGCTGGAGAACTACCTGCGGCTCGCACAGGATCCCGAGTTCTGGAACAGCCTGCTCGTCACCTGCCTCTACGCGGCGGGCGTCTGCGTGCTGTCGGTCGCGAGCGGCCTCGTGATCGCCCTGCTGCTGGATGCGCCGCTGCGGGGCCGCGGCTTCTACCGCAGCGTCTACTTCCTGCCGGTGGTCACCTCATCCGTCGCCGCCGCGATCGTCTGGCGCTACATGCTCGACCCGGCCGGCTTCGTGAACGCACTGCTCGGCCAGTTCGGCATCGCCGGCCCCGACTGGCTGCAGGACCGCTGGCTCGCCCTCGGCGCGCTCACCCTGCTGACGGTCTGGAAGAACATCGGCTTCAACGCGATCCTCTACCTCACGGCGATGCAGGCGCTGCCCGAGAGCATCTACGAGGCCGCCCAGCTCGACGGCGCGACCGCGGCCCAGCGCATCCGGCACCTCACCATCCCGCTGCTGAGGCCCATGACCTTCTTCGTGGTGGTGCAGGCGCTCATCACGAGCTTCCAGGCCTTCGACCTGGTCTACGTCTTCACCCAGGGCGGCCCCCGCGGCGGCACCGAGGTGCTCGGCATGCTCATGTACCGCGAGGCGTTCCGGCTGGGCGACTTCGGCTACGGCACCGCGATCGCCTTCGTCACCCTGCTGCTCGTGCTGGGCGTGACCCTCGTGCAGTGGCGGGCGAGCGGATCGGGGAGGGAGCGATGAGGCAGAGCCGCGCCGTGCGCCTCGGGCGCCACCTCGCCCTGCTCGCGGGCGCCGCGACCGTCGTGGTGCCCTTCCTGTGGATGTTCACGACCTCCCTGCAGTCGCGCGCCGAGACCTACACGAACTCGTCGATCCTGCCGACCTCGTGGCACTGGGAGAACTACGTGCGGGCCTGGGAGTCGGCGCCGTTCGGGCAGTACTACCTCAACAGCCTCGTCATGGCGGCGGGCATCGTGGCCGGTCACCTCGTGCTCGACGGGATGGCGGCCTACGCCTTCGCGCGGCTGCGGTTCCCGTTCCGCAACACGATCTTCCTCGTGCTGCTGGCGGCGCTCATGGTGCCGACCTTCGTGACGATCATCCCGGCCTACGAGATCGTGGCGAACCTCCGCTGGATCGACAGCTACGCGGGCCTCATCGTGCCGCGCCTGGCCGATGTGTTCGGGATCGTGCTGCTGCGGCAGTACTTCCTCTCGATCCCCGCCGAGCTCGAGGACGCCGCGCGCATCGACGGCTGCTCCCGCATCGGCGCGTTCTTCCGCATCATCGTGCCGCTCGCGAAGCCGGCCTTCGCGACCCTCGCGATCTTCAGCTTCCTGTTCGCCTGGAACGACTTCCTCTGGCCGCTGCTCGTGACCAACACGGATGAGATGCGCACGCTGCAGATCGGCCTCTCGTCGTTCGTGGGCCGCTACGGCACCTCGTGGAACTACCTCATGGCGGGCACGCTCACCGCGACGCTCCCGAGCATCGTCGTGTTCCTCTTCTTCCAGCGCGCCCTCGTGCGCGGCATCGCCTCCTCCGGATTGAAGGACTAGTGGCAACTCCCGACTGGCTGGCCGACGCCGTCTTCTACCAGATCTTCCCGGAGCGCTTCGCGAACGGCGATCCGAGCCTCGACCCGGACGACGTGGTGCCGTGGGACTCGGAGCCCACCCGCGAGAACTTCTTCGGCGGCGATCTCGAGGGCATCATCCAGCACCTCGACCACATCGCCCTGGTGGGCGCCAACGCCCTCTACCTGACCCCGATCTTCGAGGCGCGCACCAACCACCGCTACGACGCGGTCGACTACTTCGCGATCGACCACCGGCTGGGCGACCTCGACACCTTCCGGCGGTTCCTCGACGAGGCGCACGCCCGCGGCATCCGGGTGGTGCTCGACGCCGTGCTCAACCACTGCGGCGACGGGCACTGGGCGTTCCGCGACGTGGTCGAGAAGGAGGAGGCGTCGGAGTACGTCAACTGGTTCTCGGTCGAGGGCTTCCCGGTGACGCCGCATCCGGAGCCCAACTACCGTACCTGCTCCGGATGCTGGTACCTGCCCAAGTGGAACGCCTACAACCCCGAGGTGCGCGCGCACCACCACGAGGTGGCCCGCTACTGGATTGAGCAGGGCATCGACGGCTGGCGGCTCGACGTGCCGTACTTCATCAACCACACCTTCTGGCGCGGCTTCCGCGACGTCGTGAAGGGCATGGGGGAGGACCTCTACATCGTCGCCGAGGAATGGCGCGACCCCGAGGAGTGGCTGCAGGGCGACCTCGCCGACGGCACCATGAACTACACGCTGCGCGATCTCGTGCTCGGCTTCACGGCCGACCGCACGGTCGACGGGCACGCCTTCGCGGCCGGCATGAACGCGCTGCACGATCGCATCCCCGAGGGCTATCACGCGGGCATGCTCAACCTCCTCGGCAGCCACGACACCGAGCGCGTGCTCACCCGGCATGGAGGTGACGAGGGCGCCGCGCTGCTCGCCTACGCCCTGCTGTTCGCGGCCGAGGGCGCGCCGATGGTCTACTACGGCGACGAGGTGGGCCTCACGGGCGAGAACGACCCCGGATGCCGCGGGGCGATGCCCTGGGATCGAGCCACGTGGTCGGCGCGGCTGCTCGACGGCATCCGCGAGCTCGCCGCCCTGCGTGCGGAGCACGCGCCACTGCGACGGGGCACCCAGCACGTCGCCGCGCTCGATGGCGATACAGTGCTGCTGACCCGTGAGCTCGGGCCGGAGCGGGTCGCCGTGGTCGTGCACCGCGGCACCGGTACGAGCGTCGACGCGGCCGGCGAGGTGGTCCGGTTCGACGGACCGGGCACCCGAGTCGTGACCCTCGGCGACACCGCCCCCAGCATCGGAGGGACTCGATGAAGCGCAGAGCGACCATGCAGGACGTGGCCGACCGCGCCAACGTCTCGAAGTCGGCCGTGTCGCTCGCCTTCAACGACGCCCGGAAGCTCTCCGAGGCGACCGTGCAGAACATCATGAAGGCGGCCGAGGAGCTCGGCTTCACCCAGGACCCGGCGGCGCGGATGCTGCGCACCCGCCGCACCGACAGCCTCGGCCTGCTCCTCCCGCAGCAGATCGACAAGATCCTGGAGAACCCCTACTACGCGCAGTTCCTGCAGGGCATCGGCCAGACCTGCCAGCGGGAGGGCTTCACGCTCCTGCTCGCGCCGCCGCTGCGCGGCTCGATGCTCAAGACGATCCCGTTCGCGGCGGTCGACGGCTTCATCGTGAGCGGTCTCGAGTCGGATCGCGGCGAGGTGACGGCGCTGCGCCAGCGCGGCATCCCCTTCGTGCTCGTCGACAGCGAGGTGGGCGACGACGCCCCGAGCATCGAGATCGACGACGCGGAGGGCGTCCGTCAGGTGATCGAGCATCTGCTGGGCCTCGGGCACCGGCGGATCGCGATCGTCGCGATCGAGACGGGCATCGACGGCGGCTACCGGCACTGGCACGGCCCGGTGCTGCGGCGCATGCAGGGCGTCATCGAGGGGCTGGCCGCGGCGGGGCTCACGCCCGAGAGCGAGGGCATCGCGGTGCGCGAGGTGGCCTGTACGCGCGAGGGCGGGGCGGAGGCGTTCCGGGAGCTGTGGGCCGGTGCCGAGCGCCCCACCGCGATCGTGGCGTTCAGCGACATCATCGCCCTCGGCGTGCTGGATGCGGCGCGCGAGGCGGGCATCGACGTGCCGCGCGAGCTCTCGGTGTCGGGCTTCGACGACCTCACCGAGGCGAGCTGGACGACCCCCTCGCTCACGACCGTGCGTCAGCCGATCGCCACCAAGGGCCGCCTCGCGGCCGAGTACCTGGTCGAGGCGATCGCGGGCGGCGAGCACGGCGGCCCCCACCAGCAGCGCCTCGACACCACGCTGCTCGTGCGGGAGTCGACGGGGCCGGTGCCGGCGCGCTGAGCCGCGCAGGGGCCAACCTCGCTTCACTCGTATCCAGCGCTACTCAGTTGTCCGTAGGCTCCGAACATGCGTTGGATGAGCGTCCTGTTCCGGAAGATGGAAGACAAGGCGACCGGGCCTGCCCTGGCCTCGGAGCACCACGAGGGGAAGGCACTCGATGAGCTCGCGCGGGCGCTCCTTGTGCAGGAACATTCGTCGATGCGAGCGGAAATTTTAGCCTCCTACGGCTATGCGCAATCGATCGTACGCTGGACACTCGCGACGTTCGCGGCCATCGCGGGCGCCGGACTCGTCGCTATCAACAATGCGACTGGCGCTACGAAAAACTCGCTGCTTATCGACGCCATACTCGTCATTTTTGGCATAGGGCTGCCCGCGATCGTATGGCTGTACTCCTATACCTGGGTCGGGGAGCTGTTGCGAGCGGAACGCGCCGGTTCATTTCTTCGGGCACTCGAGCGAGACATTGCCCGAGTTGGGGGTCTCAGCGAGAGACTCGGGTTCCAGCCGTTGCGGTGGGAGTCGTTCATTTGGGCCAATCGTCAGGTAAAGAAGAGCCCTTGGGGAAAGCAGGTCATTACCTACCTTGGGACCGCTGGTGTCTTTCTCGGCTGTTCGGTGGGCGGGGTCGTCATGCTATGGATAGTTCTGACGTACCTTCTTGGGGAGAAAGAGATCGACGATTTGGATTTCTGGTTCTGGCTCGCGGGGTCCACATTTGCGAATTTCTTCTGCTTGGGTGTCTTCGTCTACATGTGCACGAGAGTGTTCGCTGTTGGGGCTGCTGCCGCGCCGCTTGAGTCGATTTACGGGGACATCTTCTCAAGACCAAGTGGGTCTAAATAGGCGAAACTCCCGCGAGCGCGCTCGACGCGCAGACTCGATCTCGAACGCCTCCGGGTCTCGCCGACTGCAGAGGCCTTTCTTCGATGTTGTGCCTGCGATCAGCCTTTGCGCTCGACGGGCGGGTTGAGCACGAGCACCGCGACGATCGCCGCCACGAACACGGCGGTGAGGGCGAACGGCACCGGCAGCAGGGGGTCGAGCAGCACGAGCAGTGCGCCGAGCGGCACCGCGACGTTCACGACCCGGTTGGCGTTTTCGCGCAGGGCGAGCCACCACACGCCGAGCAGGAAGACCACCACCGGCACCGTCACCGTGAACGAGGCGGCCAGGACCCCGAGCGCGCTCGTGCCGGTGAGCTCGTCGATCTCGACCTCGATGCCCGCCGAGAACGCGCCGGCCGCCGCGAACACGAAGTAGTGCACGTAGCCGTAGCGGATCGAGCGGCCGAGACCGCCGATCGCCCGGTGGTGCGGCGGCCAGAAGTAGATCCACCAGAGCCCCGCGGTGACGACGAGCGCGAGCACCGCGAGCGAGATCAGCTGCGGCAGGTGCTCCCCCGCGTGCAGCGCGTCGATGATCGCGTTCGCCGACGCCAGCAGGCTCTCGCCGAGCACGATGAGGGTGAACGCCCCGTAGCGCTCGGTGATGTGATGCGGATGCCATGGGGTCGCGCCGCGTCGTTCCGCCACGATCGGCACCGCGAGCTCGGCCGCGATGAGCACCACGTAGACGACGCGCGCGGGCGCCGCCGGCAGCAGCAGCATCCCGAGCCAGCACAACTGCACGAGGGCGATGCCGAGCGCGTAGAACCGGGTCGCACGACGCGACGCGCCCGCGCCGCGCGACGCCCGCAGCCACTGCGCGATCATCGCGACGCGCATCACGACGTAGGCGAGCACGACGATGGTGAAGTCGCCGCGCTCGAAGGCCGGCGCGATGCCGGCCGCGAGCACGAGCACGCCGCCCATCTGCACGATCGTCAGCACCCGGTAGAGCCAGTCGTCGGTGTCGAACGAGGTGGCGAACCAGGTGAAGTTCATCCAGGCCCACCAGATGCCGAAGAACACGGCGCCGTACATCAGGAGCCCGTGCAGTACATCGCCGCCGCTCAGCGCGTGATGCAGCTGCCCGGCGGCGATGCTCACGCCGACCACGAACACGAGATCGAAGAACAGCTCGAGCGAGCTCGCCACCCGCCCGGGCTCGTGCGGATCCCGCGGGCGCATGGCGGACAGGCGGAACCGCGGCGCCGAGTCGGGTCTCATGCTGCAACACCTACGGCAGCGACGGGGTTCCCCGCAAGGGGCACGCCGGTGGCATCTGGATTCGAGAGCACGAGGAGGAGGCGCCGCCGAGGAGACCACGGCCGAGCTGCTGTGCGGCGGATCCGGGCGCCGGGAGCGTGGGAGGCTGGGGGGCATGAGCACCGAGCTGCTGGACCTCGCCCGCACGATCGCCCTCGAGGCCGCCGAGCTGGCCGCCCGGCGGCGGCGCGAGGGCGTGGAGGTCGCGGCGACCAAGTCGAGCATCGTCGACGTCGTGACGGCCGCCGACCGCGAGGTGGAGGAGCTCGTGCGGCGGCGGATCGCGGAGGCGCGTCCCGAGGACGCGGTGCTCGGCGAGGAGGGCGGCTCCACCGGCGGCACGAGCGGCCTCACCTGGGTCGTCGACCCGATCGACGGCACCGTCAACTACCTGTACGGCATCCCGCACTACGCGGTGAGCATCGCCGTCGTCGAGGGGGAGCCCGACCCGCTCGCCTGGACCGCGCTCGCCGGCGCCGTCGTCAACCCCGCGACGGGCGAGCTGTTCACCGCCTCGCGGGGTGGGGGCGCCCTTCTCGACGACCACCCGATCCGGGTCGCCGATCCGGTGCCGCTCGAGCGGGCGCTCATCGGCACGGGCTTCGCCTACGACGCCGGGATGCGCGGACGCCAGGGCGCGATCGCGGCACGGCTGCTGCCGCTCGTGCGCGACATCCGGCGCGGCGGGGCGGCGGCACTCGACCTCTCCTTCGTCGCGGCCGGGCGGCTCGACGCCGTCTACGAGCGCACCCTCAGCCCGTGGGATCACGCGGCGGGTGCGCTCGTCGTCGTCGAAGCCGGCGGCATCGTGAAGGGTCTCGGGGTCGCCCGTCCGAGCAGCGAGTTCCTGCTCGCGGGGCACCCGGATGTCGTGGGGCCGCTCGAGGAGCTGCTCGCCGAGCTGGGGGCCTGAGCCGCAGCGGTCGAGCCGCGGCATCCGAAGTCCGCACTGGTCGCTCCCAGGTGGCGTTCGGTAGCATCGACCCGTTCCCGGCGACCCGCGCAGGCGGTGGGCGGGACCGTGATCATGGCAACCGACACTCCACCACCTGCGGCCACCAGCCGCCGTGAGCTCCGCGAGCGGGAGCGCGCGACTGCGACGCGTCCGCCGCGTCGCGCGGCACCGCCGCGGCCGCAGCGCGTCGCCCCGCCCTCGCGCGGTCGCGGCCCGCGGCGCACCCTCGGCTCCCGGCTGCTGTCGTTCGCGGCGCTCGTCGTCGCCGCGGCGCTCGCGGTCGGCATGTCGGTGCCCGCCAACGCCCTCGACGTGTTCGCGCCGTCGCAGAGCGCCGACACCGCGGAGCTCGCCTCGGCGGTCGAGCGCGAGGGGCAGGCGCTCGCGGTCCGCGCGGGCGACGACGACGCGGCCGCCGCGCGCGACGACTTCGAGGTCAAGTCCTGGGCGCAGGTGCTGCGCGAGAAGTACTCGCGCGGCAACTTCGCCTACTCGGTCACCTGGACGGGCCCGATCCGCTGGCCCTTCCCCTACGAGGTGCCGATCACCGACGGCTACGGCCCGCGTCCCGCGCCGTGCGCCGGATGCTCCACCTTCCACTACGCGATCGACCTCGTGCCGGGTGCCGGCACGCCCATCTACGCGATCGCCGACGGCGTCGTGATCGAGCACCAGGACGGCCACGGCAGCTGGGGCAACTACGTGCGCATCCAGCACACCATTGGCGGCCGCACGGTCATCTCGAGCTACGCGCACATGCAGACCGGCTCCTCGCCGCTCGCCGTGGGGGAGCGGATCTCGGTGGGCGACTTCGTGGGCCTCGTCGGCGCGACGGGACAGGTGACCGCGCCGCACCTCCACCTCGAGATCGAGGACGACGGGGTGCGCATGGACCCGTTCATCTGGCTCACCCAGAACACGACGCGGTAGCGGGGGATCTCGATACGGCGCTGCGCGCCTACTCGATCAGCGAGGGGGTGGCGCTGCGCGCCTACTCGGTCGGCGAGGGGGTGGCGCTGCGCGCCTACTCGGTCGGCGCCTCCGCGAGAAGCCAGATCGTCGTGTCGCCCGGGATGCGGTCGCCCGCGAAGGAGCCGCTCGCCGCGATGATGCGCCCGGCCGGTGCCGGGGCGGTGCCGCTGCCCGTGTTCGCGACGACGGTGACGTCGCCGTTGCGGAAGGTCAGCACATCCGGGTCCTCGCTCGGGAGCCACTCGACCTCGCCCGTGCCGAGCGCGTGCGCTCGGCGCAGCGCGAGCAGCTCGCGGTAGAGCTCGAGGGTCGAGCCGGGCACGCCGCGCTGGGTGTCGCGCGCGTAGCTCGCCCAGGTGTCGGGCTGGGGCAGCCAGCTCGCGGCGGTCGGGCCGAAGCCGGCGCCGGGGGCGTCGGCCTCCCAGGGGAGCGGCACCCGGCATCCGTCCCGGCCGTAGACCTCGCCGCCGGTGCGGAAGAAGCTCGGGTCCTGGCGGGCGGCGTCGGGCAGGTCGATGACCTCGGGCAGCCCCAGCTCCTCGCCCTGGTAGAGGTAGGCCGAACCCGGCAGCGCGAGCATGAACGCGGTCGCGGCGCGGGCGCGGCGCAGGCCCACCACCTCATCCGGATGCGACTCCGACTTGGGCCCGAGCCCCTGGCCCTGCGGGGGCGGCGGGGTGAGACCGAGGCGGGTGGCGTGCCGGATGACGTCGTGGTTGGACAGCACCCAGGTGCTGGGTGCGCCGACGCCGCCGAAGGCCGCGAGGGAGTCGTCGACGACCTTCTTGAGCGGGGCAGCCTTCCAGGGCGTCTCGAGGTAGCTGAAGTTGAAGGTCTGGTGCATCTCGTCGGGGCGCACCCAGAGCGCCATCTTGGTGAGCGGCTCGACCCAGGCCTCGCCCGCCAGGATGCGTTCGGGCCCGTACTCGGCGAGCACCGCGTGCCAGTCGCGGTAGACCTCGTGCACGCCGTCCTGCGCCCAGTAGGGCACATCCAGCTCGTCGCCGCCCATGCTGCCGGCGTCGGCGGGCGGCGTGTAGTCGGGGAGGCCGGCGGCCTTGACGAGTCCGTGCGCGACGTCGACGCGGAAGCCGTCGACCCCGCGGTCGAGCCAGAAGCGCAGCACGTCGCGGAACATCTCGCGAACCTCGAGGTTCGACCAGTCGAAGTCGGGCTGCGAGGTGTCGAAGATGTGCAGGTACCACTGGCCGGGGGTTCCGTCGGGCTCCGTGACGCGCGTCCACGCGATGCCGCCGAAGACCGACTCCCAGTTGTTGGGGGGGAGCTCGCCGAGCTCGCCCGTGCCGTCGCGGAACATGTAGCGGGCACGTTCGGGCGATCCCGGTCCGGCGGCGAGCGCCTCCTGGAACCACGGATGCTGGTCCGAGGAGTGGTTGGGCACCAGATCGATGATGACGCGCAGCCCGAGTCCGTGCGCGGTCTCGAGCATGGCGTCGAAGTCGGCGAGGGTGCCGAAGAGCGGGTCGACGTCGCAGTAGTCGGCCACGTCGTAGCCGGCGTCCTTCTGCGGCGAGGTGAAGAACGGCGAGAGCCAGATGGCGTCGACGCCCAGCTCGGCGAGCGCCGGCAGGCGATGCGTGATGCCCGGCAGGTCGCCCACGCCGTCGCCGTCCGCGTCCGCGAAGGAGCGCGGATACACCTGGTAGATGACGGCGCTGCGCCACCACTCGGGAGAAGTCATAGGCACCACGGTAGGGCATCGGAACCGGATTGCAAGCGTTTCCCTTCTGCGCGGATCGGCATCCGTTCGAGATTGCCCCTTGGCAAAATCCCGCGGACCGGTTATGAATGGAACCGCTTGCATTTGCGAGCACACAGATTCGGCTTCGTGAACACCGGATGGGTCCCGCAATCACGATCCGCGAGGCGACAGCCCCGCACCCTGAGCGTTCGACGACGAAGCCGTGCACAGGAAAGGTGAAGCTATGAAGGCAGGAGCCGCGTCGCGCAGTATCGCGGTGCTCGGTGCCGTCGCCGCGACGGCCATCGCGCTGTCCGGATGCGCGGGAAGCCCCTCCGGCGAGGAGACCAAGGGCGCCGGAACCCTCACGATGTGGGTCGACGCCGACCGCGCGACGGTCCTCAAGGACATCGCCGCCCAGTTCAAGAAGGACAAGGGCGTCGAGGTCAAGCTCGTCGTCAAGGACTTCGGCGACATCCGCGACGACTTCGTGACCCAGGTGCCGACCGGCAAGGGCCCCGACATCATCGTCGGCGCCCACGACTGGCTCGGCAAGCTCGTGCAGAACGGCGTCGTCGCCCCGCTCGAGCTCGGCGACAAGGCGAGCGACTTCCAGGAGGTCGCCATCAACGCCATGAGCTACGACGGCCAGAACTACGGCCTCCCCTACTCGGTCGAGAACATCGCGCTGCTGCGCAACGTCGCGCTCGCGCCCGAGGCGCCCGCGACCTTCGACGACGCCCTCGCGACCGGCAAGGCGCTCGTGGCGGACGGCAAGGCGCAGTACCCGTTCCTCGTCGGACTCGACCCGAACGCGGCCGACCCGTACCACCTGTACCCGCTGCAGGCCTCCTTCGGGGCGCCGGTCTTCGAGATCAAGGCCGACGGCACCTACGACGCCACCAAGCTCGCGCTCGGCGGCGCGGGCGGCGAGGCGTTCGCGCAGGCGCTCGCCACGTGGGGCGCCGAGGGCGTGCTCAACACCAACATCTCCGGCGACATCGCCAAGGAGGAGTTCAACGCGGGCAAGTCGCCGTACTTCCTGACGGGTCCGTGGAACGTGCCCGCCGCGAAGGACGCCGGCATCGACTACGCGATCGACCCGATCCCGAGCGCCGGCGGCCAGCCCGCCACCCCGTTCGTGGGCGTGCAGGGCTTCTACATCAGCGCGAAGAGCCAGAACCCGCTCGCGGCGAACGAGTTCCTCGTGAACTACCTCGGCACCGAGGCCGTGCAGACGGCGCTCTACGAGGTCGGCGGTCGCGCCCCGGCGCTGCTGAGCGCCTTCGAGGCCGCGAAGTCGAACGCGGATGTCGCGGCGTTCGGCGCCGTCGGCGCCGCGGGCGTGCCGATGCCCAACGTTCCCGCGATGGACGCCGTGTGGGCCGACTGGGGCACCACCGAGGTCGCGATCATCAACGGTCAGG
The DNA here is from genome assembly GCA_030150265.1 of Protaetiibacter sp. Taxonomy (GTDB): domain Bacteria; phylum Actinomycetota; class Actinomycetes; order Actinomycetales; family Microbacteriaceae; genus Homoserinibacter. The sequence goes on from JASLGG010000032.1 coordinate 211,204, forward strand.
GCGACCCCGTGGCACTCTGGCAGCAGATGGTGGCGAACATCCAGGCGAAGATCGCCGGCTGATCGCGTGCCGCCGGCCGGTCCCCGCGGACCGGCCGGCGGCATCCGTCATCCGAGGGCCCGACACGGAGAACCCATGAAGACACTGCTGATCAAGATCGTCGCGCTCGGCATCCTCGACGCGATCGCGGTCACCTCGATCCTCGTGCTCGCCGCGAAGGGCGACTGGATCGTCACGGGCATCGTGGTCGTCGTGACGGCGGCCCTCAACTACGTCTACCTGCGCCCGGGGCTGCTCCCCGCGAAGTACCTCGCCCCGGGGCTCGTCTTCCTCGCCGTCTTCCAGATCTTCGTGGTGCTCTACAGCGGCTACATCGCGTTCACCAACTACGGCGACGGGCACAACTCCACCAAGGAGGACGCGGTCGCGGCCATCGAGATGGCCGCCCAGAAGCGCGTCCCCGACTCCCCCGCCTACCAGCTCACCGTGCTCGAGCAGGGCGGCACGTTCAGCTTCCTCGTGACCGCGCCCGACGGCGAGGTCTCCCTCGGCGGCGTCGACCGCCCGCTCGAGACGGTTCACGACTACGGCACCGACGCCACCGGCAAGGCCGACTCGGTGCCCGGCTACACGACCCTCGGCTTCGCCGACCTCATCCAGCACCAGGCGGAGATCGCCGGCATGTCGGTACCGCTCGGCGACGACCTCTCCGAGGGCGTGCTGCGCACCCCCGACGGCTCGGCCGGCTACCTCTACCGCGCATCCCTCGTCTACGACGAGCAGGCCGACTCCTTCACCGACACCGAGACGGGCGTCGTCTACCGCGACGACGGCCACGGCTCCTTCACGAGCGAAGCCGGCCGCTCGCTCGTGCCCGGCTGGAAGATCGACGTCGGCTTCGAGAACTTCGCGCGCGCCTTCGGCGAGCCCTCGATCCGCGGCCCGCTCATCGGCGTGACGCTCTGGACCTTCGCCTTCGCGATCCTCTCGGTGCTCACGACCTTCGGGCTCGGGCTCTTCCTCGCGATCGTCTTCAACGACTGGCGGATGCGGGGGCGCAAGGTCTACCGCGTGCTCGTGATCCTGCCGTACGCGTTCCCCGCGTTCCTCTCGGGCCTCGTGTGGCTCGGCCTGCTCAACCAGGACTACGGCTTCGTCAACCAGGTGCTCTTCGGCGGCGCCGCGATCCCCTGGCTGACCGATCCCTGGCTCGCCAAGGTGAGCGTGCTGACGCTCAACCTCTGGCTCGGCTTCCCCTACATGTTCCTCGTGTGCACGGGGGCGCTGCAGTCCATCCCCGACGAGCTCATGGAGGCGGCGCGCGTCGACGGGGCGCGACCGTGGGCGGTGTTCCGGCTCATCAAGCTGCCGCTGCTGCTCGTGTCGGTGGCGCCGCTGCTCATCTCGTCGTTCGCGTTCAACTTCAACAACTTCAACGTGATCTACATGCTCACCGGCGGCGGCCCCCGCAACCCCGCGGCGGGCGTCGACGCGGGCGCCACGGACCTGCTCATCACGCTCGTCTACAAGGTGGCGTTCGGCTCGGGCACGGGTCGCGACTACGGCCTCGCGAGCGCCTTCGCGATCATCATCTTCGTGGTCGTGGCGATCGTCTCGGCGATCGGCTTCCGCCGCACCCGCGCACTGGAGGACCTGAACTGATGGCCGACACGACCGTCCGCACGGCACCGCGCCGTCGTCCCTCGTTCCTGCGCTGGTTCACGGCGACCGGCTGGCGGCACCTCGTGGGGATCGCCACGGTGCTCTTCGCGATCTTCCCGCTCGTCTACGTGCTCTCGGCATCCCTCAACCCGAACGGCACGCTCGTCGGCTCGAACCAGCTGTTCCGCACGATCGACATCGGCAACTACTTCGCGCTGTTCCAGCGGCCCTCGCAGCCCTACGCCGCCTGGTTCGGCAACACCCTCATGATCGGCATCGTGAGCGCCGCCGGCACCGTGTTCCTAGGTGCGCTCGCCGCCTACGCCTTCTCGCGGATGCGGTTCCGCGGTCGGCGGGTGGGCCTGCTGAGCCTGCTGCTCGTGCAGATGTTCCCGCAGCTGCTCGGCGTCGTGGCGATCTTCCTGCTGCTGAGCGCGATCGGCGACATCTTCCCGCTGCTCGGACTCGGCAGCCAGCTCGGCCTCATCATGGTCTACCTGGGAGGCGCGCTCGGCGTGAACACCTACCTCATGTACGGCTTCTTCAACACCGTGCCGACCTCCATCGACGAGGCGGCGAAGCTCGACGGCGCCGGTCACGCCCGCATCTTCTTCACGATCATCCTGCGGCTCGTGGCCCCGATCCTCGCGGTCGTCGGTCTGCTGTCGTTCGTCGGCACGACCGGAGAGTTCGTGATCGCGAGCGTCGTGCTGACCGAGCCGAGCACGCAGACGCTCGCGGTGGGGCTCTACCAGTTCGTCTCGCAGGAGACCTCGAAGAACTGGACGCTGTTCTCGGCGGGCGCCGTGCTGGCGGCGATCCCCGTGATGGTGCTGTTCCTCTTCCTGCAGAAGTACATCGTGGGCGGCCTCACGGCGGGAGCGGTCAAGTGAGCGCGGCATCCGCGTCCGTCCCCGGGCTCGCGCCGCACCACGACGGCTCCCCGCTGCACGTGTCGACGCAGAGCCCGGCGCTCGGCGACACGGTGCACGTGCGGCTGCGCGTGCCCCCGGGGCACGGCCCGCTGCGCGCCGTGCGGGTGCGCTCCAACCCCGACCACGAGCCCCGCTGGGACGAGGCGACGCGCCTCGGCGCGGATGCCGCTGGCTGGGAGTGGTGGGAGGCCGCGGTCGTCGTGGCGAACCCCCGGCACGGCTACCGCTGGCTGCTCGTGGGGGAGTCCGGCGAGGTGGAGTGGCTCGGTCAGTCGGGCCTCAGCCGCACCGAGGTGCTCGACGCCGAGGACTTCGCGCTCGTGGCGGGCAACCCGCCGCCCTCGTGGCTCGCCGAGACCGTCATGTACCAGGTCTTCCCCGACCGCTTCGCGCGCTCCGCGGCGGCGGACGCCCGGCCCACGCCCGACTGGGCGATCCCGGCATCGTGGGACGACCCCGTCGACCCGGTGCTCCCCGGCCGCTCGCAGCAGTTCTACGGTGGCGACCTCGACGGGATCGTGGAGCACCTCGACCACCTCGTCGAGCTCGGCGTCACGCTGCTCTACCTGACGCCCGTGTTCCCGGGGGCCTCGAACCACCGCTACGACGCCTCGAGCTTCGCCGAGGTCGACCCGCTGCTCGGCGGCGACGAGGCGCTCGCGCGGCTCGTGGAGGCGGCGCACGCCCGCGGCATCCGGGTGATCGGCGACCTCACGAGCAACCACTCGGGCGACCGGCACGAGTGGTTCCGGGCGGCGTACGAGCATCCGGGAGCGCCCGAGGGCTCGTTCTACTACTTCCGCGACACGGAGCACACCGAGTACGAGTCGTGGCTCGGCACCCCGACGCTGCCCAAGTTCGACTGGAGCTCGCCCGAGCTGCGCCGCCGCTTCATCGAGGGGCCCGACTCGATCGTCGGGCGGTGGCTGCGGCCGCCGTACTCGCTCGACGGCTGGCGCATCGACGTGGCCAACATGACCGGCCGCCTCGGCGAGGTGGACCTGAACGCGGAGGTGCGCCAGGCCATCCGGCGCACGATGACGGACATCTCGCCCGACACGATCCTGCTCGCCGAGTCGACGAACGACGCGTCGAGCGACTTCCAGGGCGACGCGTGGCACGGGCCGATGACCTACACCGACTTCACGAGGCCGGTGTGGGGCTGGCTCAGCGCCCCCGACGGCACGCCCTGGCAGGATGCCGAGGGCCGCTGGCACGACGACCCGTGGTTCTTCGGCCAGCCGATCGGCGGCATCCCGCGCTACACCGCCCGCGAGGCCTGGCAGCAGATGCAGCGCTACGCGGCCCAGCTGCCGTGGCGCGTGCGGCTCGCGACGATGCACGCGCTCGACACCCACGACACCGCGCGGTTCCGCACGCACGCCGCGGAGGGCGCGGTGCCGGTGGCGCTCGGGCTCTCCGTGAGCCTGCCCGGCATCCCGGTGGTCTTCGCGGGTGACGAGTTCGGCCTGACCGGCACCGACGGCGAGGACTCGCGCACGCCGATCCCGTGGGGGCGCGAGGCGGATGCGGCGGAGTCGCTCGAGCTCTACCGCGAGCTGATCGGGCTGCGGCACCGGCATCCGGTGCTCGCCACCGGCGGCCTGCGCTGGCTGCACGTGGACGACGACGCGATGGTGTTCGTGCGCGAGGGCGCCGACGAGACCGTGCTCGTGCTCGCCGCGCGCGGCGATGTCGACGTCGAGCTGGTGCCGGGCGTCGTGGCGGGCGCCGAGTCGGCGGTGGCGGTCACGGGGCGGGCGTCGCTCGCGCTCGCCGTGGACGCCGGACGCCGCGGCCGGGTGCGGCTCACGGCGACGGGTCCGGTGTTCGCGGCGTGGTCGCTGCCGGGCGTGGTGGCACCGTCGGGCGCGGGCGGTGGTGCGGCCTCCTGAAGGGGCGCATCCACTCCTCCCCAGCACCGCAGTAGGCGGGCTTTCTGCAGAAGCTGCCCTACCTCTCCCGGTCCGCGGCTCGCGCGCGTAGCCTGGCACGAGACCGATTCGCCGCCCATCGAGAGTGAGGTGCCGCTGTGACGATCGAGCTTCTCTCCCTCGTGCTCACCGCCTTCGGCGCGGCGGCGACCGTGCTCGGCGGCGTCGCGACGATGCTGGGGCTGTTCACGCGTCGTCTCGATGCACGGCTCGACAGGGTCGATGCGCGCTTCGAGCGGGTGGACGAGCAGCTCGCCGAGCTGCGGCGCGATGTCGCCGCCAACACGGTCGCGATCGCGCGACTCGAGGGGCCTCCTCCGCGGCTGATGCTGGGTGCCTCGCGCTGACATCAGCCGCTCTCTCGGGATGATAGGCTCTCCCGGTGCCTCGGCGTGATCCGTGGTGCGCCCCGATAGCTCAGTGGTAGAGCACTTCCATGGTAAGGAAGGGGTCGTCAGTTCAATCCTGACTCGGGGCTCTGTTCGTCGGAGCGGGGCTCCACCCCTGCCCGGCGAACTCGTGGCTGAGTAGCTCAGTTGGTGAGAGCGCACGACTCATAATCGTGAGGTCGCGGGTTCGAGTCCCGCCTCAGCTACCGATCAGGGAACCCGGAGTTCGCGGAGCGGGTCTCGCCGGGACGCAAAAAGCGCCGGGAGTACGGCGGCGAGCGTGGCAGCCGAGATCGCCAGGATCGCGGTTCCAGCGATGAACGACACGCCGGGGAGCGCGCTCCCGCTGACGATCAGCCATCCGATGGAGCCGAGTGTTCCGATGGCGGCTCCGATCAGCGCGAGCAGGGTCACCTGGGTCAAGAGAAGCGCGATGATCAGGTGCTGCGATGCTCCGAGGGCTCGCCTTCGTCCGAAGTCTTTGCGGCGAAGGGTCACCAAGGCGAAGAGGACCGAAGCGACCAAGACCGTCGAGATCGCGAAGACGAGGAGCACCAGTCCTCGCCCGTATTCTCCGAGCTGACCGGCGACGATCGCGCGCAACTCCGCGAGCTTGCTGCTGGTCTCGATCTTGACCTTCGTGGGATCGTCCGCGCCCAGCACAGAGTAGACGGCGCTCGAAAGGCCGGCCACAGTCTGGGGCTTCTTCGCGACGATGATCAGCACGGACACGGGTGCATCGACGTCAGGCGGCAACGGGCGGACCACGAGCGGTTCCATGAAGGCGAGGCTCGAGGGAACATGCAGAGCTCCACGGATGGAGAAGTCGACTCCGTCCACGGAGCTCAGCCCCCCTGCGGCGGAGGTGAATCCGAGCTCGTGAAGAGCTTGGGGCGAGGCCCACACCTCGCGGTCGTCGTCGCCGGTTTCGTGGTTCGGGATCCACGCGTTGCGCACCGGCACCTTGGGTCCCCCCGGAATTTCGGTCGCGGTCGTGTCGACCGGCGGGCCGAACGCGCCTATCCATTCGATTCCGTGGAGCGCCGCGACGCGGCCCATGACGCGTGAGTCGAGTCCTGCGGCGGGTTCGGCTCGAACGATGATCGACCGAGTCCCCACGGAGTCGATCGATCCGAGGACGGCGTTCTCGGCAGCCGCCGTGCGTCCCGTGGTGAGGAGGATGGTCGCGCACATGGATGCGACGATCAGCACCGTCATCGCGAAGAAGACCGGCTGAGACGACGCGGAGACCCACGCCTCCCGTACGAGCGCGCGTAAGCGGGCGGTCACAACGGGATCACCTGATCGCACCGTCGTGCAAGGAGCGGGTCATGGGTCACGATCACCACCGTGTTGCCGGCCGATGCATGCTTCTGGAAGGCCCCCACCACAACCTCGGCGGTCTGCGGATCGAGATTCCCGGTGGGTTCATCGGCGAGCAGGATGCGCGGGTTGCCCAAGAGCGCCCGACATAGCGCCACTCGTTGCGCCTGGCCCCCGGATACCTGACCTGGGCGTGCAGTCGCGCGCAGATCGACGCCGAACTCCTCCAACAGCGCATTCGCTCGGCGAGCAGCCGTCGCGCGCGACTCATTCCGGTAGAGAGTCGTCTCCAGCACGTTGTCGAGGACGGTGCGAGAGGCATCGAGTGCCGAATCCTGGAAGACGAACCCGAATGTGCTGGCCCGCAAGCCCGCACGCGCAGAGTCGCGCAACCCGCTCGTGGGCTCGCCGGCTACGACGATCTCACCCGCCAGCGGCTTGAGCATGAGGCCGAGGACATAGAGCAGGGTCGACTTCCCCTTGCCCGACGGGCCGGTGATGGCACTGACCGTTCCTTCGGGGAAGCTGATGTCCAGTTCAGAGAGGATCGGGGCGTCGGGACGATATCCGAATGTCACGCCGATGGTCTCCAACATCACGTCGTGCCGGCGTTCGCGATGCGCACGGCGAGGCCCGTCGACACGCCGCTGACGGCGCTCATGCCCTTGGCCGTCGCCAGAACCGTGACGGGATGATCCACGCCCGCGCGGTCGACGACCACCAGACTCCCATCACCTCTGGTGATCAGGGCGGCGGTCGGAACGACCGATCCGTGGACGGGGTTGACGAGGACGATCTCCGCAGGGAGGAGCGTCTCGGTTCCCACCGGGATCTGGTCGCATCGATCTCCGCAGATCGCACCCCCTTCCGCGGCCTCGAGGACGAGTTCGATCTTGTCGTCCTCGGATCGGAGGTCGGTGACTGACGCGAGCCACCGTTCACCATCCGGCCCGGTGATTCGCACTGTGGCGCCGATGCGGACGGCCGACGCCTGGGTGGCGGTGACGGGCACCGTCATCCGGGGCGCGACCCCCAGGCTCAGGATCGCCTTCTCGCCGCCTGCCAAAACTGCTCCCCGGCTGATGTCCTCCGGATCGAGTGTGAGGCGAACCGGGAGCGACGGGATGAACACGATGTCGGCGGGGAGCACGACGCCGGTGGGTTCCATTCCCAGGGAGTTCTGCCATGTGCGCACCGCCGCTCGGGTCGCGGCACCGAAGTTCCCGTCAGCCGTGCCGGAGTACATGCCGAGCTGAGTGAGCAGTTCCTGCAATTGAGCTACGTCGTGCCCCCTGGCTCCCGTGCTGAGACCGCGGAACATCGGCACGTCGCCCGTCGCCACCACCACGGGTCGGAGGTCGACCGTGTAGAGGACGTCCCCGGGATGGGCCTCGCCTCCCGGCACCAGGCCGATCGACGTGACCGTGCCCGTAGCACGGTTCGATCCTGCGATCGTCGCATCCCACTGTGCGACCGCGTTCACGTTCAACGAGGATCCGACGTCGCCGTCGACGACGTCGACATAGGTGAACGAGGAGCCTTCGGCGTCAGCCCGTGGTGCCACGAGAACGGCGGAGACGGCCCATCCGATCAGCGCACCGAGGCACACCAGAGCGGCTCCGCCGAGAACGAGCCTGCCGATGCGCGTGCGAGCTGCTGTCACCGGGCTGCCTCCGCGGGCGACTGGGGGCACGCGGCAAGCAGTTCGTCGATCTTCTCCGGCCCGAGTGCTTCACGGTCGATCGCGATGAAGGGTATCCAGGGGTGGGAGTTGTAGGTCTCGATGAAGGTCGGCCTGCTGGGCGGATCGGAGACCTCGGCTCCGTGCGCCTCCAGGCAGGGCACTTCGACGGCGAGGTACCAGTCGTAGAGTTCGCCGAGCTCCTCGTCCGACATCTCCCCAGTGGCCGGTTCCATCGTGTATCGAGCCTGACAGGTGTAAACGGCAACCGCGTATGGGCCGCCGCGTTGAGCTTGTGCAGCAGGGATCATGGAGCTGTCGACGCCTCGACCATCGGGCAGCGCGACCACCGGGAAGCCCAAGTCGTTGAGGCAGCCGAGCTGGACGTTCGTCCACTCCGACTCCGATACGAATCGGATCAGCTCTACATGCGGCGGGTTGTCGAGCCCCAGCCCGGCGGCGAGGTCGTTCAGGTTGGCCTCGCGCTGCTCGAGCATGAGCGGGTCGATCGATGTGGTGGGTGTCGGATCGGGTTCCGCGCACGCCACGAGGCTCGTGCCCATGACGAGCATGAGCACGAGCCCCGTGGAGAGTCGAGCTACTTGCATGTGAGCGTGGTCGCCACCTGGTCTACGGCGCCCCAGGTTCCGGTTGCTTCCGCGCTCGCCGTTGAGATCGAGTGCCATCCGGACGGGTACGACTGGTGGTAGTGGTAGGCGGTATCCGGATTGGTCCACTGTGCGGTGATCGTGTTGTTGCGGAAGTGGAGGGTGTTGACGCCCTTGGAACTGTCCTGGATCCAGGTCACCTTGGTTCCGCAGTTGACGTTGTAGAACTCCTCGTAGCCGTATGCGCTTGCGGCCAGAGCAGGCCCGAACACGATCGATGCCACAGCCAGACCGAGCGCGCTCGCGGCGATGCTCGTTCGGGCCCGACGCTTTGTCGTCAAAGTGTGTCCTTTCGTCCCGCTCGTCATCATCGACGAGATTGACTCAAGATACTGAACATCGGGAAAAGTGTAAAGGCCTCATGTAGAAGGCCCTGTGTGTTGCGCACATCGTGCGAATGAGCATAGCTCTCGGCCAGTCTCACCGCGTCGCGTCGAGCATCGCCGCAGCGATGCCGGCGCGAGCGCTCACGCCGAAGGCGCCGAGCAGCGCGGTCACATGCTTCTCGACCGCGCTCGGCGAGATCCCGAGCGTCGTCGCGATCTCGCGGTTGGTGCAGCCGGCGGCGACGAGCGCCCCCACCTGCGCCTGCCGCCGGGTCAGCGCGAGGTCGAGCGGGCGATCCCCGTCGCGGTGGGGCAGCAGCACGCCGGCGAACTGGGCGCGCCGTTGCAGGCCGAGTGCGTCGAGCGCGCGGCCGACATGCGTCTCGACGGTGCGGGGGCTGAGGTGCAGTTCGGTGGCGATCTGCCGGTTGGTGAGGCCCGCACCCGCGAGCGCGGCGATCTCGAACTCGCGATCGGAGAGCGGCCGGCCGGAGGGGCGGCCACCCGCCTCGATGAGCTTCGCGGCCCGGCTGCGGAGCGCGTTCGCCCGGAGCCGCGTCGCCACCACGGCGAGCGTCGCGAGCTCGCGCAGCGCGGCATCCCGGTCGTGCCGCTCGACCGCGGCGGCGATCATCGCGACCCGTGCGCGGAGCGGGTCGGTGGCGACGCCGCTCTCGGTGGCCGGCGCCGTCGGGTCGACGGGGTCGCCGAGGCGGAGGCGCATCCGGGCGGCTGCGGCACGCCGGGTGGCCGAGTCGTAGCATCCCTCCGTGTACGCGAGCCAGCGCTCGGCCTCGGCACGATCCCCGGCGTCGGCCGCCGCCTCGAAGGCGCACTCCAGCACGTACACGCGCATGACGTGGGGTACGCCGTAGCGCTCCACCTCGCCGCCGAGCTCGATGATCGCCATGCCCTCGGCGCTGTCGCCTCGCGCCGTGACCGCACGTCCGAGCAGCTCGAAGGCGATCTGCTTCGCGAAGGGGTAGGAGCCGCGCCAGCGCCCCGCCACGAGCTCGTCGACGATCCGCTCGGGTGAGCCGGCGTCGGCGGGGCGGCTGAGGCCCGCGAGCGCGTACCGCCCGGCGAGCGCCATCGGCAGCCACGGCTGCCCAGGCTCGGCGCGCAGGGCGTCCTTGACCCGCACCAGGAGGCGATCGTATTCGTCGAAGCGCCCCAGGTAGAGGGCGGCGGATGCGCAGAAGTAGTCGATCGCGGGCAGCCAGGCGTTGAGGCGGGCGGCGCGTGTGCGGCGGTGCAGCGCGCGGCCGAAGGAGGCCGCCCACGGCGAGCGCTCCGAGACGACCGCGACGCCGAGCGCGTAGACGGCCGCGGGCAGGCCGCCGAGGATCGCCGCGCCCGTCGTGCCGGCCAGCCAGCGGTCGGCGGCGCGCTCGATGCGGTCGAGCACCTCGCCGATCTCCTGCCAGCTGTGCGGCGAGCGCGGCGCGTCGCCGCACACGAGGTGGAAGGCGTCGGCGACGAGCAGCAGCAGGCCGCCGGGCTCGTCGTCGAACTCCGCACCGATCGGCACGCGCGGCTCGGGCTGTCCCGACCAGATGCCCTGGAACCGCCGCAGCGCGTCGCAGGCCCGCACCAGATCCGCCTCGCCGGCGGTCGCGCGGATCGCGGCGGCACGCGCCAGCGCCGCCTCCCCGCGCCCCGCGATCTGCTCCATGAACGCGATCCGGATGCCGGTCCACGGGTCGCCGGCGCGTGTCGCCTCCGCGGCGAGACCCGCGTCGAGCGCGCCGAGCATGCCGCGTGTCGTGAGGAGCAGCTGCTCGGCGGCGAGCGGGATGCCGGCTCGGGTCGGCGGGGGCGTCATGCGTCGAATGGTAGGGGCGCGGCCGGGCGCGGTACGTGATTTCCCCAGGTTCTGGAACCGGAGGACCTGCGGGAACGCCGCGACCTCTCCCGGCATCCGCCGTCCGGCCGGCTCGAGCCGAGATGATCGCCCGGTCGAAGCCCGGGAGAGGAGCCGCGTTGGTCAGGGAATCGGATGTGCGGGGTGCGTCGCGCCCCGGATCGCGGGCGAGCAGGCTCCGTCGCTCGGCGACCGCTGCCGCGGTGTCGTTCCTGGGGCTCGGGCTGGCGATCGCGCCGGCGCTCCCCGCGTCGGCGGTGGTCGGCTGGACGCTCCCGCCGACGGTCAGCGAGTCTCAGCTCGCGACGAACGCGGCGAGCTTCCACGTGAGCGGCACGTGCCTCGAGGACTCCCCGATCGCGGGCGAGACGCTCGTGAGCGGCAGCGTCTCGATCGCCTATGCCCGCGTCGACGGCACCTTCGCGACTCTCAGCCCGAGCGGCAGCATCGACATCCCGCTCGACGGCACGAGCCCGGACTGGAGCGCGACCGTCACGATCGACTACGGCAAGATCGGCACGCCGAGCGTCGGCGAGTACCTCGAGGTGCGCGCCGAGTGCTACCAGCCGGGCTCCCCCGACCCCGATCCGCTCTCGCTGATCTCGGGTGGCGCCCATGTGCCGTTCTTCGCGCCGCCCTATGTGAGCCCCGCGCCCGATCCGGTCGGCCCCGCGAGCATCCCGTTCGACGGCTCCACCTTCTTCACGACCATCTCGGGCGTGTGCTCCGACGAGAACTTCTCCTCCCCGTTCGTGTCGCTGCCGGATGCGCAGGTCGTCGTGCAGGCGACGCTCATGGACGCGAGCCTGATGGCCGTGATCGACGGCCCGTCGACCTCGATCATCAACCTCGACGGCAGCAGCGCGTCGTGGAGCACCTCGGTCGTGCATCCCATCGCGACCGCGGCGGGGCAGGTGCTGGTCTTCCAGTACAGCTGCACCGGGACGGTCGGCGACGAGAGCGTGATCCTCAACAGCGGGACCACCGAGATCCCCGTCGTGGCGGCGTCGGGCGCGGGCTCCGGCTCGACCGATCGCCCGGTCGACCCCGGGGCGCTCGCCGAGACGGGGCGGACCGACCCGCTCGCGGCGACCGTGCTCGGGGGAGTCGGCGGCCTTCTCCTGGCGGCCGGCGCGGCGCTCGTCGTGCTCGGGCGGCGGCGGGCGGCGGAGTAGCTCGGCCGGAGCTCAGCCGCGCCGCACGAAGAACCAGTTGGCCGCGAACCACACGACGCTGAGCAGCAGCAGGCCCCCGAAGGTCGCGAGGTCGAGGGGGTAGGCGTCGCGCAGCAGCACGACGGCGAATCCCTGCGCGAGCGCGAGCACGAGCGCCACCACGCCGACGGCCGCGAGCCCCTTGACGCCGGCGGCGCGCTCGCGCTCGTCCGCGTACTCCATCGCGTTCACCCGCTCGAGGTCGCCGGCGCTGCGGCGCCGGGCGAGCACCGCGCCCACCGCGCCGAACAGGGCGCCGACGAGGAGCGGCACGGCGATCGCGGGCCGCCCGGCGGCGACGGCGATGAGCGCGGCCACGAGGCAGGCGACCACGACGGCGGTGTTGACGAGCGACATCGGCCAGCGGAACCGCCGCCTGACGGCGCCTCCGCGAGGGGGTGTCTCATCCGTCGACATCGAAGACCTCCTCCACGGTGGATCCGAAGTGGCGCGCGAGGTGCACGGCGAGCGCGAGGGAGGGGTCGTACCGGCCGGTCTCGATCGCGTTGATGGTCTGCCGCGAGACGCGCAGGGCGTCGGCGAGCGCCTGCTGGGACAGCCCCTGCTCGGCCCGCAGCTCCCTGACCCTGCTCCGCACCCCTCCACGTTAGGGGCGCAGAGCAGTCATGTAAAGCCGACTTGACAGGCGCCCCGGATGTCAAGCACACTTTCCATGTCAAGCACACTTTACGCTTCAGGAGAGAATCAGATGGACGCGCTCGTCGACTTCACCCAGTCCCTTCCGCCGTGGCTCCAGTGGGCGGGGATCATGCTCATCGCGGCGATCCCGTTCGTGGAGTCCCACTTCGCCGCGCTCATCGGCGGGCTCGTGGGCGTGCCGCTCCCGCTGACCATCGCGGCGGCGGCCGCGGGCAACGTCGTGAGCGTGCTGCTGTTCCTCTTCGCGGGCGACGCCGTGCGACGCCGGATGCGCGCGCGGCGCGAGCGGAAGGCCGGCGGTCGGAGCCCCGCCCCCTCCGCTCGACAGGAGAGGTTCCGGCGCCTGTTCGCGCGCTTCGGGGTGCCCGGCGTCGGCCTGGTCGGCCAGATGGTCATCCCCAACCAGTTCACCGCGCTCATGATGCTCGCGCTCGGCGCCTCGCGCCGGGTGATCGCCCTCTGGATCACGGTCGGGATCGTGCTCTGGGCGGTCGTCTTCGCGCTGCTCGGGCAGGCCGGGCTCGCGGCGCTCCTGCGCTGAGGGCGGGGGTGGCCGCGCGGGCGCCCCGCCCGGCTAACCTTCCCTCATGAGCGCAGCGACGCATCCGTCCGCGGATGCCGCCGCGCCCGACGGCGACTGGGTGTTCCCGCTCCACGACGCCGCCGTCGCGACCCGCGCGGCGCTCGTCGCGGGGGCGTCCGCTTTCGGGCTCGTGCTGCTCGTGCTGCTCGCCTTCCTCGGCGTCCTGCTGCCGATCGTGCAGCCCGGAGTGCTCGTGCCCGGTGCGCCGCTCGCGCTGCTGCCGCTCGTGGCGGGATGCATCGCCGCCTGGCGGTGGGCTCCGCTGCCGGTGGCCGGATGCGTCGCGCTCGCGGTCGCGGCGGCAGGCTCGTTCGTGGCGCTCGCGACCATGGCGGCGGCGTCGCCCGCCCAGGCCGCGGGTGGCACGGCGAGCTTCATGCTCTCGATGCCGACGGTGGTCGTCGTGCTGCTGGGAGCCGCAGCCGATCGCTGGACCGGCGGCATCGCGGGCGCGCTCATCGGCTACGCCATCGGCGAGGGCACGGTCGCCCTCACGGGGGCGTTCGTCGGCCTGCCCTATCGCGTCGACCTGCCGCCCATCGCGATCACCCTGGGCGTCGTCGTCGCCTACTCGCTCTTCCCCCTCGCCCGCACCCGCGCCCGCCGCGGCACGGCGTCGCTCGAACGCGCCGACCGCCGCTCGCGCGCCCGCCGGCTGCGTGAGCTGGAGGGCCGGGAGTCGATCGCGGTGCTGCACGACACGCTGCTCGGCGAGCTCGCGGTGCTCGCCCGGCGCGAGCCCGGACCGCTCTCGGAGGCAGACCGCATCCGGCTCACGAGGAGCCTCGAGTCGAGCGCCATGCTGCCGCTGCTGCGCGAGGAGACCCCCGCCGCCCCCGACGGGATGGGCGTCTGGCTGAGTGCGATCGGCGAGGCGGGAGGCGTGCGGGTGCGGCTCGAGGGCGATGTCGCCGCCCTCGACACGCTCGCCGAGCCCGAGGCGGCGGCGCTGCGCGCCGCGCTCGAGCAGTGCGTCGTGAACGTGGCACGGCACGCGGGCGTCGAGGAGGCGTGGATCGCTGTCGCGGCCGGTGAGAGCGAGCTGAGCGTGACGGTCGTCGACGAGGGCGTCGGCTTCGATCCGGATGCGGTGCCGGCTGATCGTCTCGGGCTCAGCGAGTCGGTGCGCGGCCGCATCGAACGCTGCGGGGGATCGGTGCGCGTCTGGAGCAGTCCGGGCGCGGGCACCTCGGTGCACCTCGTCGTTCCCGGGGGGCGCGCCTCATGACGGCCGCGGTCTGGATCTCCCCGCAGCAGCTCGACCCGCTGGGCGGCGTGAGCGCGCAGGCGTTCTCGTGGCTGTTCACGGGCGCGGGCTTCCTGAGCGCGGCAGGGCTGACGCTCGCGCATCGCACCGAGTACCACGACGCCGTGCTGCTGCTCGGGGCCTTCGCGGCGCTCGCCACCGCGTGCGTCGTCGCCGTGCTCGCCAGCTCGCCGCGCCGCGCCCCGTTCACCTGGCGCAGCGCCCTCGCTCTCCACCTGCTGGGACTCGTCGCGATCGTGCTCGAGGCGGGGGCGCAGTGGGGCACCAACGCCTCGGTGCGCACGGACTGGGCGCCCGTCGTGCTCATCTTCCTCGTGATCGTCACCTCGTCGTTCCGTCCGGCTGCCGAGATCCTCGCCATGACGGCGGTGAGCGTGGTCGTCGTGGTGCTCGTGACCGACGGCGAGATCGCCTCCTCGACGTGGCTGCTCCCGCCCGCCGTCTACCCGGGGCTCACCGCGGGCCCGGTGCTCGCGGCGGGCGTCGCATCCGCCGCCTACTCCGCCACGCTCGTGCAGCGGCTGCTGCGCTGGCGCGAGGCGACCGAGGGGGCACGGCTGCTCGCCGCCGAGCGCATGCGGGAGCGGGCGCGCGACGACGTGCGCGACGAGCGGCTCGACCTCATCGAGCGCGAGATCGGCCCGTTCCTGCGCGAGCTGCTCGCCACCGGGAAGACGGATGCCGCCTCCGCCGAACGCGCCCGGCAGCTCGGCGACGCCCTGCGTCGCGCCCTCGTCGAGGAGGCGGACGGGGTGTGGCTCGGCGACATGGTGGCGGAGCTCCACGACCCCGACGGCCTCGCGGCGGGCATGGACGAGGCGCAGCGCGCCGCGCTCGAGGCGGCCTGCACGGCGCTCGCCGACCGCCGCACGGTCGCGACGCTCGAGCGCGCGGGCTCGAGCGTGCGGCTCACCCTGCGCTGGGCACCCGAGGGCCGCGGGCGGCTCGGCCCCGAGCTGCAGGCGATCCTGCGGCACGTGTTCCCGGGCGCGCGGATGCGGCTGCGAGCCTGCGTGGTCGAGCTCGAGTTCGCTGCGGCACGACTCAGCTGAACGCGACTCAGCTGAAGGAGTACGGCGAGCTGCCGACGTACCCCGGGAGCTGCGAGAGCACCGTCGTCATGAGGGCGGACATCCACACGAGCATGGCGATGGTGTACACGGCGTAGAGGGCGACGTGCACCCACAGCGGCCAGCCGGCGGTGCGGCTCACCTTGCGCAGGATCACGTGACGCCCGATCAGGTAGACGATCGCGCCGATGAAGGTGAACGCCCAGTGGAACGGGCGCACGACGCCGATCGCCTGCAGGTGGCGGTAGTCGCGGAAGGCGGCGACGACGCTGAGCGCGTACGCGCCCCATCCGACGACCGTGGTCACCACCGAATAGCCGATCACGCTCCCCAGGGCGCTGCTCACCTGGCCGGTCATGATGCCGTGCATGTAGCCCGAGAAGTCGAAGAAGAAGGCGGGGACCGACGCCACCCAGGTGACGACCGCCACGACCCAGACCCACGCGGTGTCGATCCGGGCGCCCTCGGGAAGCGCCGGACGCTCGAGCGGACCCGCCGCCGCGGCCGGCGCGACGTGATCCGTCCACGCCTGCCCGTCCCACCAGCGCCGGCCGCCCGATCCGTCCGGGTACCAGCCGGGTGCGACGGCCGTGGTCGCGGGGGTGCCGGATGCGCTGGGGTCGGGCATCGATCCTCCTCGGGTCACCCCGATCCTAGGGCGCGGCGAGCCTCACCCCGCCCGCGCGATCGCCGCGAGGATCGGCGGCATCGGATCCTCGAAGTCCAGGCGGTTGCGCAGGTAGCCGAGCGCGATGCCCGTGTCGGGGTCGGCGAACGCCGCCTGCCCGCCCGCTCCGCCGTGCCCGAAGGAGTGCGGCGAGAGCATGGGCGCCGCCTCGGACGAGAGCTCGACGCCCGCGCCCCAGCGCTGGTACGGCCCCGGCATGTCGAGCACCCACGGCCCCTCGCTGCGCGGCCGCGTGAGCGCCGCGCGGGTCGCGTCGTCGAGCAGCCGCACACCGCGCGTCTCGGCGATCGTCGCCGACCAGATGCGGGCGAGCGCGGATGCCGTGCCGATGCCGCCGGCCCCCGCGAGGCCCAGCGTGCGCACCTCGCGCGCGTTGAAGCCCCCGTCGCCGTCGACGAGCGTCACGGGCATGGCGCTCCCGAGTGTGATGGCGCGTGCGACGATCGGGTTCGGGACGCTCGCCGCCGCCCACACGCCGCTCGTCACGAGCCGAGCGGCGGCATCCGCGGTCGCATCGTCGGGGTGGAGGGTGATCTCGGCGTCGAGCGGCGCGGCGATCTCGCTCGCGAAGATCTCGTGGAGCTCGCGGCCGCTCGCGCGGCGCACGATCTCCTCGGCGAGGAGGCCGTAGGTCACGGCGTGGTAGGCGTGGCCCGTGCCGGGCTCCCAGATCGGGACCTGAGCGGCGATGCGCGCCGCCCATGCGCGGCGGTCGCGCACGTCGTCGAGGCCGAGGTCGGCGTCCGGGGCCGAGAGCCCCGCGCGATGGGCGAGGGTGTCGCCGATCGTCACGCGCTGCTTGCCGTGGGCCGCGAACTCGGGCCAGAGCGAGGCGACGGGGGCGTCGAGGTCGAGCACGCCGCGCTCGACGAGCAGGCCGACCACGAGGGCCGACATGCCCTTCGTCGCCGAGAAGACGACCGAGCGCGTGTGCTCCTGCCACGGGCGCCCGTCGCGCTCGTCGGCGACACCCGTCCAGATGTTCACGACCTCGACGCCGTCGCGCCAGAGCGAGAGCGCGGCGCCCGAGCGCTCGGGCTCCCGCACGCCGTCGGCGAAGGCGCGTACGACATTCGCGTACTCCTCGCGGGCGAGGCCCGTCACGCGGGGGTCGGTCTCGGCGGCATCCATGCTGCTCCTCTCCACGGTTGCATCGTCGCATCCCGGTGGCTATCTTCTGTATAACGTTCTCCGTAGAACGTTACACAGTGTAGTCTGCATCACGATCCGACCCAATGGAGGGTTCCCATGAAACTCACGTCCGTCGTGGCGGCCGTGGCGACGATGACCGTCGCCGTGGCGCTCACCGCGTGCTCGCCGAGCGATCAGCCGGCCGAGGCGAGCACGCTCACCATCTGGCATAACTCCGCCGACAGCCCCGCCGTGCTCGACCTGTACAAGCGCTTCGAGCAGCAGTCGGGCATCCGCGTCGAGCTCGTCGACATCCCGTCCGACGCCTTCGAGACGACGACCACCACCAAGTGGGCCACGGGCGACCGCCCTGACATCCTCGAGTACCACCCGACGCGCTCGGCGCTCTTCGCGCTCAACCCCGCGCAGAACATGCAGGACCTCTCCGACATGGACTTCGTCGCGAAGTCGGGCGACCTCTACAAGGCGATGGGCTCCGTCGACGGCACCGTCTACGCCGCGATCACCGGCTTCCCGTCGATCTTCGGCATCTACTACAACAAGGCCGTGCTCGCCGACGCGGGTCTCCAGCCGCCCACGAGCTTCGCGGACCTCACGAGCCTGTGCCACGCGCTCGCGGGCACGGGCGTCGCGCCGATCTTCGAGTCGGGCGGGAGCGCGTGGCCCACCCAGATCCTGCCGCTGCTCTACGTCTCGGACGCCAACACCGGTGACGCCTACGGCTCGGCCATCGCGTCGGGCAAGGAGCCCCTCGACGCTCCCGACGGCGCCTTCGTGAAGGGCCTCGAGGCGTATGCGGGGCTGCGCGACGGCGGATGCTTCAACGCGGACGCCACGTCGGCGACCTTCGAGAACGCCATCACGGCGGTCTTCGACGGCACCGCCGCCATGACGGCCCTGCACTCCGACGTCTACGCGGCTCTGCTCGCCGCAGCGGGCGGAGACGCCGCGCTGCTCGACGAGACGGTCGGCTTCGTGCCCGTCTCGGCCGGCGGTCCCGTCGGCGCGTACGCGAGCGCCCCCATCGGCACCTTCTACGCGCCGAAGACGGGCGACGCGGCGCGCGAGGCCGCCGCGCGTCAGTTCATCGAGTTCGCGACGGGCGCCGGCTACCAGGACCTCGTCGACGCCGGCCCGAGCTTCCCCGTGATCGACGGCGCCACGACGCCGACCGACTTCTCGCAGCTGCAGCTCGCGTTCAAGGCGGCCTACGACGGCGGCGCGACGGTCGCGGTCAACTCGAACGTCGCCGGCTTCGGCGGCTTCGTGACCGAGACGAGCAAGCTGCTCGCTGGCCAGACGACGCCCGCGGAGGCCGCGACGAGCATGCAGCAGCAGGTGAAGCAGGCATCCGTCGCCGCCGGGATCCCGGGCTGGTGATGACCTCGTCCGTTCTCGAGGCATCGAGCTCCCGCCGCACGCCGCAGGGCGTGCGGCGGGAGCCGCTCCCCCGCACACGCCGCCTCCGCACGCGCTGGTGGGTCTTCGCCCTGCCGTCGCTCGTGCTCGTCGTCGTGTTCTTCGTCGTGCCCTTCGTGCTCAACGTTCCCTTCGCGTTCTCGTCGTGGTCGGGATACACGGCCGAGATCCGTCTCATCGGGCTCGACAACTTCACGCTCCTGTGGGAGCGCGGCATCCTGCAGAACTCGATCGGCATCACGGTCGTCTACGCCCTCATCGCCATGACGGTGCAGAACGTCGTGAGCCTCTCGCTCGCCCTCGCGCTGCGCACCACCAATCGCGTCAACTCGCTCTTCCGCTCGCTCTTCTTCCTGCCGGTGCTCATCTCCCCGCTCGCGGCGGGCTACATCTGGCGCGCGATCGTGAGCCCCGACGGCCCGCTCAACGCCCTCATCGGGCTCGTCGTGCCGGGCTTCGACCGCGCGTGGCTCGGCGACCCCGTGAGCGCCCTCGTGACGGTCGCCTTCGTCGACGCCTGGAAGTGGTCGGGCATCGCGACGCTCGTCTACATCGCGGGCCTCAACAGCATCCCCGCCACGATGCTCGAGGCCGCCGCGATCGACGGCGCGAACGCCTGGCAGCGCTTCTGGCGCATCGCGTTCCCGCTCCTCGCCCCCGCCTTCACCTTCAACATCGTCACGACCCTCATCGGCGCGCTGAGCGCCTACGACGTCGTCGCCTCGACGACCGCGGGCGGACCGGGGGTCAGCACCGTGACCCTCAACATGGCCGCCGTGCAGCAGTTCGGCCTCTCGTACTTCGGCACGGCGAGCGCCCTCAGCCTCACGGTCACGGTGCTGGTCGTCGTGATCGCCGTGCCGCTCGTGGCCTGGCTGCGCCGACGGGAGGTGGCGGCATGAGCGCCGTTGCGGCGCGCGCGCCCCGCCGGCCGGGCGCCGGCATCCGTTCGGGCGTGAAGTACGCGCTCGTGACGCTCTTCGCGCTGCCGTGGGTCGTCGTGCCGCTGTGGCTCGTGATCGTCAACTCGTTCAAGACGCAGGGCGAGGCCGCGGAGCTGAGCCTCGCGCTGCCGACCGAGTGGGCGTTCGTCGAGAACTACCTCGCGGTGTTCGTGACGGGCAACTACCTCACCGGACTGCGCAACAGCCTGCTCGTGGCGATCCCCACGATCGCCGTCGTGCTGCTGCTCGGCTCGGCCGCCGCATGGGCGTACGCGCGCAGCACGCGGCGCGGCTTCCAGTTCTTCTTCTACCTCACGAGCCTCTCGATCCTGCTGCCGCCGGCCGTCATCCCGACGATCTACGTGCTGAGCACCCTGCACCTCGACGGCTCGATCGCCGGCTACGCGCTCATGATGATGGGCACCCGGCTCGGCATCGCGGTGTTCCTCATCACGGGGTTCATCCGCGGGATCCCGCCCGAGCTCGAGGAGGCCGCCGCGATCGACGGCGCCTCGCGCCTGCGCACCTTCTTCTCGCTCATGCTCCCGCTCCTGCGGCCGGTGCTCTTCGTGGGCGGCGTGCTGCTCGTCATCACCGTGTGGAACGACTTCTTCTTCGGCCTCCTGCTGCTCAAGACCTCGGCCAACGCGACGCTGCCCCTCACGCTCTACGCGTTCGCGAGCGCCTCGACCTCGAGCCTGCGGTGGAACCTCGTGTTCGCGCACGTGGTCATGACGAGCCTGCCGCTCGTCGTCGCGTACCTCGTGGCGCAGCGCCAGGTGCTCGCGGGGCTCACCGAGGGCGGGGTCAAGGGATGACGGGCGGACCCGCGAAGGTGCGCTTCGAGCACCTCGGTGCCGACGTGCTCGGCATCGGGGACGCCGCTCCGCGGCTCTCGTGGCGGGCACCCGCGCCCGGCGGCGTGGAGGCCGAGCTGCGGGCGACGCGCGCCGACGGACGCACGGAGACGGCGCGGCATCCCGCGGCATCCGGGCACCTCGTGCCGTGGCCCTGGGATGCGCTCGCGTCGCGGGAGGCGCGCCGCGTCGAGGTGCGCATCCGCGACGATCGCGGCTGGGGCGAGTGGAGCGAGCCGAGCCTCGTCGAGGCCGGGCTCCTCCACGCGAGCGACTGGGCGGCGCGCTTCGTGGGCCCGCCGGCCGACGCCGCGCATCCCGCGCTCCCGCTCGTGCGGAGCCCGGAGATCCCGGTCGATGCCGGGCTCGTCGCCGCGCGCGTGCGGGCGACCGCGCACGGCGTGTTCGAGCTCGAGCTGAACGGGGTGCGGGTGGGCGACGAGGAGCTCGAGCCCGGCTGGCAGAGCTACCGGCATCGGCTGCGCTACCGCACGCACGACGTCACCGGGCTCGTCGCGGGCACGTCGTCGATCCGCCTCGGCGCGATGCTCGCAGACGGCTGGTATCGCGGGCGCCTCGGCTTCCCGCTCATCCTGCGCGACCGCGTGTACGGCAACGAGCTCTCGGTGCTCGTGCAGCTCGAGCTGCGCTACGTCGACGGGCGCACGGTGGTCGTCGGGAGCGACGGCGACTGGACCTGGCTGCCCGGCCCCGCGCTCGCGAGCGACCTCTACGACGGCGAGAGCTTCGACGCGCGCCGTGCCGTGCCCGGCTGGTCGTCGCCCGGTGCGATCGCGGGGGAGCGGCCCGTCGCGGTGCGGTCCGCGGATGCCGTGCGCCTCGTCGCGCCGACCGGCCCTCCCGTGCGTCGCACCCAGGAGCTCGCGCCCGTGAGCCGCACCGAGCGCGCGGGCTCGACCATCCTCGACTTCGGCCAGAACCTCGTGGGGCGGGTGCGCATCGAGGTCGCGGGCGCGGAGGGCGACGTCGTCGAGCTGCGGCACGCCGAGGTGCTCGAGGACGACGAGCTGGCCCGCCGACCGCTGCGCACGGCGGAGGCCGCCGACCGCTACGTGCTCGACGGCTCGGGTCGTCAGAGCTGGGAGCCCCGCTTCACCTATCACGGCTTCCGCTACGTGGAGCTCATCGCGCCCGAGCGCGTGCGCGCGGATGCCGGGGTCACCGCCGTCGTGCTGCACAGCGATCTCGAGCGGCGCGGCTGGTTCGCGAGCTCCGACCCCTCGCTCGACCGCCTCCACGAGAACGTCGTGTGGAGCATGCGCGGCAACTTCGTCGACATCCCGACCGACTGCCCGCAGCGCGACGAGCGCCTCGGCTGGACGGGCGACATCGCGGTCTTCGCGCCGACCGCGGCGTTCCTCTACGGCGTCGACGGCTTCCTGCGCTCGTGGCTCGAGGATCTCGCGCTCGAGCAGCGCCCCGACGGCACGGTGCCGTTCTTCGTGCCCGAGCTCGAGCTGCCGGGCACGGGAGGCGGCTTGACCCTCGCGCCCACGGCGGTGTGGGGTGACGCGGCGGTGACCGTGCCCTGGGACCTGTACCGTGCATCCGGCGACGACGCGCACCTCGCCCGCCAGCTGCCGAGCATGCGCCGCTGGGTCGACCGCGTGCTCGAGCTCGCGGGCCCGGAGCGCGTGTGGGACACGGGCTTCCAGTTCGGCGACTGGCTCGACCCCGCGGCGCCGGCCGACGACCCGGGCGCCGCGCTCACCGAGCCGGCGCTCGTGGCGACAGCCGCGATCGCGCGCTCGACCGCGCTGCTCGCCGAGGCGTGCCGGGTGGTGGGCGACGCCGCGGCGCACGCCCACTACGGCGCCGAGGCGCGGGCGCTCGCCGAGGCGTTCCGCCGCCGGTTCGTGCGCGCCGACGGCCGTCTCAGCTCCGACACCCAGACGGCCTACGCGCTCGCCCTGCGCCACGGGCTGCTCGACGAGCCGTCCCGCGCCGCCGCGGCCGAGCGCCTCGTGCGCCTCGTGCGCGAGGCCGGCCACCGCATCGGCACCGGCTTCGCGGGGACGCCCCTCGTGCTGCACGCCCTGAGCGACGCGGGAGCCCTCGACGACGCCTACCGCCTGCTGCTGCAGACCGAGCCGCCCTCGTGGCTCTACGCGGTCGAGATGGGCGCCACCACCATCTGGGAGCGCTGGGACAGCATGCTGCCCGACGGCAGCGTGAACCCGGGCGAGATGACCTCGTTCAACCACTACGCCTTCGGCGCCGTCGCGGCCTGGCTGCACGAGGTGGTGGCGGGCCTGGCGCTCGCGGCGCCCGGGTGGTCGCGGATGCGCGTCGCGCCCCGGCCGGGCGGCGGCCTCGCGCACGCCTCGGTCGCCCACGAGACCCCGTACGGCCGAGCCTCGGTCGCCTGGCGACGGGCGGCGGACGACGTGCTCGAGCTCGAGGTCGTGGTGCCCGACGGCGTCGTCGCCGAGCTCGAGGTGGGCGAGCTGCACGAGATCGTGGGCGGCGGCGCCCACCGCCGCACGGTGCGCGCGCTCGCGGACGGAGGGTGGCATCCGCGGCCCCTCCTCGCGCGCGACGCGACGGCGGCGGGCAGGGCAGGATGAGCAGCATGGATCGCGGCACGCCGAACGACGCCGCGCGGCCGGGTCGCCGCGTGACGATCGTCGACGTCGCGGCGCGCGCGGGCGTCTCGACGGCCGCCGCCTCGAAGGTGCTGCGCAACGCCTACGGCGTGAGCCCGCAGATGCGCGAGCGCGTCGAGGCGGCGATCGGCGAGCTGGGCTACCGGCCCCTCGCGGCGGCGCGCGGCATGCGCGGCAAGACCTTCACGATCGGCGTGCTCGTCTCCGACCTGCAGAACCCCTTCTTCGGGCTGCTCGTCGACGGCATCTCGAGCGAGGTCGAGCAGAGCGGCTACGAGCTCATGGTCGGCCCCGCGGGCTCGGCCGCGTCCTCGCAGTCGCGCATGATCGAGGCGATGGCCGACCGGCAGATGGACGGCCTCATCCTCATCTCGCCCGTGCTCGACCCACGCGATCTCGACGACGTCGCGCGCCGCATCCCGACCGTCGTCGTCGGACGCCACGGGCCTGCCGACGCCTACGACACGGTCGCGGGCGACGACCTCGCGGGCTCGGCCCTCATCGTCGAGCACCTGGCGGCGCTCGGCCACCGCGACATCGCCTACCTCACGCACGCCGACCCCGAGGGGTCGGACCCGCGGTTTCCGCAGCAGGTGCGCGAGCGCGGCTACCGCGAGGCGATGGAGCGGCTCGGCCTCGGCGACCGCATCGACGTGGTGCCCGGGCGGTGGACGACGCAGGGCGGCCGCGATGCCGCGCGCGCCCTCCTGGCGCGCGACACGCTCCCGACCGCCCTCTACGCGGGTGCCGACGTCGCGGCGCTCGGCGCGCTCACCGAGCTGTGGGAGCGGGGGTGCGAGGTTCCCGGCGACATCTCGATCGTGGGCTACGACGACACGCCGACGGCGGCGCTCGCGCCGATCTCGCTCACCTCGGCCGACCAGGCGGGCTTCGACATGGGCTCGACGGCGGCGCAGCTGCTGCTCGACAGGTTCACGGGCCGCACGGATGCTCGCCACGTGCTGACCGAGCCGCGTCTCGTGGCGCGGGGCACGAGCGCGGCACCCCGGGCGTGAGCGACCGGATGCGGTCGCCGGTGGGGGTGCGCGAGCTCGCGGTCGCCCGCGCGGGCGGCTCCGTGGCGGTGCGGCTCTTCGCCCCCGAGGCGCCGCGCAGCCTCCTGGTCTGGGCGCACGGCGGCGGATTCTCGGGCGGATCGCTCGACATGCCCGAGTCACACGTGGTCGGCCTCGCGCTCGCGGCGGCCGGTCACGCCGTCGCCTCGGTCGACTATCGCCTGGTGAGCCCCGGCGTCGCGTTCCCCGCCCCGCACGACGACGTGAGCGCCGTGCTCGCGTGGGCGCTCGCGACCGCCGAGGTGCCGGTGTTCGCGGGGGGTGCGAGCGCGGGCGGCAACCTCGCGGCGGGCGCGGCCCTTCGCCTCCTCCGCGAAGGCCGGCCGCCGGCGGGCGTCGTGCTCGCGTATCCGCTGCTGCACGCGCGCGTGCCGGGGGATCCCGTGGCGCTGCCGCCCGACGTGCCCCGCGCGGCGCGGTTCCCGCCCGCGACCCTCGAGCCGCTCGTCGCGGCCTTCGTGCCGGGCGAGCGGGTGCACGATCCCTTCGCGTTCGTCGGCGACCACCCGATCGACGTCTATCCGCCGACGCTGCTCGTGGCATCCGAGCACGACGAGCTGCGGCCGTCGGCGGAGGCGTTCGCCGCATCGCTCACGGCGGCGGGTGCCGAGGTGCGTCTCGAGGTCGAGCCGGGCACGATGCACGGTCACCTCGACGAGCCGGGGCATCCGGGGTTCGCCGCGACGGTCGCGCGCATCGCGGCGTGGCTCGACGCGCGCGCGGCGAGCTCGCGGGTCTGATCAGCGAGCCTCGGCGTTCACCTCGACCGCCTCGAAGGCCCGCCCGCCCGCGGACGTGAGCCACTCGGCGAGCGTGCGGCGCACCTCGGCGGCCATGTCGATCGAGCGGTCGAAGAGCCACTGGGCCTGGAGGCCGTCCATGAGTGCGGTGAGCCGTAGCGCGGCATCCTCGGGGTCGAGGTCGGCGCGCAGGTGGCCGGCGCGAATCGCGCCCCGCACCGCGCGCGCGGTGCCGGAGCGGATGCGCTCGTAGCGTTCGACGAAGTAGTCGTGCGCGGGATGGTCGGGCGCCGACGCCTCGGCCGAGAGACGCACGAAGAGCTCGATGATGCCGGGCACGAGGCGGTTGTGATCGGCGAGGTCGACCATGCCGCGCAGCACGCCGATCGCGCCGGCGCCGCGTGTGTAGGGGGCGAAGCGCTCGCGGTCCTCCACGTCGCGTGCCTCGAGCACGGCCTCGAGCAGCGCCTCCTTGTCGGCGAAGTGGTGCAGGAGGCCCGCACGCGAGATGCCGCAGGCCGCGGCGATCTCGAGGATCGTGGCTGACTGGAAGCCGCGCTCGGCGAAGTGGTCGGAGGCCGTGCGGATGATGGCGTCGCGTCGCGCGCGCCCCTTCGCGTAGCCCCGCGCGGGCGCCGTCGACGTCACTCCCATGCGCCTCAAACTATCACCCGGGGTTGACAAAACCGACACGAGTGTAGATATTTGGTCTCACTCACCGCGGAGGGCATCCGGCGCCGCGGACGGACGAAGGAGTTCCCCGTGGCCGAGGCCCGCTTCCCCTACCAGGACGCCTCTCGCGACGTCGCGCAGCGCGTCGAGGACCTGCTCGCGCGGATGACCCTCCACGACAAGGCGGGGCTCATGTTCCAGCCCATGGCGCCCCTCGGCACCGATCTCGACGAGCCTGGCATGTTCGGCTCGCCCTCGATGCGCAAGATCATCGACCGACGCATCACGCACGTGAACATCCTCCAGGGCGCCTCGGCCCGCGAGCTCGCCGAGTGGCACAACGCCGTGCAGCGGATGGCGGAAGACACCGAGCTCGGCATCCCGTTCACGATCTCCTCCGACCCGCGGCACTCGTTCACCAACAATCCCGCCGCCGCGCTCATGTCGGGGCCGTTCTCGCAGTGGCCCGAGTTCCTCGGCTTCGGCGCGCTCGACGACCCCGACCTCACCCGCCGCTTCGCCGACACGGTGCGCCGCGAGTACCTCGCGGTCGGCATCCGCACGGCCCTGCATCCGCAGATCGACCTCGCGACCGAACCGCGCTGGGCGCGCGCATCCGGCACCTTCGGCTCGAGCGCCGAGGTCGCCGGCCGCCTCGGCGTCGCCTACACGCTGGGTCTGCAGGGCGAGCAGCTCGGCTCGGCCTCGGTCTCGACGATGGCCAAGCACTTCCCGGGCGGCGGCCCGCAGCTGAACGGCGAGGACCCGCACTTCGACTACGGCCGCGAGCAGGTCTACCCGGGCGGGCGGTTCGAGCTGCACCTGCAGCCGTTCCGCGAGCTCATCGCCGCGGGCGTCAGCCAGCTGATGCCGTACTACGGCATGCCGGTCGGCACCGAGTACGAGGAGGTCGGCTTCTCGTTCAACAAGCAGGTCATCACGGGCCTGCTGCGGGAGCAGCTCGGCTTCGACGGCGTCGTCTGCACCGACTGGGGCATCCTGTCGCGCACCTTCTGGGGCGTCGAGCACCTCAGCTACGAGGAACGGATGCTCAAGGCGCTCGACGCGGGCATCGACCAGTTCGGCGGCGAGTTCCAGCCGAAGGTGCTCGTAGGCCTCGTGCGCGAGGGCCGCGTCGAGGAGTCGCGACTCGATGTCTCGGTGCGTCGCCTGCTGCGCGAGAAGTTCCGCCTCGGGCTCTTCGACGAGGCGCGCTATGTCGACGCGGATGCCGCGGACGCGATCGTCGGCACCCCCGAGGCGCGCGCCGCGGGGCATGCCGCGCAGGTCGCCTCGCAGACGTTGCTCAAGAACGACGGCGCCGTGACCCTGCCGCTCGCCGGGCAGCCGAAGGTCTACGTCGAGGGCCTCGCGCCCGGGGCGCTCGCCGGCTGGGCCCACGTCGTGCCGACGCCCGCCGAAGCCGATCTCGCGATCGTGCGCACCTCCGCCCCGTGGGAGCAGCGCGGCGTGCCGGGCGACATCGAGTTCTTCTTCCGCGCCGGCTCTCTAGAGTTCCACGACGACGAGCTCGCCCACCTGCGCGAGCTCGCGGCCCAGGTGCCGCTCATCGTCGACATCTACCTCGATCGCCCCGCGATCCTCGCGCCCGTCGCGGAGCTGGCATCCGTCATCACCGCCAACTACGGGGCCTCGGATGACGCCTTCGCCGAGATCCTATTCGGTGCCGCCCAGCCGCTCGGCCGGCTGCCGTTCGAGATCCCCTCCTCGATGGCGGCGGTCGAGGCGAACCTCGCCGATGTGCCGAACGACACTGCCGACCCGACGTATCCCGTCGGCCACGGCCTGGGCTTCGGCCCCGACTGGACGCCCGCCACGCGTCCCGACCCGTCGACCACGAGCGTCCGGGTCGCCGCGCTCACGAGCCGTTACGACCTCGCGACCACTCCGCTCAAGGCGTTCCTCGACGACCCCGAGGCGCGCGCGGTGCTCGACGAGCTCGTGCCCGAGCTGCCCGCGCATCCGATGATCGGCCTCGCGCAGGGCATGCCCCTCGAGACCGTGCTCGGCATGGCTGCCCAGGAGGCGCCCGCCGAGCTGCTCGACACGCTCCGCATCCGCCTCACGGCTCTGCAACCGCAGTGACCGTCCCACGAGAAACCCGAAGGAAGAAGCAATGACGACGACGTCAAGCCCCTCCGAGCCCGGCGCCGCACTCGCGGCCGAGGGCATCGCCGACCTCGAGTCGAACGAGCCCGTCAAGATCCGCGGCCCGCTGCGCAAGCTCCTCATCTGGATGCTGCCCGCCAACGTGAGCATCTTCATCCTCTGGGGTGCAATCCCCGGGCTGCTGCTGGCGCTTCAGGTGGCCGCGGTCGACGAGGCGAACAAGGTCGCCAACCTCGCCCTCGTGACCACCATCGGCGCGTTCGCCGCGATGATCGCGCAGCCCGTCGCGGGCGCGATCTCCGACCGAACGCGCAGCCGCTTCGGGCGCCGCGCACCGTGGATGGTGGCGGGCGCCCTCATCGGCGGGCTCGCGCTCGTCGGGATGGCCTTCGCGAACACCTTCCTCATGATCGGCATCGCCTGGACGATGGTGCAGATCGCCTATAACTTCGCGCAGGGGCCGCTCTCGGCGATCCTGCCCGACCGCGTGCCGGTGCGCGCCCGCGGCACCTTCGCCGCGATCGGCGGCGCCGCGACGATGGTCGGGGCGATCGGCGGCCAGGTCGTGGGTGCGTCGCTCGCCGCCAACATCGGGGCGGCCTACGTCGGCCTCGCCGGGTTCACGCTCATCGTCATCACCCTGTTCGTGGTGTTCAACCCCGACCGATCGAGCAAGGATCTGGTCAACCCGCCGTTCCGGCTGCTCGACTTCCTGCGCACCTTCTGGGTGAACCCGGTGAAGCACCCCGACTTCTTCTGGGCCTTCGCGGGGCGGCTGCTGCTGTTCACCGGTTACTTCGGCGTGACCGGCTACAACCTGTACGTCCTCAACGACTACATCGGCATCGGCGACCTGGCGGCGTCGACGGGCTACGTCCCCATCCTCGGCCTGATGGGGCTCGCGGGCACCCTGCCGGCGATCCTCGTCAGCGGCCCGCTGAGCGACAAGGTCGGCCGCCGCAAGATCTTCGTATTCATCTCCTCCGTCGTGGTGGCCGTCGGCCTGCTCGTGCCCTGGGTCATGCCGACGATCGGCGGGATGATGCTCATGTCGGTCATCATCGGCGTCGGCTTCGGCGCGTTCATGGCCGTCGACCAGGCCCTCATGACGGAGGTGCTGCCGAGCGCCGACTCGTACGCGAAGGACCTCGGCGTCGTGAACATCGCCGCGACGCTCCCGCAGACCCTCGCCCCCGCCGTGGGCGGGGCCATCGTGCTCGCCTTCGGCTACGTCGGCCTGTTCCCGGTGGGCATCGTGCTCAGCGTGCTGGGCGCGTTCTGCGTGTTCATGATCAAGGCTGTGAAGTAGCGATGGGGTCGCCGACCGCCATCCGTCCCGAAGGAGAGAACATGACCGACGACCTCGCCGCTCTCGACGGCCTCACGGCCGAGCAGAAGGCCGCCCTCGGCTCGGGCGCCGACTTCTGGACCACCAAGGCGGTCGGCGACGTGCCGGCGATCATGATGACCGACGGACCGCACGGCCTGCGCAAGCAGGCGGGTGACAGCGACCACCTGGGGCTCGCGTCCAGCGTGCCGGCGACGTGCTTTCCGCCCGCCGTCGGCCTCGCCCAGACCTGGGACCCCGAGCTCGCCGAGTCGGTCGGCGCGGCTCTCGGGCGGGAGTGCCAGTCCCAGGACGTGCAGGTGCTGCTCGGGCCGGGCGTCAACCTCAAGCGCTCTCCGCTCGGCGGTCGCAACTTCGAGTACTTCTCCGAGGATCCGCTGCTCTCCGGCACCATGGGCACCGGATGGGTGCGCGGTCTGCAGGGGCAGGGCGTCGGCGCCTCGCTCAAGCACTTCGCCCTCAACAATCAGGAGCACGACCGGATGCGGTCGAGCTCCGACGTCGATGCGCGGCCCCTGCGCGAGCTCTACCTGCGCAGCTTCGAACGCGTGGTGCGCGACGCCCAGCCGTGGACGGTCATGTGCTCCTACAACCGCGTCAACGGCGTCCAGGTCGCCCACGACCCCTTCCTGCTGACGCGCGTGCTGCGCGAGGAATGGGGCTTCGGCGGCGTCGTGGTCTCCGACTGGGGCGCGGTCGTCGACCGCGTGAAGTCGGTCGCGGCGGGCCTCGACCTTCAGATGCCGGGACCGGATGCAGCGGCGGATGCCGAGGTGGCGTCCGCGGTCGCCGACGGCCGGCTCGCAGCGGAGGCGCTCGACGCCGCGGCCGCCCGCACGGCGCGCCTCGCCCGGATGAGCCGCGCTGCGCACGAGCAGGATGCGGGCTTCGACGTGGAGCTGCATCACGCGCTCGCGCGGCACGTGGCCTCCCGGGCGATCGTGCTGCTGAAGAACGACGGTGGGCTGCTGCCGCTCGCACCGTCCGGATCGGTCGCCGTGATCGGCGAGTTCGCCCGCACGCCGCGCTATCAGGGCGGCGGCTCCTCGCACGTCAATCCGACACGCCTCGACGTGCCGCTCGAGGAGCTGCGCGCCCTCGCATCGGACGCCACGATCTCGTTCGCGCCGGGCTTCACGGTCGACGGCTCGGGTGCCCAGCCCGAGCTCGAGGCGGAGGCCGTGCGCATCGCGAGCGAGGCGGATGCGGCGGTGCTGTTCCTGGGGCTCGACGCCGCACAGGAGTCCGAGGGCTTCGACCGCGAGCACATCGAGCTGCCGCAGGAGCAGCTCGCCCTGCTCGAGAGGATCGTGGCGGTCCAGCCGCGCACGGTCGTCGTACTGAGCCACGGCGGGGTGCTGCGGCTCGCGCCGGTCGTGGCGCTCGCGCCCGCGATCCTCGACGGCGCGCTGCTCGGGCAGGCCGCCGGCGGGGCGATCGCCGATGTGCTGCTCGGGGTCGTCTCCCCCTCGGGCAAGCTCGCCGAGACGGTGCCCGTGCGGCTGCAGGACACCCCCGCGTACCTCTCCTTCCCCGGCGAGAGCTCGCACGTGCGCTACGGCGAGGGCCTCTTCGTCGGCTACCGCTGGTACGACGCGCGCGAGCTCGAGGTGGGCTTCCCGTTCGGGCACGGCCTCTCCTACACGAGCTTCCGCTACGACGATCTCGCGCTTGCCGCCGACGGTGGTGACATCGTCGTGCGGGCCACCGTCGTCAACACGGGCGCCCGCGCGGGGCGTGAGGTCGTGCAGGCCTATGTGAGCCTCCCGGGGTCGGCCGTGCAGCGCCCGGCGCGCTGGCTCGGCGGCTTCGCATCCGTCGAGCTCGAGCCGGGCGAGAGCGCGACGGTCGAGCTCCGCGTGGAGCGGCGCGATCTCGAGTACTGGAGCGTGGAACTCGATCGCTTCGTGCTGGAGCCGGGCGAGTACCGGGTGGAGCTCGGGGCTTCGAGTCGTGACCTGCGCCTCTCGGGCGAGGTCGAGCTCGCCGGCGACCAGCTGCGCCCGCCGCTCACGATGGAGTCCACGCTCGGCGAGGTGCTCGCGCATCCGATCGCGGGCGAGATCGTGGCGCAGCAGCTCGCGGCGATGCCGATGGCGCAGGCTGATGGCGCCGCGCTCGGCATGGACATGATGCGGATGATGATGAGCATCCCGATCGGCCGCATCGTGGCCTTCGGGGGAGGTCAGATCACGAGGGAGCAACTCGAGCAGCTGATCGCCGCGGCGAACGCGGGCTGAGCCGGTCGAGCCGGGATCGGGCGGGCACGCTGGGGGAGTCCGCCCCTCCCGCGCTCAGCCGCCGAGTGAGGCGAGGCCGGTCGTCACGCTCCACGCCGCCCACACGCCGAAGACCGTGTACCAGGCGGCGTAGAGAGCGACCGAGGCCCAGAGCGGTGCGCCTCGTGTGTCCGTCACCCGGCGCAGCACGACGTGGCGACCGATGACGTACACGATCCCGCCGACCGCGGCGAAACCCCAGGGGAACGGGCGCACGAGGCCGAGCCCGCGCAGCCGCCGCTGGTCGAGGAACGCCAGCAGCAGAGCGAGACCGATCGAGACGGCGGTGCCGCCGAGGAGCACCCCGGCGTGCAGCAGCGCATACCGGAGGGCGCCGGTCGCGTCGTCATCCCACAGCGCGCGCAGCAGGGTGCCCGCGTCGAACAGGAAGACGCTCGACGCGATCACCCACGGAAGCACCACGAGCAGCCAGATCGCGGCGCCGTCGACGCGCGAACCGGCCGGCAGCGGCGGGCGCAGGTGGGGCGCGTTCATCGCGCGGGCCGCCGGCGGCGGGATGACGAGACCGCTCACACCGCGAGCGTAGCGATGTCGGGGGTGCGTGGTGGACTGTTCGCAGCGGGATTCGCGACACGCCGAAGACACAACATCTAGGGGAATGACATCCGTGGAATTCCCGTTATATAGTGGTGACTCACCAGGGCGAAACCTTGGACCACCAGTTGAGACTTTTGAGGAGGTTGCCATGAACGACGTCGACACCGTCGGTGGCTACGCAGTTCCGGTCGACCCGATGGACGACCTCTACTGCGAGTCCTGCCAGTAAGCAGCAGCGACGCTGGCGGCACCGCCACCAGACGCATCCGGAACCCCGGCTGACCGCGACGGTCGCCGGGGTTCCGTCGTCTGCGCCGGCCCTCGCTAGGCTCGACGGGTGAGCGTCAACCCCGAGCTGCAGGGTCGGAGCTATCCGCCGACCGCGCCGTACCTCGTCGGCCGCGAGAAGGTGCGCGAGTTCGCGCGCGCCGTTCTCGCTACGAGCCCCCTGCACCACGACCCCGAGGCCGCCCGGGCGGCGGGCTACCCGGATGTCGTGGCGCCCCCCACCTTCGCCGTGGTCGTGCAGGAGCACGCGCTCGCGCAGCTGCTCGCCGACCCCGACGCCGGCATCGACTTCAGCCGCGTCGTGCACGGCGACCAGCGCTTCTCCTTCAGCCGTCCGGTCGTCGCGGGCGACGAGCTCACCGCGACCCTCACCGTCACGAGCGTCAAGAGCCTCGGCGGGCACTCGATGGTGACGGCCGACGCGCTCGTCGCCGACGCATCCGGCTCCCACGTGGTCACCGCGACCTCCACCCTCGTCGTGCGAGGTGCCGAGTGAGCGCCCCCACGCTGTCCGGGCTCGCCGTGGGCGACGTCGTCGCCGAGCGCGAGGTGCACCTCACGCGCGACTCCCTCGTGCGCTACGCCGGCGCATCCGGCGACTTCAACCCCATCCACTACCGCGACGACGTGGCCGCCTCGGTCGGCCTGCCGGGCGTGCTCGCCCACGGGATGCTCACCATGGGCCTCGCCGTGCAGCCGGTCGTCGACTGGGCCGGGGATGCCGGCCGCGTCGTCGACTACCAGGTGCGGTTCACGCGCCCCATCGTGGTCGACCCCGAGGCCGGCGCGGATGTCCAGATCGTCGCCAAGGTCGGGCGGATCGACGAGGGCGCGGCCCGCATCGACCTCACCGTGACCTTCGGCGGCGAGACCGTGCTCGGCAAGGCCCAGGCGGTCGTGCGACTGGAGCCGTGACCGGCGTGACCGGCACCCCGCTCGCCGCGCTCACGACCCTCCGCGTCGGCGGTCCGGCTCGCGAGCTCCTCGAGCCGGCCACCCGCGACGAGCTCGTGCAGACGGCGCTCGCGGTCTGGGCCACCGGCGAGGACTGGCTGCTGCTCGGCGGCGGCTCGAACCTCGTGATCGCCGACGAGGGCTTCGACGGCACCGTCATCCGCACCGCCACGCGCGGCATCGACATCGCTCTCGACGCCGACGGCCGGCACGCGCGCGTGCGCGCCGCCGCGGGCGAGAGCTGGGATGCGCTCGTCGCGGCGACCGTGGATGCGGGCCTCGCCGGGATCGAGGCGCTCAGCGGCATCCCGGGCACGGTGGGCGCCGCGCCCGTGCAGAACATCGGCGCCTACGGGCAGGAGCTCGGCGAGCGGCTCGTCGGCATCGACTTCCTCGACTACGAGACCGGCGAGACGCTGCGCCTCGATGCGCGCGAGCTCGGGCTCGGCTACCGCACGAGCTCCCTCAAGCGCGGTCGCGCCGGAATCGTGCTCGCGATCGAGCTCGACCTCGACGCGGGCGGATGGTCGGGCCCGGTGGCGTACGCACAGCTCGCCGCGGCGCTCGGCACCTCGCTCGGCGAGCGCGTTCCGCTCGCCGACGCCCGCCGCGCCGTGCTCGCGCTGCGCGCCTCCAAGGGGATGGTGCTCGACGCCGCGGACCCCGACTCGGTGAGCGCCGGCTCCTTCTTCACCAACCCCATCGTCTCTGAGTCGTTCGCCCGCACCCTCCCCGCCGAGGCGCCGCGCTGGCCGGTGGTGCCCGACGAGGCGGATCGCGTGCTCGCACCCGGCCAGGACGTGCCCGCGCTCGCCGCCGACGACTACCGCGTGAAGCTCTCCGCCGCCTGGCTCATCGAGCGCTCCGGCGTCACGCGTGGCTTCGCCCTGCCGGGCGCGCGTGCGGCGATCTCCTCGAAGCACACCCTCGCGATCGTCAACCGCGGCGGGGCGACCGCCGCGGAGGTCGTGCAGCTCGCGGGCTTCGTGCAGACGCGCGTGCTCGCCGAGTTCGGGGTGCTGCTGCATCCGGAGCCGGTGTTCGTCGGCGTCGCCCTGTAGCTGCGCGGGGCGGACCCGTCTGATCGGTAGGGTCGTCGCATGGCTTCGATCGTGGTGCTCGGCAGCGCCAACATGGACCTCGTCGTGCGGCAGCCCCGGCTGCCCGAGCCGGGGGAGACGATGTTCGGCAGCTCCTTCGCCACCGTGCCCGGCGGCAAGGGCCTCAACCAGGCGATCGCGGCGGCTCGGGTCGGCGGCGAGGTCGCCTTCCTCGGGGCCGTCGGCGGCGACGCCTTCGGGCGCGAACTGCGCGAGACGCTGGATGCGGCGGGCGTCGACACGGCGGGCATCGCGCTCGTCGAGCGTCCCACCGGCACCGCCCACATCGCGGTGCTCGACGACGGCGAGAACGCGATCGTCGTGGTGCCGGATGCCAACGGCGTCGAGCTGCCGCTCGACGAGGCGCAGCGCGCCGCGATTCGCGAGGCCCGGTACCTCGTGGTGCAGCTCGAGCGCCCGCTGGGCCTGATCGCGGAGGCGGTCGCGTTCGCGCGTTCCGTCGGCGTCACGACCGTCGTCACGCCCGCTCCGGCCCGGCCGCTGCCCGAGGGCTTCCTCGAGAACGTCGACATCCTCGTGCCGAACGCGGGCGAGGCCTGCGTGCTGGCGGGCGTCGACGACGAGACCGAGGCGGCCCGCATCCTGAGCACCCGCGTCGGCACGGTCGTCGAGACCCGCGGCTCCCGGGGCGCCCTCGTGGCGCGCGGCGGCGAGGTCGTCGCCGAGGTGGCCGCTCACCGCGTCACCCCGGTCGACACGACCGGCGCGGGCGACACCTTCACGGGCGTGCTCGTGGCCCGGCTCGCCGCGGGCGACGCCGAGCCGGATGCGCTGCGCGCCGCATCCGTCGCCGCCGCCCTCGCCACCACCCGCGCCGGCGCCTCCACCTCGATGCCCACCTGGGCGGAGGTCGAGCCGCTGCTGAGGTGAGGGGTCGCAAAGTGCTCGAGACACGCCGTCAGAGCAGCACTTTGCGACCCCTCACCTCAGAGCAGGCCCAGCTCCATCGCGCGGGTGACCGCGCGCGTGCGGTCGCTCACCTCGAGCTTCGCGAAGGCGTGCAGCAGGTGGGTCTTGACCGTCGCCTCGCCGAGGTGGATGCGCGCGCCGATCTCGCGGTTCGAGAGCCCCTCGGCCACGAGCCGCAGCACCTCGAGCTCGCGCGGGCTGAGCACGGGCGCGGCGGCGGGCGCCGGCGCGCGGGTGCGGGCCACGAGCATGCGGCTCACGCTGGGCGCGAGCGCCACCTCCCCGGCCGCGACCGCACGCACGCCCGCGAGCAGCTCCTCCTCGGGCGCCGCCTTCAGCAGGTAGCCGCTCGCGCCGGCGGCGATCGCGGAGAGGATCGCGTCGTCGGTCTCGTAGGTCGTGAGGATGAGAACCCGCACCTCCGGGTGCGCGGCGAGGATGCGGGCCGTCGCCTCGTCGCCGTCGATGCCCGGCATCCGCAGGTCCATCACGACGAGGTCGGGTGCGGTGCTCGGCACGAGCGCGACGGCCTCCTCGCCGCTCGCCGCGGTGCCGACGATCTCGACATCCGCCGCCGACTCGAGCAGCGCTACGATGCCCGCCCGCACGACGGGGTGGTCGTCGACCACGAGGATGCGGATCACGCGGCACCTCCGAGCGGCAGGCTCGCCGTGAGCGAGGTCGCCCCGGGCGTGCCGTCGACCTCGAGCACCCCGCCGGCCAGCGCCAGTCGATCGCGCAGCCCCGCGAGCCCGAAGCCGCCGCGGACGTCGGCCGGGAAGCCGCGGCCGTCGTCGGTGACCGAGAGCCGTGCGCTCCCGGATGCCGTGGTCAGCGCGACGCGCGCGCTCGTCGCCGCCGAGTGCTTGCGCACGTTCGCGAGTCCCTCCTGGGCGCAGCGCAGCAGCACGACCTCCGCGTCGCGGTCGAGCGGCGCGTCGAGGGCGAGCTGAACCGACACCCGGATGCGCGTCTCGCGTTCGAAGCGCTCGCCCAGCCGCTGCAGCGCCTCCGCGATGCCGCCCTGGGCGAGCTCGACCGGCGCCGCCGCCGCGACGAGCGCGCGCGTCTCGGCGAGCGCGTCTCGGGCGCCCGTCTCGATGAGCTCGAGGGTCTCGTCGTCGAGGGTGCCCGCCGCGAATCCGCGACGTGCCCGCTGGGCGAGGAGCACGAGGCCCGTGAGCGACTGGGCGACCGTGTCGTGCACCTCGCGCGACATCCGGGCCCGTTCCGTGGTGACGCCGGTGTCGCGGTGCAGGGTCGCGAGCTCGTCCTGCGCGGCGGTGAGCTCGTCGAGCAGCCGCGCCTTCTCCTGGCCGAGCTCCGCGATCCGGGTGATCCAGAGACCCATGACGGTGGCGAAGCCGAGCGAGAGCACCTGGCTCACGAGCACCTGCGCCCACACGTCGGGGCCCGGGATGCTGAGGAAGAAGCCGACCGCGACGGCGAGCGCGACCCCGACGCTTCCCGCGATCGCGGTCGCGCGGTTGCGCGCGACCACCCACACGAGCGGGTAGGCGATGCACTGCGAGATCGCGAGGATCGGCTCGAGCGAGGTCAGGCCGCCCGCGAACAGCACGGTGGCGACCGTGATCGCGATCGCCGCCGGGTTGCCCTCGTTCACGCGCGGTCGCAGCAGCAGGAACACGACGGCGTAGGCCGCGCACAGGGCGGCCCCCGTCGCGAGGATCGCTGCGGGGGCGCCCGCCGCCGCCAGGAAGGCGAGTGGCGCGACGGCGGCCGCAGCGATCGCCACGTACCACCAGCGCGAGGTCAGCATTCAGCCATCCTTGCGGATCCAGCGGAAGGTCACCCGGGTGAGCACCAGCCCCGCCACGAGCCAGATGCCGCACACGATCGCGACGCCCGCGAGGTTCCACTCGCCGCTCGGCTCGAGTGCCGCGTACGCGTCGGGGAGGAACACGGCTCGCATGCCGTGCGCGAGCCAGGCCAGCGGGAACACGTTGGCGATCGACTGCAGCCACTCCGGCAGCATCGAGAACTGGATGTAGACGCCCGAGATGAACTGCAGCACGAGCACGATCGGGATGATGACGGCGCTCGCGCTCTTGCCGGAGCGCGGCAGGGCCGAGAGCCCGATGCCCAGGATCGCGCAGGTCGTGACGCCGAGCAGGAACACCCAGGCGAAGGTGAGCCAGGCATCCGGGTCGCTCGGCAGCGGCACGCCGAACGCGATGGCCGCCGCCGCGATGAGGAGCGCCGCCTGCAGCACGGCCGTGACGAGCACCTGTCCGATCTTGCCGATGAAGTAGCTGACCGGCGAGAGCGGTGCGCCGGCGAGGCGCTTGAGGGTGCCGTCGCCCTTCTCCATCGCGATGTCGGTCGCCATGTTCTGCAGGCCGGAGAGCAGGGCGCCGGCCGCGAGCATCGCGGGCAGGTAGTACTGCGCCGCCGTCAGCTCCTTGCCGTCGGGGGTGCGGCCCAGGTCGATCGCGCTGAACGCGACCGAGAAGATCGTGAGCATGAGCAGCGGGAACAGGAAGGTGAAGAACACCGTGTCGCCCTGCCGGAAGTAGGCGCGCACCTCGTAGCCGGCGCGGGCGAGGCCGAGCCGGACGGTGCGGCCGATCCCGAAGCGGGCGGATGCGGCGGATGCGGATGCCGTGACGGCGGTCATGCGGGGCTCCCTTCGAGCACGGGCTCGGCGGCGGCCTCGCCGACGAGCTCCAGGTAGATGTCCTCCAGGCTCGGGCGGATCACCTCGAGCCGCTCCGGCTCGCCGCCGGCCGCGAGCCTCGCGACGAGCGCGCCGGGCTCCGTCGTGCGCTCCTGCCGCAGCACGCCGTGCTCGAGCCAGCGCACGATCGGCACGCGCGCATCCGTCCCGCCGAGCTCGTCGATCGCGCCGAGCGCCACGAGCTCGCCGCCCGCGATGATGCCGCCGCGGTCCGAGAGCTGCTGCGCCTCGTCGAGGTAGTGGGTGGTGAGCAGGATCGTGGTGCCCTCGTCGCGCAGGCTCCGGATGAGGGTCCAGAACTGGCGGCGGGCCTCCGGGTCGAAGCCCGTCGTGGGCTCGTCGAGGAACAGCAGCTCGGGCCGGCCGACGATGCCGAGCGCCACGTCGACGCGGCGCTTCTGGCCGCCGGAGAGTTTCGAGATGCGGGTGTTCGCCTTCTCCTCGAGGCCGACCGCGACGATCACCTCCTCGACGTCGCGCGGGTTCGGGTAGAGCCCGGCGAAGTGCCGCAGCTGCTCGCGCACGGTCGCCGTGCCCGACTCGCCGGTCGACTGCAGCACGATGCCGAGCCGGGCCTTCCAGGCGAGGTCGCCGTGATGCGGGTCGGTGCCGAGCACGCGCACCTCGCCGTCCGTGCGGGTGCGGTAGCCCTCGAGGATCTCGATGGTGGTGGACTTGCCGGCGCCGTTCGGGCCGAGCAGGGCGAAGGTCTCGCCGCGGCGGATGTCGAAGTCGATGCCGCGCACGGCCTCGACGTCGCGGTATCGCTTGCGGAGGCCTCGCACCTCGACGACGTTCTCTGTGGTGGCACCGCGTGCGGTGGCACTGCGTGCGGTGGCGTTGCCTGTGGTCATGCCCCCATCGTGCGCGCGCCAGGGTTCGCACGCCTCTCCCGCCCGGTGGGTTCCGCCTCCACCGTCCGGTGGATGCGTCTCGGGTCTCCATCCTTCGGACGATCCCCGCCCGCGGCGGCCGGGCGAGTCTGGAGGCGGAGACGAGAGGAATCCGATGAAGAAGCTGTTCTACGCCGCGTTCGCCTACATGCTCGCCGGGGTCGCCTCGGGGCTGTTCTCCCGGGAGTTCACCCGGCTGAACGACTTCCCGGAGGGGCGGTTCACGCAGCTCGGGGTCGTGCACACGCACCTGCTGACCCTCGGCTTCATCGTGCTGCTCGTGGTGCTCGCGCTCGAGAAGCTGTTCGCGCTCTCCCGCAGCCGGCTGTTCGGCTGGTTCTTCTGGATCTACAACGCGGGCCTCGTCCTCACGGCGGCCATGCTCGCGCTGCACGGCTCGCTCACGGTGCTCGGCGAGGAGTCGAGCAGGATGATCGCCGGCATCGCGGGCCTCGGCCACATCCTGCTGAGCGCCGGAATGGTGCTGCTGTTCCTCGCGCTGCGTCGCGCGCTGCGCTTGGACGCCGCGCGTGCGCTGAGCGCGGAGGCGCATCCCGCGTCCGACGGGGGAGAATCGGCGCATGTGGGCAGCGACCGAACCCTCGCCGCCGGCTGAGCCTCCGGCCGGCGCGCGGTCGCTCCGCGCCGTCGCCGCGGTGCTGCGCTCGATGCGGGTGGGGCAGCTCGTCATCGCGATCGTGCTCGTCGTCATCGGCACGGTGCGGGCGCTCGCCGACGGTGCCGCACCGGCCCTCGCGCTGGGCGCCGCCCTGGTCTTCGCCGGGTGGTACTTCGGCGGCCTGCTGCTCGCCGCCCGCACGCGCGAGGAGCGCCTCGGCGCGGCATGGCTCCTGGGGCTCGGCCTGATCTGGATGGGCGCCGTGGCCGTGTCGGCGGAGTTCGTCTGGCTCGCCTTCCCGCTGTGGCTGCTCGCGGGCTACATCCTGCGCATCCGCTGGGCGGTCGCGTACTCGGTCGCGGTGCTCGCGGTGGTCGTGCTCGCCCCGCTCTGGCATCACGGCACTACGAGCTACGCGAACGTCATCGGCCCGCTGGTCGGCGGGATCTTCGCGTTCGGGATCGCGCGCGGCTACCTCGAGCTCGTCGGGGAGGCCCGCGTGCGGCAGCAGCTCGTCGACTCGCTCCTCCAGGCGCAGGAGGAGACGGCCCAGCTGCAGGACGAGCTCGCCCGCACCCAGCGCGAGTCGGGGGCGATCGCCGAGCGCACCCGGCTGTCGCGCGACATCCACGACACCGTCGCGCAGGGGCTCTCCTCGATCGCGCTGCTCGCGCGCGCGACTCTCGACGACCCGCGCGCGGCCGACGGCTCGCGCGCCCTCGAGCAGATCGAGGCGCTCGCCCGCGACAGCCTCGTCGACGTGCGGCGGATCGTGGCCGCGCTCGCTCCGGCGGAGCTCGAGGAGGGCGCGCTCGCGACCGCGCTCCGGCGCATGCTCGACCGGCTCGCGGCCGAGACCGGGATCGAGGGGGAGCTTCGCGTCGAGGCGGGGTTCCCCGCACTGCCGACGGTCGCCGAGGTGGCGCTGCTGCGCACCGCCCAGTCGGCGCTCGCCAACACGCGGCTGCACTCCGGTGCGCGTCGCGTCGTGGTCAGCCTCGTCGACGCCGGCGACTCGGTGCGGCTCGACGTGGTCGACGACGGGCGTGGGTTCGACGCCGCGGCCTGGGACGGCGACGGCCGCGCCTCGGGCGCGAGCGGCTACGGGCTCCAGTCGATGCGGGCCCGGCTGCGCGAGCTCGGCGGCGGCCTCGACGTCGAGAGCGCCCCTGGCGACGGCGTCGCACTGTCGGCGCACCTGCCGCTCACCACCCCGGCGGGCGGGAGCTGACGTGCCGATCACCGTGCTGCTCGTCGACGACCATCCGATCGTGCGGGCCGGCCTGCGCGCCCTGGTCGACGGCCAGCCGGATGTGCGGGTCGTCGGGGAGGCGGCGTCGGGGGAGGAGGCGCTCGCGCTCGCGGGGCACCTGCATCCGGATGTCGTGCTGTGCGATCTGCGTCTCGGCGCGGGCATGGGCGGGGTGGAGACGACGGCCGCGTTGCGTGCCCTCACGCCGGCACCCGCCGTGATCATCCTCACGACCTTCGACCGCGACGCCGAGATCCTCGCGGCGGTCGAGGCGGGCGCGGCGGGCTACCTGCTGAAGGACGTCGCGCCGGGCACGATCCTGCGGTCGTTGCGGCAGGCGGCCGCCGGTCAGATGGTGCTCGCCCCCGAGCTGGCCGAGCGCGTGCTGCAGGGCATGCGGCGTCCGAGGGTGCGGCTCACCGAGCGCGAGCTCGACGTGCTGCGGCTGCTCGACGCGGGCGCCTCCAATCGGGAGGCCGCCCGCATCCTCTTCATCTCCGAGGCGACGGTCAAGACCCACCTCGTCAACCTCTTCGCCAAGCTCGGCGTGGAGAGCCGCGCGAAGGCGGTGGCGCTGGCGCGCGAGACGGGGCTCGTCTGACCGACGCGTCCGCGGGGCGGGCGGATCAGGGCGTGAAGATCGTGCGCTCGATGGTGTCGACGAGCCAGTCGCGGTATTGGCGCATGCTCCAGCCGGCGTCGAGCACGAGCTGCACATAGCTGCTCGGCGACACGAGGAACGACAGCGCGGCCGCGTAGGCCTCGTCGTCGCCGGGTCGCCGCGCGAGCCCGCGCTCCCGGAAAGCCGCCTGCGAGGCCCGGAAGTCGCTGCGTCGGCGCGCCTGGAGCGCCTCGAGCCCCTCCTCGACGGCGGGGTCGCCCATCGACGCGTCGAGGAGCGCGATCCAGAGCCGAGAGATGCGCTCGTTCGCGCCCGCGATGAAGGCCACCCAGTTCTGCAGCAGCTCCGCGTCGGAGGACTCCAGGAGGCGGGTGCCGAGGTCGCGCTCGTGGATCGCGCGCTCGCCGTCGCCGTCCGCGGCCTCCTCGCCGGTGAACGCCTGGTCGAAGGCCGCGAGGATGAGGGCGCTCTTGGGGCCGTGGGACTTGACGGTCTCGACGGAGACGCCCGCGGCATCCGCGATCCGGGCGAGGGAGGTGGTGGCGTAGCCGTCGTTCGCGAAGAGCTCGCCCGCGGCCGCGAGGATGCGTCGTCGCGTGTCGGCGGCCTGGGCGGTGCGCAGGGCCGAGGTGTACGTGCGCGCCATTTGACTTTCCTGTCTAGGTGGTGAATACTCCATCGAGTT
Source organism: Protaetiibacter sp. (assembly GCA_030150265.1). Taxonomy (GTDB): domain Bacteria; phylum Actinomycetota; class Actinomycetes; order Actinomycetales; family Microbacteriaceae; genus Homoserinibacter. The sequence continues at coordinate 253,311 of JASLGG010000032.1, forward strand.
GTTCAACAACATCCTATGACCTCCGACCTCTCCGGGACCACCACCATGACCACCACGCCCCTCTCCCTGCTCGTGTGCTCCACGCCCGTCCACGGGCACGTCACGCCCCTGCTCGCCGTCACGCGGCATCTCGTCGCCTCCGGCCACCGCGTGCGCTTCCTCACCGGCGCGCGCTACCGCGAGGCCGTCGAGACGGCCGGTGCCGAATGGCTCCCGCTGCCCGCCGAGGCCGACTACGACGACCGCGACATGGACGCCGCGTTCCCGGGCCGCGTCGGGCTCTCCGGCCCCGCCGGCATCCGCTACGACCTGCGCGAGATCTTCCTGCGCCCCGGCGCCGCCCAGCTCCGCGCCGTCGACGCCGCCATCGCGGCCGAGCGCCCCGACGCCGTGCTCGTCGAGAGCATGTTCATGGGTGCCCTGCTCCTGCTGTGCCGGCCCGGCGAGCGCCCGCCGGTCGTCAACCTCGGGATCGTGCCGCTCGGCGTCGCCAGCCGCGACACCGCGCCCTTCGGCCTCGGCATCCCCCCGAAGCCCGGCCTCGCCGGACGGATGCGCAACGCGATGCTGTCGGTCGTCGCCGAGAAGGTGATCTTCGGCGCGCTCCAGCGCTACGCCCGCGAGCTCGTGCGGGAGGGGGGCGGTGAGCTGACCGTGAACTTCATGGGCTCGCCGGCGCTCGCCGACGCGCTCGTGCAGTTCACCGTGCCGTCGTTCGAGTACCCGCGCTCCGACCTCCCCGGGCACGTGCACTTCGTCGGCCCCGTCTCGCGCACCACGCCCTCCACGACGCCGCTGCCCGAGTGGTGGGGCGACCTCGACGGCAGCAGGCCCGTCGTGCACGTCACCCAGGGCACCGTCGCCAACACCGATTTCGCCGAGCTCATCGACCCCGCCATCCAGGGCCTCGCCGGAGAGGACGTGCTCGTCGTGGTCTCGACCGGAGGCCGCGAGGCGCCGGTGCGCGACTACCCCGCGAACGTGCGCATCGCGCCGTACCTGCCCTACGACAGGCTGCTGCCGCTCACCGACGTCTACGTCACGAACGGCGGCTACGGCGGCGTGCACTACGCGATGGAGCACGGCGTCCCGCTCGTCACGGCGGGGCTCACCGAGGACAAGATCGAGGTCACCGCCCGGGTCGCCTGGGCGGGCGTCGGCGTCGACCTGCACACCGACAAGCCCACTCCGGAGCAGCTGCGCGCGGCCGTGCGCCGGGTGCTCGACGAGCCCTCCTTCCGCGAGCGCAGCGCCGCCATCGGGCGCGACATCCTCGCCTCCCCCGGCGTCGGCGGCCTCGAGCGCGTGCTCTCCGAGCTCGTCGCCGCCCGCGCGACCCGCTGACCGCCGACTGGACGAATCGAGGAACCACCACCATGACCGATCCCACCCTCCCCGCCGCCGACGAGCTGCGCGCGCGGATCACCGGCCCCCTGCACCTCCCCGGCGACCCCGGATTCGAGCCGGCCGCGATGCCGTGGAACGTGTCCGTCGCCGCGCGCCCCCTCGCGGTCGTCGAGGCGGCCGACGCGGCGGATGTGCAGGCCGCGGTGTCCCACGCGGCGCGCCACGGCATCCGGATCGCGATGCTGGGGCCCGGCCACGGCGCGAGCGACACCCTCGAGGGTGCGCTGCTCGTGCGCACCGCGCGGCTCGACCGGCTCGAGATCACGCCGGAGGCGCGCACGGCGATCGTCGGCGCCGGCGTCTCGTGGGGCGCGTTGCAGTCTGCGCTCGACGGCACGGGACTCACGGCGCTCGTCGGCTCGAGCCCCTCGGTGTCGGTCGTCGGCCTGCTGCTGCAGGGCGGCTACTCGTGGCTGAGCCGCGCCTTCGGCTCGGCCGCCGGATCGCTCGTCGCGGCCGAGGTCGTGACCGCCGACGGCGCGCACGGCTGGATCGACGAGTCGACGGATGCCGAGCTGCTGTGGGCGCTCCGCGGCGGCGGCGGGCGCGTGGCGGCCGTGACCGCCGTGCAGCTCGAGCTGTTCCCCGTGGGCGGCCTCGCGGGCGGGCGGCTGATGTTCCCCGTCGAGGCGGCGCCGTCCGCGCTCGCAGCCTGGGCGCACGCCACGCGCAGCTGCCCCGGCGACACCACGCTGTGGGCGAGCGTGCTCAACTTCCCGCCGCTGCCCGAGCTGCCGGAGCCCCTGCGCGGGCGCTCGTTCCTCGCCGTCGACGCCGTCACCACCGCGGGCGTCGACGCGCTCGAGCGCGTGCTCGCGCCCATCCGCGCGGCGGGTCCCGTGATCCACGACACCGTGGGTCCCCGTGAACCGGGTCGGCTCGGCGACATCTGCGAGGAGCCCGTCACCCCGACCCCGGCCGTGCAGCGCGGCATCCCGCTCGACGCGCTCCCCGACGAGGCGCTGCCGGTGGTGCTCGGCGCCGCGACCGCGCCGGGTGCCTTCATGCAGGTGCAGCTGCGGCACGTGGCCGGCAGCCCCGCTCGCCGCGACGGCTTCGCGACGGCGATCGACGCGGCCTACGTCGTGAACGCGCTCGCCATCGCGCCCGTGCCGCCCGCGGTCGCCGCGGCCCAGCAGGCCATGGACGCGCTCGCCGACACCCTCGCCCCCTGGAGCGGGGGCACGATCCTGCCGAGCTTCGTCGCCACCTGGCGCGACCTCGGCGACTCCGCCCGACCCGACCGGATCGAGCGACTCGCGGCGGTCACGCGGCGGCTCGACCCGCAGGGGGTGCTCACCGCGTCGCTCCGCGGCTGAGCACCGGGCCCGGGCGCGCTTGGAGGTCGCGCCCGGGCCTCTGCATGTGCGGTCTCGCGGCGCGTCGGCGGCCCGTCAGCGGCGCTGGAGACGGCGGATGACGGCGGCGACGGCGAGCAGGGTGATCGTGGCGCCGAGGGCCACCACGATCGCGACCGTCCAGCCGAGGGGGTCGAGCGCGAGCACCGTGCGGAGCGCGGCGGCGCGGTTCGCGGGCGTCGAGGCGATCCCCAGCACGGTCGCCCCCGCCGCCACGAGCACGAGGCCCCACAGCACGGCGCCGATCCGGATGCGTGGGCGCGGCAGGCGCTCGGCCGTGCCCTCCGGGGCCGGGTCGGGCGCCGTCGTCGGGGCGTCGATCGGGGTCGTGTCGTTCACGGGGTTCCTCCTCCGCCGGCGGTGACGCCGGCATCCGCGGGGCTGGGGGTGGGGGTCGCGTCGGGTGCGACGGCCTCGCCGTCGGCGTCCCACACCATCACGGTGTCGGGCTCCGGGCTGAGCGGCAGGGGAGCGGTGACGCCCATCGCGCTGATCCACAGGTTCGTGCCGCGGCCGGCCCAGAGGCGCAGCACGACATCCGGCTCCCCCTCGCCCACGTCGAGCCCGAGGCCCCCGCGACCCACGCGGTACACGGAGCTGCGACCGCCCTCGGCGCCGCTCTGGTCGATGCCGAAGGTGAACGGGTTCTGCTCGCTCACCACCTCGAGGCGGAACGTCGCGCCCTCCTGCAGGTCGATGATCACCGAGCCGGCGAGCTGCCACAGGTCGATCACGGTCGCCTTCGCGCCGCCCCGATCGAAGACGTAGAGCTGGGTGGACCCGGCGAGCTGCGCGTAGCGCCCGTCGTGGCCGGCGTCGATGCCCGTCGTGACGGCCGGCGCGAGCAGCTGCCGGTCGGTCGGCACGAACAGCGAGCCCGCGAGCAGGAGCACGGAGAGGATCGAGAACACGGCGAGCGCGCCGCTGCGGCGCCGCGCGAAGGCCACCGCGACCGTGCCGGCGCCCAGCACGAGCGTCGCGACGGCCGCGCCGATCATCCACTCGGCTCCCCGGGTCGGGGTCTGGCGTGAGGCCAGCGACGCGGCGATCGCCCCCGCGACGAGGGCGACCCCGAACACCAGGAACACGATCCTCGCGCTCGCGCGCGGCCGGGTGAGCTTGCGGATACGGGCGCGCTCCCGCGAGCGCTCGGTCGCGGCGACCGCCCGCTCGTACGCCTCGGCCTGCCGGCGCTCGCGCTCGGTGCGGCGCTGCTCGGCGGCCCAGGCGGCGCGCTGGCGCTGCCACTCGTCCTGGCTCGCCTTCCAGTTCGCGAGCTCCTCGGCCGAGGCGTCGGCCGGGGGCGCCGGCGGCTCGCCGGGCGCGGCGACCGGGTCGGCGACGGCGGATGCCGGGGACGCCGTGAAGGCGAGGGACGCGGATGCCGTGGTCGCCGCATCCGCATGCCCGGGCAGCACCGGGATCGTCTCGGGGCGGTCGTCGGTCGTCGCCGGCACGGTGGCCGGCTCGCCCGACGCCCGCCGCGCGAGCCACACGACCAGCACGATCGCGAGCACGAGCAGCACGCCCGTCCAGACGATCCGGCCGATCGAGCCGAGCCAGCCGAGGTCGCCCCAGTAGAGGGCGCCGGCGTACCAGAAGCCCTGGGTGAGCGGCAGGAAGGAGAGCAGGAACACGGCCACGATGCCGGGCAGCGCGCGCGTCACCCGGCCGTGGCCGAGCTGCTGCGCGTGGATCACGCCGTGCTCGTCGGGCAGCAGGAACCACGCGATCGCGTAGAGCAGCGCGACGGGCGCGCCGACCACCGCCAGCACGACCGCGATGCCGCGCACGAGCAGCGGGTCGACGCCGATCCTCGCGGCGATGCCGCCGCACACGCCGCCGAGCCAGCCGTTCCGGCGGGGCACGTCGAGGCGGCGCAGCCACGGGAAGAGCCCGGGGTCGTGGGCGGCGGGGGTCTCGTCGGGCGCCTCCTCGGGCGGCGGGGCGGATGCAGGGGTGCGTCGGGCCATGTCTCGATCGTGTCGGGCCGCGGGGGAGCGCTCTATGGGGTAAACCCCTGATCGTCCCCTGATCCCCGGCGGCGGGGGCCGCCCGGCGTGCTTGGATCGAGGCATGTCCGCCGCCGCGCCCGCCCTCGGGGACCCGCCCCCGGCATCCGCCGACGGCGAGCCGCGCCCGCGCCCGCCACTCGTGCGGCCACGCGCGGTCGTGCTGGGAGGCGTCAGCGTCGCGCTGGCGCGCCACCTCCGCGTCCCGGTCGGGCTCGTGCGCACCCTGTTCGCGGTGCCCGGCGCGTTCGGTCTGCTGTGGGCGCTCCTCGCGGTGTGGGGGTGGGGCGTGCCGCTCGCGGCGGTCTCCGGTCTCGCACCGGCCCTGCTCTACGGGTGGCTGTGGGCTCTCGTGCCCCGCGAGCACGGCACGCCCGACGCCCCGCGCCGCCGGGTGATGCCCGTGGCCGCCGTCCTGCTCGGATGCAGTGCCGTGTGCGCCCTGCTCGTGCCGTTCACCTGGAGCCCGGGGTACCGGTTGCTGCCGATCGGGGTCGCCGAGAGCGCCCTGCTCGGCGCCCTGGTGATCGTGTGGACCGCGGCCGTGGACGACCGCGACCCGCGGCGGGCGGCGAGCGGGGCCGTGGTGCGCGCCCTCGCATCCGGCTTCCTCATCGTGTTCGGGCTGGCGCTGCTGCCGGCCGCGTTCGCCGGCTCCCGCACGCTCGTGGCGATCGTCGGCGTGGTGCTCGTGCTGCTCGGCGTCGCGGGCTTCGTCGTGCCGCTGCTCGTGACCCGCTGGGCGGCGCGCACGGCGGAGCGGGATGCGCTCGCGCGTGACGAGCAGCGGGCCGAGATCGCCGCCCACCTGCACGACTCGGTGCTGCAGACCCTCGCCATCATCCAGAACCGGGCCGGGGCCGGCTCCGAGGTGGCCCGCATCGCGCGCGCCCAGGAGCGCGAGCTGCGCGACTGGCTGTTCGCCGGCACCGACCCCTTCGCGGGCGACCTCGCGACAGAGCTCAAGACGATCGCCCGCGAGCTCGAGCTCGAGCACGCCGTGCGCATCGAGGTCGTGACGGTCGGCGAGGTGGGCGAGGTCGAGTCGGCCGCGCTCGCGGGGGCCGCGCGCGAGGCGCTCGTCAACGCGGCGCGGCACGCGGGCGGCGAGGTGACGGTCTACGCCGAGGCGACGCCCGAGACGATCGAGGTGTTCGTGCGCGACCGCGGCGCGGGCTTCGATCCGGATGCCGTGCCGGACGGGCGCTTCGGCATCCGCGAGTCGATCGTGGGCCGGATGGCGCGCGCGGGCGGCGCGGCGACGGTGTCCTCGGGTGCCGACGGCACGGAGGTGGAGCTGCGGATGCCGCGGCGGGCGGCGGGGGCGAACGGAGGGGCGGCATGAGCGTCCGGGTGATCATCGTCGACGACCACTCGATCTTCCGTACGGGCCTGCGTACCGACCTCGGCGCGGCGGTCGACGTCGTGGGCGAGGCGGGCGACGTGGATGCGGCGGTGCGCGCGATCGAGGAGCTGCGTCCCGAGGTGGTGCTGCTCGACGTGCACCTGCCGGGTGGCGCGGGCGGGGGCGGCGCGGAGGTCGTGCGGCGCTCGGCGGCGCTGCTCGGCGAGGTGCGCTTCCTCGCGCTCTCGGTGTCGGACTCGGCGGAGGACGTCGTGGGCGTCATCCGTGCGGGCGCGCGCGGCTACATCACGAAGGCGTCGTCGGGGGCGGATGTCGCGGCCGCCGTCGCGACGGTCGCGGCGGGCGACGCGGTGTTCTCGCCGCGGCTCGCGGGCTTCGTACTCGACGCCTTCGGCACGGCGGCGGGGGCGCCCGCGGTCGCGACGGCCGACGACGAGCTCGACCGCCTCTCGGCGCGCGAGCAGGAGGTCATGCGGCTCATCGCGCGCGGCTACGCCTACAAGGAGGTCGCCTCGCACCTCTACATCTCGATCAAGACGGTCGAGACGCACGTCTCCTCCGTGCTGCGCAAGCTGCAGCTCTCCTCCCGCCACGAGCTCACCGCGTGGGCCCTCGAGCGGCGGCTGCTGTGAGGCGGTGAGCGGTGAGGGGTCGCAATGGGAGCACTTCGCGACCCCTCACGCGCGGAGGAGCGGCAGCGCCACCAGGACCGCCAGCACGAGCATCACGAGCGCGATCGCGCCGTCGAGGATGCGCCAGGCGAGCGGGCGCGCGAACACCGGCGCGAGCATCCGGGCCCCGAAGCCGAGGCTCGTGAACCACACCGCGGAGGCGGCCGCGATGCCCGCGCCGAACATCCAGCGGGCGTCGCCGTGGCTGTTGGCGAGCGAGCCGATGATCGCGATGTCGAGGTAGACGTGCGGATTGAGCCACGTCACGGCGAGGCAGGTGGCGACGGCGGCGAGCAGCGAGCGGCGGCGGGATGCGGCGTCCGGGGTGGCTCCCACGTCGAGCGCCCCGCCGGTGGGGCGCAGCGCCCGGCGAGCAGCGAGCAGCCCGTAGGCGGCGAGGAAGAGGGCGCCCCCGATCCGCACGGCGTCGAGCGCCCACGGCACGGCCCGGATGACGAGCCCGGTTCCGGCGATGCCGAGCCCGATGAGCACGACGTCGGAGAGGGCGCAGATCGCCACCACGGCGAGCACGTGCTCGCGCCGGATGCCCTGCCGCAGCACGAAGGTGTTCTGCGCGCCGATCGCCACGATCGTGGAGAGGCCGAGCGCGAAGCCGGCGATGGCGGCGCCGATGGCGGCGGAGGGGGTCACGTGCGTCCACGCTAGGCGCCCAGGTCACATCAATCCAGTTCAGGATTCTGCACAACCATTAGCATCGCTTCAGATGAATCTCGACCGTGAGCAGCTCGCCACGCTCCGCGCCGTCGTCGACGCGGGCACCTTCGACGCGGCCGCTCGCGCGCTGCGCATCACCCCCTCCGCCGTGAGCCAGCGGGTGAAGGCGCTCGAGCAGCAGCTCGGCCGCGTGCTCGTCGAGCGCGTCAAGCCGGTGCGGGCCACCGCGTCGGGCGAGGTGCTCGTGCGGCTCGCGCGCGAGATCGCGCTGCTCGAGACGGATGCCGCGGCCGCCCTCCGCCTCGACCCCGCCGACGAGGGCTTCCAGACGGTGCCGCTCGCCGTCAACGCCGACTCCCTCACGAGCTGGTTCCTACCGGCCATCGCCCCCGTGTGCACCGCTCGCCGGATCGTGGTCGACATCCACCGCGAGGACCAGGACCGCACGGCCGAGCTGCTCGCATCCGGCCGCGTCATGGCCGCGGTCACCTCGCAGGCGGCGCCCGTGCCCGGGTGCACCTCGACGCCGCTCGGGGTGCTCGTCTACCGGCCGGCCGCGAGCCGGGCGTTCGCCGAGCGGTGGTTCGCCGCGGGCGCGAACGCCGAGTCCCTCGCCCGCGCGCCCGTCGTCGACTTCGACCACGACGACGAGCTGCAGTCCCGGTACCTCCGGCACGCGGTGCGTCGCCCGCTCGACCCGCCGCGGCACTACGTGTCCGGCTCGAGCGACTTCCTGCAGGCGATCGCGCTCGGGCTCGGCTGGGGCATGCTGCTCGAGTCGCAGCTCGCCGACGCCGCGCCGGGCGCCTTCGTCGAGCTCGACCCCGCCGGCGCGGGCGTCTCGGTGCCGCTCCACTGGCAGCAGTGGAACCTGCGCTCGCCGGCGCTCGACGCGATCGCGGATGCCGTGATCGCGGCCGCGCGCACCGCGCTCCGGCCGCGCTGACGGCGCGCCCCGGCGGATGCCGTACACTTGACCGGGTTGCTTGCTCAGCCAAGCTCCGCCGTGCCCGGAACCGGGCACCCAGGCCGGTCACCGGTCCGGATGGCGGGGCCGCGAGCGGCGACATAGGGCGGTGGCTCAAGTGGTAGAGCAGCGGTCTCCAAAACCGCAGGTTGCAGGTTCGAGTCCTGTCCGCCCTGCGAATCCCGAGCGCGTGAGCGCGCGGGATCGCCGGCCGAAAGGGTAGTGAGAGTGGCACGCAAGGTGATCGACGAGCCCAGCGAGGACGTCGTCGCAACCGCCAAGCGGGAGCGCGCGGAGCGGAAGAACCCCTTCGCACGCATCGCCCTCTTCATCCGGCAGGTCGTGGCCGAGCTCCGGAAGGTCGTCACGCCGACCCGCCGCGAGCTGCTCAGCTTCACGGGTGTCGTGCTGGTGTTCGTGCTGATCATGATGGGTCTCGTCTGGGGCCTCGACCAGCTGTTCAGCCTGCTCGTCAACTGGACCTTCGGCACCGCCGACCTCGGCTGAGCCCGAACCCCCCACGCAAGGAAGTATTCACACCGTGACGTCAGAAGAGCGCGACATCGATCTCGCGACCGCAGCCGAGCAGTCCTCCGAGGAGGACGAGGCTCAGGAGGGCAACGTGCTCGCTGCCGAGGAGGCCGCGGCCGAGTCCGCCGAGCGCCGCGCCGTGCACATCGTGGACGAGGACCAGGACGACGTCGAGGCCGGTCTCGCGAGCGCCCTCGACGCGCTCGAGGCCGCATCCGACCCCGAGGCCGATGCGATCGTCGACGACGCCCTCGACATCGACTCGGCCGAGGAGGCCGACGCCGCGTTCGCCGCCACCGTCGACGAGGAGATCGTCGACGGCGAGGGAGACGACGACGAGCCCGAGGCCGACCCCTACGAGGAGTTCCGGGCGGAGCTGCGCGCGAAGCCGGGCAAGTGGTACGTCATCCACTCCTATGCGGGCTTCGAGAAGCGCGTGAAGCAGAACATCGAGTCCCGTCGCACCTCGATGGCCATGGAGGACTACGTCTTCGAGGTCCAGGTGCCGATGGAGGACGTCGTCGAGATCAAGAACGGGCAGCGCAAGCTCGTCAACCGCGTGCGCATCCCGGGCTACGTGCTCGTGCGCATGGACCTCAACGAGGACTCCTGGTCGGTCGTGCGCCACACGCCGGGCGTCACGGGCTTCGTGGGCAACGCCCACAACCCGACGCCGCTGCGCTTCGAGGAGGCCTTCAACATGCTGAAGAGCCTCGTGCAGGTCGTCGAGGCGCCCGCCAAGGGCGGCGCCGCGGCGAAGGGCGGCAAGGCGGCTCCCCGCGTCATCCCCGCCGAGATCGACTTCGAGGTCGGCGAGACCATCACCATCAAGGAGGGCTCGTTCGCCGGGCTCCCCGGCACGATCTCCGAGATCAAGCCCGAGAGCGGCAAGCTCACGGTGCTCGTCTCGCTCTTCGAGCGCGAGACCCCGGTCGAGCTGTCGTTCGACCAGGTGACGAAGCTCTGACGTTTTCTCTCGCGAGGGGCCGGATGCGACAGTATCCGGCCCCTCGTCGTTCGGCCCTCGTGTGATTCCGTGCGATTGCGTGAAATTCCACGTAGAATATCCCGCGTGAAGGTCGACACCCGTGACATCCGCGCGGCGAGCCAGGTGGCCCGCAACTTCGGGCAGATCGCCGACGAGGTGGAGGCCGGCCGCACGATCGTCGTCGTGCGCAACAACGTCCCGGTGGGCGTGCTCGCCCCGGTGTCGCTCGTCGATCGGCTCGATGCGGTCGACGAGCGTGAGGAGGATCTGCGCCTGCTCGGCCTCGCCCTCGTCCGCATGAACACGAGCTCGGGCGAGCTCGTCGACCTCGACGATCTGGCGGCCGAGCTGGGTGTCGAACTGTACGACGACTCCGGCGCCGCGTGACGACTACGCGTGTCCGGCTGCTCCCGGAGGCGGCGGACGACGTGCGTGCTCTCGATGGCTCTGCCCGGCGGCTCGTACTCAAGGGGCTCGCGAAGCTCGAGGAGTCTCCCGAACTGCGGGGGGCGCCTCTCGGCGCGAGGGCGAATGCGCAGTCCGATCTCACGGGCTTCCGCAAGCTCGTCGTCGGAGATCGCGCCTACCGGATCGTGTATCAGGTGCAGCCCGACGGCACCGTGGTGATCGTGTGGGTGGTCGGGGCACGCGCCGACGACGAGGTCTACAGCCTCGCCCGCGAACGGATCGCGAGCTATGCCGACCCGGCACGTCGTGCCCTGCTGCGCGCGATCCTCGACGCGTCGGGGTAGCCGTGCACCCTGCCTCTCCGACGTCGTGGATAGCCGACGTCGTCGCAATAGTTGGCCGGATCGCATAAGATAGCGAGGTTGCCCGTGTGCCGCTGTCGTGGCGTGCGCCGTGCGATCGCCCACCGCATCCATCCGGATGGCGGGAGAGTGAGGCCGACCGGCCTCGTTCGACAGAGAGAAAGAGAACATGGCACCGAAGAAGAAGGTGACCGGCCTGATCAAGCTCCAGATCAACGCCGGCGCCGCGAACCCGGCCCCGCCCATCGGCCCGGCCCTGGGTCAGCACGGCGTGAACATCATGGAGTTCTGCAAGGCGTACAACGCCGCGACCGAGAACCAGCGCGGCAACGTCATCCCGGTCGAGATCACCGTGTACGAGGACCGCTCGTTCACATTCATCCTCAAGACCCCGCCCGCCGCCGAGCTCATCAAGAAGGCCGCCGGCGTTCAGAAGGGCTCCGCGACCCCTCACACGGTGAAGGTCGCCAAGCTCACCCGCGAGCAGGTGCGCGCCATCGCCGAGCAGAAGCAGGTCGACCTCAACGCGAACGACCTCGAGGCTGCGGAGAAGATCATCGCCGGCACCGCCCGGTCGATGGGGATCACGGTGGAGGCGTAATCATGGCTCAGAAGTCCAAGGCATACCGCGCCGCCGCCGAGAAGATCGAGGCCGGCAAGTACTACACCGCCGACGAGGCAGTGGCCGTCGTCAAGGAGACCGGGTCGAAGAAGTTCGACTCGACGGTCGAGGTGGCGCTCAAGCTCGGCGTCGACCCCCGCAAGGCGGACCAGATGGTGCGCGGCACCGTCATCCTCCCGCACGGCACCGGCAAGACCGCCCGCGTCATCGTGTTCGCGACGGGCCCCGCGGCCGAGGCCGCCATCGCGGCCGGCGCGGACGAGGTCGGCGGCGTCGAGCTCATCGAGAAGGTCGCGGGCGGCTACACCGCCTTCGACTCGGCCGTCTCGACGCCCGAGCTCATGGGCCAGGTGGGTCGTCTCGGCAAGGTGCTCGGCCCCCGCGGCCTCATGCCGAACCCCAAGACCGGCACCGTGACGCCGGATGTGGCGAAGGCCGTGTCCGACATCAAGGGCGGCAAGATCGAGTTCCGCGTCGACAAGCACGCCAACGTGCACTTCGTGATCGGCAAGGCGGCCTTCTCGGCCGAGCAGCTGGGCGAGAACTTCAAGGCGGCGCTCGACGAGATCCAGCGCGCCAAGCCGTCCTCGTCGAAGGGCCGCTACATCCAGAAGGGGTCGCTCTCGACCACCTTCGGACCGGGTGTGCCGCTCGACGTCGCCGCGCTCTGAGTCATCTTGCGCCGCCGTCGTCGGCGGCGCCCCGAAGGGCCGGTCGCGCGAGCGCCCGGCCCTTCGGCATGACCTCGTGTAGCTCCGGCGGCGCGGATGCGCTGCTCAGCTCATCGCGTCGATCGCCGCCGGTGAGAGGGCGTGGTGGATCGCGAGCATGCTCGCACCGGTCACGGCGGCGCGTTCGCCCACCTGCGACTGCACGATCGTGAGGTGCTCGGTGGCGAGCGGCATCGAGCGCGCGTAGACGACCTCGCGCACGCCCGCGATGAGGTGCTCGCCCGCCTGGGCGATGATGCCGCCGATCGCGATGACGGAGGGGTTGATGAGGCTCACGCACGCGGTGAGCACCTCCCCGATGTCGCGGCCCGCCTGCCGGATCGCCTGCACCGCCTCGATGTCGCCGCGGCCGGCGAGCTCGACGAGCTCGCGCGATCCCGCGATGTCGATGCCGCGCTCACGGAGGCCGCGGGCGATCGCCGGACCGGAGGCCATGGCCTCGAGGCATCCGCGGTTACCGCAGTGGCAGGGCACCCCCGCGCCGCGCGCGATCTGCACGTGGCCGATGTCGCCCGCGATGCCCTGGGCCCCGCGCTGCAGGAGGCCGCCCGAGATCACGCCCGCGCCGATGCCGGTGGCGACCTTCACGTAGAGCAGGTGCTCGGCATCCGGCCAGGCGACGTCGCGCTCGCCGAGCGCCGAGATGTTGACGTCGTTGTCGACGAGCACGGGCACGTCCCAGTGCTGCTGGAACCACCCCGGCACGTCGAAGCGGTCCCAGCCCGGCATGATCGGCGGGTTGATGGGACGGCCCGTGCTGAACTCGACGGGGCCCGGCAGGCCGATCCCGACGGCGATCACATCACCGGGCAGGCGGCCCAGCTCGCCGATGAGGGCGTGGCCGGTCTCGACGACCCAGTCGAGCACGCGCTCCGGTCCCTCGGCGACGGCGATCGGTTCGCGGCGGTGGAGCAGCAGCTCGCCGGTGAGGTCGGCGACGGCGACGCCCGCGTGGGAGGCGCCGATGTCGACGCCGAGCACGAGGCGGGCGTCGGGCAGGAGCGCGATCCGCGTCGACGGGCGCCCGCCCGTCGACACCGCGTCGCCGACGTGACCGACGAGCCCGAGGGCGATGAGCGAGTCGACGCGCGCGGCGACCGTGGAGCGGGAGAGCCCGGTGATGGAGGCGAGCTCCGCGCGCGTGCGCGGCTGTCCGTCGCGCAGGAGCTGGAAGAGCTCGCTGGCGCCGTTCCCGCCCAGCGCCGATCCGTGCGAGAGATCGGTCACGGGAGCGCTCGTCCCGAAATCACGGATGTGAACATACCTTATGCCGCTGGGAATGCGCAAGATCCGGCACTTTTGACGACAAGTTGACAAAAGTCGCACAGCGTGTGTCAAAATGGCCGCATGACGACGATGTCCACTTCGACACCGCTCCGCATCGGGATGATCGGCGGCGGTTTCATGGCCGAGGTGCACACCCGCGCCGCCGTCGGCGCACGTCGCGTCGCGATCGCCTCCTCGAGTGCGCCGAGCGCCGAGCGCGCCGCCGCCCGGCTCGGCTATGAGCGCGCCGCGGCCGATCCCGCCGCGCTGCTGGCCGATCCCGAGATCCAGCTCGTGCACATCTGCAGCCCCAACGCCACCCACCTCGACTACGCGCGCGCCGCGCTCGAGGCCGGCAAGCACGTCATCTGCGAGAAGCCGCTCGCGACGTCGGCGCGCGAGGCGCGGGAGCTCGCGGCGCTCGCATCGGCGGCGGGGCTTATCGCCACGGTTCCCTTCGTCTACCGCTTCCACCCCATGGCGCGCGAGGCTCGTTCGCGGGTGGCGGAGGGGGAGCTCGGCGAGCTGCTGAGCTTCCAGGGCGTCTACCTGCAGGACTGGCTGCTGGAGAAGGGCGACGACGACTGGCGCGTCGACGCCGAGCTCGGCGGCCCGTCGCGCGCCTTCGCCGACATCGGCTCGCACCTCGTCGACCTGCTCGAGTTCACGACCGGCGAGTCGATCCGCCGGGTCGCCGCCCGCACGCGCACCGTTCACGAGAGCCGCGCGACCCACCACGACATCGCGACCGAGGACGCCGTCGCCGTGATCGCCGAGACGGCATCCGGCGCGATCGGCACACTGCTCGTCTCGCAGGTGTCGCCGGGGCGCAAGAACCATCTGGCCGTCGAGCTCGCCGGGCGCAGCGAGTCGCTGCGCTTCGAGCAGGAGCGCCCAGAGGAGCTCTGGCTCGGGCGCCGTTCCGGCTCGGTGCTGCTGCCGCGCGACCCGGCGCAGCTCGGCGCCGACGCGCGACGGCTCAGCATCCTCCCGGCCGGCCACCCCCTCGGCTACCAGGACGCCTTCACCGCGTTCGTGGGCGACAGCTACGCGGCGGTCGCGGGCGATCGCCGCCCCGGACTGCCCGACTTCGCTGCCGGCGCCCGCGCCGCCCAGATCACCGAGGCCGTGCTCGCCTCCCACGCGGGAGGCGACTGGGTCGAGGTCCCCGACCACCCCGGCGCCGAGATCGGCACCACCCACCAGGAGGCACGCTCGTGACGACGCTCAGAGTCGGAATCATCGGATGCGGGAACATCTCCCGCCGCTACACCCAGGGCATCGCCCGGTTCGACGGCCTCGAGCTCGTCGGATGCGCGGACCTGGTGCAGGAGCTCGCCGACCGCCTCGCCGAGGAGTCGGGCATCCGCGCCTACGCCGGCATCGCCGAGCTGCTCGCCGACCCCGGCATCGACGTCGTCGTCAACATCACGCCGCCGACCGCGCACCGCGCGGTGACCCTGCAGGCGCTCGCCGCGGGCAAGCACGTCTACGTCGAGAAGCCCATCACGCTCGACGTCGCCGAGGCCGAGGAGCTGCAGGAGGCGGCGCGGGCCGCCGGACTCCGCTTCGGCTCCGCGCCCGACACCTTCCTCGGCAGCTCGGCCCAGACCGCGCGCTCCGCGATCGACGCCGGCCTCATCGGCGAGCCGGTCGGTGCCGCGCTGTCCATCACGCACTCCAAGGCCGAGACCTGGCACCCCAACCCGACGTTCCTCTTCAAGCCCGGCGGCGGTCCGCTCCTCGACCTCGGGCCGTACTACATCACGGCCCTCGTCAACCTGCTCGGCCCGGTCGAGACGGTCGTGGGCATGACCCGGATCGGCGCCCCCGTGCGCACGGTCACCACGCCCGGTCGCGCGGTCGACTCGATCGACGTCGAGACCACGACCCACGCGGCGGCCGTGCTGCGCACCGTCGGCGGTGCGATCGTCTCGCTGCAGGCGAGCTTCGACGTCTGGGACAGTGACCAGCCGCGCATCGAGGTCTACGGCACCCAGGGCGTGCTGAGCGTGCCCGACCCCAACTGCTTCGACGGCGACGTGCGCGTGCGCCTGCACGGCGACGACGACTGGCGCGTGCTCGACCCGGTGTTCCCCGCGACCGCGGGCCCCGCGATGGACGAGCAGATGCTGCGCGGCTTCGGGGTCGCCGACCTCGCCGCCGCGGGCGACGACACCCTCCCGCGCGCGAGCGCCGAGCTCGCCACCCACG
Source organism: Protaetiibacter sp. (assembly GCA_030150265.1). Lineage (GTDB taxonomy): Bacteria > Actinomycetota > Actinomycetes > Actinomycetales > Microbacteriaceae > Homoserinibacter. The sequence goes on from JASLGG010000032.1 coordinate 268,889, forward strand.
TGCTCGAGGTGCTGCAGGCGGTCGAGACCTCGAGTCGCGACGGCTCCGTCGTGGCGATCCGCACCCGGGCCGACCGCCCGGCCCCCTACGACGGCACGGGCCTCGGGTTCCACCGGCCCGCCTGAACCACCCCATCCGACCGAGAACATCCGCACAGGAGAGCACGTGACCGAGCACGAGTACGGCGTCGACCTCATCACCTTCTACCACCCGTCCTTCTGGGGCGTGTCGAGCTACGACGAGATCATGGAGCTGCGGCGCCGCGATCCGGCCGCCGTCTGGAACCGCATCCTCGACGGGTGCGCCTCGACCGGCATCACCGCGATGGAGATGACCTTCCCGCCTGCCGACACGAGCTCGGCGACCGACGCCTTCGGCTCGGCGGCGGGCTTCCGCGCCGAGCTCGAGAGCCGCGGGCTGCGGGTCATGAGCAGCTTCCACATGGCGACCGACTGGATGCCCGGCGTGGACGTGGCCGCCGAGGTGGACCGTGCCCTCGAGCACGCCTCCTTCCTCGCCGAGGCGGGCGGCGACGTGCTGGTCGCGGGCCCCCCGATGCGCCGCTCCCGCGACGCGCAGCCGCCGTTCTTCGTCGACCTCGCCTTCGCGAGCGCCTTCGCGGATGTCGCCCACGCCGTGGGCGACGCGATCCAGCGGATCGGCGTGCGACTCGCCCTGCACACCGAGGCACACTCGAGCTTCTGCACCTCGCGGGATGTCGAGCTGCTGCTCACGATGACCGATCCGGAGTACGTGCACTTCTGCCCCGACACCGCGCACCTGACGCTCGCCGGCGGTGACGCCGTCGAGATCGCGCGCCGTCACCGCGAGCGCATCATCATCGCGCACTGGAAGGACGCCGCCGGTCGCATGCCCGACGGTCCGATCGACCTCGCGACGATCCACGACGAGCACCAGAAGTTCATGCGCCCGATGGGCGAGGGCGTCGTGGACTGGCCGGCCTGGGCCGCGCTCTACGACACCACCCAGGGCGCCGCCGTGCGCCTCCTCGAACTCGACGCGGTCCCCGATCCGATCGCCGAGATGGTCAAGGCGAAGGCCTTCGCGGAGAGCATCCGCTGACCGACCCGCATCACCCGACCCTGCACCACATCACATCCACGAAGGGAACGTCACAATGAAGTACATCCCGAGGCTGCGGCGCACGGCGCTCGCCGCCGTCGCGACCGGGCTGCTCGCCACGCTCGTGCTCACCGGCTGCGGCCGTAGCGGCGACGGCGACGGCGGAGCCGCATCCGACCTCACGATCGACGACAAGCCCGCCACCGGCACGATCGAGTTCTGGGCGGGCGGCGCCGAGGGCGAGCAGCTGCCCGAGTTCCTCAAGAAGTTCGAGGAGAAGAACCCGGATGTGACCGTCAACGTCACCCAGATCCCCTCCAACGAGTTCGACGCCAAGCTCACCGCGGCGATCACGGCGGGCAAGGTGCCCGACATGGTGTTCCTCTACTCGCAGACCCAGGCCACCATGTTCAGCACGGGCGCCTTCGCGGGCGTGCCCCAGGGACTCGTCGACCCGAAGGCGTTCTTCTCGAGCGCCTACGACGACACCGTCGTCGACGGGGTGCCCCTCGCGGTGCCGTGGTACACCTACGCGCAGGTGTTCTACTACCGCAAGGATCTGGCGGAGGCGGCCGGCATCCCGGCGCCCACCACCTGGGCCGAGCTCGTCTCGTTCGCCAAGGCCTTCAAGGCGCAGGGCGTCGAGTACCCGCTCTCGCTCGACGTGAGCTACGACCTCTACTCGGCGCAGGCCCTCAGCATCTACGCCGCGGCGAACGGCGGCAGCATGCTCAGCGACGACCGGAAGAGCTGGACGCTCAACACGCCGGAGAACGTCGAGGCCCTCGACTTCTGGGGCTCGCTCCTGCGCGACGGCCTCGCATCGACCGAGGGCCCCGGCTTCCTCGACACGGTGCCGTACATCATCGCCGGCAAGAGCGTGGGCATGGTGAACGGCCCGTGGACGCCGAACTTCGTGGACCTGTCCGCGGGCGCCGGCTGGAGCGCCGAGCACCTCGGCGCGGTGGTCCAGCCCGCCGGGCCCAAGTCCCAGGTGTCGCTCGTCGGCGGCGGCAGTCTCGCCGTGCTCAAGGACGCGAAGAACGCCGAGGCCGCGTGGAAGCTCATCCGCTGGATGGTCGACGCGCAGGTGCAGAGCGACTGGTACGACCACTTCGGCAACCTGCCGGCCGTGAGCGCGGCGTGGGACCTCAACGCCAAGATCTCCGGCGACGCACTCCTCAAGCCGGTGCGCGAGGGCATCGCCAACGGCATCACCGGTCCGACCGTGCCCGGCTGGAGCCAGGTCGCGCAGATTATCGGCGAGCAGATGGAACGCGTCGCTCGCGGCACCGCGACCGCCCAGGAGGCCCTGGACGAGGCGCAGGCCCAGGCGCAGGCGATCAGCACCGGAGTCAAGTAGTCGTGACTCTCCTCACCGAGGCACGGGTCGGGGGGTCGGCGCAGGCCGGCTCCCCGGCCCCGCGCCGCCGCACGCGACTGCGGGCCACCCCGCCGTGGGTGCCGTGGGTCTTCGTCGCGCCGTTCCTCGTGGTGTTCGTGCTGTTCACGGCGATCCCCGGCGTCAGCGCTCTCGCGATGAGCTTCACCGACATCGGCGCCCGCGACCTCCGCGACCCCTTCGGCGTCGACTTCGTCGGATTCGACACCTTCGCCCGCGTGCTCGCCGATCCCGGCTTCGGGCGCTCCGTGCTCAACACCGGGCTCTTCGTGCTCATCACGGTGCCCACCACGATGGCGATCGGCTTCGTCATCGCCCTCATCCTCGACACCGGCATCCGGAGGCTGCGCCCGCTGTTCCGCGCGGCGATCTACGTGCCGGTGATCACCAACGTCGTCGCGGCGGCCATGATCTGGCAGTACGCCTTCACCGCCGAGGGCCCGCTCAACGGCCTGCTCGGCGCGATCGGCCTGCCGACCCCCAACTGGCTCGGGGTGCCGGCGCTCGCGATCCCCACGGTCGCGCTCCTCGGGGTCTGGCGCAACATCGGCATCTGCATGGTGCTGTTCCTTGCCGGCCTGCAGGCGATCCCGCACGACATCAAGGAGGCCGCCGAGATCGACGGCGCCGGCTACTTCCGCCGGCTCACGAGCATGACGATCCCGCTGCTGCGGCCCACGACGCTCCTGGTGAGCGTGCTCATGATGGTGTTCTTCCTCAACATCTTCGACGAGCCCTACCTCGTGACGGGCGGCGGACCGCTCGGCTCCACCAAGACGATCGCGCTGTGGGTGTTCGGCCAGTTCGGCTTCGGCAACATCGCGCAGTCGATGGCGGGCTCGTTCCTGCTGCTCGCGATCATCGGCGTCGTCAGCTTCGTCCAGTTCAGATTGCTGAGGCCCAAGCATTGAAGACCGTGCCGTTGAAGACCCGAGCCCGCATCCGCGAGGGCGCGTTCTACGTGCTCCTGACCATCGTCGTCGCGCTCATGCTCATCCCCTTCGTGTGGGTCGTGAGCGGCGCGTTCAAGAGCCAGGGGGAGTTCCTCGGCAACCCCGGAGCGTGGTTCCCCGAGAGCTTCGGCAACCTCGAGAACTTCGCCCGGCTGTTCGGAGAGAAGGGCTTCGGCCTCTACCTGCGCAACAGCGCCATCGTGTCGGCGGTCGCCGTGCTCGGCAACCTGGTGTTCGCGTCGATGGCCGGCTACGCCCTCGCCAAGTTCTCGTTCCGGGGCAAGCGCCTCGTGTTCGGCATGGTGATGGCGGGCATGACGATCCCGTACGTGGCGCTCTTCGTGCCGCAGTTCCTCATCGTGGTGCAGCTGCAGCTCGTCGACACCCTCGCGGGCATCGTGATCCCGATCATCGTGATGCCGCTCGGCGTGTTCATCATGCGGCAGTACGCCTACTCGATCCCCGACGAGCTCTTCGAGGCGGCGCGGATGGACGGCGCGGGCGAGTTCCGCATCTTCGTGCGGGTCTTCCTGCCGCTCGTCGGTCCCGCGCTTGCGACGGTCGCGATCCTGGTGTTCCTCTTCGCCTGGAACCTCTTCCTGTGGCCGCTCATCGTCGCGCAGACGAAGGAGAGCTACACGGCCCCCGTGGGTCTCGCGATCGCCTCGCAGTCGGCCAACACGACCGACTACGGCGTGCTCCTCGCGGGCGCGGTCGTCGTGCTGCTGCCCGTGCTCATCCTGTTCCTCTTCCTGCAGCGGTACTTCATCCAGGGTGTCGCCGCGACCGGCCTGAAGTGAGAGATCCCATGACCGACCAGACCCGCGTCGACACCACGAGCCGGGTGTCGTGCCCGGCCGGCGAGATCGTCGGCCTCGTGACCGCGCAGGGCCGCGAATTCCGCGGCATCCCCTACGCCGAGCCGCCCGTCGGCGTCGCGCGCTTCCGGGCGCCGCGCCGGCGCGCGCCCTTCGACGAGCCCTTCCTCGCCGACAGCTGGGGCGCGACCCCGCAGCGCATGGCGCTCTTCGACGAGACCTTCATCCCCGAGCCGAGCTTCCCGGGCGACGACATCCTCAACCTCAACGTGTTCACCCCCGCCGAGGCGCGGGAGGGCGACGCCCGCCCGGTGCTCGTCTGGATCCACGGTGGCGGCTATCGCGCCGGCAGCACCTCGGGCGAGTGGTACCGGGGCGAGGCGGTGGCCGCCTCGGGCGCGATCATGGTCGTGCCCTCCTACCGGCTCGCCTTCGACGGCTTCGGCTGGACCGGCGAGGCGGAGCACGACAACCGCGGCATCCGCGACCTGATCATGGCGCTCGAGTGGGTGCGCGACAACATCGCGGCGTTCGGCGGCGACCCGGCGCAGGTCACCATCTCGGGCCAGTCGGCGGGCGGCGGGGCCGTGATGGCGCTGCTCGCCGCGCCCGCGGCATCCGGGCTCTTCGCGCGCGCCTGGGCCATGTCGGGCGTGCTCGTCGGGCAGACCGTGCCGGAGGCGGAGCGCGCCGCCCGCGCCTTCGCCGCACGGCTGGGCGTCGAGCCCACCGTGGAGGGCTTCGCCTCGGTCGACGACCTGACCATGCAGCGGACCCTCGGCATGGTCGACCCCGACGGCCACGTCCTCGCTCGCGGCCCGGTTCCGGGCGCCCTCGACGTCGGCCCGGTCATCGGCACCGCGACGCTCCCGGGCGACCTCGTGCGCGGCCTGCACGAGACGGGCGGCGATGTGCCGTTCGTGGTGGGCGCGACCTCCGACGAGTTCATCGAGCCCGTGGGCACCGCGCCTCTCTCCGAGGAGCTCTGGCGCGAGATCGCGGCGAGCTGGGGGCCGGCGGGCGAGCGCTACGGGCAGAGCGTGCCGGCATCCGACCGCACCCCCGGCAGGATCGAGACCGACGCGCTGTTCCGCTCCGGCGTGGCCGCGGCGAGCGCGTCGCGCCGGGAGGCGGCCGCGCCGAGCTGGGTCTACGAGCTGCGCTGGGTGCCCGCCGCGCTCGGCCGTGCCTCCCACTGCATCGACGTGCCGCTCTTCCTCGGCATCGCCGACTCCGAGAGCGCGCGCGGCAAGGTCGACGACGCCGGCCCGCTCGGCGCTGTCATGCACCGCGAGTTCCTCGCGTTCCTGCACGACGGCGACCCCGGCTGGGCGCCGCTGACGCGGGACACGATCCCGACGCGCGTCTACGCGGTCCCGGACGGGATGGTCGACGACCCGTTCGGCCCGTTGCGCGAGTTCGGCGCGCTGTGGTCGCGAGAGGATGTGCGGGGAGGTACCCGATGAGCCAGACGCCCGTCACCCTGTTCACCGGCCAGTGGGCCGACCTGCCGCTCGACGAGGTGGCGCGGCTCGCCGCATCGTGGGGCTACGACGGCCTCGAGGTGGCCTGCGGGGCGCACCTCGACATCGCCCGGGCCCGCGACGACGACGCCTACCTCGCCGGGTTCCGGGCCACGCTCGACCGGCACGGCATGCGGCTCTTCGCGATCTCGAACCACCTCTCGGGCCAGGCGGTGTGCGACGACCCGATCGACTTCCGGCACCAGCCGATCCTGCCCTCCTACGTGTGGGGCGACGGGGATGCGGAGGGCGTGCGGCAGCGTGCCGCCCAGGACCTGAAGGACACCGCGGTGGTCGCCCGCAGGCTCGGCGTGGACACCGTGGTCGGCTTCACGGGGTCGAGGATCTGGCCGTACGTGGCGATGTTCCCGCCCGTGCCGGCATCCGTGATCGACGCGGGGTACCAGGACTTCGCGGACCGGTGGAACCCGATCCTCGACGTCTTCGACGCCGAGGGCGTGCGCTTCGCCCACGAGGTGCATCCGAGCGAGATCGCCTACGACTACTGGTCGAGCGTGCGCGCGCTCGAGGCGATCGGGCACCGGCCGGCGTTCGGCTTCAACTGGGACCCCAGCCACATGATGTGGCAGAGCATCGACCCCGTCGCGTTCATCACCGACTTCGCCGACCGCATCTACCACGTCGACTGCAAGGACACCCGGCTGCGCACCCCCAACGGCCGCTACGGCGTGCTCGGCTCGCACCTGCCCTGGGGCGACCCCCGGCGCGGCTGGGACTTCGTCTCGATGGGGCACGGCGACGTGCCCTGGGAGGACTCCTTCCGGGCGCTCCGCGCGATCGGCTATGCCGGACCCATCTCCGTGGAGTGGGAGGATAGCGGGATGGACCGGTTGCATGGCGCTGCGGAGGCGGTGGGCGTCGTGCGCTCGCTGCTCTGGAAGACGCCCGACGCATCCTTCGACGCCGCGTTCAGCACGCGGTCGTGACGGCGCCCATCCGGCGGCTCGGGGAGCTGCGGCGGATGGCCGGCACGTGGTTCTTCGTGCTCGCCTTCGCGGCCCGCCTGCCGGTGGCGATGAACGTCGTGGGCGTGCTGACGCTCGTGACGGTGGTGCGCGGCTCGATCGCGGATGCGGGGCTCGTCTCCGCCGCGGTCGGGCTGGCATCCGGGATCGGCGGCCCGGTGCTGGCCGCCCTCGCCGACCGCGTGGGGCAGCGTCCCGTGCTGCTCGTGACGGCGCCGCTGCACGCGGGCCTGCTCGTGGCGCTCGTGGCCGCCGTCTACGCGCACGCCGCTCTCCCGCTGCTCGTGGTGGTCGCCGCGCTCGCGGGAGCCTCGCTGCCGCCCGCCTCGCCCATGACGCGCGCCCGGTGGCTCGTGATGCTCGACCGCGACACCCGCATCGGCGGCCGCGGCGTGCCGATCGCGCTCGGCTACGAGAGCATGGCCGACGAGATCTCCTTCGTGGGCGGCCCCGTGCTCGTGGGGGCGCTCGCGACGGGTGCCGGACCGGCGATACCCGTGTTCTTCTCGGCGGCGCTCGCGATCGTCTGCGTGACGGCCTTCGCCCTGCATCCGAGCGCGACGCTCGTGCACCGCACCCACGACGGGGAGAAGGTCGCCGCCGCACCCTGGCGGGAGCTGTTCGGCGCACGCGTGCTGCTGCCCACCGCCGGCATGGTCGCCATGGGCGGGTTCTTCGCCTCGACCCTCGCCTCCGCGACCGCCTATGCGGAGTCGGTCGGCGCCGCCGAGAGCACGGGGCTCGTCTACGCGGCGATGGGCATCACCTCCTCGCTCGCCGCGATCCTCGTCGAGCGGCTGCCGCGGGGCTTCACGACGCGCGCCCGCTGGGTCGTCGCGGGCGCCGCGATGACGGCGGTCGCGCTCGTCATGCCGTTCGTCCCGGTGCTGCCGGGCATCGTCGCGACCTTCGCGCTCGCGGGCGTCGCCGTCGGCGCGAACCTCGTGACGCTCTTCACCCTCGCGGCGCACGCGGCGCCCGCGGGCCGCCTTGCCACCACCATGACGATGCTGTCGAGCGGCATCATCGTCGGTCAGGCCGTCACCATGGCGCTCGTCAGCAGGCTCGCCGAGGCGCAGGGCGTCGTCGCGGCCTTCTGGGTGGTGCCGGGCACGGCGGCCCTCGGGCTGCTGCTCGCGCTCGTGCACCTGGGGGTCTCGATACGCGGCTCCGCCGCTACTCGACCAGCGGAGTAGCGATCCGCCGCTACTCGACCGGCGGGTCCTCGGGGATGAGGTAGACCTTCCGCAGGGTCTCGTGCACCGTCCACACGGTCTCCATGCCGTCCGCGAAGCGCAGCACGGATCCCGCAGTCAGCTCGACCGGCGGACGCCCGTCCGCGAACGCGACGGTGGCGCGCCCCGCGAGCACGACCGACAGCTCCTCCACCTCGACGTCGCTCATGGTGCCGGGCGTCATCTCCCAGACCCCGAACTCCCAGCCCTCGGCGATCGCGCCGAGCGCGGTCCATCCGGTCGCCGGCTCGCCCGCGACGCGCTGCTCGGCCGGCACGGGCTCGCGGTCGAGCGGCAGGCCGAGCGCATCGGATGCCTCTCCCGGCCTCACGAGTCGAACCCCAGCCCGAGCGCGTCGAGCGTGCGCAGCAGGATGTTGCGGTTGCCCTCGCGGTGGTCGGCGCGGTCGAGCGACCAGCGCGTCGCCTGGATGCCCATCGACGCCGCCGGCTCGGGCGGGAACGGCAGCGGGCGCTTGCGCACCATCTCGAGCTCGGTGCGCTCGGTGGGGGTGCCGTCGAGCAGGTCGAGCATGGTGTCGGCCGCGAAGCGGGTGGCGCCGACGCCGAGACCGGTGAAGCCCGCCGCGTAGGCCACCCGCCCCTTGCGGGCCGTGCCGAAGTAGGCGCAGAACCGCGTGCAGGTGTCGATCGCCCCCGCCCAGCGGTGGGTGAAGCGCAGCCCCTCGAGCTGCGGGAACACCGTGAAGAAGTGCGAGGCGAGCCGCTCGAAGCTCTGCGGGCGGTCCTCGTAGCGGGCGCGCACGCGTCCGCCGTAGTGGTAGATCGCGTCGTAGCCGCCGAACAGGATGCGGTCGTCGGCCGTGCGACGCGAGTAGTGGAACTGGTTCGCCATGTCGCCGATGCCCTGGCGACCGGCCCATCCGATCGCGTCGAGCTGGGCGCGGTCGAGCGGCTCCGTCATGAGCACGTAGTCGTAGACGGGCACCGTCATGAGCCGGTTGCGCACGAGGAGCGAGGGGAAGACGCTCGTGCCGAGCGCGACCCGGGAGGCGGTCACCCGGCCCTGCTCGGTGACGAGCTCGACGCCGCGCGCATCCGACTCGATGCGCCGCACGGGGGAGTCCTCGAAGATCTCGACGCCGAGCTCCTCCGCCGCGCGGGCGAGCTCGCGCACGAGCCGGCCGGGGTGCACGAGGCCGACCTCGCGCTTGCGCCAGGTGCCGCCGAGGTAGCTCGGCGAGTGGATCTCGGCCTGCACCTGCTCGGCGTCCCACCGCACGACGTCCGCGTCGCCCTCGGCCGGCGGAGTGCCCTCGAGCCACTCGAGCTGGTGGGGCTCGGTCGCGACGTCGATCTCGCCCGTGCGCTCCCACTGCACGTCGAGGCCGAGCTCGGCGACGGTCGCCTCGAAGCCGTCGAGGTTCTCCATGCCGAGCCGCGCGAGCTGCTCGTACTCCTCCGGCCAGCGGTCGCGCCCGTTCGGCTCGCCGTGGGTGAGGCTCGCCTCGACGAAGCCGCCGTTGCGGCCCGACTGGGCCCATCCGATCCGCTTCGCCTCGAGCAGCACGACGCGGCGGCCGGGGTCGCGCTGCTTGGCGCGCACCGCGGTCCAGAGGCCCGTGAAGCCGCCGCCGACGATCGCGAGGTCGGCGTCGCGGGTGCCGGTGAGCGGAGGGCGCGGCTCGCCGGCGCCCAGCTCGTCGAGCCAGAACACCGCCTGCCTGCTGCCCTCCAGGGCATGTCGGATGACGGCGGGCGCCGCCGGATACCGTTCGAACACGGTGTCGTTCATGTCGTCTCACGCGTCCGCGGCCGCGAACACGCGCTCTCCTTCCACGAAGGTCTGCAGCACGCGGGTCGCGCCGATCTGATCGGCGGGGCCCGCGAAGGGGTCGCGGTCGAGCACCACGAGGTCGGCGAGCTTGCCCTCCTCGATCGTGCCGGTGTCCGCATCCAGGTGGTTCACCCAGGCGGAGCCCGCGGTGTAGGCGGTCAGCGAGGTGGCGAGGTCGATGCGCTGCTCGGGCAGGAACACCTCGTAGTCGCCCTCCTCGTGGCCGGGGGCCGCGAGCCGGTTGACGGCCACGTGGATCGCGGCGAGCGGATCGGGCGTCGACACCGACCAGTCGCTCCCGGCGGCGAGCACCGCGCCGGCGCGCTGGAGGTCGCCGAAGGGGTACTGCCACGAGGAGCGCTCCGCGCCGAGGAACGGCAGCGTCAGCTCGACCATCTGCGGCTCGAGCGCCGCCCACAGCGACTGCATGTTGGCGGCGACGCCGAGCGACCGGAAGCGCGGCACGTCATCCGGATGCACCACCTGCAGGTGCGCGATGTGGTGGCGGTTGTCGCCGCGGCCGTTCCGGCGGATCGCCTCCTCGACCGCGTCGAGGCACTCGCGCACCGCGCGGTCGCCGATCGCGTGGAAGTGCACCTGGAAGCCGGCGGCGTCGAGCGCCGGAACGGCCTCCATGAGGATCTCGCGGGGCACGAAGCGGATGCCGTCGCCGAGCCCGCCGTGCGGATGCCGGTGGTGCGGGTCGAGGTAGGGCTCGAGCATCGAGGCGGTGAAGTTCTCGGCGACGCCGTCCTGCATGATCTTGACGCTGCGGGCGTGGAAGCGCCCCGCGCGGTAGCGCTCGCGCTTCTCGAGCAGCTCGGGCAGCTGCTCGACGCCGCGACCCCGCTCGAACCAGAGCGCGCCCACCACGCGGCCGGTCAGCAGGCCCCGCTCGGCGGCGTCGACGTAGGCGGGGCCCGGGTCGCCGGCGTCGCCGTAGCTGCCGACTGCGGCGTCCTGCCACGCGGTGACGCCGCGCTCGTGCAGGTAGCGCTGGCCGGCGAGCACCGCCTCGAGCATCGTCTCGGGGGTGTCCTCCGGCAGCAGCCGGTTGACGAGCGACATCGCGCCCTCGTGCAGGGTGCCGCTCGGTGCGCCGTCGGGGTCGCGCTCGATGCGGCCGTCGGCCGGATCGGGGGTGCGCGCATCGATGCCCGCGAGCTCGAGGGCGCGCGAGTTGACCCAGGCGCCGTGCCCGTCGACGTTCATGAGGTACACGGGCCGGTCGGGCACCACGCGGTCGAGGTCCTCCGCGCGCGGGGTGCCGCCGGGGTAGTCGGACATCACCCAGCCGCCGCCGAGGATCCACGGCACCTCCGGATGCGCGTCCGCGTACGCGCGCACGGTCGCCAGGTCGGCGTCCTTGCCCCGGGTGTCGTTGAGGTTGCAGCGCAGCAGGTCGAGGCCGCCCCACACGGGGTGCACGTGGGCGTCCTGGAAGCCGGGCACGAGCATCCGCCCGCCGAGGTCGACGACCTCGGTCGAGGGTCCCACGAGCTCCCGGAGGTCGTGGCCCACCGCGACGATGCGGCCACCGCGCACGGCGACGGCGCTCGCGCGCGAGCGCACCGTGTCGGCGGTGAAGACGGCGCCGCCGGTGAAGACGAGATCGGCGTGGGTCATGGTGCTCCGTTCATCCGCCCGCGAGGGTGCGGGCGATCTGGTTCGAGGAGTCGCCCGAGCGGCGCAGCACGAGCCACACCACCGCGAGCGCGCCGAGGCTCAGCACGAGCATGACCGTCGAGACGGCCGCGATCTCGGGGCGCAGGCCGCTGCGCAGCGCGCTCAGCACGTACACGGGCCACGGCGTCGTGCCCGACACCTGCACGAACGCCGCGATGACGGTGTTGTCGAGGCTCAGCGTGAACGACAGCAGGCCGCCCGCGAGCACCGCCGGGGCCACGAGCGGCAGCGTGATCTTCAGGAAGGTGCGGGCGGGCGGCGCGTAGAGATCGGCGGAGGCCTCCTCGAGCCGGGCGTCGAGTCCCACGAGCCGCGCCCGCACGATGTACGAGACGACCGCCGTCGAGAACAGCGAGTGACCGATCACGAGGCGCACGATGCCGTCGTTGAACACCGGCAGCCCGAGATCCTGTCCGAGGAACACGAGCCACGGCAGCAGCGCGACCGCGTCGACGATCTCGGGGGTCACCGACACGAGCAGCAGCAGCCCGATGAACCACACGGCCCACCTGCCGGGACGACGGGCGAGCGCGATGCCCGCGAGCATCCCGAGCACGCTCGCGACGACGGCCGAGATCGCGCCGGTCTGCAGCGAGACGAGCACGGCGTCCCGGATGGCGGGCTTGGTGAGCAGCGCGGCGAACGGCTCGAGGCTGAAGCCCTGCCACGCCACGAGGAGCCGGCCCGAGTTGAACGAGGAGGCGACGACGACGAGGATCGGCGCGAAGAGGAACGCGAACACCGCGACGCCCCACACGGTGAGGCCGATGTCGGATGCCGTGCGGCGCGGGCGGCGGCGGGGCGCGGCCATCACGCCTCCCCGATCCGGAGCCGGGTGCGCGCGCGGAGCGGCAGGGTCACGAGCCACGCCAGCAGCGCGGCGACGCCGAGCGTGGCCGCGATCACGAGGATGAGCAGCACCGCCATCGCGGCGCCGAGCGCCCAGTTCTGGGCGGTCTGGAACTGGCTCGCCACGAGCTGCCCGACCATGTTGCCGCGTGCGCCGCCGAGCACCGTCGGGGTGATGTAGTCGCCCATGAGCGGGATGAAGACGAGCACGATGCCCGCGATGATGCCGGGACGGGCGAGGGGGAGGGTGACGCCGAACAGGGTGCGCAGCGGGCCGGCGCCGAGATCCTTGCTGGCCTCGCGCAGCGCCGGGTCGACGCGGTCGAAGGCCACGTAGAGCGGCAGGATCATGAGCGGGAGGTAGTTGTAGACGACGCCGATGAGCACCGCCGCCCGCGAGTAGAGCACGTCGATCGGGCCGAAGCCGATCGCCTGGCCGAGATGGGAGAGCGCCCCCTCCGGCGAGAGGATGATCTGCCAGCCGATCGTGCGGATGAGGAAGTTGGTCCAGTAGGGCACCAGCACGAGGGCGAGCAGCAGGCCGCGGCGGTGCGCCGGGACCTTGGCAGCCATCCAGTAGGCCATCGGCAGCGCGATCACCAGGCACAGCAGGGTGCCCGCGATGCCGATGCCGAGGGTGTTCTGGAAGGTGGCGAAGAAGGTGGGGGTGAGCGCCTCCGCGTAGCGGTCGAGCGACAGCACGTCGTTCGCGTGCGTGCCGAAGATGCCCGGCTTGTAGCCGAAGCTGAACCACAGCACCTGCAGCACCGGTGCCACGAAGAAGACCAGCAGCCACACCCAGGCCGGGACGGCGAGCAGCACCGGGCTTCCCCGGAACGGCTTACGCACTGGCGGCGGCCTTGGCCTTGTTCCAGATCTCCACGATGCGGGCCTGCGCCTCGGTGACCGCCCCGTTCTGCATGGTGCCGATCTGCTCGGGCGTGAAGAACACCATGTCGAGCATCTCGAAGCCGGCGTCCTCCGCGGCCTGCTCGATGCCGGCCTCGCCCGTGTGGTATCCGATGTAGTCGAGCTCGGCGAGCGCGTTCTCGGGCGTCAGCACGTAGTTGATGAACGCGTGCGCGGCCTCCGGATGCGGTGCCCCCGCGGCGATCGCCCAGTTGTCCATCCACAGCTCGGTGGCGGGCGCACCGAGCACCCACTTCCAGCGGTCCGGCTTCGGGCTGTTCATGATGCCGAGGCGGGCGTCGCCGTTCCACACCTGCATGAGCACCTGGCTCGCCTGCGGGATCGCCTCGCCGCCCGGGTAGGAGTCGAACTTGGCGATGTGCGGCGCGAGGTCCTCGACGACGAACTTCTCGGCGGCGTCGAGGTGCGCGGGGTCGGTCGTGGTCCACACGATGCCGTTGGCCCAGAAGTAGATGCCGACGATGTCGGAGGGGTCGTCGAGCACCGAGGTCTTGCCGCTCGCCTCCTTCTGGGCGGCGTCGATGAAGTCGCTCCAGGTGGAGAGCTCGCGGGTGATGACGGTCGTGTCGTAGACGAAGCCGGTCGTGCCCCAGGCCTTGCAGATCGAGTACTCGTTCTGGGGGTCCCAGTCCTGCCCGAGGAAGGCGGGGTCCATGTGCGAGATGTTCGGGATGAGGTCGAGGTTGAGCTTGGTGAGCAGCCCGTTCTGCGCCATCCCGGGCACGAAGACGCCGGTCGGCACGACGATGTCGTAGCCGCTCGTGCCCTTGGCCGAGGTGAGCTTGGCGATCATCTCCTCGTTGGAGGCGAAGGCGTCCATCGTGATGGTCGGCCCGAAGTCCTTGGTGAAGGCGTCGAGCACCTCGGGGGCGTCGTAGTCGCCCCAGCTGTAGATCGACAGCTCGCCCTCGAGCGCGCCGCCGGTGGCCTGCGTGCCGGGCTTCGTGGCGGGCGTGCACGCCGCGAGGGCCGCGGCGGTGCCGACCATGGCGCTCAGCTCGAGGAAGCGGCGGCGCGAAAGCTCGCGCGCGATGCGCGGGGCGGCGGCGCGGGAGGCGAGGATGCGGATGTCGGGCTCGCTCATGATGCGGCTCCTTCGAGGTCGATGCCGGGGTCGGGGACGGATGCGGCCTGGTCGGCCGGGAAGAAGCGCACGTGCTCGGGAGCCCAGTGGCAGCGCACCCGCTCGCCGGCGGCGAGGGCGGGCGCATCGGGGGCGGGGCGGCGGGCGAGGAGCGTGCGGCCGTCGTCGAGCCGCAGCTGGTACTGCACCGTCTCGCCGAGCGGGGAGCTCGCGAGCAGCGTGGCGACCACCTCGTCCGCGGCCGACCCGGAGCCGCCCGGAGCCGCCTCCAGCCGCACGTGCTCGGGGCGTACCGCCGCGATCGCCGCGGCCCCCTCGGCCCCGGGCGGCGGGGCCTGGCCCACGAGGCGCATGCCGCCGGCGTCGAGCGCGCCGCCCGTGATCGTGCCCTCGAAGAAGTTCTGCTGGCCGACGAACGCCGCCACGAAGGCGCTCGAGGGCTCGGCGTAGACGGTCGTCGGGTCGGCGAGCTGCTCGATCCGTCCGTCGCGCATGATCGCGATGCGGTCGCTCATCGAGAGCGCCTCGCCCTGGTCGTGCGTGACGAACACGAAGGTGATGCCGAGCTCGTTCTGCAGCAGCTTGAGCTCGAGCTGCATCTCCTCGCGCAGCTGCCGGTCGAGGGCTCCGAGCGGCTCGTCGAGCAGCAGCACGGCGGGGCGGTTGACGAGCGCGCGGGCGAGCGCGATGCGCTGCTGCTGGCCGCCGGAGAGCTGGGTGGGCTTGCGGTCGGCGAAGCGCCGCATCCGCACGAGGTCGAGCGCCTGCACGACCCGCTCGGTGATCTCCGCGCGGGGCACCCGGCGCTGGCGCAGGCCGTAGGCGACGTTCTCGGCGACGCTCATGTGCGGGAAGAGGGCATATGCCTGGAAGACGGTGTTGACGTCGCGGCGGTAGGGCGGGACGCCGATCACCGAGGAGCCGGAGACGCGGATCTCGCCGGCGTCCGGGTGCTCGAAGCCCGCGATCATCCGCAGCGTCGTCGTCTTGCCGCAGCCGGAGGGGCCGAGCAGGCAGATGAACTCGCCCGCCGCGATGTCGAGGTCGATGCCGTCCACGGCGAGCGCGTCGCCGTATCGCTTGGTCAGCCCGCGCACGCGAACCTCGCCGCGCGCGCCGGCCTGGGCCGTCCCCGCGCCGTCGGCGGATGCCGCCGTCTGCGTCGTCACCACGATGTGAAACCCCCTACGGTCAGTCACATTCAAGACCAGTCCGGGGCGATCCGCAACGGATCCCGTCGTGATCGCCCACCGAGACTGCGGATCGATCGGATTCGCGGCGTCCGGATGCGGGAATCCGTCGTCACTGCGCGGGCTACCCTGGTGCCATGCCCCGCATCCGTCCCGCCGAGCCGGGCGAGGTGGCGGCGCTCGCGGCGCTCGCCGCCGCGACGTTCCCGCTCGCCTGCCCGCCGCACACGACGGATGCCGCGAAGGCCGCCTTCATCGCCGCCCACCTCGGCGAGGCCTCCTTCGCCGGCTACCTGGCGGACCCGGCGCGCACCGTGCTCGTCGCCGAGGAGGAGGGACGCCTCGTGGGCTACACGATGCTCGTCGCCGGCGAGCCCGCCGATCCGGATGTCGCGGTCGCGGTCACGCGCCGGCCCGCGATCGAGCTCTCCAAGTGCTACGTGCACCCGGACGCCCACGGCACGGGCGCGGCCGCCGCGCTCATAGACGCGAGCCTCGACGTCGCACGCGCGGCGGGCGCCGCGAGCGTCTGGCTCGGCGTCAACCAGCAGAACGCGCGGGCCCAGCGCTTCTACGGCAAGCACGGCTTCGCACGCGTCGGCGTCAAGCGCTTCCTGGTGGGCGACCGCCACGAGGACGACTTCGTGCTCGAACGCGCCCTCGACGACGCGCCGGTGCGATAGCTTCTCCCCATGCGCCCGCTGTTCGCCGTGCTCCGCGCCGCCGCAGCGGCGCTCACCGTCGCCGCCGTCGTCGCCCAGCTCGTGCGGAGCCTCGAGGTCTGGAGCGCCGCGGGCGCGCCCGACGTGGGCACCAAGCTCGTCAACTTCTTCTCCTTCTTCACGATCCAGTCGAACATCGTGGCGGCGGTGTCGCTCGCGGTCGGCGCGGTGCTGCTGCTGCGGAGCCGGGCCGAGGACCCGCGCTGGTACGGGGTGCTGCGCGCCTGCGCCACGACCTACATCGCGACCACGGGCATCGTCTACAACCTGCTGCTGCGCGGCATCGAGCTGCCGCAGGGCACGACCGTCGCGTGGTCGAACGAGGTGCTGCACGTCGTGGTGCCGGTGCTCGTCGTGCTCGACTGGTTCCTCTCGCCCGGCCGCCGCTGCCTCGGCTGGGGCGTCGTCGGCGTCATCGTGGTCTACCCGATCGTGTGGGCGGCCTACACGATGATCCGGGGGCCGTTCGTGCATGACGCCCTCACGGGCGCGACGAGCTGGTACCCCTACCCGTTCCTCAACCCCGACACCTCGCCGAACGGCTACCTCTCGGTGGCCTTCTACGTGCTGCTCATCGCGGTCGTCATCGGGGCCGCGGGCACCGGTGTCGTGGCGGTGTCGCGGGCGCGACGGCGCACCCCGGCGTCGGCCTAGCGGCGCATCGCCTCGAGCATCCGGTCGGCGAGCACCACGAGACGGTGGATCTCGTCCTCGTCGCGGTCGACCCAGCGGGTCTCGGGAACGCCGCTCACCGGCACGAAGTCGTCGTGCTGCTCCCACACCACGAGGGTGCGCTCGGCCCCGAGCACGTACTGCTGCCACCACACCTGCCGCAGGTAGTGGCGGGGGATCGAGCGCCAGGGCGAGCGCGTGGTCTTGATCTCGCACAGCTCGAGCGCTCCGGCCCGCTCCCGGATGCCGTCGGGCGTCGCGAGGTGGGCGCGGGCGCCGTCGGCGTGGAAGAGCGCCGCGTTGCCCGCGAACCCCGGATGCTGCCGCGCCACCCAGCGCCCGATCTCCGGCTCGCGCTCGCGGCCGTGCCGCGTGTAGGCGTTGCCCGCGAAGCCCGTGCCGAGCAGCTTGTCGCGCGCGACCGTGCGCACCGCGGCGTCGCCGGTGAGGCGTGCGACATCCGTGGCGGTCACCCCGTGCGATCGCGCCCGCAGCCAGACGACGCGGTCGGTGCCGTCGGCCACGACGCGCTCGCGGTACGGCACCGGCGGTGCGTCGAAGAGCGCGAGGGTCTGCTGCACGGATGCCATGCTCGCACGGGCCGGCGACGGGGGTCGGCAGGCGCCGCCGGGTCGGTTGAGAACACCCGCTTCCGTACGCGGAAACGACATGCCGGCACGCCCCTGACGATCTACGGCGCCTGGGCAGTCGCTGCCGTCAGGGCACGCGCAGCTCCCGGATCGGCTCCCGGCTGCTGGCCACCGCCGCCGGCGCGGTGGCGGCGAGCACGGGTGTAAGAATCGCGAGCAGCCCGAGCGCAGTGATGAACCCGGGGTCGGGGAGCGGATCACCTGACGACAGCAGCACTGCGAGTCCTGTGGCGATGCCAAGGAGCGAGCCGAGGCCGGCCAGCAGGGCCGTCTGCATGAGCAACAGCACGACGATAGAGGACCGTGTCGCACCCAGCGCACGTCGTCGCCCGAAGTCCTTTCGCCGCATCATCACGAGTCCGAACAGCACGGCCGCGACCAGCATCCCGCTGAAGCCGAGCAGCATCACGACGAGACCTCGCGAGAACGTGCCGAGCTGATCCTGGATGAGGCCTCGCAGCTGCGCGAGGGTCTCACTCGTGCGCACGGTGACCTTGCTCGGATCATCGGCTTCGAGCAGCGGCAGCACGGAATCGGCGACCGGCCCCACAAGCCCCGGACGCTCCGCGATCACGACGACGAGGTTGACCCTCTCCGCGGCGGCGGATGGCGGGCGCGGGAGCAGCACCAGCGGTTCGAGCTCCGCCAGGAAGTCGGGGGTCGTCAGCTCGCCGACCATCGTGTAGTCGCGCCCGTCGCTGAGCGTGATGCCGCCGACGGTGTCGACGAGCCCGAGCGCGCTGAGCGCGGACGGCGACGCATAGGCGGTCCCGCCGTCGATGGGATGCGTGGGTGCGATCCCGAGGCTTTCGAGGTCGTCGCCGTAGGCGAATCGGGCGGGCACGCGGGTGCCGTCCGTGACCAGTGCGTTGGTGGCGTCGATCGCGTTCGAGAACGCGCCCGCCCACTCGACGCCGTCGATCCAGGCGATCCGGGCCAGCGCCGAGGAGCGCACCCCGGCTCCGTCCTCAGCGCGGATCACGATGGATCGGGTTCCTGCGGCGTCGATAGATGCCAGCACCTGCTGCTCGGCGCCGATCGTGCGCCCCGCGGTGAGCAGCACGGACAGCACCATCCCCGCCACGACGAGCATGGTCAGCACGGAGGCGACCGGCTGGGCGCGCACGGAGGCGACAGCCTCGCGGGGCATCCGCAGCACGGCGGTCATAGGTCGATCCGTCGATCGCAGGCGGCGGCGACCTCGGGGGAATGCGTCACCACGACGACGGCCGCCCCCGACCGGGCATGGTCGCGCATGGCCTCCACGACGAGGGTGCTCGTGGCCGGGTCGAGGTTGCCGGTGGGCTCGTCGGCCAGGAGAATGCGGGGCGCGCTGAGCAGCGCACGGCAGAGGGCGATGCGCTGGGCTTGCCCCCCGGACACCTGGCCGGGTCGGCGGTGCGGCGGGACGGTGACGCCGAAACGTGAGAGCAGTTCCTCCGCGCGAGGCGCCACGGTCGCGCGGGACTCGCCTCGATAGAGCGCCGCCTCAGTCACGTTGTCGAGCACCGTGCGGGTGGCGTCCAGCGCCGCATCCTGAAACACGAAGCCGTAGGCGTGCGCCCGTAGGCGCGCACGGTCCGCATCCCGCAGTCGAGCAACGGGGGTGCCCTCGATCAGCACCTGTCCCGCACTCGGCTTCTGCATGAGCCCGAGCAGGTAGAGCAAGGTGCTCTTGCCCCTCCCCGATGGTCCGGTGAGCGCGGTCATGGTTCCCGCGTCGAAGCGAGCTCCCCAGTTCTCGACCACCGCCTCGGCGTTGGTGTAGCCGAAGGTGAGGCCGTCCGCCTCGAGCAGTGGCGCCGTCGTCATGAACGCGATCCGTCGGCTGGCACGCGCACCCGCACCCCCGCGCCGACTCCTTCGATCACCGAGGAGCCCCGTGCGGACGCGACCACCGTGACCGTGATCCTTGTGCCGTGTTCGTCCACCACGGCGATCTCGCCCGACGCCGTCGTGACGAGCGCGGCGGAGGGCACGACGAGTCCGTGCACGGGCTCGCTCGTGATCACCCGTGCGGCCAGCATCACCTCGCCGACCGCCGGTACCTGGTCGCATCCCTCGCCGCAGAGCGGAAGCTCACCCGTGGGTCGTACGTTCAGGTTCACGGTCTGGGAAGGCTGGTCGCGCACTTGGTCGGCGATCGCGCCGTTCCAGAGGGTGCCATCGGGCGCGGTGATCTCCACGCGCGTGCCCGTCGGCACCATCGCTGCCTGAGCGTCGGTCGCGGGGATGCGGAACCCCGGGGTCGCGGAGAGCAGCTCCACAGCCTCCTCGCCGCCCGCGAGGGACGCGCCGACCTTGACGACCTGAGGATCGAGCCGCACCCTGGCGGGCAGGGTCGGTACGAAGATCACATCGCCGAGCTCGACGACGCCGGTCGCGGTCACGCCGAGCGACCTCTGCCACGCGCGGATCGCTCGATCGGTGCTCGACCCCGCGTTGCCGTCGACAGCGCCGGTGTAGAGACCGAGAGTCGCGAGCAGCTGCTGCAGCTGCGCGACATCCTGCCCCGACGCCGACCGGGCGATGCTGCGGAACGCAGGCACCGCCCCGGCGGCGATCACCACCGGGCGGAGGTCGACGCTGTAGAGCACTGCGCCCGGCGTCGCCTCGGAGCCAGGATCGATCGTGACGGTCGTGACGATCCCGCTCGCGCGGTTCGCTCCCGTACCCGCCGGTTCCCAACTCGCCAGAGCAGTCATCGTGAGTGCGGACCCGACCTCGCCCTCGTGCACCGTCGCGTGGGTGTATGCGGCCTCCGCGAGGGGGCGGGCGGACGGGCTCAGGATGGTGGCAGTCGCCCAGGCCGCGCCGCCTGCGCCGATCAGGATGCCCACGATGAGGGCCGCCCAGGCGAGCCATCGACGGCGGGGCGGGTCAGTCATGCATCAATGTTTGACTAAACGCTCAGTTTTGTCCATACTGCCCACATCTGAATCGACGACGATTCCATAAGGAGCTAAGAATGAAGAAGAAGGCGCTGAGCGGCATCGGCGCCGCTGCCACGATCGCGGCGGTTCTCGCGCTCATCACGCCCATGCCGGCGTACGCACTCGACTTCTCATGGGGGGCGAAGAACTGCACATCATCGAGCACGTACGTGTACACCAAGGGCACGGGTACCGGCAACATCACGCACTCCCATCGCCCCTACGGTTCGAGCACCTCGAGCACGTACGTTGCCAACCATGGCGCTATCTACACGACCACGGCCAAGACCTTCTGGTTCGGTTACACCTCGATCGCGAGCGTTGCCGGCGCCGGGGCGAGCACGGCCTCCATCTACTGCGGCTGAACGACACATGGCACGACTCGCGGCGATCTCCGCGGTTGCTGCGGTGCTCGTCGGGCTGTGCCTGGCGGGGTGCGCGACGGACAACGCGCACCCCGCCCCGCGCCCGACTGTCGATGTGCTCAGCGACGCGGACAGGGCGCGGATCACCCAGAAGGAACTTGACGACGTCTGGGCGACCTCCGGCCTGCCGGATAGCCAGCGCCCTGTGGGGATCGAGATGGTCCGCTACGTCACCCTCGACGATTGGGCGGAAGTGATCGCCGCATGCATGACGGAGGAAGGCGCCCCCACCGCCGCCGAGGACGGCGGGCTGATGATGAAAACCACGGCGGAGACCGCGCCCGTGTTCGCGATGGCGCGGTATGTGTGCCAGAGCAGGTATCCCACCGATCCCGTGATGCTGACGCCACTCAACCAGAGTCAGTTGCGTTACCTCTACGCCTACTACGCGGGCTCGTACCGCGACTGTCTGCGCGAACACGGTGCCGAGATGCCGGAACTGCCTTCGGAGCAGACATTCGTCGACAACTATCGCGGGCAGTCGTGGGACCCGTTGAGAGGTATCCCCGACGTGCTTCTCGCCGAGGTCATGGCGGCATGTCCGCAGCGTCCCGAAGGCGTGTTCGGATGACACCGCGCGCGTCGGGAGAGCCTCAAGCCGCCGCATAGGGAACTCCCAGCGAACGGAGCAGAATCGGCAAGGTGACGACCTCCGCCCCCGGCCCCGCGCCACTGACCCGACCCGACGGGGCACCCGTGCGCGCGCTCGTGGTGGATGACGAGCCCTCGCTGGGCGAGCTCATCCAGATGGCGCTCCGGTACGAGGGCTGGCAGGTGGAGGTCGCCACCGAGGGGGCGTCGGCGCTCGCCAAGGCGCGCAGCTTCCGTCCCGACGTGATCGTGCTCGACATCATGATGCCGGGCCTCGACGGCCTCGAGGTGCTGCGCCGGCTGCGGGCGTCCGGCGACGACGTCGCCGTGCTGTTCCTCACCGCGAAGGACGCCGTGACCGACCGCGTGGTCGGCCTCACCGCGGGCGGCGACGACTACGTCACGAAGCCGTTCAGCCTCGAGGAGGTCGTGGCCCGGCTGCGCGGGCTGCTGCGTCGCACGGGCCGTGGCGTCACCGGCTACACCGACCCGGTGCTCCGGGTCGGCGACCTGACGCTCGACGAGGAGAGCTACGAGGTCGCGCGCGCCGGGCGCCCCATCGAGCTCACCGCCAAGGAGTTCGAGCTGCTGCGCTACCTCATGCGCAACCCGCGCCGCGTCGTCAGCAAGCTGCAGATCCTCGACCGGGTGTGGAGCTACGACTTCGAGGGCCGGTCGAGCATCGTCGAGATCTACATCTCCTACCTGCGCAAGAAGCTCGAGGCCGACGGCCCGCCCCTCATCCACACCGTGCGGGGCGTCGGATACCTCATCAAGCCGGCGGCATGAGCGCCGACAGCGCGCCCACCGCGCGCGCCCCGTGGTCGATCCGGCGCCGCCTCGTCGCCGGCGTCGTCGCGCTCGTCGCGCTCGTCGGCATCCTCATCGGAGCCGTCAGCGTGCTCGCGCTGCGGGAGAACCTGCTCGAGCGCCTCGACGCGCAGGTGCACGAGGTCATGCGGTTCTGGACCTCCGGCCCGGGCGGTGTGCTGCCGGGCGGCGACGAGAACCTGCGCGGCGGCCTCGTGGTGGCCCTCTCGCTCGGGAGCTCGGCATCGCAGGGGGCCGTCTACACGGGCCCCGGATCGGGCACCCCCCTGACCTCGCGTCAGATCGCGCAGCTGCTCGCCGCGCCGATGGGCGACGCCTCGACCGTGGAGGTGCCCGGCCTCGGCTCCTTCCGTGTCGAGGCGCGACAGGTGACCGCCTCCGACGGCAGCACCGGGCGCATCGCGGTGGGCCTCTCGACCGCCGACGTCGACACCACCACCTGGACCCTCGTGCTCATCTTCGGCCTCGTGACGCTCGCCGCGCTCGCGGCGGCCGCGGCGGGGGCCGTCGCCCTCGTGCGGGTCGCGCTCCGGCCGCTCGGGCGGGTGACCGAGACGGCGACGCGCGTGGCCGAGCTCGAGCTGGCATCCGGCGATGTCGCGATCCCCGAGCGGGTTCCGGATGCCGAGGCCGACCCCCGCACCGAGGTGGGTCAGGTGGGCGCCGCCTTCAACCGCATGCTCGGGCACGTCGAGAACGCACTCGTCGCCCGCCAGCGCTCGGAGGAGAAGGTGCGCCGCTTCGTGGCCGACGCGAGCCACGAGCTGCGCACGCCGCTCGCCTCCATCCGCGGCTACGCCGAGCTCACCCGCCGCATCGACGGCGAGCTGCCGCCCGACGCGGTGCGGTCGCTCGACCGCATCGAGTCGGAGTCGGTGCGCATGACGGCGCTCGTCGAGGACCTGCTCGAGCTCGCCCGTCTCGACGAGGGCGACGGGCTCGTGTTCGGCGAGGTCGAGCTCGTGCGGCTCGTGACGGATGCCGTGGGCGACGCCTACGCCGCCGCCCCCGACCACGAGTGGGAGGTGGTGGCACCCGATCCGCCGCTCGTCGTGGAGGGCGACCCGGCGCGCCTGCACCAGGTGGTCGTGAACCTGCTCGCCAACGCCCACCGGCACACCCCGGAGGGCACGGCCGTCACCGTGACGCTCGCGCCGGATGCGGACGACGTGGTGCTGACGGTCTCGGATGACGGCCCCGGCATCCCGGAGGAGCTGCAGCCGCGCCTGTTCGAGCGCTTCGCCCGGGGCGACTCCTCGCGCTCGCGGGCGACCGGCAGCACGGGCCTCGGCCTCGCGATCGTGGCGGCCGTCGTCGAGGCGCACGGCGGCGCGATCGAGGTGGCGAGCGGCCCGGGCGGCACCCGCTTCACGGTGCGGCTGCCCCGCATCCGGCGTGTGGTAGCCTGACTCAGCCGAAGACCGCTGGTCTCCGTGCGCCTGCTCGCAGTCGCACGGACGAAGTCCTCTCGAGAGGGGCCCGCGCAGGTGTGTGAAGTACGACCCCCGGGTCTGGCTCCGTGCGCTTGCGCCGGAGCTTTTTTCGTGGGACGGCAGCTCTCACGAGACGGGCAGGGGCCTCCGGCGCGAACATCCACTCATCACAAGGAGCGCCATGGCGAACAAGGAAACCACGGTCGCCGAGCTGACGGACCTGTTCCGCAGCTCGAACGCGGTCGTGCTCACCGAGTACCGCGGCCTCACGGTGGCGCAGCTCAAGCAGCTGCGCACCAACATCCGTGAGCACGCGAGCTACGCCGTGGTGAAGAACACGCTCACCAAGATCGCGGCCCAGGAGGCCGGTGTGACCGGCCTCGACGAGTACCTCGTCGGCCCCTCCGCGATCGCGTTCGTGCACGGCGACACCGTCGCCGTCGCGAAGGCACTGCGCGACTTCACCAAGGCCAATCCTCTGCTCGTGGTCAAGGGCGGCTACTTCGACGGTGCCCCCCTGTCCGCTGCCGAGGTGGGCAAGCTCGCCGATCTCGAGTCCCGGGAGGTGCTGCTGGCGAAGCTGGCCGGTGCCTTCAAGGCCTCGCTGTTCGGTGCCGCCTACCTGTTCAACGCGCCGCTGTCGAAGGCCGTCCGCACGGTCGACGCACTGCGCGAGAAGCAGGAGTCCGCGAGCTGACCCTCGCACCCAGACATCCTCGTCGCATCCGCGTCGGGGCTATCGACCCGGGGCGCACGCCCCAAAGCTAAGGAGAAAGAAATGGCCAAGCTCAGCACCGACGAGCTGCTCGAGGCGTTCAAGGAGCTCTCGCTCATCGAGCTGTCCGAGTTCGTGAAGAAGTTCGAGGAGACCTTCGAGGTCACCGCCGCCGCTCCGGTCGCCGTCGCGGCCGCCCCGGCCGCCGGTGGTGCCGGTGGCGCCGCCGAGGAGGTCGAGGAGAAGGACTCGTTCGACGTCGTCATCGAGTCGGCCGGCGACAAGAAGATCCAGGTCATCAAGGAGGTCCGTGCCCTCACGAACCTCGGCCTGGGCGAGGCGAAGGCGCTCGTCGACGGCGCTCCCAGCACCGTGCTCGAGGGCGCGAACAAGGAGACCGCCGAGAAGGCCAAGGCTCAGCTCGAGGAGGCCGGCGCGACCGTCGTCCTCAAGTAAGGACTTCACGCACCCGCTCAGAAGGGCGCCGCTCCCGCACGGGGGCGGCGCCCTTCCGCATCCCCGTGCACCTGCGCCACGCGAGAGGGGCGAGTCCTAATCGTGATGTGAGGGATGCGCAACCCGGTTGCACCGCGTCGGACGGCTCGCCTACCGTGGGGGTGGAAGCGGTTCCCGTCGTCGCGCGCGCGTCCGAGGGGGACCGGTCCCTGCACCATCCGCACCCCGCTGCCGCACGCGGCGCGGGGCTCAACGAGGAGGAACAATGCGTTCACGGGTGAACCGCCGGCTGCTGGCCGGCGTCGCGGCGGCGGGCGCCGCCGCGCTGGCGCTGACCGGCTGTACGGGCGACATCGCCAACGAGGGCAAGGGCAACACCGATTGCGCGCCGTACGAGGAGTACGGCACCTTCGACGGCGCGACCGTCACGATCGGAGGCACGATCCAGGACGAGGAGGCCGACCGGCTGGTCAAGTCCTGGGCGGACTTCTCCACGTGCACCGGCATCACCATCAAGTACCAGGGCACGAAGGAGTTCGAGGCCCAGATCGCCGTGCTCGCCGAGGGCCACAACGCGCCCGACATCGGCATCGTGCCGCAGCCGGGCCTGCTCGGTCGTCTCGCCGCGGGCGGCTGGCTGATCCCGGCATCCGCCGCGGTCGAGGCCAACGCCGACAAGTGGTGGTCGGCCGACTGGAAGCAGTACGGCACCTACGACGGCACCTTCTACGCCGCCCCGCTCATGGCGAGCATCAAGGGCTACGTCTGGTACTCGCCCAAGGAGTTCTCCGACAAGGGCTACGAGATCCCCAAGACGCTCGACGAGCTCACGGCGCTCTCCGAGAAGATCGCCGCCGACAGCGGCCATGTGCCGTGGTGCGCGGGCCTCGGATCGGGTGACGCGACCGGCTGGCCGGGCACCGACTGGATCGAGGACTACGTGCTCCGCCAGGCGGGCCCCGACTTCTACGACAAGTGGGTCACGCACGCGGTGCCGTTCAACTCGCCGGAGGTCGTGAAGGCCTTCGACTCGGTCGGCGACATCCTCAAGAACCCGGCCATGGTCAACGGCGGCTTCGGCGACGTGTCGACGGTCATCTCGACGGAGTTCGGCGACGCCGGCCTGCCGATCCTCGACGGCACCTGCTCGCTGCACCACCAGGCCTCGTTCTACGAGGGCTTCTGGCCGGCGGGCACCAAGGTCGCCCCCGACGGCGACGTCTACGCCTTCCTGCTGCCGCCGGTGAACGCCGACGACCCGCAGGCCGTCACGGGCGGTGGCGAGTTCCCGGTCGCGTTCCGCGACGCCAAGGAGGTCGAGGCGGTGCGCGCGTACCTCTCGAGCGACACCTGGGCGAACAACCGCGTCTCCCTCGGCGGCGTGATCAGCGCCAACAAGGGCCTCGACCCCAAGAAGGCCTCGAGCGACCTGCTCACGCAGTCGATCGAGATCCTCCAGGGCGACACCACGTTCCGCTTCGACGGCTCCGACCTCATGCCGGGTGCCGTGGGCGCGGACTCCTTCTGGAAGGGCATCGTCGCCTGGGTCGGCGGCCAGTCCACGCAGGCCACGGTCGACGCGATCGAGGCCAGCTGGCCCAGCAGCTGATCGGCTGACCCGCACCACCTGACGGGGCGGGGCCGGCGACGGCCCCGCCCCACCACCACCCACTTCGACGGCGAAGGAAGGCGCGTGATGCGATGACCACCGCGGACCTGATCGGCAAGATCCTGCAGATCGCGATGGGGCTGGCGGTCTTCGCCGCCGTCATCGGCCTGCTGATCTTCCTCATCGACAAGGCGCCCAAGCGGGGGCGCGACTACTGGCAGCTCGTGGGCTTCCTCGCCCCGGCGCTCGTGCTCCTCGCCGTCGGCCTCATCTACCCCGCGGTGCGCACCACGGGCCTCGCCTTCGTCGACAAGCAGGGCGAGTTCAGCTGGGAAAACTTCGTGTGGATGTTCACCCAGCCCGCCGCGCTCCGCACGCTCCTCAACACCATCATCTGGGTCGCCCTCGTGCCGACCCTCTCGACGGCGCTCGGCCTCGCCTACGCCGTGTTCATCGACCGCTCGCGCGGCGAGCGCGTCTACAAGGCGCTCGTCTTCATGCCGATGGCGATCTCGTTCGTGGGCGCCGGCATCATCTGGAAGTTCGTCTACGAGTACAAGTCGAAGGGGCAGGAGCAGATCGGCCTGCTCAACGCCCTCGTGACGCTCGCCGGCGGCGACCCCGTGCAGTGGCTGCAGACCGATCCGATCAACACCTTCCTGCTCATCGTCGTGATGATCTGGATCCAGACCGGCTTCGCGATGGTCGTGCTCTCCGCCGCGATCAAGGGCATCCCCACCGAGCAGATCGAGGCGGCGCAGCTCGACGGCACCAACGGCTGGCAGCGGTTCCGCAACGTGACGGTCCCCGGCATCCGCGGCTCGCTCGTGGTCGTGCTCACCACGATCTCGATCGCGACCCTCAAGGTGTTCGACATCGTGCGCACCATGACGGCCGGCAACTTCAACACGAGCGTCATCGCGAACGAGATGTACACGCAGGCGTTCCGCGCCTCCGAGATCGGCCGCGGCTCGGCGCTCGCGGTCGTGCTGTTCCTGCTCGTGCTGCCGATCGTCGTCTACAACGTCCGCGTGCTCCGCAAGCAGAGGGAGATCCGATGAACTCCATCGCCCCCGCAGACCTGCCCGTGGCCGGAGGCCGCGGCGAGCTCGAGGTCGCCCTCGAGGAGAGAGGCACCCAGACGGGCCGCGTCAAGCGGCGGCTGTCCTCGCGCGGGGCCACAGTCGCCGCGCTCGTCATCGCGGTGCTCTGGACGATCCCCACCTTCGGGCTCTTCATCTCCTCCTTCCGGCCCGCGGAGCTCATCCGCAGGACCGGCTGGTGGACCGTGTTCCAGAACCCCGGCTTCACGATCGACAACTACCGCGACGTGCTGCTCTCGCCCTCGCAGTCGTCGCCGCAGCTCGGCGCGTACTTCGTCAACTCGCTCGCGATCGCGATCCCCGCCACGATCTTCCCGCTCGTGTTCGCCTCGATGGCGGCCTACGCCTTCGCGTGGATCAAGTTCAAGGGCTCGAACGCGCTGTTCATCCTGGTGTTCGCGCTGCAGATCGTGCCGCTGCAGATGGCGCTCATCCCGATGCTGCAGCTGTTCACCACGGTGCTGCGGCCGGGGCAGGCGTGGCTGCACGACCTCATCCCGATGATCCCGGAGCAGAACTACCTGCCGGTGTGGATCGCGCACACGATCTTCGCGCTGCCGCTCGCGATCTTCCTGCTGCACAACTTCATCGCGGAGATCCCCGGCGAGGTCATCGAGGCGGCGCGCGTCGACGGCGCGAGCCACGGCCAGATCTTCTTCCGGATCGTGCTGCCGCTCGCGATCCCGGCGCTCGCCTCCTTCGGCATCTTCCAGTTCCTGTGGGTGTGGAACGATCTGCTCGTGGCGCTCATCTTCTCGGGCGGCACGCAGGACGTCGCCCCGCTCACCCAGCGCCTCGCGGAGCTCACCGGAACCCGCGGGCAGGACTGGCAGCGCCTCACGGCGGCCGCCTTCGTGTCGCTCGTGGTGCCGCTCATCGTGTTCTTCTCGCTGCAGCGCTACTTCGTGCGCGGACTGCTGGCGGGCTCGACGAAGGGGTAGCGGCCTAGGCTCGAGCCATGAGCATGGGCGGCGGGCGCGGCGGCATGGGCGGCGGCCGGGGGATCGGCAGCCGCGACGCCGAGGTGCAGCGCGCCGAGAACGCGACCGCGCCCCGGATCCCCCACCTGTTCCGGCGGATCGGAAGCCTGTTCCGCCCCTTCGCCGGTCAGCTCGTCGTCACCATCGCGCTCGTGCTCGTCTCGGCGGGCCTCGGGGTGCTGCCGCCGCTGCTCACCCAGCGCGCCTTCGACGACGGGCTCTTCCCGGCATCCGGCAGCCCCGACGTTCCCGTGCTGCTCTGGCTCGTGGGGGCCATGGTCGCGCTGTGGCTCGTGTCGGCGGCGCTCGGCGTGTGGCAGACCTACCTCACCGCGAAGGTCGGCAACTCGGTGATGGGCGCGCTGCGGGTGCGGCTCTTCAGCCACCTGCAGGCCATGGAGCTCGGCTTCTTCACGCGCACCAAGACGGGCGTCATCCAGTCGCGCCTGCAGAACGACGTGGGCGGCGTGGCATCCGTGCTCAACAACACCATCTCGAGCGTCGTCGGCAACACCGTCACCGTGATCGGCGCGCTCGTCGCGATGCTGCTGCTCAGCTGGCAGCTCACGGTCGTGGCGGTCGTGCTGCTGCCGGTGCTCGTGCTCGCGCAGCGCCGCGTCGGCCAGGTGCGGGCGCGCATCGCGACGCAGACGCAGGAGTCGCTCTCGGAGATGACGGCGATCACCCAGGAGACGCTCTCGGTGTCGGGCATCCTGCTCGCGAAGACCTTCAACCGGCAGCCCGCCGAGATCGCGCGCTACTCCGCCGAGAACGACCGGCAGATCGCGCTCCAGGTGCGGCAGCAGATGTCGGGCCAGTGGTTCTTCGCGATCGTCGGGGTGTTCATGTCGATCGTGCCCGCCGTCGTCTACCTCGTGGCGGCCTGGCTCATCCTGCAGCAGATCCCGGTGACGGCGGGCACGATCGTGGCCTTCACGACGGTGCAGGCGCGGCTCATGTTCCCCATGATGGGGCTGCTGCGCGTGGCGCTCGACCTGCAGACCTCGCGCGCTCTGTTCGCGCGCATCTTCGAGTACCTCGACCTGCATCCGGCGATCACGGATGCGGCGGACGCGCGTGAGGTCGACGCCGCGCGGATCGGCGAGGTCGAGTTCCGCGGGGTGACCTTCCGGTATCCGGACGCCGCCCCGGATGCGCCCGGCACGCTGCAGGACGTGTCGTTCCGCATCGAGCCCGGGCAGTACATCGCCTTCGTCGGGCCGTCGGGTGCCGGCAAGACGACCGTGTCGTACCTCGTGCCGCGGCTCTACGAGGCGAGCGACGGGACCGTGCTGTTCGCGGGCTCCGACGTGCGGGAGCTGCGGCATGCCTCGCTCGTCGACCACGTGGGCGTCGTGAGCCAGGAGACCTACCTCTTCCACGCGACGATCGCCGAGAACCTCCGGTACGCGAAGCCGGATGCCAGCGACGCCGAGCTCGAGGCGGCGTGCCGCTCGGCCAACATCCACACGACGATCGCCTCCTTCCCCGACGGCTACGACACGGTCGTGGGGGAGCGCGGCTACCGGCTCTCGGGCGGCGAGAAGCAGCGTGTCGCGATCGCGCGGGTGCTGCTCAAGGACCCCGCGGTGCTGATCCTCGACGAGGCGACGAGCGCTCTCGACACCGTGTCGGAGCGGATCGTGCAGGGCGCGCTCGACGAGGCCTCGCGCGGGCGCACCACGATCGCGATCGCCCACCGGCTCTCGACCGTGGTCGACGCCGACGTCATCCACGTGGTGCGCGCGGGCCGCATCGTCGAGTCGGGCACGCACGCGCAGCTGCTCGCGGCCGACGGCGAGTACGCGCGGCTCTTCGCGGAGCAGCTGACGGCCGCGCCCGCAGCGGGCTGAGCGTCGGACGACTCCTGTGAAAGCACCCCGGGCATCGCTCCCGGGATGGCGGTGCATGCACTGCCGGGGCTGCCGGTCGTAGAAGCAGGCTGGGAAGCCGATTCTCGGCGCGCTGGTCGGTGCGGGTTCCGGTTGAGCCTGCTTTTGCGACGCGTCTGCCGGTCGCGGGGGGCGACTGCCCGCGGCTCAGTGCCCCGCGGCGCCCAGGTGCGCCTGCAGGCCGCCCTGACGGCGCGGCTCGGCGACGCGCGCGAGGGCCTGCGCCACCGCATCCGCCGCCGTCTCGGCGAAGGTGAGCGCCATCACGCGGCGCTCGTCGAGCCACGCGTCGTCGAGGAGGATCGGGCGGATGCGGTCGCTCCAGCCGCCGCTGCCCGCGACCGCCACGACCGGGGTGCCCACGTCGTAGGCCACGGTGAGCTCGTTGAGCGTGCCGACGCCGCCGCCGATCATGATGAGCGCGTCGCAGGTGCGCGCCGTGAGCAGGTTGCGCATCGTGCCCATGCCCGTGGGGAGCGCGACGTCGAGGTAGGGGTTCGCGTGCCCGTGGTCGGACTGCGGCAGGAAGCCGACCGTGAGGCCGCCCGCCTGCTGTGCGCCGCGGCTCGCCGCCTCCATGACGCCGCCGGTGCCGCCCGTGACGAGCACGGCACCGCTCTCGGCGATCAGGCGGCCGATCTCCTCACCCAGCTCGAGGAGCGTGCCGGGCAGCGTCTCGCCGGGGCGGCTCGCGTTGCCGATCACGCCGATCGTGGTCTTCCTCATGGACGGCTCGCCTTCTGTGCGGGGGCTCTGCGTGCGGTGCGTGCGATGTGGGCGCGCCGCTCCTCGACCTCCGCGGGGTCGAGCTCGGCGAGGTCGAGAGGGCTGCGGTAGCGGGTGCTGACGGATGCGGCGGCCGCCCCCGCGCAGACCGCGTCGAGCAGGTCGCCGGTGGCGCGCAGCCGCGCGCCGAACGCGCCGCCGAACACGTCGCCCGCGCCCGTGGCATCCGCGAACGCCGGTTCCGGGAACACCGGCACCCGCCAGACGGCACCGCCCCGCTCGGAGAGCAGGGCGCCGTCGTCGCCGCACTTGAGCACGACCGTCTCGGCGCCGAGCGCGTGGAAGCGCTCGAGCAGCTCGCCGTGGGGAACCCCGGGGGCGAACACGTCGGTGTCGGAGGTGCTCGGCAGGAACACGTCGGCGCGGGGGAGCGCCCCGGCGAGCGCGTCGATGCCGACCCGCGCCAGCTCGGAGCGGGCCGGGCAGTCGAGCTGCAGGTAGGCGGCGCCGGCGCCGCGCAGCCCGTCGAGCAGCTCCTCGGCGCGCGCCACGGGCAGCAGGCCGAGGTGCCAGGCGGAGCCGGATGCGTCGCGCGGCAGGTCGTCGACCGTCACGAGCGCGCGCAGGTTCTGCTCGGGGTCCTGCGTGGTGTCGATGAAGAGCTCGCGGACCGCCGCGGGGAGCGCGGCGACGACCGCCGGGTCGGCGGGCTGGCGACGCGATCCGTCGGCGGCGTAGGAGAAGGTGACGCGCACGCCGAGGATCTCCTCGTCGCGGCGAACGCCGGAGGTGTCGATGCCGAGCTCGCGCAGGCGGGCGAGCACGGCATCCGGGTAGCCCTCGCCGACGACCGTGTGCACGTGCGGCGCGGCGCCCGCGAGGCGTGCGCCCATCGCAGCCCAGAGCGCGTTGCCGCCGATGCGGTCGGTCTGCGTGCTGCCGTCGGCGAAGGCGATCGCGCCGCGGCTGAAGCCGCCCGCGAGGTGCAGCACGGGCGGCAGGGCGGTCACCTTCGCAGTGTAGGACGGCGCGGATGCGCGCGGGATGCTCATCCGAGCGCGGCGGCGACACGTGCGGCCGGGGTGCGATCCGGCCGTCGCGCGCATCGGGCGGGGAAGCTGTCGAGCGGCGGGAGTAGTTGCTCCCGCCGAGTGCACGGATCTCCGCCCGCGCGCGAGGTTGCTCCCGCCGATGCTGCGGGTGCTCCCGCCGATACGTTGCTCCCGCCGGTGCTGTCAGGTCGCCGGTGCTGTCGGGTCGCCGGTGCTGTCGGGTCGCCGGTGCTGTCAGGCCGCCGGTGCTGTCGGGTCGCGTGGGCCGCAGCGCGGGCGACGCGCGACCCCGGTAACGCGGCGGAGGCGCCGGTAGGCTCGAGGGATGCGATACGCCGAGACGGTGCTCGACCTCGTCGGGGACACCCCGCTCGTGAAGCTCAACAAGGTGACCGAGGGCATCCGGGCGACCGTGCTCGTGAAGGTCGAGTACCTGAACCCCGGCGGCAGCTCGAAGGACCGCATCGCGACCCGCATCGTCGACGCGGCCGAGCGCGAGGGCAAGCTGAAGCCCGGCGGCACCATCGTCGAGCCGACCTCCGGCAACACCGGCATCGGGCTCGCGCTCGTGGCCCAGCAGCGCGGCTACCGTTGCGTGTTCGTGTGCCCCGACAAGGTGTCGGAGGACAAGATCAACACCCTCAAGGCCTACGGTGCCGAGGTCGTCGTCTGCCCGACGAGCGTCGCCCCCGAGAGCCCCGACTCCTACTACTCGGTGAGCGACCGGCTCGCCCGCGAGATCCCGGGCGCCTTCAAGCCCGACCAGTACTCCAACCAGAACGGCCCGCTCAGCCACTACGAGACCACCGGCCCCGAGATCTGGCGCGACACCGAGGGTCGCGTCACCCACTACGTCGCGGGCGTCGGCACCGGCGGCACCATCTCGGGCGCCGGGCGGTACCTCAAGGAGCAGAACCCGGATGTCGTCGTGATCGGCGCGGACCCCGAGGGCTCGGTCTACTCGGGCGGCACCGGCCGTCCCTACCTCGTGGAGGGCGTCGGCGAGGACTTCTGGCCCACCGCCTACGACCCGAGCGTCGTCGACGAGATCATCGCGAGCTCGGATGCCGAGTCGTTCCACATGACCCGCCGCCTCGCCCGCGAGGAGGGCCTGCTGGTGGGCGGCTCGAGCGGGCTCGCCGTCGCATCCGGCCTCAAGGCGGCGCGCGGGCTCGGCCCCGACGACGTCATGGTGATCCTGCTGCCGGACGGCGGCCGCGGCTACCTCGGCAAGGTCTTCAACGACCGGTGGATGCGCTCCTACGGCTTCCTGCCCGCCGAGGAGGAGAAGACGGTCGCCGACCTCGTCGGCACCAAGCATCCCGAGCTCGAGGGCCTCGTGCACGTGCACCCGAGCGACACGGTGCGGCACGTGATCGACAAGATGCGCCGCTTCGACATCTCGCAGATGCCGGTGCTGTCGGCCGAGCCGCCCGTCGTGATGGGCGAGGTGGTCGGCTCGATCGACGAGCGCAGCCTCATCGACGCGGTGTTCTCGGGGCGGGCCTCGATGGCCGACGCGCTCGCCGACTTCGTGCGACCCACCATGCCGCTCATCGGCATGAACGACTCGGTGACGGCCGCGCGCGAGGCGCTCGCCGCATCCGACGCCCTCCTCGTGACGGCCGAGGGCAAGCCCGCCGCCGTCATCACCCGGCACGACCTGCTCGCCTTCCTGGCCGAGTAGCGGCCCCTCATACTCCCTACAGGAACCCCAGGACATCCCATGACCCCCGACTCCCGCTCCGACTTCTCCACCCGCGCCATCCATGCCGGTCAGGCCTTCGACCCGACGACCGGCGCCGTCATCCCGCCGGTCTACCTCTCGACGACGTTCGTGCAGGACGGCGTGGGCGGGTTCCGGGGCGGCTACGAGTACGCGCGCGGCGGCAACCCCACCCGCACGTCGCTCGAGACCCAGCTCGCATCTCTCGAGGGCGGCGAGCGCGCCTTCAGCTTCGCCTCCGGACTCGCCGCCGAGGACGCCCTGCTCCGCGCCATCCTGCGCCCCGGCGACCACGTGCTCATGGCGAACGACGTCTACGGCGGCACCCACCGTCTCGTGAACCGCGTCCACGTGCCGTGGGGCGTCGAGCTCTCGACCGTCGAGATGACCGACCCGGATGCGGTCCGCGCGGCGATCCGCCCGGAGACCCGCGTGGTGTGGCTCGAGACCCCGTCGAACCCGCTCATGAAGATCACCGACCTCGCGCTCGTCGCCGAGATCGCGCACGCGGCCGGGGCGATCGTGGTGGCCGACAACACCTTCGCGACGCCCTACCTGCAGCAGCCGCTCGCGCTCGGCGCCGACGTCGTCGTGCACTCGACCACCAAGTACCTGGGCGGCCACAGCGACGTGCTCGGCGGCGCCGTGATCGTGCGGGAGGGCCTCGAGGTGCGCGGCGAGGGCGTCGCGGATGCCGTGGCCTTCATCCAGTTCGGCGCGGGCGCCGTCTCGGGCCCGCTCGACGCCTGGCTCACGACCCGCGGCATCAAGACGCTCGCCGTGCGCATGGACCGCCACTCGTCGAACGCGGCGGCGATCGCGGAGGCGCTCGTCGGGCATCCGAGGCTCGCGCGCGTGTACTACCCCGGCCTGCCCGACCACCCGGGCCACGAGCTCGCCGCGCGGCAGATGCGCTCCTTCGGCGGCATGCTCTCGCTCGAGCTGCACGACGCGGCGTCCGCGCTGCGCTTCGTGGAGTCGACGCAGCTGTTCCAGCTCGCGGAGTCGCTCGGCGGCGTCGAGTCGCTCGTCTGCTACCCCTCGGAGATGACCCACGCCTCGGTGCGCGGCACGGCGCTCGAGGTGTCGCCCGCGATCGTGCGGCTCTCGGTGGGCATCGAGGGCGCGGGCGACCTGCTCGGCGACGTGCTCGGCACGCTCGACCGCGTCTGAGGCCGTCGCCCCGGGTTCGGCAGGGAATGTCGGACGCCTGGCAGAAAATCGCTGGATGAGGCGTTCCCGCCAGCCGAGGATGGACCGGTGAGCAGTTCCGTGACGCGCGCCCCCGCCTCGACCACCCCGACGGCCGCACCGCACGGGCGCATCGGGCTGCCCACGGCATCCGCGCTCTACGTCGCCGCCGTGCTCGGCACCGGCATCCTCGTGCTGCCCGGGCTCGGCGTCGACGCGGCCGGACCCGGCTCGATCCTCGCGGTCGGCCTCGTGCTCGTGCTCTCGATCCCGCTCGCCAGCACCTTCGCGGCGCTCGCGGGCCGCTACCCCGACGGCGGAGGGGTCGCGACCTTCGTGCGGCTCGCCCTCGGCGACACGGCGGCGCGGATGACGGGGTACTGGTTCCTGTTCGGCGTCGGCTTCGGCGCGCCCGTCGTGGCGGCGCTCGGCGGCGAGTACCTCACCGCGGCGCTCGGCATCGACCGCGGCTGGGTCGCGGCGATCGGGCTCGGCTTCCTCGCGGCCTCGCTGCTGCTGAACCTCTTCGGCCTGCGGGTCTCGGGCGGCGTGCAGCTCGGGCTCTCGGGGCTGCTCGTGGCCGTCGTGATCGGCGTCATCGCGAGCGCCGCGCCCGCCGTCGACCCCGGCAACTACGCGCCCTTCCTGCCGCACGGCTGGTCGGGCGTCGGGCTCGCGGTGAGCCTCTTCGTGTGGGCCTTCGCGGGCGGCGAGGCGATCACCCACATCGCCCACGAGTTCCGCGACCCGCGGCGCACGATCGCGTGGGCGACCGTCATCGGCCTCACGGTCGTGGGGCTCGCCTACCTCTCGCTCCAGATCGTCACGGTCGGGGTGTTCGGCTCCGGAGGCTCACGCAGCGCGGCCCCGCTCATCGACCTCGTGGCGATCCGGCTGCCCGGGCTCGGGCCCGCGATCGTGGGCGGCATCGCCACGATCATCGTGCTCGGCGTGCTCAACGCCTACGTTCCGGCCTTCGCGAACCTCACCGCATCCCTCGGGCGCGACGGCCACCTGCCGCGCTGGTTCGCCAAGGGGGCCGAGGCGGGTGCGGTGCCACGGCGCGCGATCGCGCTGGTGGCCGCGCTCAACCTGGGCTACGCGTCCGTGTTCTTCTTTGGGCACATCGTCGGGTTCGACTTCGAGCTCGAGTCGTTCATCCTCATCCACACGGCGTCGATGGTGTCGCTCTACTTCATCGGCATGGTGGCGGCCGTGCGGCTGCTCGCGCGGTTCAGCGCGGGATGGTGGATGGCGGTGGTCTCGGTCGTGCTCACCGGCGCGCTGCTCGTGCTCGCCGGGACCCACCTGCTCGTGCCCGGACTCCTCGGGCTCGCGGCCGTGGTCGTGACGGTCGTCAGGCGATCGCGCGCGCGGCGTACTGCTCGCGGATGAGCGGCACGGGCGTCGCGGTGGGCCGTGCGAGCGTCGCGGGATGCCATCCGGGGCGCTCTCCCGTGAGGGCCCAGGCCGCCTGCACGGCGGCGCCGAGCGCCACGTACTCGCCGGGCTCCGGCACCTCGACGGGTGCGTCGAACACCTCGGCGGCGATGCGCGAGACCGCGGGGTTGGCGGCGGCACCGCCCACGAGCAGCACGCGGCCCGCCGTCACGCCGAGGCGGCGCATCGCGTCGAGGCCGTCGGCGAGGCCGCACAGCATGCCCTCGATCGCCGCGCGGGCGAGGTTCTCGCGGGTCGTTCCGGCGAGCGTCATGCCGAAGAGCGTCGCGGTGGCGTCGGGCAGGTTCGGGGTGCGCTCGCCCTCGAAGTAGGGCTGCAGCACGAGGCCGCCCGCGCCCGGCGAGGCGGCGAGCGCGAGCTCGCCCAGACCCGCGTGGTCGACGCCCAGCAGCGCGGCGGTGCTGTCGAGCACGCGCGCCGCGTTGAGGGTCGCGACGAGCGGGAGGAACGCCCCGGATGCGTCGGCGAACCCCGCGACGGCCCCGCTCGGGTCGGCGACCGCGGCATCCGTCACGGCGAACACCGTGCCGCTCGTGCCGATCGACACGACGACGTCGCCGGCCCGCGCGCCGAGGCCGAGGGCCGCCGCCGCGTTGTCGCCCGCGCCCGCGCCGACGAGCACGCCCGCCGGGACGCCCGGCTGGGCGACGGTCTCGCCCATCGCCTCGCCGGGCGCCACGATGCGGGGCAGCACGGCGTCGTGGCCGAGCGAGGCGATGAGCAGCTCGCGGTCGTAGCCGCCGGTGGCGGGGCTCCAGTAGCTCGTGCCGGAGGCGTCGGAGCGGTCGGTCGCCAGCTCGTCGAGCTCGGGGCCGAGGGGGCTCTCGTCGGCCGGACCGAACCCGCGCAGCCGCCAGCTCAGCCAGTCGTGCGGGAGGGCGACGGCGGCGACGCGCGCGGCGTTCGCGGGCTCGGCATCCCTCAGCCAGCGGAGCTTCGTGGCCGTGAACGAGGCGACGGGCACGCTGCCGGTGCGACGGGCGAGCTGCTCCGCGCCGAACTCGGCGATGAGGTCGCGGGCCGCCTGCGCCGAGCGGGTGTCGTTCCAGAGCAGCGCGTCGCGGATCACCCGGCCGTCCTCGTCGAGCACGACCATGCCGTGCTGCTGTCCGCCGACCGAGACGGCGGCGATGTCGCCGAGCCCGCCGGCATCCGCGATCGCCGCGCGCAGCGCGTCCCACCAGGCGGCAGGCGCCACCTCGGTGCCCTCCGGATGCGTCGCGCGGCCGGTGCGCACCACCGCGCCGGTCTCCGCATCCCGTACCACGACCTTGCAGCTCTGCGTCGACGAGTCGACGCCCGCGACGAGCGACACGGTCAGCGGGCGCCGAGGAGGTGCTCGGTGGCGAGCTGCTGGAGGCGCACGAAGCCGAAGCCCTTGCCGCCGAGGTAGGCGTTCGCGTCGAAGTCCTCCCACGCCGAGCGGTCGGCCACGAGCTGGGCGACGGTCTCGCCGGGGTTCAGGGTCGGCACCGAGAGCTCGGGCACGCGGGCCGCCTCGAGCGCCTCCTGCACCTCGGGGTCGGCGCGGAACGCCGCGGCGCGCTCCTTGAGCAGCAGGTAGGTGCGCATGTTGGCGGACGCCGACTCCCACACGCCGTCCTCGTCCTCGGTGCGGCTCGGCTTGTAGTCGAAGTGACGGGGGCCGTCGTACGCGGGTCCGCCGTTCGGTCCGCCGTTCTCGAGCAGGTCGACGAGCGCGAAGGCGTTGTGCAGGTCGCCGTGGCCGAACACGAGGTCCTGGTCGTACTTGATGCCGCGCTGGCCGTTGAGGTCGATGTGGAAGAGCTTGCCGTGGTACAGCGCCTGCGCGATGCCGGCGGCGAAGTTGAGGCCCGCCATCTGCTCGTGGCCGACCTCGGGGTTGAGGCCCACGAGCTCGGGGTGCTCGAGCTCGTTGATGAAGGCGAGCGCGTGACCCACGGTCGGCAGCAGGATGTCGCCGCGGGGCTCGTTGGGCTTCGGCTCGATCGCGAAGCGGATGTCGTAGCCCTGGTCGAGCACGTACTGGCCGAGCAGGTCGACGGCCTCCTTGTAGCGCGCGAGCGCCGCACGGACGTCCTTGGCCGAGTCGTACTCGGCGCCCTCCCGGCCGCCCCACATGACGAAGGTCTTGGCGCCGAGCGATGCGGCGAGGTCGAGCTGACGGATCACCTTGCGCAGTGCGAAGCGGCGCACCTGGCGGTCGTTGGAGGTGAAGCCGCCGTCCTTGAAGACCGGCGGCGAGAACAGGTTGGTGGTCGCCATCGGCACGATGAGGCCGGTCGCGTCGAGCGCGCCCTTCAGACGGTCGATCTGGGTCTGGCGCTCGGCATCCGTGGAGCCGAACGCGAACAGGTCGTCGTCGTGGAAGGTGAGGCCGTAGGCGCCCAGCTCGGCGAGCCTCTCGACGACGTGCACGACGTCGAGCGCGTGGCGGGTGGGGCCGCCGAAGGGGTCGGTGCCGTTGTAGCCGACGGTCCAGAGTCCGAAGCTGAACTTGTCGTCGCGGGTGGGGGTGGGCGCGGTCATCGCGATGCTCCTCGTCGAGAAATGTTGTGAAGACAAACATATACCCTCCGCGCGGGAAGCGACAGTGCTCGCGGCGCTCGATAGTTTCGCGAAATCAGACGTAGACTGACGCGGCCGAGAAGGGAGCCCCGATGGCACGCCCCGCAGCGACGGAGGACACCGCGACGACGGAGCGCGTGACGCTCGCGCGCGTCGCGGAGGAGGCCGGCGTGTCGCTCTCCACGATCTCGAAGGTGCTCAACGGCCGGCCCGACGTGTCGCAGGCCACCCGCGCGCGCGTCGAGGCGCTGCTCGCCGAGCACGGCTATCTGCGGCGCAAGGCGGCCCCGCCCGCGAGCGGCCTCGTCGAGCTCGTCTTCCACGAGCTCGAGTCGGCGTGGTCGATGGAGATCATCCGCGGTGTCGAGGATGTCGCCGCGGCCCACGGCATGAGCGTCGTGCTGACCGAGAGCGGCAGCCGGCACGCGCCGGGGCCGGACTGGATCGAGGGCGTGCTGCGCCGGCGTCCGCTCGGCGTCGTGCTGGTGTTCTCGGATGTGCCCCCGGAGTACCGCGAGATCCTGCGCTCGCGGGCCATCCCCTTCGTCATCATCGACCCGGCGGGCGACCCCTCGCCCGAGGTGCCGTCGGTGGGCTCGGC
Organism: Protaetiibacter sp.; assembly: GCA_030150265.1. GTDB lineage: Bacteria > Actinomycetota > Actinomycetes > Actinomycetales > Microbacteriaceae > Homoserinibacter. The sequence goes on from JASLGG010000032.1 coordinate 308,744, forward strand.
GAACTGGTCGGGCGGGTTGATGGCCACCCGCCACCTCATCGAGCTCGGCCACACCCGCATCGCCGCCATCACGGGCCCCGACGACATGATGTGCTCGCACGCCCGCATCGACGGCTTCCGCTCGGCGATGGGCTCCGCCGGCCTCGAGATCCGCCCCGACTGGGTGCGCTTCGGCGACTTCCACACCTCGGGCGGCTACGAGCACGGGCGGGCGCTGCTGACCTCGGCCGACCGTCCCACCGCGATCTTCGCGGGCAGCGACCTGCAGGCCCTCGGCGTGCTCGAGGCCGTGCGCGAGCTCGGCCTGCGGGTGCCCGAGGACCTCTCGCTCGTCGGCTACGACGACATCCCGCTCGCGAAGTGGGTGAGCCCGCGCCTCACGACGATCCGGCAGCCGCTGCGCCGGATGGCCGAGGAGGCGACGCGGCTCGTGGTGCGGATGAGCGAGGCGCCCCTCGAGTCGGTGCCGCGGATGGACCTCGCGACGAGCCTCGTGGTGCGGGAGAGCACCGCCGAGCTCTCTCGATAATTTCGGAAATCTTTCGTAACGAATCGATAACGTTAAGTTGCGGTCGGCAACATACTCCTTGCCGCGGCGACACGTGACTCCCTAGCGTGGGCGCACTCCCGTCCCACCTGCGCGAAGGAGCGCCCGTGTCGACCTCTCGACGTCTCGAAACTTTCGGTGCCACACTCCTGGTCGCCGCCCTCACCGCCGGATCGTTCCTCGCGGTCGCCTCCGTGCAGACCGCCGCCGCGGCCCCGGCCGTCGTGGCCTCCGCCGACTTCCAGGACGGAACACTCGGCGGCTGGACCCCAAACGGCGGGGCCACGCCGAGCGTCGTGAGCCTCGGCAGGGTGCTGCAGGTCGCCGACCGCGCCACCGACTACGACGGCGTGCAGCTCACCCCGACGCTCAGCGCCGGCACGGCGTACACCTTCTCGATGCGGGTGCGGCTGGCGGCCGACGTCACCGAGACCACCGCGATGCGCTTCGTCGTCGGCAGCGGCTATGACTGGGTCGGCGACACCTCGGGCGTGAACTCCACCGACTGGACGACCGTCTCCGGCAGCTACACGCCGACGGCCGGCGGCCCCACCACCGTGTACCTCGGCACGGCCGACATCCCGGGTCGCGCGAGCTACGGCTATCTCGTCGACGAGCTGGTGATCGCGGCCGGCGGCACCGAGCTCTCGCACACCGACTTCGAGGACGGCACGCTGGGCGGCTGGCAGCGCAACGGCGCCCCGAGCGTGGGCCTCGCGGTCGTCGAGGACCGAGTCCTCTCGATCCCCGACCGCGCCAACACCTGGGACAGCGTGCAGCAGAACCTCACGCTCACCGCGGGCACCGAGTACCAGTTCTCCTACCGCATCCGTCTCGCCGACGGCGTCGTCGGCACCACCGCCACGCGTTTCATCGCGCACCTGAGCGGCTACGACTGGATCGGCAACACCACCGGGGTCAGCGCCGCCGGCTGGACGCGGGTGAGCGGCAGCTACACGCCGAGCGCCACCGGCAGCTATCAGCTCTACCCGGAGGTGGCCGGCGACATCGCCGGGACCTTCGGCGTGCTGCTCGACGACATCCGCATCACGACCGCGGCCCCGGGCGGCGGCACCCCCGGCCAGGTGGTGCTCTCGACCGACTTCGAGAGCGGCCTCGACGGATGGGGCCCGCGCGCCGACGCCAACGGCACGCCGACCGTGGCCCTCGTGAGCGACCCGGTGCACGGCGGGGCCCAGGCGGCGGCCGTCACGGACCGCGTCTCGCAGGGCTCCGGCATCGGCCACGACGTGACCGGCCTGCTCGAGGCCGGCGTCGGCTACGAGCTCACCGCCTGGCTGCGATTCGCCCCCGGCGAGCCGGCCGACGACGTGTGGCTGAGCCTCGCCGCGACGACGAACGGCGTCACCGAGTACAAGACCGTCGGGCAGTTCACGGGGATGTCGAACAGCCAGTGGGTGAAGGTCACGCAGCGCTTCACCGCGGGCGCCTTCGACACCGGGCTGCTCTACTTCGAGACCAAGTACAGCGGCGCGAACACCTCGACCTTCTTCCTCGACGACGTCGAGATCGCAACCCCCGCGCCGGCCGTGGTGCAGGACCTCACGCCCATCAAGGACACCGTCGCCTTCCCGGTGGGCGTCGCGATCGACAGCCGCGAGACGGTCGGGTCGGCATCCGAGCTGCTGCTGCGGCACGTCGACCAGCTCACGGCCGAGAACGCGATGAAGCCGGAGGCCTGGTACGACGCGACCGGCGCCTTCGCCCCGAGCGCCGAGGCCGACGGGCTCATGGACTACGCGCAGCAGAACGGGCTGCGCGTCTACGGCCACGTGCTCGTCTGGCACAGCCAGACCCCGGCCTGGTTCTTCGAGTCCGCCCCCGGGGTGCCGCTCACCTCGAGCCCGGCCGACCAGGCCGTGCTGGAGGCCCGGATGCGCACCCACATCTTCGACATCGCCGCCCACCTCGCGGGCGAGTTCGGCGAGTTCGGCTCGGCCGGCAACCCGCTCGTCGCCTTCGACGTGGTCAACGAGGTGGTCGCCGACTCGGGCGACTACGCCGACGGGCTGCGCCGCAGCGAGTGGTACCGGGTGCTCGGCGAGCGCTTCATCGACCTCGCCTTCCAGTACGCCGACGAGGCGTTCAACCACCAGTACGCGGCATCCGGGTCGGACCGGCCGGTGAAGCTCTTCATCAACGACTACAACACCGAGCAGTCCGGCAAGCAGCAGCGCTACCACGCCCTCGTCGAACGCCTGCTGGCCCGTCACATCCCCGTCGACGGCGTGGGGCACCAGTTCCACGTGAGCCTCTCGATGCCGGTCGCGACGCTCGGCGCCGCGCTTGACGCCTTCGCGGGCACCGGCCTGCTGCAGGCCGTGACGGAGCTCGACGTGACGACCGGCACGCCCGTCACCCAGGCGAAGCTCGTCGACCAGGGCTACTACTACCGTGACGCCTTCCGCGCCTTCCGGGCGTACCAGGCCGCCAGCGGCGGCAGGCTCTTCTCGGTGACGGTGTGGGGTCTCACCGACGGACGCAGCTGGCGCAACAGCTCGGGCGCCCCGCTGGTGTTCGACGACGCGCTGCAGGCGAAGCCGGCCTACTACGGCATCGTCGACGACTCCCTGCCCGCCCCGCTGCGCACCGCCGACGTGTTCCGGGCGGATGTCCCCGCCGTCGCGGGGGCCACCTCGGCGGCCGAGTGGGCTCGCGCGCCGCTGCACGCGATCTCCTCCTCCGCACGGTTCCAGCTGCGCTGGGAGCCCGACCATCTGACGGTGTTCACGGAGGTGGACGACACGACCGCGGGCGGCGACGCCGTCGCCTTCGAGCTGGACGGCACGACCGTGACGCTCGGGCGCGACGGCACCGGATCGGCCGGCGGGGTGGTCGCCGAGACCGCGACGGGGTACCGGATGGTGGTGCGCCTGCCGCTGTCGGGCGCGCAGCAGGGCGACACCCTCGCGTTCGACGTGCGGGTGACGGACGGGGCCACGACGAGCGGATGGAACGCACCGGGGGCGACCGGAACGCTCACCCTGCTCGAGCCGCTGTCGTTCCTCGAGGTCGTGCAGGCCTCGGCGGCGCCCGCGATCGACGGGACGGTCGACGCGGTGTGGGACGAGGCGAACGTCGTGACCACCTCCACACACGTGCAGGGGACGGGCGCGGAGGCGACGGTGCGCACGCTCTGGCGGGGATCCGAGCTCTATGTGCTCGCGGAGGTCGCCGACCCGGTGGTCGACGTCTCGGGCTCCGACCCGTGGGTCCAGGACTCGGTCGAGATCTACGTCGATCCCGGCAACGTCAAGAACGGCTCGTACCGCTACGACGACTCCCAGATCCGGATCTCGGCGGCCAACGTGCTGTCGTTCGGAACCGGTGACGAGGCCTTCCAGCGTGCCCGGGTGCGCTCCGCGACGGCGACCACCGACGGGGGTTACGTGGTCGAGGCGGCCATCATGCTCGGTGACGCGCTCGGTCTCGGCACCTTCCAGGGGCTCGACTTCCAGGTGAACGACGCCTCGGGCGGCACGCGCACCGGCATCAGCAACTGGGCGGATCCCTCGGGCGCGGGCTATCAGTCGACGGCGCGCTGGGGGGTCGGCGAGCTCGTCGGGCCGGTCGAGCCGGAGGTCGGCGACCCGACGCTGACCCTCGGCGCTCCCACCGTGAGGGCGGGCGGCCGGCTCGACGTCGAGCTCTCGGGCTTCGAGCCCGGCACGGTCGTGAGCCTCGTGCTCGACCGCCCCGCGTCGGCCGCGGGAGGCGGTGCGGGCGGCGTCGTGGCCACGATGCGGGCGGCTGCGCTCCCGACGACCCTCGGCACGCTCACGATCGGCCAGGACGGCACCGCGCGCGGCACGGTCGCCATCCCCGCCGACACCACGCCCGGCGCCTACCGCCTCGCGGCATCCGCCGGCGGCACGGTGCTCGCGAGCGGCTCGCTGACGGTGCTCGCGGCCCTCGCCTCGACGGGTGCGGACGCGCAGGGGCCGCTGGGTGCGGCGCTGCTGCTGCTCCTCGCCGGGGTCGTGGTGCTCGTGCGGTCGCGGCGGCGGATGCTCCGCCGCTGACGGAACGCGACGCCCGGGCCCGTCGGCGCGGCCCGGGCGTCGTCGTGCGTGCCCCGGGGCGGGCTCCGGGCGAGGGGTCGCAAAGTGTCGCCAAGACGGCGTGTGGGGAGCACTTTGCGACCCCTCGCCATCGGCAGGGGGCAGGGGCAGCGCGACTACCCGAGCCGCAGGGTGAGCGACGCGGCGGGGCCGGGCTCGAGCGCGAAGGCGGCGGAGCCGCCGCGGGCGCTCACGCGGTAGTCGCCGAGGAAGCCCGTCACGCGGATGCAGCCCTCGGCATCCGTGCGCACGCGCGTCGGCGCGAGCCACCACTCGCCGCGCACGAGCGCGCGAAGCGCCTCGTAGGCGGGCTTGCGCGAGCCGTCGGCGCGCAGGAGGCCCGCGGGGGCGCCCAGCCAGGCGCCGGCATCCGTGATGCCCCAATAGGTGATCGACGCGACGGACGGATGCCCGAGGAGCGAGCGGTAGTGCCGCACGAGCTCCTCTGCCTGGCGCTCCTCGCCGTCGGGTGTCGAGGGCCAGGAGTCCGGCCGGTGGTCGTTGAGGTCGACGACGTGCGCCGGCATGAGCTCGCCCGAGAGCAGCGTGTTCTCGGTGAGGTGCAGCGGCAGGCCGTAGCGCGCGAAGCGGTCGACCATCGCGAGCATCGCCTCCTCGCCCCAGTAGCCCTGGTGCATGTGGGTCTGCAGGCCGATCGCGTCGATGCGCACGCCGTTCTCGAGCAGGCCCTCGATGAGGCACTCGTAGGCGCTCGAGAGGTCGAAGTCGTTGATGAGCAGCACGGCGTCCGGGTCGGCCGCGCGCGCCGCCTCGAAGGCCTCGCGCACGAGCGGGATGCGCCCCCTGGCCCGTGCGATGCGCGAGACGACGTTCGGCACCCCGTCGGGCTCGTTCTCGAACACCGGCATGATGACGGCCTCGTTGACGACGTCCCAGCTGCCGACCAGCCCGCGGAAGTCGCCGAGCTCGCGCCGGATGCGGTCGAGCGTGAGCCGCCAGGCCTCGTCGAGGGGGAGCGCGTCCATCCACGGCGCCTTCACGGTGTGCCACACGAGCGGGTGCCCCTTGAGCCGCACGCCGCGCTCGGCGAACCAGCGCGCGGCGGTGCGGATGCGCTCCGTCTGCGTGACGCCGGGCCGCGGCTCGAAGTCGCCGCGGTAGAAGGGGAGCGTTGCGGTGTCGAAGACGCCGAGCCAGTCCTCGGCCAGCCGGGCGGCATCCGGCTTCCCCGGATCGAGCTCGCCGTTCGCGTGCGGGATGAGCTCGAAGCCGGTCGAGCCGAAGCCGAAGGCGTGGCGCGTCTGAGCGAGCTCCACCTCGGCGTGCGCGAGCGGCGATCCGTCCGGGCCGACGAGGCGGAGCACGCGCTCGCCGACCCGGTGCGGCGGACGCTCACCCACCGAGGGCGATCTCCACGTCCGCGTGCAGCGGGCGCGTGTGGTCGACGACGCGCGTCTCGCCCGTCAGCTCGACCGCGTGCGCGAACACGATGTCGCCCGCCGAGCGCGCGACGCCGAGCACGAGGGTGCCGGGCTCCACGATGCGGCGTCCGTCGCGACCCGTGAAGGCGGCGAGCTCGGCGGGGACCCGGAACCGCACGGTGGCCTCCTGGCCCGCGGCCAGGTCGACGCGCGCATAGGAGATGAGCCGCTGCACGGGACGCACGACGCTCGCGACCGGGTCGTGCAGGTAGAGCTGCACGACCTCGGAACCGTCGCGATCGCTCGTGTTGGCCACGGTGAGCCGCACGTCGACCGTCTGCGAGAAGAGCTTGCCCGAGACGCCGAGGTCGGTCCACGCGAAGCTCGAGTACGAGAGGCCGTGCCCGAACCAGTAGGCGGGCGTCGGGTCGATGTTCGACACCCCGCTCCGGCGGGCGAGCGGCGCCGCGAGGTAGCTCGAGGGCTGCGCGCCGGGCGTCGCCGGCACGCTCACCGGCAGGCGTCCGCCGGGATTGACCCGCCCGCTCAGCGCGCCCGCGATCGCCCGGGTGCCCTCCTCGCCGAGGAAGAAGGCCTCGACGATCGCGCCCGCGCGGTCCGGGGCGGTGCCGAGGGCGTAGGGGCGTCCGGCGAGCAGCGCGACGACCGAGGGGGTGCCGGATGCGAGCACGGCATCGAGCAGCCGGCGCTGGGCGCCGGGCAGCTCGAGCGACTCCACGTCGCATCCCTCGCCGCTCGTGCCGCGGCCGAAGAGGCCGGCGCGGTCGCCGAGCGCCAGCACGACGACGTCCGCGTCGCGCGCGGCGGCGACCGCGGCGGGGATCTCCGCCGTCTCGCCCCCATCGATGCTCGTGCCCCGCACGTAGACGAGGTCGCTCGCCGGGAACTCGGCGCGCAGCGCCTCGAGCAGCGTCGGGAGCTCGATGCCGAGCGGTGTCTCCGGATGCTGCACGCCCACGTGCGCGGGGAAGGAGTAGCAGCCGAGCACCGCGTAGGGGTCGTCGGCGGTCGGGCCGATCACGGCGATCCGGCGGGGCGCGGCGAGCGGCAGCACGCCGTCGTTCTTCAGCAGCACGATGGCGCGCTCCGCGAGCCGTGCGGCGAGCGCGCGGTTGCCGGGGCCGTCGAGGTCGACGGTGCCGCGGAGCGCCTCGGGGGAGCCGGTCGCGTCGCGGAGCGCCGCGGGCACGGGCGACCACCCGGGATCGAGCAGGCCGAGCTCGACCTTCTGGGCGAGCACACGACGCAGGGCGGTGTCGATGACCGCCTCGTCGAGGCGTCCCGCGCGCACCTCCGCGGCGAGCGGTGCGCCGTAGCCGCGCACCGTCGGCAGCTCGACGTCGATGCCCGCGGTGAGCGCCGCGGCGGCCGCGGCACCCCAGTCGCCCTCGGGCACGACGCCGTGCAGGCTCGCGAGGAAGCCGACCGCGAAGTAGTCGGCGACCACGGTGCCCTCGAAGCCCCAGCGCTCACGCAGCAGATCGGTGAGGAGGGTGCGGTCGGCGGCCGTGGGCACGCCGTCGAGGTCGGTGTAGGCGTTCATGACCGAGCGCACGCCGCTCTCGCGCACCGCCATCTCGAACGGCGGCAGCAGCACGTCGGCGAGCTCCCGCGGACCCACCGAGACGGGCGCGAGGTTGCGCCCCGCCTTCGAGGCCGAGTAGCCCACGAAGTGCTTGAGGGTCGCGACGACCCCCGCGCGCTCGAGCCCCTGGACGTAGGCGGTCGCGACCGTGCCGACGAGGTACGGATCCTCTCCGATCGTCTCCTCGACGCGCCCCCAGCGCGCGTCGCGGACCACGTCGAGCACGGGCGCGAGCCCCTGATGCACGCCGACGGCGCGCAGGTCGGCCCCGATCCGTCCGCCCATCTCGCGCACGAGCTCCGGGTCGAAGCTCGCGCCCCAGGCGAGGGGGACGGGGTAGGCGGTCGCACCCCAGGTGGCGAAGCCCGCGAGGCACTCCTCGTGGGCGATCGCCGGGATGCCGAAGCGGTTCGACGCCGCGATCCGCTCCTGGGTGCGCTGCAGCGAGAGCGCACCCAGGGCGGGGTCGACGGGCGCCGTGCCGAAGGGCCGGGTCAGCTGGCCGATCCCGGTGGGCAGCAGCGCCTCGATGTCGACGTCGTCGATCATGTCGTTCTGGTGCGGGGCGACCTCGCCGCCGTCGGAGGACGCGCCCACCCAGATCCCGTAGAGCTGGGCGAGCTTCTCCTCGAGGGTCATCTCGGCGAGCAGCGCCTCGACGCGGGCATCGGTGGTCCGGGTGGTGTCGCGCCAGGCGGGCACGACACCGATGTCGCTCGACATGGTTATCCCTTCACCGCGCCCGTCAGGCCGCCGACGATGCGCCGCTCGGCGGCGAGGAAGAAGACGAGAGCCGGCACCATCGCGAGCGAGGTGTAGGCGAGCACCGCGCCGGTGTCCTGGGAGTACTGCGTCGAGAACTGCTGCACGCCGAGCGGCAGGGTCCACAGCTCCTGCGGCATGCCGCCCGCGGCCATCACGAGCAGCGGCAGCAGGTAGCTGTTCCAGCTGCCGAGGAAGGCGAGCACGCCGACCGTGATGAGGCCGGGCAGCGACAGCGGCAGCACGATCCGTCCGAAGAACCCGACACGGCTCGCGCCGTCGAGCTGCGCCGCCTCCTCGAGCTCCTTCGGGATCGCCCGCAGGAAGGGCACGAGGATGATGATCGTCACCGGGAGCGCGAACGCCACCTGGGGGATGATCACGCCGAGGAAGCTGCCGTGCAGGCCGAGGTTGCGCAGCAGGATGCTGAGCGGCAGCGCCGCCACGGTGAGCGGGAACATGAGGCCGGCCGAGAAGAAGGCGTACAGCCACTGACGGCCACGGAACTCGTAGCGGGCGATCACGAACGCGGCGCAGAGGCCGAGCGCCACGACGCCGAGCGTCGTGCCGACCGCCACGAGCGAGGAGGAGAACACCGAGCCCCAGAACCGCGGGCTCGAGAGCACGTTGGCGTAGCTCGTGAACGACCAGGGGTTCGGCCAGCCGCCGGGGTTGGCGTTGAGGTCGGCGCTCGTGCGGAAGCCCGAGATCCAGATGTAGAGCACCGGGATCACCGACACGAGCACCGCGGTGAGCGCGACGACCGTGACGGCGGCCTGGCCCCAGCGGGGGCGCGGCCGAGGCGCGGTGACGGATGCGGTCGACATGTCAGTCGTCCCCTCTCGCGTCGGACGTGCCGAGGTCGCGACGCATGGCGTGGCGCTGGTAGAGCAGCGCGATGATGAGCGAGATCAGGAAGAGGATCACGGCGACGGCGCTCCCGTATCCGGGGTTCCCCTGGCCGTACTGGATCATGTAGGTCGCCATCGTGCTGGTGGCGCCCACCGGGCCGCCCTTCGTGGTGACCCAGACCATGTCGAACAGCTGCAGCGAGCCGATGATCGACAGGAACGCCCAGATGCGGATGGTGGGGCCGAGCAGCGGGATCGTGATGTGCCACTGGGTCTTCCACCAGCTGGCGCCGTCGATCTGCGCGGCTTCGGAGAGCTCCTCGGGCACGCCCTGGAGTCCGGCGAGCATGATGAGGATGGCGAAGCCCAGGTACTTCCAGGTGAGGATGACGAACATCACCCACAGCGCGGTGTCCGGCTGGGCGAGCCACGGCTGGGCGAGGTCGCCGAGCCCGATCGCCTGGAGGAAGGCGTTGACGCCGCCGCGCGGGGAGAGCAGGAGCTTCCAGGAGAGGCCGGCGATGACCTCCGCCAGCACGTAGGGCACGAAGATCAGGGCGCGGATGACGGTGCGGCCGCGCATCCGGCGGTTGAGCAGGAGGGCGACGATGATCGCGAGCGGCCCCTGGATGAGGAGCGACAGGATCACGATCGTGGCGTTGTTGCCGATCGACTTCAGGAACAGCGGGTCGCCGAGGGCGCGCGCGTAGTTGTCGAGGCCGATGAAGCGTTCGAGCGGGCCGAGCCCGTTCCAGTTGAAGAAGCTGTAGACGGCGGCCAGCGCGACCGGGAGGATCACGAAGCCGACGAAGACGATGAGCGCCGGGCCCGCGAAGAGCGCGATCTCGATCCGCTTGCGCGTCTCGGGGCGTCGCACGCGGGGGGCGGGCCGATGGGCGGGCTGGTGGGCGGCAGGGCCCGCGGCGACCGCGGGCCCTGCCTGAGTGATGCGTGTCATGCTGAGTGCTCGTTGGTCCTTCGCTCGTCGCGTCAGAGCGACGCGGCGGTGTCCTCGAGCGTCTTGACGATGTCCTGCGGCGTGCCGGTGCCCGCCATCAGGTTGACGATGGCCTGGTTCAGCGGGGTGCCGAAGGTCGGGCCGAGGTCGCTGTCGAGCCACAGCTGCACGTAGGACGAGCGGGCGAGGCCGGCGGCGATCTCCTTGAGGTTCGGGTCGGTGACCGCGTCGGCGGCACCCGAGTTGGCGGGGATGCCGGCGCCGGTCGCGGCGAACCGCTTCTGCACGTCGGCCGAGGCGATGTACTTCAGCAGCTCGACCGTCTCCTTGGGGGCGTTCTTCGAGATGCCGAAGGCGTCGCCGCCGCCCATGGTGATGGTCGGGTCACCCGCGGCGCCCGGGACGCTCACCATCGGGAACCAGCCCAGCCAGTCGGGAACCTGTCCGTCCGGGGTGAGCGAGCCGATCTGTCCGGCGTTCCAGTGGCCCATGAGCTCCATGGCCGCGTTGCCGTTGGCGACGAGACCGGCCGAGCTGTCGGCGCCCTGCTGGCCCGAGGTCGCGAGGAAGCCGTCCTGGAACGGGTTGGTGGCGACGAAGGCCTTCAGCAGCTCGCCCGCCTTGACCCAGCAGGGGTCGGAGAAGTCGTGCGCGGGGATGGCCTTCTGCAGCGTCTCGGTCGAGCACGCCGCGAGCGCGAACTGGTACCACCAGTGGCCGGCGGGCCACAGGTCGCCGGCGCCGACCGCGATCGGCGTGATGCCGGCCGCGCGCAGCTTCGTGTTCGCCGCCTCGAGCTCGGGGAGCGTCGTGGGCGGGGCGTCGATACCGGCCTTCGTGAAGAGGTCCTTGTTGTACCAGAAGCCCTCGATGCCGAAGGTGTAGGGGATCGCGTACTGCTTGCCGTCGACCTGCCACGGCTTCACGGTGCCGCCGTACTCCGGGAGGACGTCGGACATCACGTCGGTGAGGTCCATGAGGTAGCCGGCCTCGACCTGCGAGCGCACCTCGCCACCGGGCCACACCATGAAGAGGTCGGGTGCGTCGCCCGACTGCAGCGCGTTCGGGATGAGGGTGCGCTGCAGGTCCTCGTTCTGGTAGCCGGTGACCTCGACCTTGACGCCCGGATGCGCCGTCTCGAACTCCTTGGCGACGTCCTCCCACAGGGACTTCTGCGGGTCGGAGGTCGCGTTGTGCCACCAGGTGATGGTGACCTTGCCGTCGCCGCCGGTGTCGCCTCCGGTCTGGCAGGCGGTGAGTCCGCCGACGGCCAGGGCTGCCGCCGCGGCGACCGCTCCGACCCGTGTGATCCGGGCTCTGTTCATCTTCGAACACCTCTCGAAAGTTTCGACAACTACGTCGAAAGTGGTTGGGATGCGGCGATCATACGCAGATGCGGCAATTGCCGTCAAGCACAACAAAATAGACATCCGCGCACACGGTCCGCATCCCCGTGTGCCCAGCGTGCCACGGGGGAGCGCTCCCATCGCACCTCGGGGGCGGGAGGCGGCATCCGGGCGCGTTGTCGCTAAAGTGTGCGGGTGGGCGCACTCGGGGACACGGTCGACTCGGTCCGCCGTCGAAACCTTTCGACGGTGCTCGAGCTCGTGCACCGCGGAGGGGACCCCTCGCGTGCCGATCTGACGGCGCTGACCGGCCTCAACCGCTCCACCATCGGCGCCCTCGTCGCCGAGCTCGTGGAGCTCGGCCTCGTGCAGGAGACCGACCCCTCGGCGACCAATCGCGTGGGGCGGCCGTCGCGACGGGTGCTGCCCGACCCCCGATCCGCGGTGATCGCCGTGAACCCCGAGATCGACGCCGTCACGGTGGGCCTCGTGGGCCTGGGCGCCCGGGTGGAGCACCGCGTGCGCCACGAGCTGGGACGCATCGCGACACCGGAGGAGATGGCCGAGGCGATCGGCGGGATCGTCGCGGACCTCCGGGAGGGGCCCGCGCGCGACAAGCGGCTCATGGGCGTCGGGCTCGCCATCCCCGGTCTGGTGCGGGCACGCGACGGCGTCGTGCGCTGGGCGCCGCACCTCGGCTGGCGGGAGAGCCCGTTCCCACGCCTCGTCGAGCAGGTGGTCGGGCTGCCGACCGTCGCGGACAACGACGCGACGCTCGGCGCGCTCGCCGAGCGCCTCTTCGGCGTGGGCCGCGGCGTCGACCAGCTCGTCTACCTCAACGGCGGCGCGAGCGGCATCGGCGGCGGCGTCATCGTGAACGGCCAGCCGTACCGCGGCGCCTACGGCTACGCGGGCGAGTTCGGGCACAACCGCCCGCGCCTCGACGACCCCGCGCATCGGGCGACCGTCGGCGGGACCCTCGAGGAGGAGGTCAGCCGCGCGCGGCTGATGTCGATCCTCGGCCGTCGCACGCTCGACGAGCCCGAGTTCGAGGCGGCGGTGCTCGCCTCGAACGACCCCGCGCTGCACGCCGAGCTCGCGCGCCAGCAGATCGTGCTCGGCGGCGCCCTCGGCAACGCGATCAACGTGCTCGGGCCCGAGCTCGTGGTGCTCGGCGGCTTCCTCGCGACGCTGCTGGCCTGGGACGCCCCCGCGCTCGAGGCTGCCGTCGCGGCGCGCACCCTGCCGATCGCGTGGGAGGGCACCCGCATCCGTCCCGCGGGCCTCGCGCGCGACCGCCTCCTCATCGGCGCGGCGGAGCTGGCCTTCGGCGACATCCTGCGCGACCCGGCCGCCGCAGCCCCGCTGGCCGAGTAGCCGCGCGGCGTATCGAGACCCCCACCATTGGGGGAGACTGGAGCAATGTCCCCCACCGGCTCCCCCGACCACCGCGACTCCGGCCTCGAGTTCCCGCCCGGCTTCCTGATCGGCTCGGCGACCGCCTCGTACCAGATCGAGGGAGCCGCCCACGAGGACGGTCGGGGCCCGTCGATCTGGGACACCTTCAGCCACACCCCCGGCAAGGTGTGGAACGGCGACACGGGCGACGTGGCCGACGACCACTACCACCGCTGGGAGTCCGACCTCGACCTCATGGCGGAGCTCGGCCTGCAGTCGTACCGCTTCTCGATCGCCTGGCCGCGCATCCAGGCCACCGGCTCGGGCGCGGTGAACCCCGCGGGGATCGCGTTCTACAGCCGGCTCGTCGACGGGCTGCTGGAGCGCGGCATCCGTCCGATCGCGACGCTGTACCACTGGGACCTGCCGCAGGCTCTCGAGGACGCCGGCGGCTGGCCGAACCGCGACACCGCCTACCGCTTCGCCGAGTACGCGGCGCGCACCGCGGAGGCGCTCGGCGACCGGGTGGCGACCTGGACCACCCTCAACGAGCCCTGGTGCTCGGCCTACCTCGGCTACGGCTCCGGCGCCCACGCCCCGGGCCGCACCGAGGGAGCGGCGGCGCTCGCGGCGGTGCACCACCTGAACCTCGCGCACGGGCTCGCCGTGCAGGAGGTGCGGCACGCGGCCGCGGGCGACCCCGAGCTCTCGGTCACGCTCAACTTCCACGTGATCCGCGGCGACGACGAGCCGGACGGGCGGAGCACGAGCCCCGAGGCGCGCCGCCGCATCGACGCGCTCGCCAACCGGGCCTTCACACATCCGATGCTGAAGGGGGAGTACCCCGCCGACCTCCTCGAGGACACCGCGGGGGTGACCGACTGGGCGTTCGTGCGCCCCGGCGACCTCGCGCAGATCAACCAGCCGCTCGAGGTGCTCGGCGTCAACTACTACTCCACCGTCACGGTGCGGATGTGGGACGGCGTGAGCCCGCGCTCCGGCAACGACGGCCACAAGGACATGGGCGGCTCGCCGTGGCCGGGCTCACGCGACGTCGAGTTCCTGCCGCAGGCGGGGCCGTACACCGACATGGGCTGGAACATCGCGCCCGAGGGGCTCGAGGAGCTGCTGCTCTCGCTGCACGATCAGTTCCCGGGGCAGCCGCTCATGGTCACCGAGAACGGCGCGGCGTTCCCGGATCGGGTGACGATGACAGATGCCGGACCGCGCGTGCACGACGCCGACCGCGTCGACTACCTGAACCGCCACTTCACGGCGGCGCACCGCGCGATGGCGCAGGGCGTCGACCTGCGCGGGTACCAGGTGTGGTCGCTGCTCGACAACTTCGAGTGGGGCTACGGATACTCCAAGCGCTTCGGCATCGTGCGCGTCGACTACCGGACCCAGGAGCGCATCCCGAAGGACTCCGCCCGCTGGCTGCAGGAGCTCATCCGCACGCGGCGGACGCCGGGATCACCCGAGCGCTGACGCCTGGCCTCAGCGCCGGGGCGGCTCAGGGGCGCGAGAACCGCTGCTGAGCCGCCTGCCGCGTGATGCCGAGCGCGGCGCCGATCACGGTCCACGACTCGCCCGCCGCGCGAGCGGCCAGCACGGCGGTGCGCAGCGCCGCTTCGGCCTCTGCGACGGCTTCGTCGGCAGCGATGATCGCGCGGAAGTGCGCGGCATCGTGGGCGGGGTTGCGGGCGGGATGGAGCGTGTCGAGCCCTGTGATGTCGTGTGCGATCTTGGCCGTCATCGTCACCTCAGGTAGTCGTAGAACGTCGGCCGAAGCCGATCCGCGTGGATGATCCGGGTGGGCGAGCGCTGAGGCGGATCCTCGTAGTGTCAATCCTATCTTGACAGGTGGAGATGTCAACTGTGCGTTGACGTTTGATTGGTGACGGGCGGCTCGGCTGCACGCTCACGCGGCCGCGGGCAGGCGTCCGCCGCGCCGCGGGGTGCGGGTCGGGTCGAGCCAGGGCGGCGGGACGAGGTAGGGGACTCCCCGCTCCCGGCGCAGCGTCCAGCCATCGCGATCGAAGCGGTGGTGATGGTGGGCGCAGAGCAGTGCGCCGTTGTCGAGGTCCGTCGGGCCGCCGGTGAGCCAGGGATCGAGGTGGGCCGCCTCGCACCAGGCGGGCGGTGCCGCGCATCCAGGCCAGACGCATCCGCCGTCGCGGGCGACCATCGCGCGCCGCTGGGCCTCGGAGAACAGGCGCGCCGCGCGGCCGAGGTCGAGCACCTCGGACTCCGCGCCGAGTACCACCGGGATGATCTCGGCGGATGCGGCGAGCCGTCGGGCGGTGCGCGCGCAGATCGGCTCGTCGACGCCCGCGATCTCGGCCGTGCCGGTGCCGCTGCGCAGGGTCTGGAGCGGCACCGTGACGAGCATCGTGACCGAGGTGCCGGCGAGCGAGCCGCGATCGCGACCGAGCGCCTCGCGGCAGAGCTCGGCGAGGGCATCGGCCCGCCGCCGGGCGAGAGGGCGGGTGTCGGCGAGCGTGGACGGGTCGGCGACCGACCCGGCGGCGGCCAGCGCGGTGGCGAACGTCACCCTCCGCGGCGCGGTGCGCGCGTCGAGCGCCGCGAGCACGAAGCCCGCCGCCTCCGGATGGAGTTCCGCCACGAGCCGGGTCATGCCGTTCTCCAACTGCCGCACCGTCAGCCGGCTGCGCTCGCGCAGCGCCTCCTCCCGTGGCTCGGCGCCGTCGGGGTCGAGGTGGTCGGGCAGTCTCCGCACGAGCCGGGCGAGCTGCCGCACGGTGAGCGTCGCCGCGCACCCCACGACGGTCGTCTCGAGCGCGTGCAGGGTGTCGGCATCCGCGTGGTCGGCGACCGCGTCGATGCCGCGCACGATGACGGCGGCGTGCCGGGCCCCGAGCGCCGCGGTCCGCACGGCCTCGGCGAGCGGCTCGTGCCGCGGTGCCAGCAGCTCGCCTTGCAGCGAGACCCGGGGTGCGATCGCCGCGCCCACGACCCGCCAGGCGTGCAGGGTGTCGTCGTCGAGGCCGCTCGCGTCGCGCATGAGCTCGGAAGCGGCACGGCCTCCCACCTCGCCGCCGAGCGCGGCGCGACGGAACCCCGGATCGGTCTGCACCCGCCGGGTGAGCTCGGCATCCGCCGTCGCGCCCAGTGCGTCCACCGTGCGCGAGAGCTCGCCGAGCCCGACCAGCAGCTCGAGGAACTGCTCCGTCGAGAGCGACTCGACCTCGTCGACGGCGCGCAGCACGGCTGCGGCGGTGTCGCGGAGGGAGAGGGCGTGCATGACCGGATGCTCCAAGAGATGTTCGGTTGTGCGCCCGCAGCCAGGATACCAGGAATAGAACAGATCATCTAGTGAATGGGCAATCAAGATCGAGAAGTATCGAAGAGATGATCGCCCGCCCATCCCGATGTTGAGGCGTCACATAGACTGGCCCGACACGGAGAGGTGAACCCTCTCCGTTTTCTCTGTCGGCCGCCGGGCAGTCCGGCTTCCCGGCCGCCGCATCCGCCATCCCTTCGATCTCGAGGTGCCCCATGCCGCCCGTCGTGCATCCCGGCGACGCGCTCTCGCGCGGCGAGCGGCTGACCTACATCCTGGTGCTGGGGGCGCTGACGGCTCTCGGACCGTTCACGATCGACCTCTATCTCCCGGCGCTCCCGGTGCTCGAGACCGACCTCGGCGCCCCGACCGCCGCCGTGCAGCTCACGCTCACCGCGACGATGATCGGCTTCGCGCTCGGGCAGCTCTTCGTCGGCCCGCTCTCCGACCAGGTCGGACGCCGTCGTCCGCTGCTGGCCGCGACGGCCGTGCACATCCTCGCCTGCCTCGGTGCCGCGTTCGCCCCCGACCTGTTCTGGCTGAGCGTCGCGCGCCTGCTGCAGGGCGTCGGCGCGGCCGCCGGCTCGGTGGTCGCCATGGCGATGGTGCGCGACCTCTTCGGCGGCTACCCGCTCGTGCGGATGCTGAGCCGCCTCGCGCTCGTGAGCGGGCTCGCGCCGGTGATCGCGCCGGTGATCGGCTCCCAGCTGCTGCTCGTGGTCGACTGGCGCGGCCTCTTCGGCTTCCTCTCGGTGTTCGGCATCCTCGTGCTCGTCGCGAACGCGCTCTTCCTGCGTGAGACGCTGCCGGTCGAGGCTCGCCGTGTGCGCGGGCACTCCTCGGTGGGGCAGCGCTACAGCGCGCTGTTCCGCGACCGGATCTACGTGGGCGCGGTGCTCATCGCGGGCATGAACTTCTCCGCGCTGTTCGGCTACCTCTCCAGCTCGCCGTTCCTGTTCCAGGAGGTCTATGCGCTGAGCGCGCAGGAGTACGGCCTGCTCTTCGGAATCAACTCGATCGGCGTGATCGTGGGCGTGCAGACCTCGAGCCGGCTGCAGAAGCGCATCGGCCCGCAGTGGATCGTGGCGGGCGCGACGCTCCTGCAGCTGACCGCGGCGGGCGCGATCATGGTGCTCGACGCATCCGGTGCCGGGTTCCTCGGCATCGTCATCCCGCTGTGGTTCTTCATCGCCGGATGCGGCTTCAACTTCCCGGCGATCACGGCCCTCGCGCTCGTGCGCCACGGGCACGAGGCGGGCACCGCGGCTTCGCTGCTGGGTGCCGCGAACTTCGGCGTCGCGGGCCTCGTGTCGCCCATCGTGGGCCTCTTCACGATCACCGACGCGATCCCGATGGCGGGCGTCATGGTGGTCGCGATCTCGATCGCGATCCTCGTGCTGTGGACGGTCGTGCGGCCGAGCCACGTGCCGCCGCTCGAGGCGTAGCGGTCGTCGTGCGTCACGGCTACGGTAGGCGGATGCAGCTGCCCGAGCCCGCATCCCGGCGCCCGTTGGTCTACGCGGGTGCGGCTGCGGTGCTGCTGACGCTGGGTCTCGGGGCACTCGTGTCGTTCCGCTCGCACGAGCCGAACCTGATCGATCTCGACTGGATGCGCGAGATGCTCGAGCACCGGGGTCCCGGGGGCGAGGCGATCGCCCGGGTGTTCGACGTCGCGGGCGGCGGCTGGGTCGCGATCCTCGTGGTGCCGATCGGCGTCGCGATCGCGTTCCTGTTCGCGCGGCGGCCGTGGTCGGCGCTCGCCTTCGTGCTCGCCTCCGCCCTCGGCTCGGCGCTGTGCCAGCTGCTCAAGGCCGCCTTCGGCCGGCATCGGCCGGAGGAGATCCTGCTGCCGCTCGACAACGGCTCGTTCCCCTCGGGGCACGTGACGAACGCCGCGGTGATCGCCGTCGTGCTGGGCCTGCTGCTGCGGCGGGTCTGGATCTGGGTGCTCGGCGCGGTGTACGTCGTGGCGATGGCGGTGAGCCGCACCTACCTCGGCGCCCACTGGCTCACCGACACCCTCGGCGGGGCGCTCCTCGGGGGCGGCGTCGCGGTGCTCGTCTGGTGCGCCCTGCTGCCGCTGCTGCGCCGGGAGCCGCTCGGGAGCGAGTCGCGGCTCAGCTCCTGACGCGCGCCGCGACCCAGCGCTCGGCCTCCGCCGCGGCCGGGTGAGGCGATGCCGCGAGCAGCGCGCGCATGACCTCGATGCGCGGGAACGCGCGCCCCGCGCCCACGACCGTGGTGGCCGCGCCGCCCGCCGCGTTGGCGACGAGGGCGGCGGCCTCGGCGTCGAGGCCGTCGCGGCGAGCCACCAGGAAGGCCGCGGTGAAGGCGTCGCCCGCGCCCGTGGTGTCGACCACGGCGGGGGAGAGCGCGGGAACCCGGATGCGGTCGCCGGCGATCACGGTGCAGCCCTCCGCGCCGTGCTTCACGACCACCGTCGCGGCGAGCCCGTCGAGCGCGGGGGCTCCCGCCGCCTCCGCGGCGCGCGCGAGGTCGCCGGCGTCGCCCACGAGCAGGGTCACGCCGGGCAGCACGGCGGCGAGCGCGGCGATCGCCTCGTCGGGAGGCACCGCGGGGATGTCGACGCTCACCGTGCCGCCGCGGGCGGCGATCCGCTCGATCACGGTGGTCGCGGTGCGGCGCTGCTCCCCCTCGTAGAAGGAGTACGCCGAGACGTGCAGGTGCTCGACGTCGGCGAGCTGCGGCGCGGTCGGCACCGTGAGGCGTCGGCTCGTGCCGCGGTAGGCGAACATGGTGCGCTGGCCGCCGTCGGTCACGATCGTGATGTTGGTCTGGGTGGGCTCCCGCGGGTCGAACTGCACGGCCGAGACGTCGAGCCCCTCGGCCGCCATCTCGGCGCGGGAGTGCTCGCCGTCGGCGTCCTGCCCGACGCGCACGAACATCCGTCCCGGGGCGCCGAGGCGGCTCGCCACGACGGCCGTGTTGACGACCGAGCCGCCGAGCGAGCGGGTCTGCGCGTGCGCGATGCCGTCCTCCCCCTCGCGGGGGTAGTGGTCGATGTGCAGCGTCAGGTCGGCGTTGAGGTCGCCCAGGAACCCGATGACCATCGCGTCGCCTCCCGTGCCGTCTCGCGGATGCCGTCGAGCCGATAGTAGCAAAACCACAGGCATCTGCGATTCTTCGTGGTGATACCATTTCGGCGAGCGGGAGCGGAGGGGACATGGCCGAGCAGCGTGCCGACGGCGGCGCAGCCGCCCGCATCCGCGGCAGCCTCGCCGCGATGACCTCCGCCGAGCGCACGGTCGCCGAGTGGGTGCTCGCCCACCCCGAGCCGCTGCTCGCGCTCTCGATGTCGCAGCTCGCCGACGAGTGCCGGGTGAGCGACACCACCGTGCTGCGGATGTGCCGCACCGCCGGCTTCGACGGCTACACCGCCGTCAAGCTCGCCATCGCGCAGGACCTCGTGTCGCCCGCGCAACTGCTGCAGCACGACCTCGAGGAGGGCGACTCGACGGCCGACGTCGTGCGCAAGCTCTTCGCCGCCAGCAGCCAGGCGATGAACGACACCGCCTCCCTCCTCGACCCGGCCTCCCTCGACCGCGTCGTCGGCTACCTCGAGAGCGCCCGCACCACGCTCGTGTGCGCGGTCGGCGCCTCCCAGATCGTGGCCCAGTCCATCGACCTGCGCCTGCTGCGCCTCGGGCTGCACTGCACGGCTCCCGCCGACAGCCAGAACCAGCTCGCCCGCGCGGCGCTCCTCGAGCCCGGCGACCTCGTGATCGCAGTCAGCTACTCGGGCACCACCAAGGACCTGCTCGCGGTGGCCGAGCTCGCGCACGCTCGCGGCATCCGGATCGTCGTGATCACCGGCAACGCCGCCTCGCCCCTCGCCCGCCTCGCGGACGAGTGCCTCGTGGCGGTCTCGCGCGAGGTGCGCGGCGAGCCGTACGCGGGCGGGCTCGCCCAGCTCGCGATCGTCGACGCGCTCTCGATCGTCTACGCGCTCCGCCACCTCGACGCGACGAGCGAGGCCGAGAGCCGCATCGCGCGGGCGATCCAGGGCAAGCACCTCTGACCCCTCCGACCCCCCCACCGGACGCCCGCGCGCGGGCCCGCAGACCGAAAGGCCACCCCATGAAGACCCAGATCTACACGATGCAGACCGTCGAGGAGGCCCTCGCCGTCATCGAGCAGGGGGTCGACTTCATCGGCCTGACCCCCGCCGACCGCGGCCTGCCGGGCGAGATCGGCTTCGCGCAGGCGCGCGCCATCCGCGACGCCGCGCACGAGCGGGCTGTCGTGGTGGCACTGAGTGTCGAGGACGACGAGGACGACATCGTCGCGATGGTCGACGCGGTGAAGCCGGATGTGCTGCACCTGTGCGGCGACATCGCGGTCGTCGACGCGGCGGCGGTCGCCCGCATCCGGGCACGCATCGGCGACACGAAGCTCATGCAGGCGATCCCGGTGGGGGGCCAGGAGTCGGTCGAGGTCGCGAAGGAGTTCGCGCCGCTCGCCGACTACCTCATCCTCGACACCTACTCCACCGAGCTGAACGCCATCGGCGCGGCCGGTGCCACCCACGACTGGGCGGTGAGCGCGGCGATCGTCGAGGCGGTCGACGTGCCCGTGATCCTGGCGGGCGGACTCAGCCCCGCGAACGTCGCCGAGGCGATCGCGGTCGTGAGGCCCTTCGCCGTCGACTCGCTCACCCGCACCAACGAGCCGCTGCCCGGCGGCGGGTTCCGCAAGGACATCGCCGCGGTGCGCGCGTTCGTGGAGGCGGCGCGCGCGGCGGGCTGAGCCGCGCATCCGCCGTCCCGAGCCTCCACGCCCACTGGCAGGGGCACGCGCCGCCCCGATAGCCTCGTGGCATGAGAATCCTGCTGGTGGGGGCGGGCGGTGTCGGAGATGCCATCGCCAAGATCGCCGCCCGACGCGCCTTCTTCGAGACCATCGTCGTCAGCGACTACGACATCGCCCGCGCGGAGCGCACGATCGCCTGGATCGAGGCGAAGCACGGACCCCAGAACGGGCGCTTCGTCGCGTCGCGGATCGACGCATCCGACCCCGACTCGGTGGCGGCGGTCGCGCGCGAGCACGGCGCCACGCACGTGATGAACGCCGTCGAGCCGAAGTTCGTGCCGACGATCTTCGCGGGCGCGCTCGCGGCGGGCGCCGACTACCTCGACATGGCGATGAGCCTCTCGGAGCCGCACCCCGAGCGCCCCTACTCCGAGACCGGCGTGAAGCTCGGCGACGACCAGTTCGCCCAGGCGCCCGACTGGGAGAAGGCCGGCCGCCTCGCGCTCGTCGGCATGGGCGTCGAGCCCGGGCTCTCCGACGTCTTCGCCCGCTACGCCTCCGACGAGCTGTTCAGCGAGATCGACGAGCTCGGCACCCGCGACGGCGCCAACCTCGTGGTGCGCGACGAGGCGGGCAACGAGATCTTCGCCCCGTCGTTCTCGATCTGGACCACCATCGAGGAGTGCCTCAACCCGCCCGTGATCTGGGAGAAGGACCGCGGCTGGTACACGACCGAGCCGTTCTCGGAGCCCGAGGTGTTCGACTTCCCCGAGGGCATCGGGCCCGTCGAGTGCGTCAACGTCGAGCACGAGGAGGTGCTGCTCATGCCGCGCTTCCTCGACGCCAAGCGGGTCACCTTCAAGTACGGGCTCGGCGACGAGTTCATCGGCGTGCTCAAGACGCTCAATCTGCTGGGCCTCGACAAGACGGCGCCCCTCCGGGTGCGCAGCGCGAACGGCCCCGTCGAGGTGGCCCCCCGGGATGTCGTGGCCGCCTCGCTGCCCGACCCC
Organism: Protaetiibacter sp.; assembly: GCA_030150265.1. Taxonomy (GTDB): domain Bacteria; phylum Actinomycetota; class Actinomycetes; order Actinomycetales; family Microbacteriaceae; genus Homoserinibacter. The sequence goes on from JASLGG010000032.1 coordinate 330,760, forward strand.
GCCACGATCGGCCCCCGGATGACGGGCAAGACCTGCGCGGGCGTGTGGGTCACCGGTCGTGGCGTCGACGGGCAGCCGCGCGAGGTGTACCTCTACCACGTCTCCGACAACGAGTGGACGATGGCCGAGTACGAGAGCCAGTGCGTCGTGTGGCAGACCGCCCTCAACCCGGTGATCGCGCTCGAGCTGCTCGCGAACGGGAGCTGGTCCGGAAGCGGCGTGCTGGGGCCGGAGGCCTTCCCGGCGGCCCCGTTCCTCGAGCTCATGGCGCGACCGGAGGCCGAGGGCGGCTACGGGCAGGCATGGGGGCTCGAGGACCGCGCCGCCGCGGTCGCCGCCGTCTGATGAGCGACGACGCCATCCGCCGCTACCGACCGGACGACCTCGGGCGGCTGCGCGAGATCTGCGTGCGCACCGGGGCGGCCGGGGGAGACGCCACCGGCCGCTGGTCGACCGACGACCTGCTGCCCGATCTCTTCCTCGAGCCGTACGTGACGGCGGCGCCCGACTGGGCGTGGGTGGTCGACGAGGGCGACGGGCCGCTCGGCTACCTCGTCGCGACGCCCGACACCCGGGCGTTCGTGCGCTGGTGGCGGGCGCGATGGACGCCGTGGTTCGCCGAGCGCTACCCGGAGCCCGTCGAACCCTCCACCGACGAGGACCACCTGGTGCGCCGCGGCCACCACCCCGAGGTGCTGTTCATCCCGGAGGTGGACGAGTATCCGGCGCACCTGCACATCGACCTGCTGCCCGAGGCGCAGGGCCGCGGCTACGGGCGCACGCTCATCGAGAGCATGCTCATCACCTCGCTCGCGAAGGCGTCGGTGCCGGGGGTCTACCTCACGATGGACCCCGCGAACACCGCCGGCTACGGCTTCTACCGTGCCCTCGGCTTCGAGGACCTGCCCTCCTCGAGCCCCCGCGGCCCCGTTCTGGGCCGCTGGATCTCCCCGCGCTGAGTTGTTGTGCGCCGCCGTGATCGGCGGCGCCGGTCTCAGAACCGGACGGGCAGGCCGAGCAGCGACATGATCCAGACGGCGAGGGCGAGGCCGCCGATCGCGAGCACGGTGAGGAGCGCCACCTGCAGCAGCCGACTGCCCTCGAACCAGTACGCGGACCCCTGGTAGGTGCGGAAGAAGTCGCGGCGCGTCATCGGCTCGGCCACCTGCTCGGCGGGCACGGGGAGCGCTGCGGCGAGCGTGCGCAGATCGGCCTCGTGCCAGAAGTTGCCGCGCATCCGGAACACCCGGCGACCGTCGGCATCCGTCACGAGCAGCTGCATCACCGGCTGCGGCACCGCGCCCACATAGGTGGGCACGAGCAGCACGCGGCGGATGCGGCCGAGCGGCACGCGCACGAGCGGGGTGAAGATGCCGTTGCCGATCAGCTCGGTCGCGGTGACGGCGCAGTACACGTTGAGCTGCCGCCAGAGCAGCAGCAGGGCGAACGACACGGTGACCGCGTGGGCGACGCCGACGACGAGCAGGCCGCCGTGGGTGGCGGCGAACCAGTACGCGACCGCGAAGAGCGGGGTCGTCCCGAGCAGGATCGCGGCGAGCGCGTTGCTGAGGAGCGACACCTTGGGGCGCACGTGCACCACGGTCGAGTCGCGCGTCGTGCCCCCCACGGTCACAGGCTACGCGGTGAAGGCTCTCGAGTAGCGGCATCCGTCGCGTTCGGCCCACGGCGAGCTGCCGTCGACGGGCGGGGCGAACCGGATGCGCTCGGGCAGCGCGGGATCGGCGCCGACCCGGTAGAGGCCGTCGCCGAGCGGCACGAGCGGGGTGTCCGCGGAGGGCGCCTCGACGCCTCCGGACGCGATGAGCCAGAGGCCCCCGTCGCGTGCGACGACGCGGAAGTCAGGGAACCACGGGCTGTAGGAGCGGTAGTGCCCGAGGTGCGCGACCGCGTCGGCGGGCGGCGCGGGCTCGGCGGCGAGCGGCTCGCGCCGGAACAGCAGCGGGCCCCACGCCCAGCCGGCGGGGTCGACGGTGAGCGCGAAGCCGCGCAGCGCCGGATGCCGGGTGACGGCCCGATCGCCCCACCCCCACAGGAGCGGCGCCGTGACGCCGTCGAGCGCGACGTCGAGCCGCACGCGGCCGGGCGCATCCGCGGTCGCGGTCACCTCCAGCACGCGCTCGCCGGCGCTCCCGGATGCCGTGAAGCGTCCGGTGCGCCCGTGCGCCGAGCGCGGCACAGCCTCGCCCGCGCCGCTCGCCCACAGCGCCGGGTCGAGCGCGTCGTCGCCGCCCGCGGCGATCGTGCGGGCGATCGCCTCGGCGACCGGCGAGTCGCCGTCGGCGGTCGTCACGACCGCGACGACGCGTCCCGTCGCGACGTCGACGTGCAGGAAGGAGGCGTAGCCGACCATGCCGCCGCCGTGGCTCAGCACGACCCCGGCAGGGGTGCGCTCGACGTTGACGCCGAGGCCGTAGCGGCTCGAGAGCGTGGGGGCGGCACCCGGCACGACGACGACGTCCTCGCCCTCGGGGGCGAGCGCGCCGGTCATGCGCGCGAAGGAGTCCTCCGAGATCACGCGGGCGCCGTGATCCGTCGCCCCGCGCGCGAGCAGCAGCCGGCCGAGGCGCACGAGGTCCGCCACGGGGGAGGCGAGGCTCCCGTCGGCGCCCGCCACCTCGAGCACGGGTGCGTGCTGGAGCGGGTCGCCCGGGACCCAGGGCCGGTCGTCGGCGACGCGGCTCGTGCCGCGGGCGAGGAGCGGCAGGTCGTCGTAGGTGACCCGGGGGAGCGTCGACCGCATCCCGGCGGGCAGCAGCACGCGCTCGCGGACGAGCTCGGGGAAGGGGCGGCCGCCGGCGCGTGCGCCGACGAGCCCGAGCAGCAGGTAGCCGACGTTGGAGTAGTGGAACACCCCGGGTGCCGCGGGCTCGCCCGGGTAGCCGGCGACCTGTCCGGCCTCGTCGGGGAGCGCGTCGATCGAGGCGACGAGCCCCGCCGTGTGCGAGAGCAGCCGCTCGAGGGTGAGCTCGGATCCGCGAAGGCCCGTGGGGAGGCCGTCGAGCAGCTCGGACACCGGCTGGTCGAGGCGCAGCAGGCCGTCGTCGACGAGCGTCAGGATCACGAGCGCCGTCGTGATCTTGCTGATGGAGCCGATCTCGAAGAGGTGCCCGGAGGTCGCGGGGGCGCCGCTCGCGAGGTCTGCGACGCCGAAGGCCCACTCCGCGACCCCGCCGTCCGCATCCGCGACCGCGACGGCGCCGCCCGGCACGCCCCATGCGGCGGCGATGCGGGCCGCGACCTCGCCGGGCGTCGTCATCCGCGCTCCAGCAGCTGCTCGCGGCGCAGGAGGTCGTCGAAGGTCTCGCGGCGCACCGCGAGCCGCGAGCCGCCGTCGGAGCAGAACACCACGGGCGGCCGCAGCGCCGTGTTGTAGTTGTTCGACATCGTGTAGCAGTAGGCGCCCGTGACCGGCACGGTGACGAGGTCGCCGACCCGCGGCGCCACGACGCGCGCGTCCTTCGCCAGATAGTCGCCCGACTCGCAGTGTCGGCCCACCACGTCGACCGTCTCGGCGGGCCCCGAGCGGTCGATGACCGCGGGCTCGAAGGCCTGGCCGTAGAGCGACACCTCGAGGTTGTCGCCCATGCCGCCGTCGACGGCCGCGTGGGTCTTGACGCCGCGCTTGACGGTCACCACGCGGTACGCCGTCACGCCGTTGCGCGCCCCCATCGAGCGACCGGGCTCGACGAGCAGCTCGACGTCGTCGCCGAGCTGTCGGTGCACGCGCGACACCACGAGCTCGGCGTACTCGTCGACGCTCGGCGCGCGGTCCTCGCGCACGTAGCGCACGCCGAGGCCGCCGCCGAGGTCGTAGACGCCGAAGCGCTCGAACTCGGCGAGCGCCGCGACCTCCGCCTCGAACTGCTCGAGCGAGAGCAGCTGCGAGCCGACGTGGGCGTGCAGGCCGCGGAGGTCGAGCATCCGTTCCCGCCGGATGGCGGCGATCACCTCGGGCACCTGGGCGGTCGGGATGCCGAACTTCGAGGCGTCGTGGCCGGTCGCCATGGCCTCGTGGGTCTTCGCGGCGACGCTCGGGCTGACCCGCAGCAGCACGGGCACGGGCTCGTCGGCGAGGCGCGCGATGCGCTCCACGTCGTCGAGGTTGTCGATCACGATGTAGCGCACGCGGTGGCGGATGGCGGCGGCGATGTCGTCGTCGGTCTTGGCGTTGCCGTGGAACACCATCTTCGCGGGGTCGGCGCCCGCCGCGACGGCGAGGCGCAGCTCTCCCGCGGCGGCGGTGTCGGTGCCGCAGCCCTCCTGGGCGGTCACGCCGATGACGGATGCCGAGGGGAACGACTTGGCGGCAAACAGCACGAGCGAGTTCGCGTGGCGCCGGCGGAAGGCGTCGACGTACTCGCGAGCCCGGCGCCGCAGCGCGCCCTCGTCGATGAGGTAGGCGGGGGTGCCGTACCGCTCGGCGAGGTCGGCGACCGCGCAGCCGCCGATGAGCATCCGCCCCTCGGCGTCGAGGCTCGTGCCGTCGGGGTAGAGGCTCAGGTCGATGTCGTGCGGGGTCAGCGTGTCGCTCATCTCTCCCTCGATTCGCGTTGGGAGAGGCGCAGCCTCTCGTGGCGGGCGAAGCGCTCGCGCCAGGCGGCGGCGGCCTCCGGATCGGGCTCGGCGACGAGCGCGCCGTCGTGGCGCACCTCGGGCTCGGGCCAGCCGCGCAGCACCCGTCCGGCGAGGCGGGCGGCGCCGACCGCCGAGTGGTCGTGCTCGCGCGGGTCGAACACCACGCGGCGCCCGGTCGCGTCGGCGAGATCCTGGCGGAAGACCGCGGCCCGGCCGCCCGATCCGCTGACCACGATCTCGCGCGCGGAGCCGCGCAGCTCCTCGGGCAGGGCGTCGAGGCAGCGCCGGGTCTCGAGCACGATGCCGCCGAGCAGCCCGCGGGCGAGCTCGGCGCGCGTGGTGCGCAGCGTGATCCCTTCGACGGCGCCGACGAGCTCCGGGTCCCAGAGCGCGCCCTGCTCCCCGGGGGCGAGGTAGGGCAGCACGATCGGCGCGTCGGCGAGGGCGGTGGCCTCGGCCTCCTCGGCGAGCGCGGATGCATCGGTGCCGGTGAGCGCGGCGAGCCAGGCGACGGCGGAGCCGGAGGTCATGAGGTCGAGCTCGACGCCGAAGCCTCCGGCCGCGAGCGGGGTGACGAGGTAGCGGCCCTCGGGGTCGTCGGGCAGGCGGGGCGCGCAGGCGAGGACGACGTTGCTCGTGCCGGCGATGTAGGCGATCGCCGTGGGTCGGGTGACGCCGAGCCCGTAGGCGCCGAGCACCGAGTCCGCCGCGCCGAGCACGACCGGCAACGCCTCGGCGCAGCCCCAGCGCTCGGCGAGCGCGGCACGCAGCGGGCGCGCGGTGGCCGAGGCGGCGACCGCCGGCACCCGTGCCACCTCGGCCGCGGCGAGCAGCTCCGGGTCCCACGCGCCGGTGCGCAGGGCGTAGGCGCCGTAGCCGGCCGCGGTGCTCGGATCGGTGAGCAGCTCGCCCGTGAGGTGCCGGAACAGCACGTCCTTGGCGCCGGCGACCCCGGCATCCGCCCCCGTTCCGCCCGCGGCCGGGCCGAGGCGCAGGCGCCGGACGTGCATCGGCAGCAGGTAGCGGCCGTCGAGCTGCTGGCCGGTCGTGCGGGCGACGCCGAGCGCGCCGACGCGGGCGAGCAGGCGCTCGGCGTCGGGCTCGGCGCGGCCGTCCTCCCAGGTGAGCGCCGGCCCGATCGGCTCGTCGTCGGCGTCGAGCGAGACGAGGGTCGGCAGCATCGCGGAGAGGCCCATGCCTGCCCAGCGGGCGGGGTCCACCTCGGCGCGGAGGGCCTCGAGGGCGCGGTCGAGCGCCGCGTACCAGTCGGCCGGGTCCTGCTCGGCGGCGTCGGGCTCCGGGCGCGCGGTCGGGTAGCCGGCGCGGGCGCGGGCGACCGTGCGGCCCTCGTCGTCGACGGCGACGACCTTGATGCCGCTCGTGCCGAGGTCGACGCCGAGGACGACCGGCGCGTCATCCGCCACGGATCGCTCCCTCCGGCATCCGGACGCCCCGATGCCCCACGACGACTCTAGAACTCGCGCGCGATGACGCCCATGGCGTCCTCGGCCGCCGTCAGGGTCTCGTCGATGTCGCGGTCGTCGTGCACCAGGGAGACGAAGAGGTTCTCGAACTGCAGCGGGTGGAACAGCACGCCGCGCACGTTCATCTCCTCGTACCAGCGGGTGAAGATGTCCTCGCGGGCGTTCGCCTCGGCCTCGCGCCAGTTGCGGATGCGGTTCTTCGCGAACCAGAGCTGGAAGACGGTGCCGATCCCCTCCACGAACGCGTCGATGCCCTTCTCGGCCGCGATCGTCTCGAGGCCGCGGGCGAGCCGGTCGCCGAGCGCGCGCTGACGCTCGTAGAGGCCGGGCTCGGCGAGCACGTCCATGGTGGCCGAGACGGCGGCGCACTGCACGACGTTGGCGTTGTAGGTGCCGGAGTGCGAGTAGGTGCCGTCGGCGATGAGCCGCATGGCCTCCTTCGTGCCGCCGATGGCCGCGACGGGGAAGCCGCCGCCGATGCCCTTGGCGAAGGTCGTGAGGTCGGGGTCGATGCCGAACCACTCCTGGGCGCCGCCGCGCGCGAAGCGGAAGCCGGTGATGACCTCGTCGAAGATCAGCATGGCGCCGTGCTTGCGCGTCTCGGAGCGCAGCAGCTCGAGGTAGCCGGGCTCGGGCAGGATGCAGCCGGTGTTGAACACGGCGGGCTCGGTGATGACGGCCGCGACCTGGTCACCGCGCTCGTCCATGAGCGCGACGAAGCTCTCGGGGTCGTTCCAGCTCAGCACGACGAGCGTGGGCTCGAGCTCGGCGGGCACGCCCGGGCCCATCGCGACGGGGCGCGGGTGGTCGGCCGGGCCCGCGAGCTGCGGGTCGACGTGGTTCGACCAGTACACGGTGTCCTGCCAGCCGTGGTAGTGGCCCTCGAAGCGCACGATGAGGGGACGACCGGTCGTGGCGCGCGCGAGGCGCACGGCGGTGCCGACGGCCTCCGATCCGGAGTTGGCGAAGCGCACCTGCTCGACGCTCGGCACGGCGGCGGCGACCTTCTCGGCGGCCTCGATCTCGAGCTCGTAGGGCAGGCCGAAGCAGGTGCCGTAGTTCTCGACCGCCTCGGTGACCGCGCGGGTGATGCCGGGGTGGCGGTGGCCGAGGATCATCGGGCCGAGGCCGAGCAGGTAGTCGATGTACTCGTTGCCGTCGACGTCGCGGATGCGCGAGCCCTCGCCCTCCGCGATGAACAGCGGATACGGCTTCCACCCGTTGCGGGGCAGCCGCGCGGTGCTGCCCGCGCCGCCGGGCACCGTGAGCTTGGCGCGCTCGAAGAGGCGCTTGCTCTCCGCGGTGCGGGCGTCGAACGAGGTGGCGAAGGTGGTCGTCATGGAGTTCTCTTTCCGTGGGTTCCCGCTCATCATACTCATAATGATGAGTGGGGCAAAGCCGTCAGGGGCGGGGTGCCAGCCACTCGACCAGGGCGCGCAGCGGCACATCCGTCGGGCCCTCCGGCCAGGGCCACGCGTCGCGCTCGAGCCACGCCGACGAGCCGTTGTCGACGTGCACCCACGGCACCTCGCCGACGAAGCTGCACAGGTAGGTGGCGGCGTGACGCCCGGCGTCCTGCTCGTCCGACGGCGCGTTCGCGATGTCGGCCACCCGCGAGCGCAGCAGCGTCGCATAGCCCGGATGCAGCGGCAGCCGCCAGCCCGGGTCCGCCGCCGTGCGCCCCGCCGCGAGCAGCTCCTCGGCAAGCGGCGCCGAGGTGCTCCAGCACCCCCAGAACGCGGTGCCGACGGCACCCGAGTCGGTCAGCGTGCCGACGTCGACGAGCCGTGCCGGGTTCTCGGCCGCGAGGTGGGCGAGGGCGTCGGCGAGCACGAGCCGTCCCTCGCAGTCGGTGTCGACGACCTCCGTCGTGCGGCCGTCCGGATGCGTCACCACGTCGCCCGGGCGCTGCGCCCGGGCTCCGGGCAGGTTCTCGGCCACCGGCAGCACGGCGTGCAGCGGGCCGGTGCCGAGCGCGGCGGCGACCGCGACCGCGCCCGCGACGCAGGCGGCCGCCGCGAGATCCGACTTCATCCAGGCGAGCTCGGAGGCGTCGCGCTTGAGGTTCGTGCCGCCGGCGTCGAAGGTGATGCCCTTGCCGGCGAGCGCCGTCGCGGGCCCCTCGCCCGCGACCCGCAGCTCCACCGCGAGCGGGGGCTCCGATCCGCCCGCGCCCACGGCGAGGGTCGCGCCGAAGCCGCGGCGGGCGAGCTCGGCGGCATCCCAGACCGCGACCTCGACGGCGTCGCCGGCGACGCGCGCGCACATCGCGCGCACCGCCTCGGCGAAGGCACCCGGACCGAGCAGGTTGGGCGGCGTCTCGATCGTGCGGCGCACCCATCCGGAGACGTCGGCGAGCAGCCCGGCCCGCGCGAGCTCGGCGTCGAGAGCGTGCGGGGAGACGAGCGCGAGAGCGGCATCCGGCTCGTCGCGGTAGCGCCAGGCGCCCGCCGCGTGGCCCTGGGCGAGGAGGCCCGCGGTGCGCGCGTCGGCGCCCGCGGCGAGCAGCGAGACGGCGTCACCGGATGCCGCGCGCGAGGCGGCGAGCGCCGCCGCGAACAGCGCCTCGGGCTGCGGGTCGCGACCGAGGCCGACGATCACGACGCGGCGCGAGCCGGCGGTCGCGATCGTGAGGCTGCCGAGCTCCCCGTCGAAGCCGGGGTCGAGGGCCGCGAGCGCCCGCACGTCGAGCCCCGGGATGCGGTCGAGGAGGCCGACCGCATCCCGGGCGGTGCCGCCGGCGTTCGGGTCGCCGACGATCACCGTGGCTCCGGCGTAGGCGGCGAGGTAACCCTCGAGCGCCTCCGGCCGGACACCGGTGAGGTGGAGCGTCACTTCGACACTCGGTGGACCTGCAGGAGCGTCTGGGTCGACAGATTGTTGACCGACCCGACGAGCGGCGAGGGCAGGAAGCCCGTCCACGCGGGCGAGTGCGCCTCGATGACGTCCTGGTAGAGCAGCACGATGTAGGGTCGCTCGTCGAAGGCGAGCTGCTGCATCTGGTCGATGACGGCGCGGCGCGCGTCCTCGTCGGCGGCCGAGCCCTGCTCGTCGTAGAGCTTGTCGTAGGCGGGGTTGCAGTAGCCGCTGTCGTTGTTGTTGCCCCACTGCGAGCACAGCAGCACGCTGAGCTGGAAGTCGGGGTCGACCGGCGGGATCCAGTCCCACATGGCGAGGTCGAAGTCGGCGTAGGTGTCGCCGTCGCCGAGGATCGCCGAGTTCGCGGCATCCGGATCCATCTTGCGCATCTCGACCTTCACCCCGGCCTCCTCGAGGCCGTTCTTGATGATCTGGAACATCCGGTCGCCCGCGCCGTTGATCTCGGTCGGGAACACCACCTCGTAGCTCATCGGCACGCCGTTCGCGACCCGGATGCCGTCGGAGCCCTTGGCGTAGCCGAGGCCGTCGAGGATCTCGTTGGCCTTCGCGACGTCGAAGGGCAGCGGCTGCACCTGGTCGTCGTGGAAGCCCGTCGCGGGGGCGACGATCGTCGAGCCGAGCTCCGCGTAGCCGAGCCACGCGGTGTCGATCATCGACTGGCGGTCCATCGCGTACTCGAAGGCCTCGCGCACCTTCGGGTCGAGCAGCTCGGGGTGGTGCTTCTTCTTCGGGTTGGTGTTGATGATGAAGTTGTACCAACCGGTGCTCGGGTTCGTGACGACCGTCATGCCGGCCGACTTGAGCGTCTCGACGGCCGTGGCGGGCGTCGACTCGCCGATCATGTCGACCTGGCCGGTCTTGAGCGCCGTGACCATCGCGTCGTCGTTCGCGAAGAACTGCAGGCCGAAGCCGTCGATCTTCGGCTTGGCGGCGCCCCACCAGTTGGGGTTCACGTCGAAGAGCGCCAGCTGGTCCTTCTTGTACTGGGTGAGCCGGAAGGGGCCGCCCGACACGGCCGGGGCGCCGTTCTGGAAGGAGCTGATCTGCTTGCCGTCGCCCGTGGCGAGGTCCTTCCATACGTGCTCCGGGAGGATCGGCAGCTGGGTGAGCTGCGCGAGCACGTTCGCGACCGGCTTCGCGTAGACGAGCGTGAGGGTGTCGCCGTCGGCCTTGGCCGACTCGAGGTTGCTCACGAAGCCGGCGAGCTGCCCGGTGGGGCCGTCCTGGAACTCGAGGATCATCGAGAGCGTGAAGGCGGCGTCCTCCGCGGTGAGCGGCTGGTCGTCCGACCACTTGGCGCCCGAGACGGTGTCGAAGGTCCAGGTGGTGCCGTCGTCGGAGGTCGTCCACTTCGTCGCGAACGCGGGCACGATCGACATGTCCTGGGTGTCGTACTCGGTCAGGTGCGGGTAGTTGTACATGTAGAACACGGAGCTGTAGTCCGAGCTCGACACGAAGGGGTTGAGCGAGTCGATCGTCGCGCTCGCGCCGATCCGCAGCACGTTGCCGCTCGAGCCACCGCCCGTGCATCCGGCGAGCGCTCCCGCCGCGAGCGCCGCGGCGCCGAGCGCCGCCAGGATCCGTAGTCTTCTCATCGCTGCTCCTCGTCGTGGTCCTCGTCGACCGTCGCGCCGTCGGCTGGGGGTGGCCGGGATGCCGGGGGAGGGGCACCGGGCGCTGGCGATTCTTAGTGCGCTTAGTATGATGACCGTCACGCGCCGAGGTCAAGCGAGGAGGCTTGGATGCGGGGGTACGTCTGGAGGAGGACGGTGTTCGCCGTCCTGACGGTGTTCGTCGCGCTCACCGTCAACTTCATCCTCTTCCGGGTGTTGCCGGGAAGCGCGGTCGCCCGCATCTCGCGCATCCCCAACGCCTCGCCCGAGCTCAAGAAGGCCCTCGAGGCGGAGTTCGGGCTCGACAAGCCGATGTTCGAGCAGTACCTGCTCTACCTGAAGAACCTGTTCCAGGGGAACCTCGGCGTCTCCTACGCCAACCGCCAGCCGGTGGCCGAGAACCTGTGGGAGGCCTTCGGCAACACCCTGCCGATGGTCACGACCGGCACCGTCATCGCGATCGTGCTCGGCATCGCCGTCGGCATCTACGCGGCGGTGCGCCGCGGCGGCGTCGGAGACCATCTCTCCACCAACCTCGCCGTGCTGTTCTACGCCTTCCCCACCCAGTTCCTCGGCATGATGCTGCTCATCCTGTTCGCCGGGACGCTGCCCTCGGTCGGCATGCACGACCCCTTCGCGATCGGCCTCAGCCCGTTCGAGCAGTTCCTCGACGTGCTCGCCCACATGGTGCTCCCGGTCGCCACCCTCGTGCTCACGCTGTACGCCGAGCAGACCCTCATCGTGCGCTCCGCGATGCTCGAGACGCTCGGCGAGGACTACGTGCTCACCGCGCGCGCCAAGGGCCTGCCGCGGCGCCGCATCATCAGCTCCTACGCCCTCCGCAACGCGGCGCTCCCCGTCGTGACCCAGGTGGCGCTCTCGCTCGGCGCGATCGTGAGCGGCTCGATCCTCGTCGAGGTGATCTTCTCGTGGCCCGGCATCGGCCGAGCCCTCTACAACGCGGTGCTCCAGCGCGACTACCCGATGCTCCAGGGCGGGTTCCTCTTCATCACGATCACGGTGGTGGTGCTGAACTACCTCGCCGACCTCCTCTACTACCGACTCGACCCGAGGCTGTCCCGATGAGCGAGACCCCGACCCCCGCGCCCGCGTCCCCCGGCGCAGGACGTGCCCGCACCGTGTGGAGCGACATGCTCCGCAGCTTCGCGCGCCCCGCCGCGATCACCGGCATCGTCATCACGGGCTTCTTCCTCGTGCTCGCCGTGTTCTCCGACGTGCTGCGCCCCTACAGCACGAGCCGGCCGAGCTGCGGCGTCTTCGATGCGCCGAGCGCCGCGCACTGGCTCGGATGCGATGACGGCGGGTTCGACGTGCTGAGCCTCGTGCTCGAGGGCGGCCGCGTCTCGATGATCGTCGGCTTCACCGCCGCCGTCATCTCCATCGTGATCGGCACCGTGTTCGGCGTGCTCTCGGGCTACTTCGGCGGATGGGTCGACTCGGTGCTCATGCGCATCACCGACTACTTCATCGTCATCCCGCAGATCGTGCTCATGATCGTCGTCGCCGCCGTGTGGGGCCCGAGCCTCTGGCACGTGATCCTCGTGATCGGCGGGCTCATGTGGACGAGCACGGCGCGGGTCGTGCGCGCGCAGGTGAAGACGCTCCGCGAGCGCGTCTACGTGCGGCGCGCGGAGTCGATCGGCGCCGGGCACGCACGCATCATCCTGAGCCACATCCTGCCCCAGCTCGGCCCGCTGCTCATCGCGAACGCCGTGCTCGCCATCACGCTCGCCGTGTTCAACGAGACGGCGCTCGCCTTCCTCGGGCTCTCCGACCCGACCGCGGTCACCTGGGGCACCATCATGGAGCACGCCTTCGCCCGCGACGCGATCAGCACCGGCGCGTGGTGGGCCGTGGTGCCGGCGGGGGTCGCGGTCGCGCTGCTCATCGTGGGCTGCTACCTCATCGGAACCTCGATCGAGGAGGCGCTCAACCCGCGCCTGCGCTCCTCGTACCTCTCGATGCGCTCGTGGCGGCTCCGGCCGCTCGTGGGACGCGGAAAGGACGCCCTGTGACCGCGCCGACCCCGGCCCTCGAGCTCGACGGCCTCAACGTGTGGTTCGACCCGCGCGACGGCCGCGGCGAGCCGCTGCACACCGTCAAGGACCTGCACCTCGCGGTCGCTCCCGGCGAGCGCGTGGGTCTCGTCGGGGAGTCCGGCTGCGGCAAGACCACCACGATCCTCGCCGCGATGGGGCTGCTGCCCTCGACGGCATCCGTGTCGGGGCGCGTGCTCGTCGACGGGGCCGACACGATCGCCCGCGGCGAGGCCGGGATGCGCGAGCACCGCTGGACGGACGTCGCCATGGTCTTCCAGGGCGCGATGAGTGCCTTCAACCCGGTCAAGACCGTCGGCTGGCAGATCCGCGAGGCGATGGAGTACCACGATGTGGCCACCGGCAAGGCGGCCGTCGCGCGCACCCGCGAGCTGCTCGCCCTCGTCGGGCTGCCCGAGGACGCCGACCGCCGCTACCCGCACCAGATGTCGGGCGGCATGAAGCAGCGCGCCGTCATCGCGATGGCGCTCGCCTGCGAGCCCCGCGTGCTGCTCGCCGACGAGCCGACGACCGCGCTCGACGTCGTCGTGCAGGACCAGATCCTGCGGCTCCTCGTGCGGCTCTCGGAGGAGCTCGGCCTCGCCCTCGTGCTCGTCACGCACGACCTCGGCGTCGTCGCGCAGGCGTGCACGCGCGCCGCCGTCATGAAGGACGGCGTGATCGTGGAGGACGCCGCGATCGACGACCTCTACCGGCGGCCGCAGCATCCGTACACCCGCCAGCTCTTCGCGGCGACCCCCAACCTCTACGACGTCGCGCCCGCGACCGGGCACGAGGAGTCGGATGCGGCGGTGCCGCTGCTCGAGGTGCGGGACCTGCACGTGACCTTCGGCGCCCACCGCCGGGCACGGGCGGCGCGCCGGGCCGACCCGGGCGTCGAGACGCCGCCGCCGCTCGTCACCCAGTCGCTCGCCACGCTCGACGTCGAGGGCGACCCGGATGCCGAGGCCGCGCTCGTGCCCGCGCGGCGCCGCCGCGGACCCGACCTCGTGGCCGCGGTCGACGGCGTCGACCTGCGCGTCGAGGAGGGCGAGCTCGTGGCGCTCGTCGGACAGTCCGGATGCGGCAAGACCACGACCCTCCAGGCCATCCTCGGCATGCAGCCGGTGGACTCGGGCTCGATCCGCGTGGACGGCACCGAGGTGACGGGTCTCGGCTCGCGCGCGTGGCGTCCGATGCGCCGGCACGTGCAGATGATCTACCAGGACCCGTATGAGGCGCTCGACGGCCGCTTCCGGGTGTTCGACACCGTCATGGAGCCGCTGCTCGTGCACCGCGACGGCGGCACGCGCGCCGAGCGCCGCGAGCGGGTGCGCGAGGCGCTGCGCGACGTGGGGCTCGACCCCGACGTCATCGGGCCCCGGTTCCCGCACGAGCTCTCCGGCGGTCAGCGGCAGCGCGTCGCGATCGCGGCGAGCCTCGTGCTGCGCCCCCGCCTGCTGCTCGCCGACGAGCCCGTCTCGATGCTCGACGTCTCGGTGCGCACGGGCGTGCTCGAGCTGCTCGACCGCCTGCGCCGCGACCACCGGATGGGCATCCTCATGATCACCCACGACCTCTCGACGGCGGCGGCCTACGCCGACCGCATCGTCGTGATGCACGCGGGACGCATCGTGGAGGAGGGCGACCCGTGGGAGGTCGTCAACGAGCCCGCCGAGGACTACACGCGCACCCTCATCGCGAGCGTGCCGAGCCCCGATCCGCAGCAGCGGCGTGCCTGAGCGGGTCCCGGCCCGGATCTCAGCCGCTCGACGCCACGCCGCCGAGCGGGCGCACCGTCCACGGCGCGTCGCCCGTCGAGTCGACGAGCCGGCGCTCGGAGGTGCCCGAGACGTAGAAGACGAAGTCGGAGGCCGGGTAGGTCTGCTGGAAGCAGTCGAAGACCACGCCGTCGGCCGTGGCGCTGACGCCGCGGATGCGCACCACGTCGCGTCCGGCCTCGATCGCGAGGTGCTCGCGCTCCCACGGAGTCGGCTTGTCGACCTCGAGGGCCTGCTCGACGAACTCGTCGACGAGCCCGTAGCGCTCGGCGAGGAAGGTGTAGAGCGAGCCGCCCTCTCCGAGCCGGGCGTCGTCGAGCGAGGGCACGATGCTGAGCGGCAGCACGGCGCGCTCGAGCACCTTGGGCGTCGAGCCGAGCATCCGGCGGCGCCACACCTCCCAGACCGGTGTGCCCTCGGCGATGCGCAGGGCGGCGGCGTGCTGGCTGCTCGGGGTGCCGACGATGAGGCTCACGAGCTCGGTCTCGAACTCGCCGCCGCGCTCCTGCCCGCGCAGCGTGTCGAGGAGGGTGCCCGGTGCCTGCGGGTGGCTCGCGATGCGGTCGGGGGCGACGAAGGTGCCGAGGCCCTGGTGGCGCACGATCTTGCCGTTGCGGTCGAGCTCGTCGAGGGCGCGACGCACCGAGATGATGCTGACGTTCGCGAGCTCGGCGAGCTCGGTCGTGCTCGGCAGCCGGTCGCCGGCCTTCAGCCCCCGCTCCTCGATGAGCGAGACCACCAGGTCGTAGACGTGCTGATAGCGCAGCACGCGCTGCGGGGCCGGCGGATGCGCCGCTCGCTGAGGAGGCGTCACCAGCCCACGGTAGCGCGCGCCGTGCACACTGGGAATACCAGCTCCGCTGCATCCGACATATCGACATACCTGGAATGAGGACCATGGACATCGCCGTCATCGCCGACCCCGCCGCCCGAGCCGCGCACGCCGCCGACCTCGTGGAGGAGCTGCTGACGGGCCGGGCCGAGCCGGTGCTCGGCGTCGCGACGGGTGCGAGCCCGCTCGAGCTGTACGCCGAGCTCGAGCGCCGGCGCGAGCGGATGCCGCGCGGGCTCGGCGCCTTCGCGCTCGACGAGTACGTCGGCATCGACCCCCGCGACCCGCGCAGCTACGCGGGCGTCGTGCGCGACCACGTCACGGTGCCGCTCGGGCTCGACCCCCGGCGCGTGCACGTGCCGGACGGGCGCGCGGCCGATCTCGCGGCGGCGTGCCGCGCCTACGAGGAGGCGATCGCGGCATCCGGCGGCGTCGACGTGCAGATCGTCGGCATCGGCACGAACGGGCACATCGGCTTCAACGAGCCGGGCTCGTCCTTCGACTCGCGCACCCGCGTCGTGGAGCTCGCGGCGTCGACGCGCGAGGCCAACGCGCGCTACTTCGACGAGCCGTCCGAGGTGCCGACGCACGCCGTCACCCAGGGCATCGCGACCATCCTGAGCGCCCGCCGGATCGTGCTGCTCGCGGCCGGCGCCGCGAAGGCGGAGGCGGTCGCGGCGGCGCTCGAGGGTCCCGTCGACCCCGCGTGCCCGGCCTCCGCGCTGCAGCGCCACCCCGAGGTGCACCTCGTGCTCGACCCGGATGCCGCGTCGCAGCTGCGCGGGGTCGCTGCCAGTAGCGTGAGGGGATGAGCCCCGCGCCCGACGCCCCCGCCGCGCTGCGGCTCGATGGCCTCGTCAAGCGCTTCGGCGCGACCGTCGCGGTGGCCGAGCTGAGCCTCACCGTGCCCGTCGGCTCGTTCTACGGGCTCGTCGGGCCGAACGGCGCCGGCAAGACCACGACGCTGTCGATGGCGACCGGACTGCTGCGCCCCGACGCGGGCACCGCATCCGTGCACGGGGTCGACGTGTGGACCGACCCCGCGGCGGCCAAGCGCATGATCGGCAACCTCGCCGACGGCGTCCGGCTCTTCGACCGGCTCACGGGCGCACAGCTCATCAGCTACACCGCGCTCATGTACGGGCTGCCGCGCGAGCAGATCCCGCAGCGGATGGCCGACCTCCTGCGGCTCATGGACCTCGAGGCCGCCGCCGGCACGCCGGTCGCCGACTACTCGGCGGGCATGACCAAGAAGGTGGCGCTCGCCTGCGCCCTCGTGCACGCGCCGCGGCTGCTCGTGCTCGACGAGCCGTTCGAGTCGGTCGACCCGGTGTCGGCCGCCAACATCGAGGATGTGCTGCGCTCCTACACGGGCAGCGGCGGCACCGTCATCGTGTCGAGCCACTCGATGGACCTCGTGCAGCGGATGTGCGACCACGTCGCGATCGTCGCCGCGGGCCGCGTGCTCGCCGCAGGCACCGTCGACGAGGTGCGCGGCGGCGCGACCCTGCAGGACCGCTTCCTGGCGCTCGTCGGCGGGCGCACCCACTCGGAGGGTCCCGCGTGGTTGCGACAGTCCTGAGGCTGCGCTACCGCATCCTCGGCAACATGCTCGCCCGCAGCCCGTGGCAGCTCGTGGGCTTCGTGTTCGGATGCATGGGGGCGGCGAGCGCGCTCGCGGTGGCGGCGTTCGGGCTCGTGCTGATCGGCGCCTCGGGGCTGGATGCGGCGCGCGGCGTCGTGACGGTCGGCGGCGCGCTGCTCGTGATCGGCTGGACGGTCGCGCCGCTCGTCGCGGGCGGCGTCGACACCACGGTCGACGCCGAGCAGCTCGCGCCCTTCCCCCTGACGACGCGGCAGGTGATGCTCGCGCTCCTCGTCGTGGGGCTCGCGGGCGTGCCGGGCATCGCGACCGCGCTCGGCGCCCTGAGCGCGCTCGGCGCCTGGGCGCGCTGGCCGGTCGCGCTCGTCGCGGCGCTCGTGTGCCTCCCGCTCGGCGTGCTCAGCTGCGTGCTCGCCTCGCGCACCGTCGCCTCCTTCTCGGTGCGCGGCGGGCGAGCCTTCGGCAACCTCGTGGCGCTCGCGGCGTTCGCCGCCCTCGTGCTCGCGGGGCCCATCCTGACCGGACTGCTGGGCCTGGCGTCGGGCATCGCGGGACCCGAGGGCATCGCCGACCGCCTCGCGGATGTCGTGGCCGGCGTCGCCTGGACCCCCGTCGGCGCGGTCTGGGCGGTGCCCGGCGACCTCGCGGCGGGGGAGTGGGCCGCCGGGCTGCTCAAGCTGCTCATCGCGTTCGCGACGCTCGGTGCGCTGTGGCTGCTGTGGCGACGCAACGTGGTGGCGGCATCGGTGTCGCCTCGCCGCCGCGCGACCGGCGGCCGCGCGCGGCGGCTCGGCGTGTTCGGCTGGGCGCCGAGCGGGGGCACGGGCGCCACCTGGGCGCGCGCCCTGCGCTACTGGCTGACCGATCCGCGCTACCTGCGCAACCTCGTGATCGTGGCGCTGCTGCCGGCGCTGTTCGCCTTCGCGCTGCGGGACGGCGTCGCGACCCCGCTCTTCGCCTTCTCGGCGGTGCTGCCGGCGCTGTTGCTGGGGCTCGTGCCCTACGCCGACGTGGCCTTCGACGGCACGGCCTTCGCGACCGTGCTGGCCACCGGCATCCGGGGCCGGGCGGATCGCGCGGGGCGGCTCCTCGCGGCGATGACCGCGGGCGGGCCGCTCGTGGTCGCGATGACGGTGGTGACGACGGCCGTCGCGGGCCGGCTCGAGCTGCTGCCCGCCGTGCTCGGCTGCGCCGTCGGGGCGCTGCTCACGGGCCTCGGCATCTCGGCGATCAGCTCGGCGTACATCGTGATCCCGGTGCCCGCCTCGGGCGACAACATCTTCAAGCGCGTGCCCGGGCAGAGCTTCACGGCGGGGCTCGCGCTCATGGGCTTCACCCTGCTGTCGGGCGCGCTCACCGCGCCGGCCATCGTGCTCGCGGTCGTCGCGACCCTCACCGGGGTCGTCGGATGGTCGTGGGCCGCGCTCGCGGTCGGCATCGGCGTGGGCGTCGGCGTGGCCCTCGCCGGCATCCAGCTCGGCGGTCGCGTCTTCGACGCCCAGGCCCCCGCCCTGCTCGCCCGCGTGCGGGCGACCTCCGGGTACTGACGGCTCGACGGAGGCCGAGGGCTCAGCGGAGGCGGGCGCCCGCGGCCCAGACCGCGGTGACCCGGCCGTCGGGGTCGAGGGCGACCGCGTCGGCGGCGTAGCCGGGCTCGAGGAGCCCCAGGCGGTCGCCGTAGCCGAGGGCGCGCGCGGGAACCGCGGTGACGGCGCCCACCGCATCCGGCCACGGGAGGCCGACGACGTCGACCGCACGGCGCAGGGCCGCGTCGAGGGTCAGCGTCGAGCCGGCGATCGTGTCGGTTCCGGACAGCATGGCGAGGCCGTCGCGCACCGTCACGTTGAGCGAGCCGAGGCGGTAGTCGCCGTCGTCGCTGCCCGCCGCCGCCATCGAGTCGGTGATGAGCGCCACGCGGCCGGGCGCCTCGTCGAGCGCGAGCGCCACGACCGACTCGTGCACGTGGTGCCCGTCGAGGATCACCTCGAGCGTGACGCGCTCGTCGGCGAGCGCCGCGATCACGGGCCCCGGATGGCGGTGATGGATGCCGTTCATCGCGTTGAAGGCGTGCGTCAGGATGCTGGCGCCGCGGTCGAAGGCGCGCGCCGCCGTCTCGAAGTCGGCCTCGGTGTGCCCGACCGCGACCCGCACGCCGGCGGCCACCAGCCGGTCGATCGCCTCATCGGCGCCCGGCAGCTCGGGGGCGATCGTGATCTGCCGGAGCGTGCCCGCCGCCGCGCCGAGCAGCTCGTCGACCGCGATCGGGTCGGGCTCGCGCAGGTAGTCGGCGTTGTGGGCGCCGCGGCGCTCGCGGGCGAGGAACGGCCCCTCGAGGTGGGCGCCGAGCACGAGCGGGTCGGCGTCGGCGAGCGCCGCGATGCCGGTGAGGCTCGCGCGCAGCACCGCGAGCGGGTTGGCGACGAGCGAGACGACCGAGCGCGTGGTGCCGTGCGCGCGGTGGGTCGCGAGCGCGGCGGCGAGCTCCTCGCCCCCGTCGTCGTAGGAGTGCCCACCCCCGCCGTGGCCGTGGATGTCGACGAAGCCGGGCACGAGGCGCGCGCCCGCGAGGTCGACGCGCTCCGTGGCACCCGGCGCCGTGGTGACGCCCGCGCCGACCGCCGCGATGGCGTCGCCCTCGAACAGCACCCAGCCGTCCGGGGTCTCGCCGCGTTCGTCGGTGAGCAGGGCCGAATGCAGGAGCGTCGTCACGCTCCGAGCCTAGGGCGCGACCCCCGGCTCAGCGGAAGATGATGGTGCGCGCCCCGTCGAGCAGCACGCGGTGCTCGGCGAACCAGCTGACCGCCTGGGTGAGGGTGCGGCTCTCCTCGTCCTGGCCGATCGCCACGAGCTCCTTCACCGTTCGGGTGTGGTCGACGCGCACGATGTTCTGCTCGATGATCGGCCCCTCGTCGAGGTCGCTCGTGACGAAGTGCGCCGTCGCGCCGATGATCTTGACGCCGCGGGCGTGCGCCTGCTTGTAGGGGTTGGCCCCCTTGAAGCCCGGCAGGAAGGAGTGGTGGATGTTGATGGCCCGCCCCGCCAGCCGCTCGCACAGCTCGGGCGAGAGGATCTGCATGTAGCGCGCGAGCACCACGAGCTCGATGTCGTGCTCCTCGACCACCTCGAGCACGCGCCGCTCGAACGCCGCCTTCTCCTCGGGCGAGGTCACCGGCCGCGACTCGAACGGCACCCCGTAGAAGGCCGCCAGCTCGCCGAGGTCCGGATGGTTGGAGAGCACGAGCGGGATGTCGACCCCCAGCTGCCCGGCCCGCTGCCGGAACAGCAGGTCGTTGAGGCAGTGACCCGCCGTGGAGGCGAGCACGAGGGTGCGCAGGGGACGGCCGACCACGTCGAGCTGCCACGTCATCCCGTACCGCTCGGTGACGGGGCCGAGTGCCGCCTCGAAGCGCTCGCGCGGCGCCGACGACTCGACCTGCAGGCGCATGAAGAAGGTGCCGGTGTCGTCGCTCGAGAACTGCTGCGACTCGGTGATGTTGCCCGCGGCCTCCACGATGGCGCCGCTGATGGCGTGCACGATCCCGGGGCGGTCCTCGCAGACGAGCGTCAGGATCCAGTGCGTCGAGCTCATGGGACTCCAGCGTAGAGCGCCGGGGCGGGGCGTCGCGCCCGACCGCCTCGCGGGGAGCCCGCGGCCATGTGATGCACGTGATGCTGCTATCTGATGCATCGGATGTTCCTCCGCAGCTACCCTGGAGGCATGCGCACGACCATCTCGATCGACGACGGCATTCTCGCGACGGCCAAGCACCTCGCCGCGGGAAAGGGGATGACCCTCGGCGAGTACCTCGAAGAAGGTGCGCGACGTCTCAACGCCCACGAGGAGGCCCGTCCGACGCGCCGGCTCGGGGACGATCTCCCGACGTTCCGCGGCGAGCTGAATCAGGCGGTCGATTGGGCGTCGAACCGCTCGATCTACGAGCTCATGTACGCGCCGGAGGACGACCGGGTGCTGTGTGTCGTCCGGGGCGAGGGCGCCGAGGCATGATCCTGATCGATGCGAACGTGCTCATCGCGACAGCCCATGCCGGCAGCGCTCGGCACGCCGTCGCCCGGGCATGGCTGCGCACCGTGCTGGACAGCGGTGAGAGCTTCGTGATCCCCGACCAGGTGTGGCTGGCCTTCTTCCGCATCCTGTCGAGCCCGCGGGCGACGAACCCACCGGTGCCGATGGCGGAGCTGTTCGCCTTCGCGCGGGGTCTTCGCGACGAGTTCGACTATCTGCCCATCAGCGGCATCCACGACCGCTGGGACACCTTCGAGGAGCTGGTGGCATCCGCCGGCGTGCGGGGAGACCTCACGAGCGACGCCTATCTGGCCACCCTCGCGCGCGAGCTCAGGTGCGCGGTGGCCACCTTCGATCGCGACTTCCGCCGGTTCGACGACGTGGTGGTCGTCGTGCCCGGAAGCTGATCTCGTCGCGCCGACGGCGGCATCCGGCGCACCACTAGGCTCGCCAGGTGAGCTCGTCGTCCTTCCCGCTGTTCCGCCTGCTCGTGCTCACCGGGGCGATCTTCGCCTCCGTCTCGAGCGAGTTCCTGCCGACCGGGCTGCTGCCCGAGATGGCCGCCGAGCTGGGGGTCTCGGAGTCGCAGATCGGCCTGCTCGTCACGGTGTTCGCGGGCACCGTGGTGGTGACGACGGCGCCGCTCACGCTGCTCACCCGCAACTACTCGCGCAAGTGGCTCATGGTGGTGCTGCTCGGCGTCTTCGCGCTCACCAACATCCTGTGCGCGATCGCGCCGAGCTACGGCTTCCTCATCGGCGCCCGCGTGGTGGGCGGCCTCGCGCACGGCCTGTTCTGGGCCGTCACCGGGCCCTACGCCGCGCTGCTCGTGCCGCGGCACCAGCTGGCGCGGGCGATCTCGGTGACCAACGCGGGCGGCACGGTGGCCTTCATCCTCGGGGTCCCGTTCGGCACCTTCCTGGGCCACGCGCTCGGATGGCGGCTCGCCTTCGCGGCGATGGCCGTCGTCGTGCTCGTCTTCATGACCTTCGTGATCGTCTACCTGCCGCCGGTCTCGCACCTCGTTCCGCTCGCCACCGGCGAGATCGCGGTGCCCGCGCGGCGCGACCGCTCGCTCCCGGCCGTCGTGATCGTGTGCGTCACGGTCGCGCTCGTGATCACGGGGCACAACATCTTCTACACCTACATCGCGCCCTGGGCGATCCAGGTGGGCGGGGTCGACGAGGGCTGGGTCAGCGGGCTGCTGTTCATCTACGGCGCCGCGGGCGCCATCGGCCTCGCGCTGGCCGGCGCGCTCGGCGACCGCTTCCCGCAGGCCTCGGTGAACATGGCACTCGGCGGCGTCGTGCTGAGCGTGCTGCTGCTCGCGGCGTTCGGGACCTCGGTCGTGCCGATCGTGATCGGCATGGTGCTGTGGAGCGTGTTCTTCGGCGGCGTGCCCGCGCTCATGCACTCGCGCGTGCTGCACTCGGCGTCGGAGCGCATCCGGGACCTCGCCGCGGCGTGGCTCACCACCGCCTTCAACGTCGCGATCGGCGGGGGCGCGCTCATCGGCGGCGCGCTCATCGACAACGTCGGGATCGCGGTGCTGCCGTGGGTCGCGGCATCCGTCATCGGCTTCGCCCTCGTGTTCGTGATGGTCACCGACCGCACGAGGAACGCGCTGCACCACTGAGGCACGACGCCGGCGGGGGTCAGCGCCAGGGGATGCCGTGGGGCCGCAGGTGCCGCACGCCCTCCGCGTCCCACCGCGCGGCGAGCCGCACGAGGCGCGGGGTGAACTCGGTGACGTCGCGCCCGGCGGCGGGCGACCACGCCACCTCGGCCATCGCCGCGAGCCGGGGCATCGCCATCTCCTCGACGTCGTCCATGGTGCGCAGCGTCTCGGTCCAGATGGGGGCCTCGACGCCCAGGATCGACTCCTCGCCGACGCCCGGCACCACCTCCGTGGGCTCCCAGCCGTACGCTTCGGCGATCGTCGTCGGGCCCTTCGCCCAGGTGAGGCCGTGCGGCGTCAGGATGTCGTACTTCATGTCGAGGTAGGCCACGTCCGCCGGTGACATGATGAGCCGTCCGCCCTGGGCGACGATCGAGCGCGCCTCCTCGGCATCCGCCCCCTCCGGCGTCGTGTAGCCCCAGTACTGGCCGATCGTGCCCGGCGGCAGAGCGTCGGACAGCCCGATCTGGTGCCAGCCGATCGGGATCTTGCCGGTGTCGGCCGCGATGCCGGCGACGCGCGTGACGAAGGCGCGGTAGTCGTCGGCGCTCGTGGCGTGCGACTCGTCGCCGCCGATGTGCAGGTACGGCCCCGGCGTGATCGCGGCGAGCTCGGCGAGCACCGCGCCCACCACCTCGTAGGTGGTCTCGGAACGCGCGTCGAGCGTCGAGAAGCCGACCTCGATCCCGGTGTAGGGCTTCGCGACCGTGCCGCTCGGGTTGAGCTCGGCGAGGGAGGCGAGCGCGGCGTTCGTGTGGCCCGGCATGTCGACCTCGGGCACGACCGTCACGAAGCGCTCGGCGGCATAGGCGACGATGCGGCGGTAGTCGTCCTGTGTGTAGAAGCCGCCCGGGTCGCTGTCGACCGCGTAGCGTCCGCCGATCCGGGCGAGCTCGGGGTAGGCGTCGATCGCGATGCGCCAGCCCTGGTCGTCGGTGAGGTGCAGGTGCAGCACGTTCACCTTGAGGCTCGAGATCCGGTCGATGTAGCGCTCCACGTCCGCCACCGGGAAGAAGTGCCGCGCCACGTCGAGCATCGCGGCGCGATAGGAGAAGCGGGGCGCGTCGTGCACGGCGACCGCGGGCACGTGCGCGTCGTCGTCCGGCGCGGGCAGCTGCAGCAGGGTCTGCACGGCCCAGAACGCGCCCGCGGGCGCGCCGGCCTCCACGCGGATGCCGGTCGCGGTCACGTCGAGCCGGTACTCCTCGGGGCCGAGCGCGGGATCGAGGGCGAAGCGGATGCGGGCGTGCGCCGCATCCGCGCGCGGCAGCTCGAGACCGGTGCGCGCGGCGACGGCGTCAGCATAGGCGGTCGCGACCGTCTCGAGCTCGGCATCCTCGGCGGCGAGCGGCGTGCCGTGGGTGAGGGCGAAGGGGAGGCCGCCGCGCGCGGCGAACTCGACGGGCGCCGGCACGACGGAGGGCCGATCGGCGATCGAGGAGCCTGCGCCGCCCGGGAGCGGGTCGTGGAGGGTCGCCACCACCAGGCCAGCCGCCGCGAGGAGAGCGATCCCGGCGAGCCCGAACGTCGTGGCGGGGCGCATGCGGGACAGTCTGGCACCATCCGCGCACGCGAGACCGCGCATCCGACGCCCGTGGCGCGCCGATGAGCGTCGGATGCGCGGTCTCGGCGGCCTTAGACGCGGCGGCGGCGCGTGAGGAGGGCGAGCCCGCCCGCGAGCAGCAGGAGGCCGGCGGCGATGCCCGCGCCGATGACCGGCGCCGGCCCCGTGTCGGGGAGCTCGGCGGCGGGGGTGGTGGGCGGCGTCCCGATGGTCCACGAGGTGACCGCGAGGGCGGCGTAGTAGTCGGGCAGGTAGGGGCTGCTCGCGGACGTGATCGGGAGCTGGCCGACGAGGGTCGGCGTCGCGCTCGTGAGATCGGCGCCCGGGGCGTACGTCGCGAGGCGCTGGCCGTTGAGCTGCAGGCCGTAGGAGAGCCAGAGGGTGCCGTCGGGGTCGTAGTCGGCGCCGAGCGGCTCGCCCGCGCCGAGGCCGGCGGGCAGCCCGTCCATGCGCTGCTCGACCCCCGCCCCCACGTCGGTGACGGCGGCGACCCACGACGTCAGCGAGGCGGTGGCGTTGTCCCAGGTCACGAAGAACAGCCGGGTCTCGCCCGTGAGCGGGTCGGTGGCGATCTCCGTGGGCAGGCCGCCCATCCGGTTGCGGACGGCGGTGACGTCGATGCGGGGGGTGAACACGGCGGTGGTCGTGTCGAGGGCGCCGAGGAAGCACGCGAAGTCCTCCGAGGAGTCGGAGTAGGCCACCCAGACGCACGCCACGGTCTGGAGCCCGACCCCGTCGGCCGAGTCGAGGCCGCTCCAGCTCACGTCGATCGCGACCCAGTTCGGCACGAACGGCAGCGACGGCTCGTCGAGCGTCATCGTCGTGGTCGAGAGGGTCGCGCCGGTCTCGACGGCCCAGCGGATGAGCTCCTCGCCGTCGTCGCCGGGTGCGATGGCGTATCCGGTGCCGTCGACGACCTCGATGGCGTCCGGCGCGTCCGCGGGGTACGCCGAGGGCAGCGCGGTCAGCGAGGCGTCGGTGCGCGCCGCCGTGCCGAAGCTCAGCACGTCGCCGTCGCCCGGCGTGGCGACGAAGAGGTAGACGACATCCGGATCGGGGGCGGCCGATGCGGGCGCGGCCGCCACGAGGGTCGCGGCGGCGAGTGCGGCGGCGGGCAGGATGAGGCGGGCGCGGCGGCGCATGGGGCTCCTCGGGTGCGGTGTCGGGACGCATCATGTTACTGCACGCAATGCACTAGTGATATAGCTGCGACACCTCATCGACCATCTAGGATGGACGCGTCGCGACTGGCGTCGGATGGGTCACCATCGGGGAGCGGCGAACACGATCACGGAGGCCGCACGCCTGGGCTGCCGGACCACCCGACCGGGTAGTTTTCTCGTGAGCCTAAGGAGCGCCAGTGTCCGTCGAATCCACCTTCCTTTCCCCGTTGTCCGAGGTCGACCCCGAGGTCGCCGCCGCGCTCGAGCAGGAGCTCGGCCGCCAGCGGTCGACCCTCGAGATGATCGCCTCCGAGAACTTCGTGCCCCGCGCCGTGCTCGAGGCGCAGGGCTCGGTGCTCACCAACAAGTACGCCGAGGGCTACCCGGGTCGCCGCTACTACGGCGGATGCGAGTTCGTGGATGTCGTGGAGACCCTCGCGATCGAGCGCGCCAAGGCCCTCTTCGGCGCCGCCTACGCCAACGTGCAGCCGCACTCCGGCGCTTCCGCGAACGCCGCGGTGCTGTCGGCGATCGCCCAGCCGGGCGACCGCATCCTGGGCCTCGAGCTCGCCCACGGCGGGCACCTCACCCACGGCATGAAGCTCAACTTCTCCGGCAAGCTCTACGAGGCGCACTCCTACAAGGTCGACCCCGAGACCTTCCGGGTCGACATGGACGAGGTGCGCCGGGCGGCCCTCGAGATCCAGCCGCAGGTGATCATCGCCGGCTGGTCGGCCTACCCGCGCCAGCTCGACTTCGCCGCGTTCCGCGCCATCGCCGACGAGGTGGGCGCCAAGCTGTGGGTCGACATGGCGCACTTCGCGGGCCTCGTGGCGGCCGGCCTGCACCCCTCGCCCGTGCCGCACGCGCACGTCACGAGCTCCACCGTGCACAAGACGATCGGCGGCCCCCGCTCGGGCTTCATCCTCACGAACGACGAGGAGATCGCCAAGAAGATCAACTCCAACGTCTTCCCGGGGCAGCAGGGCGGCCCGCTCATGCACGTCATCGCGGCGAAGGCCACGGCGTTCAAGCTCGCCGGCACGGACGAGTTCCGCGACCGCCAGGAGCGCACCGTGCGCGGCGCCGCGATCCTCGCGGAGCGGCTCACGGCATCCGACGCGAAGGCCGCGGGCGTCGACGTGCTCACCGGCGGCACCGACGTGCACCTCGTGCTCGTCGACCTGCGCACCTCCGAGTTCAGCGGCAAGGAGGCGGAGGATCGCCTGCACGAGGTCGGCATCACCGTGAACAAGAACTCGGTGCCGAACGACCCGCGCCCGCCGATGGTGACGTCGGGCGTGCGGATCGGCACCCCGGCGCTCGCGACCCGCGGCTTCGGCGACGAGGAGTTCCGCGAGGTGGCCGACGTGATCGCGCTCGCCCTGCAGCCCGACGCCGACATCCCGGTTCTCCGCGCCCGCGTCGCGCGCCTCGCCGACGCCCACCCGCTCTACGAGGGCCTCACCTCCCCCAGCACCTGGGCTCGCGCGTGAGGGGTCGCAAAGTGTCCCCATCGCGGCGTGTTGAGCGCACATTGCGACCCCTCACATGAGCGCGCGGGTGCTCGACGGGATCGCGACGGCGAGCGCGATCAAGGGGGAGCTGAAGGCGCGGGTCGAGGCGCTCGCCGCCCGGGGCGTCGTGCCGGGGCTCGGCACGCTGCTCGTCGGCTCCGACCCCGGATCGGTGAGCTACGTCACCGGCAAGCATCGCGACTCGGCGGAGGTCGGCATCCGCTCCATCCGCGAGGAGCTGCCCGCGGACGCCTCGGAGGCCGAGGTGCGCGCCGCCATCGCGCGGCTCAACGCCGACCCCGCGGTCACCGGCTACATCGTGCAGCTGCCGCTTCCGGCGGCCATCGACGAGAACGCGATGCTCGAGCTCATCGACCCCGACAAGGACGCCGACGGCCTGCACCCGACCAACCTCGGCCGGCTCGTGCTCGGCGTCGACGGCGAGCTGCACTCGCCGCTGCCGTGCACGCCCGCGGGCGTCGTCGAGCTGCTGCGACGGCACGAGGTGCCGATCGTCGGCCGGCACGTCACGATCATCGGCCGCGGCCTCACCGTCGGCCGGCCCCTCGGGCTCGTGTTCACCCGCAAGGGCGTCGACGCGACCGTCACCCTCACGCACTCGCGCACGGCCGACATCGCGGCCGAGGTGGCGCGCGCGGACATCGTGGTCGCCGCCGTCGGCGTGCCGCACTTCGTGAAGCCCGAGTGGGTGAAGCCGGGGGCGGCCGTGCTCGACGTCGGCGTCACGCGCGTCGGCACCACCGAGTCGGGCCGTGCGCGGCTCGCCGGCGACGTGCATCCGGAGGTCGCGGAGGTCGCGGGGTGGATCTCGCCGAACCCCGGCGGGGTGGGGCCGATGACGCGGGCGATGCTCATCGCGAACGTCGTCGAGGCGGCGGAGCGCCAGGCCTAGGTGTGATGTCCAGGTAGGTTGTTTCGCAGCCTGGTGATGGGTGGGCCGTCGATGGCGGAGTGGTGCCTGTGGTGATTGTAGAAGTGCAGCCAGCTGGGAAGGGCTTGGCGGCGTTCGACGTCTGAGTTGTAGTAGCGCGCGTAGGCCCAGCCGTCGGCGAGGGTGCGGTGGAAGCGTTCGATCTTGCCGTTGGTCTGGGGGCGGTAGGGACGTGTTCTCTTCGCCGCGATGCCGAGTTCGATGCAGGTGTCGCGCCAGGCGAACGAGCGGTAGCAGGACCCGTTGTCAGAGAGCACTCGTTCGACGGTGACGCCGCGGTCGGCGAACCAAGCAACGGCTCGGCGGAGGACGGCGGCTGCGGTGGTGGCGCGTTCGTCGGCACAGATCTCGACGTAGGCGACTCGGGAGTGGTCGTCGATCACGGTGTGCAGGAACGCGGTCCCGGTGCGGGGCTTGTAGTCGCGTCCCTTCGGCAGGCCGACGGTGGCGCGCTTGTTGCGGTCGCCCTGTTGTCGACCGAC
Source organism: Protaetiibacter sp. (assembly GCA_030150265.1). Classification (GTDB taxonomy): domain Bacteria; phylum Actinomycetota; class Actinomycetes; order Actinomycetales; family Microbacteriaceae; genus Homoserinibacter. The sequence continues at coordinate 358,986 of JASLGG010000032.1, forward strand.
GAGCCGATGACCGCCGCCGTCGGGGATGTTGCCGAACTTGGTGACATCGACGTGGATCAGAGCACCCGGCCGGTCGTGTTCGTAACGACGGATCGGTTCACCAGTGACCCGATCGATGCGGCTGAGCCGGTTGATCCTGCAGCGCACCAGCACCGCATGAACGGTCGAGGCCGGCATCCCGAGCTCCCCGCCGATCTGCACCGGCCCCAACCGGCGACGCCAGCGTGCTCTCACGATCCGCTTCACCACCGCGGGCGGCGTCTTCGTCGGCATCGAACGCGGTCGGCTCGAGCGATCCCGCATCCCTGAGGGCCCCTCGGCGCGGAGCCGAGAAGCCCACTTCCGTGCCGTGACCGGCGACACCATGAACATCTCGGCCGCGACCGGCGGCGGCCAACCATCCTCAACGATCAAGCGAGCGAGCCTGAGACGAGCTCTCGGCGTAAGCGCAGCATTAGCGTGGGACACGAAGGCCTCCCGACCAGCGAAGCGGTTCTTAGACAGCTCCACTTCACACCGGGAGGCCTTCCCTGTCAGCAGATCAGGAACGATTCACGAAACAACGTCCCTGGACATCACACCTAGGGGCGCCCGGTCAGCACTTTGGTGCCATTCGGTGGAGTGGGGGTTGACCGCCGAGGTTGAGTGGCGTCGTTCAGTGTTGAAGTGTTCGAACCATGGGTCAAGGGCGGCCGTGCGTTCGAGGTTCGAGGTTCGGGGCGAAGGGTTTGTCGGTAGGCCCATTCGGTCTGCAGGCTCCGGTGGAAGCGTGCCGCTTTGTAGTTCTGTCGGGGCAGTGCGGGCGGACCGACGAGCGAGTGGGCGTAGCCATAGCCGATGGGGTCTTGTTCAGCGCAGGCGCGCGGGCACCAAAGTCATGAGCGGGTACAACTAGGGCGGCGTCCGGTCCCAGCGGCGGACTCTTGCGTCATGGCTTATTGCGTGGCATCTTTCTCGTAGATGGGGAACATTTACGTTAGGGGATATCGTGAGAAGAGGAACCGCCGCAGCAAGCGTCCTTCTGATGAGTGCTCTGCTTACATTCACGGGGGTGGGCGCCGCCGGCGCGATCGGTGAAGGCTCTATTCCGCCTGACAACCAGCCGGATCGGGTCGTCTATGTCGATGCGCCGGCTCCGCTTCCGGCGAGTGATGCACACGTCGTTTCCAGTACGACGGATGGGACATCTTCGCTCACGGTCGTTGAGGGAGATGACTTTCCCGTAAAGCCTGCGGCAGGCGAGACGGTGCGTGTCGTGTACACAAACGCTGTAGCCGACGTGACGGCGTTGGCAGGATGCACCCACTCAGTGACTGTGAACACGCCGTACACCCTTTCGGGGAAGCTCTACGTAACCGGTTTCGCAATGGTCTCCACGGGATGTGCTTCAAGCCAGTACTTTTCGCTCTATTTGTACAAGAATTTGTCTCTGACCAATCAGACCAGCACGACGGTTCCGAATGATGGAGCGTCACATGGACTTGGTCTCGTGAGAACTTGCACTAGCACTTCCAGCAACGGCTATGTGGCCATCGGCACGTTGGCGAGTGGCGGATCAACGTGGGGGCCGGGCGCCACACTGGCATGCGACTACTAACGATCTCCGTCTCGGTAGGAAGGGAGTGCTGAGTTGAACAAGTTGTATGTCGCGCTTGCGGCGGCCGCGGGGATCGCTAGCTTCTATGGCTTAAGTGTTGCTTCTGCGCTGTGGCTATCAGGGACATCGGATGCACGGCCTGTCATCTTGGTGGTTGGCATCTCGGTCGCTCTCGGGTTAGGCACCTTGTCTCGACGCCCCCTCGCTCTTGTTGTCGCAGGTACCATGGCGCTGCTGATCGTCGGATCGCTTATTTTCGGTGGTAGCAGCTATGCGTGGGTCGCGCCGCTGCCACAAGACTTGCCGTCGATCTTTTTTCATGGGGGACGCACCCCCTTCGTCCTTGGCCCGACGCTCCTTGTGGGGGTTGCCGGGGTTGGGCGTGCCATCACAGGCAGACGAGGAAGAGCGGTCGCGGAGGCCTCGCTTCGCGACGACGCTCACGCCTAGCCGCGCCGCTCAGCCCGCTGCGAGGGCCGTAGGGGGTCCGGTGGCCATCGCGACGGCGACGGCGCGGTTCAGCTCCACGACGGGGCTCGGCGCGATCCGGCCGAGCGCCTCGTAGCGCACCACGATGCGATCCCAGTCGGTTGCCTCCACGCTCGGGGCGAGCGCGTGGCGCTCGGTGACCGCCGCCTGCAGGGCGTACGGTCGGCCGAGCGCGTCGCAGCGGCCGAGCGCGTCGATGCCGCGACGGATCTGTGCCCGACCCGGCGTCGGCGATCCTGGTCGGTCAGCGGCACCGTCGCGCCCGTCGCATCCGTGCGCGCCGCAAAGCACGAATGGTGCAACTCGAGCAGCGCGACGCGCCCGCGCACCCCCGGCTCGCGCGGCAGCAGTCCAGCCAGCCCTCTGCTATCCATGTCGAACGGGGGAGACGCGGATCGACACCGCCCGCGAAGAAGATCCTCCCCCGGCGGGCTCACGGCCGCTACGGCTGCGGCGCGAGCGCGAAGCTGATGCCGCCCGCCGGGTCGACGCGCGCGTCGAGCGTCATCTCGTCGAGCACCTCGGCGACCTGCCCGTCCATGAAGACGCGGGCGCCCGCCTGCTCGACGACGATCTCGCCGACGGCGGGAGCCTCCGCGACGGCCACGTCGAATCGGTCCTCGGTCTGCTGGATGCGGAGGCCGGCGGTGTCGGTGCCGCTCGCGCGGGCCACCAGGTCGGACACGACGGTCCCGGCGTTCTCGGTGAGGGTGAGCATGGAAGGTTCCCCTTTCCTCGGTTGGAGTCGGCCACGCTTCCGCGGAACCCCGGATGCCGCAACCCCGCCCGCGGCCTGTCGCCCCGATACGGAGGGTATTGCCAGGCTCGCCGCCGGCTCCTCCGTGTGCCGTCGTTCAGCGGAACGAGGACGACACGGAGTTGCGGTGGTACTCGAAGATGATGCTCGTGCGGGTGGAAGCCACGCTCTGCTGGGCCGAGAGGTGCTCCACGACGAAGGCGCGCAGGGCGCTCGAGTCCTCGACCGCGATGTGCACGATGAAATCGTCGGTGCCGCCGAGGAAGAACAGCTGGATCACGGGCGGGAGCCCGCGCACCTCCTCCGCGAAGGCCCGGATGCTCTCCTGCCGGGAGCCCGGGCGCAGCACCACCCCGATGAGGGCGTGCAGCCCGCGGCCGAGGGTGTGCTGGTCGACGCTCGCGTGGAAGCCGGTGATGACCCCGCGGTCGATGAGCCTCCGCAGGCGCAGGTGGGCGGTCGAGGGGGCGACGCCCGCGCTCGCCGCGAGCTCGGCGTTGGTCATGCGGGCGTCGGCGCTCAGCCGGTCGACGATCTCGTGGTCCACCTCGTCGAGAACTTCGCTCCGAAGGATCTTCGACGCACGGGTGGGCTTCTCGTCGTTCACGACGGCAAGCTTAGCCTTGGATGGCAAATCATCATCGATTGTTCGATATCGCTGCGCAAATGCCGAAGTATCGGCGATCGTATTCTCGATTTCTTTCACGAAGGAGTGGATCATGCGCGTCGGGGTGCCCGCCGAGGTCAAGAACAACGAGAAGCGGGTGGCTCTCACCCCCGCCGGGGTCGATGCGCTCGTCGCCCGCGGGCACGAGGTGCTCGTGCAGCGGGGTGCCGGCGTCGGGGCCCGCATCACCGACGAGGACTACCGTGCCGCCGGCGCGACGATCGTCGCGGACGCCGCGACGGTGTGGGCGGATGCCGACCTCCTCGTCAAGGTCAAGGAGCCCGTCGCCTCCGAGTACGGGCTGCTGCGCAAGGGTCAGGTGCTCTTCACCTACCTGCACCTGGCGGCGGACCGCCCGCTCACCGAGGCGCTCATGGCATCCGGCACCACGGCCGTCGCCTACGAGACCGTGCAGCTGCCCGACCGCAGCCTGCCGCTGCTCTCGCCCATGAGCGAGGTGGCCGGCCGGCTCTCGATCGTCGTCGGGGCCTCGTCGCTGCTCGCGAACGGCGGCGGACGCGGCATGCTGCTCGGCGGCGTCGCGGGCACCGAGAAGGCGCGCGTCGTGGTGATCGGCGGCGGCGTCGCGGGCGAGCACGCGGCGACGAACGCGCTCGGCCTCGGCGCCGAGGTGACCGTCGTCGACGTCTCGCTGCCGCGCCTGCGCGACCTCGAGCGGCGCTTCGACGGCCGCATCACGACCCTCGTGTCGAGCCGCTACGCGATCGCCGAGGCGGTGCGCGAGGCCGACCTCGTGATCGGCTCGGTGCTCATCCCGGGCGCCGCGGCGCCCAAGCTCGTGACCGACGACATGGTCAAGAGCATGAAGCCCGGCGCCGTGCTCGTCGACATCGCGATCGACCAGGGCGGATGCTTCGAGGGCTCGCACCCCACGACGCACGACGACCCCACCTTCCCCGTGCACGACGCGCTCTACTACTGCGTCGCCAACATGCCGGGCGCGGTGCCGGTGACCTCGACGCGCGCGCTGACCAACGCGACGCTGCCCTACATCCTGAAGATCGCCGACCAGGGCTGGGAGGCGGCCGCGGCCGCCGACCCGGCGCTCGCGGCCGGCCTCAACGTGCGGGGCGGTGCCGTGGTGAACGCCGCGGTCGCGTCGGCGCTGGGGCTCTGACGCGACTCGGGAGAGCGTCGAAGAAGCAGGCCCAGCCGGCGCCTGTGCCGACCGAGCGGCTCATAGCCCGCGTCTCAGCCTGCTTCTGCGACCACCGAGGTCGGCCCCGCACTACTCGCGCCGCGCGCCGGCGGACGGCACCACGGTGAACGTCACCGGCTGCCCGAAGCCGTGCTCCGCGAAGGCGCCGTCGACGGCGGCCTGCAACTGCGACACGAGCTCGCGCGGCACGAGCGCGATCGCCGCGCCGCCGAAGCCGCCGCCCGTCATCCGTGCGCCGATCGCGCCGTGCGCCTGCGCCGTCTCGACGGCGAGGTCGAGCTCCGGCACCGAGATCTCGAAGTCGTCGCGCATCGAACGATGCGAGGCGTCGAGCAGCTCGCCGATCGCGCGCGGTCCCTCGGATGCCAGCGTCGCCACAGTGTCGAGCACGCGCTGGTTCTCGGTCACCACATGCCGCACACGGCGGAAGGTCACGTCGTCGAGCACGCCGCGGGCGCGGTCGAGGTCGGCGACGCTCACGTCGCGGAGCGAGGCGACGCCGAGGGCTGCGGCGCCCGCCTCGCACGAGGCGCGCCGCTCCCGGTAGCCGCCGTCGGAGTGCCGGTGCTCGACCTGCGTGTCGATCACGAGGATCGCGAGGTCGTTCTCGGCGAGCCCGAGGTCGACCGCGGTGGCCTCCTGCGAGCGGCAGTCGATGAAGACGGCGGCGTCGTCGCGGCCGAGCAGCGACGCCATCTGGTCCATGATGCCGGTGGGCGCGCCCACGAACTCGTTCTCGGCGGTTCGGCCGACGCGGGCGAGCTCGAGGCGGTCGAGGTCGAGCTGCCAGAGCTCGGCGAGCGCGACGGCCACGGAGCCCTCGATCGCGGCGGAGGAGGAGAGGCCCGCACCCACCGGGACGTCCGACTCGATCATGATGTCGACGCCGGGCACCGCCGCGAGGTCGACGTGGCCGAGGTTGCCGAGCGCCCAGGCGACGCCGAGCGGGTAACCGGCCCAGCCGGCCACGGCATCCGGCGCCAGCTCGGCGATCGCGATCTCGACGATCTCGTCGGAGAAGGTCGAGGCGACCCGGATGCGCGCGTCGTCGCGTACGCCGACCGCGGCGAAGGTGCGCCGGTCGATCGCGAAGGGCAGCACGAAGCCCTCGTTGTAGTCGGTGTGCTCGCCGATCAGGTTGACGCGCCCGGGCGCCGACCAGACGCCGAGCGGCGCCTCGCCGAAAGCCGCCTCGAACTCGGCGCGCACGAGCTCGCGCAGGTCCTCGCTCATGCCGACGCGCCGTTCTGCGCCCTCACCGGCTCTACCGTCACCGACTGCACCGCCTCCCGCAGCCGGGCGGCCGCATCCTCAGGAACGATATCCGCGATCCACGCCCCCATCGCCGACTCCGAGCCGGCGAGGAACTTCAGCCGGTCGGCGCCACGCCGGGGCGAGGTGATCTGCAGCATGAGGCGCACCTCGTCGCGCCCCTCGTGCACGGGCGCCTGGTGCCACGCCGCGATGTAGGGGGTGGGGCTGTCGTAGAGGGCGTCGAGGCCGAGCAGCAGCCGTTTGAAGACGGTGGCGAGCTCGTCGCGCTCCGCCTCGTCGAGGGCGTCGATGTCGGGGACGTGGCGGTGCGGCAGCAGGTGGATCTCGAGCGGCCAGCGCGCGGCGAACGGCACGAACGCGGTCCAGTGCTCGCCCGTCAGCACGACGCGCGGGCCGGCCTGCTCGCGCTCGAGGATGCGCGCGAAGAGATCGGGACCGAGCTCGGCGATCGCCTCGAGCGTCGAGCGCGTGCGGGGCGTCACGAAGGGGTACGCGTAGATCTGGCCGTGCGGATGCCCGAGGGTCACGCCGATCGCCTCGCCGCGGTTCTCGAAGGGGAACACCTGCGCGACGCCCGGCAACGCCGACAGCTCACGCGTGCGATCCGCCCACGCCTCGATCACCGTGCGGATGCGGCTCACGCTCTGGGTGCCGAGCGAGCCCGCGCTCTCGGGGCTGAAGCACACGACCTCGCAGCGGCCGACCGCGGGGGCGGTGCGCTCGAAGCCGCGGCCGGCGGGAGCGAGCGGGCCCGCCGAGTCGGGGCCGAAGGAGGGCGACTTGTTCTCGAAGACCGCGACGTCGTAGAGGTCGGGGATCTCGGAGGGGTTGTCGGGGGTCTGCGGCGCGAGCGGGTCGAGGTGCGCGGGCGGCAGGAAGACGCGGTTGTTGCGGTTCGCGGCCACCGAGATCCAGTCGCCCGTGAGCACGTCCTGCCGCATGGTCGCGGTGGCGGGGCGCGGGTCGAGCGTGCGCTGGTCGATGCGGCGCTCGGCGGGAAGCGCCGAGTCGGCGTCGTCGAAGTAGATGAGCTCGCGGCCGTCGGCCATGCGGGCGGGGCGGCGGGTGACACCGGTCATGGACTTACGATAACGTAAGGGTTGCTTGCCAATTCGAAAGGTTCCGTAAGTGGAGGCTCTCCCCGCCGAGCTGCGACGCATCCGGATCGCGGAGCGCGTCCGCGAGGACGGCCTGCTCCGCGTCGCCGAAGCCGCCCGCCTCTTCGGCGTGAGCGAGGTCACGGTGCGCGCCGACCTCGACCAGCTCGAGGCGGCGGGGCTCGTGCGGCGCATGCACGGCGCAGCCGTTCCCGTGGTGGGCGCGCCGCGCGAGGAGCCCGTGGAGAGGGTGTCGGCGCGCGACGCCGCGGTCAAGGCGGCGATCGGCCGGCGGACCGCCGCCCTCGTCGAGAACGGGCAGAGCCTGCTGCTCGATGTCGGCTCGACATGTCTCGCGGTCGCGCGCGCCCTCGTCGAGCGGGTGCTGCGGGGCGACCTCGACGAGCTCGTCGTCGTGACCAACGGGCTCGCGGTCGCGCTCGCGCTCGAGCCGGCGGTGCCGCGTGTCGAGGTCGTGCTCACGGGTGGCACGCTCCGGCCGCTCCAGCATTCGCTCGTCGATCCCGGGGCGTCGGAGTCGATCGCCCGGCTGCACGTCGACCTCGCGATCGTCGGCTGCAACGGGGTGGACTCGGAAGGGCGCGTCACGAATCTCAACCTGGCCGAGGCGGAGGTCAAGCGGGCGATGGTCGCCGCATCCGCCGCACACGTGGTGGTGGCCGAGACGGCCAAGCTCGGGGCGCGGCACCTCGGCACCGTCGGGGTCGCCGGCGGGCGCACGACGCTCGTGACGGCGGGTCCGTGGACGGATGCCGCGCCCGCCGTCGCGGACGGGCTCGGTCGGCTGGGTGCGCGGGTGCTGCGCGCGGACGTCTGACGCCCTTCCAACCCTCCACAGGCTGAAGTTATGAGGGCTATCCACCGATCTGCGCGACGCGCCGACGACGGCTCGTCGTGCCCTGGCATCCTGGCCCCATCGACCGCACAATGGAGGCGTGGAGCCCGTGAACGACCCGCAGATCTGGACTCTCATCGGGGTGTTCTCTGCCGCCGTGCTCGGCGGCATGACGCTCATGACGACGCTCATCATGCGCGCCACGACGGGGGCGCTCGGCGAACTGCGCGGTGAGCTCCGGGGCGAGATGCGCGGCATGCGCGGCGAGCTGCTCGGTGTGAAAGGCGAGCTGAACGGATCGATCGACGGCCTGCGGGGCGAGCTGGTCGGGCTGCGCGGCGAGATGAACGCGCGCTTCGAGAAGGTCGACCTGCGTTTCGAGCAGGTCGACAGGCGTTTCGAGCAGGTCGATGCGCGCTTCGCGGCGGTGGATGCGCGCTTCGATGCCGTCGACATCCGCTTCGACACCTTGGAGAAGCAGGTCGCCCACCTCGACCGCGACGTGGCCGCGATCACCCGCAGGATGTGGGGCGAGAACTCCGGGTCGTGATCGGGCCGGTCCCCCGCAGCATCTAGGCTGCTCCCCGTGCCCTACCCCATCGGCGATCTCATCACCCTCCGCACCGGCCGCGTGACCGCGGAGATCGGGACCCTCGCGGCGGCCCTCCTCGGCCTCGTGGTCGACGGGCGCGAGCTCGCCGAGCGCACGCCGCCCACGCGCATCCCGTCGCACGGGCACGGCATCGTCCTCGCGCCCTGGCCCAACCGCGTGCGCGACGCCCGCTGGGTGCACGAGGGCATCGTGCAGCAGCTCGACATCACCGACCCGACGCGGGGCACCGCGATCCACGGGCTGCTGCGCAACACCGCGTACCGGGTGCGGGCGCAGTCGGATGCGTCGGTGACGCTCGGCGCCGTCATCCATCCGCAGCACGGCTGGCCCTTCCTGCTCGACACCTGGGTGCGCTATGCGCTCGCCGCCGACGGGCTCACCGTCACGCACGGCGCGCGCAACCTCGGCCGCAGCCGCGCGCCGTGGGCGGTCGGCGCGCACCCCTACCTGCGCGCGGGCGCCGGGGCGCTCGAGGATGCCACGCTCGAGGTGCACGGCGCGCGCTACCTCGAGCTCGACGAGCTGCTGCTGCCCGTCGCCGTGCACGAGGTGGAGCCCGGGGGGCCGCGTGACCTCGCCTCGCCCCGCCGCCTCGGCGACCTCGACCTCAACGTCGCCTACGAGGGCGTCGCGACCGGTGTCGACGGTGTCGCGGTGCTCACCGCACCGGATGGCGGCCGCACCGTGGTCTGGCAGGACGAGGCGTTCGGCTGGCTGCAGGTCTACACGCCGCGCGACTTCCCGCACATCGGCGCCGACGGCACCGAGAGCCCCGCGCTCGCTGTCGCGCTCGAGCCGATGTCGGCGGCACCCGACGCGCTCAACTCCGGCGCCGGGCTCGCCTGGCTCGATCCCGGAGAGAGCTGGGAGGCCTCGTGGGGCGTGCGGGCGGAGGCCGGCGCGTGAGCGGCGTCGGCGAGCGCTTCGCGCTGCGGCTCGGCGACGTCGAGGCGGAGGTCGGCACGGTCGCCGCGGTGCTGTGCGCGCTGCGGGTCGGCGGTGTCGACCTCGTCGAGCCGCTCGCCGCCGACGTGGCCCCGCCGCCGTTCTGCTCGGGCATCGCGCTCGCGCCGTGGCCCAACCGGGTGCGCGCGGGACGTTGGACGCTCGACGGTGTCGTTCAGCAGCTCGACATCACGGAGCCCGCGCGCGGCGGCGCGCTGCACGGCCTGCTCGAGTTCGCCGAGTACGAGGTGCGCGAGCGCACCGATGCCGCGATCACCCTCGGTGCCACGATCCTGCCCCAGCACGGCTGGCCCTTCGTGCTCGACACCTGGGTGCGGTTCGAGCTGGAGCCCTCCGGCCTCCGGGTCACGCACGGCGCGCGCAACCTCTCCGAGCGGCCGGCCCCCTACGCGACGGGCACGCATCCGTATCCGCGCATCGGCGCCTTCGATGTCGCCGAGCTCGTGCTCACGGTGCCGGCCGACGAGTACCTCGAGGTCGACGAGCGGCTCGACCCGGTGGCGTGGCGGCCGGTGGCCGGCGGCACCGACCTGCGCGGTGGCGTGCCGGTCGGCGAGCTGCGGCTCGACACGGCGTTCCGGGCGATCACGCCGGCCGACGGCGTGACGGCGACCCTCACGGCCCCCGACGGCTCCCGCCTCGAGGTCGTGCAGGACGAGGACTGGCGCTACCTGCAGGTCTTCACGACGCCGATCTTCCCGAAGGCGTCGGGGCTCGGCACCGCCGTCGCGATCGAGCCGATGACGGCGCCGCCCGACGCCCTCAACTCCGGCGACGGTCTCATCTGGCTCGACCCCGACGCCTCCTACGAGGGCACCTGGGCTCTCCGCTACCTCCCCGCGTGATCGCGCGGGATGATTCGGCCGCCCGCAAAACGTATGCGCTCGGCAGAATGAATCGGTGAGCTCGAGCATCGTCCCCACCGCGCGGCAGGTCCGCACCTGGCGTCGCTACCTCGCGGCCGAGCGCGCCGAGGCGAGCATCTACCGCGACCTCGCGGGGCGGCGCGAGGGCGAGGAACGCGAGATCCTGCTCGCCCTGGTCGAGGCGGAGGCCCGGCACGAGGCGCACTGGCTCGAGCTGCTGGGCGACCGCGCCGACCCGCCGCCGCGTCCGGATGCCCGCACCCGCCTGCTCGGCTTCCTCGCCAAGCGCCTCGGCTTCCTCTTCGTGCTCGCCCTCGCGCAGCGCGCCGAGGGGCGCTCGCCCTACGACGACGACCCGCACGCCACCGATCGGATGGCGGCCGACGAGCGCATCCACGGCGAGGTGCTGCGCGGGCTCGCGGCGCGCGGCCGGATGCGGCTCTCCGGCGGCTTCCGCGCGGCGGTCTTCGGCGCCAACGACGGCCTCGTCTCGAATCTCGCCCTCGTGCTCGGCATCGGCGCCACGGGCGCGCCGCCGCAGGTCGTGCTGTTCACGGGCATCGCGGGGCTGCTCGCGGGCGCCCTCTCGATGGGGGCGGGCGAGTACGTGTCGGTCAAGTCCCAGCGCGAGCTGCTCGCGGCGTCCCGCCCCGACCCCGCCTCGCAGACGGCTCTCCCGCATCTCGACGTCGACGCCAACGAGCTCGCCCTCGTCTACCGCGCGCGCGGCATGCAGCCGGATGAGGCGGACGCCCACGCGAGTCAGGTGCTCGCGACCTTCCACCTCGACGCGGAGGAGGCGCCCGAGGGGGGCGACCCCGACGAGGCCATCGGCTCGCCGTGGCGGGCCGCGATCTCGAGCTTCCTGTTCTTCGCCTCCGGCGCGCTCATCCCGGTGCTGCCGTACCTGCTCGGGATGACGGGGCTGGGTGCCGTCGTGCTGGCGTCGACGCTCGTTGGGGTCGCGCTGCTCGGCACGGGTGCGGTGGTGGGCATCCTCTCCGGCACGTCCCCGCTCATGCGCGCCCTGCGCCAGCTCGCGATCGGCTACGGCGCCGCCGCCGCGACCTACCTGCTCGGCCTCCTCTTCGGCGCGACCACCGCCCTCTGACCCCGCGAGATGCCGGTTGCTGCACGAATCCGGCCCGGATCGTGCACCAACCGGCATCTCGGCGGATGATGGGAGGCGTGGAGCGGGCGGATCTGGTCAGACTGCGCAGGGCGCGGGATCGGATGGACCGCGAGTACGCGGAGCCGCTCGACGTCGAGGCGCTCGCCCGCACGGCGCTCATGTCGGCCGGCCACTTCGCGCGCAGCTTCCGGGCGGCGTACGGCGAGACGCCCTACGGCTACCTCATGACGCGCCGCATCGAGCGCGCGAAGGCGCTGCTGCGCCGCGGCGACCTGAGCGTCACCGAGGTGTGCGTCGCGGTCGGCTGCACCTCTCTCGGCTCCTTCAGCGCGAGCTTCACCAAGCTCGTCGGGGTGTCGCCGAGCGAGTACCGCGCGGCGGCACATCCGGATGCGGCGGAGTCGGCGCTCGACGGCATCCCGTGCGTCGCGAAGAGCGTCACCCGACCGGTCAGGATTCGAGAAGCGAGCGCCGCGTCGTCGTCGTAGCGTGGCGGCATGACGATCTCACTCCAGCACAGCTACATCGCCTTCGACGACGCCGAGGCAGCCCTCGTGTTCTATCGCGACGTGATCGGCTTCGAGGTGCGGAAGGACGTCGACATGGGCGGCGGGATGCGGTGGATCACCGTCGCGCCCGCCGGCTCCGACGTCGCGATCGTGCTCACCCCGGTGGGCGCGGGAGAGTCGGATGCCGACCGCGAGACCCTCGCGGATCTGCTCGCCAAGGGCGTTCTTGGCGGCGCGGTGCTCGCCACCGACGACCTCGACGCCGACTTCGAGCGCATCGCCGCATCCGGTGCCGACATCGTGCAGGAGCCGATGGACCAGCCATGGGGCGTGCGCGACGCCGCGTTCCGCGACCCCGCCGGCAATCAGCTGCGGCTCACGCAGCGCTGACGGAGGCGCCGAGCGTGTGCGGCATCATGCTGCCCGACGGGCAATGGACCCATGTGCCGGCGCCGACCGCTGGTCGAGTAGCCGCGCAGCGGCCCGGCCCCGCTGGTCGAGTAGCCGCGCAGCGGCGTATCGAGACCCCCGCCTCACCCCGCGAGCACCCCGACGACGGCCGTCGCGTCGCGGTCCTCGTCGCGCAGCACGCGCACGGCGAGGCCCGCGTCGGCGAGCAGTGAGGCGGTGCGCGGCGCCTGCCGCTCGCTCGTCTCGATGATCACACGGCCGCCCGGCGCGAGCCAGGCGCGGCATCCGGATGCGATGCGCGCCTGCACCGCGTGCCCGTCCGGTCCGCCGTCGAGCGCCACCCGGTGCTCGTGCTCGCGCGCCTCGGAGGGCATGAAGTCGATCTCGTCGCTCGGCACGTAGGGGGCGTTCGCGACGAGCACGTCGACGCGGCCGTGGAGCACCGCGGGCAGCGGATCGAACAGCTCGCCGAGGACGACGCGCTCGGCCGGCAGGTTGCGGCGGGCGACCGCCACGGCATCCGGGTCGATGTCGGCGGCCCAGACCTCCGCGCCGGGCCGGGCGGCGAGGATCGCGGCGCCGATCGCCCCGACCCCGCAGCACAGCTCCACGACGACCGCGTCGTCGCGCAGCCCGTCGAGGGCGGCGTCGACGAGCAGCTCGCTGCGCCGCCTCGGCACGAACACGCCGGGTGCCACCGCGACCCGCAGCCCCGCGAACTCCGCCCAGCCGAGCAGCACCTCGAGCGGCTCGCCGGCCACCCGGCGCACGACGAGCGCCTCGAGGGCCGTCCCGGATGCCGCCTCCTGGAGCAGCGCGGTCTCCTCCTCGGCGAACACGCATCCGGCGGCGCGCAGTCGCGCGACGAGCGGATCGGATGCGCTGCCCACCCGGCAACGCTAGCCGCATCCGCTCTCCGTCATCGGCCGTTCACCGTGTCGGGTGGCGGTGCGGGGCGGGGGCGTGGATACTGACAGCATCCGGCGCCCCGTCGCCGGCGGAGGGGAGCACGCAGACGTGCGATTCGAAGTGAAGGCCGACAAGGGCGGCCACTACTCCTGGTGGCTCATCGCGGGCAACGGCCAGACGGTCGCGTGGGCGGGCGAGTCGTTCGCCTCGAAGTCCAACGCCAACCGCGCGGCCGAGGCGTTCAAGGCGGGAGCGTCCGCCGCGAACTACGAGCTCTACGAGGACAAGGGCGGCAACTGGCGCTGGCGCGCGCACCGCGGCGGTAACGTCGTGGCCGTGCCGGGCGAGTCGTTCGCCTCGAAGTCCAACGCCCAGCGGGCGGCCGACAACGTGCGCGACAGCGCGGGCGGTGCCACCGGGCCGTGATCCGCTGACGCGGGTATCCTCGTCCGAGGCGTGTCGACGACCGCCCCGGACGAGACGCGGCGTACCCGGCCTGGAGAAGACGGCGCGACGGAGGCCGTCATGCACGTCTACATCCAGCTCGCCGGGTCGCTCGCGATCCTCATCCCCTTCGTGCTCGTGCAGCTGAAGCGGATGCGGAGCGACTCGCTCGGCTACCTGCTCCTCAACGTGGTGGGGTCGGGCGTTCTCGCGGTCGACGCCGCGGTCGGCGCGCAGTGGGGGTTCCTGCTGCTCGAGGGCGTGTGGGCGATCGTGTCGCTCGTGGGTCTCGTGCGCGTGCTGCGGGGTGGCTCGGCGCCGACGGCGTACTGAGCGCTGATCGCACCTCGGCTCGTGCTCCGGACCCGCGGATTAAAAGTGTCACCTTGCGGATGCAGCGCGACGTAGCGCGTCGTAGCCCAGCGCTCCGCGCGGCGAGGTCATGAGACGTCCGGGGCCCCGGGGCGTAGCGTCTGATAGTCCCGCGGGGCGGCGGGGTGCCCCACGTCTGCCCCACGCGACGGATCGGGGAGCGCGCGCAAGATGTGCGCCGTCGGCCTCTCGGCGAGGTGCGCGTAGCGCTGGGTCGTCAGGGGCGAGACGTGCCCGAGAAGGCGGCCGACCTCGGCGAGCGGCAAGCCGCTCTGGATGAGCCAGGACGCGTAGGTGTGGCGCAGGTCATGAGGCCGTAGGTGGTCGAGGCCCGAGCGCTGCAGCATGGGCGACCAGACCCGGCGATGCCAGTTCGAGGCGCGCGGCGGTGCACCGCCGGCATCGAAGAGGAACCCTGTCCGGCGTCCGGCGAGCACCGGCTCGAGGTGTTCGAGCACCCAGTCGGGCACGGGGACGTCGCGGATGCGGCGCCCCTTCGGGTAGGGCTTCACGCGGCGCAGGCTCTCGTCCCACACCTCGGCGATGCGGAGGTTCGCCGAAGCCATGTCGAGACGCGGGATGTGGATGCCGACGGCCTCCCCCCACCGCGCCCCGGTGCCCGCGAGCACGCACAACAGGGCACCGTCGAACGGGCTGGGGGCTTCGGCGAGGAGGGCGGCGAACTCGCTGCGCGTGAGGTGGCGCTCGATTCGCTGCTCGCCGTGGGCGAGGCGGATGCGCTGCGCCGGGTTCGCGACGAGGATCTCGGCATCGATGGCCGCCGCGAGCGACGCTGACAGGAGCGAGATGCAGCGCTCGATCGTGGCCGGCGCGAGACCGGATGCGGCCAGCTCGGCCGCCCACGCCTTCACATCGTGGCGGGTGATGTCGACGAGGGGCGTTTCCGCCCAGCGCGGCGCGAGATGCGTATCGCGCCGGGACGCGTCGCGGCGTGCCGTGCCGGGTTCGACGCCCCGGGTCGGCCACCACGTGGCGCACCACTCGCCCCAGGGCATGAGGCCGGCCGCGGGGTCACGCCGGCCCGGCCTCCGAGCCTCGTTCTCGGCCACCGTCGCGGCGTTCTCCGCTGCGCGCTTGTGCGTGTAGGTGCCGGCACTGCGGCGCCTGCCCGAGCGGTCGCGGTAGAGCGCACGGTATCGGCCCGAAGGGAGCTTCTCCGCCCAGCCCATGCGTGATCGTCAGGCGACTTCGGGGAGGCGGATCTCGCCGCGCTGGATGCCCCGTCGGAACGCATCGACGATGCGTTTCGTGGTGTCGAGTTCGTGCGCGATCCAGAGCGGGTCGTCGCAGATGCGTTCGGCTCGGGCATACTCGCCGGGGTCGATGATGAGCTGCGCCGCCTCGCGCCAGGCTCGCCATTCGATGGCGGGATGGCGCGAGCGGTCGCGGTGGCGGGCGTGGATGTACTCGTGGGCGAGCGTCTCGACCTCGAGGGGGCCGCTGAGCGACCAGCGGATGAGGATGAGCCGCTCGTCGTCGAGGTAGCAGCCGAGCCGCTGCGGCGGCAGATGGCGGGTGTACTCGACGCGTACGCCGAGCGCGCGGATGCGCTCGTGTACGTCGTCGTGCACGCGGGTCGTCATTCGTTCTCTGCCTCCTGACGTGATTGCCAGTTCTCGTCATCCGATGCCGCGAGAGCGTAGCGAGGGCGTGCGACAGCGGGGGTTGCGAGGGAGGAACCGAGTTGCGATCGATCGGACCGTGTGCGATGCGCCTCGTCGATCACGGCGGCCGGGTCGAGGCCCAAGATCGCGCAGGCGCGGTCGAGCTGGTCGAGGTCCCAGTGCTTGCGGCCGTTCAGCATCCCGGAGAACTGCGTGCGCGAGATGTCGAGCTGCTCTGCGAGCGCGCTGACCGTGGTGCCGCGGCGGGTGATGGCCGCGGCGATGATGGAGCCGACTTCGGCGGAGAACCGGCCCGGCTTCGGCTTGCTTCCTGTAGGCATGGCAACAAGCGTGCCATATTTGGCACATTCGCGCAATAATGTAGACGACTGTTGCCATATGCATTCACATGTCGTACTGTTCCCGTATGGCTACAGCACGCATCGTCGCGACAGCGATCCGCGCCGAGCTCGCCCGCCGTGGCATGACCCATGAGCAGCTCGCGGCGGCGTCGGGGATCTCCTCGCGGACGCTCGCCCGTCGCCTTCGTCTCGCTCACCCCGAGCCGCTGCGGCTCGACGAGCTCGATGCGATCGCCGCGGTGTTCGGATGCTCGCCGGTCATGCTCCTGACCGTTCGGTCGACGGGAGGCAGATGATGCGCCCGCGGCTCACGGTCGCGGAGGTCGCGGCAGCCACCCGACGTCATCCGGTCACGGTCCGCCGTGCGCTCGAGGGAGGCGAGCTGCACGGCTCGCAACCGACGAAGGGCGGCCGATGGACCGTCCGCGCCGAGTGCGCGGAGGCATGGGCGGACGGCGAGAGATGCGAGCACCTGAACGGCCTGCACGTTCGCACGAGCTACGGGAGAAGGACCCCATGACCGAGAACACCGGGGAGCCCCCGCGCTTCCACTGCCCGCGTTGCGGATCCGAATCGATCGAGCAGCGCGACGCCGACGAACACGTGCTCGAGATGAACGGCTGCGCTGCGCAGCACTACGTGGTGCGGTGAGCGCGGAGGGATTCGCCGCGGTGCCGAACTGGATGATCCGGGAGTCGACGTTGACGATCTATGAGCTCGCGGTGTACATGGCGCTGGCGTCGCACAGCGGTCGGGGCGGCATCCGGCCGAGCATCCCGACGCTCGCGCGCGAGGCGCGCTGCTCCGTGCGCAAGGTGCAGGACTCGCTCAAGGTGCTCGAGGCGTCCGGGATCGTGGCCGTCGACCGTCGTCGGGGGGCGAACGGTGCGTGGCTGCCGAGCGTGTACCGACTGTTGCCGAACGGTGCCGCGGGGGACGGAGCGCCGGGGGGTGGTGCATCGGATGCACCACCTCTGGTGCAGGAGGTGCGCCAGGGTGGTGCACGGGGTGCTGGAGAAGAAGAACCCCTGAAGAAGAGTTCTCGCGCGCGGCGCGAGCTCGCGACCATTCCCGACTTCTTCGGTCTCACCGACGAGATGCGCGCCTGGGCGGCCGAGAGCACCCCGGCGGTCGACGTCGAGCTCGTCACGGCCGCGTTCATCGACTACTGGCGCCACGGCAACGGCTCGGGCCGGCGGCACCGCGACTGGATCTCCACGTGGCGCAACTGGTTGCGGTCCGAGCAGGCGAAGGCGCAGAGATTCGGATGGCGGCGCGAGGCGGCGACGGATGCGGTCGAGGCCGACGATGTCACGGCGCGGCGCCATCGGGCGCAGCGGGACGCGTGGCTCGCGGCGCGCGGGGTCACTCTCGCGGAGTTCGAAGCACGTCGTGACGAGCCCGGCTGGATCGAGTCGCTGAGGGCGGTGGCGCCATGACGGATCCCATCGGTGGCGTGGCTCAGCTGGGGCTCCGCGCGCAACCATTGCACGACGAGCTCGCCGAGCAATCTGCGCTCGGCGGTTCGATGCTCTCGAAGAACGCCCTGTGGGACGTGCTCGAGGCCGCATCGCCCTCGGACTTCTACCAGCCGCGGCATGAGCTCATCGCGAGGGCGATCGCGCGCCTCGCGCGGTCGGCCGCACCGGTCGATGTCATCTCGGTATGCGACGAGTTGCGTCGCGCCGGCGAGATCGATCGGGCGGGCGGCGACGACTACCTCCATCGGCTCACCTCCCTGGTGCCGACGGCCGCGAACTCCGGCTACTACGCGGGCATCGTACGCACCCTGCGGATGCGTCGCGGCATGGTCGAGGCGGGCCTGCGGCTCGTGGATCTCGGCCAGGGCACGGAGGGCGACGTCCTCGAGCAGCTCGACCGGGCCCGTCAGGAGGTCGACCGGATCGCCGACGGTGGAGCGGTGGAGGCGCAGCCGATCGGCGACAGCTTCGCCGAGCTCGCCGCCGAGCTCGAGCGACCCGCGGCCCACGTCGAGACCCCGTGGAGCGACCTCAACGACATCATCGGAGGCCTCCGACCGGGTGGGCTGTATGTCGTCGGCGCACGACCGGCGCAAGGCAAGACCATCGTGGGCCTGCAGCTCGCGGTTCAGCTCGCCCAGCGCGCCGGCGCCGTGGCGTTCGCCTCCCTCGAGATGTCGCGAGCGGACCTCCAGCGCAGGCTCGTGGCGCAGTTCGCCGGCATCCCTCTCGGACACCTGGTCGACAGCGCGCTCACCCCTCGCGACTGGGAGGCCTTCGCCCGGGTGCGTTCTCGGCTCGAACGGGCGCCGATCTACATCTCCGACGAGCCGTCGATGAACCTGCACCAGGTGAGAGCGTTCTCCCGCTCGGTGTCGCGGAAGACGAAGCTCGCGGGCGTCGTCGTCGACTACCTGCAGCTCATGGAGTCGCCGGACGACGATCGGCGGAATCGTGCGGAGGTCGTGGCGGGGTTCTCGCGCGGCCTGAAGATCCTGGCGCGTGACCTGCAGGTGCCGGTTGTCGCGCTGTCACAGCTCAACCGGTCCTCTGTGCAGCGCACCGACGGGCGCCCGTCGATGGCAGACCTGCGCGAGTCGGGCGCGATCGAGCAGGACGCCGACGTCGTGCTGCTGCTGCATCGCGACGAGCGCTCCGCGCGGCGCGCGCATCTGCTCGACGTGCACGTGGCCAAGAACCGCCGCGGTGCGACCGGGAAGGTCGAGCTGCTGTGGCAGGGCGAGTACGCGCGGGTGCGGACGAACGAGTGGTCGCCGACGGGGTCGATCCCGCCGGACCGTCTGGGCCAGGGATGAGGGGATGACGATGGATGAGGACTACCGGTCGTGCGGGCGCGGCTGCCGCTACCGGGGGCGGCACCTGGTCACCTGCATCGCTCAGACGGCGGAGCAGGCGGGCGCTTATGGTGTCGAGGCGTGCGGCGGCTGTATGCCTGCTCGTACGGTCCCGGGCGCCAACCTCTGTACACGCTGCATCCGGCGGCTGCGGGAGCTGCTGACGGACGCGCCGGAGCTGTGCGCGCACATCCGGTCGATGATCGCGCCGGTGCGATCCGGGTGGCATTTCGATCGCGACCGCGGGGCGCGGCGTCCACGGACCGGCTCGCCGGCGCCGATGAGCGTCGACCTCCTCGACGCGAGCGACGAGGTGATCCAGATCCTCGCGGGATGGGCGGAGGCGTTCGGCGACGATGCCGCGCCCTACGCGGACGTGCGTGGCGGCTTCGGCGCATCGACGACGCCCGAGACGGCGTTCACCGTCGCGAAGTGGGCATCGGACTACCTCCTGTCGAACCTCGAGCGGATCGCCGGCGACACGGCGGCCGTGATGTTCTCGCGGCATGTGCTCGACTTCCCGACCGATTCGGCCGACTGGACGATCCGCAAAGCGCTCGCGCGGTTCCCGCTCGAGCAGGGCGGTTCGTGGGCGCGGATGCCGTGCCCGTTCCCCGGGTGCGGGATGCGCACGGTGTGGGTGACCCCGCCGCGCCGCGAAGGGGAGCCGATGCGCTATGCCTGCCGCTCCTGCGGATGGTCGCCGCCGCCTGTCGAGTGGGAGTCGTGGTCGGCGTACTTCGAAATGTCTAATACCGCGGCGATATCAGCTTTGTGAAAAGGAGGGGCGAATGGTGATGGGATGGCTCTCGGTGGCGGACGCGGCAGTGCGGGTGAATCGTTCGGTCGACACGATCTACCGGTGGGGGCGCGAGCCGAGACTGCTCACGATCGTGGAGGGGCACGTGTCGGAGCGGCAGCTGCTCGCGGCGGATGCCGCGAAGCGTACGCGGCGGGGCAGGCCGCGCGCGCTCCGGTCCGAGCGACACGACTTGACAGGGTTGCAAAAAGTGCAACCGGATGTGCTACGCTAGACGTAGTCGAGAAGAACGCCCTGGCAGAGGCCGGGGCGTTCTCGCGTTAAGGGAACCATTGTCGGATGCCGACGGCATCATGGGCTTCATGCCCGATGCCCTCACCCCGCAGGAACGCTCCCTCCTCGACTTCGAGCTCGGCCACGGAGAGCATCCTGCGAAAGCGTCGGCGATCCGTGCCGTCTTCGGCTGTCCGCCGGCGCGCTACTACCAGCGCCTGTCCCGGTTGATCGACACCGAGCGCGCCGAGGCCGCCGAGCCGTTGCTCGTGCATCGCCTCCGGCGCATGCGAGACGCCGCGACGACCGCGCGCGCGTCGAGAACCTTCGTCGTCTAGATCCACGCGATTCGCCCCTTCAACGGGCCGCGGCGCCGGATCGGACGCAGAAGCAGACGAGAAGGCCGCCCAGCGGCATTGGAGTGGTGCGATGAAATTCCCCGATTCCGAGGCGATGGTGGTCGCCTTCCTGGCGATGCGCGTCGCCCCCGTGCCTGTGCACACCAAGCTCCCCGCGCCGCCGACCGGAACTTTCGTGCGGGTTTGGCGCACGGGCGGCGTCACGGTCAACCGGGTGCTCGATCAGCCGCTCATCACGGTGCAGGCGTGGGCGCCCGATCCCGTGACCGCATCCGATCTCGCGCAGAGCTGCCGCGAGGCCCTGCTGCGGGGCTCCGCGATCCTGCCGCTCGTCCGGGGCGTGACCGAGGCCGAAGGGCTTCGGTACGACCCGGATACGGAGGGTGAGGCCGCGACCGGTGCAGACCGGTACACCTTCACCCTGCAACTGAGGGTCCGCGCGACGCGCTGACCCGCTCAGGCCCCCGCCGCCCGGTGGGGGCCTTTTCATATGCCGGCCATGTCCGGCTCACACGAAAGAGGGACCATCATGGCCGTCACCGCATCCAACGCGCGGATCTTCGGGTCCGACGCGGACGCGATCTATCTCGCCCCGGTCGGCACGCCGCTGCCCACCACGATCGACGAGGCGCTCAACCCGGCGTTCGAGGACGTCGGGTGGCTTCACGCCGACGGCATCACGGAGACCTTCACGGGCTCCAAGACCGAGATCCGCGGGCACCAGGGCTCGCGCGTCGTGCGCACCCGCATCGAGACGCCCGGCACCACGATCGGCTTCCACGCGCTCGAGTCGAAGGCCCAGACCAAGGGTCTGCGCTACGACGAGAAGTCGGCGACCGTCGTCGACGGCGTGCGCAAGACCCGTCGCGGCGCGGGGCAGAAGGTGTCGGCGCGCGCTGCCGTGATCGACATCTTCGACGCCGACGACGTCACCGTGAAGGAGCGCCACGTCATCGAGCTCTTCGAGATCATCCCCGACGGCGACCGCGTGTTCGCGAACTCCGACATCGCGGGCTTCCCCTTCAAGGGCGAGATCATCGGCGACTACGACACCTTCGAGTCGGCCGGTGTGTCGCAGATCGCGACCGCCTGGACGGTGACCGTCGAGGGAACCCCCACGGGCGGCAGCTACACCCTCGCGGTGAACGGCTACTCGACCTCGGCGATCGCCTACAACGCGAACGCCACGGCGGTGGCCGCCGCGATCAACGCCCTCTCGGGCGTGACGGGCGTGTCGGGCGTGACGGGCAGCGGCACCGTCAGCCTCACCTTCCCGGTGCCGGTCGTGCTGACCGCCAACGGCTCCGGCCTCACCGGCGGCACCGAGCCGCGCGTGTCGGTCGACCCGAGCTGAGACGTGGCCGGGGCGGGCCTGGGTGGCTCGCCCGCCCCGGCCGCACCATCGCGAGCCGCCGACACCCATCACAAAAAGGAGCCATCATGACCGATCAGACCCAGCCGCAGGATCACAAGAGCAAGAAGCCGACCGTGAAGACGGTCGAGGGCGGACGGCGGATCACCTTTCCCGACATCGTCGCCAAGGACCGGGCCGGGAAGGCCGTCCAGAAGGACGGCAAGGCCGTGCCGCTGTCGGTTCTGGTCGCCGACGCGAGCCTGGACGACTTCGAACTGCTCGACGACCTCCGCGCCGTGGACGTCGACCGCAACGGTTCGCGACTCCCCGCGCTCCTGCGGCGTCTCGTCGGCGACGACTACCCCGCGGTCATGGACGCGCTCCGCAACGAGGGCGGGCGCGTCCGGATCCAGCCGGCGTCCGAGTGGATCCGTCAGCTGATGGAGGCGCTCGACCCAAACTCCTGATCCTGAGCGAGGCGTACTCGCATCACGAAGCCGCGTTGCGGGCTTCGCTCAGGGCCGAGTATCAGGTGCGCGACCTCCGCGCGGAGAGCGTGCGGCAGCTCGCCGCGATGATGGCGTGGCTCCCTCCCGGATGCGCTCTCTGGCGCTCCCTCGGGGGTCCGCTGTCCCTCTCCGCGGAGGCCGCGCGCCTCGACATCATCGACTACCGCTTGCGGGTGCTCGCCTGGCAGCAGACCGAGGACGGCAGCAAGGGCCGCAACCGGCCCGAGCCTCCCGAGGCGCCCCCGTATGCGGGCGAGCGCCGCCGGGCCGCGGCTGAGGCGGAGCGCAAGGCATCCGCGTACCTGCGGCGGCAGCGGCGTCGGCCGCCCGCGGCATCCGAATAAGCCGTCGCCAGACGGTTCCGATTGAACGACCGCCCGAGTCCGGGTTTTCGCGCGCCTGGAAGGGGACCCCGTGGCCTACATTGCGATAGCTGACATCTACTTCGACCTCCGTCCGGGAGAGGTCGCCGCCAAGATCGACGCGGCGTTCTCAAGCAGCCTCGTCTCCGCTGTCATGGTGCTACAGGGCCTCCGCCTCGGTGACCTCCTGATCGCAGGCATGGAGCAGGCCGCGATTGACAGCGCGGGTGCGGTCGGCGACGCGATCGCCGACGCCGTCCACGCAGCGCTCGCCGCGCGAGGCGATGAGCTCGGCAAGGAGCTCGTCGGAGGCATCGAAAAGAGCGCACGACAGCGCGCGGGCGACATCGGCGGCGCGATCGCCGACGAGGTCGCCGCCGAGGCACCTCGGCACGGCAGCAAGATCGGCGAAAGGCTCATCGAGAGCATCGGTAAGAACATCATTGATCCCAGCCTGGCTGCGATCGGTGACGCGATCGCCGATCGCATCGGCGAGGCCGTTGCCCGACGCGGCGGCGAAACCGGGCAGGCGATGACCGAGAGCATGGGGGCTGCCGCGAGCGACGGCGCGAAAGAGGTCGGCGACCAGATCGCGGACGACGTCGGGTCGAAGGTCGAGGAGCGAAGCGAAGGGATCGGCACCCGTCTTCTCGAGGGTATGGGCCGACTGCTGAAGAACGGCCTGGGAGCCGTCGGCGGCGGAGTCGCTGCCTTGCTCCAGGGTATCGGCGGCTTGATCGGCGCCGGGATGGATGCGCTGGGTGGTGCCGTCGTCGGTCAGGCGAAGAAGGCGATGAGCGCCGGCTTCGAGAACCTGAACGGCCTCGACCAGGCCTCGGCGAAGCTGACCATGCTGAAGTACTCCGCCGAGGATGCCGACGGTGCGATGAGCAGCGCGATCGAAGCGGTCAGAGGGACCACCTTCAGCATGGGTGCTGCCGCTTCCGCTGCAACTGCCGCGGTCATCGCCGGGATCAAACCCGGAGAGGACCTCCAGCGGACGCTCACCTTGGTTGCCGACGCGGCCACGGTCGCCAAGGGCGACATGAACTCCATGGGCGAGATCTTCAACAAGGTGGCGTCGAGCAACCAGGTACAGCTCGACACGATCGGTCAACTGGAGTCGGCAGGCATTCCGGCACTGAAGATCCTCGCTGATCACATCGGCGTCACCACCGACGAGGTGACGAAGATGGCGGAGGCCGGGACCATCGACTTCGCCACCTTCCAGTCGGCGATGGAGGCCGGCCTCGGTGGTGCCGCTCTTGGTGCGACAGGCACCTTCCAAGGGGCGATGGCGGCCATCCAGACTTCGCTCGGGGGGATCGGTGCCGGTCTGCTGTCGGGAATCTTCCCGTACCTCGCGCCTCTCCTGCAGGCGATCCTTGGGACACTCGCCCCGCTGGAAGAGAAAGCCGCCGACGTCGGATCCGCGTTTGGCACGCTTATCGCGCCGGCGGTTCAGACACTCACCGATCTCTTGGGGAACATCGACATCTCGGGGCTTCTCGACCTCTCGTCGGTCGTTTCGCCGCTCGGCTTCATCTTCCAGACCCTGCAGCCGCTGCTGCCGGTCGTGCTCGCGGCATTCGTCCAGATCGGCTCGGTCCTCGGCGGGGCGCTCACCTCTGCAGCCGAGACCCTCATCCCCGTGATCAGCGACATCGCGACCACGTTCTCCGGCGTCCTGGTTCAGGTGCTGCCGATGCTGCTCCCGGTCCTGGAACAGCTGGCGGGCGCTTTCGCCCAGATCATCCTGGCGGTGGCTCCTCTTATCCCGCAGATCGTGGGTGCACTGCTGCCGGCCTTCGCCGAGTTGGTGCCCGTGCTCGTCGAGGCGCTGCTGCCGGTGTTCACGTCGTTGATCTCGGCGCTGATGCCGATTGTGGAAGCGCTGCTTCCCGTGCTCGCGACGCTGTTCGAGGCACTCGCGCCCATCGTGCTCCAGCTGGTCGAGGCGATCGTGCCGTTGCTGCAGCCGATCCTCGCCCTGGTGGCTCCGCTCCTCCAGCTCGTCAGCGCGATCCTCGCTCCGCTGATCGAGCTGCTGGGGTTGCTCATCGAGCCGCTGCTGACGCCGTTGAAGCTCGCATTCGACGTGCTGCTTCCCGTGATCACTGGATTGGTGAATGCCTTCTCGGCTTACCTCATCCCGATCATCCAGACGCTCACGGAGGTCCTGGGCGGAATCCTCGACTTCATCGTCGGTGTATTCACCGGGGATTGGGAGAGAGCGTGGGACGGTATCCAACGGGTGTTCAAGGGCATCTGGGACGGTGTGCAGAACATCGCGAAGGGCGCGATCAACTTCATCATCGACCTGATCAACACGGCCATCGGGGCGATCAACGGCCTCGCCGGCGGAGTCTCCGACCTGACCGGTGGGGCAATCAACCTCCGTATTCCCAAGATCCCCCGCCTGGCGGAGGGTGGCATCATCACCGCCCGCGCGGGCGGGGTACTCGCGACGATCGGTGAGGGTGCCTACGACGAGGGCGTGTTGCCGCTCGCGGGGCCGCGGTTCGAGCGTCTCACCGACGACATCGCGCGCAAGGTCGAGGACGACCGACCGATGCGGATCGACCGGGAGTCGATCGATGAGCTCGCCCGAGCGGTGGCGGGCTACCTGAGGGTTCAGACACGAATGGGGGTGGCGTGATGGCGCTTGTGCTCTTCTCGGCCGCCGAGCAGCAGTGCTCGGGGACCAATACTCCGCAGGTCGCGCTCCGGATGGAGATCTGGCGTGACGACACCGGGTCGGGGGTGGACGCCGTCGGCAACAGGGAGTCGCTCTGGGGGCGGCTCATGCTCGTGCGCCGGGGATCGAGCGGTGGTTCCTACAACCTGTACAACAACTGCTCGGCCGCGGCCTCGGCGAACGGCTCGTCGCTCGCCTCCGTCTCGGGGATCGGGTACGACTTCCGGGCGTCGTCGGGCATGGGCGCGGTCGGTTCGACGAAGACGCTGTGGGAGGGATGGTTCACCGTCGTCCACGATGCCGACGGTACGAAGACTTTGCCGTACGCGGGGTCGTGGACTTCTCCCTCCGGCGACCTCATCGGATCGAC
Organism: Protaetiibacter sp.; assembly: GCA_030150265.1. Taxonomy (GTDB): domain Bacteria; phylum Actinomycetota; class Actinomycetes; order Actinomycetales; family Microbacteriaceae; genus Homoserinibacter. The sequence goes on from JASLGG010000032.1 coordinate 384,634, forward strand.
GTCCGTCTCCAACTCCGTCGTGCTGCCGAAGATCTCCCAGACGCCGAGCACGCCCACCGGCTTCACGGCGACCTGGGTGTCGGACACCCAGGCGTCGCTGGCGTGGACGAACAACTACCCCTCGAACGGCGCGCCGACGACGAGCAACGTGCAGTCCTCCGTCAACGGTGCGGCGTTCGCGACTGTCGCGACGCTCGCGGCGACGCAGTCCGCGGCGATCGCGACCGAGGCCAACCGGAAGACCGTCTACCGGGTCAACGCGCAGAACGCCACCGGTGCGTCGGCATGGTCGGCCACGGCGACCGTCTTTACGACGCCCGCGGCTCCGACGTCTGTGTCGGCGGCGAAGGGTCCTGCCGGCGACATCCTGGTCGCCTGGGCATCCCATGTCGCGTTCACCGAGCACGAGCATGTCATCGAGCACTCGGCCGACGGCGGCTCGAGCTGGTCTGCCCTCGCGGTGGTCGCAGGCGGGACGAGCTCCTATACCCACGCCTCGCCGAGCGCGTCCGTGCCGCACACCTATCGGGTTCGCGCGCGCAACACCGACACCGGCTCCCGCGCATCGGCGTGGGTCGGTTCCAACACGGTCGTGTTGCTCACCGCGCCGAGCAAGCCGACCATCCCGACGCTCAATGCCTATCAGGATCGCGGCGCGGCGTTCCTCTTCGCATGGGTGCACAACGCGATCGACACGACGGCGCAGATCGCCTTCGAGTCGGCGTACTCGACCGATGGCGGATCGACATGGACGAGCACCGGCAAGACGACGTCGACTGACGCCTTCAGGTCGTATCCCGCATCCAGCTGGGCCGCCAATCAGCAGGTCGCCTTCCGCGTCCGCACGTGGGGGCAGGCGACGGTCGGCGGTTCCGACGGGGCGGGGGCGTCGCCGTGGTCGGATCCCGTCACGGCGACCTTCAAGTCCCGCCCGGTGGCGACCATCGTCGGACCCGCGAACGGAGGGATCTACGACAGCGCCGCGCTGACCGTCCAGCTCGCCTTCGCGCAGTCCGAAGGAGCCTCCTTCGTGTCCGCGACGATCGAGCTCCACGCCGGCGCGACGCTGCTTGAGCAGCGCGTCTCGACCACGCTCGCTGCCACGCTCATGACGACGCGAGTCGCCAACGATGCCTCGTACACGCTCCGCGTCACGGTCCGCGACTCGAACGGGCTCCTCTCCTCGATCACGACCTCCACGTTCACCGTGACCTACACGGAGCCGGTCGCGGCCGCAGTGACCGTCGACTACCTGGAGGAGTCGGGCGTCGGTCAGCTGGGCATCGCGATTCCGGATCCCGTCGCGGGGGAGGTCGCAGCGGTCGCCGTCACCGTGACGCGCACGATCGCGGGCGCCACCGAGACGATCGTGGAGCGGTATCCGGCCTCGGCCGCCCTCACCATCCTCGACACGACCCCCACCATCCGCGGCACCAACGTCTATGTCGTGACCACGATCTCGGCCGACGGCGCGACGACCGAGGTGGAACAGACTCTGACGACCGCCGAGCCGTGGCGCGCGTTCCTGTCCACCGGGGTGGGGTACGCGCGAATCGTCTCGTTCGGCGGCGATCTGACGTTCACGAGCAAGCCGACGAGATCCACGGCGCTCGTGCAGGCCGCGGGCCGCCGCCGACCCATCGCGATGTTCGGCGAGCAGACCGGGCTCGAGGTGTCGGGCTCGACGACGATTGTCCCCGGCCTGGGATCCTCGGCGCAAGAGATCGAGGAGTTCCTGCTGGAGGCGGGATCGGTGTGCTATCGGGACGCCTCGGGCCGGCGCATGTTCGGCATCGTCACGGGCAGCCTCGACACCCCGAACAGCCTGTCGAGCGCGTTCCAGTTCACCGTCACGGAGGCGACCTCATGACCGACCTTCCCGTCGGTGTGGTCCCCATCCGGGATCTCACGACCCGCGACATCCTCTACGGGGCCCGCACCACCCGGTTCCGCTACGAGTTGCTCGCACACGATGCCGTCACCGGCAGGGACAGCCTCGCCGGCGAACTCGACGGCGTGCTCAGCGGATCACTGAGCTGGAGCTCCACTGCCGCCGTCAAGAAGAGCGGCAGCCTCAAGGTGCTCGACCTCGCGACCGCCGCGGATGGGGCGACGCGCATCGCGGATGTCGCACTCGTCGCCACCCGCATCCGTCCGGTGCTCGAGATCGAAGGCCTCCCCGAGATGCCGCTCGGCGTGTATCTCGTCACCGCATCGCCCGAGGAATGGTCGGCCACGCACCGGGTGCTATCGCTCGAGCTCCACGATCGCACGACGGTGCTCGAGCAGGATCGCACGGAGGGTACGTTCACGGCACCCACCGGGACGCCCATCCTCGCGATCGTGAGCTCGGTGATCGAGTCGGCGGGCGAGACGATCGACGTCGACGCGTCCGAGACGCTCACGCTCGGCTCGCCGATGGTGTGGAAGGCGGGTACCTCGAAGCTCGCGATCGTCAACGATCTGCTCGAGGCCCTCGGTTATCAAGGCCTCTGGGTCGACGGGGCGGGTGCTTTCCGCGCCACGCCATATGTGCGGCCGGCCATGCGGCCGATCCACTACGCGATCCTGAACGATGAGGCGGGGCGCGCCCTCGTGCGGGAGCTCGCTGATGGCCCGCAGTCGATCTACTCGCCGGAGTGGACCCACGACCGGGACTCCTACGACATCCCCAACAAGGTCGTCGCGGTGGCGTCGGGGAACGCGAAGGATGCGCCGTCGATCGGCGTCGCGACGAACGAAGACTCCTCCTCTCCGTACTCCTACCCCTCGCGCGGTCGCTGGGTCGTGACCGTGGTGGACGGGGTGGAGGTGCCCGACTACGCGGATCAGCCGGATCCGGACGCGGCCGAGGTCGCGTTCCTCCGGGAGCGCGCGCGGCAGGTTCTCATCGCGTCGTCGTCGTCGCAGGCGACGGTGTCGGTGAAGTGTCTGCCGATCCCCGTCGAACTGCTCGACGCGGTGCGCTTCGCCTCGACGCCGGCCGGGGTCGACGCTCGCCACACCGTGACGAGCGTCGGGATGGACCTGAGGTTCGACGGGCTCATGTCGCTCGAACTGCGAGAGGTGGTGGACCTGTGAACGCGTTCGTATGGGGCACCGTCACTGCGGTGAGCCCCCTCCGTGTGCGGCTCGACGGCGACGTCGAGCCGCTTCCGCTCACCCCTGAGCTGCTCGTGTCGCCGCTCGGCCTTGCCCCAGGAGACCGGGTGCGGTGCGAGCTGGCGGATCGTCGGGTCGTGGTTCACGGTCGGGCAGGTGGCGGCGGGACCGGGAACACGTTCCCTGTAGGCGCGATCATCGACTGGCCTTACAACGCCTCCACCCCGGCCTACGCGCTCGACTGCGACGGGCGGGCCGTGAGTCGCAGCACCTACAGCGCACTCTTCGGCACGATCGGCACGTACTACGGCGGGGGCGATGGTACGACGACATTCAACGTGCCGACCTCGACGCCGGTGCGCTTCTCGGCCTCCCTGACGAACACGAACCCCGCCTCGTCGTCGTACGTCGTATTCGATCAGGAAGAGACGGACGCGGGGTCGAACTACGACCATGCCACGGGTGTGTTCCTCGCGCCGCGTACGGGTGAGTACGAGTTCTCCTGGGGCAGCATCGGCAGCATCGGGGGCACGGCGCGGATGGTGCTACGGATCAACAATGTCAATATCGCCGGCGTCGCAGACTCGGGTGCGATCCAGGCGCGCATCGCCGGCGGCTCGAACTACGGATTCGGTTCCCGCACCTATCGCCTCAATCTCGCGAAGAACGACACCGTGCGGATCTGGTACGTGAACGACGGCCCGACCAACGTGCTCTACGGTGCGAGCAGCTACACGTGGTTCATGGGGCGCCTGCTGAACGGATTCGGCTCGGGGACGGACCCGCAGACCCGGCAGATCATCGTCGCGAGCGACCAGGGATCTGGAGTCACGATCGTCCAGGGGCAGGGGCAGTTCCTTGGTCAGATTATCGGCTGGCCCGGTCACAATGGCGCGCCGATTCCCGCGAACTGTCTCGAGCTGAACGGCCAGACCGTGAGCGCCTCCACCTACTCCGGACTCGCCGCCCTGTTCCCCGGGTGGGTGAGCGGCTCCCACTTGGTGCTTCCGGATCTTCGCGGCCGAACGCTTGCGGGATATCTGTCCGGGGATTCCGATTTCGGAACGCTCGGCGGCACTCCCGGCGCCAAGACGCACAAACATGGCGCGGGCTCGTTCATGGCAGCGACATGGGCCGGGTTCAGCAGGATCCTTGTGGGGACAGGGAACTCCTGGACAGCGACGAATTCCAACAACCTGGGATTCCCTGGTGCGTCCGCATCGACTGCCGACGGCGGCCCGGCCATCGTCGGAGAGTCCGCGTCGTCGTCGAGCATCCAGCCGTCCTACGTGGGCCGCTGGCTCATCGTCGCCGCAGACTCGGCAGGCGAGTACAACCCGACCGTGCAGGCCGCGCTCACCGCGCGGGTGTCCGACGCCTATGTCCCACGCCAGACGCTCTATTTCCGCAGCAGTGGCACCTTCTCCAAGGCGTCGTATCCCTGGCTCAGGGCGGTCCGCGTGCGAGTTCAGGGTGGTGGTGGTGGCGGCGGCGGCTCGTCCGCGACGGGCGTGAATCAGACCTCGTTCGGGCAGGGCGGCGGCGGCGGGGGATACGCCGAGAGCTTCCTGACCGACATCACCGGGCTGGCCGGGGGTGTTGTCGTGACGGTGGGTGCCGGCGGCACGGGCGGCACCGCCGGTGGCGGCGCCAGCGGAGGTGCGTCATCGTTCGGCACGCTGGTCATGGCCACCGGGGGCGGCGGCGGCTGGAACAAGCCTGCCAACGTCTACACGGCATACGCGCCCGGCGGCGCTCCGGGAACCGGGACGGCCGGGGACTTGCGGGTCTCGGGCCAGGGCGGTGCGACCGGAACGGGCGACGGATACGGACTCTGTACCTCTGGTGCGGGTGGCGCATCGATCCTGGGTGGTGGCGGCGCATCGAACGGCACAGGCGCCGGAAGCGGCACCACCGCGGGGAACGACGGCGGCAGCTACGGCGGCGGGGGCGGTGGCGCGACGTCCAATGCCACGGCCGGAAGCATGAAGGGCGGCAGCGGCGCCCCGGGAATCGTGATCGTGGAGATGTTCGCATGAGGTACGCGGTGGTCGAGGACGCGGAGGTCGTCAACGTCATCCTGTGGGACGGGCTCGGAGACGCGCCGAGCGGGCAGCTGGTCCAGCTCGAGGAAGATTCACCGGTCGGCGCCGGTTGGCGGCGTGTCGGCGACGAATGGTCGGAGCCGGTCGCGCCGACGGAGTCGCGGAATCCATCGGTTGACGAGCTGCGCCGGGTCGCCTACCGCGATCTCGCCGACCCCCTGTTCTTCAAGTGGCAGCGCGGCGAAGCCGCCCAGCGGGACTGGCTTGACGCCGTGGCCGAGGTCCGGGCGAGGTATCCGGATTCCGTTTGAGTTGACCGCTCGTGAGCCTGGAAGGAGATACGCGTGACCGACTTCGCATGGGCCACGGTGACGGCTGTCGACCCGATTGCTGTGAGGCTCGATGGTGATGCTCTGTCCGTCCCTTTCGCCCCTGACTCGCTGGTGGCCGTCGACACCCTTGCCGTGGGTGACCGAGTTCGCTGCGAGCTCAGCGAGCGCCGGCTCGTGATTCATGGTCGTTCGAACGGCGAGGATAGTCGCAGCTTCCTCCTCGGGATGGCCTACCTCTGGCCGGGGTCCTCCCCTCTACCGCCGTACCTGCTGCCGCTCGAGGGGCAGACGATCGTCGGCGGGGTATCGAGTCACTCGGGGCTCGCGGTGGTGCACCCGGAATGGGTGTCGGGTGCCGATCTCGTGCTGCCCGATTGGCGCGGTCGCGTCCCGGTTGGCCAACTGCCGGGGGACTCCCTTTTCGGAATACCGGGAGCGTTGGTCGGATCGAAGACGCACACGTTGACCGTGGCAGAGCTGCCGAATCTGCAGGGACAACTCACCCCGCACGGGGCAGAGGGCGGTTCCGGTTTCTGGAACCCCACCGGAGTGTTCTCCTCGTCGCCGATCTACGCGTCCGGATATAAGGCCCCGCCTTCGACGACCGGTGGCGCGTCCTCCATCGGGCGGCTCGTGTACAACAACGGCGGGGGTGGCGCGGCCCACAACAATGTGCAGCCATCTGTCGTCGCGCGATGGTGCGTCATGGCCGCAACCTCCGGCGGAGAATACAGCCGCGAGGTGCAGCAGGCACTTGTCGCGCGGGTGACCGAGCTCGCGCAGCCACCTTGTTTCCAGGTGTTCCGCGCCGAGACAGGGCCGAGTGTCACCTTGCCCACTGTCGCGGCTCTCGTCACAGGCTGGGGCACGCCGGTGGTGCACCGTGGCGTGTCATGGTCGTCGGGCGTGCTGACGATCGAGAAGGCCGGGATCTATCACGTCGTCGCGCAGGTGGGCTCGGTGACAGGCAACGGCAACCTCAACCTGCAGGTGACACTGAACTCGACCGTTGCCGACTCGGCCGCCACGCTGGCCACCTCACACTCGGCGACATCGGCGAGCCTGAACCGCACGGTAGGGGTCGACTTCTACCAGCGCCTGGTCGCCGGTGACAAGCTCCGCGTCTATTGGGCGGACACCGCCGCCGGCACGGTTGGTGCGGCGGCGCGCGCGATGCGGTTTGCCGCCGCATTCTTCTCTGATTGATCCTTCCAACGACCGACTGAGCCCCGCCCGCGGGGCTCTTCCCATGAGGAGATGTGGATGCCCTGGCGTTACCCATCCGACGACCGACACGTGCCGAAGGGGGGCGAGTTCCTCTCGACCGTGCTCGACACGGGAGCGAAGCGTGCGCTTCCGCATTCGGGGCTCGACTATTCCCGTGGAGAGGGCGCACCGGTCTACGCCATCGGCCCGGGAACCGTCATCGCCCAGGGCACGAACGCGGCGTCAGGCTGGGGCTATTACACCTACATCGACCACGGCAACCTCGGCGACGGACGTCACGCCTACTCGTACTACGCCCACAAGGCTCAGCTCGGTCCCGCTAACGGCACGCGGTACGCGGGCGGTGAGCAGATCGGCACCATCGGGAGGACCGGGTCCGGCATCACCGGCCCGCATCTCCACTGGGGTGTTGCGGTCTGCACTCCGGCGGCCTTTGCCGCCACCGTTCGGCCGATGGGTGCGGCCGCCCGCGCCCTGCTGGTCGACCCCGAGGCATTCGTTGCCGCCCGCCTGCTCGCGTCGAACCAGCGCCGAGTGGGCGTGATGGAGGCGCGACGACGCGTGGAGCCGTCGACGGCCTCCGAGTACGACGTCGGCAGGAACCTGCCGCCGGGCGCTGTGGTCTCGCCATCCGGGTTCGTCCGCAGCGAGCTCGACGGCGGGACCGTGGACGGATCGGACGTCTGGCTTGTGATCGACGATATGTTCACCCATATCTCGGCAGTCGACGACCGCGGTCTCCACGACCTGCGCGACTTGGGCGTGGTCGCGCCTCCGGAACCTCCTGCGCCGCCTGCGCCTCCCGAGGATCCGGCGCCGCCGGCGCCATCTGAGCCGGATCACAAGGATCCGCCGCGCCATGCGCCGACCGGTGTAGCCGGCTGGTTCACCGTCGTGGCCGCACTTGTCGCGTTCGCGGTCGGGCTCCTCCTCGAGGCGATCCGGTGACCGAGGCGGTGCTCGTGGCGATCGTGACCGTTCTCGGCGGCGTGTTGATCGCGCTCATCGAACGCACCCGTCGTCACGCTCGAGCGGCGCGGGCCCAGGTCGAGAACTCCCACGCCACCAACTTGCGGGACGAGAGCGACGAGAGATATCGCGAGACCATCCGACGGCTCGACGGCATCGCCGCGGACGTCCGCGGGCTGCGGCGCGACATCGGCCGCCACGCCGACCATCTCATCGATCACGAGAAGCGCATCGACGACATCGAGCGCACCCAACCCCATCCGTCGCCGCCGCTCCCGAGGAGGAAGAGATGACGTCACCCCCGATTATCCCGGCTGCTGTCGCGCTCGCCGCGCGCCGGGCCTTCATCCGCACCACTCTCCAGGGATATGAAGCAGTGCTCGGTGTCGGTATCACCGCCAACGGTTTGCTGGCCCTCATCCGCGGCGAGGCGGACCTCGCCGCCGTCGCGGTGACGGTCGTCATCGCGGTGATCGGGCCGCCGATCGCGGGGCTACGGTCATGGGCGTCGATCCTGCGTCGTGGGATCCCCGACGACTACAGGCGAGCCGCGCTCGTCGAGCACTCGGCTCTTGATCCAGCCGATCGTCGCGACGATCTCGACCGCGCCCTGGCGGCTGTCGCGGCATCGGTGGATGCTGTCGGCTGAGCTGCCGCGTCGAGGTACGCCAGTACCGCTCATCCCCGCGCTCTCCTTCGGAGGGCGCGGGGATTTCGTGTGCATGCGCTCGTCACGCGGATGCCCCATGGTTGCCCCACGGTTCCGACTGCAGAGTCTCCGAGCGAGCAGATCGCCCAGCGTTCGACGGGTGGGCCCGGAGGGGCTCGAACCCTCGACCCGCGGATTAAAAGTCCGATGCTCTACCGACTGAGCTACAGGCCCGTCCGTCCAGGGTAGTCCGCGCTGCGCCCGGCGGCCGCGCAGGGCGGCGGGGGAGAATGGACGGATGGCCGACGACTTCCCCAAGCCCGTGCTGTTCGGCGGCCGCGAGTTCGAGGCCTTCGAGGGGCGGGCGCAGGATCCGGCGGTGATCCGGCGCGTCGCGCACGACACCGCGCGCGCCCTGCTCGTGCGGGTGCGGGAGAGCGACGACCCCGCCGTGCTCGAGCGGATGGTGCGGTTCACCGAGGAGCACGGCATCGACGCGATCGCCGAGCTGTGGGCGCGCGCGGGCGCGCACACACTGCCGGGCGCGCTGTGGCGCATCCATCTGCTGCACGTCATGATCGGCCAGGACCCGGAGGGCGTCGCCCTGCTCTTCCAGCGCGGCACCGAGGTGCTCGCCACGATCGACCCGATCGTGGCCGGCGCACCGGCCCCCGCCGGGCCGCAGGAGGTGCTCGAGCTCTCCGACCGCATCCTGCGCGGCGTCTTCGACGGGGACCTCGCGCATGCGCTCGAGCGCGCGGCGGCGTTCTGCCGCGTCCAGGCGGCGGGTGCCGCATCCGTCGCCGACGATCAGGATGCGGTGGCGCCCGCGCGCTCGGCCGAGCTCACCACCCGTGCGGCGCGTCTCGCCACGATGGCCGAGGAGCTCTCCGCGTGCGCCCGCCTGGCGCACGACGACTCCCTCGACTGACCGGCATCCGCGCGGGCGCCACCCGCTCGGCGCAGCCCCGTCGTCTCCGCCCCGTCGTCGTCCCCGTCTGTTCAGAAATGCAGGAGCCCCCGCCGTGCCGCCCACGATCCACGGGAGATGGGCGGCCGGAGCACGCGAATCTCCTGCATTTCTGAGACCCGACTGGAGAGTTCGCCGCCACGGCATCCGGATGCGGTGGTCGCGTAGACTGTCCCGGCCGGGCCGCAGTAACCCCGGGCTCCACTTTTCGCCGCTTCGAGCGGCCTTGCGCCGAGAGGCGTTTCTGCGGCCCGGCACTCGCATACCCAGGGCGTTCGCGGGCGTCAACCAGCCGTGCACCGACGCCTCCTCCCAAACCAAGGAGATCTCCTTGAGATGGGCGGGTACACGGGCGCACGGGCGCACGGCGATGGCCACGCCCGCCACCTCAGCCGCGCAGGCTCACCCGAACTTGCCGGAGACGTAGTCCTCGGTGGCCTTGACCGACGGGTTCGAGAACATCGTGGTCGTGTCGTCGTACTCGATGAGCTTGCCCGGCTTGCCGGTGCCCTCGATGTTGAAGAACGCGGTCTTGTCGGAGACGCGCGAGGCCTGCTGCATGTTGTGGGTCACGATGACGATCGTGTACTCGGTCTTCAGCTCCTCGATGAGGTCCTCGATCGCGAGCGTCGAGATGGGGTCGAGCGCCGAGCAGGGCTCGTCCATGAGGATCACCTCGGGCGACACCGCGATCGTGCGCGCGATGCACAGGCGCTGCTGCTGGCCGCCCGAGAGACCCGAACCCGGCTTGTCGAGGCGGTCCTTGACCTCGTTCCACAGGTTCGCGCCCTGCAGCGACTTCTCCACGAGCGCGTCGGCGTCCGACTTGGTGATCCTCTTGTTGTTGAGGCGCACCCCCGCGAGCACGTTCTCGCGGATCGACATCGTGGGGAACGGGTTCGGCCGCTGGAACACCATGCCCACCTGGCGCCGCACGAGCACCGGGTCGACGCCCGCGCCGTACAGGTTGTTGCCGTCGATGAGCACCTCGCCGTCGACGCGCGCGCCCGGGATCACCTCGTGCATGCGGTTGAGCGTGCGGATGAAGGTCGACTTGCCGCATCCGGACGGCCCGATGAAGGCGGTCACCGTGCGGGGCTCGATCGTGAGCGTCACGCCCTCGACGGCGCGGAAGGCGCCGTAGTAGACGTCGAGGTCGCGGACTTCGATGCGCTTGGACATGGGTTCCTTCGGGGTTGCGGGTCAGCGCCCGAGCTTGGGCGAGAAGAAGTGGGAGACGAGGCGCGCGACCGCGTTGAGCAGGGCGACGATGAGGATGAGGGTGAGGGCGCCGGCCCACGCCCGCTGGATGTAGAACTCCGCGTCGGTGCCGGGGCTCATGTACTGCGTGTAGACGAACACCGGGAGCGACATCATCCGCTCGGCGAACGGGTTGTAGTTCATCGACGCCGTGAAGCCCGCGACGATGAGCAGCGGGGCGGTCTCGCCGATGACGCGCGAGATCGAGAGCATGACGCCGGTCGTGATGCCGGCGATCGAGGTCGGCAGCACGACCTTCACGATCGTGCGCCACTTGGGCACCCCGAGCGCGTAGGAGGCCTCGCGCAGCTCGTTGGGCACGAGGCGCAGGATCTCCTCGCTCGAGCGGACCACCACCGGGATCATGAGGATCGACAGCGCGATCGAGCCCGAGAAGCCGAGCCGCACGCCGTCGCCGAACAGCAGCGCGAAGAGCGAGTAGGTCGCGAGGCCTGCGACGATCGAGGGGATGCCGGTCATGACGTCGACGAAGAAGGTGATGCCGCGGGCGAGCTTGCCGGTGCCGTACTCGACGAGGTAGATCGCCGTCATGAGGCCGATCGGGATCGAGATGAGCGCCGCGAAGCCCGTGATGATGAGGGTGCCGACGATCGCGTGCAGCGCGCCGCCGCCCTCGCCCACGACGTTGCGCATCGAGCTGTTGAGGAAGGTGCCGTTCAGCAGGGTCGGCATCCCGTTGACGACGACCGTGATCGTGAGCCACACGAGCGGGATGAGGGCGAGCACGAACGCCGAGACCACGAGCGAGGTGATGAGGCGGTCGACCGACTGGCGGCCGCCCTCGACGAGGCGCGAGATGAGCCAGTTCGCGAGGATGAACAGCGCGACCCCGGCGATCGTCGCGAGGATCCAGTTGAACTCGCCCTCGGATGCCACGGCGAGCAGCGCGCCGCCGCCGAGGCACACGGCGAGCGAGGCGGCCAGCACGACCCAGGAGATGCCGCGCGGGAGCTTGCCGGCCGTGAAGGCGTTGGCGAGGGGACGGGTGGCGACGGTCGTCATCAGTTGGCTCCCGAGAATTCCTTGCGGCGTGCGACCGCCCACCGGGCGATCGAGTTGACCGCGAAGGTGATGACGAAGAGGATGAGGCCCGTCGCGATGAGCACGTTGACGTAGCTGCCGTGCGCCTCGGGGTAGTTGAGGGCGATGTTGGCGGGGATCGTGGTCGGGTTCTGCGGACCGGTCAGCACGAAGCTGATGACGGCGGCAGGCGAGAGCACCATGGCCACCGCCATCGTCTCGCCGAGCGCGCGGCCGAGGCCGAGCATCACTGCGGAGATGATGCCGGGACGCCCGAAGGGCAGCACCGCCATCCGGATCATCTCCCAGCGGGTGGCGCCGAGCGCGAGCGCCGCCTCCTCGTGCAGCTTGGGCGTCTGCAGGAACACCTCGCGGCAGAGCGCCGTGATGATCGGCAGGATCATCACGGCGAGCACGATCGCGACCGTCAGGATGGTGCGGCCGGTGCCCGAGACGGGCGGGGTGAAGAGCGGGAACCAGCCGAGGTTGTCGACGAGCCAGGAGTAGAACGGCTGGATGGCGGGGGCGAGCACGCCCGCTCCCCACAGGCCGAAGACGACCGACGGCACCGCGGCGAGCAGGTCGATCGTGTAGCCGAGGCCCTGCGCCAGGCGGCGGGGCGCGTAGTGGGAGATGAAGAGCGAGATGCCGAGTGCGATCGGCACGGCGATGAGGAGGGCGAGAGCGGCCGCCCAGACGGTGCCGAAGACGAGCGGGCCGACATAGGCCCAGAAGCTCGACGGCGATCCCTTGATCTCGTCGGGGTTCACGAGGAAGGCGGGGATGGACTGCGCGACGAGGAAGATCGCGACGCCCGCGAGGACGACGAGGATGAGGGCGCCGGCGGCGAGCGCGCCACCCGAGAACAGGGTGTCGCCCAGGCGCTTCTTGGCGACGATCCGGGGCGTGGCGGAGGTCATGGGTCCTCGTCTGGTCGATATGGGTTTCAGTATGTCGGGCTGCGGCTCCCGGTGCGATGCCCGGGAGCCGCAGCCCGACGACGGTGCTACTTGATCGAGGCGACGGCCGCGGCGACCTTGGCCGAGAGGTCGGCCGACAGCGGGGCGGCGCCCGCCTTCTCGGCGGCCAGCTTCTGGCCCTCCTCGCTCGTGATGTAGCCGATGTAGGCCTTCACGAACTCGGCCTTGGCGGCGTCCGCGTACTGCTGGCAGACGATGCTGTACGAGACGAGCACGAGCGGGTAGTGGCTCGGGTCGGTCGTCTTGCGGTTCAGCTTGAAGGCGAGGTCGTTGTCGGCGCGGCCCTCGACGAGCGGGGACTCCGCGACGACCGCGGCCGCGGCCTCCGGGCTGTACGAGACGAACGAGTCGCCGACCTTGATCTGGGCGGTACCGAGCGAGCCGGCCTTCGACGCGTCGGCGTAGCCGATCGTGCCGGTGCCGTTCTTCACGGCGTCGACGACACCCGAGGTGCCCTGGGCGCCCTCACCGCTCTGGTACGGGAACGCGTCGGCGGGCTTCTGGTCCCACGCCTCGGGCGCGTTCTGGTTGAGGTAGTCGGCGAAGTTCTTCGTCGTGCCCGAGTCGTCCGAGCGGTGCACCGCGGTGATCGTCAGGTCGGGGAAGGTGGTGCCCGCGTTGAGCGCGGCGATCGCCGGGTCGTTCCAGTTGGTGATGTCGCCCTTGAAGATCTTTGCGAGCGTGGCGGCGTCGAGCTTGAGCTCCTTGACGCCGTCGACGTTGAAGATCACCGCGATGGGCGAGATGTAGGTCGGGATGTCGATCGCCTTGCTGTCGGCCGCGCAGGCCGTGAAGGTCTTCGCGAGCTCGTCGTCCGAGAGCGCCGAGTCGGAGCCGGCCCAGTCGGAGCCGCCGGCGATGAAGGTCTCGCGACCCGCACCCGAGCCGGTCGGGTCGTAGTTGATGGTGACCTTGGGGTTCGCGGTCTGGAAGGCGGCGACCCAGGCCTCCTGCGCCGAGCCCTGCGACGACGCGCCTGCGCCGTTGAAGGTGCCGGAGAGGGTGCTCTCGGGGGCCGAGCTGTCGCCGCCGGACGGCGTCTCGTTGGCGGCGCAGGACGAGAGGGCGAGGGCGCCCACGACCGCGAGGGCGGCGATGCCACCGATGCGCGTGATCTTCACTGTGTTCCCTTCGGGAATTCGGTCAGGATGCGAGGCTCTTGGCGGCCTCGGCTCCGACGCTAGGAAGCGACGGTGACCAGGTTCGTCGGGATCGGTGAACGGAAGGTGAACGAGACGGGAACTACGCGGTGGGCCCGTGCACCTCGACGGCCACCACGCCGGTCTCGGGACGGTCGGCCGGCACGTGCAGCACGGCGTACTCGCCGGTGGCGAGCGCGGCGGCGCGGTGCAGCTCGTCGCCGTCGACGGTGCCCGTCTCGGCGACGACCGCGGCGATGATCTGGGGCAGCACGGGCCCGTGGCTGCACAGCACGACCGACTCGCCGTCACGGATGCGCTCCGCCACGAAGTCGCGCACCTCGCGCCCGCCGGCGCGGTACGCGTCCTGGCTGATGACGGCCTCCTCCTCGACGGGGAGGCCGGTCACGCGGGAGGTCGGCTCGATCGTGTCGAGGCAGCGCTCGGCGGTCGAGCTGATGAGACGGCGCGGACGGAAGGCGGCGACGCCGTGCGAGACGCTGAGAGCCTGCAGCGCGCCGCGCTTCAGGAGCGGGCGGTCGGCATCCGGGCCGTCCCAGTCGCCCGGAGGCACGGCCTTGCCGTGACGCAGCGCGACGATCGCGAAGGTGCGGGCGCGGCCCTGCGCGAACAGCTCGCCGAAGCGGTCGACGATGTCGATGTCGTGCGGGTAGCTGAGCACCTGGCGGGCCCTGCCGAGACCCACCCAGCGGAGCTCCTCGATCTCGTCGTTGGAGGCGAAGGTGGAGTTGGCGATCGCGTCGGCGCTCACCTCGCCCGCCCAGTAGTAGACCTGCTTGTCGCGTCCGCCCGGCAGCTGGTACTCGACGACGCCGAGCGGGGCGCCGAGCCCGATGAGCAGGCCCGTCTCCTCGGCGATCTCGCGCACCGCGGTCTCGGGAAGCGTCTCGCCCGGATCGACCTTGCCCTTGGGGAGCGACACGTCCTTGTGCTGCGTGCGGTGCACGAGCAGGATCTTCGGCTTGCCCTTCTTCGACACCCGCCAGCAGACGGCGCCGGCGGCGAGCACGGGTGCCTGCTTCATCGGGCGCCCCCGCTCCGGCGGCGGCTGGACACCTGCCTCCAGCGTTCGTCCTGCAGGTCGATGAGCGGTGCTCCGTGCGCGTCGCGGTCGTGGCGCAGCCAGTCGCCGTCGGGCTCGAGGTGCCACGACGAGGTGCCCGCCTCCATCGCGAGGTCGAAGAGCGCATCCGTCTCGGCGATGTGCTCGGGGTCGTCGAGGCGCACGAGGGCCTCGACACGGCGGTCGAGGTTGCGGTGCATCATGTCGGCGCTGCCGATGTACACCTGCGGGTCGCCGTCGTTCGCGAAGGAGAAGATGCGCGAGTGCTCGAGGTAGCGCCCGAGGATCGACCGCACCCGGATGTTGTCGCTCAGCCCCGGCACGCCGGGTCGCAGCGAGCAGATGCCCCGCACCCAGACCTCGACGGGCACCCCCGCCTGGCTCGCCCGGTACAGCCCGTCGATGATGGCCTCGTCGACCATCGAGTTGACCTTGATGCGGATGCCGGCCGGCCGGCCGGCCGCGGCATTCGCCGCCTCCTGCTCGATCTGCTTGAGGAGGGAGCGCCGCAGGTAGCGCGGCGCCACGAGCAGCCGCTTGAACTTCTTCTCGATCGCGTAGCCCGAGAGCTCGTTGAACAGCCGGGTGAGGTCCTTGCCGACGGTGTCGTCGTCGGTCAGCAGGCCGAGGTCCTCGTAGATGCGGCTCGTCTTGGGGTTGTAGTTGCCCGTGCCGATGTGGCTGTAGTGCTTGAGGGTGCCGCCCTCCTGGCGCACGACGAGCGCGAGCTTGCAGTGGGTCTTGAGCCCGACGAGGCCGTAGACGACGTGCACGCCCGCCTTCTCGAGCTTGCGGGCCCACGAGATGTTGGCCTGCTCGTCGAAGCGCGCCTTGATCTCCACGAGCGCGAGCACCGCCTTGCCCGCTTCGGCGGCGTCGATGAGCGCCTCCACGATGGGGCTGTCGCCGCTCGTGCGGTAGAGCGTCTGCTTGATGGCGAGCACGTTCGGGTCGGCCGCGGCCTGCTCGAGGAAGGCCTGCACGCTCGTCGCGAACGACTCGTAGGGGTGGTGGAGCAGGATGTCGCCCTTGGTGATCGAGGCGAAGATGTCGGGCTTCTCGGTCGGCTCCGCGGGCTGCAGGGCCACGGAGGTCGTGGGCACCCGTCGCGGGTACTTGAGCTCGGGCCGGTCGAGCGTCGAGATCTCGAAGAGGCCGCCGAGGTCGAGCGGGGCGGGGAGGCGGTAGACCTCGCGGTCGGTGATCCGCAGCTCCTGCATGAGCAGGCCGAGCGTCACCTCGTCCATGTCGTCGGAGATCTCGAGCCGGATGGGGGAGCCGAAGCGGCGGCGCAGCAGCTCCTTCTCGAGCGCCTGCAGCAGGTTCTCGGTCTCGTCCTCCTCCACGAAGACGTCCTCGTTGCGGGTCACCCGGAACTCGTGGTGCTCGAGCACCTCCATGCCGGGGAACAGCTCGCCGAGGTGGTTCGCGATGAGGTCCTCGAGCGGGATGTAGCGCAGCATCCCCTTCGCATCCGGCAGCTGCACGAAGCGCGGCAGGTTGGTGGGCACCTTGAGGCGCGCGAACTCGACCTTCTCGGTCTTCGGGTTGCGCACGCGGATCGAGAGGTTGAGCGAGAGGCCCGAGATGTAGGGGAACGGATGCGCGGGGTCGACCGCGAGCGGCATCAGCACCGGGAAGATCTGGTTCTGGAAGACGTCGTGCATGCGCTCCCGGTCGGCCTCGTCGAGGTCGTTCCAGGTCTCGATGTGGATGTCGGCGTCGTCGAGCGCGGGCTTCACGAGGTCGCGGAACACGCGGGCGTGCCGCTCCTGCAGCTCGTGGGCGCGCTCGGAGATGTCGGCGAGCACGTCGAGGGGGGCGCGACCGACGTTGGTGGGCACCGCGAGCCCGGTGTCGATGCGGCGCTTGAGGCCGGCGACGCGCACCATGAAGAACTCGTCGAGGTTGGAGGCGAAGATCGCGAGGAAGTTGGCGCGCTCGAGCAGCGGCAGCTCCGGGTCCTCGGCGAGCTCGAGCACCCGCTGGTTGAAGGCGAGCCAGCTGATCTCGCGGTCGAGGAAGCGATCGGGGGGGAGCGTGCCGTCGTCGACCGGTGCCGGGTCGGCGTCGTAGTCGTCGAGCAGGTCGGCCGCGAGCGTCGCGTCGCCGAACGGGCTGTTCGTCTCCATCTGCACATCCTGCCAGGAACGGCGTGAACGGCGGATGAACTCAGAGCCCCGCGCCCACCGCGCTCTGCTCCTCCTCCGCCACGTTGAAGCGGTATCCGACGTTGCGCACCGTACCGATGAGCGACTCGAGGTCGCCGAGCTTGGCGCGCAACCGCCGCACGTGCACGTCGACCGTGCGGGTGCCGCCGAAGTAGTCGTAGCCCCACACCTCCGAGAGCAGCTGCTCGCGGGTGAACACCCTGCTCGGGTGCGCGGCGAGGAAGCGCAGCAGCTCGAACTCCTTGAAGGTGAGGTCGAGCGGACGCCCGTGCACCTTCGCCGAGTAGCTGGCCTCGTCGATCACGACGCCCGAGGTCTGGATCTTGGAGCCCGCGCCCTGGGCGGCGAGCCGGTCGATCACGAGACGGATGCGCGCATCCACCTCCGCCGGCCCCGCGGTCGTGAGCACCACCTCGTCGACGCCCCAGTCGGCCGAGACCGCCGGGAACCCGCCCTCGGCCAGCACGAGCACGAGGGGAACCCCGACGCCGGTCGTGCGCAGGATGCGGCAGAGCGACTTGGCGGCGGCGAGGTCGCCCCGCGCGTCGACCAGCACGAGGTCGGAGCCGGGCGCCGAGACGAGCGCCGCGGGCTCCGCGGGGATGGTGCGCACGCGATGCCCGAGCAGGCCGAGGGCCGGCAGCGCATCGGTTCCGGCTGCCGCGCTCAGGATCAGAAGCTGCGCCACGCACGTCCTCTCCAGCGACGGGGGCTTCCGGCGGGGTCGACCGGCAGGATCCGGCCGCGTCGCTAGGGCACAGTGTACGCAGACGGCGCGCGCCGTAGGCTGGAGCCGTGGCCATCTCCCTGCGCAGCGTCGTCCCGGTGTGGGTCGCCGCCCTGCTCGGTGCGGTGGCCGTGGCCCTCTTCGCGCCCGCCGCGCCGCTCACCTGGATCCCCGTCGCGATGGCGGGGGCCGTGCTGCTGACCTTCGTGATCCAGCTGGGCCTCAGCCGCAAGGAGGGCCTCGTCGACCGGATCGTCGCGAGCCTCGGCGGTGCCGTGGTGATCCTCGCCCTCGCGAGCCTGGTGCTCTGGCTGATCTGAGCCTCCGTCCCCGCGTGCGGATAGGATGGGGGCATGATGCTGGCGCTCGAGCTCTTCTTCATCGGTCTGCTCGGCCTCGCGACGCTCTCCATCGGGGCCGTCTCCGTCGTGGTGCTCTACAACCTGTTCCGCGGCCAGCGCTGAGGCCGTGTTCGAGCTCGACGTCGACCTCCCGGCCGAACTCGTCCCGCTCTCCTGGCTGATCGGCGTCTGGGAGGGGTCGGGCGTCGTCGCCTACCGTGTGGGCGACGAGGTGCGCGAGCACGAGTTCGGGCAGCGGGTCGCGTTCAGCCACGACGGCACGCCGCACCTGCAGTACAGCTGCACGGCGTGGCTGTTCCCGGATGACGCTTCCGACGCATCCGACGACGCCCCGGCCGCCGAGCCCCGGCAGATCTTCTCCGAGATCGGCTACTGGCGGCTCGCGCGCCCGCTCGGCGCGGCCGACGACGGGCCGGCGATGCTGCCCGGAACGGGCGCACCCGTGTTCCGCACCGCGGAGGCGGTCGAGACGCTGCGCAACGGGCGCGGGGCGTTCGACCTCGAGGTGCTGCTCGTGCAGCCCGGCGGTGTGAGCGAGCTCTACCTCGGCGAGATCAACGGCCCGCGTGTCGACCTCGCGACGGATGCCGTGCTCCGGTCCCCGACGGCGAAGGAGTACGCGGCGGCCACCCGCCTCTACGGCCTCGTCGAGGACCACCTGCTCTGGGCGTGGGACATCGCCGCGCTCGGGCAGGATCTGCGCACCCACGCATCCGGACGGCTCGCGCGTGTCGAGTAGCAACCCCTTCACGGCCCGGGACGGCGCCGTGGGCGACCCTCCGGAGCACTACGGCGACCCGATCGGCGAGCAGCGACCCCTCGCGGCGGGCGACGCGATCGTATACCTCGGCGACCGCGAGGTCGTGACCATCGCCGGCCCCGACCGGCTCGGCTGGCTCGACTCGCTCACCTCGCAGTCGCTCGCGCGCCTCGTGCCGGGCGAGTCGGCCGAGACCCTGCTGCTCGACCCCAACGGGCGCGTCGAGTACGCGGCGCGGGTGCTCGACGACGGCGAGACCACCTGGCTGCTCATGGACGCCGGAACGGGCGCCCCCTTCGCCGCCTTCCTCGACCGGATGCGCTTCCTGCTGCGCGTGGAGGTCGCCGACCGCTCGGCCGACTTCGCGACCGTGGGGGCCTTCGGCGCGGCCCCCGCCGCCACCGCGGCGCCGAACGGCGTGCCGCTCGTGTGGGCCGACCCCTGGGGCGAGGTGCAGGTGGGCGGGTTCCAGTACGCGGCGGCGCCGCATCCGTCCGCGGGGTGGAGCTATCGCGAGGCGCTCGTGGAGCGCGCGCGGCTGGACGAGCTCGCCGGGCTGCCGTCCGCGGGGACGCTCGCGCTCGAGGCGCTGCGGATCGCCGCCTGGCGCCCGCGCGCCGCGACCGAGCTCGACGAGCGCACCATCCCGCACGAGCTCGACTGGCTGCGCTCGGCGGTGCACCTCGCGAAGGGCTGCTACCGCGGGCAGGAGACGGTCGCGAAGGTGCACAACCTGGGCCACCCGCCGCGCCGGCTCGTGATGCTGCACCTCGACGGCTCGGACGGGGTGCTTCCGGAGCCGGGCGCCGAGGTGCGGCTCGGGCGACCGGAGGAGGCGGGCGCCGCGATCGGGCACGTGACCGCCTCCGCGCGGCACCACGAGCTCGGGCCGATCGCGCTCGCGATCGTGAAGCGCTCGGCCGACCCCGCCTCCGAGCTCACCGTGGTCGCCGACGACGTGCTCGTGCCGGCCGTGCAGGAGCTCGTCGTGCCGCCGTCGGCCGGCGCCACCGCCGAGGTGCCGCGCATCCCCCGGCTCGGCGCCGTGCGTCGTCCTCCCGCCTCGCCCGCGGGGTGAGCGGCGCGGCGCTTCGCTGAGGGGTCGCAAAGTGCTCCCATTCCGGCGTGTTGGGCGCACTTTGCGACCCCTCACGGCCGCGGCGCCACCGCGTCCCACGGGAGCGACAGCTCGCCGAGCCGCCAGCGCCCGCGCCCGCCGAGCGGCGGCCGGTCGAGCACGGGCCACCCCGCGTCGCGCACGGATGCCACGGCGGCCTGCCAGCGCTGCACCGGACCGTAGACCCCGAGCGGCGCCGCCGCGGCCCAGCCCCGGTCGAGGTCGACCAGCAGGGCGTGGATGCGCTCGCCCGGCACGTTGCGGTGGATGAGCGCCTTCGGCAACCGCTCCGCGACGACCGAGGGCGCCTCGAGCCCCGCGAGCCGCAGCGAGATCGTGAAGGTGTGCGGACCGCCGGCGTCGAGCGTGGCCCAGCTCGCGACGCGTCCGAGCTCCGAGCAGGTGCCCTCGACGAGCTGCCCGCCGGGGGCGAGGCGCGCGATCATGCGCGCCCAGGCATCCGCCACCTCCGCCTCCTCGTACTGCCGCAGCACGTTGAGCGCCCGGATGATCGCGGGCCGTCGCCCCTCGTCGGTCGGCACCTCGAATCCGCCGAGCCGGAAGCTCACGCCCGGGCGTGCGGCGAGCGAGGCGACACGCACGCGCTCCGGGTCGATCTCGACGCCGAGCACCTCGACATCCGGGCGCACCGCCACGAGGCGCTCGTGCAGCTCGAGGCTCGTGGTGGCCGACGCCCCGTAGCCGAGGTCGACGACGAGCGGATCGGTCGCCTGGCGCAGTGCGGGCAGGGCCGCGATCCAGCGGTCCACGCGACGCAGGCGGTTGACGCCCGTCGTGCCGCGCGTGATCCGCCCCTCGGGCCTCGTCGCTCTCGCCATCGGCGCCCAGGCTACCGGCGCCGGCGTGTCGATCGCGTCGCTACGCTGGAGCCATGACGTCGACGCTCATCCTGCTCCGCCACGGCAACTCCGACTGGAACCAGAAGAACCTCTTCACCGGATGGGTCGACGTGCGCCTCTCGGAGCAGGGCGTCGCCGAGGCGAAGCGCGCCGGCGAGCTGCTCGCCGAGTCGGGGCTCGCGCCCGACATCCTCTACACGAGCGTGCTGACCCGCGCGATCCAGACCGCGAACCTCGCCCTCGAGGTGGCCGACCGGCTGTGGATCCCGGTCAAGCGCAGCTGGCGCCTCAACGAGCGCCACTACGGCGCGCTGCAAGGGCTCGACAAGGCCGAGACGCTCGCGAAGTACGGCGAGCAGCAGTTCATGGAGTGGCGCCGCTCCTTCGACGTGCCGCCGCCGCCGCTCGCCGACGACGCCGAGTGGTCGCAGTTCGGCGACCCGCGCTACGCGGACGTGCCCGACGCCGACCTCCCGCGCACCGAGAGCCTCAAGCTCGTGATCGACCGGATGCTGCCCTACTGGGAGTCCGACATCACCCGCGACCTCGCGGCCGGCAAGACGGTGCTCGTGACCGCGCACGGCAACTCGCTGCGCGCTCTCGTGAAGCACCTCGACGGCATCGGCGACGCCGACATCGCCGAGCTCAACATCCCGACCGGCATCCCGCTCGTCTACGAGCTCGACGACGCGTTCCGGCCGGTGGGCCCCTCGCGCTACCTCGACCCGGAGGCCGCTGCTGCGGGTGCCGCGGCGGTCGCCGCCCAGGGCAAGAAGTAGGCCGACGCCGTGATCGTCGCGTTCTCCGTCGCACCGACCGGGACCGGCGACGCGGACGGCTCGGTGCACGATGCCGTCGCGGCCGCCGTGCGGATCGTGCGCGAGTCGGGCCTGCCCAACCGCACGACCTCGATGTTCACCGAGATCGAGGGCGAGTGGGACGAGGTCTTCGACGTCGTGCGACGCGCCACGGATGCCGTGGCCGCCTACGGCACGCGCGTCTCGCTGGTGCTGAAGGCCGACATCCGTCCGGGTCGCACGGGCGAGCTCGACGGCAAGATCGAGCGGCTCGAGCGCGCGATCGACGAGGGCCGCGGCTCCTGACGCGACCCTCGCATCCGGGCGCTAACCGGCCAGGGCGACGACCGGCGCGGTCGGCTTGGCGAACTCGGTGTTCTGGGTCTTCCACCGCTGCAGGCGCGGTGCCACCCAGAACAGGTAGATGCCGAGGGTGATGACCGACAGCAGGAGCCACTTGATCCAGTGGCCGAAGAGCCCGACGGCGCTGCCCGTGAACACGAGCTGCTGGCCGTCGATGTAGGTGTGCTTCGCGCGCCAGCGCTCCTTGAGCACGAGCGCGAAGGGGTAGCAGATGCCGAGCGTGAGCAGGGTGATGAAGAAGCCGAGGATCGCGGTGCCGACGTAGGTGCCGGCGCCGCCGTCGAAGGTGAAGCGGGTCGTCTTGGCCATGGCTCCGTTCTACGGGAGCCTCCCGCCGGTGTCATGCCCCCGAGCGAGGGTGGGTGGTACCGAAATCGGATGTCGGTGGTACCATCGCGCGCATGGCGATGAACCTGCGGTTACGACCCGAGGCGGCGGAGGCGCTGCGGGCCGAGTCCGAGCAGACCGGGCTCAGCCAGCAGGAGATCCTGCGGCGCGCGGTGGACGGTTATCTCGGCCTCGGAGGCCGCCGACGCGACTCGGAGTGGCCGGACTGGATCGAGCCGCCGTCGGAGCCGTATCGCGAGCCCACCGTGCTGCTCACCCTGCCCGAGGGCGTCACCTCATTCGAACTGCTCGAGGCGACCCGCGAAGAGCGGCTGCGCTGAGTGCGGGCCTATCTCGACTCGAGCGCCCTCGTGAAGCGCCTCTTCGACGAGTCGGACGCGGAGGCTCTCCGTCGAGCGATCCGTGACGGCAACGACCTGGGGGTGGGGTTCGTGACCTCGGCACTGGCTCGCGTCGAGGTCTCCCGCGTGGCTCGCATGCGTATCGAGGCGGAGCCGCCGCGCGATATCGCCATAGCGGCCGGCGAGGCGTTTTTCGGTGTCTCGGTCGCGGATCTCACCCGGCCGATCCTCGAGTCGGCCCGCGTCATCGGGCCGCCCGTGCTCCGCTCGCTGGACGCCATCCACGTCGCCACCGCCGTCGCGGCGGGCGCCGACGAGCTGTGGACCTACGACCGCCGGACGGCGGAGGTCGCCGAGGGGCTCGGCATCCGGGTGCGCGTGCCCGTCTGAGCCGCTAGGGCTGCCCGTCGAGGAAGCGACGCACCGCCTCCGCGGAGCGCACCGGGCTGTTGAGCCAGGGGGCGTGGCCGCCCGGCACGACCGCGAGGTCGACGCGCGGGATCGCGGCGAGGCCCGCGCGGCCGTCGTCGGGGTCGAGGAACACGTCGTCCTCGCCCCACAGGGCGAACACGGGCGGCTCGAGGCGCCCGAGCTCGGCGGCCGTGAGACTCAGCTCGCGTCGTCCGAGCGCACGGTAGTACTGCGGTGCCGTGCTGCGGAACTCGGGGCGCAGCGAGGCATACCAGCCGCAGTCGACGAGCTCGCGCGGCCAGCCGCCCACGGCTCCCGCGCCGAGCGTCATGGCGCTGTTGCGCTCGTAGCGCTCGCGGCTCACCGGGCGGGCGAGCATCGCGGCGAAGCCGGGCAGCGCCAGCATCCGCATGCCGAGCGGAGCCGTGGTGCCGGGCAGGGCGACGCCGGGCGCGCCGAGCACCGTGACGCTCGCGACCCGCTCGGGGCGGGCGAGCGCGTAGGAGAGCGAGAACTGGGCGCCCATCGAGTGGCCGACGAGATGGGCGCGCGTGACACCCGCGTCGTCGAGCACCGCGTCGAGCCAGGGGAGCGGGGCCCGGCGGATGCCGTCTCGCGGGATCGTGGCGGCATCCGAGAGGCCGTGGCCCGGCCAGTCGGGGGCGATCACGCGGCGTCCGCCGAACGCGGGGACGAGCGGGACCGCGGCAGCGGTGACGGATGCCATCCCCTGCAGCAGCACGACGGGCACCCGGTCGTCGCCCGCGAGCTCGATCGCGTGCAGCCGGATGCCGGCGTCCGGCACCTCGATCATCCGGTCGTCGGAGCGCTCGAGGCCGTACTCGGCGAGCAGGCGCGCCTCGGCGTCGCGGTAGGCGGTGGCGATGTCACCCGGAACGGAGGTCACCGCTCCAGCGTAGGGTGCGCGGGGCGTCAACCCTCGGCGCTCAGCGGACAGGGAACCACGCTCGCGGCGGGAGCAACATCCCCCGCCACGTCGCCCCTTCGCCGCCCGGGCGCGCGGTTACTCCCGCCGATGGGGCGGTTACTCCCGCCGATGGGGCGTGCCGATGGGGCGTGGTGGGGTGCGCTGGGGATGCAGCTCGAGGGCTCAGGCCCAGTCGCCCGTGGCGAGGTACTGCACCTTCTTGGCGATCGAGACCGCGTGGTCGGCGAAGCGCTCGTGGTAGCGGGATGCCAGGGTCGCGTCGACCGTGTCGGCCGTCTCGCCCTTCCAGGTCTCGCCGAGCACCTTGTCGAACACGGCGAGGTGCAGCGCGTCCACCTTGTCGTCCTCGTTGCGGATGTGCTCCGCGATCTGGGTGTCCTGGGTCTCGAGAAGCTGGGTGAGGTTGCGCGCGATCTCGACGTCGAGCGCGCCCATCTCGCGGAACGTCGAGCGCAGGCCCTTCGGCACGACCTTCTCGGGGAAGCGGTAGCGCGCGAGCTGCGCGATGTGCTCGGCCATGTCGCCCATGCGCTCGAGCGAGGCGGAGATGCGCAGCGCGCTCACCACGATCCGCAGGTCGCGTGCCACCGGCTGCTGGCGGGCGAGGATCGTGATCGCGAGCTCGTCGAGCTCCGTCGCGAGGGCGTCGATGCGGCGGTCGTCCTCGATCACGGTCTCGGCGAGGGCCACATCCGACTCGTTGAACGCGCGGGTGGCGTTCTCGATCGAGTCGGCCACCAGGGTCGAGATCTCGACGAGGCGCTCCTGCACCTCGCGCAGCTCCTGCTGGAACACCTCGCGCATGGGTTCTGGTCCTTTCCCGGCCGGAGCGATCCGGCATCGTCGGCATGCGGCGGCCCACGTCGTCCGGCGACCGCGCTCACACCGTCCCGTGGGAAGGTTAACGCCGGGTGACCGGGCCGTGAACGTACCCCTAAGGGATGTCGAGAGCTCCCGATCCCGGCGGGTACGCCGTGCCGGTCCGCCCTAATCTAGTCGCATGGACGCCGCCTGGCTCGTGCCCGCCGCCCTGGGCTTCGGGCTCGCCGTCGGCGTCGGCGGAAGCGTGGCCGTCGTGGCGGCGCACGCACGCGGTCAGCGCGCCGCAGCCGTCGTGACCCCGTCGGTGCCCGACGGGGTCGAGGAGGTCGTCGACGCGCTCGAGACCGCCGGCATCGTGCTCGACTCCTCCAACAACGTGGTGAGCTGCTCGACGGCGGCCGTGGCGCTCGGGCTCGTCTGGAACCACGCTCTCGTGCACGGCGAGCTCGTGGCGCTCGTCGACCGGGTGCGCGCCGATGGCGCCGCCGCCAACGAGGAGATGAAGCTGCCGCGCGGCCCGTTCGGCGACGCGCAGATCCATCTGCTCGTGCGCGCCGCGCCGCTCGGCAGCCGCTTCGTGCTGGTGCTCGCCGACGACCGCACCGAGGCGCATCGCCTCGAGGATGTGCGCCGCGACTTCGTGGCCAACATCTCGCACGAGCTGAAGACCCCGATCGGCGCCGTCGGCCTGCTGGCCGAGGCCCTCGAGTCGGCCGCCGACGAGCCGGATGAGGTGCGCCGCTTCGCGAAGCGCCTCACGATCGAGTCGGAGCGGCTGCGCAGCCTCACCCACGAGATCATCGAGCTGAGCAGGCTGCAGGCGGCGGACGCGCTCGAGCACGCCGACCGGGTGCCGGTGGACTCCGTGATCGCGCAGGCCGTCGATGCCAACCGCGTCGCCGCCGAGTCGCACCGCATCGCGATCGTCGCCCAGGCCGACGTCGGCGCGGTGGTGTGGGGCGACGAGGCGATGCTCGTGACCGCCGTGCACAACCTCATCGCCAACGCGATCCAGTACTCGCCCGACGGCACGCGCGTCGGCGTCGGGGTCACCCGTCGCGACGGCGCGGTCGAGATCGCCGTCACCGACCAGGGGGTCGGCATCCCCGACTCCGAGCGCGACCGCGTCTTCGAGCGCTTCTTCCGCGTCGACTCCGCCCGCAGCCGCCAGACCGGCGGCACGGGCCTCGGCCTCGCGATCGTCAAGCACGTGGTGCAGAACCACGGCGGCGACGTGCGCGTGTGGTCGCAGCAGGGACGCGGCTCGACCTTCACCATCCGCCTTCCGGAGGCCGCGCAGGCCGCCGCCCCCACTCCTGGAGCCCGTCCGTGACCCGCATCCTCATCGTCGAAGACGAGCCCTCGCTCGCCGAGCCCCTCGCGTTCCTGCTCGGGCGCGAGGGCTACGAGACCGCGATCGCGGGCGACGGGCGGGCGGCGCTCGCGGAGTTCGACCGCGCCGGCGCCGACCTCGTGCTGCTCGACCTCATGCTGCCGGGCCTCTCGGGAACCGAGGTGTGCCGCGAGCTGCGCAACCGCTCGAGCGTGCCGATCATCATGCTGACGGCCAAGGACTCCGAGGTCGACATCGTGGTGGGGCTCGAGCTGGGCGCCGACGACTACGTGACCAAGCCGTACTCCAGCCGGGAGCTGCTCGCTCGCATCCGTGCGGTGCTGCGCCGCCGCATCGAGGTGGTGGAGGACGAGGGCGAGGCCGTGCTCGAGGCGGGTCCGGTGCGGATGGACGTGGAGCGTCACGCCGTGTCGGTGGGCGGCGCCGAGGTCGCGATGCCGCTCAAGGAGTTCGAGCTGCTCGAGTTCCTGCTGCGGAACGCGGGGCGCGTGCTCACCCGCGGGCAGCTCATCGACCGCATCTGGGGCTCCGACTACTTCGGCGACACCAAGACGCTCGACGTCCACATCAAGCGCATCCGGGCGAAGATCGAGCCGGATCCCTCGAACCCGCAGCTGCTCGTGACGGTGCGCGGGCTCGGCTACCGCTTCGAGAACTGAGCCCCACCCGGCCGCCGGGCCCGGCCGATCCGGCTGTTAGCGTGGCGGGGTGGCATCCGAGGCGGGCCGGGGCGCCGGCAACAAGTTCGCGCAGCGCCGGGAGGCGACGCGTCGCGAGCTGCTCCGCCTCGGGCTGGAGCGGTTCCCCGTCAAGGGGTACTCCTCGACGACGATCGACGACGTCGTCCGCGACAGCGGGCTCACCCGTGGTGCCTTCTACTTCCACTTCGCGGGCAAGGAGGCCTTCTTCCTGGAGCTCCTCCGCGAGCGGGCGGCGCTTCGCGACGAGTGGTGGCTCGTCGCCCGCGATCCGGCGCACGCGGATGCCCGCGACGCGATCGCGGCGGCGCTCGCCCACCTGACCTCGCTCGAGGACGGGGGCGCCTGGCCGCTGCTCGTGGCCGACTACTTCCAGGCGGTCCACGGCGCCGACGAGCACCTCGCGCCTCTGCGCGAGCTCTACAGCCGGTGGACCGTGGAGCTCGGCCTCTTCGTGCAGGAGCTCCGGCTGCGCGGCTTCGCACGGACGGATGTCGCCCCCGAGTCGCTCGGGGCGCAGCTCTTCGCGATCGTCGAGGGGCACACCGTCCATCACCTGCTGTACGGCATGCCGGCCGACGGCCTCCTCGACGTGCTCGTGCGCGTCGTGCGGCCCTGACCGGTCGCGATCACGCGCGGCGGCGGCCCCGCAGCAGCAGTGCGATGCCCGCGAGCGCCATCGCGGCGACCGCCACGAGCGCCGCGGCGGGCTGGGCTCCCGTGGCTGCGAGCGCGGGTGAGGGGGCGGCGTCTGCCGCCCAGCGCGCGTAGTAGTGGCCGAGCTGCTGACCGAAGACGGTGTCGGGCGGCAGCAGTGCGTCGTCGTCGGGGTCGGCCGTCCAGCCGAGCAGGGTGTGGTGCGCGTAGGCGGGGAAGCCGGCACCGCCGAGAGCCGCCGCTGCGGACGCCTCGTCGAGGTCGTCGAGCCGGTCGGCGCGCGCCCACCAGCTCCGGGAGGTGCCGTCCATGGAATGCAGCCGCGCGTTGGCGATCGTCTGCACGCTCGCCGGCAGCAGGGCATCGAGCTCCTCGTCGGCCACGATGACGCCCCAGCCGCTGCCGCTGAGCCCTTCGCCTCCGTCGCCGCCCCAGCCGCCCGATCCGCCCCAGCCGCCCGCGCCGTAGGTGCCGCCATGGCCGCCCGCGCCGCCGTATCCGCCGCCGCTCACGACCGGCCAGCCGGGGCGCCCGGAGTCGCCCATCCCGCCTGTCGCGCCGAGCTCGCCTGCGCTGCCGGGGAGGCCCGGCTGCCCCGCGGTGCCGGCCCCCGGCAGGCTCGCCCCGTGCAGCAGCACGAGGACTCCGAGGTTCACGAATCCCTCGCCGCCGACGTCGCCGTCGCCGCCGATGCCTCCCGTGCCGCCGGTGCCCCCGTTCCCGCCGTCGCCGCCGCGGCCGCCCACGCCGTCGATGGCGATCGCGCTGCCCCCGCGTCCTCCCTCGCCCCCGTAGCCTCCGTCGCCGCCCCGGCCGCCCCAGCCGCCCTGTCCGCCGGAACCGCCGACGACCACGAGACTCGCGCCGATCACCACGACGGTGCCGGAGTTCGCGAGCCCGTCGCCGCCCCGGTCGCCGTCGGCGCCGTCGCCCCCGTCCGTTCCGTCGCCGCCGTCCTCGCCGCGGCCGCCGTCCTGGCCGTCGCCGGTGACCGGGGGTCCTGTCGTTCCGTCGTCGCCGTCGGCACCGTGCGGACCGTCGGCCCCGTCGGCGTCGCCCGCGCCCATCCGCCCGGTGCTTCCCGCGATCCGTGCCTCGCCCGGGCCGACGATCACGAGCCGCGCGTCCGATGCCACGGTGAGGCCGGTCTCGCCGAGCTCGGTCCACGAGCCCGCCACCTCGAGGCGGTGTCCGGCGAGCTCGAGCACGAGCGCGCCGGCGTCGAGCGAGAACGGCCCGTACGCGCTGACATCGGTCGTGAGCCGAGCGGTCACGGTCGCGCCGGCGGAGGCTGCCGCGATCGCCGCGCTCAGCCCCGCCTCATCCGCGATGGCGATCGGGCTCGCCGCGGAGGCGGCGGGGGCGCCCAGCAGTCCGGCGATCCCGAGCGCCGCGGCGACCGCGCCGGCGAGCAGCCGGCGGTGGGATGCGCGGGCCGGGTGCGGGGAGGAAGCGGATGCGGGGGGCATGGTCATGGTGGCGCCTCTCGTCGGGTCGCCTCATGTTAGTACATACATGAACGTATGCAAATGAGGTGAAAGCCGACGCCGAGGCGAACCGCGGACGCGGCGCTCTCGGCGGGCGGCGTGCCTACTTCTTGGCGGGAGCCTGCGTCGGCAGCTCGTCCTGGTACTCGACGAAGGTGCCGTCGAGCACCGGGATGGAGAGCGCGCGCTGGTCGGTCGAGGTGTGCACCACCGCGTCGAGGAGACCGCCGGCCTGCTCTCCGAGCGGCGTGAGCGCGATCTGGTCGCCGGCGGCGCCGAAGCGCGTGGTGGTGTGTGCGCGCGCGGTCAGCTCGACCTCGTGGTAGCTGCCGCCGACCGACCACTGCACCGTGAAGTCGAGGTCGGAGCCCGTG
The DNA here is from genome assembly GCA_030150265.1 of Protaetiibacter sp. Classification (GTDB taxonomy): domain Bacteria; phylum Actinomycetota; class Actinomycetes; order Actinomycetales; family Microbacteriaceae; genus Homoserinibacter. The sequence continues at coordinate 414,030 of JASLGG010000032.1, forward strand.
GTGTTGACGGCCGCGCCGACGAGGCTGCCGGTCTTGCCGTCCTCGGTGAGGACGAGCACGTTGCGGAGCTCGAGCTGGCCGATGTCGAGGCCCACGCCGTCGCTCGGGTCGTAGGAGTTGGCGGTTTGCGGCTGCAGCAGGATGTTGCAGCCGGTGAGACCGAGGGCGAGCGCTCCGCTCAGGGCGATGGCGGCCACGGCACGTGCTCTCACGGGATTCCTCCAGGCGTCGACGAAAGGCCTCTCCAGCCTAGCGGCAGCGGGGCGGAGGGCTCGTCCGTCCCCCGGCCGGGGTACGCCCGCTGTGGTAAAATCGAAGTTCTGCGGAAGGAACAACTCCATGCTCTTCGAGGTCGGCGAGACGGTCGTCTATCCCCACCACGGTGCGGCCACCATCATCGAGGTCAAGGACCGCGTCATCAAGGGTGAGACGAAGAAGTATCTGAAGCTCAACGTCACGCAGGGCGATCTCGTCATCGAGGTGCCCGCCGACAACGTCGACCTGGTCGGCGTGCGCGACGTCATCGGCAAGGAGGGCCTCGACCGGGTCTTCGAGGTGCTGCGCGCCCCGTTCACCGAGGAGCCCACCAACTGGAGCCGCCGCTACAAGGCCAACCTCGAGAAGCTCGCCTCGGGCGACGTCATCAAGGTCTCCGAGGTCGTGCGCGACCTGTGGCGTCGCGACCAGGACCGCGGCCTCTCGGCCGGCGAGAAGCGGATGCTCGCGAAGGCCCGCCAGATCCTGATCTCCGAGCTCGCGCTCGCCGAGAAGACCGACGAGGAGAAGGCGTCGACCGTCCTCGACGAGGTGCTCGCCTCCTGAGCCGTCCCGCTCGACCCCCGTGTGGTTGAGTAGCGCCGCAGGCGCGTGTCGAAACCCCGCTGGTTGAGTAGCGCCGCAGGCGCGTGTCGAAACCGCCCCTAGGCTCGTCGTATGTCGTCGACACCGGATGCGGTCCGCATCGCCGTCGTGGTCGTCGCCGCGGGCAGCGGCACGCGTCTCGGTCGCGAGGAGCCCAAGGCCTTCGTCGAGCTGCACGGCACGACGATCCTCGAGCACGCCCTCCGCGGGGTGTTCGGCGCGACGCATCCGGCGCAGGTGATCGTGGTCGCCCCCGCGGCCCTCGTTGGGCGCGCGCGGGCGATCGGCGAGCACGTGGCGGGTGCGGCATCCGGCTACCTCACCGTCGTCGCGGGCGGCGAGACGCGGCAGGCGTCGGTGACGGCGGGTCTCGCGGCGCTCGCCGAGGGCGTGGAGGCGGTGCTCGTGCACGACGCCGCGCGCGCGCTCGCTCCGAGCGCGCTCGTCGACCGGGTCGCGCACGCGGTGCTCGACGGCGGCGGCGAGGGCGTCATCCCGGCGCTGCCGGTGATCGACACCGTCAAGTGGGTCGACGGCGAGCGCGTCGTCGGAGCCGTCGACCGCAGCGACCTGGTGCACGTGCAGACGCCTCAGGGCTTCCCGCGCGCGGCGCTGCTCGCGGCCTACGCCGCCGCGACCGAGGACCACACGGACGACGCCGCGCTGTTCGCGGCGGCGGGGCACCCGATCGTCACGGTGCCGGGCGAGCCGCGCGCCTTCAAGATCACGACGCCGTGGGATCTCGGGCGAGCCGAGCAGCTGCTGGATGCCGGAAGCCGCATCCGGACCGGCATCGGCATCGACGCGCACCGCTACGACGACGGGGTGCCGCTGTGGCTCGGCGGGGTGTACTTCCCCGACGAGCCCGGGCTCGCGGGGCACAGCGACGGCGACGCGGTGATCCACGCGGTGTGCGACGCGCTGCTGGCGGCGGCGGGGCTCGGTGACATCGGCTCGCGCTTCGGCTCGGCCGACCCCCGGTTCGCGGGGGCGGCCAGCGAGGTGTTCCTGCGCGAGACGCTCGCGCTCGTGGACGGCGCGGGCTACCGGGTGGGGAACGTCGCGGTGCAGGTGATCGCGAACCGCCCGCGGCTGGCGTCCCGGCGCAGCGAGCTCGAGGTGCGTCTCGGCGAGCTCGTCGGCGCGCCCGTGAGCGTCGCGGCGACCACCTCCGACGGCCTCGGCTTCAGCGGCCGGGGCGAGGGACTCGTGGCGGTCGCCTCGGCGCTGCTCCACCGCTGAGCCGCCGTCTCGGCATCCCCTGTGCGATGAGAGCCGCCCGCTCGGCCCGGGTGCGCCGGGGCCGAGCGGGCGGTGGTCGGGGGTCAGGCCCGGCGGCGACGCACCAGGGCGATCACGACGGCGGCGACGATCGCGGCCGCGAGGAGGGCGATGAGGAGCACGGTCGCCCAGAGCGGCCAGCCCTCGGAAGCCGTCGCCTCGGGGGCGATCTCCTCGGCGGTCGGCGAGGGGCTCGCGACCGCCGAGCGGCACGCGTCGTCGACGGTCACCTGGATCGTGACCGGGTCGAGCTCCTCGCCCTCGGGGTAGGTGCCGAAGGCGGCGGCGCCCGCCGCGGTGAGCGTGACCGGCGCGTCCGTCCACGTCACGACGTCGCCGTCGCGCGCCGGGGTGATGCCCGCGAGGTCGATCGCGCCGAACTCGACGGCCGCGCTGTCGACCGCCTCGCCGGCCTGCGTCGTGCCCTTCACGTCCACGAGCAGCACCGCGCGGCCGCCGTCCACGACGACCCGCGGGTTCGCGATCGTGGTGTCGAGGATGCCGCCGTGGCCCGTGAAGCGCACCGAGCCCGAGTACCGCACGTCGAGGGCGCCCGCCTCGAGGTCCGCGCCGCCCGTGCCGCCCGTCCAGGTGAACACCGGGGTGGCGTAGCTCACGTCGCCGTCGGTGGTCCACTCGCCGTTCGCGATCGAGCCGTCGATGTAGGCGCGGAAGGCCTCCTTGAAGCCCCACACGAGGCGCGCGTCGGAGACGGTGCACTGCAGCTCGGCGGCCGCGGCGATGTCGAGCACGACGCCGCGCGAGACGGAGCCCTGGAAGGTGAGCGTGTGCTCGCCGGTGAGGCCGCGCGGGAGCGAGCCGGTCCAGCTGACGCGCCCGTCGGCATCCGCCGTGAGGTCGGTCGCGAGCACGGTGGGCTCCGAGTAGATCACCGCGAGGATGCCGGACTCGTTCGGCTGGAAGCCGTCCGCGGTCGCGGTGACCTCGCCGCCCTCCACCCGGGCGCCGTCGAGCCGGATGCCCTCGGTCGCGGGCGGGGTCGCGGCGGGGGTGCGTGCGGCCGAGCGGGTCGCCGAGGCCAGCACGACCGTGCCGCCGGGGGCGCTGCCGGGCGAGCCGATCGTGAAGCTCACGGGGTCGAGCGCGGTGCCCGCGGGGTAGAAGGTGCTGCCCTCGAAGCTGAAGGCGGCGGAGCCCGCGGCGGTGAGGGTCGCCGGCACGCTCGCGTAGCGGATGGCGCCGGTCGCGTCGGTCGTGCGGTTCGCCGAGCCGAGGGCGAGGGTGGCGAAGGCGGTGCTCGGGCCGCCGTTGACGCGGAGGAGCAGCGTGCCGCTCGTGGCCGAGTCGATGCGCACCCGCGGCTCCGAGAGGCGCAGGTCGAGCGCGCCCGCGTGGCCCGTGAAGCGCACGGAACCCGAGTACGACACGGTGCCGGTGCCGCCCGACATCGTCGCCTCGCCGGCCTGCGGGAACACGAAGCCCCCCAGGCCGCCCGAGACGCCGGTCGTGCTGATGCTGCCGCCCGCGATGGGCCCGGTCACGTAGGAGAGGAAGCTCGCCTTGACGCCCCATCTGAGGCTGCCCGCGGTCGGGGTGGGCGCGGTCGGCGGGAGGATCGCATCCCAGTCGGCGGCGGTGAACGGCACGTCGGTGCGCGCGTAGATCGTCGTGGCATCCGGCATCGTGCGGGTCTTCCACACGATCACCTCGTACTGCCCGCCCTTCGTGAGGGATGCGGCGGGCGCCGTGAGGGTGGCGGTGAAGCCGCCGGCGGTGAAGGACGTCACCTGGATGGGCTGGCCCACCGTGCCGGAGCCCTGGCCGACCGACGCCTCCGCGCCCTTCGCGATCACGGCGGCGTAGGCGCCGGTGACGCCGACGAACCCGCTGCCCGCCACCGAGATGGTGGCGCCGGTGACATCGGCGGTGCTCACGCCCGCGACGATCGAGGGCGCCGGGACGGCGGAGGCGAAGGTCACCGGCACGAAGCGGTCGTAGAGATAGGGGTCGTCGACGTTGCCGGCGGTGAAGCCGTGGTAGAGCCGGAGGAAGACGCCGCACTGCTCGGCGCCGGTGGCGGCGCACTGGTGGGCGCCGAAGGCGTCGGTCGCGGGGAGGTCGGCGGTGAAGGTCCACACGCCGTCGGCGACCGAGCCGGTGACGGTGGCGCCCTGGGGCCCGGATGCGGCGGCGAGGTAGAGCTGGCGGCTGGCGTCGCACTGGGCGCCGGTCGGGCGGCCGGCGGAGGTGCCGACGGCGCCGGTGGGCTGCACGCAGTACATCAGGTAGGCCCCGGTCACGAGCGGGGAGCCGGCGCTCGCACCGCGGGTGGCGGTGATCGTGGACGGGAGGTTTCCGGTGACACGCACGGTGTCGCCGTCGGCGAGGCCGGTCGTCGGCGCGACCGTGATCCCGAACGACGGCGCGGTGGCAGGGGCGGCGAAGGTCACCGGCACGAACCGGTCGTAGAGGTACGGGTTCGCGACGTTGCCGGCGGTGAAGCCGTGGTAGAGCCGGAGGAAGACGCCGCACTGCTCGGCGCCCTCGACGGCGTCGGCGCAGTGGTGCGTGCCGAAGGCGTCGGCGACGGGGAGGTCGGCGGTGAAGGTCCACACGCCATCGGTGACCGAGCCGGTCACCGTGGCCCCCTGCGGACCGGATGCGGCGGCGAGGTAGAGCTGACGGGTCGCGTCGCACTGGGCGCCGGTGGGCCGCCCGGCCGAGGTGCCGACGGCACCCGCGGGCTGCACGCAGTACATGACGTACGCACCGGTCGTGAGCTGCGATCCCGCGGATGCCCCGGCGGTCGCGAGCAGCGAGGCGGGCAGCGTGCCGGTGACGCGCACGGTGTCGCCGTTCGCGAGGCCGGATGCCGGGGCCGCCGTGATCCCGTAGCTCGGCTCGGGCTGCGGCTCCGTGACGGGCGCCTGCTCGACGGGCCAGCTGAACGACACGGGGTCGAGGGCGGTGCCGGCGGCGTAGTTGAATGCGGGCCCGGCCTCGGCGGTGACCGCCGCGGGCACGCCCGAGTAGCCAAGTGTCGTCGCGGTCGACGTGGCGGTGCCCTGGGTGAGGTCGAGCGTTGCGATTACGACATCCGGGTAGCTGTGGAAGATCGTGGTCGTCATATCGCGGGACACGACATCGGCGCGCAACTCGGCGGTCGTGGCGGAGATCACGCGGACCTTCACCGCGCTGATCGTGACGTCGAGCGCGTACTCGTCGGCCGGCACGCCCGCCCCCTGGTGCCCCTGGAACTGCAGCGTGCCGGGGTACGAGACGGTTCCCGTGCCCCCCGAGACGGCGCCGGTGCCGCCCGACCACCCGTACGGGGTGGCGGTGCTGACGCCGGATGCGGTGACGTGCCCCTGGGCGATGGGGCTCGCGAGGTAGCTGCGGAAGCTCTGCTTGAACCCCCAGCTGAGGGTGGCGCCTGCCACGTCGCCGGGGGCGGCGGATGCGGCGGCGGCGGGCAGGAGCACGCTCGCGAGGGCGAGCAGCGGGACGAGCAGGAGGGCGATCCAGGGCGCGCGGGCGCGCACGGATGCGGGTGCGTTCGACAAGACGGGTTTCTCCGTGGTTGGGATGTGGTCGGTCACGCGACGCGCACCATCGCTTGTGACTCAGGTAAGGCTAACCTTATTGCGCTGGGGCGCGGATGTCGAATCCCTTCACAGCTCGGCGCCCGATCGCGCGCCGCCGAACACGCACCAAGTAGGCTCACCGGGTGACGATCCGCCTGTACGACAGCCGCGCCCAGGCGCTCCGCGACTTCGAGCCGCGCGAGCCCGGCAAGGTCGGCATGTACGTGTGCGGACCCACCGTGCAGTCCTCGCCCCACGTCGGCCACCTGCGTTCGGCGCTCGCCTACGACCTGTGGCGGCGCTGGTTCTCCTACCGCGGCAACGACGTGACCTTCGTGCGCAACGTCACCGACATCGACGACAAGGTGCTCGCGAACGCCTCCGAGCACGAGCCGTGGTGGGCGGTCGCCTACCGCGTGGAGCTCGAGTTCACCGCCGGGTACCGCACGATCGGCATCCTGCCGCCGACGTACGAGCCCCGTGCGACCGCGAGCATCCCGCAGATGCAGGAGCTCATCCAGGCGCTCATCGAGCGCGGTCACGCCTACGTGGCCGACGACGGCTCGGGCGACGTGTACTTCGACGTGCGCACCTGGCCGTCGTACGGCGAGCTCACCCGGCAGCGGCTCGACGACATGGCCGACTCCCCGGATGCGGCGACCCGCGGCAAGCGCGACGCGCGGGACTTCGCGCTCTGGAAGGGCTCGAAGCCGGGCGAGCCGGAGTCCGCCTCCTGGAGCTCGCCGTGGGGTGCGGGCCGGCCCGGATGGCACATCGAGTGCTCCGCGATGTCGCGCCGCTACCTCGGGCCGGAGTTCGACATCCACGGCGGCGGCCTCGACCTGCGCTTCCCCCACCACGAGAACGAGCTCGCCCAGTCGACGGCGGCCGGCGACGCCTTCGCACGCTACTGGGTGCACAACGGCATCGTCATGGTCGAGGGGCAGAAGATGTCGAAGTCGCTCGGCAACTCGATCTACGCCGCCGAGTTCCTCGCCCTCGCCCGCCCCGTCGTGGTGCGCTACTACCTGGCGAGCGCCCACTACCGCTCGACGATCGACTACCACCCCGGTGCTCTGGAGGAGGCGGAGGCCGCCCTCGACCGCATCGCGGGCTTCCTCGAGCGCTCCGCGCGCACGCTGGAGGCGGCCGCGGTGGCCGGCCCGGGCGACGGCCGCGTGCCCGACGCCTTCGGCTCCGCGATGGACGACGATCTCGGCGTGCCGCAGGCGCTCGCCGTGCTGCACGAGGCGGTGCGTGCCGGCAACACCGCGCTCGACGCGGGCGATCTCGCCGAGGTCGCCACGCTGCGCGAGCAGGTGCGTGCGATGACGGGCGTGCTCGGCGTCGACCCGACATCGCCCGAATGGGCGGAGAGCGCCTCGGGTGCGGCGGAGGACGCCCTCGGCGCGCTCGTCGAGAAGCTGCTCGCCGACCGGGCCGCCGCGCGCGGCTCCAAGGACTTCGCGGCCGCCGACCGCATCCGCGACGAGCTCGCGGCCGCAGGCATCGCCATCGACGACACGCCGTCGGGGGCGCGATGGAGTCTCGCATGACCGACCGAGGGAGCTGCTGATGGCCAAGCCGGGACGCCCGGGGGCGCGCAAGTCGAAGAAGGGCGCCACCTCCGGCACGGGGGGGCACGGGCGCAAAGCGCTCGAGGGCAAGGGGCCGACCCCCAAGGCCGAGGACCGCAGCTGGCACGTCGCCGGCAAGCGCAAGGCGGCGAACGACCGCCTCGAGGCGGCGCGCGCCCGCCACGGCAAGCCAGATGCGGCGGCCAAGCGCCCGCCGCGCGCCAAGAAGTCCGAGGACTCCGAGCTCGTCACGGGCCGCAACTCGGTCGTCGAGGCGCTGCGCGCGCGCATCCCCGCGACGGCGCTCTACATCGCCGCCCGCGCCGAGATGGACGACCGGGTCAAGGAGGCGCTCTCGCTCGCCACCAAGCGCGAGATCCCCGTGCTCGAGGTGATGCGCGCCGAGCTCGACCGGATGAGCGGGCCGGATGCCGTGCACCAGGGCCTCGCGCTCAAGGTGCCGCCGTACGAGTACGCGCATCCGCTCGACCTCGTGGAGCGCGCGCACCGCACCGGGCGCCCGCCGCTCCTCGTGGCGCTCGACGGCGTGACCGACCCCCGGAACCTCGGCGCCATCGTGCGCTCCGCGGGCGCCTTCGGGGCGCACGGCGTGATCGTGCCGCAGCGCCGCTCGGTCGGCATGACCGCTGCGGCCTGGAAGACCTCGGCGGGTGCCGCATCCCGCGTCCCCGTCGCGATGGCGGCGAACCTCACCCAGACGCTGGCCGCGCTCAAGAAGGACGGCGTGTTCGTACTGGGGCTCGACGGCGGGGGAGACACCCCGCTGCCCGGCATCTCGTTCGCCGACCGCCCGATCGTGATCGTCGTGGGATCGGAGGGCAAGGGGCTCTCGCGGCTCGTCACCGAGACGTGCGACGCGATCGTGTCGATCCCGATCTCCTCCGACACCGAGTCGCTCAACGCGGGCATCGCCGTGTCGGTCGCGCTCTACGAGGTCGCGAAGCTCCGCGCGTCGTCCTGATCCGCGGATCCGCCACCGCCCTCCACTAGATTCGGGGCGTGGCGGCGACCTCGGCGAACTCCTTCCTCGTCCGGCTGAACGAGAGGCTCGGCGGGCTGCCGCGGTGGCTGCGGGTCGTCGTCGGGGTGCTGTTGGTCGGCACGGGCCTGCTCGTGGTGCTGCGGCCCTTCGCGTCGCTCACCCTGCTCGTGGTGCTCATCGCGATCGCCCTCGCGATCGGCGGCATCGCGCGTCTCGTGGAGGCTCCGCACAGGCCGCGTCCCGCGCTCGCGATCGCGGCGGGGGTCGTCGAGATCGTCGGCGCGGTGGTCGTCGTGGCCTGGCCGTTCTCGGTGTCGGTGCTCGCACTGGTCGTCGGCGTCGTGCTCGTGGCGAGCGGGGTGGCGGATGTCGCGGCGATCTGGTCGCGAGGTCGCGGCAGCCGGGTGGCCGACGGCCTGCGCGGCGGCGCCCTCATCGTGCTGGGCCTGCTGACGATCATCTGGCCCGACGTCTCGCTCATCGTGATCGCGGTGCTGTTCGCGCTGCGCCTCGTGCTGCTCGGCATCGAGGTCGTCGTGCGGGCGCTGCGCCGCCCGCGTGAGGCGGCATCCGGAGAGCACCGGCCGGGGCGCGTGCTGCGGGGCCTCGACCTCGTCGGGCGCGCCGCCCTCGCGCTGCTCGCGATCGTCGCGCTCGCCGGCAGCGTCCTGCTCCACAGCGGCGTGCCGCGGCCGAGCGCGTTCTACGACACCCCCGCGACCGTCCCCGACGGGCCGGGGCACCTCATCCGCAGCGAGCCGTACACGCAGGCCGTGCCGGAGGGCGCGCGCGGCTGGCTCATCCTGTACACCACGACGGATCTCCGCGGGGCTCCCCGGGTGGGCTCCGCGTTCGTCATGGCGCCCGCCGACCCGGCACCGGGGCCGGCCGAGGTGGTGCTGTGGACGCACGGCACGCAGGGCGCCGACCGCAGCTGCGCGCCGACCCTGCTGCCCGAGCCGCTGCCGCTCGCCGGGCCGATCGCCGCGCTCCACGAGCAGCTCGAGAAGGGCCGGGTGCTCGTGGGCCCCGACTACCCGGGCATGGGCACCGCGGGGCGCCAGGGCTACCTCATCGGCGAGGACGAGGGCCGGTCGTCGCTCGACGCGGTGCGCGCCGCGCACGAGCTCGGCGACCTCGAGCTGTCGTGGCGCACGGTGGTGTGGGGGCACTCGCAGGGCGGGCAGGCGGCGCTCTGGACGGGTGGCCTCGCCCCCGAGTACGCGCCCGAGATCGAGTTGCTCGGCGTCTCGGCCGCGGCACCCGCGGCCGACGTCAAGGGCCTGATCGGCTCGCTCAGCCGATCCCTCGTCGGGCAGGTGATGGGCCCCTTCGCGATCCGCGCCTACGCCGAGACCTACGACGACGTGCGGGTCACCGACTACGTCGACCCGAGGATGCTGCCCATCTACGAGGCCGCCTCCCGCCGCTGCCTGCCCGAGAAGGAGACGACCGTCACCCTGCTCACGGCGCTGACGATGCAGGGGGAGATGTACCGCACCGACCCGGCGACCGGGCCGCTCGGTGCCCGCCTCGACGAGAACGTGCCGACGAAGCCGATCACCGCGCCGCTGTTCATCGCCCAGGGCGGTGCCGATCCGCTCGTCCTGCCGTCGGTGCAGGAGGGCTACGTGCGATCGCGGTGCGCAGCGGGGCAGGCCATGATCTTCCGCGAGTACCCGGGCCGCGACCACCTCTCGGTGGTGGCGGATGACTCGCCCTACTCGGCCGATCTCCTCTCGTGGACGGATGATCGCTTCGCCGGCCGCCCGCAGACCGAGGACACCTGCGGCTGAGTCGGGGTCAGTAGACGGAGTCGGAGAGGGACTCCTGGATCGCGCTCTCGATCCGGGATGCGCGGGGCCCGAGGCGCTCGGCGAGGGCGGTCGCCAGCAACTCGATGGCGAAGAGCTGCACCATCTTGACCATGAGGTTGCCAACCGGGTGACCGTGCATGCGGCCCGTCGGGAGCAGGATGTCGGCGAGCTTGCCGAGGGGGGAGCGGGCGGCTCCGGTGAGCACGATCACGGTGACACCCGCCCGGCGTGCGGACTGAGCGAGCGGGATCAGCTCGCGGGTGCTGCCATTCGCGGAGATCACGAGGAGCACATCGCCCGCGTCGAGCGAGGCGACCGCCATCTTCTGGAAGTGGTGGTCGGTCGGCGCGTTGCAGTTGATCCCGAGATAGGCGAGGCGGGCACGTGCATCCTGCGCTGACAGCCCGGAGGAGCCGAGACCGTAGATGTCGGTGCGACGGGCCTCCGCGATCGCCTCGACGGCGCGGTCGAGCGTCTTCTGGTCGATGAGCTGTGCGGTCTCTTCGATCAGCACCCCTGCCTGGCTCGCAGCCGCGCGGCGGGGCGAGGCGCCGACCTTCGTCGAGGGCCGCGTGGCGGGTGCAGCGAGTTGTGTAGCGATCGCGATCTTGAGCGCGTGGTAGCTCGTGAAGCCGAGCTTGCGGCACAGGCGGCTCACAGTGGCCTCGCCGACGTTGGCGAGCTCGGCGAGTTCGGTGATCGTCAGGTTGACCGCCGTGTCGGGTTGGTCAGCGAGTACCCGAGCCGCTCGCAGCTCGGCGCGGGAGAGCTCCTTCTCGGCGATCAGATGGTGCAGCCAGCTCGCGTCGCTCATCCGCGCTCTCCTCCGTTCGGGGATACGGTCGCACGTGCGAGCCGCCGGGTGATGCTGATCGGGTCGGTCACGGCTCCCCCGACGACGACCGAGCGCGCGCCGGCGTCGTAGCAGCGGACGACGTCCTCCGGCGTCCAGACCCGTCCCTCGGCGATGACCCAGGCCCCCGCGTTCGCGAGGTTCTCGACCAGTGTGAACGCCGGCCCCTCGGTGGGCCCGGATCCGTCGGTGTATCCCTGCAGCGTGGTGCCGACGACGTCGACCCCCAGTTCGAGCGCGGCGAGGCCCTCCGCCAGGGTGGCGACGTCGGCCATCACGAGCGCGTCCGACGACGAGCGGATCGCCTGCATCACCTCGGCGAGATCCCCGCGTGGGCGGGGTCGCGCGGTCGCGTCGATCGCGATGATCTCGACACCGGTCTCCACGAGCGCTGCGGCCTCGTCGGCCGTGGGGGTGATATACACGGACGACCCCGGGTAGCTGGCCTTCACGAGTCCGATGATAGGCAGCCTGCTCACCTGCTGGACCGCGCGGATGTCGTCGATCCCCTCGATCCGGAGACCCACGGCGCCCCCCGCCTCGGCGGCGCGTGCGAGCGCCGCGATGATCGAGGGCTCCGCGAGCGGCGTGCCGGGTGCGGCCTGGCAGGAGACGACGATCCCTCCCGCGATGCGATCGAGGGGGGTGAGGTGGCTCATGGGCGGTCCTTCCGGAGGTCGGGGCGGAGGGCGGTGCTGCTCGCTCGCGCGGTCGCGAAGACCGCGTCGTCGTAGCGATCGAGTGCGGTGAGGTAGGCGGCGACCGATGGTGCGACGAGGGTCGGGTGGACCTCGAACCCCGGCATCCGGCTCTCAACCCGTCGGCGCAGCGCGACGTGGATCGGACCCGACGGATCGAGCACGCCCCCTGTGGTGACGAGCACCGGAGGGGCGGTGGGGAGAGCGGCGTGAGCCGCTTGCGCGGCGGAGGTGAGCTCGTCCGCCGCGCTCTCGACGAGTGCGCGCGCGGCATCGTCGTGGGAGGCGTGCTCCGCGACGAGGCGGGCGAGGCGGGCGATGGCCGGCCGGTCCACGCTGCCGGAGTGGACGCGCTCGAAGAGCTCCCAGGGGCCGGAGGCGCCGAGCGCTGCGAGCAGTGGCTCCTCGAGGCTCGTGGCGGGTCCACGGCCGTCGTGCCCACGGACCACCGCGCGGATCGCCTGCGCGCCGATCCAATACGCGGATCCCTCGTCGCCGAGCAGCCAGCCCCACCCGCCGTGGGTGAGCCGGGTCGTTCCGTCGGCGACGAACGCCACCGTTCCGGTCCCGGCGGCGATGCCGACCCCGGTCCGCCGGCCGGCGGCGGTCAGGATGATGTCCGCGTCGGGACCGGCCGTGAGCCGGACGGGTCGGACCAGACGGCGCAGCTCGTCGCCGAGCTGGTCGATCGCGGCGGTCGTGGAGATGTGCACCGCATGCACCGAGGTTCCGGGAGGGAGTCCGGCCCGCCGAAGGGCGTCCGCGAGCGCGACCCGGACCGCTTCGCTGTTCTGCGCCTGGGCGTCCGCCGCGCCGGGGTGGCGGATCGACCCGGCGATGCCGATGCCGAGCACCTCGCCGTTGTGCCGCCCGATCGCTATCGCGGTCCCGGACTGGCCTCCATCCAGGCCGAGCGCGAGCCCGGAGCTCGATCGACTCATCATGAAACTTGTCTCCAATGTTGGTAGCGGCAGGTGTAACTCGCGTGAATGAGGCCCACCGTAGCACCGCAATTCAAGGATATCTGAGCTTTGGCAGAAATTTCCAAGTGTGTTGCATTTGAAAATCAAGCTGGATATGGTCGAGGTGCTCGTCAACGTGGAAGGAGGTTCCTATGTCGCAGATCGTCATCGTCGGCGCAGGGATGAGCGGTATCGCCGCAGCGGTCGCCGCCAGTGAAGCCGGCGCAGATGTGCTCCTCCTCGAGCCGACCTCGTGGCTCGGCGGCCAGCTCACGGCGCAGATGGCCCCGCCCGACGAGCATCGCCGGATCGAGCGGCTGGGTGCGACGGACCGCTATCGGCGGCTGCGCCACCTCATCCGGCAGCACTATCGGCAGGACCCACGTCTCATGGAGCGAGCCCGTGCGGTCCCCGCGCTCAACCCCGGAGGCGGATGGGTGAGCCCCCTCAGTCACGAGCCCCTCGTCGCCGTCGCTGCGATCGAGACGCTTCTCGCGCCACCGGTCGCCGCCGGCCGGCTGACGGTGTGGCGGGACGCCGCCGTCGAGGCCGTCTCGGTGGAGGGTGATCGCATCCGGTCGCTCGCCGTGCGGCGTACCGACGGGGAGCTCCGCGAGATCCGGCCCGCCCTCGTCGTCGACGCCACCGAGACGGGCGAGCTGCTGCGGCTGGCGGAGGTCGAGCATGTGACGGGCGCGGAGTCCCGCGACGAGCACGGCGAGCCCTCGGCTCCCGCGGTTGCCGACCCCGACGACGTCCAGTCGGCAACCTGGGCCGTCGCGATCAGCCACCACGCGGGCGAGGACCACCGGATCGACCGGCCCGAGGACTACGACCACTGGCTCGCGCTCCGCCCGGCCGCCTGGGGCGGGCGGAGCGTGCTCGACTGGCGAGGGCCCGACGACGAGGCCGGCCGGTCGACGCGCTACCGCATCGATCCCGACAGCGACGGCGATCCGCTCGAGGTGGACACCGACCATCGGCGCATTCCACCGGGGCCGGATCTATGGAGCTATCGCCGGGTACGGGCTCGCCTCAACTATGTGCCGGGTGCCGTTCCGAGCGACGTGACGGTGGTCAACTGGCCGCAGAACGACTACGTCGGTGGGCGCCTCGACGGCCCTGATGCCGAACATCACCGGGCGCGTGCCAAGGCCCAGAGCCGTGCCCTGCTGTACTGGCTGCAGCACGAGGCGCCGCGCCCCGACGGGGGCGTCGGCTATCCAGGGCTCAGGCCGGCTCCCGAGGTGAGCGGCACCCACGACGGCTTCGCCGCGGAGCCATATCTGCGGGAGTCCCGTCGCATCCGCGCCCGGCAGACGGTGCGCGAGCAGGACATCGCACTCGAGCTCCGTCCCGGAGGCGAGGCCGAGCGCTACCGGGACAGCGTGGGGATCGGCCACTACTACTGGATGGACCTCCACCCCTCCGTCACCGGGCGACCCGGTGCGGGCGGGCGTCCGCTGCCCTTCGAGATCCCGCTCGGCGCGCTGCTGCCCGTGCGAGTCGTGAACCTCATCGCGGCGGGAAAGAACATCGGCACGACGCACCTGACGAACGGCTGCTATCGCGTCCACCCCGTCGAGTGGGCGATCGGCGAGGCTGCCGGCGAGGTGGCGGCTCTCGCCGTGCGCAACCGCACCACGCCGCCCGCCGTCCACGAGTCGCCCTCGCTCCTCCGCGAGCTCCACGCCGCGCTCGAGCGCTCCGGGGCGCCCATCCACTGGCCGACCGGTCTCGGCTGGTAGCCCGATCCCTCACCGAAGAAGGAGAACCCATGAAATCGCATCACCTTCCCGCCCTCGCGGCCACGGCTGCGGCGGCGCTCGTGCTCGCCGGCTGTGCCGCGGGCGAGACCCCGGCCCCCGATCAGCCGATCGACCTCACCGTCGCGGTCTGGACCGGCAGCGAGGACCACCTGAAGATCCTCAACGGCATCGCCGACGACTACCGGGCGACGCATCCCGAGATCGGCTCGATCACTTTCGAGACCCTGCCCTGGGACGCTTACAGCACGACGCTCATCACCCGCATCGGCGCGGGCGAGTCGCCCGACCTCGCGTGGCTCACCGAGAAGGAGGCGCCCGAGTGGATCGCGAACGGCGCGCTTTACGACGTGCAGCAGGCGATGCAGGCCGCCGAGGGCTACGAGTACGACGAGCTCGTCGACTCCGCGATGAGCGGGTGGCGCGTTGACGGAGCGACCTACGGGTATCCCTTCTCGACTTCGGCGTTCGGGCTGTTCTACAACGCCAGCATCCTCCAGCAGGCCGGCACCGCCGATCCGCAGGGCCTCGTCGAGTCCGGTGGATGGACCTGGGATGCCGCCCGGCAGATCGCCTCCGCCGCCGCGACGAGTACCGGCACGGCCGGTCTCGTCTTCGGCTCGTTCGACTACATCAACTGGGACAACCTGACGACGCTCTACGCCGCCTTCGGGGCGAGCCCGTGGAGCGCGGACGGCACCACCTGCACCTTCGATAGCCCCGAGATGGTGGAGGCGATGACGTTCTTCCACGACGGGGTGTACCGCGACAAGGCCTTCCCGGAGCCGGGCACCGCGCCCGACTTCTTCGCGGGCGACGCCGCGATGGTGATCACGCAGGTCTCGCGTGCCTCGACGCTCAAGGATGCGGCGTTCGACTGGGGTCTCATCCCGCTGCCGGCCGGGCCCGCGGGCAGCGCACCGGTCTTCGGCCAGGGTGCCGTCTCCGTGCTCTCCTCGAGCCCGCATCCGGAGCAGGCGGCGGAGTTCTTCGCCTACCTGACCGGCCCCGAGGCCTCGCGGGCGCTCGCGGCGTACTTCCCGCCGCCGCGCGCCAACCTGCTCAACGCTGAGGTGCTCGGGGCAGCAAACCCTGCGCTCAGCGCCGAGCAGATCGAGGACGTGCTCGTGCAGGGCGTGCTCACCGGACAGGTCAAGCCGAGTCACAAGAACTGGGCGGCTGTGAATGACGAGGCCACGACCGCGCTCGACGAGCTGTGGCCGGCCTCCGGCGATGCCGCGACCGTGCTCCCGAAGGTCTGCGCGGCCGTCCAGCCGCTGCTCACCAAGTAGCCCCGAGACGATGAGGACCCCATGCGGACGACGATCCCGATGAGACGACGAGCCACGGCCCGCCGCCGCGCCGGCGACACCGCCTTCGCATGGGGCCTCATCGCCCCCGTCGTGCTCGGCTGGGCGGTGCTGGTCGCCTGGCCCATCGCGAGCGCCGTCGGCTACTCCTTCCAGGAATGGAACCTGTTCACTGGCAAGACCGAGTGGGTGGGTCTCGACAACTATCTGCGCATCGTCCAGGACGAGGGCGCGCACCGGGTGCTCGTCGCCACCGTCACCTTCTCGACGGGGCTCGTCGTGCTCAATCTCGGCATCGCGCTCGGGCTCGCCGCGCTCCTGAACCGGCGCTTCCCGGGGAGGACGGCTTTCCGTGCGGTGTTCTTCTCGCCCATGGTGGTGTCGCTCGTCGCGTGGGCATTGGTCTGGGGGATGCTGCTGCGCAAAGACGGTAGCGTCAACGCCCTCCTGGAGCTCGTCGGGATCGCGGGGCCGAACTGGCTCCGAGAACCCGTTCCCGCGATGATCTCGGTCATCCTCGTGCAGACGATCAAGGGCGTCGGCCTCAACATGGTGCTCTTCCTCGCGGCGCTCCAGGCCATCCCCGCCGAGCTCAAGGAGGCCGCGGCGCTCGACGGCGCATCCCGTCGTCAGACCTTCTGGCGCGTGGAGGTGCCGCTCATCGCACCGACGGTGCTGCTCGCCTCGATCATCACGGTGCTGGGCTCGCTGCAGGTGTTCGCCACCATCAGCGTGCTGACAGCGGGTGGCCCGGGCGGAGCCACCGATGTTCTCGCCTACTACATCTACCGGCAGGGCTTCGAGCGGCACGACCTCGGCTATGCGAGCGCGCTCGCCATGGTGCTGTTCGTCATCGTCCTGATCATCACGGCCGTCCAGTGGCGGCTGCGCACGAAGTGGGTCCACGATGAGAGCTGAGCCGCGCGCCCGCACCCGGGTGGGTCGGATCGCCGGACGGGTGGTCCTGATCCTCGCCCTCGCCCTCATGGCGGTGCCGTTCGTCTATCCCACCATCTGGATGATCAGCACGAGCCTTCTGCCCATCCACGAGGTCTTCGCCAGCCCCCCGGTGCTCGTCCCGAGTGATCCGCGCTGGGAGAACTACGCGCGTGTCTTCGAGATGCAGCCGTTCGCCCGCCAGTACTGGAACAGCCTCTACATCGCCGTGCTCGTGACGGCGGGCACTCTCGTGGTGTCGGCGATGGCGGGCTACGCCTTCGCGCGGGTGCGGTTCCGCTTCTCGGGTGCCGTGTTCGTGCTCGTGCTGACCGGGCTCATGGTGCCCGCCGAGGTCACGATCATCCCGATCTTCCGGATGGTCCAGGCCGCGGGGCTCATCGACTCGCACGTGCCCCTCATCGTCATCCCCGTGCTCGGCGCCCCCGCCGCCCTCGCGGTCTTCATCATGCGGCAGTTCTTCATCTCGCTGCCGGGTGAGCTGGAGGACGCGGGGCGGATGGACGGCCTCGGCAGGTGGGGCGTCTTCCTGCGGGTCGCCCTCCCGCTGGCCAAGGCACCGTTGTCCGCGGTCGCGATCGTCGCGTTCCTGCGCAGCTGGGACCTCTACCTCGAGCCGCTCGTGCTCGTCACGTCGCGCGAGAACCTCACCCTCCCGATCGCGCTCACCTCGTTCTCGGACGGGCTCGGGCAGAACATCTGGAACGTCCAGATGGCCGCCACCACGCTGTCCGTCCTCCCCGTGCTGATCGTGTTCGTACTCGCCCAACGCAACTTCGTCGAGGGCCTCACCCAGACAGGACTCAAGGGATGACCTCACCCACCGCCACCGCCTTCTACGACCGCATGCGCGAGATCATGGACCGTGCCGTCCGCAGCCAGGAGGCCGAGATCCAGGCCGCGGGCGACCTCGTCGCGACCGCGATCCGCGCTGGAGGGATGCTGCACGCCTTCGGTTCGGGCCATTCGGAGGCGCTCGCCATGGAGCTCGCCGCTCGCGCCGGAGGGCTCATCCCGAGCAACCGCATCGCGTTCCGCGACCTCGTGATCTTCGGCGGGATGCCTGTCGACACCGTGCTCGACGACAAGATCGAGCGCGACCCCGGGATCGCCCGAGCCCTGTACGAGCTCGCCGCTCCCGGATCGGGCGATGTCGTTGTGATGGCTTCCAACTCCGGCATCAACGGCACCGTCGTGGAGCTCGCCCGGCTCGTGCGCGAGGGAGGCACCCCACTCATCGCGATCACCTCGCGTGCACACAGCGGTGTCGAAGAATCACGGCATCCGAGCGGCAGCAAACTGCTCGACCTCGCGGACGTCGTGCTCGACAACGGTGCGCCGCATGGCGACGCGCTCGTCGAGGTGCCGGGCGGAGGGATGGTCTGCGGCGTCTCGTCGATCACCTCGGCGACGCTTGCCCAGCTGATCGTGGGCTCCGCGGTCGACCGCCTCATCGAATGGGGCGAGGAGGCGCCCGTGTACCTGTCGGCGAACATCGCGCGGGGCGACGAGCACAACAACGCCTGGGAGGCCCGATACGCGGGCCGGCTCAGGCGATCGGCGTAGGTCTCGACGGAGAGACCGCGAGAAAGGAACAGCATGTCCACGACGAATGAAACGACCAAGGGCGAGCACGGTTCCACGGGAGAGGCGCGACCGCTTCCCCGTCGTGCGTTCTTCGCGGCGGTACCGCTGGCAGCCGGTGCGACGCTCCTTGGCGCGCAGCCTGCGGCCGCCGACCCCATCGACGATCTCCGTGCGGATCTCGCCGACACGGCCGACGCCGCGAAGGGCGCCGCCCTTGTCGGCTATCGCGACACGGTGGCTCCCACCTACCTCAAGACCGTGAGCGACATCATCAACGGCGACTCGGTATCGGTCATGCGCTTCATCAAGGGATCCGAGCACTCGGCGATCCGAGCCGGGACGAGCACGTACGACGCGGCTGGCGACATCCAGAGCGGCCTCGACGCTGCGAAGAGCCTGCACTTCCCGCGCGGCCGATACGGCATCAAGTCCACGCTGAAGGTCAATGACGGGACCTCGATCGTCGGCGACGGCTGGACGGCGGCCCGCTCGGGAGCGAGCGTCCAGGCGCCCGTCGGCAGCGTCATCCGCCTGCTGCCGGGGGCCAACTGCGACATGGTGCGCCAGAGCGGTACTGACAAGCGCTACTCGCTCTCGTTCCGCGGCATCGCCCTCGACGGCGACGGCGGCAACCAGACGAGCGTGCCGACGCCGGACCCGACCACCGGGATCTACCAGTTCAACCGCAACGGCTTCTACTTCACGGCGCTCTACAACACCCGCTTCATCGACGTGTTCGTCTACAACATGCGCGGCGCGGGCTGGCTGTTCTACGGGAGCGCCACGCCAGGGCTCACCAACGTTTTCCTGCAGGGCAGCCAGGCGTACAACTGCCGCACCTACTGCCTCCAGACCCTCGAGCAGGCCACGGACGTGCGCGTGTTCAACGGAGACTTCGGCTTCGGTCGAGTCGCGAACGTCTCGGTCAACTACTCCGCGACGCTCATGAACTCGGTGTTCTGGACCTCGCAGTGCCAGGACATCACGAACCCGGCGACCCATGCCAGTGGCACCGGCCCTGTGGTGAACGCCGGCATCATCCTCGAGGGCGCGAACAATCTCGTGCACAGCTGCCGGATCGAGGGCAATGCGGGCCATGGCGTGCTGATCCGCGGCGGCAGCTACGACAACTCGGTCACCTCTTCGGAGATCTACTACAACTCCTCCAGCACCTCGACGAGCGGCAGCTTCGACGGGGTTTACGTGGCGGGCGGCACCTCGCCGCGTACCCGCCAGGTCTCCCTGATCTCCAATCGCATTCGGCAGGCTACCTCGCCCGCCCTCACCCAGCGGCTCCGTCGCGCGGTGACCTTCGAGAGCGGGCACGAGGCGTGCCGGATGTTCGCCAACGACGTGCGGCACATCAAGGCGCAGGCGTTGGTCGCCGCGGATGAGCATCCGGTGGTCGGGCTCGCAGACGGCGACGAGACCGACTTCTCGTGGGCGGACACCAAGGTGCGTGCTGCGGCTGTCGGCTCGCAAGTCATCACCGGGTCGACGGTGGTCGTTGCATACGCGGACGAGAGCCTCGACTTCAAGTCGAACTACGACGCGAGCACGAGCGCCTTCACTGCGGGGGAGTACGGACACTACCGGATCGAGGCGAGCCTGACGGTCGACATGACCTCGACCGATGCCCGGCTGTCGGTATATGTCGACGGCGTCGAGGTGCGCCGTCTGGCCGCGGTCTATGCGAAGGGGCCGGGGCAGTACACGCTGAGCGGCACTGCCACCCTCACCCTGACGCCCGGGCAGGTGGTGACGGTGCGTGCGGCATCCGCCGCCTCCGTGACCGTCGTGGGCGGCGAGGCACTGTCATGGCTCGCCATCGATCAGGTCGCGGATTGACGGGAGGCGCTACCGGGCGGCGAGGTAGCGACGGATCGCCTCCGCGGCCGTCGCGTGGTCGACGGAGTCGGGCTCGCCCGAGGTCGTGATGGTGCCGACCACCTCGCCGGCGACGCGCAGCGGGATCGAGCCGCCGTGCGCCCGCAGCACCTCGTGGTCGACGTCGGTGCGGTCGGTGAACGGCGTGCCCGCCTCCTCGTGGCGGAGGCGCACGAGCAGGGATGGCTCGCCGAACCGCATCGCGACCGCGTGCTTGCCGGCGAGCCACGCGTCGTTGCCGGGGCCGGATGCGCCGAGCTTCGCCAGGAACACGACGTCGCCGCGCAGAACGATGCGCACCGCGAGGTCGAGTCCGCGCTCGTCGATCACCTCGACGGCCGCGAGGCCGAGGTCGACGGCGTCGTCGTTGTCGAACGCCGGCAGGTCGAGCGCCTCCTCGCGCTCGAGGTCGGCGACGGTGTAGACGGGCGGCTCGCTCATGCTCCGCACTGTACCGCCCGTCAGTCCCGCAACCCGAACCGGGCGTGCAGGCGCTTCAGGCCGCGCGGCGCCCACCACATGATGCGGCGCTGCCAGGTCATGAACGCGGGCACCAGCAGGCAGCGCACGAGGGTCGCGTCGAAGAGCACCGCGACCGCGAGGGCGGTGCCGAGCTGCTTGATCACCATGAGGTCGCCCGTGGCGAAGCCCGCGAACACCACGATGATGATGAGCGCTGCGGAGGTGATGATGCGCCCCGAGCGCTGGATGCCGCGCGCGATCGCCTCGAGGTCGTCGACGCCGCGCTCCACGAGCTCGGTGATGCGCGACAGGATGAACATCTCGTAGTCCATCGCGAGGCCGAAGCCGAACACGAGCGTCAGCAGCAGCACGAGCACGTCGACGCCGAGCACGTCGTCCGGGTCGAAGCCCATCAGCCCCGCGAAGTGCCCCTCCTGGAACCCCCAGACGAGCACGCCCAGCGAGGCGCCGAGCGAGAGGGCGCTCGCGAGGAGCGCCTTGAGCGGCACCACGAGCGAGCCCGTCATGAGGAACAGCAGCACGATCGTGCCGATCGCGATCACGAGCACCGCCCACGGCACGCCCGCGGCGAGGGTGGCCGCGAAGTCCGCGGTGCGGGCATCCGCTCCCGTCACCCAGCTCGCGCCGTCCAGCCGGTCGGCGCGAGCCTCGCGCACGACCTCGCCGCCGGTCTTCGGCGTCACCTGCACGACGGCGCGCCAGACCTCGCCCACCCGCTCGGGCTCGCGCACCTCCGTCACGTCGCCGAGCCGCGCGACCCGCTCCGACCAGGCGGTGAGCGCCGCCTCCGACTCCGTCACGAGCACGACCCGCGGGTCGGCGGCATCCGGGAAGTGGTCGCGCAGCGTCGACATGAAGTCGTACTGCGTCGACGAGGCGGGCAGCGAGTCGACGCTCGTGTTGGCGAGTCGCAGCTGCAGCACGGGACTGCCGAGCAGCACGAGCACCGCGGCGCAGGCGAGCGTGACGATCGCCGGATGCCGCTGCACCCGCCGCGTGAGCCGCGAGAAGACGCCCTCCTCGGGGGCGACGTCGCCGAAGCGGGTGAGCGCGCGCCCGAGGCCCGGGATGCGGGTGAGCAGACCGGGGCGCAGCAGCCGCCCGCCGAGCAGCGCGAGCACCGCCGGCAGCAGCGTGAGCGCCGAGAGGATCGAGATGACGGTCACCGAGAGGGCGCCGAGGCCGATCGCGCGCACGATGGCGGCATCGAACGGCATCATGCCGAGTGCCGCGATGCCGAACACCGTGCCCGAGTAGAGCACCGTGCGGCCCGCGGTGTCGGCCGTGCGCGCGATCACGTCGACCCTCGCGAGCTCCGGATGCGCGTGCGACTCCTCGCGGAACCGGCTCACGATGAGCAGCCCGTAGTCGATCGAGAGCCCGAGCCCCACCGCCGTCACGACGTTGACGACCGTCGTGTTGATGCCGAGCAGGTAGGTGAAGCCGAACAGCGCCCCCAGCCCGCCGAGGATCGACACGACCGCCCCGAGCAGCGGCGTGCCCGCCGCGAGGAAGCCGCCGAACACGACGAGCATCACGAGCAGCGCGATCGGCAGCGCGACCGTCTCGCCCCGCCTCAGGTCGTTCTCCGAGATGGCGATCACCGAGTCGACGAGCAATTGCGTGCTGCCGACCTCGGCCACCGCGTCCGGGCGGAGGGCGCGGATGTCGTCGGCCGCCTCGGCGAGCCTGCGGTCGACCCGCGCGACGACCGCGGCATCCACCGCGCCGTCGTGCGCCCGCACGGTGGCGGTGAGCAGGAATCCCGTGCCGTCGTCGGCGAAGAGGGCGGCGACCTGCGGGGGCGGGGAGCCGTCGGGCATGCGGGGCAGGGCGAGCGGGTCGACCGCGGCCACCTCGTCGCCGGTCAGCTCCCCGGCGAGCCGCGCGGTGAGCGCCGCGAGCTGCGGGTCGGAGAGGTCGACGCCGTGCACGAGCAGCGTCGAGGTCTCGTCGTCGCTGTTGCCGGAGAGCAGCGCATCCGCCTCCGTCGACTCCACCTGGCCCCACGACCACTGCGACTGCAGGCGGTCGAACAGGCCCTCGCCGAGCACCCCGCCGAGCGCCGTGGCCGCGATCGCCGCGACGAGCACGGCCCACGCGGCGAGGGTCGCGACCGGATGCCGCGCGGCGGTCCGCGCGATCCGGCCCGGGACGCCCGGGCGCGCGCTCATACCTTGGCGCGCCAATCCTCCTCGCCGTCGTCGACGACGGCGACCGGCAGCGTGATGGCGGAGGTCTGCGGCCCCACGACAGTCACCTCGTCGCGCCGGTGGCGCAGCACGGTGTCGACGTAGGAGGTGAGCGCCTCGGCGAGCGGGATGTTGCGCTTCTGCTCCTGCGAGAGGTACCAGCGGTGGTCGAGCAGCTGATGGAAGACCTCGGCCGGCTCGAGCTTGCCGCGCAGCTCGCGCGGGATCGAGCGGATCACGGGCTCGAAGACGCCCACGAGCCACTCGTGGGCGACCATCTCCTCGTCCTCGTCGGCCTTGCCGCGCATCGCCCGGTAGGCGTCGAGGTCGTTGAGCAGGCGGCGCGCCTGGTTCTCGCCGGCGTCGAGGCCGGTCAGGCGCAGCAGGCGCCGCGAGTGGTGGCCGGCGTCGACCACCTTCGGCTGGATGCGCACCCGCGTGCCGTCCTCGTCCTTGAGGATCGACATCTCCTCGATGTCGAAGCCCAGCTCGTTGAGACGCTCGACGCGCTCCCGGATGCGCCAGCGCTCCGACTCGGGGAAGGTCTCGGGGGCGGTGAGCTCGCTCCACAGCGAGCGGTAGGCGGCGACGATCCCGTCGGCGATGTCGACGGGATCCACGGCCTCGTCGAGACGGCCGCCCGACTGCAGGTCGAGCAGCTCGCCCGCGATGTTGATGCGGGCGACCTCGAGGTCGTTCTCGCGCTGTCCGTTCGAGAGGCCGCCGTCGTAGAGCTTGCCTGTCTCGGCGTCGACCAGGTAGGCGGCGAAGGCCCCCGCGTCGCGGCGGAACAGGGTGTTCGAGAGCGACACGTCGCCCCAGTAGAAGCCGATGAGGTGGAGGCGCGCGAGCAGCAGGGCGAGCGCGTCCACGAGCCGGGTCGCGGTGTCGGGCCGCAGCGCCTGCGAGTAGAGGGCGCGGTAGGGGAGCGAGAACTTGAGGTGCCGCGTGACGAGGGCGGGTGCCAGCTCCTCGCCGTCGGGGGCGAGGCGCCCGGTGACGACCGCGACGGGCTCGACGCACGGCACGTCGAGCCGCTGCAGGGTGCGCAGCATCTCGTACTCGCGGCGGGCGAGCTCGGCGGTGGTCTCCTTGACGGCGACCACGAAGCCCTCGAGGTGCACGAAGCGCACGAGGTGGCGCGAGATGCCCTTCGGCAGCGCGGCGATCGTCTCCTCGGGCCACGACTCGAGGGGCAGCTGCCACGGCAGGTCGAGCAGCGCCGGGTCGGGCACGGCGGAGGTGATGGAGAGGCTGGAGCTCACGGGACGAGCCTATTCATTCGGGGCGTGCGGCGAGCCCGCGCGAAAGCACGGAGGCCGCACCCCGAGGGATGCGGCCTCCGTGTGAAGAGGGGTCAGCGCGTCACGCGCCGGCCGCGATCGCGGCTGCGTTGAGGCGGTCGCCCGACTCGACGTCGAAGGCGTGCACGTGCTGCGGCAGCGGCGTCACGACGACCTTCTCGCCGGCCTCCGGGTGGTTGCGGCCGTCGACGCGCGCGATGATGTCGACGCGGTTGCCGTCCACCTCGGAGTGACCGTAGAGGTAGCCGTCGGCGCCGAGCTCCTCGACGACGTCGACCTCGACCGTCAGGCCCTCGCCCGACTTCGAGATCGCGACGTCCTCGGGGCGCACGCCCACGATGACCTTGCCGCCCTTGGCCGAGGCGAGCACGTCGCGCTCGACCGGGGTGACGGCCGAGCCGAACTTCACGCCGCCGTCGGTGACATCCGCCTGGAAGAGGTTCATGGCGGGGGAGCCGATGAAGCCGGCGACGAAAACGTTGTTCGGCTTCTCGTACAGGTCGCGCGGCGAGCCCACCTGCTGCAGGATGCCGTCCTTGAGCACCGCGATGCGGTCGCCCATGGTGAGGGCCTCGGTCTGGTCGTGCGTGACGTAGACCGTGGTGACGCCGAGGCGGCGCTGCAGCGAGGCGATCTGGGTGCGGGTCTGCACGCGGAGCTTGGCGTCGAGGTTCGACAGCGGCTCGTCCATGAGGAACACCTGGGGCTGACGCACGATGGCGCGGCCCATGGCGACGCGCTGACGCTGACCACCCGAGAGGGCCTTCGGCTTGCGGCCGAGGTAGGGCTCGAGGTCGAGCAGCTTGGCGGCCTCGAGAACGCGCGCGGCGCGCTCCTCCTTGCCGACGCCCGCGATCTTGAGCGCGAAGCCCATGTTCTCGGCGACGGTCATGTGCGGGTAGAGGGCGTAGTTCTGGAAGACCATCGCGATGTCGCGATCCTTCGGCGGCACGTCGGTGACGTCGCGGTCGCCGATCAGGATGCGGCCGTCGTTGACCTCTTCGAGGCCGGCGAGCATGCGGAGGGTGGTCGACTTGCCACAGCCCGAGGGGCCGACCAGCACGAGGAACTCGCCATCGGCGACCTCGAGGTCGATCGCGTCGACCGCGGGGCGGGTCGAGCCGGGATAGATGCGGGTGGCCTTGTCGAAGGTGACGGATGCCATGGTTGTTTCTTCTCCTTCACCGGCAGGTACGTGCCGGACGATCCGTAGTGAATGGATACCCCGCCGGCATCCGAGCCGACGGTTCCGGTCAGTATGGCACAGGGCCGCGAGGCACCCGTGCTCAGCGTCCGTCCGGTCGGCTCCCAGATTGGCTCCCTAGCATCCTCGAGGCGGCCGATTGGCGCCCGTCCGCGCGCGCGTCGTATTCTCGGGGGCGCGCTCCCCTGACACCTGAAGACGAGGACCGATGACGTACGGCGAGTCGGATCGCCCGGAGCCCGGAGGCATCGACGCCCGGGAGGCCGCGAAGGAGCGCGCCCGCGAGCTGCGCACCCTGCACCGCAAGCAGGAGCGCCGCCGACGCCTCATCGTGAACCTCTCCGTGCTGGGCGGCGCTCTCGTCGTGGTCGCGGTGGTGGCCGTGACCCTCGTCACGATGAACCAGACGCCGCAGCGCGGCCCGCTCAACATGGCGAGCGACGGCATCAAGATCGGCGAGCAGCTCAAGGCCGTGCGCACGCCCGGCATCAAGCTCGACAGCACGCCCACGCCCTCCGCGGCCAACGCGCCCGACGTGGTCGACATCCAGCTCTACGTCGACTACCTCTGCGCCAACTGCGGAGCCTTCGAGAAGAACAACGTCGACCAGCTGCGCCAGTGGGTCGACACGGGGGCCGCGACGCTCGAGATCCACCCGGTCGCGCTGCTCACCACGAAGTCGGCCGGCACCCAGTACTCGCTCCGCGCGGCCAACGCCGCCGCGTGCGTCGCCGAGTTCGCGCCCGACAGCTTCTTCGACTTCCACGAGGCGCTCTTCGAGGACCAGCCGGCCGAGGGCTCCGAGGGCCTCAGCGACCAGGAGCTCGTCGCGCGCGCCGAGAAGGCGGGGGTGCGCGACACCTCGCGCATCGCGAGCTGCGTCGAGAAGCGCCGGTTCAGCCCCTGGGTGCAGGCCGCCACGGTGCGCGCGCTCAACGGCCCCATCCCGAACGCCGACATCGCGGCCATCACCACGGCGCCCACGATCCTCGTCAACGGCAAGCAGTTCCCCTACACGAAGGACTTCGATCCGAAGGAGCTCGCGCAGTTCGTGACGGAGGCGGCGGGTGCCCAGTTCGCATCCGCGCCGACGCCGGCTCCGAGCTCGTCCGCGTCGCCCACCCCGACGCCGTAGGCTGTTCGCGCACCAGCCGCCGCCCGAGACGGGCGACGCCAGCGCGCCTCCTTAGCTCAGTTGGCCAGAGCATCGCTCTTGTAAAGCGAGGGTCGTCGGTTCGAATCCGACAGGGGGCTCCATGACCACGCATCGACCCCTCGTGCTCGCCGCCGCCCTCGCGGGCGCCGTCGTGAGCGGCGGCATGATCGCCGTCCAGGCGCGCATCAACGGGCAGCTCGCCGTCGAGCTCCATGACGGCTTCCTCGCCGCGCTGGTCTCCTTCTCCCTCGGCACGCTCGTGCTGGCGTGCGCCCTGCTCGTCTGGGCACCGGGGCGCCGCGGCTTCGGCGAGGTGCGCGCCGCCATCCGCGAGCGCCGGATGTCGCCCTGGTTCCTCGCGGCGGGTGTCGCGGGCGCCGTGATGGTGCTGTCGCAGGGTCTCACCGCCGCGGTCATCGGAGTTGCCCTCTTCACCGTGGCCGTCGTCGGCGGCCAGGCCGTCGGCTCGCTCCTGCTCGACCGTCGCGGCCTCGGCACGATGGCCCCGCGCCCGTTCACGGTGCCGCGGGTGGCGGGGGCCTCGCTCGCGGTCGTCGCCGTCATCTGGGCGGTGTCGGAGCGCATCCGCACCGACGTGCCGTGGTGGGTGCTCGTGATGCCGCTCGTCGCGGGCGCCGTCACCTCCTGGCAGCAGGCGGTCAACGGTCAGGTGCGCGAGCGCTCGCGCTCGGTGCTCACCGCGAGCTTCCTGAGCTTCGCGGGCGGCACGATCGCGCTCGTCGTGGCGACGCTCGTGCACCTCGCGATCGCGGGGCCGCCCCATCCGTTCCCGGCGCAGCCCCTGCTGTATGTGGGAGGGCTGCTCGGCATCGTCTTCATCGCGGGGTCGGCGGCGCTCATCCGGTACACGGGCGTGCTGCTGTTCGGGCTGTCGGCGATCGCCGGCCAGCTCGTGATGGCCGTCGTGCTCGACCTCGTGGCGCCGGTCGCGGGTGCCGCCGTGCCGTTCTCGACGATCGGCGGCGCAGCCCTCGCGCTCGTGGCGGTCGTCGTCGCGAGCGCGCGCCGTCGGCCGCGTCGCGCGGGTGCCGCCGACGCGACCCCGTAGCTTGACGGCATGCCCCAGCGCCGCTCCCACATCGCCCCGTCGCTCGCGCAGAGCGAGCTCGCCGACGCGCTCGCCGCGCTGCGGGCCGAGCTCGCCGTGCCGGAGTTCTCGGCGGAGGCACTCGCGGAGGCCGCGTCGGCCTCGCCCGAGGCGCCGTCGCTCGACCTGCGCGACATCCGCTTCGCGACCCTCGACCCCGCCGGGTCGCGCGACCTCGACCAGGCGTTCCAGCTCGAGCGGAGCGGTCGCGGGTACACGGTGCGATATGCGATCGCCGACGTGCCCTCCTTCGTCGCGCCGGGAGGTGCGCTCGACGCCGCGGCCCGGGCGCGCGGCGAGACGCTGTACGCCGCCGACGGCACCATCCCGCTCCACCCGCCGGTGCTGAGCGAGGACCACGCCTCGCTGCTCCCGGATGTCGACCGCCCCGCGCTCGTGTGGACGTTCTCCCTCGACGCCGAGGGTGCCGTGACGGATGCGCGCGTGGAGCGCGCCCTCATCCGCTCCCGCGCCCAGCTCGACTACGCGGGCACGCAGGCCGACCTCGACGCCGGACGGGAGACGCTCGCCGCACTGCTGCCCGAGATCGGACGGCTGCGGCTCGCGCAGGAGGAGCGGCGCGGGGGCGCGAGCCTCAACCTGCCCGACGACGAGGTGGTGAGGCGCGCCGACGGCAGCTACGGGCTCGAGCGGCGGCGACCGCTCCCCGTCGAGGAGTGGAACGCGCAGCTCTCGCTCATGACCGGCATGGCGGCGGCGCAGCTGATGCTCGACGCGAAGGTGGGCATCCTGCGGGTCATGCCGCAGCCCGACGAGGCCGCCTTCGCGACCTTCCGGCGGCAGACCGAGGCGCTCGGCCTGCCCTGGACGAGCGGACGGTACGGCGACTACCTGCGCGGCCTCGACCGCGAGGACCCGCAGACGCTCTCGGTGCTCGAGGCGGCCGCGGCGCTGTTCCGCGGCGCCGGCTATCTCGCCTTCGACGGCACGGTGCCGGACGAGACGACGCAGGCCGCGATCGCCGCGCCCTACACCCACGCCACGGCACCGCTGCGCCGGCTCGTCGATCGCTGGTCGCTCGCCATCTCGGTCGCGGTCTGCGCGGGACGCGAGGTGCCGGCCTGGGCGCGCGAGAGCCTCGCGCAGGTGCCCGAGCTCATGCGCGCCTCGGCGCAGCGCGCCTCGGTGCTCGGCTCGCGCACGCTCGCGCTCGTCGAGGCGGCCGTGCTCGCGCCGCACGTGGGCGAGACCTTCGACGGGGCCGTGATCCGCCGCAACGGCGAGAGGGGCACGGTGCAGCTCGCCGAGCCGGCTGTGACGGCATCCGTGCCGCTCCCCGACACGGTGCAGGCGGGGTCGGCGGTGCGCGTGACCCTCACGGCGGCGGATGTCGCCAAGGGGCAGGTGGCGTTCGCCCTCGCCTGAGTGCTCCTCCACATCCGCTCCCGCCGCGAGTTCTCCACTGATCACGGTGTCTCTCTCACGGGCGTCACCAGGACCTGGCTAGCGTGGCGGAGGACGGGCAGAATGGAGGCGATGTACGTGTCGATCGAGGTGCTCACCACGCTCGGCAGCTTCGTCGGGCTGCTGGTGGCGGTGGTCTCCGGCTTCGGGTGGGTGATCCGCCGCACCGATGCGCAGCTCCAGCACGTCACCGCCCGGCTGGAGGGGCGCATGGATCGCCTCGAGGATCGCATGGGTCGGCTGGAGAGGGAGCTCACCGAGGTGAAGATCGCGGTCGCCCGGCTGGAGGGGCCGGCTCCGCGGCTGGTCACCGCGCGCTGAGCCCCGCGGCGGCGTCGCATCGCCTACAGCGCCGAGAGGTGCCGTTCCACCGCGATCGGGTTGCGTCGCCCGCTCTTCTTCTCGGGCCGCGATCCCACGTAGAGCCAGCCGAGCAGGCGCTCCTCCGGCGCGAGCCCGTGGGTGCGGTGCACGGCATCCGTGCGCACATAGTGTCCGGTGCGCCACATGACGCCCCAGCCGGCCTCGTCGAGCAGCAGGCTCAGCGCGTGGGCGACCCCGGACGCCACGGCCTCCTGCTCCCACTCCGGCACCTTGTCGCTCGGCTTCGGCGAGACGACGATCGCGAGCAGCAGCGGGGCGCGCAGCGGCTTGCGGGCGAGCTTCTCGGCATCCGCCCCCTCGACGCCGCTCGCCTCGGCGATCGCGCGGCCGACCCGCTCGCGGGCCTCGCCGCGGATCGCGACCACCCGCCACGGGCGCAGGGCCGCGTGATCGGCGACCGTGCCGGCGACCTCGAGCAGGCGCCGCAGCTCCGCGTCGGAGGGGGCGTCGTCACCGACGGCGGAGTGCGACCGCCGCCGCAGCATCGCCTCGGCCGCGGCGCCCCGCTTCGACATCGTCAGCCCTCGGCGGACTCGCCCGGCGCCTCCTGCGGCGCCTCCTGGAAGCCGAGCGAGAGCGAGTTCATGCAGTAGCGCAGCCCCGTCGGAGTGCCGAAGCCGTCGTCGAAGACGTGGCCCAGGTGGCCGCCGCAGTTGGCGCAGCGCACCTCGGTGCGCACCATGCCGAGCGAGGTGTCCTCGAGCAGCTCCACGGCATCCGGGTTCACCGAGTCGTAGAAGCTCGGCCAGCCGCAGCCGGAGTCGAACTTGGTGCCGCTCTTGAACAGCTCGGCGCCGCACGCCGCACAGGTGTAGAGGCCCGCGCGGTGCTCGTCGAGCAGCTCACCCGTCCAGGCGCGCTCCGTGCCCGCCTGCCGCAGCACGCGGTACCGCTCGTCGCCGAGCTCCTCGCGCCACTGCTCGTCCGTCTTGGTGACCTTGTAGCCCATCGCGTTCCCTTTCCTCGCACATCGTAGGCGCCGCTCACGGGAGCCCGCTCGGTGCAACGTCTCGCGGCGACACGGAGTTCCCGACGCGGTCGGCGAAGATGGTGCCGTGACGGAGCCGACACGCGACTGGTACCTGCGCGCCGTCCGCGAGCTCGCCGCCACCTCGGAGCTTCAGTCGGCGTGGTGCGCAGGCGTCGCCGACGACGATCGGATGCTCGCGCTGCTCGACGCCCTGCCCCGGCCCGCTCGGCAGCCGTCGCTGCTGTTCGCCGTCGCGGCGTACCTGGGCGCCCCTCCGGCGCCGTATCCCGAGTGGTCCGGATGGGTGCTCGCCCACGCGGAGGACGTCGCGCGGGAGCTGCCGGGTCGACGGGTGCAGACCAACGAGCCGGGCCGCTGCGCCCCGCTCCTCGTCGCGCTCGCCCGCATCCCGGGGCCGATCGCGCTCCTCGAGCTCGGCGCCTCGGCGGGGCTGTGCCTCGTGCCCGAGCGGTACGCGTACCGCTTCATGCGCGGCGATCGCCCCCTCGGGCTGGGGTTCGGCGCGCCCGTCCTCGATGTCGAGGTCGACGACGCGGGTCTCCTGCCGGGTCGCCTGCCCGACATCCGGTGGCGGCGCGGCCTCGACCTGCATCCGCTCTCGGTGGGCGACGCCGACGACGTGCGCTGGCTCGAGGCCTCGCTCCCGCCCGACCGGCCGGACCGCCTCGCGCGCCTGCGCGCCGCCGTGGCCGTCGCCCGCGAGGACCCGCCGCGCGTCGCCGCGGGAGACGCCCTCGACGCGCTCGCCGGCGTCGCGGCCGAGGCGCCCGCGGACGCGACGCTCGTGGTCGCGAGCCTCGGCACGGCCGTCTACCTCGCCCCGGATGCGCGCGGTCGGCTGCTCGGCGAGATCGCCCGGCTCGGCGCCCGCAGCGTGACCTTCGAGACGCGCGCGGCGCTCGCGGATGTCACGGAGCGCTGGGAGGCGCTCGTCGCCGACGGGCGGGCGGATGCCGGGGCGCGCTTCCTGCTCGCCGTCGACGGCGAGCCGATCGCCTCGGGGACCGCCCACGGCGCCCTGCTCCGTGCGGTGCGCCCCGCGGGTCGTGCAGGCGCGGCGGAGCCCCGCTCATAAGCTGACGGCACGGTCGCAGGGGTCAGGAGGTGGCGCATGACCGCGGCATCCGGTGCTGCGCCGCTCGCGCACGAGGAGCTCGAGCCGCTCGCGCTCCGCGTGCTCGATTTCGAGCGCTCCTGGTCGGGGCGCACCGGTGCCAAGGCGTCCGCGATCCGCGCCGAGTTCGACGTGGCGCCCGCACGTTATTATCAGCTTCTGTCGGCCATACTCGACTCGCCGGCCGCGCTGCGCCACGACCCGCTCCTCGTGCGACGTCTGCAACGCGTACGGGATGCTCGCGCGGTCGCCCGCGCCACCCGCACCTTCCGCATCGAGACTCAGGACCCGACCGACTAGATGGCCAGCTTCCCCCGCGATCGCTTCGACGAGATCCCCTCCGACATCCAGCGTGTCGGCGCGCACCGGGTGCCGCGTCCGCGCGGCCGCGGATGGGTGCGCTTCGGCTGGGCCGTGCTCGCGACCGCGGTGCTCGTGGTGGCCGGCCTCTTCGCCTACTCGCTCTACGATCCGAGCTTCCACGTGCCGTTCACGGGCCAGCAGACCGAGCCCCCCGTCGAGACCCCCACCGAGGACCCGACGGCGGAGCCGGTGACCGATCCGACCACGATCGACCCGGAGGTGCTCGCGCAGCTCACCATCGCGGTGCTCAACGGCACGCCCACCCAGGGGCTCTCGAACACGGCGGCCGACCAGATCGCGAAGGCCGGCTGGCCCGACCCGAGCCGTGCGGCGGCGTCGAACCAGGCCGAGACCGAGACGATCGTCTACTACGGTGACCCGGCCGACGAGGGTTACGCCCGCGGCATCATGCAGCTCATCGGCGCGGCCGACGCGCGGCTCTCGGACGCGTTCCCGACCGCGAGCATCACGATCGTCCTCGGCTCCGACTACGCGCCGCCGGCCGCGGGCTGAGCCGCACGCGATGCGTCGTGGGCCGCGGGTCGCAGCGGATGCCGTGCCTCGGCCACCTAGCATGACCGCTATGCAGTCGAGAGGGCGTCGCGCCGCGACGAGTGCGATGCTCGCGGCAACCGTGCTCGCCCTCGCCGGCTGCACCGTGGGCGAGCCCGTCGCGCCGCCGACCCCGACGCCCGCCTACACCTCCGACTACGCGACGCCCGCGCCGCTCGTCTACGCGCCGCTCACCGGGCTGCCCGTCGCCGACCCCGCCTCGCTCGCGCATCCCTCGCTCGCCGCG
This sequence comes from Protaetiibacter sp., assembly GCA_030150265.1. Lineage (GTDB taxonomy): Bacteria > Actinomycetota > Actinomycetes > Actinomycetales > Microbacteriaceae > Homoserinibacter. The sequence continues at coordinate 446,657 of JASLGG010000032.1, forward strand.
AAGATCGACAACCACGAGGACGCCCGTCCCCAGGTGGGGCTCGAGGCCACCGACCTGGTCTTCGAGGAGCTCGTCGAGGGCGGGCTCACCCGCTACGTCGCGGTGTGGCACTCGAACGTGCCCGCCGAGATCGGGCCGATCCGCTCGATCCGTCCCATGGATCCGGACATCATCTCGCCGTTCGGCGGCATCGTGGCGTACTCGGGCGGGCAGTACCGCTTCGTCGTGCTCATGCAGGGGACGAACGTCTACAACGCCATCCACGGGCAGAAGGACACGGATGCGGTCATGTACCGCACCAAGTCGAAGGCCGCGCCGCACAACGTGCTCGTCAAGGCGCCCGAGCTCATCGCGATGCACGCCGAGCTCGCCCCGCCTCCCCAGCAGTACGCCTACGCCGACACCGCGGCGGGGGCGACCGCGGCGCGCGACGGGCAGCCGGTGTCGGGGATCGACCTCGTCTTCGGGGCGCCGTCGCATCCGTCGTGGGCGTGGGATGCGGCATCCGGGCGCTGGCTGCGCTCGCAGAACGGCAAGGCGGACCTCGACTCCGCGGGCGCCCAGCTCTCGGCCGCGAACGTGCTGGTCGTGCGGGTCGGCGTCGGGAACGACGGCGGGGTTCCGAAGACCGAGCTCATCGGCTCGGGCGACGCCCTCGTGCTCTCGGGCGGGAAGGTCGTGCACGCGACGTGGTCGAAGGCCGACCGGCTCGCGCCGATCCGGCTCGTGGACGACGCCGGGGCCGTCATCCGGCTCGCGCCGGGCAACAGCTGGGTCGAGCTCGTGCCGACGAGCGGCGCCGCCGACCCGATCCCCGCGGCCTGACCTCGGCTTGCACTCCCCCTGGGCGAGTGCCAGACTAGACCCTGGCACTCGTCATCTTCGAGTGCCAGAAATCACTGTGGATCACGTCCAGGAGGGACGACACTCACCCATGGCTAAGATCATCGCTTTCGACGAGGACGCCCGCCGCGGCCTCGAGCGCGGCCTCAACACCCTGGCCGACGCCGTCAAGGTCACGCTCGGCCCCCGCGGTCGCAACGTCGTGCTCGAGAAGAAGTGGGGCGCCCCCACCATCACGAACGACGGCGTCTCCATCGCCAAGGAGATCGAGCTCGAGGACCCGTACGAGAAGATCGGCGCGGAGCTCGTCAAGGAGGTCGCCAAGAAGACCGACGACGTCGCGGGCGACGGCACCACGACCTCCGTCGTGCTCGCCCAGGCGCTCGTGCGCGAGGGCCTGCGCAACGTCGCGGCCGGCGCCGACCCCATCAGCCTCAAGCGCGGCATCGAGAAGGCCGTCGCGGCCGTCGAGTCGGAGCTGCGCGCGGCCGCCAAGGAGGTCGAGACCAAGGAGGAGTACGCGGCGACCGCGTCGATCTCCGCCGCCGACCCCGAGATCGGCCAGCTCATCGCCGAGGCCATCGACAAGGTGGGCAAGGAGGGCGTCGTCACCGTCGAGGAGTCGAACACCTTCGGCACCACGCTCGAGCTCACCGAGGGCATGCGCTTCGACAAGGGCTACCTGTCGGCGTACTTCGTGACCGACCCGGAGCGCCAGGAGGCGGTCTTCGAGGACCCGTACATCCTCATCGTCAACGGCAAGATCTCCTCCATCAAGGACCTGCTCCCGATCGTCGACAAGGTCATCCAGGCGGGCAAGCAGCTGCTCATCATCGCCGAGGACGTCGACGGAGAGGCGCTCGCGACGCTCGTCGTGAACAAGATCCGCGGCATCTTCAAGTCGGTGGCCGTCAAGGCCCCCGGCTTCGGCGACCGTCGCAAGGCGCAGCTGCAGGACATCGCGATCCTCACGGGCGGCCAGGTGATCTCCGAGGAGGTCGGCCTCAAGCTCGAGAACGCGACGCTCGAGCTGCTCGGCCAGGCGCGCAAGGTCATCGTCACCAAGGACGAGACCACGATCGTCGAGGGCGCCGGCTCGGCCGACGCCATCGCGGGCCGCGTCAAGCAGATCCGCCAGGAGATCGAGAACACCGACTCCGACTACGACCGCGAGAAGCTCCAGGAGCGCCTCGCCAAGCTGGCCGGTGGCGTCGCCGTCATCAAGGCGGGCGCGGCCACCGAGGTCGAGCTCAAGGAGCGCAAGCACCGCATCGAAGACGCGGTCCGCAACGCGAAGGCCGCCGTCGAGGAGGGCATCGTCGCCGGTGGTGGCGTCGCCCTCATCCAGGCCGGCAAGACCGCGTTCGAGAAGCTCGAGCTCACGGGCGACGAGGCGACCGGTGCGAACATCGTCAAGGTCGCCATCGAGGCTCCGCTGAAGCAGATCGCCATCAACGCGGGCCTCGAGGCCGGCGTCGTCGTCGAGAAGGTCCGCAACCTCCCGGTCGGCCACGGCCTCAACGCCGCGACCGGCGAGTACGTCGACATGCTGGCCTCCGGCATCAACGACCCGGTGAAGGTCACCCGCTCGGCGCTGCAGAACGCGGCGTCCATCGCCGGCCTGTTCCTCACCACCGAGGCCGTCGTCGCCGACAAGCCCGAGAAGAACGCGGCTCCGGTCGGCGACCCGGGCGCCGGCATGGACTTCTGAGTCCGTCCGACACACGAGAAGAGGGCGTCTCCCGTTCGCGGGAGGCGCCCTCTTCGGCTGTTATCGTCGTCTCGATCGAGGGGGAGCATGCGCACGAGTCGGCTTGCGGCAGCGGCCGCACTGGGTGCCGTGCTGCTGTGCCTGACCGGGTGCGACGCAATTGCCGGCTTCGTCGGAACCGGGGGTGCGACGCCGACCTCGACGCCCCGGGCGGTCGTGAACGCCTCCCCGCCTCCGCTCGACTGCGCCGCGTTCACGGCCACGCCGGCCGTCGAGACGCTGCTCGGCGGCAGCGCGCCGCTCGCGGCTACTCCCGCGGACGCGCTGTCCACTCCGGCCGGACGCGGCCCGTTCGCCGTGCAGGCGGCCGGCGGAGGCTGGTGCCGCTGGGGAGACGACCCGGCGGGAGACGCGTCGGCGGACGCTCACACCCTGTCCGTCCAGCTCCTGCCACGAGCAGCGGCTATATGGCAGCGCCTGGCCGATCAGTACCCCGACTCCGCCGCGATGGGCGCTCACTACGACGGCGGCGAGTCCCGCGGCGGTGATTGCGCGAAGGCGGCCACTGGACATGGAAGCACCTGCCGCACCAATGTGCTGGTGGGAGGCTCCTGGCTCGCGGTGGACGCCGCCAGTGGCACGTCGGCGATCGACGAGAAGGCGTTCCACGCGCTGGTCCAATCCTTTCTCCCCACGGCTGCGGCCGTCGACGCGCGCACGGCGTCGACGACGACACCGGCTCCGACGGCCACGCCGCAGCCACTGCCCTGCGGCGGGGCCGACTGGCTGAAGGCCGTGGCCGCCGCGTTCGGTCCGCAGACCACGACGACGCTGGAGCCGGGCGAGAGCTTCGGGATGGCGACGGCGCTCCTCGATGTCCCCAGCTCGGTCGCGTGCGCGTACCGCACAGGCGGCGACGCCGACCCGGTCTACCTCGGCACCGTGTCCGTGCTCCGCGACGCGGCTGCCGCCTACGCGACCTATCACTCCGCCGTCGTCGACCATGACCCGGACGCCAGCGGCGGCACGATCGACAGCGGAGGGAAGCAGTACGCGACCCTGGTCCGCACCACCTCCGCTTCCGGCTCGACGCCGGCGGAGACCGTCGTCGACGCGCTGGTCGGCGACGCCTGGATCCAGTTCGCCGCGCAGGCCGGATCCGACGATCAGGCGTCGTCGATGGTCCAGTGGGTGGCCGGACAGCTGTAGGCAGGTCGGCCTGAATCGAGTCGCCCGCAACCACTCTGTGGCGGCCCGTAGGCTGTGGGCATGCAGAACCCACGTCCCGTCGCGATCATCACCGGTGGTTCGCGGGGGATCGGTGCCGCGATCGTGCGTCGGCTCGCGCGGGCCGGGTTCGACCTCGTCGTCACGTACCGCTCGGACGAGGCAGCAGCCGAGCGCACAGCGGCGTCCGGCGCCGACGCTGGAGCGCGTGTCGAGCTCGTCCGTGCCGACCTGGCGACCGACCACGGTGTCCGGGCCCCGTTCGACGTCGCCGTCGAGCGATTCGGGCGACTGGATGCCCTGGTCAACAACGCCGGAATCAGCACCCGCTACGCTCCGCTTGCCGACACTCCGGCCGACGAGGTGCGCCGGACGATCGAAGTGGATTTCGTCGCGGCCGTCCTCGGCGCGCGGCTGGCGGTCCGGGAGTTCCTGCGGCTCGGGGCTCCCGGCGTGATCGTGAACATCACCTCCGGCGCGGCGACTCTCGGTAGTCCCGGTGAGTACACCCACTACGCGGCCGCGAAGGCCGGGCTGGACGCGTTCACGATGGGTCTGGGCAAGGAGGTCGGCCCGCACGGTATCCGCGTGGTGGCCGTCGCCCCCGGCCTGGTGGACACCGAGCTCCACGCGACCACCGG
>JASLGG010000058.1 GCA_030150265.1 Protaetiibacter sp.
AAATACCCTACTAAAGTATGGTTGCCAGAATGTTTAAATAAGTTAAACTCATCTTTTCTTTACACTACAAACGCAGGCCATTTTCAAGATCTGGCTTACCAAGCCAATCTGGCAATCATACCAGGCAATCGAAACCAGCATTTTCAAAAATGACCGGATCTCACGAGCAGTAAATACGCGGGCTCAGCGTACATCCAGGTACGTGTTCTTGTTGTAATAGTCGTTGACGAATAGACTATATAAAAATGTGTAAAAATATTTTACTTAATATATGACAACACATCATCTACACAAGCAAAATACTTCCCGACTACACAGCATTTGGAGCATATGCCTTATGCTGTTCCTGCTGATGGGTAGCCTGGCAACGGCCAACGCCCAGGTTAGCGGTAATGTTACGATCACCCCGCAGTCTACCCCTGCGCTTACGCCTTGTTCGGGCCAGGGGACCTTTGTGGTCAGGGTCGCCAACAATACGGTAGCCGCTATTTCCAACCTTGTTTTCAGGGACTCCATGCCACCTGCAATCAATTATGTTCCCGGGTCGGCAAGCGGTACCGGCGTGACGTTTGGAACCACTGTCATTGCCAGCAACGTGGTAACGTTCAATATTGCGAGCATCCCGGCCAACAGCTTTGTAGATGTTACCTTTAACGTGGCAGTAAGCTGTTCGGTATCGAACAATTCGGCAAACATCCGGAACACCTATACGGTAAGCTGGGGCACATTTTTTACCAGCCCCTACATCACGCCGACCTACACCATGAACTTTCCGTCGCTTTCCATTGCGGTGGATAGTCCCCTGATGACCAAGCCGTGTCGCGCGCCATTTGTGCGCAAGATCACGATCTGTAACGGCGGTTTTGGTTCCGTAGATTCTGTCACCTTCAGCGATGTGGAGCAGTCAAGCCTGGTGGTGATGGGATTTGATAAGGGGACCGTAACCGGGGCCGGCACAAGCAATGCACGGACGGTGTTGAAAGCCGGTGATTTTGCGGCCGTCGGCAATGGGGATGGTAAGCTGGATCAGGGCGAATGTATCGTTGTGTACGATACCCAGCGAATAACAGGTTATACGAGCCCGATCAACGGCACGCTCCGTGCGGACTGGGGCTGTAAGGGCAGTACCTGTACCAATGCTTCCGGCGGTAATGTTTTTGCCATTACCACTAATATCAGCGCTACCAGTGCGTCGCCGGTATTGACCCGCTACCTGTTTCCCCAGATCGGCAGCGATAGCGCGGCCAATATTTTTGGCCGCACAACGACTTACCAGGAAGCTGTTGTGAACAATTCTACCGTAACAGCTACGGCGGCCTATATCGTGTACTTTACCATGGGGCTCAAGTATATCAATACCGGATCTGTAACGGTATCCAGGAACGGTGGTGCGCCTTATGTACCACCTGCATCGGGTTACGGGCCCGGTAGTGGCGTCTATGGAGGCAATCCTCAGGGGATCATGAATAACGTTCTGGCCCCAATTCCTTTTCCAGGAGGGACTTCGCCCAATCAGATGGCCATTTCGCTCGGTGACATCAATCCCGGTGACAGTCTTGTGATCACCTTCACAGCCACTACAGCCGGGCCCATTACCAGAGTGACGACTACCGCAGGTGGTACCAATACAGGTTCCAACACATTCTGTGGCAGCTTTTACCGGTATTACGACGGGCCTTCGATCGGGACTGCCATGAACGCGAGATTGGCCTGGGAAGGATGTCCGAGCGGAACCTATCAGCTCTGCCGGGCCGACTTTCCTGGTACTATTTATAATGGGGTCGCCTATGTAGCAGAGCCACCGGGCGCCGGCCCTCTCTGGCTTTCCCGTTTCCGCAACTTTAGTTTCGTGGATAGCTCGGTATTGCAGAACCCGCAGCTTGCGGCTTGTAATGGTGGTGTGTACAGAAACATGGATACCGTTAAGCTAAACCTGATTGCAGGGGTGCTCGACCTTCCTTTCTATACGGACAAGAGTAAATTTGCGATTAAGATCTACACCAACGGCGGTGTCCGGTGGGATGGCAACCTGGCCAGAGTATATGGCCGCCTTACATCCTGGAGCAATGCCAACTGGCAGGCGGACCAGGTTATAGACAATACGACGGCAGACAGTACCATCACGATCTACTTCAAACGGAATAACTGTCCCGTGTTGGCCAATTTCGCTGCCAATACCTATAATACCTACCAGGGGGGAGGATTTAGCCTGTACATGCAGTTCCTGAATACCTGTCCCGGCCCCGCCTTCAAGAATCTGTACATGACGCGCCTATATACCATTGATACTACCAGCAATGAAGGTGCTATAGAATCGGGGCCGACGACCACCCAGTTTTCCTGGCAAAGTATTTGCACGCCTGTTTGTCCGGATGGTGTAACGGTACAGGCATACAGCCATACCCGGACTACTTTTGGTCTGCCCGACAATAACGGCGATGGCATTGCCGATGCAAACGGATCGCTTAATATGTCGGCCATCGCGCTGACCACTATTACCTGGGGCGATACACTTCAGCTGAAACATAGACTTGTCGTGCATTCTACACAGGCTGGCGGCGTTCCCTACCTGTACTTGAACAGTACTGTTAACGGCAGCAATGCAGGACAGAATACCGAATGCAACGGCATGCTGAAGAAGACGGTACCACAGGTGAAACTGGTTCGCCCGGGCGTTGGCGCCTTGATGGCTACAGGAGGTTCGATCCCGGTGAATACGGCCAATTCCTTTTTGATGAACCTTTCCCTGCAGGGAATCGGCGGCATTACCGTTCCGGGCATTACCGCTTACCAGGATGGCGATACCGTTGAAGTGACGGAAAACCTGGTGTACTGGACACCCCATGAAACCTTCGTGGGCAACAGTGCTTCGATCTCCTGGAGCTTTACCCATACGCCCTATTCCAGTACGGTACCCAATCCAACTGCAGCCCAGCAGTTCAGGTGCGATTCGATTTATAGTTGTCCCCAGTTCTATACCTACGACTTTTTGCTGGGTCAGTCTTCGGCTGTTGTCGGCACTCCTGCGATCTGCAGCGATACCATCGTCATGAGGACTACCGTATCGGCCGACCTGAGGGGCATCGGTTGCGGCAGCGTTCCCTTTCCCAATGAAGCCCGGAACATCGTGACGGCCACCAAGGTCAAAATGGTGATCAACAATGGCTGGGCCCTTCAGCCTGGCACAAACCTCCAGATCACCTGGTCCAAGAAGAAAAATGGTACCAGCTACTGTACGAATGTTATCAATAACCAGTCATTGCCCGCGAGTCAATACACCCAATCCGGCGATACTCTTATTTTAGATCTTGTGCAGATCTGCGCCTATTTCGGCCAGGACATTACGGTGA
>JASLGG010000046.1 GCA_030150265.1 Protaetiibacter sp.
GTACGGCACCCAGGCGAGCCCGCCGCTCCAGGGCGTGCCGCCACCGTCCTCGATCCAGTGCCGGAAGTAGCCGCCGGAGGTCGTGAACCACCCGGTCCAGCTCGCGAGGTAGACGAGCAGCGCGAGCGGCACGAGCAGCAGGGCGTTGACCGGTCCCTGGCGCAGCACCGCGCCGACGCCCCACCAGGCGACTCCCGCGCGGCGGCGCAGCAGCGCATCCGCGACCACGGTGTAGACGCCGAAGATCGCCAGGAAGTAGAGCCCCGACCACTTGACGCTCGTCGCGCATCCGAAGGCCACCGCCGCGGCGAGCAGCCAGGGCCGCCACCAGAGCACGGGGCCGCGATCGATCGGCAGGCCGGCCGCCCGGCGCGCCGCGATCCACCCGGCGAGACGCCGCTGCGACCAGCCGCGGTCGAGCAGCACGAAGTAGGCGCCCAGCAGGGCGAAGAACGCGAGGATGCCGTCGAGCAGCGCCACGCGGCTCAGCACGATCGCGTTGCCGTCGATCGCGAGGAGACCGCCCGCGACGACCGCGAGCGTCGTCGACCCGAAGAGGCGCCGGGCCACGAGCATCGTGAGCGCCACGAGCAGGATCCCGGCGAGCGCGGTGGCGATCCGCCATCCGGCGCTGTTCTCCGCCCCGAACGCCGCGATGCCGGCGGCGATGATCCACTTGCCGAGGGGCGGGTGCACGACGTACGACGGCTCGTCGAGGAAGCTGCCCGGATGACCGGACGCCCACAGCACGTTCGCGTCGGTCGGCCAGCGCGCCTCGTAGCCGAGGTGCGAGAGCGAGTAGGCGTCCTTGACGTAGTAGGTCTCGTCGAAGACGAGCTCGTGCGGGTGGTCGAGGCCGATGAGGCGGGCCGCGGCGGCGATCGCGAGCACGGCAGCCGGGGCGCCCCACTCCCAGGCCCGGCGGATGCGCGGGTCGCCCATCCAGCGCTGCCACGCGTCGTCGAGGCGAGAGCCGGTCGGCTCGGGTGCGGGGGCCCGCTCGATCGGCGTGGCATCCAGCTCGGACGCGCCGTCGGGCGCGAGCACCCTGTCGAACTCGGCGTCGGCGCGGGTCGCGGCGCGAGCGGCGGCAGGCTCGTCCGCACGCACATCCATGCGGGAATCGTATCCGCGTCCTGTCCTCAGAAATGCAGGAGCCGCGCCTCCATCCACCTCAGAAATGCAGGAGATCCTCGCGTGGCGGCGGGCCTGTCCCCGACTCTGCAGGCCGCAGGATGCGGGGCTCCTGCATTTCTGGGAGAGGGGAGGGCGCGGCTCCTGCATTTCTGAGGATGGCGGGATGGGGGCGGAGGTGGGGGAGAGGGGCGGAGATGGATGCGGGAAGCGGCAGGATGAGGGGGTGATCATCCTCGCGGCGACGCCCATCGGCAACCTCGGCGACGCCTCCCGCCGGCTCGTCGAAGCGCTCGGCAACGCGGAGGTCATCGCCGCCGAGGACACCCGCACGACCGTGCAGCTGATGCGCGCCCTCGGCGTCGAGAACCGGCCCCGCCTCGTGGCGCTGCACGAGCACAACGAGACCGCGAAGGCCGCCGAGCTCGCCCTGCTCGCGCGCGACGCCGATGTGCTCGTGCTGTCGGATGCGGGCATGCCGACCGTCTCCGACCCCGGCTTCCCGCTCGTCGCGGCGGCCGTCGAGGCGGGCGTGACGGTCACCGCGATCCCCGGCCCCTCGGCCGTGCTCACGGCGCTCGCGGTGTCGGGGCTGCCGACCGACCGCTTCTGCTTCGAGGGCTTCCTGCCGCGCAGGGGACGGCTCGCATCCCTCCGCCCGCTCGCCTCCGAGCCCCGCACGCTCGTGTTCTTCGAGTCGCCGCACCGCATCGCGGATGCGCTCGCCGACCTCGCCACGGCGTTCGGCCCCGACCGCCGCGCGGCGGTCTGCCGCGAGCTCACCAAGCTGCACGAGGAGGTCGCCCGCGGCACCCTCGGCGAGCTCGCCGAGCGCTTCGCGGACGGCACCCGCGGGGAGCTCGTGGTGGTGGTGGCCGGAGCCGAGCCCGCGAGCGCCTCCTTCGACGACGCGCTCGCGCAGGTGCGCGCGCTCACGGCATCCGGGATGCGGCTCAAGGAGGCGACCGCGGAGGTCGCCGAGGCGACGGGACTCTCGCGGCGCGAGCTCTACGAGGCGGCGCTGCGGTCCTGAACCGACGCCGCCGTGGCCGCCGAGCTCAGCCGGCGCGGCCGATGAGCTCCACCATGCGGTCCTCGAAGCCCGGGGTCACCTCGAGCACGACGCGGTGGCGGGCCCCCGGCACCGCGGGCCAGCCCGCCCACATGCCGCGCAGGTCGGCGGTCGTGCGGCCGCGGTTGGGCCCGTCGGTCGTGTCGATCACGACCTCCACGACGGGGGCGAGCGTCACCTCGGCGAGCCCGAGCGCCACGGCGACGGCGAGCGCGTCGTGGTTGGCGGCCTCCCGCTTGCCGAACGAGCGCTCGTAGTAGTCGAGGTAGAAGTCGAAGATGCGGGCGGCGTAGGCGCCGACGCGTCCGGCTGCGGCGAGCCGCGCCTGGTGCTCGGTCGTGATGCGGGCGCGCATCGTCACGTCGAGCCCGACGAGGGTCACCGACCAGCCCGCCTCGAACACCGCGGCGGCGGCCTCCGGGTCGTGCAGGATGTTGGCCTCGGCCGCGGGGCTCGCGTTGCCCGGCACGAGCACCGCGCCACCCATCACGGTGACCCGGCGGATGCGCTCGGGCAGCGTCGGGTCGGCCGCGAGCGCGGCCGCGAGGTTCGACAGCGGGCCGACCGCCACGAGCTCGAGGTCCGGCACCTCGTGGCTCAGTCGCACGATGAGCTCGGCGGCGGTCTCGGATGCCAGCTCCGGCACGAAGGAGGTGTCGCCGACGTTGCCCTGCCCGTCCTCGCCGTGCACGAAGTGCGCGTGCCACGGGTCCTTTCCGTTGCTCGGGCCGACGGCGCCGCGGGCGACCGGCACATCCGGACGCCCCGCGAGCTCGAGCACGTACTTCGTGTTGCGGGCGGCCTGGTCGACGCTCACGTTGCCCCACGTCGTCGTGCAGGCCACGAGGTCGACCCCCTCGGCGAGGGCGGCGGTGAGGATCGCGAAGGTGTCGTCGATCCCGGTGTCGACGTCGAGGACGATGCTGGTCATCCGGCGATCGTACGTCGGCCGGGGCCGCCGTCACGCCACGGGCGCCCCAACTAGACTCGTCGGCATGCCATCCGGCGAGAGCTTCTTCATCACGACGCCCATCTTCTACGTCAACGACGTGCCCCACATCGGGCACGCCTACACGGAGGTGGCGGCGGATGTGCTCGCGCGCTGGCACCGTCAGGCCGGCGACGACACCTGGCTGCTGACCGGCACCGACGAGCACGGCCAGAAGATCCTGCGCACGGCCGTGGCGAACGGCACCGAGCCCAAGCAGTGGGCCGACAAGCTCGTCGAGTCGGCCTGGCTGCCGCTGCTTCAGACGATCGACATCGCCAACGACGACTTCATCCGCACCACGGATGCGCGCCATGAGGACGCCGTCGCGGTCTTCCTGCAGAGGCTCTACGACGACGGCTTCATCTACTCGGGCGAGTACGAGGGCTACTACTGCGTGGGCTGCGAGGAGTACAAGCAGCTCGACGACCTCGACCGTGCGGAGGGCGGCGAGTACGACGGCCAGCTCGTGTGCCGCATCCACTCGCGCCCCGTCGAGATCCTGCGCGAGAAGAACTACTTCTTCAAGATGAGCCAGTTCCAGGACGCGCTGCTCGACCTCTACGAGACGCAGCCCGGCTTCGTGCAGCCGGAGAGCGTGCGCAACGAGATCGTGCAGTTCGTGCGTCAGGGACTCTCCGACCTGTCGATCTCGCGCTCGAGCTTCGACTGGGGCATCAAGGTGCCGTGGGACCCCGCGCACGTCGTCTACGTGTGGTTCGACGCGCTGCTCAACTACGTGACCGCGGTCGGCTACGGCTCCGACGAGGAGCAGTTCGCGCGGCGCTGGCCCGCCTACCACCTGGTCGGCAAGGACATCGCCCGCTTCCACGCCGTCATCTGGCCCGCGATGCTGATGGCCGCCGGGCTCCCCGTGCCGCACAAGGTGTTCGGCCACGGCTGGCTGCTCGTCGGCGGCGAGAAGATGTCGAAGTCGAAGCTCACCGGTATCGCCCCGACGCAGATCACCGAGGTGTTCGGCTCGGACGCCTTCCGCTACTACTTCCTGCGCGCGATCACCTTCGGCCAGGACGGCTCCTTCAGCTGGGAGGACCTCTCGGCCCGCTACCAGGCCGAGCTCGCCAACGGCTTCGGCAACCTCGCCTCGCGCGTCGTCGCGATGGTCGGGCGCTACTACGACGGCGCGCTGCCCGCGCCGGGGGAGTACGCGGATGCCGATCTCGCCATCCAGGCGACGGTGGCGACGGCGGCGGCGGATGCGGATGCCGCGATCGAGCGCTTCGCGATCCACGAGGCGATCGCCGCGATCTGGACGATCGTCGACGAGCTCAACGGCTACCTCACGGAGCAGGAGCCGTGGGCGCTCGCCAAGGACGAGGCGAATCGCGAGCGGCTCGGCACCGTGCTGTACACGGCATCCGAGGGTCTCCGCGCGCTCGCGGTGCTGCTCGCGCCCGTGATGCCGAAGGCGACCGCGAAGCTCTGGGATGCGCTCGGCGGGGAGGCGCTCGGCGCGCTCGACGAGCAGCCGGTGCGCGAGGCGGGCGCGTGGGGCGCGCTGCGGCCGGGCACCGCCATCCGCCCGCTCGAGGCGCTCTTCCCGCGCATCGAGGACGCGGACGCGGGAGCCGCGTGACCGACGCGTTCCTGCGCGCGAGGGAGGCTCCGGACGGGCCGCCCCGGGACTACCCGCCTCTGCCCGAGGCGCTCGTGGTGCCGGTGTACGACAACCACACCCACCTCGACCCTTCGACGGACTCAGGACGGCGAGTCGCGGACGGCGGCGAGCCGCTCGACTACCGCGAGCACCTCGACCGCGCCTCGAGCGTCGGCGTGAAGGGCGTCGTGCAGGTCGGCACCGACCTCGCGACCTCGCGCTGGAGCGCCGAGGTGGCGGGCGTCGAGCCGCGCGTGCTCGCGGCCGTCGCGATCCATCCGAACGACGCCCCCGGGCTGCTCGCGAGCGGTGAGCTCGACGAGCACCTCGCCGGAATCGACGAGCTCGCCGGCCGTCCCCGGGTGCGCGCGATCGGCGAGACCGGGCTCGACTTCTTCCGCACCGAGGGGCAGGCGGGCGTCGACGCGCAGCACCGCTCCTTCGAGGCGCACATCGAGATCGCGAAGCGTCACGGGCTCGCGCTGCAGATCCACGACCGCGACGCGCACCGCGAGGTCGTCGAGACGCTCGACCGGGTCGGGGCGCCCGAGCGCGTCGTCTTCCACTGCTTCTCGGGGGACGCCGCTCTCGCGCAGCTCGTCGCCGACCGCGGATGGTACCTCTCGTTCGCGGGCACCGTGACCTTCAAGAACGCGCCCGCGCTGCGCGAGGCGCTCGAGGTGATCCCGCGCTCGCGCATCCTGGTCGAGACGGATGCGCCGTACCTCACGCCGACCCCGTTCCGCGGGCGGCCCAACGCGCCGTATCTCCTCCCGCACACGCTGCGCGCGATGGCGGCGCACCTCGGCACCGACGCCTCGATGCTCGCCGCCCAGATCTCCTCCAACACCGAGCTGGTCTACGGGCACTGGGACGACGAGCCCGTCGACGCGCCTCCCGGGCCGTTCGAGTCGCCGGCATGAGCGCGCTGCTCGGCGCCGCCGAGATCCGCGACCTCGCCGACGCCCTCGACCTCCAGCCCACCAAGAAGCTCGGCCAGAACTTCGTCGTCGACGGCAACACGGTGCGCAAGATCGTGCGGCTCGCCGAGGTGACGCCGGGGGAGCACGTCGTCGAGGTGGGCCCGGGGCTCGGCTCGCTGACCCTCGGCCTGCTCGAGGCGGATGCCCGGGTCACCGCCGTCGAGATCGACCGCCGGCTCGCCGAGCAGCTGCCGCGCACGGTCGAGGCGATGCAGCCCGGCGCCCCGCTCGAGGTGATCGCCGCCGACGCCCTCCGTGTCGAAGCCGTCCCGGGCGAGCCGACCGCCCTCGTGGCCAACCTGCCCTACAACGTCTCGGTGCCCGTGCTGCTGCACCTGCTGCACGTCGTGCCGACGCTCGCCTCGGCGCTCGTCATGGTGCAGGCGGAGGTCGGGCACCGGCTCGCGGCCGAGCCCGGCTCGCGCGTCTACGGCGCTCCGAGCGTCAAAGCCGCCTGGTACGGCGACTGGTCGATCGCCGGCACCGTCAGCAGGCAGGTGTTCTGGCCGGTGCCGAACGTCGACTCGGTGCTCGTGCGCTTCCGCCGCGGTGAGCATCCGGGCGCCGACGAGGAGCGCGAGTCCGTGTTCGCGCTCGTCGACGCCGCCTTCGGGCAGCGGCGCAAGATGCTGCGCCAGGCGCTCGCGGATGCGCTGGGCGGCGCGGCGGCCGCATCCGCCGTGCTCGAGGCGGCCGGCGTCGAGCCGACTCTGCGGGGCGAGCAGCTGCGGATCGCCGACTTCCTGCGGATCGCGCGCGTCTCGCCCCCGTCTGCGGGGGGACGAGGCGTTCCGCTCCCGTAGGGTGGAGCAATGACCACCTCCGGGCGCGCATCGGTGCACGTCAAGGCGCCGGGGAAGATCAACGTCTTCCTCAAGGTGGGGGCGATCGACGAGACGGGCTACCACGACGTCGCGATCGCGTACCAGGCGGTCTCGCTCTACGAGGAGGTGCGCGTCAGCGACGCGCCGGACTTCTCGGTCGAGGTGTCGGGATCGGTGGAGCTCTCGCGCGTGCCGCGCGACGGCGCGAACATCGCGATCAAGGCGGCGCGGCTGCTCGCCGCCCGCACGGGCTACGCGGGCGGCGCCCGCATCGAGATCGAGAAGCACGTGCCGGTCACGGGCGGCATGGGCGGCGGGTCCGCGGACGCCGCCGCCACCCTGCTCGCCTGCGACGCCCTGTGGGGCACCGAGCTGCCGCGCGAGGAGCTGCTCGATCTCGCGCGCAAGCTCGGCGCCGACGTGCCGTTCGCCCTGACCGGCGGCACCGCGATCGGCACGGGTCGCGGCGACGAGCTCTCGCCGGCGCTCGCGCAGGGACAGTTCCACTGGGTGCTCGCGCTCGCCGACTTCGGGCTGTCGACGCCTGCCGTGTACCGCGAGCTCGACGAGCACCGCACCCGGCACGCGCAGGACATCTTCCCGGCCGATCCCCGGCCGTCCGTCGAGGCCAGCGTGCTGCAGGCGCTTCGCGCGGGCGACCCGCACATGCTCGCCGAGGTGCTGCACAACGATCTCCAGGCGCCCGCGCTGCACCTCGAGCCCTCGCTCGCCGAGGTGCTCGAGCTCGGCGAGCAGAACGGCGCGCTCGCCGGCATCGTCTCCGGATCCGGTCCCACGGTCGCGTTCCTCGCGGCCGACCTCGACGCGGCGCTCGAGCTGCAGGTCGCGCTCTCGGCGGCGCGGCTCAACGTCGTGCGGGCGATGGGGCCGGTGCACGGCGCGCGACTGGTCTGACGCGCCGATACCGGCTGTTCATCTCGCGGAGGGCCGTCGTGCATCCGGGTGCGCGGACTGGTTCACGCGTCCGCCGTTGACTCGTCTCGTCTCGCCGACCCGGCGGGGTGAACCCGAGCAAGCCGAGGCCGCTGACCGATGTCGACCGGTGCCCGGGTCCAGTTCGTCCGCGTCGATCCCTCGGATCAGCTGCGGGCGGCATCCTGGATCCACCACATCTCCCGCCTGACCGGCACCCCCGTCGAGGAGACGGCGGTGTCCGAGCGCCCCGTCGTGCTCTGGCAGCTCACGGCGGCGAACCACCGGGTCGTCGCGCGCGGCGCCGTCGCGTCGGCGTCCGTCGAGGCGGCGCGTGCCGATGTCGCCTCGGTCGTCGGCGCCCGCGAACGCCTGGCACCGCGGATGGTGCGGCTCGACGCCAGCCGCGGCTACGGGTGGCTGCTGCTCGAGGACGATCGGCCTCGCCTCACCTGCGCTCGCTGGTACTCGCTCGAGCGCGACCGGCGCGAGTCGCTGCGCTCCGCGCGGCTCGGCCTCGAGCAGCTCTCCGCGGTCGGCGGGGGCGAGGCGTCCGAGGCGCGGCTCCTCACGCTGCGGGGCACCCGATGAGCGGGCGCTCGCAGGTCGTGGAGACGGTTCTCCTCCCGCCTCCCGCAGGGCCCCGTCGCCTCGCGCCGCGCCCCTCGTTCGCCGACGCGCTGTTCCGGCGCACCTCGTTCGCCGCGGGGGGCATCACGGTCGCGATCATGCTCGCGGTCGGGCTGTTCCTCGCGCTCCGCGCGGTCGACGCCCTCCGGGTCGCCGGGTTCGGCTTCCTGACCGAGCAGCGCTGGTCGCCCGAGACCGGGCACTTCGGCGTCGCGGCCGTGCTGTTCGGAACCGTCACGATCGGCGTCGTCGCCCTGACCACCGCGTTCCCGCTGGCGCTCGGCACGGCACTCCTGCTCTCGGAGGTCGTGCGCGGCCGGATGCGGTCCACCCTCGTGTCGCTCGTGGACCTCATGGCGGCCGTGCCGTCGATCGTCTTCGGCCTGTGGGGCGTGTTCTTCCTGCAGGAGAACGTCATCCCGGTCGCCCGCTGGATCTCCACCTACTTCTGGTGGATCCCGCTCTTCGACGTGACGGGCGACGACGGCGCGACGCTGACCGACGCATCCGCCTTCACCTCCTCGGCCTTCATCGCGGGCATCGTGGTGGGGCTCATGGTGGTGCCCACCATGACGTCGGTCATGCGCGAGGCGTTCTCCCAGGCGCCGATCGGCGAGCGCGAGGGCGCGCTCGCGCTGGGCGCCACCCGCTGGGGCATGATCCGCACGGTCGTGCTCCCCTTCGGACGCGGCGGCATGATCGGCGGCACGATGCTCGGCCTCGGGCGCGCGCTCGGGGAGACGATCGCGGTCTACATGATCATCTCGCCGATCTTCACCATCAACTGGCAGGTGCTGAAGTCGGGCACCAACTCGGTGTCGGCGCTCATCGCGCTGCGCTACGGCGAGGCCAGCGACTTCTCCCTCTCGGCGCTCATGGCGGCGGGGCTCGTGCTGTTCCTGGTGACGCTCGTCATCAACTTCACCGCGTCGTCGATCGTCGCGCGCTCGCGTTCGGGTGCGCAGTCGGAGGGATGAGCGTGAGCAACGTCCCGGCGTCCGTGCGCCGCACCGTCATCCCCGCGCCCCACGGCGAGGTGCGCGAGAGGCGGCGCCTGCGCAGCGCCACCTTCGAGGAGCGCTTCGACCTGCTCGGCGCCGGCGCGGCGGGCCTCGCCACCGCGACGATCCTGTTCGGCTGGATCACCCCGCTGACCGGTCTCGTCGGCTGGGCGGTGGTGTCGTACCTCGCCTTCATCGGCTTCTACGTGCTGCTCACCTCGCTCGTCGGCGACCGGCAGACGATCGCGGACCGCGTCGCGACCGTGCTGCTCGTCTCGGCCGGCGTCGTGCTGTTCGGCGCCCTCGTGTTCGTCGCGGCGTTCACCCTGCTGCGCGGGCAGGAGGCGCTGTGGCACCTCAACTTCTTCACCCAGTCGATGGAGTTCGCGGGCCCGCTCGACCCGCTCACCGAGGGCGGCATCCTGCACGCGGTCGTGGGCACCCTCATCCAGATCTCGATCGCGCTCGCGATCACCATCCCCCTCGGCATCGCGACCGCGGTGTTCCTCAACGAGGTCGGCGGCCGGTTCGCGCGCTTCGTGCGCACGATCGTGGATGCGATGACGGCGCTGCCCTCGATCGTCGCGGGTCTCTTCGTGTACGCCGCGATCATCCAGCTCGTCACCCATCAGCGCTCGGGGTTCGCCGCCGCTCTCGCGATCACCGTCATGATGCTGCCGATCGTCATCCGCGCGGCCGACGTCGTGCTGCGGCTCGTGCCCGGCAACCTGCGCGAGGCGTCGTACGCCCTCGGCGCCGGGCGGTGGCGGACGGTGTGGGGCGTCGTGCTGCCGACCGCGCGTTCCGGCCTGGTCACCGCCGTCATCCTCGGCACCGCGCGCGGCATCGGCGAGACCTCGCCCGTGCTGCTCACCTCGGGCGTCACCGCGGTGCTGAGCTTCAACCCGTTCTCGGGACCGATGATCTCGCTGCCGCTGCAGGTCTTCGACTTCGTGAGGTCGCCCGAGCCCACGATGATCGCGCGCGGTTTCGGCACGGCCGCGGTGCTGCTGCTGCTCGTGCTCGCCCTGTTCAGCCTCGCGCGGGTCATCGGCGGACGACCCCCGGGGCAGCTCTCGCCCGGTCAGCAGCGTCGCAGCCACGCCGCCTCGCTGCGCGACGCGCTGCGCTTCTCCGCGCGCGGCCGGCCGGCGCCGGCATCCGTCTCCGACCCCGCCTCGACCGCCGTCCCCGAACCCGAGCAGAAGGACCCCTCGTGATCCGCCACCTCCGCGCGCTCCTCGTCGCCGCGCTCGCCCTCGGCGTGGTGCTCGCCCCCACCCAGACCGCCGAGGCCGCCACCTACATCCCCATCACCGGCACCGGGTCGACCTGGTCGCAGAACGCGCTCGACCAGTGGCGCAAGAACGTCGCCGCCAACTACGGCATGACGGTCAACTACTCGGGCGTCGGATCGTCGGCGGGCCGTCGCGACTTCATCGCGGGCACCGTGGACTTCGCGGTGAGCGAGATCCCCTTCCAATCCCGTCCGGAGGACGGCTCCGCCCCGGAGACCCCGCAGACCGGCTACGCCTACATGCCGATCGTCGCCGGCGGCACGGCCTTCATGTACAACCTCAAGATCGGCGGCAAGCGCGTCACCAACCTGCGCCTCTCGGGCGAGGTCATCGCGAAGATCTTCACGGGCGTCATCACCAAGTGGAACGACGCCGCCATCAAGGCCGACAACCCCAAGCTCGACCTGCCCGACAAGGCGATCACGCCGGTCGTGCGATCGGACGGTTCCGGCTCGACGGCGCAGTTCACCCTCTGGATGTCGAAGCAGCAGTCCTCGATCTGGAACAGCTTCTGCGCGAAGGTCGGGCGGCCCACGCCATGCGGCCTCACCTCGCAGTACCCGGTCTTCGGCTCGGCGAAGGCGCAGAACGGCTCGCTCGGCGTCGCGGGCTACGTCTCGCAGAACTACGGCGAGGGCGCCATCACCTACGTCGAGTACTCCTACGCGCTCAAGTCGGGGTTCCCGGTCGCGAAGGTGCTCAACGCATCCGGCTACTACGTGGAGCCGACCGCGCAGGCCGTCGCCGTGGCGCTCATGAAGGCGCGCATCAACACCACGCAGGGCTCGGCCGACTACCTCACCCAGATCCTCGACGACGTGTACGCGAACGGCGACAAGCGCAGCTACCCGCTGTCGAGCTACTCGTACATGATCATCCCCACCGAGGTCGCGGGCATCTTCACGGAGGCGAAGGGCAACACCCTCGGCGCGTTCACCCGCTACCTGCTGTGCGAGGGACAGCAGCAGGCGTCGGCGCTCGGCTACTCGCCGCTGCCGATGAACCTGGTGCTCGCGGGGTCGGATCAGATCAAGCGGATCCCGGGCGCGGGGAACGCGGGCGTCGACACGGCGGCGTGCAACAACCCCACCTTCAAGCCCGGCGACTCGCCCTCGAACAACCAGCTCGCGGCGACCGCGCCGCAGCCGCCCGAGTGCGACAAGAAGGGCTCCGACCAGTGCGCGGCCGGCACGGGCGGCGCGGCGGGGACCCCCACCGGAACCGGCTCGGGCGCGGGGACCGGGGGCACCGGGACCGACGGCGGCGCCGGGGACGGGTCGGGGAGCGGCACCGACGGCGGCACCGGGGCGGGCACGGGGTCGGGATCCGGCGCCGGCTACGACCCGGTGGCGCGACGGTACCAGGTGACCGATCCCGGCATGGGCGCCTCCCAGTGGACGATGCTCGCCGCGGGAGTGCTGCTCGTGGCCCTCATCGTGCTGCCCCCGTTCCTCTCGCGGCGGCTGCGCGCCGCTCGCGGCTCCGCGGCCCGAGAGCGCTAGGTCATGCCCGCGGGAGGGGCCGTTCCCGCCTCGTTCATCCCGACTACACCACCCCTCCTTAGCGTGACGCATGTCGCGTCGCACTCGGACCGCGAACACCCCCTGGAGACCCCGTGACCACCACCACCTGGCGATCGACGTCGATCCGATCCGGCCTCGCCGGCGTCGTCGTCGGTGCGGGCGTCTTCGGGATGCTGACCCTCGGCGGGATCGTCGTGCCCCTGCAGCCCGCGGCTGCCGCCGACGGCTCGAGCGTCACCGTCACCGCCGCCGCACAGCATCCGGATGCCGTGGACGCGCCGTTCCCGGACCTCGCGGTCACCGTCTCGCAGACCAGGGACCTCGTCGCGCAGGGCATCAAGGTGTCGTGGACCGGAGGCCGCCGCTCCACCGTGCCGAGCCAGCAGACCGGCGGCGAGGACTTCCTGCAGATCGCGCAGTGCTGGGGCGACGACCCGGCCGACGCGACGCGGCCCGATCGCACCACGTGCCAGTTCGGCGGCGCCAACCTGCCCGGCTCGACGCGCGACGGCTACCGGGAGGACGCCGCGGTCGCCGCACAGGACGAGCAGTACACGGTGCACGGCGACGGCTTCGCGACGCCGACCTACACCTCCGTGCCGTTCCGCCCGATCGTCGGCGACCCGGTGCGATCGATCGTCGACGGCGTGCAGGTCGGCGTCGACGTCAACACCAATCCGTACTTCACGCGCCTCACCACCAACGAGGTCTCCTGGGCGGGAAGCGGCAGCGACGGCACGGGCTCCACCGCCTTCGAGGTGCAGACCGCCATGCAGGCGCCCGGCCTCGGATGCGGCACCCCGGTCGGCACGGGCAACGACGTCCGCGGCCAGTCGTGCTGGCTCGTGATCATCCCGCGCGGCACCGCCGACAACGGCAGCACGAGCATCACCCAGTCGGGCCTGTTCTGGGACTCCTGGCGTCACGCGCTCGCCGTCAAGCTCGAGTTCAAGCCGCTCGGCACCCGCTGCGCGATCGGCGCCGCCGAGCGGCAGCTGGCCGGCAGCGAGCTCGCCGCCACGGCGATCGCCTCCTGGCAGCCGACCCTCTGCACCGCGGCCGGCGGCGCGGTCTACTCGCTCATCACCGGGAGCGAGTCGGATGCCGCCCTCGCGGCCAACGGCATGTCGGGCGCCCCGCTCGCGCTCACCTCCCGCGCCCTCGGGGGCGATGCGGAGGACGGGCTCAGCTACGCGCCGATCGCGCTCACGAGCGTGACGGTGGCGTTCGCGATCGACCGCGAGCCGAAGGCCAGCTCGGATGTCCCCGCCGAGGCTGCCGACCGCGCCCGCTTGCCAATGACCTCGCTCAAGCTCACCCCGCGCCTGCTCGCGAAGCTGCTCACCAACTCCTACGCCGACTCGCTGCCGACCGGCGCCGACCGCTCGCACCTGCGGCACAACCCCCGCACCCTCAGCTACGACCCCGACTTCCTCGCGGTCAACGACCCCGAGTGGGCGTACCAGGCCCTCGTGGCGCCCTCGCTCGCCGACCTGCTCATGCCGCAGGGGCGGTCCGACGCCGCGTGGGCGTTGTGGAGCTACATCGTCGCCGATCCGGATGCCGCCGCCTTCCTCGCCGGCCACGCCGACCCCTGGGGCATGGTCGTCAACCCGTACTACGCGACCACCGCCGCGGCGAACGCCACCGGGGTCGAGCTCTCGCTCCCGCGTGACGACTTCCCGAAGGCCGACCCGGCCGAGCAGCCGGAGGCCTCCGGCGTCGGGCCCGTGAACGTCGTGACCTGGCGGCCGTACGTGACCGACTTCGACACCGTGGGCTACCTCACGCTGCGCGGCGACGGCCAGCTGCTCGGCGCCTGGGATCCGGTGAGCCAGCCGCCCAAGTACGGCAAGGCCGCTCGCGCCCTGCCGGGCCAGCAGCGGGTGCTCGGCCTCACCGACGCCGCCGCTGCCGCGAAGTACCAGGTGTACACGGCCGAGCTGCGGAATCCGGCCGGCGTCTTCGTGGCTCCGACCGGCGATGCGATGGCGGCCGCGGCCGCCGCGATGACCCCGGATGCGAAGCAGCCCCAGGTGCGCGGCTTCGTCCCGTCCTCCTCGGCCGCGAAGGGCGCGACGACCGCCTACCCCCTGACGATGCCGGTGTACGCGGCGACGAACCCCTCCGTCGTCGAGGCGGCGCTGCGCAGTGACTACGCCGCGTTCATCCGGTTCGCGGCCGGTGCCGGGCAGACGCCCGGCACGAGCGACGGCCAGCTTCCGGCGGGCTACGCGCCCCTGCCGAGCTCGTGGCGCGCGCAGGCGCTCGCCGCGGCGGATGCGATCGCCGCCGGGCCCCGAACCCCCGCCACGACGCCCGCCGCGTCCGGCGGGTCCTGGTCGTCGACCCCGGACGTCGTCGACGTCAACCCCACGGCCGGCGGGGAGATCGCGGGCGCCCTCATGGGGGATGCGACCCCCGCGGACCCCGAGGTGGGCGGGCTGCCCGCGACGATCCCGGTGAGCGTGCTCTCCGGCCTCGCCGCCGCCGTCGGCGTGCCCCTGCTCGGACGCAGGCGCGTCCTGCCCTGGAGCCCCCGGTGAACGCCGGGTCCGGAACGAGCCGCATCCGCGGACTCGTCGTGCAGTGCCCATCGAAAGGAAACCACTGAAGTGAAGACCAAGAAGGTCGTCGCCCTCGGCGCGGCCCTCGGCGTCGCGATCGCCGGTGCGGCAGTCGCCCTGCCGGCGTCCGCGGAGCCGGTGTCGAACAGCTACGTGCTCGTCGGCTCGGACACCCTGCAGGACTCGTCCAACGCCCTCATCAACGGCACCACCCTCACCGGCACCTCGATCAAGGTGACGGCGGCGAACGCGACGCTCGGCTCCTTCGACGCATTCGGTTCGAACGCCATCCAGACCAAGAGCAACGGCCCCTACTTCGGCCGTCCCTCGGGGTCCGGTGCGGGCGTCAACGCGCTGCGCGCCTCGGTCACCGGCAGCACCTACAGCGGCAACGCCGCCGTCCCGGCCCGCAGCATCACCGGCCAGGTCGACATCGCCCGTTCCTCGAGCGGACCCGGCACCAACCAGAACGTCAACGGCCTGCTCGCCTACATCCCGTACGCGCGCGACGCCGTCGGCTTCGCCTACAAGGGCGGCACCGCGGCCTGGGGCCAGCTCACCGCGGCGCAGCTCAAGCAGGTCTACGAGTGCACGCTCACCACGATCGACGGCGTCGCGGTGACCCCGCGCATCCCGCAGAACGGCTCCGGCACCCGCAGCTTCTTCCTGTCGGCGATCGGTGTCACCACGCTCGGCTCGTGCGTGAACGACACCAGCAACACGACCGCCGAGAACGACGCGACGGTGCTCGCCAGCAACCAGATCATCCCGTTCTCGGCTGCCAGCTGGATCGCGCAGGCCAACGGCGCCACGGGCGTCGACACCACCACGGTCAGCGGGGTCGCCTTCGGCAGCGCGCTCGGCGCCACGCCCGCCTTCACGGGCACCGCTCCGAACCTCGTCGCGAACACGGCGTACTACAGCAACACCACCTTCGGCCGCGACACCTACCTCGTGGTCGAGTACGCGCGCATCAACCCCAGCGACCCGAAGTACGACGCCACCTTCGCGGCGCTCGTCAACCCGACGGTGACCAACAGCCTCACGAGCTTCGGCTCGCTGTCGAGCTCGGTCGGCGCCGTCAAGAAGAAGTTCGGGTTCCTCGCGCCGTCGACCACGACGATGCAGCGCGCCTACACCTCCCTCTGATCCGCACCGCTCACCTCAGGAGACATGACATGAAGCTCACCCGCAAGGCCGGTCTCGCCGGTATCGCGGCCGGAGCCGCCGTACTGCTCGGCGTCACCGCGCTCGCCGCCACCGCCGCCCAGGCGGCCTCCACTCCGCCGCAGTTCTACCTGCTCGACGGGGGCGACGGGCACCTCATCCCGGATGGCACCGTGCTCGCCTGGTCGGACCAGGTGCTCTCGAGCCCCGGTGTCGAGGTGTCCGACCTCGACACGCCGTTCCCCGGCAGCCCCGACGCCACCGGCTCGACGATCTTCATCGCGCCGGTCGGCCAGGAGACCACGGTCTCTGCGTGGCTGGCCACCGGGTTCGCCGGCTTCAAGCCGGGCACCCAGGACCTCGTCTCGCCGAACCTGACGCTCTCGGGCTTCACGAACGGCAACTGGGCGACGGTCAAGGCCGGCGGCACGTACAGCCTCGGCTTCGCGTGGACGAAGAACAACGGCCTGAACCTCGCGACCGCGGGCGTCAAGTTCGTGCAGATCACCGTCGCGTCGGGAGGCGCGGGCAACTGGACCTTCGCGAACCAGGCGCCGGCCGCCGCCGATCCCTGCGAGGTCGACCCGGCCGCCTGCCAGAGCAAGGACATCGCCCTGTCGGCCGAGACCCTCGCCGCGCAGGACGCGGGCCTGACCCTCGCGGTGGCGGCGAACGCCGCCACGATCGGCAGCCCGACGCTCGTCGACGGCGTCTCGGTCTCGACCGGCACGCTCCCGGCGATCACGGTGCACGACGCTCGCGTCGTGTCGCACCCGGGCTGGACGCTCACCTCGACGGTCGCCGACTTCGTGCAGGGCTCGGACACGATCGACAAGAAGCAGCTCGGCATCAAGCCGACCAAGACGTCCGGCCCCGCCGGCGTCGCGGCCGGCGCCGAGCAGACCGCCGGCTCCGCCACCTACCCGTCGACCTTCGCGGAGGCCGACAACGCGGCGACGATCGGTGACACCGTGCTCGGCGGCGCCCTCACCTTCGTGGCCCCGGTGGGCAAGCCCGCCGGCACCTACACCTCGACGCTGACGCTGACGCTCATCTCGAAGTAAGGCGCCCACCCCCGACGGACGGGGTCGCTTCGGCGGCCCCGTCCGTCCTCGTGCTCTGGGCCGGATGCGCATCCGGTGGTGGGCGTCCGTTCACCTGCGCGTCGCCCGGCGGTCGTCTCGGCATGGCTCAATGCATCGTGCCCTCTGCCGCCACCCGTCCGCGACCGCGCCCGATCGGTCGACTCGCCCTCGTCGGCGCCCTCGCGCTGGCCCTCCTCGCCGGTCTCGTCGGCGTGCCGACCGCCGCCCACGCCGACGACGTCGACGGGCTCTCCGGCTCCCCGTCGAACGGGGTCGGCCGCGACGGACGAACCCGCTTCGACTACCAGGTCGCTCCCGGCCAGGAGCTCACCGACGCGTACCTCGTGAAGAACGCCGGCACGACCTCCCAGTCGATCACCGTGTTCGCGACCGACGCCTTCACGAACGACGCGGGCGACTTCGCTCTGCTCGACACGGCCGAGGAACCGAGTGAGGTCGGCACCTGGATCGCCTTCGACGGTCGGAAGCGCGTCGTGCTGGAGCTCGGACCCGGCCAGGAGCAGATCGTGTCGTTCACCGTGCGGGTGCCGGACGACGCGACCCCCGGCGACCACGCGGGCGGCATCGTCATCTCGGCCGTCTCGCCCGACGGCACGATCGTCGTCGACCGCCGCGTCGCGAGCCGCATCTACCTCCGCGTCCCCGGCGACCTCCAGGTGGGCCTCGCGATCTCGGGCCTGCAGGCGAGCTACCAGCAGCTCGTCAACCCCTTCGACGGCAGCGTGCAGCTCACCACGACCGTGACCAACACCGGCAACGTCGCCCTCGGCGCCGACATGGTCTTCGGAGTGAACACCTGGTTCGGCATCGCGACGTCGCCGGTCGTGCGCGAGGAGCTGCCCGAACTGCTGCCGGGCGGCTCCCGCACCATGACGGTGACGGTGCCGGGCGTCGCGCAGCTCGGCTACCTCGACGCCTACGTGCGGATGGTGCCGACCGCCGCCCCCGGTGCGCTCGAGCTCGGACAGCTCCACGAGGTCTCGCGCGACACGGTCGTGATCGCATGGCCGTGGTGGCTGCTGGTGCTCGTCGCGATCGCGCTGATCGTTCTGCTGGTGCTGCGTCTGCGCCGCCGCGGCGACGAGAAGCGCGCCGCCGCGTGGGTCGCCTACGCCGAGGAGGAGGCGCGCCGGAAGGTCGCAGACGAGGCGGGCGATCGCGCATCCGGCGGCGACGCCGACGAGCCGGTCGGCGCCGGCACGGGCGGTCGGCAGCCGTGACCGTACGGCGCCCGCTCGCCGCCGTCGCCCTCGCGCTGGCCGCCTGCCTGAGTGCGGGGCCCGCGGCAGCGGCGGAGGTGGACCCGGATGACGGCTTCTCGCTGACCGTGACGGTGCTGCCGAGCGGATCGTCGCCGTCGCCGTCGCCCTCGTCGTCGAGCGACGCCGGGTCGGGCCACGGCGGAGGATCCGGTTCCGACGACGGCCAGGTCGAGACGCCCGCCGACGACGGCGCGGAACCCGGCGAGACCGGCATCGGCGGCCTGCTCTACGTGAGCGGGGTGACCACCCGGCCGGTCTGGTCGTGGCGCACCCTCGGCCTGGGGGTGGTGGCGAGCATCACCGTGCGCAACGCCTCCGAGCGGAAGCTCGATCCGCGCGTGCGCTTCTGGATGGACAACGTCTTCGGGGGACGCCTCAGCAGCCCCGCCGGGGTGACGGTCGCGGGGCTCGCCCCCGGCGAGCGCCGCGTGGTCGAGATGATGCTCGACGGCGGCGGTCAGTGGACGGTCGTGCACGTGAGCGCGCAGGTCATCCCGCCGTCGGGGGGCGCCGCGGATGCCGCCCCGCTCGTGCGCGACGTCTGGGCGTTCCTGCTTCCGTGGATCGTCGTGGTGCTGCTCGTTCTCGTCGCGGCGGGGCTCGTCATCCGCCGGATCGTGCGTGCGGCATCCGCGCCCGCTCCTGCGGATGCCGCATCCGGGGCCCCGGCATGACGATCGTCGAGGCGCCCACCGAGCCGCTCCCCGCCGATTCGCCGCCGGTCGCCGCCCCGCCCGCCGGACCGCCCGCGCCGGCGGGCGCGGTGAAGCCGGTCCGGCCGCCGAAGCCGCCCAAGCCGCCGCGCCCTCCGCGTCGCGCACCCCGCGGTGCCGTCGTCTACGTGCCGCTCAGCCCGGCGCGGGTGTTCGGGCGCACCTCGATCGCGCTGCTCGCGATCCTGGTGCTCGGCTTCGTGGTCGACGTGACGCTGCTCAGCCGGCTGCAGCACGCATCCGCGCAGCAGCAGCTGCTCAACGCCTTCCGGGAGCAGCTGGCCGAGGGGACCGCGCCGGTGAGCGAGGGCGACGTCGACGGGCGGCTCCTGGCTGACGGCGCACCCGTCGCGCTTCTCCGCATCCCGCAGCTCGGCCTCGACGAGGTCGTCGTCGAGGGCACCTCGGCCAGCGCGCTCATGAGCGGCCCCGGCCATCGCCGCGACAGCGTGCTGCCCGGCCAGATCGGGCTCAGCACCCTGATGGGGCGCGCCGCCGCCTTCGGCGGTCCCTTCGCCGGGATCGAGTCGCTGCAACCGGGCGAGATGTTCACGGTCATCACCGGTCAGGGCGCGTCGACGTTCAAGGTGATCGGCGTGCGCTACGCGGGCGATGCGCGGCCGCCCGGCCTGTCGCCGGGGGAGAGCCGGCTCCAGCTCGTCACCGCCCGCGGGCCGGCGTTCATGCCGAGCGGCATCGCCTACCTCGACGCGGTGCTCGTCGGCTCCGCCCAGGAGGCGGGCGGGCGCCAGACCACGGGTGCCAGCCTCCCGCCCTCGCACGAGCCGCTCGCGACCGACACCTCGACCGCGTGGGCGCTGGTGTTCGCCCTGCAGTTCCTGCTGCTCGTCGAGGGCGCCGCGGTCTGGACCATCCCCCGGATCGGCGGTCGCAAGGCGTGGATCGTGTTCACGCCGCTCGTGCTCGTCGGCGGCCTGTGGTCGGCCACCCAGATCGTCTTCCTCCTCCCGAACCTGCTGTGAACGGACCCGCCATGACCGACATCACCCACCACCCCGAGGCGCTGCTCGCCGCGGAGCCCGTGCCGCTGGACCGCGGCGTCGCCCCCGTGGTCGACGCCGAGCCGGCGGTGCTGCCCCCGGCCGACCCCGCCACGGTGCCGTTCTGGCGGGCCGCCATGGACCGATCCCGCGATGCGGTCACGCAGTCGCTGGCGGTGGTGCGCGAGCGGATGCCCGCCGTCGCCCGCCCCCGGACCTCGCCGCCGCCCGACGCGCCCCGCGAGCTCGCGACGCTCGAGGCGCGCGACATCACGGCCTGGTTCGGCGACCACCAGGTGCTCGACCGGGTGTCGCTCACGATGCCCGCGGGCGTCATCACCTCGCTCATCGGCCCGTCCGGATGCGGCAAGTCGACCTTCCTGCGCATCCTGAACCGGATGCACGAGCTGGTCCCGTCGGCGTCGCTCGCGGGCGAGGTGCTGCTCGACGGCGACGACATCTACCGCGCGGACCGGCCCCTCACCGACGCGCGCAAGAGCATCGGCATGGTGTTCCAGAAGCCCAACCCGTTCCCGGCGATGTCGATCTACGACAACGTGATCGCGGGCCTGCGCCTCACCGGCCTCCACGCCGACCGCGACCGCAAGGACGAGCTCGTCGAGACGTCGTTGCGGCGGGCGGGTCTCTGGAACGAGGTGAAGGACCGTCTGCGCTCGCCCGGCGGCGGCCTCTCGGGCGGCCAGCAGCAGCGCCTCTGCATCGCCCGCTCGCTCGCGGTGATGCCGCGCGTGCTGCTCATGGACGAGCCGTGCTCGGCCCTCGACCCGACCTCGACACGCGTGATCGAGGAGACGATGCTCGAGCTCGTCGACGACGTGACGATCGTCATCGTCACGCACAACATGCAGCAGGCGCAGCGCGTCTCCACGCAGTGCGCCTTCTTCCTCGCCTCGCAGGGCAAGCCGGGCGCGATCGTCGAGTACGGCGACACGGAGGCGATGTTCTCGGAGCCGATCGACGCGCGCACCTTCGACTACGTGAACGGGCGGTTCGGCTGAGCAACGGTATGATGATTTCATCATGCCGTTCAGTCAGGGGGAGCGCCCCCTCTACGAGGTGAAGGCGGGGCTCTTCAAGGGGCTCGCGCATCCCCTCCGCATCCGGTTGCTCGAGCTGCTCGCCGACGGCGCGGAGCACAGCGTCGCCGAGCTGCAGGAGGCCACCGGACTCGAGGCCTCCCACCTCTCGCAGCACCTCGCGGTGCTGCGCCGGCACCGCCTCGTGGAGTCGGATCGCCGCGCGAGCCACGTCTACTACCGCCTCGCGCATCCGGATGTCGCCGAGCTGCTCGCCGTCGCGCGCGGGCTGCTCGCCGCGATCGTCGCGGCGGACGGCGAGCGGATGGCGGGGGTCGCCGCGCTGCCGGACCTGCCGCGATGACCGCACCGTCGGCGGTGCGCCGGGCCGGCGCACGCATCCGGAGCCTGCTGCCGGGCGCCGGCGACTACCGACCGCTGCGCCGCAGCTGGCGCGCCGACCTGCTCGCGGGCCTCACGGTGGGGATCGTCGCGCTGCCCCTCGCGCTCGGCTTCGGGATATCCTCGGGCGCGGGCGCGGAGGCCGGTCTCATCACGGCGATCGTGGCGGGCGTCGTGGCGGCGGTATTCGGCGGCTCCAACGTGCAGGTGTCGGGACCGACCGGGGCGATGGTCGTGGTGCTCGCGCCCATCGTCGCGAGCCACGGCATCGGGGCCGTGGCTCTCGTGAGCGTGCTCGCGGGCGTCATCGTGCTCGTGGCAGGTGCGCTGCGGCTCGGGCGGGCCGTGTCGTTCATCCCGTGGCCGGTCATCGAGGGCTTCACGCTCGGCATCGCCGTCATCATCTTCCTGCAGCAGGTGCCGGCGCTCACCCGGGCGGATGCCGGGGGCGCCTCCCACACGAACGTGGTCGTCACGGCGGCCGCCGCGCTGCTCGGCGCCGACCCCGGCTACCTGCTGTGGGCGCTCGGCGCGGTCGCGATCGTCGCCGCGTGCATGCTCCTGCTGCCGATGCTGCACCGCACGATCCCGGGGTCGCTCGTGGGCATCGCGGTCGTCACCGGCCTCGCCCTCGTGCTGCCCTCTCCGCTGGCCGACATCGGCGCCCTGCCGCACGCCCTGCCGGCGCCCTCGCTCCCCGCCCTCGACCCCGGGCTGCTCGGCTCGCTCGCACTGCCCGCGCTCACAGTCGCGGCGCTCGCCGCGATCGAGTCCCTGCTCGCCGCGCGGGTCGCCGCCTCCCTCTCCGACACGGGACCCTACGACCCCGACCGCGAGCTCGTCGGCCAGGGGCTCGCCTCGGTCGCGGCGGGGCTGTTCGGCGGGATGCCGGCGACCGGCGCGATCGCGCGCACGGCCGTGAGCGTTCGCGCAGGCGCACGCACGCGCCTCGCAGCGGTGACCCACGCGCTCGTGCTCCTGCTCGTGGTGCTCGTCGCGGCGCAACCGGTGGGCCTCATCCCGCTCGCGGCGCTCTCGGGCGTGCTGATGGTGACGGCGGTGCGGATGGTGCACCTCGCGACGGCGCGCTCCATCCTGCGCTCGACGCGGGCGGATGCCATCGCCTTCGTGGTGACCGCGATCGTCACCGTGTCGGTCGACCTGATCGTGGCGGTCGCGATCGGCATGGTCGTGGCAGGGGTCTTCGCGATCCGCAGCCTGTCGCGGGCCACCGGCGTCACGCGCGAGCCGTTGCCGGGGGCGGCGGCGGAGGGCGATGAGCGGATCGCGATCGTGCGCCTCGACGGGCCGCTGTTCTTCGCGGCGGCCGACCGGGTGTTCGAGGCGGTGACCGCGCTCGACGGGGTGTCGGTCGTGATCCTGCGGATGTCGCAGCTCGAGCTCGTCGACGCGACGGGGGCCCACGTGCTCTCCGAGATCGTGCAGCGCCTCGAGGCGCGCGGCATCACGGTGCTCATCAAGGGCGTGCGCGAGGGGCACGTCGAGCTGTTCCGCACGGTTGGGGTGCTCGGGGCGCTGCGCGATCACCGGCACCTCTTCGCCGAGCTGCCCGCGGCCGTCGCGCACGCGCGCAGCCACGTGGAGCGCGAGCGCGCGGCCGGCTGATCCGCGCGCCGCCGGTTCAGCGCTCGGGCGCTTCGCCCCAGGCGCGCCGCATGAGCAGTGCGACGTCGCGGTCGAGATGCTCGATCTTCGTCTCGACGGCATCGAAACGAGCGTGGACCGCGTCGAAGCGTGCGTTCATCTCGGCGCGCAGTCCGCCGAGTTCGCCGCGGAGTCCGCCGATCTCAGCACCCAGTTCGCCTCGGAGCCCGCCGATCTCGGCACCGAGTTCGCCGCGGAGTCCGCCGATCTCAGCACCCAGTTCGCCTCGGAGCCCGCTGATCGACGCGGTGATGGTGCGCATGAGCAACGTCGTGGTGAGCGTCATGCCGCCGAGCATGATCGCAGCGAACACCCCGATGAGGGTCCAGATCTGCGGGTCGTTCACCAGGTCCACCTCTCCATTGTGCGTTGCCTCGCCTCGACTCTGCCAGCGCGGAGACCGGAGCGGCAGCGGTGTCGGAAGTTCCGTGGACAACGGCTCGATCGCCGGGTTGTGGAGGACAGGTGCGGCGGGCTCGGCGGCCCGCACGACCTAGGCTCGACGGGTGGCACACCTGCTCGGCGCCGAAGGCATCTCGCTCTCCTTCCCCACCAAGGACGTCTTCGACGACGTCACCGTCGGGCTCGACGAGGGCGACCGCATCGGCGTCGTCGGCCGCAACGGCGACGGCAAGTCGACGCTGCTGCGCATCCTCGCCGGTCGCCAGCAGCCGGATGCCGGACGCGTCACCGTGCGCGGCGGCACCCGCATCGGCATGCTCGACCAGGCCGACACCCTGCCCGAGGACGAGACCGTGCACCACGCCGTGGTGGGCGACCGCGCCGAGTACGAGTGGGCGGGCGACGCGAAGGTGCGCGATGTCATCCGGGGGCTCCTCGGCGATCTGCCGTGGGATGCGCGCATCGGCGAGCTCTCGGGTGGCCAGCGTCGCCGGGTGGCGCTCGCGGCGCTGCTCAGCCGCGACTGGGACGTCGTGTTCCTCGACGAGCCCACCAACCACCTCGACGTCGAGGGCGTGGCCTGGCTCGCCGAGCATCTGAAGGGCCGCTGGCCGAAGAGCCAGGGCGGGCTCGTGGTGGTCACCCACGACCGCTGGTTCCTCGACGAGGTCTCGACCGACACCTGGGAGGTGCACGACGGCGTCGTCGAGCCGTTCGAGGGGGGTTACGCGGCCTACGTGCTGCAGCGGGTCGAGCGCGACCGGATGGCTGCGGCATCCGAGGCGAAGCGGCAGAACCTCATGCGCAAGGAGCTCGCCTGGCTGCGCCGCGGCGCGCCGGCCCGCACGAGCAAGCCGAAGTTCCGCATCGAGGCCGCCAACCAGCTCATCGCCGACGTGCCGCCCGTGCGCGACCGGGTGTCGCTCGAGCGCCTCGCGGTATCGCGGCTCGGCAAGGACGTCGTCGACCTGCTGGACGTCGCGGTGCGGTTCCCGGACGGCGCGGGCGGTGAGCGCACGATCCTGCGGGACGTCGAGTGGCGCATCGCGCCGGGCGAGCGCACGGGCATCCTGGGCGTCAACGGCGCGGGCAAGTCGACCCTGCTGGGGCTCGTCGCGGGCACCGTCGAGCCGAGCGAGGGGCGCGTGAAGCGCGGCAAGACCGTCAGGCTCGCGGTCCTCGACCAGCGCCTCGCCGAGCTCGACGAGATCGCCGACGACCGGGTGGCGGATGTCATCGGCCGTCAGCGGTCGAGCTACCGGGTCGGCGGCGGGGCCGAGCTCACGCCGGGGCAGCTGCTGGAGCGCCTCGGCTTCACGAGCGCGCAGCTCTCGACGCCGGTCAGGGATCTCTCCGGAGGGCAGAAGCGGCGCCTGCAGCTGCTGCTCATCCTGCTCGACGAGCCCAACGTGCTCATCCTCGACGAGCCGACCAACGACCTCGACACCGACATGCTCGCGGCGATGGAGGACCTGCTCGACTCCTGGCCCGGGACGCTGCTCGTGGTGTCGCACGACCGGTATCTGCTGGAGCGGGTGACCGACCAGCAGTACGCGCTGCTCGGTGGCCGGCTGCGGCACCTGCCGGGCGGGGTGGAGGAGTACCTGCGGCTGTCGACGGCTGAGGCGGGGGGCCGCGAGGGCGCCGTGGGCGCCGTGTCGAAACCCCCCGCCCTCGGCGGTGCCGAGCGGCGTGCCGCCGAGAAGGAGCTCGCCTCCCTGGAGCGTCGCATCGAGAAGCTGCAGCAGCAGGCCGCCGACGGACGCGCGAAGCTCGCCGAGCTCGATCAGTCGGACTACCAGCTGCTCGGCGTCGAGATGGCGAGGATCACCGCACTCGACGACGAGGCATCCGCTCTCGAGGAGCGCTGGCTGGAGCTGTCCGCCTCCTGGGAGTGAGCGCCGTCAGCGCGCGGCCGCGGCCTCGAGGCCGGCGGTCTCCCGCTCTGAGCGCCGCGGCAGGAGGAGCAGCACCCCGGGGGCCGCGATCCCGACCGACAGCGGCAGCAGCAGGAGGAAGGTGACGAGGCCTCCCGCGCCCACGACGAAGAGCAGCAGCGTGCCGACGCCGAGCGCGATCGGCATCCACACCGGCATCCGGCGGGCGAGGATCAGCCCGATCGCCATGAGCAGGAGCCCGAGCGGGAACAGGTAGAACACCTGCCACTCCCAGGTCGCGGCCGGGGAGTCCCCGGCGATCTTGATCACCTGCGTCGCGAGGTCCGGGTCGGCGGGCACGAGCGAGCCGAGCACCATGCCGAACATGGCGTTGCCGGCACCCGCCGCGACCGCGCCGATCGTCGCGAGGGCGGCCCCGATCGTCACGAGGATGCCGCCCCGCGCGGGAGCGAAGCGCATCAGCCCGACGAAGGCGACGGGCAGGAGCAGCACGCCGTAGGCGATCATGATGGTCGACGGCACGTAGACGGCGCCGGCCGCGACGATGTCCTGGACGAGGGCATCGCTGTCGGCCGACACCGTGAGGAGGTGGCCGAAGGCGAGGAGCACGGGCGCGACGACCATCGTCACGCCGAGGAGGATGCGCCGGGTGGCGGCGACACGGTTCATGGCATTCCTTCCGTCTGGTCGCGTCCGAAGCGCGACGCTGTCGATCGTGGCGGCGGAGGCGGTGAGGGCCCACCCCCGCGGGTCCCGGCCGGCCCCGTCGTGCGATCGATTCCCGATGCCGCCGAGGGCGGTGCGGCGCCCCGCCGTCCGGGGGAGGCGACCCCCGACCTTCGGCCGATACGGTCCCGTCGGGGCAGCACTACAGTGGTGCCGTGTCAGCCCCTGGAGCGGTTCCGTGGCGGGAACCGGCGCGCGTTCGGGGGCGGGATCTCGTGGTCGACGCCGCCCTCGCGGCGGCGTTCGCGGCGGGGTCGGTGGTCGAGGTGATCACCCATGCGGACAACGCCTTCCCCTCCACCGCGAGCCTGCCGGTGCAGCTCGCGGCGGTCATCGCGGCGGCGGGGCCGCTCGTCGTGAGGCGACGGCATCCCTTCGCCGTGCTCGTCGTGGTCGTCGCGGTCATGGCGCTGTGCCGCGTGCTGCTCGATGCGCCGATCGTGCTGTGGAGCCTCGGGGTGATCGCGCTCGCCACCTACAGCGCGGCGCGCAACGCGCGCGATCCGCTCCAGTGGTGGGCGCTCGCGCCGCCGCTCGGACTGCTCGGCATGTACTCGCTCGTCATCCCGGGGTTCTTCAACCTCAACGACCTCGAGGTCGATCTCATGGTCATCGTCGCCTCCTGGGGCGTCGGACTGGTGCTGCGCTCGTGGGCGGCCACCCGTCGGGCACTGCGGGCGAGTCTCGCGGAGGTGGAGGCGGCGGAGGCCGCGCGCACGGCGGCCGCGATCCGCGACGAGCGCGACCGGATCGCGCGCGAGCTGCACGACGTCGTGGCGCACTGCGTGACGGTCATGGTGGTGCAGGCGGGCTCGGCACGGCTGCACCTGCCCGATGCCTCCGGCGAGAGCGAACGAGCCCTGCGGTCCGTCGAGGCCACAGGGCGCGAGGCGCTCGCGGAGATGCGGCGGATGCTCGGCGTGCTGCGCGACGAGGAGGCCGAGCACCTCGACCCCCAGCCCTCGCTCGCCCATGCCGACCGGCTGGTCTCCCGGTTCGCCGACGCGGGCATGCGCGTCGAGTACGGGGTCGACGGACCGCCGCGCGCGCTGCCGCTCGGAGTGGACGTCTCCGCCTACCGCATCCTGCAGGAGAGCCTCACCAACGCCGCCGCGCACGCGGCGCAGGCCCCGGTGACGGCACGGATCCGCTACCTTCCGGATGCCGTCGAGGTGGAGGTGCGCAACGGTCCCGGCGTGGACGCCGGGCGCGGGAGCGGGCAGCACGGCCTGGTCGGCATGCGCGAGCGTACGCGCCTGTTCGGCGGGCGGCTCGATGCGGGACGCACCGATGACGGCGGGTTCCGCGTCGCGGCGATCCTGCCCACCGAGGCGGCCGCATGAGCGATGCGATCCGCGTCGTGCTCGCCGACGATCAGGGCCTCGTGCGCGGCGGGTTCCGCTCGATCCTCTCGGTGCAGCCCGACATCGAGGTCGTCGGGGAGGCGGCGGACGGCGACGAGGCGATCGAGCAGGTGCGGCTGCACGACCCCGACGTCGTGCTGATGGATCTGCGGATGCCGGTGCTCGACGGCATCGAGGCGACGCGCCGGATCGTGGCGTCGAGCCGCGCCCGCGTGATCGCGCTGACCACCTTCGAGACCGACGAGTACGTGTACGGCGCGCTGCGGGCGGGAGCAGCGGGCTTCCTGCTGAAGGACGGCCCCGCCGAGAGCCTCGCGGCGGCCGTGCGCACGGTGCACGGCGGGCACGCGCTGCTGTCGCCGTCGATCACCCGCCGGCTGATGG
Source organism: Protaetiibacter sp. (assembly GCA_030150265.1). Taxonomy (GTDB): domain Bacteria; phylum Actinomycetota; class Actinomycetes; order Actinomycetales; family Microbacteriaceae; genus Homoserinibacter. Next base: position 27,699 of record JASLGG010000046.1, read on the forward strand.
ACGCCTACGCCGCTGCGCCGTCTCCCGGATCGGCGCCGGGTCTGGAGACCCTCACCTCTCGCGAGCGCGAGGTGCTCGGGGCGATCGCCCGCGGGATGTCGAACGGCGAGACGGCGCGGGCGCTCTTCCTCGGCGAGGCGACTGTGAAGTCGCACGTGACCAGCATCCTGTACAAGCTGGGGCTCCGTGACCGGGTGCAGCTCGTCGTGTTCGCCTACGAGTCGGGGCTCGTGCGTCCGGGGGCGGATGGGCCCGGCGGAGCGGTGTGATCCCTCGGACCCTCAGAACCCCAGCACGAGCCCGAGCGCCGCGTCGCCGCACGACAGCACGCGCGCCCCACCGGGGAGACGCACGTCGACCGTGGGCGATCCCGGATGCCGGAGCGCGGCGAGCGCGTCGCTGAGCCCGTCGAGCCGCAGCAGCGAGCCGGGCTCGTGGCGCGTGCCGGTCGCGGTGACGACGCGGCCGGAGGCGTTGACGATCGCGACGGGCGCGTCGTGGGCGCGCAGGGCGGGCAGCAGGCGGCGCTCGACGCCGTCGACCAGCACGTCGGCGCCGACCATGCCGAGCAGCTCGTCGTCGAGGTGCAGGGGCATCGTCACCGTGACGGTGTAGTCGTCGGTGCAGAGGTAGTCGACGTAGGGCCCCGTGAGGTGACGCGTGCGGGTCTGCGCGGGCACCCGCCACCACTCGAGGGCGGTGTAGTCGCGGAACTGGTCGTCGGCCGGGTCGTCGACGGTCGCGAGGCGCCGGGCGCCGCCCGCGCGGTCGGCGAGCCACCAGGCGAGGTGCCAGGCGGCATCCGAGAGAAGCCCGGGTGCGGCGACGAATCCCGCACCCGTGACGAGGCCGCCCGCGGTGACCGCGGGGACGGCGATCGCCTCGACGACCGGGTCGAGGGCGGCCGCCGTGCGGTCGGCGGGGGAGGCGAGGCGCGCGAGCACGGTGTCGTGCCAGCCGGTGACGGTCGCGAAGATCTCGTCGAACGTCGCGGCCACCCGCTCGGCCGTGTGGATCGCGCCGGGAGCGTCGACCGTCGTCGTCATCGCGGAACCTCCTCCTCGCCGGGGACCGCCTCGAGGCGCCCCTTCTCGTCCATGAGCCATCGGAGCGCGTCCTGGACCAGCTCGCTCACCGCGGCCCGGGCTTCCGCCGGATCGGCCTCCCGGATCGCGTCGATCACCCGGTCCCGGGCGCGTGCGCTGCGCTCACGGTACTCCTCGTCGCGCAGGCAGAGCCAGAGCAGCGGACCGGCCTCCGACTGCAGGCGCACCTCCTCGCGCACGAGCCGCGGCGACTGGCTGATCGCGGCCACCTCGAGCTGGAAGCGGCCGACGGCGCGCCGGGCGCCGCCAGGGGTCGTGACGTCGGCGCCGCGCTGGATGGCGAGGAGGCTCTCGACGTCGTCGTCGCTCGCGCGGTCGGCCGCGATCTCGGCGGCGAGCCCCGCGATGGCCTGCACGTGCAGGGCGAGATCGCGCAGCTCGACGCGCGAGTGCGCGCGCAGCCGCTCGGCGAGCATCCGCACGGCGGTGTCGCGGTCGTAGGTCACGAAGCTTCCGCCGTCGCGCCCCCGGCGGGTGCGCACCATCCCGTTCTCGCGCAGCACCTCGAGCGCCTCGCGCGCGGTGACGACCGCCACTCCGAGGCTGCTCGAGAGCACGGCCTCGCTCGGCAGCCGCTCCCCGTCGCGGAGCATGCCGCTCACGATCGCGTCGCTGAGGCGCTGCGCGACGAGCTCGGCGCGCCCGGTGCCGTCGAGGGGCGCGAAGACGACCGACCGCGCGGGATCGCGCTGACCGGTGGTGCTCGGCATGCGTCGCCCTTCCTGAGAAGCGGGCTGCGGGCGGCCGTGAGGCCTGTCGGCGGCTCTCCGGCGAGCCGTGACGCAACCGTAACACGCCGCGCACTTTTGAACATCTGGTTCTATATGATTTAGTGGCCTCGACATCGAAGGAGATCGTCATGAGCAACCAGCCGGCCATCCGGTTGACCGGACTCACCAAGCAGTTCGGCTCCGTCACCGCCGTCGACCACGTCGACCTGGAGATCGCCGAGGGGGAGTTCTTCTCCATGCTGGGGCCCTCGGGCTCGGGCAAGACCACCGTGCTGCGGCTCATCGCCGGCTTCGAGCAGCCCACCAGCGGCGCCATCGAGCTCTTCGGGCAGGACGTCACCCGCACCCCGCCCTTCGACCGCGACGTCAACACGGTCTTCCAGGACTACGCGCTCTTCCCGCACATGAACGTGCTCGACAACGTCGCCTACGGTCTCCGCGTGCGCGGCGTCCGGCGCGCCGAGCGCCGTGACCGCGCGATACGGGCGCTCGCCGCCGTACGGCTCGAGGCGCTCGCCGACCGCAAGCCCGCGCAGCTCTCCGGAGGGCAGCGGCAGCGCGTGGCGCTCGCCCGCGCCACCGTGGTCGAGCCCAAGGTGCTCCTGCTCGACGAGCCGCTCGGCGCGCTCGACCTCAAGCTCCGCGAGCAGATGCAGGTCGAACTCAAGCAGATCCAGCGCGAGCTCGGCATCACCTTCATCTTCGTCACCCACGACCAGGAGGAGGCGCTCACGCTCTCCGACCGCATCGCGGTGTTCCACGACGGCCGCATCGAGCAGCTCGGCTCGCCGCGCGAGCTGTACGAGCAGCCCGGCTCGCGCTTCGTCGCCGACTTCGTGGGCACCACGAACCTCTTCGACGAGCGCGCCGCCGCGGCCCTGCTCGGGCGCACCGGCGAGCACTCGATCCGCCCCGAGAAGCTCGTGCTCGCCGCCGAGGCCGCGAGCGGGATGCGCAGCGCCGCGGGCGTGGTGGTCGAGTCGATCTACCTGGGCAGCGGCATCCGCCGCGTCGTCGACCTCGACGACGGCCCCCGCATCAGCGTCCTCGAGCGCAACGATCGCACGCAGTCCGGTGATCGCGAGCGCGGCGAGCGCGTCCACGTCAGCTGGCACGACGACGACGTCGTGGCGCTGAACCGGCCCCGGGACTGAGCCCGGGGACCCACACCGAGAGGAACATCATGACCAACACGACACGCGGACGCCGGGCGCTGCTCGCGACCGCACTGGCGGCATCCGCCTCGCTCGCGCTCGCCGCCTGCGGCACCGCCGGCGGGGGCGCGCCGGCCGAGGAGCAGACCTCGCTCGGCGACTACGAGGGCGCCGTCTCGATCATCGCGTGGCCCGGCTACGTGGAGGACGGCTCGAACGACCCGACGGTCGACTGGGTGAGCGGCTTCGAGAAGAAGACCGGATGCGCGGTCACGGCCAAGTCGTACGGCACCTCCGACGAGGCGGTGAGCCTCATGAAGACGGGCGACTACGACGTCGTCGCGGCCTCCGGCGACGCGACGCTGCGTCTCATCGCGGCGGGTGACGTCGCCCCCGTCAACACCGACCTCATCCCGAGCTACGCGGGCGTGTTCGACTTCCTGAAGAACAAGGAGTGGAACTCGGTCGACGGCAAGTCCTACGGCGTGCCCCACGGCTACGGCGCGAACCTGCTGATGTACAACCCCGACGTCGTCTCGCCGGCGCCCACCTCGTGGAGCGCGGTGTTCGACCAGGCCTCCGCCTACGCGGGCAAGGTCACCGCCTACGACTCGCCGATCTACATCGCCGACGCCGCCGTCTACCTCATGGCCCACGACCCCTCGCTCGGCATCAAGAACCCCTACGCCCTCGACGAGACCCAGTTCGCGGCCGCGGTCGACCTGCTCAAGAAGCAGCGCCCGAACATCAGCGAGTACTGGTCCGACTACCTCAAGGAGGTGCAGGCCTTCGAGTCGGGCGACTCGGTGGTCGGCACGACCTGGCAGGTCATCCAGAACACCCTCGAGTCGGAGGGCGCCAAGACCGAGGTCGTGCTGCCCGAGGAGGGCGCCACCGGATGGTCGGACACCTGGATGATCTCGTCGAAGGCCAAGCACCCCAACTGCGCCTACGCCTGGCTCGACTGGATCTCGAGCCCCGAGGTCAACGCGCAGGCGACCGGCTACTTCGGCGAGGCGCCGTCGAGCCTCGCGGCGTGCGACTACCGCGACGACTGCGAGGCCTACCACGCCGGCGACGCCGCCTACGCCTCGAAGATCTGGTACTGGACCACGCCGATCGCCCAGTGCGTCGACGGGCGCACCGACGTGACGTGCGTCGACTACGCCAAGTGGACCGAGGCCTGGTCCGAGATCAAGGGCTGACGCCCTCTCATCCCCGGGGCGGCGGACCTGACGCCGCCGCCCCGGCACCCCTCCGAAGGAGCCCCACGTGACCATCGCCCCCGGCGCATCGCCCGCGACGCGCTCCGTGCCGACGCCGCGGCGGACCGTCGCGCGCCGGGCATCCGCGTTCCTCACGGACCACCCCCGCACGCGCCTCGCGCTGCTGCTGACCGCGCCGCTCACCTGGCTCGTGCTCGTCTACGTCGTCGCGCTCGCGCTGCTGCTCGTGACGGCGTTCTGGAAGGTCGACAGCTTCACCGGGCAGATCCGCGTGGACTGGACGCTCGACAACATCGTGACGGTCGTCACGGGGGCGCTCTACCAGACGGTCACCCTGCGCACGATCGGCGTCGCGCTGCTCGTGACGCTCATCGACGTGGTGCTCGCCCTGCCGATCGCCTTCTTCATGGCGAAGGTCGCCGGCCCCCGGCTGCAGCGGATGCTCGTGATCGCGGTGCTCATGCCGCTGTGGGCGAGCTACCTCGTGAAGGCCTACGCCTGGCGCTCGGTGCTCTCGCAGGACGGCATCCTGGAGTGGCTGCTGCAGCCGCTCGGCATGCACACGCCCGGCTACGGGCTGCCGGCCACCGTCATCACGCTCTCCTACCTCTGGCTGCCGTACGTGATCCTGCCGATCTACGCGGGGCTGGAGCGCGTACCCGACTCGCTCATGGAGGCCTCGGCCGACCTGGGCGCGCGCACCTGGCGCACGACCGCGAGCGTCGTGCTGCCGCTCACCCTGCCCGCCATCATCGCGGGCACGATCTTCAGCTTCTCGCTGTCGCTCGGCGACTACATCACGGTCAACATCGTGGGCGGCGCGAGCCAGATGCTCGGCAACCTCGTGTACACGAACGTCGGGGCGGCCAACAACCTGCCGCTCGCGGCGGCGATCGCGCTCATCCCGATCGTCATCATCTTCGGCTACCTCGCGCTCGTGCGTCGCACGGGCGCCCTCGACAACCTCTAGGAGACGCCATGCGACTGGGAACCGCCGCCCGGGTCGGGCTCGGCGCCGTGACGGCCCTCGTGCTGCTCGTCGTCTACGTGCCGCTCCTCGTGGTGCTCGCCAACTCCTTCTCGACCTCCGCCTCGCTCAGCTGGCCGCCGCCCGGGTTCACGCTCGACTGGTGGGCGCGCACCTTCCAGAGCGCCGGCGCGCTCCAGGCGATCCAGACGAGCGTCGGGGTGGCGCTCGTCTCCACCGCGATCTCGCTCGCGCTCGGCACCCTCATCTCGCTCGCGCTGCAGCGCTTCGCGTTCTTCGGCCGGGATGCGGTATCGCTCCTCGTGATCCTCCCGATCGCGCTCCCCGGCATCATCACGGGCATCGCGCTCAACAACTTCTTCCGCACGATCATGGGGGTGCCGCTCTCGATCTGGACGGTCGTCATCGCGCACGCGACCTTCTGCATCGTGACCGTGTTCAACAACGTGATCGCGCGCCTCCGGCGGCTCGGCACCCGGCTCGAGGAGGCCTCGGCCGACCTCGGCGCAGGGGTGTGGACGACCTTCCGGCTCGTGACCTTCCCGCAGCTGCGCTCGGCGCTGCTCGCCGGCGGCCTGCTCGCCTTCGCGCTGAGCTTCGACGAGATCATCGTCACGACCTTCACGGCCGGCTCCGGTGTCACGACGTTGCCGATCTTCATCCTGAACAACATGTTCCGGCCCAACCAGGCGCCCATCGTCGCGGTCATCGCGGTCGTGCTCGTGGTGGTGTCGATCGTGCCGATCTACCTCGCCCAGCGCCTGTCGGGCTCGGAGCAGACCCGCCGCTGAGCGGGCCCGCCGGCGGAGGCGCTCAGGCGGAGGGCGCCGCCTCGAGCACCGCCCAGAGCTCGGCGCGGCCGCCGAACTCGTCGAGCGCCACGCCGAGCAGCGCGCCGAGGCGCGTGATGCGCGCCTGCAGGCTGTGGCGGTGGATGCCGAGGGAGCGCGCGGCGGGATCCCACTGGCAGTTGGCGGCGTACCAGGCGCGCGCGCAGGCGAGGAGCTCGGGCGCATCCGGGATCGCCGCGAGGGCGGCGAGGCGGGCGGACGCGAGGTCCGCGACCTCGTCGCGGGAGAGCAGTCCGAGCAGGGACCGGGCGGCGAGCGTGTCGGCTCCGAGCGCCTCGCCGGCGGGCGCCGCACGCAGGGCGCGCATCGCCTGGAGGAGTGCGGTCGCGGCGCGGTCCGGCGCCGCCGGCGAGGAGACGCCGACCGCGAGGCCGCTCGCCGTCAGCTCGGCGGCGAGCGCCGGTGCGTCGTCCGGCGCGGTCAGCAGCACGAGCGCCTCCTCGCGATCGGCGGCGAGCTCGATCTCGGTGCGCCGTTCGAGCTGGGCGCGCTGGGTGGCCCCGACCGCCGCGGAGCGCACGGCGAGGAATGCGAGCTCGGGCGCGGGGAGCGCGCCGTCGAGTATGCCGAGCAGCCGCCGCACGGCGTCGAGCTCGCCGTCGGCGAGCAGGCCCAGCACGGTGCGCGCGAGGCGCCGGCGCTCGCGTGTGCGTTCCGCGTCGCCGTCGAGCGCGACCTCGGCGAGGGCGACGAGCGAGGTGACCACCGAGCGCTCGGCGCGGTCGAGCGGCGCGCCGAGCACCGCGAGCACGCCGCGGAGAGCGCCCGCGCGTCCGAGCGTCTGCAGCTCGCCCGCCTCATCCGGGAGCCGCAGGCTCGCCCTCTCGCCCGCGCGCAGCAGCTCGCGCGCCTCGGCGGCAGCGCCGCCCTGCGCGGGCCGGAGCCGTCGAGGATGCCGCACCGCGGCCCGCCCGTCGGGTCCGAACACGACGACGCCGCGGTCGAGCAGCCGGCTCGCCGCGGCGACCGCCTTGTCGATGCCGCCGTCGCCGAGCACGGCGAGCGAGATCCGGTGCTGCGCCTCGCGTGCCCAGTCCTCGCGGGCCCGCGCGGCGCGGGCGATGCCGTCGGCCACCCGGCGGGCCACGGCGATGAAGGGGGTGCGATAGGGCACCTCGACGAGCGAGAGCCCCGCGCGTCCGCAGGCGGCGACGAGCTCCTCGGGCACGCCGCCCGCGCGCACGACATCGGGGCCGTAGCCGATGCCGAGGATGCCGTGCGCGGCGAGGCGGTCGACGTAGGAGTCGTAGCGCTCCTGCTCGGCGCCCTCGAACTGGCCGCCCGTGGTGAGCACGAGCTGGCCGGGTCGGAGGAAGGGAACCGGGTCGAGCAGGTCGGTGCCGTGCACCCAGTCGAGGGGGGCACCCCATCCGTCGCCGACCACGAGCGGGCGCAGACCGAGCTCGGGGATGTCGACGAGCGCGGCGAGGGTGGGGGCTGCGGGTGCGACCACGGCTCCAGGGTAGTGCCGTTTCGGCACTTAGTGCGGGCTCTCCTGCCGAACTGGCAGAGTTATCCGACGTCGCACCGCATACCGTTCGATGCGACGCCGTCGTCCGACCCGGCGCCGGAGAACCGAGGAGCCCATGAGCCTCACCCTGCCCCCCGCCACCGCGCTCGGCGGCCCGTCGCTCCCGCAGGAGCGGCGCCTCGTCACCGAGATCCCGGGTCCCCGCTCCCGCGAGCTGCTCGCCCGCAAGGAGCAGGCCGTGCCCCGCGGCGTCGGCATCACCCTCCCCGTGTTCGCCGTCGCGGCCGGCGGTGGCGTGGTGGTCGACGTCGACGGCAACTCGCTCATCGACCTCGGCTCCGGCATCGCCGTGACCACCGTCGGCAACGCCGCCCCCGAGGTGGCCGCCGCGGTGAGCGCTCAGGCCGGCGCCTTCACCCACACCGCGTTCACGATCGTCGGCTACGAGGGCTACGTGGAGCTCGCCGAGGCGCTCAACCGCCTCACCCCCGGCGACCACGCCAAGCGCACCGCCCTCTTCAACTCGGGCGCGGAGGCCGTCGAGAACGCCGTCAAGATCGCGCGCCGTCACACCGGCCGCCAGGCCGTCGTCGCCTTCGAGCACGCCTTCCACGGCCGCACCAACCTCACGATGGGCCTCACCGCCAAGGCGCACCCCTACAAGGCGGGCTTCGGGCCCTTCGCGCCCGAGGTGTACCGCGTGCCGGGCTCCTACCCGCTGCACGACGGGCTGAGCGGCGCGGAGGCCGCGCGTCGCGCCATCACGCTCATCGAGAAGCAGCTCGGCGCCGAGACGGTCGCCGCGCTCATCATCGAGCCGATCCAGGGTGAGGGCGGGTTCATCGAGCCCGCCGCGGGCTTCCTGCCCGCCCTCGCCGCCTGGGCGGCGGACAACGACATCGTGTTCATCGCGGACGAGATCCAGACCGGACTCGCCCGCACGGGCGCGATGTTCGCGAGCGAGCATGAGGGAGTCGTGCCCGATCTCGTGACGATGGCGAAGGGAATCGCCGGCGGTATGCCGCTGTCGGCGGTGACCGGACGCGCCGACATCATGGACGCGTCCGCGCCCGGGGGCCTCGGCGGCACATACGGCGGCAACCCCGTCGCTGTCGCCGCGGCCCTCGCCACCGTCTCGCTCTACGAGCGCGGCGGACTCCTCGAGCGCGCCCGCGAGATCGGCGCGATCCTGCGCGACCGGCTCGAGGCGATGCGCGCGGCCGACCCCCGCATCGCCGAGGTGCGCGGCCGCGGCGCCATGATCGCGATCGAGCTCGTCGACGCGGCGAACGGGGAGCCGGATGCCGCGCTCACCTCGCGCGTCGCGGCCGCCGCCCACCGCGAGGGCGTCGTGCTCCTCACCGCGGGCACCTACGGCAACGTCATCCGCTTCCTGCCGCCGCTGTCGATCGACGACGCGCTGCTGAACGAGGGACTCGACGTCGTCGCGAAGGCGCTGGCCGAGGCATGAGCGCTCTCTCGGACCGGCCCGGACCCCTCCAGGACGCTCAGGCCCAGCTCGCCGCCGCCATCGCGCACCTCGGCTACGACGAGGGCACCCACCTGCTGCTCGCGACCGCGCGCCGCGAGCTCACCGTGAGCATCCCGCTGCGCCGCGACGACGGCTCGATGGCCGTCTACATCGGCCACCGCGTGCAGCACAACTTCTCGCGCGGCCCCGCGAAGGGCGGCCTGCGCTACAGCACGGCGGTCGACCTCGACGAGGTGCGCGCGCTCGCCATGTGGATGACGTGGAAGTGCGCGCTCGTCGACGTGCCCTACGGCGGCGCCAAGGGCGGCGTCGCGATCGACCCGCGCGCCCACTCGCGCGGCGAGCTCGAGCGGGTCACCCGGCGCTACACGAGCGAGATCCTGCCGCTCATCGGACCGGAGAGCGACATCCCGGCACCCGACATCGGCACCGACGAGAACACCATGGCGTGGATCATGGACACCTACTCGGTCGCCGTGGGCCACACGGTCCCCGGCATCGTCACGGGCAAGCCGCTCAGCCTCGGCGGCTCGCTCGGCCGCGCCTCCTCGACCTCGCGCGGCGTCGCGCACATCGCGCTCCTCGCGCTGGCCGAGCGCGGCATCGAGGCGCGCTCCGCCACCGCGGTGGTGCAGGGCTTCGGCAAGGTCGGCCGGGACTCGGCGCGCTTCCTGCACGAGGCGGGGGTGCGGCTGCGGGCCGTGAGCGACGTCGACGGCGCCGTGCACGCCGACGGCGGCCTCGACGTCCCGGCCCTCATCGAGCACGCCGCGCGCACCGGCAGCGTCGCGGGCTTCCCCGGCGGCGAGCCGATCGACCCGGGCGAGATGCTCGAGCTCGACGTCGACCTGCTCGTGCCCGCCGCGGTCGAGGGCGTGCTGACCGCCGAGAACGCGCCGCGCATCCGCGCCCGCATCGTCGTGGAGGGCGCGAACGGCCCCACCACGAAGGAGGCGGATGCGGTGCTCGCCGAGCGCGACGTGCTCGTGGTGCCCGACATCCTCGCCAACGCCGGCGGCGTCGTCGTCTCCTACTTCGAGTGGGTGCAGGCGAACCAGGCCTACTGGTGGACCGAGGACGAGGTGGAGGGGCGCCTGCGCGAACGGCTCACCGCATCCTGGCTCGCGGTGCTCGACTACGCGCGCGCCCACGAGCTCTCGCTGCGCCAGGCCGCCACGAGCCTCGCGGTGCGTCGCGTCGCCGAGGCCCACCGGCTGCGCGGCCTCTACCCCTGACCCGCCTCCCCGATCCCCCTGCCGACCGACCCAGAGGACCGAGATGACCCCGAGCCCCGACGCCGAGCGCGAGCTCGTCGCGAGCGTGCCCACCCGACTGCTGATCGGCGGCGAGTGGACGGGCGCCACCGGCGGCGCCGACTTCCCCGTGCACGACCCCGCGACGGGCGCCGTGCTCACGCGCGTGCAGTCCGCGAGCCCCGCCGACGGCATCCGCGCCCTCGACGCCGCCGTCGCGGCGCAGGCCGGATGGGCGGCCACCCCGCCCCGCGAGCGCGGCGAGCTGCTGCGGCGCGCGTGGGAGCTGCTCATGGAGCGTCGCGAGGAGTTCGCGCTGCTCATGACGCTCGAGATGGGCAAGCCGCTCGCCGAGGCGCGCGGCGAGGTGACGTACGGCGGCGAATTCCTGCGCTGGTTCTCGGAGGAGGCGGTGCGCGTCACGGGGCGCTACGGCCGGAACCCCGAGGGCACCGGCACGACCATCGTGACCCACCGTCCGGTCGGCCCCTGCTACCTCATCACGCCGTGGAACTTCCCGCTCGCGATGGCGACGCGCAAGATCGCGCCCGCGCTCGCGGCGGGCTGCACGGCCGTCATCAAGCCCGCCGAGCTGACCCCGCTCACGACGCTCGCCTTCGGGCAGCTGCTGATCGACGCGGGGCTCCCGGCCGGCGTCGTGAACATCGTGCCGACCTCCGACTCGCGGGGGCTGTCCGCGCCGATCATCGCCGACCCGCGGCTGCGCAAGCTGAGCTTCACGGGATCCACGCCGGTCGGCCGCCAGCTGCTCAAGCAGGCCGCCGACGGCGTGCTGCGCACCTCGATGGAGCTCGGCGGCAACGCCCCGTTCCTCGTCTTCGAGGACGCCGACCTGGATGCCGCGGTCGACGCCGCCATGCTCGCCAAGTTCCGCAACATCGGCCAGGCGTGCACGGCGGCCAACCGCTTCATCGTGCACGAGGCGGTCGCCGACGACTTCGCCGAGCGGATGCGCGCGCGCATCGCGGTGATGAAGGTCGGGCGCGGCACCGAGGAGGGCGTCGAGATCGGCCCCCTCATCGACGACAAGGCCGTGCGGCACAGCGCGGAGCTCGTGGCGGATGCGGTGGCCGGCGGCGCGCGCCTGCTCGCGGGCGGCGAGCCGCTCGAGGGGCCGGGCACTTTCTTCCCGCCCACGATCGTGGCGGGCCTCGCCCCGGAGGCGCGCATCCTGCACGAGGAGATCTTCGGGCCCGTCGTCGGCGTCGTCGCCTTCCGCGACGAGGCGGAGGCCGTGCGCCTCGCCAACGACACCGAGTACGGCCTCATCGCCTACGCCTTCACGCGCGACGTCGGGCGCGCCCACCGCCTCATCGCGGGTCTCGAGGCGGGCATGATCGGCATCAACGCGGGCGTCATCTCGAACGCCTCGGCGCCGTTCGGCGGCGTCAAGCAGTCCGGGCTCGGGCGGGAGGGGGCCGTGGAGGGCATCCACGAATACCTCGAAACCGCCTACGCTCATATCCCAGGCTGACACTGCTCACGACGCAGTCCGGCTGACACATCACGATCGAGGAGGATCGCCCATGAGCGGCTACGCCGTCACCGACCCCTACACCGGCGAGCGCGGGCCCGAGTTCGCCGACGCGACCGACGCCGAGCTCGAGGCGGCCCTCGCGGCCGTCGAGAGCGCACGCCGCGGCTGGGCCGCGACCACCACGGTCGCGGAGCGCGCCGCGACCCTCAAGCGCGCCGCCGAGCTGCACCTCGAGCGCGTCGAGGAGCTCGCCGACATCGTCGTGCGCGAGATGGGCAAGCCCCGCGCGCAGGCCGTCGGCGAGGTCGAGTTCGCGGGCGCCATCATCGGCTTCTACGCCGACAACGCCGAGAAGCTGCTCGCCGACGAGCCGATCGACTCGGAGGAGGGCACCGCGATCATCCGCAAGGCCCCCATCGGCCCGCTGCTCGGCATCATGCCGTGGAACTTCCCCTTCTACCAGGTGGCCCGCTTCGCCGGCCCGAACCTGGCGGTGGGCAACCCCATCCTGCTCAAGCACGCCTCGCAGAACCCCGAGACGGCGCTCGCGCTCGAGAAGATCTTCCGCGACGCCGGCTTCCCCGAGGGCGCCTTCGTCAACGTGTTCGCCACCAAGGACCAGCTGGCGACCGCGATCGCCGACTCGCGCATCCGCGGCGTCTCGCTCACCGGCTCCGAGGCGGCGGGCTCGAAGGTCGCCGAGATCGCGGGCCGCAACCTCAAGAAGGTCGTGCTCGAGCTCGGCGGCTCCGACCCGTTCATCCTGCTCAGCACTGACGACCTGGATGCCGCGGTCGACTCGGCGGTCGCCGCACGCCTCGACAACAACGGCCAGTCCTGCAACGCGGCCAAGCGCTTCATCGTGGTCGACGAGCTCTTCGACGACTTCGCCGCCAAGTTCGTGGCGAAGATCGGCGCCGTGCGCCCGGCCGACCCGCGCGCCGACGACACCGAGCTCGGACCGCTGTCGAGCGTGGGCGCCGCCGAGGCGCTCGAGCAGCAGGTGGAGCGGGCCCTCGCGAACGGCGCCCGCGCGCTGCTCGCGCCGAGCCCGCGCGACGGCGCGCAGTTCGCGCCCGTGGTGCTGACCGACGTGACGCCCGAGAACCCGGCGTTCATGGAGGAGTTCTTCGGCCCCGTCGCGATGCTGTTCCGGGTGAGCGGCGAGGACGAGGCCGTCGAGATCGCCAACGGCACCGAGTTCGGCCTCGGCTCCTACGTGTTCACGACCGACGAGGCGCAGGCGATGCGCGTGGCCGACCGCATCGAGGCCGGCATGGTCTACGTCAACGTCGTGCTCGCCGACTCGCCCGAGCTGCCCTTCGGCGGCGTCAAGCGCTCCGGCACGGGCCGCGAGCTCGGGGCGATCGGCATCGAGGAGTTCATCAACAAGAAGCTCATCCGCCGTCCCTGAGCCTTCTGGCGGCGCCGTGGTCGGCGCCGCTCGGCCGGGACCGAAGACCCTGTCGCTCGCCCGGCGGCGTGCCTAGCCTGGCAACAGGCGACGGGACCGCCGCCGGAAGGGAATGGGATCATGCGCACCTACCTCGTGACGGGGGCCGCCTCCGGGATCGGCAAGGCCACCAAGGAACTCCTCCAGGAGCGCGGGCACACGGTGATCGGCGTCGACCTTCACGACGCCGACATCGAGCTCGACCTCGCGACGGCGGAGGGGCGCGCGGCGCTCCCCGAGGCCGTCTCCGTGGCGGCGGGCGGCGGGATCGACGCGATCGTCGCGGTCGCCGGCGTCGCCCAGTTCACCTCGCTCACCGCCCGCGTCAACTACTTCGGCGCCGTCGCCACGCTCGAGGGGCTCCGGCCGCTGCTCGCGGGCTCGGCCGCACCCCGCGCGGTGGTCGTGTCGTCGTTCTCCTCCCTGCAGGACAACGACGCCGAGCTCGTGACGCTGCTCGAGGCGGGCGACGAGGCGGCCGCCGTGGCGCGCGCCGACGCGCTCGTCGAGCAGAACCTGGGGCACCTCATCTACGCCTCCACGAAGCGCGCGATCTCCGAGTGGGTGCGCACGCAGTCGATCACCGCCGAGTGGGCGGGCGCGGGCATCCCGCTCAACGCGGTGGGCCCCGGCGTCATCCTCACGCCGATGACGGCCCCGCTCATGCAGACCCAGGAGGGGCGCGACCAGCTCGCCCAGATCGTGCCGATGCCGCTGGGCGGCCCGGCCGAGCCGGTCGTGATCGCGCGGATGCTGGCCTGGCTCGCGAGCGAGGAGAACACCCACATGGCCGGTCAGACGGTGTACGTCGACGGCGGAGCGGATGTGGCCATCCGCGGTCCGCACGTCTTCGGCACCACCGCCTGACCCCGAGGCGCCGCACCCCGCACCGGGGGGACCATGCGAGGGCGGCGCCTCACTCATCGCGGAATGCACGGTCGCTAGGGTTGCTAGGTGCCGTCGCCCGTCTCCGCCCGCATCGCCGGGCTCGGCGTGCACCTGCCCGAGCGCATCCGGACGACGACCGAGACCGAGGCCGAGCTGCGACGCCGCAACCCCGGCGTGCGCCTGCCGACGGGCCTCATCCGCCGGATGACGGGCGTCGAGACCGTGCACCTGCGGCCCGAGGGCTGGGACGCCTCCGACCTCGCGGTCGCGGCGGCGCGCGCGGCGCTCGCCGAGTCGCCGGGCGATGTCGACCTCCTGCTCTTCGCCTCCGCGAGCCAGGACCTCGTGGAGCCGGCGACCTCCCACATCGTGGCCGCGAAGCTCGGCGTCGACGCACCCGTCATGGACGTCAAGAACGCATGCAACTCGGTCGTCAACGCGATGCAGGTGGCCGACGCGCTCATCCGCACGGGCCAGCACCGCCGGGTGCTCGTCGCATCCGGCGAGGCGCCCACGGTCGCGGTGCGCTGGCAGCTCGACTCGCACGAGCAGTTCATCCGCAGCTTCCCCGGCTACACGATGAGCGACGGGGGAGCGGCGCTCGTGCTGGAGGCGTCCGAGGACCCGGATGCCGGCATCCGGGCGACGAGGTTCCTCGCGGTCTCGCGGCACTGGGACATCGGCACGCTGCCGGGCGGCGGCACCATGCGGCCGCGCGACCTCGACGCCGAGTACTTCGACATGGACGGCCACGGGCTGCAGCAGGCGTTCCTCGAGCTGGGTCCGGAGCCCGTGCTGGGGCTGCTGCGCGATCGCGGGCTCGGCTGGGACGACTTCGACCTGGTGGCGATCCACCAGGTGGCGCTGCCGTACCTGCCGCCGATCTTCGAGCGACTCGGCGTGCCGGACGACCGCACGGTCGTGACCGTCGCCGAGCACGGCAACCTGGCATCCGTCACCCTGCCCCTGCAGCTGGCGCTCGCACGCGAGCGGGGGATGCTGCGCGAGGGCTCGCGCGTGCTGCTCATCGGGCTCGCGGGAGGGATCTCGCTCGGCCTCGTCGAGGTGCGCTGGTGAGCGGCCGGCTCGCCGTCGTGGTGCCCGTCTACCAGGAGGCGGCGGGCATCGCTCCGACGCTCGTCGCGCTCGCGGCCCAGCGCGACGCCGACTTCGACGCGGTGTTCGTCGACAACGGCTCGACCGACGGGTCGGCGGACGTCATCCGCGCCTTCGCCGCGCAGCGCGGCCTCACCCGGTGGCGCGTCATCGACGAGACGCAGAAGGGCACGGGGGCCGCCGCCGACACCGGCATGCGCGCCGCGATCGCCGCGGGGGCGACGCTGCTCGCGCGGACGGATGCCGACTGCCTGCCCCGCGAGGACTGGACCGCCGCCGTGCGCCGCGCCCTCACCTCGCGCGCCGAGGGGGGCCTCGGTCTCGGTCTCGTGGGCGGCGAGCTCGTGGCCCGCCGCGACGAGGGGGTCGGCTGGGCGACGCGCGCGCTGCTGCGGGGGGCCGTGCACCTCGCCGAGGCGTTCGGCCGCATCCGTCCGGGGAACCGCGACGCCGCCTACCTCGGGCCGTACCTGATGGCGGCGGGCTGCAACGTGGGCATCACGGCGGAGCTGTACCTCGCCGCCGGGGGCTTCCCGCGCACCGCGATCGAGGACGTGCACGAGGATCGCGCGCTCGTCAACGCGGTGCGCCGGCTCACCCGCGACTATGCGCGGCGCTCGGACGTGGTCGTCTACGGCTCGAGCCGGCGGGTGCGCGCGTGGGGGCTCCGGCGCACCCTGCTCTGGTACAAGGACCACGCCTACAAGCCGGACGTCGTGGACATCCGATGAGCGCGGAGGCGACGAGGCGGGATCGGGCCGTGGTGCGCGCGGCGCACCCGGTGGCGTTCCCGCTCGTCTCGGCGATCCCGGGGCCCGTGCGACGGGTGCCCGGGCTCGGCGTCGTCGTGAAGGACGCGACGCTGCTGCGCTCGGTGCTGATGGACTCCGCGCACTTCTCGAAGAACGGGCCCGGCGCGCCGAGCGAGCTCTGGACGCCGGTGCTCGGCCCGCGGGTGCTGCTCAACATGGAGGGTGCCGACCATCAGGCGCTGCGCCGCCAGCTCGCGCCGCTGTTCTCGCCCTCGTTCGTCGACGGATTCGTCACCGAGAGCCTGGGGGCCGCGACCGCGGCGCTCGGCTCGGCGCTCGCGGCGGGCGAGGAGGCCGACCTCGTGGAGCACGCCCGACGCGGGGCGAGCCGGGTGATCTCGCGGCTCGTCGGGCTCCCCTCCGAACTCCACCGCGCGGAGGGCTTCGACGACGCCATGTTCGCGCGCGTCTCGGCCGTCACCGGCTACGTCACGCTCGCCCGCCCGCGGCTCAGGCCGCGTCAGCTCGATGCCGCCCGCGCGATCCTCGGCGAGCTGGGGGAGCATGCGGCGCGCGCCTACGCGGGCGACGAGTCCACGGTGCCGGGACGGATGCGCGCCCTCGGCCTGTCGGAGCGCGAGGCCCTCGGCGCGGTCGGCGCCTTCGTGCTCACCGGCACCGAGACGATCGTGTCGTACCTGCCGCGGCTCGTCGCCCTGCTCGTGGACTCCGGCTGGCACGCGCGCCTCGCGGCCGACCCCGCGCTCCAGGATGCCGCGATCGCGGAGGGGCTGCGCGTGACGACGCCGTCGCCCGTCATGCTGCGCGCGGTGACGGAGGCGACGACGATCGGGCCGGTCGCGGTACGCCCGGGCGACCGCGTCATCCTGGGCACCTGGTGGGCCGACACGGCGCTCGGCGACTTCGACCCGGCGGGCAACCCCGCGGCGTCCCTCAAGCAGCTGTGGTTCGGGGCGGGCGTCCACTACTGCCTCGGCGCCCCGCTCGCGATGGCGCAGATCCGGCTCGCCCTGGGCGCCCTGCTCGCGCATCCGGGGCTGCGCATCACCCGCCGTCGGCCGGCGCGCGGCGTGCTCATCCCCTCCTACGCGGAGCTGCGGGTGCGGGCATGAGCGACCTCGTGCACGCCGTGCTCGAGGCGGCGGAGCGCACGCCCGGTGCGCCGGCGCTCACGGCCCGCGGGCGCACCTGGAACCATCGCGAGCTCGGGCGCCGCATCCGCGCGATCGCCGCGGGGCTGCGCGCGGCGGGGCTCGAGCGCGGCGACCGGGTGCTGTTCTCGGTGCGCCCGGGGCCGGATGCCGTGGCGCTCGCGCTCGGCATCGTCGGCGCCGGCGGCACGGTCGTGTTCGCCGACCCCGGCGCGGGCGAGGCCCTGTTCCGCGCCCGCGCCGCCCTGGCCGCCCCGCGTTGGGTCGCCGCCGAGTCGCTGCTCTACCTGGCCTCGAGCGGTCCGCTGCGCCCCCTCGCCCGGCGGCGCGGGCTCGAGCTCGCGCCCTACGGGCGCCTCGTGCCGGATGCGCGGCACATCCGTGCCGGCGGATGGCTGCCCGGCGTGCCCCGCGGCGCCCTGCCGCTCGCCTCCCTCGCCCGCGGCGACGCCGACGGCATGATCGACGGCGACCCGGACGATCTCGCCCTCGTGGTCTTCACCTCGGGCACCACGGATGCGCCGAAAGCAGTCGCGCACTCGCGCGGCTCGCTCGGCGCCGGGCTCGCCGACTTCGCGGAGGGGGTCGGCATCCGTCCGGGGCTGCGCGTGCTCACCGATCAGCTCATGGTGGGGGTGCCGGCGCTCATCGGCGGTGCGCACTGGACCATGCCGGCGCCCGGCCTCGACCCCGGCGCCCGGCCGGAGGCGTACCTCGCGCACCTCGGGGACGCCGAGCTGCTGTTCGCGGCGCCCGCGACGCTCGACGCGATCCTGCGCGCGCTCGACGATCGCCCCGAGCTCACGCCGCGGCTCGAGGCGATCGTGCTGGGCGGGGCGCCGGTGCTGCCGCCGCTGCTGCGCCGCACCGTCGCGCGCTTCCCGGAGGCGCGCATCCGGGCGGTCTACGGGATGACGGAGATCCTGCCGGTCGCGATCGCCGACGGCGCCGCGAAGCTCATGCATCCGGCCGCGGATGGCGACCGGGTCGGCCGCCTCGTGCCGAGCGTCACGGCCCGCATCGACGCGGGCGAGCTCGTGCTCTCGGGCCCGGGCCTCGCGCGCGGCTACCTCGCCGAGCTGCCCGGGCATCCGCTCGAGGAGCTGCGCACGGGCGACCTCGCCGAGCTCGACGGCGACGAGCTCGTGCTGCGGGGGCGCGCCAAGGACATGTTCATCCGCGGCACCCAGAACGTCTACCCCGGTCTCTACGAGCCGCTCATCGCGGGGCTGCCGGGCGTCGCCGACGTCGCGATGGCCGGGGTTCCGGATGCCGTGGGCGACGACCGCATCGTCGTCGCGGTGGTGCCCGCCGACGCTCCGCCGGCCGCTCCGACGACCGACCATCCGATCCTGGCGACGCTCGCGCGCCGCCTCCCCGGCCTCATCGACGCGGGCGTGCTGCCGGATGCGGTGGTCGCCGTGCCCGAGCTGCCGCGCGCCGGACGGGGCCGCAAGCTCGACCGCGCGCCGCTCGCCGCACTGCTCGCGCCGTTCGCCGACGCGGGGGAGCGCCGATGAGGATCGCGGTCACCGGGGCCTCGGGCTTCATCGGCGGCGCGGTCGCCACGGCGCTCGCCGACGCCGAGCACGAGGTGACGGGCTTCGGGCGCACGCCGGGGGGCTGGCGGCATCCGCGCGCCCGCTACCGGGTGTGGGACATCGCCGAGGGGCCGCTGCGCGGCGACCGCGACTTCGAGGCGGTCGTGCACTGCGCGGCGCTCGCCGACGACTGGGCGCCGCTCGCCGAGGCGATGCGGGTCAACCGGCGCGGCACCCGCCATGTGGTGGCGAGCTTCCCCGGGGCGCGGCTCGTGCACCTCTCGACCTCCTCGGTCTACGACGCCTTCGCGCCGACCGTGCGGGCCCGAGAGGACGCGGCCCCCGCGACGCGCTTCCTGTCGAGCTACTCCGAGTCGAAGACCTTCGCCGAGTTCGAGGCGATGGCCGCGGATGCGGTGATCCTGCGCCCGCACGCCGTCTACGGACCGGGTGACACGACGCTGCTGCCGCGCGTGCTCGCGGCCGTGCGGCACGGCCGCCTCGTGCTGCCGGAGGGTGCCCGCGTGCCGCACAGCCTCACCCACGTCGAGCACCTCGTCGAGGCGGTGCGGTTGGCGCTCCGCGGCCCCGCGGGCGTCTACAACGTCGCGGATGCCGAGCCGGTGCCGCTCGCCGAGGTGCTGGAGGAGTTCCTCGCGCGGCGCGGGGTACGGGCGCGGATCGTGTCGCTGCCCTACGCGGCGGCCCTCCGGGCGGCGGGGGCTGCGGAGGCGGTGGCGCGCATCCGGCGTCGCCGTCCGCGCGTGACGCGCTACGCCGTGAGCCAGCTCGGGCTCGAGCGCACGCTCGACCTCGCCGCGGCGCGCGAGCGCCTCGGCTTCCGGCCGGGGCCGGCGAGCCTCGCGGGCGCCGAGCGCTGGTGAGACGGGTCGCCTGAGCCGCCCGATCCGTCGAGACGGCAGTTCCGACCCATTCGCCGACGGCTATCGGGTCGGAACTGCCGTCTCGACGCGTCGACCCCGCGAAATGCGGAAGGGCCCGGACTCCGTGAGGAGTCCGAGCCCTTCGTGCGGCATGCTCAGCGGGCCGCGAGCGCCGACGCCTCCTCGAGCACCCGGCGCAAGGCCGCCGGATCGTGGGCGAAGCGGCCCAGGAAGACGCCGTCGACGTCGTCGCCGAGCTCGGTGAGGAGGCCCGGGCCCGCCGATCCGCCGTAGACGACGGCGGAGCCGGAGCGCTCCGGCAGGCCGGCGAGCAGCGCGCGGAGGCCCGCGGTGACGGCGCGGATGTGCGCGACCGGCGCCGGCTCGGGCGCCCCGATCGCCCACACGGGTT
Source organism: Protaetiibacter sp. (assembly GCA_030150265.1). Classification (GTDB taxonomy): domain Bacteria; phylum Actinomycetota; class Actinomycetes; order Actinomycetales; family Microbacteriaceae; genus Homoserinibacter. Next base: position 47,687 of record JASLGG010000046.1, read on the forward strand.
CGTACGCGACGATCACCCGACCGGCGGGGGCCGCGGCGACGGCGGAGAGCAGCTGCGCGGTCGCGAAGGCGAGCGCCGCATCCGCGTCGACCCGTTCCGGCTCGCCCACGCACAGCACGGGGGTGAGGCCGTTGCGGAGGGCGGCGGCGGTCTTGGCGGCGACCACGGCATCCGTGTCGCCGTAGAGGCGGCGGCGCTCGGCGTGGCCGAGCTCGACCATGCCGACGCCGATCTCGGCGAGCTCCGCGGGGCTCACCTCGCCCGTGTAGGCGCCCGCGTCGTGCTCGGAGGCGTCCTGGGCGGCGACGACCGCGCGGGTCCCGGCGAGGGCCTCGAGCGCGGGCAGCAGCTGGGGGTACGTCGGCGCGACGAACAGCTCGACCCGCTCCCGGGCGACGGCGGGTGTCGACGCGGCGATGTCCGCGACCTCCGCCATCCACTCGCGCGCCGCGCGGTGCCCGAAGTACATCTTCAGGCTCACGCCCACCGTCACCCGTCGCATCAGCAGCTGCCGGTGCTCTCGTACCGGTCGATGACGGCGACCTTCTCGGCGGATGCGGAGGTGGGGTCGAAGCGGTAGCCGAGCCATTCGCGGGCGAGGCGGCGCGCGAGCTCGAGGCCGATGACGCGTTGTCCCATGGTGAGCACCTGGGCGTCGTTGGAGAGCACGGCGCGCTCGACGGAGAAGGAGTCGTGGGCGGTGACGGCGCGGATGCCGGGGACCTTGTTGGCCGCGATCGCGACCCCGAGGCCGGTGCCGCAGACGAGGAGGGCGCGGTCGGCCTCGCCCGTGGCGACGAGCTCGGCGGCCGCGATGGCGACGCGCGGGTAGGCGGTGTGCCCGTCGGCGTCGACCCCGACGTCGATCACGGAGGCGACGAGCTCGGACGCCTCGAGGTCCTTCTTGAGGGCCTCCTTGTACTGGTAGCCGGCGTCGTCGGCGCCGACCACGATGCGCAGCGGGGCGGGGGTGGACTCGGTCACGGGGTGTCTCCTTCGGTGGGGGATGCAGGGTGGGGTGCGGTGAGCGTCGCGGCCACGGCGGTGACCGCGAGCGCGAGGGAGTGGGCGCCCGCGTCGGGCGTGCCGAGGCTCTTCTCGGCGTGCGGACGGGCGCGACCCATCCGCGGCAGCAGCCCGGCGGTCGCGCTCGCGGCCTCGGTCGCGACGGCGGAGGCGCGGGTCCAGGCCGCGGCGAGCCCGTCGCCGGCCGCCGCGCGCTCCGCGAGCGTCGCGGCGAACGGCACGAGCGCGTCGACCATCGTCTTGTCGCCGACCTCGGCCTTGCCGTAGGCCCGGATGCCGTCGCTCGCCGCCTGCACGCCCGCGGCGACCGCGCGCGCATCCGGGGCGTCCTCGTCGCCGAGCCGCTCGCCGAGGGCGCGCAGCGCGACGCCCCAGAGGGCGCCGGAGGTGCCGCCCGCGCGGTCGGACCAGGCGTCGGCGGCGCGCACGAGGGTCGTGCCGGCGCCCGCCCCCGCCGTGACGGCGTCGCGGGCGGCGACGGCCGCCGCCGTCGCACCCCGCTGCATGCCGATGCCGTGGTCGCCGTCGCCCGCGACCGCGTCGATCCGCCCGAGCTCGGCGACGTTCTCGTCGATCGTGCTCGCGAGCGCGCCGATCGCATCGGCGATCCGTGCCGCGGCGGAGCGGGACGCCTCGGAGGCCGGTGCCGTCACGGCCTCCGAGGCGGTCGGGGGGCCCGCGTCGGCGGGCGTGTCGGCGAGCTCCCGGGGCGCGACGACGCCCTTGCGGTAGCCGGGGCTGTCGGCGCCCGCGCGCCAGAGCGCCTCGAGCTCGTCGTCGAGCCAGAAGAGCGTGAGGGAGGCGCCCGCCATGTCGAAGGAGGTGCAGAACTCGCCCACCTCAGGTTCCACGATCTCGATGCCGGCGGCCTCGAGGCGCCGGGCCACCCCGCCATAGACCACGTAGAGCTCCTCGTACTTGACCGAGCCGAGGCCGTTGAGGATCGCGACCACGCGCTGTCCCGCGGGGGAGGGGACGTCATCCGGCAGCTCGCCGAGCAGCGTCTCCACGAACAGCTCCGCGAGCCCGTCGGCGGTCGGGATGTCGGCCTCGCCGATGCCGGGCTCGCCGTGGATGCCGAGGCCCACCGCCATCCGCCCCTCCGGCACCGTGAAGAGCGGCTCCGCGGCGCCCGGCAGCGTGCAGCCGGTGAAGGCGACGCCGAAGCTGCGGGTGCGGTCGTTGGCCTTCCTCGCGATGCGGAACGCCTCGTCGAGCGAGGCGCCCTGCTCGGCGGCGGCGCCCGCGACCTTGAACACCGTGAGGTCGCCCGCGATCCCGCGTCGCTTGTGGCGCTCGGATGCGGGGGCCGAGGAGATGTCGTCGGTGACGGTCACCGTGCGCGTCGGGATGCCCTCCGCGTTCAGCCGGGCCTCCGCCGCGTCGAAGTTGAGCACGTCGCCCGCGTAGTTGCCGTAGGAGAGCAGCACGCCGCCGCCGTTCGACGCCGCGCGCGCGACCGACAGCACCTGCTGGGTCGAGGGGGAGGCGAACAGGTTCCCCATGGCGGCGCCGTGGGCGAGCCCGGGCCCCACGAGACCGCCGAACGCCGGGTAGTGCCCCGAGCCGCCGCCGATCACGAGCGCGACCGTGCCGGGCTCGCTGCGCGTCGCGCGCACCACGCCGCCCGGAACGGGGCGCACGTGCCGCCGGTTGGCGGCCGCGAACCCGGCCACGAGCTCGTCGGCGAACTCGCCAGGATCGTTGAACAGTCGGGTCATCTCGGCTCCTCCCGGGGCGCGTGCGAGGCCCCTCCCTCTTCGATACGCGTCGCGCGCGCCGAGCGCTTGCGTATGCGCGCCGACCTCCTGCGCGGGCGGACACCGACCGCTCAGGACGGATCGCTTAGGCTCCCGGAGCGCGCGCGGACGGACCCCGCCGTCTCCGCCGCGCGGGCGCCGCGCGGCTGTCGGCGCACGGCTAGAAGCTGTCAGCCACACGCAAGCCCTCCCGCGGCCCCGCGGGAGAGAGTGGCCTGACCACGACCCGAGGAGGAGCAGCCGATGACGTCACCCGCCATCGCCCCCGCCGCCGAGCCCGTGCGCCCGACGCGCGCGGACCGGGCCACGGCCGTGCGCCGGAACGCGCGCCGCACGGGAACCCGTCACCTGTGGCTGTTCATCCTGCCCGCTGTCGTCTTCTACCTGTTCGTCGTGGCGATCCCGAGCATGCAGGGCGTGTTCTTCTCGTTCACCGACTGGAACGGCCTCACCGCCGACTGGTCGTTCGTGGGCATCGACAACTTCGTGCGGCTGTTCGAGGACGCCACGAGCATCAAGGCCATCGGCAACACCTTCCTCTACGCGATCCTCTCGACCGTCTTCGAGAACGTGCTCGGCCTGCTCGTGGCGCTCGCGCTGCACTCCCGCATCAAGAGCCGCAACGTGCTGCGCGTGCTGTTCTTCATGCCGGTCGTGCTGCTCTCGGTCGTGATCGCCTACCTGTGGCAGTACCTGTTCCAGGTCAACAACGGAGCCATCACCCAGCTGCTCCACGCGATCGGGCTCGCGGACGCCAACCCGAACTGGCTCGGCGACCCGAACCTCGTCGTGTACTCGATCAGCATCATCGTGATCTGGCAGTTCACCGGCTACACGATGGTCATCTACCTCGCGGGCCTGCAGGGCGTGCCGCAGGAGCAGCTCGAGGCCGCGGCCATCGACGGGGCGGGACCGTTCACGCGCTTCTGGTACGTCATCCGTCCGCTGCTCGCCCCCGCGATCACGGTCAACATCATGCTGTCGCTCATCCGCGGCTTCATGATCTTCGACCAGATCTGGGTGACCACCGGCGGCGGCCCCGCCGACACGAGCCACTCGCTCTCGACGCTCGTCTACCGCACGGCGTTCCAGTTCGGGGAGCTCGGACGCGGCACCGCGATCGCGGTCGTGCTCGCCGTGATCGTCGGCGTGCTCGGCTTCATCCAGTACCGCGGCCTGCTGAAGGGAGGCGCCCGATGAACCGCTACACCTGGCGCACCGGGACGCTCGAGGGCGTCATGATCGTCGTCGCCCTGATCTTCATGATCCCGGTGTACGTGCTCGTGAACCTCTCGGTGCGTCGGCAGAGCGACCTCTCCTCGCCGCTCGTGCCGACCGCGGAGCCTACCTTCGACAACTTCGCGCAGGCCTGGACGCAGTCCGGTCTCGGCCAGGCGATCGCGAACTCGGCGGTCGTGACCGTCGTGAGCGTGCTGCTGCTCGTGGGCCTCGGCTCGCTGTGCGCCTACGGCCTGGCCCGCGCGACCGCGCGGTGGTCGGCGCCCGCGTTCTACCTGTTCATGATCGGCCTGCTCGTGCCCTTCCAGCTGGGGCTCGTGCCGCTCTACCGCAACTTCGCCGCCCTCGGGCTGCTCGGCACGATGGTGCCGCTCGTGATCATCTACGTGGGCCTGCGCCTGCCGTTCACCCTCTTCCTCTACACGACCTTCCTGCGGCAGATCCCCGCCGAGTACGAGGAGGCCGCGTCGCTCGACGGCGCGGGGGTGTTCGGCCGCTTCCGCCGGGTGGTGTTCCCGCTGCTGCGGCCGATCACCGGCACCGTCGTCATCCTCAACGGGCTGTTCGTGTGGAACGACTTCCTCACCCCGCTGCTCTACCTGAGCGGCTCGCCCAACCGCACGGTGCCGATCGCGGTCTACAGCTTCGTGAACGACAACACGACCGTCTGGCCGCTCGTCTTCGCGGCTCTCCTCATCAGTGTCGTGCCCGTGCTCATCGCGTTCTTCGTCTTCCAGAAGACCCTCATCCAGGGCTTCGCGAGCGGCGTCAAGGGATGACGCCGCCCGCCCACCGACCCCACCCCTCACACAGCACCTCGAAGAAAGGAACCCCCACGATGCAGTGGAACCGAAAGCTGGCGCTCGGCGGCGCGATCGTCGCCGTGGCCGGCATGCTGCTCGCCGGCTGCACCGCGCCCGACGCCGAGAACGGCGGAGGCGGCGCGACCGACGACGGCACCTTCCTCAAGATCGACTGGCTCGCCAACGAGAAGGCCGGCATGGATGCGGTGGTCGCCGCGTTCCAGGAGGCCAACCCCGGCGTGCAGGTCGTCGTGACGACCGCCGACACGGCGCAGTACCAGGCCTCGATTCGCACGCAGCTCGGCACGGGCACCGCGGCGGACGTCTTCTACGTCTGGCCGGGCGACGGCAACACCGCCGCCATCCGCCAGCTCGACAGCGGCGACTTCCTCGCCGACCTCTCGGGCGAGTCGTGGGTGTCCTCCTACCCCGACTTCATCCGCGACCTCGTGAGCATCGACGGCAAGGCGTACATCATGGCGCCGCTCGCCACGGCGTTCACGCCGGTCTACAACCAGGCCGCGCTCGACGCGGCGGGCCTCACCCCGCCGGAGACCTGGAGCGACGTGCTGCCGTTCTGCCAGGCCGCCGCGAAGGCCGGCAAGGTCGCGTTCGCGCTCGCGGGCAACAACCTCTACGCGGGCCAGGCGCCGTACTACAACCTCGTCGCCGACCTCGTCTACGGCAAGGACACCTCCTTCGACCAGAAGCTCCTCGACGGGAAGACCACCTTCTCCGACGACAAGGGCTACGTCGAGGCGACCGAGAAGTACCAGGAGATGATCGACGGAGGCTGCTTCCAGCCGAACTCGACCGGCACGCCCTACGACGAGTCGAACCGCATGGTCGCCTCGGGCGAGGCGCTCGGCCAGTTCCTCATCGGCACGCGCATCGCGGCCCTCCAGGCGGCGGCTCCGGACGGCGACTTCCGGATCTACCCGTTCCACAGCGACGACGACCCGGCCACCAACGCGGTGACGCTGTCGACGCAGGGCGGCGCGGCGATCAACGCGAAGACCCCGCGTCAGGAGACGGCCAAGAAGTTCGTGCAGTTCCTCGCCGAGAACATCTCGCTCTACCAGGCGGCCATGCCCGGCACCGTGCCGACGATCACGGCGGGCTACACCCCGGCGAACGCGAACGAGCAGTTCCTCATCGACACGCTCGACAACGGCCAGGCGGTGCACTACCTCAACCAGATGTGGCCGAACGCCCGCATCGAGTCGGCCATGGTCAACGGCATCCAGGGGCTCCTCGTGGGCTCGGCGACGCCGAAGGACATGCTCGCGTCGATGCAGAAGGAGTTCGACACCAAGTAGTCGATCCCCTCATCCGAACGGCCGTCCCTCTCCGGAGGGGCGGCCGTTCCGTGCTTGCCACCGGTTTCGAGGTAGCTGTTTCGAGACGCGTCGCGCTTGCGCGCGGCGCTCCTCGACCAGCGGAGTAGAGCGGCGGTCAGGGGAGCGTCAGCACGACCTTGCCGGCGAGGTGGCCGGTCTCGAGGCGGCGGTAGGCGTCGACGATGGAGGCGAGCGGGTACTCCGCCTCGATGCGCATCCGCAGCCGGCCGGCGACGAGGTCGTCGGCGAGCTCCTCGACGAGCTCGCGGTTCATGCCCTTGCGGCCCACGTAGCGCACCGCGTAGCGGGTGTCGTAGCCCGAGATGGTGTTGATGCGCTCGCGCGGCACGCCGAGCTCCAGGGCGGCCTCGATCGTCTCGGGGCCCTGATGGTCGAGCACGATGTCGATGCCCTCGGGGGCGAGCGCGCGGAGGCGGTCGGCGAGGCCCGGGCCGTAGACGACCGGCTCGACGCCGAGCTCGCGCAGCAGCGCGTGGTTGCGCTCGCTCGCGGTGCCCATGACGCGTGCGCCGGAGCGCACGGCGAGCTGGGACGCGAAGAAGCCGACCCCGCCGACCGCGGCGCTCACGAGCACCGTGTCGCCGGGCCCCGGCGCCTGCGACGCGACGGCGACCGCCGCGGTCTGCACGGCGACGGGGATGCTGGCCGCCCACGCCCAGGGGAGGGCCGCGGGCTTGGCCGCGAGCAGCTCCTCGGGGGCGACGACGCGCTCGCCGATCACCCACTCGCCCGTGCCGATCACCTCGTCGCCGACGCGGTAGCGCGTCGCGCCCTCGCCGGCGGCGCGCACGACGCCCGCGAACTCGCGCCCGATCCCGGAGGGGAGCGGCGCGATCGGGGTCGCGCCGCGGCGCACCTTCACGTCGGCGGGGTTGAGGCCGGCGGCGCGCAGCTCCACGAGGTACTCGCCGGGGCCGGGCGCCGCATCCGGGACCTCGACGAGCTCGACGACCTCGGGACCGCCGTAGCGGGCGTAGCGCGCCGCGATCATGCCTCGGCTCCGCCCAGGCGCGGGGCACCGAGCCCGGCGCGCACCGCGTCGACGGCCTCGAGCACGCGGATCGAGGCGGAGAGCGGATGCATCGGCGACTCGGTGAGCCCGTCGGCGATGTGCTGCGCGGCCCAGGCCGCCTGGCGGCAGAGGCCCTGACCGCCCACGATGCCCGACTCGTCGTCGAAGCGCAGCACCGGCTGGTTCGCGCCGTCGTAGACGGTGAAGCCGCCGGGCTGCGGATGCCGGGAGTCGAGGTGGATGCGCGCCTCGTCTCCGCCGATCGCCGCGTGGCTCGGGGTCCAGGCGCGCATGGTGGCGGCGACCATGCCGAGGGCGCCCCCCTCGTGGTGCAGGGTCGCGTTCCACTGATCCTCGACGCCCGTCGGGCCGAGCGTGCCGCTCACCTCGATGCGGCTCGCGCCACCGAGCACGAAGTCGTGGAACCACAGCGGGTAGACGCCGAGGTCGAGGGCCGCGCCTCCGCCGAGAGCCGGGTCGAGGAGCCGGTTGCGCGGGTCGTCCGTCACGCCGCCGAGGCCCAGCTCGGCCTGCACGAGCCGCAGCTCGCCGAGCGCGCCGTCGGCCAGCAGCCGCTCGATCACGGTGGTGCGCGGGTGGAAGCGGGTGTGCATCGCCTCCATCGCGAAGCGGCCGACACGCCGGGCGGTCTCGGCGAGCTGCCGGGCCTCCTCGGCGCTCGCCGCGAGCGGCTTCTCGACGAGCACGTGCTTGCCGGCCTCGAGGGCGAGGGTCGCGAGCGGCAGGTGATGGGTGTGCGGCGCGGCCACGTAGACGATGTCGACCTCGGGGTCGTCGACGAGCCGCCGGTAGTCGTCGACGTGCCGCTCGATGCCATGACGGGTCGCGAATGCGGCGGCGCGCTCGGCGTTCCGCGAGCCGACCGCGACGATCCGCTGGTCGGTGTTGCGGTGCAGCGTGTCGGCGAAGACGCCCGCGATGCCCCCGGGGGCGAGGATGCCCCAGCGGAGCCTCGGGCCGTCCGTGAGCCGGGGGAGCACGGGCGCGGGCAGGGTCGAGGGCAGCACCATGGGGTCATGCTAGGCCTCCCGTGCGCCGGCGCCGGAGCCTGGCGGCGAGGCGCAACAGGCTGGCGCGCGGGGGCAACCGGCGGGGCGCGGATGGCAGGGATCGCGCATCCGGTGGCCGTCAGACGCAAACGGAGGGGGCCGCGGCTCGGTAATATCCGAGCGGACGTCGATGATGCACGTCCCCGAGAGCCCGGAGGGGGAGAGCGATGAGCGCGGATGCCGGTCCCGGCCCGCGGCGCCCCAAGCGGGTGACGCACGAGGACATCGCGCGCGCGTGCGGGGTGTCGCGCGCGACGGTCAGCTACGTGCTCAACGACGTGCCGGGCCGGATGATCTCGGAGGCGACGCGCGAGCTCGTGCTGCGCACCGCGCGGGAGCTCGGACACGTGCCCTACGCCCCGGCCCGGATGCTGCGGCTCGGCCGCAGCGACGTCGTGCTCGCGCTCGTGCGCGACTTCTCGCCCGGCTACATCTCGAACTCCCTGCTGCGGCGGCTCGACGTGGCGCTCGCCGAGCGCGGCTTCGTGCTGCTGATCCACCGCTACGACGAGTCGCTGCGCTCGGTGCAGGAGCTCTGGCAGCTCGTGTCGCCGAGCCTCGTGGTCGTGATGGGCGGCCTCACGATCTCGGAGCAGGAGGGCATCGAGCTCGCCGCGAGCCGCGTGCTGCGCGTGCACGGCACGATGCCGAACGTGCAGATCGGGCGGATGCAGGCCGACCATCTCACGGCGAAGGGCCACCGGGTGCTCGGGTACGTGCTGCCGAGCGAGCCGAGCCTGCAGCTCATCGCGGGGGAGCGTCTGCGCGGCATCCAGGAGGAGTGCGCGCAGCTCGGGATCCCGGAGCCGGTCGTGTGCACGGTGGACCCGGATGACATCCGTTCGGTGTCGACCGCGCTCGACGTCTTCCTCGCGACCCCCGGCCTCACGGCGGTCGCGACCCACAACGACGAGATCGGGCTGCTGCTGGTCAGCGCCTTGCAGGGTCGCGGGCTCGAGGCGGGGCGCGATCTCGCGGTCATCGGCGTCGACAACATCCCATCGGCGCGCCTCGATCTCACGACGGTCGAGATCGACGTGGACCGCTGGGGCGACGACGTGGTGGCCGCGGCGCTCGCCCTGCTCGACGACCGGGAGCCGCAGCCCGTGTCGCACGAGCTGCTGCGCGTCATCGAGCGCCGCACCGCCTGAGGCGCCGTGGACCGCTCGCGCCGGACTTGACGTTCTCGGTTACTCGAGTAACATGGCCCGCGTTACACGAGTAACTGACACGAGTAACCCTTTCGCCGAAGGAGTCGATGATGAGCCCTCTCGCCCCCGCCGTCGCATCCGCCGCCACCGTGCGCATCGACCGCCTCGAGGTCACCCGCCTCGGCGCGGGCATCTGGATGCTCGAAGACCGTCCCGCGGGCGACCGCTGCTTCGACGTGGTCTACCTCGTCGCGGGCTCGGCGCGCCTCGGCACCGAGCCGCCGCTCGTGCAGCAGGGCGAGCTCGCCGTGATGAGCGCATCCGGCCGCATCGCGGTGGAGGTGCAGGACGGCGCCGAGCTCATCATCGTGCGCATCCCGCAGGCGGCCGCGGGCCCGCACGCGCAGGCGCTGCAGGCCGCGGCCGGCCGCGTGCTGGCCGCCGCCCAGGGCACCTCGGGACTCGTGGCGTACCTGCTGCGCGGTGTGGTCGCCCAGGGCGAGGCCGCGACCGAGCACCCCGTGCGGCTCGCGGAGCACGTCGTGGGGCTCATCGGCCTCATGTGCCTCGACGCGCGCGACGACGAGGGCGCCTGGCGCTCCACGATGCTGAGCGGCGCCGTCGACTTCATCGAGCAGCACCTCGGAGAGCTCGACCTCACGCCCGACCGCATCGCCGCCTCCCAGAACATCTCGACCCGTACCCTGCACCGCCTCTTCGAGCGCGAGGGCATGACGCTCGGCGCCTGGGTGCGCGGCCGCCGCCTCGAGCGCTGCCGCGCCGACCTCGGCGACCCCGCCCACGCCGGTCTCTCGGTGAGCGCCATCGGCGCGCGCTGGGGCCTCTGGGACGCGGCCCACTTCAGCCGCCTGTTCAAGTCGACCTTCGGCGCCTCGCCGCGCGCCTACCGCCAGGAGGCGCTCGGCACGGCATCCGGTGCGCCGCTCCGCGCGAGCGCCTGAGGCGGGCACGGGCAAAGGCACGGCGGTCGTACGCAAGACCGCGGGCCCGCGTGCGCGCACGCTGGGGACACAACCACACGGAGGACATCGGTGAAGGAACTCAAGGTCGCGCTCGTCGGGGCGGGCTTCATGGGGCGGGCGCACAGCCTCGCCTACGCGCTCGCGCCCATCGCGAGCGAGCTCGGCGCGACCGTCGTCAAGCAGGTGCTCGTCGACGCGAACCCGGATGTCGCGGGCGCCGCCGCGCGTCAGCTCGGCTGGGCCGAGTCCGCGACCGACTGGCGCGCGATCGTCGCGCGCGACGACATCGACGTCGTCGACATCTGCACGCCTCCGCAGTTCCACGCGGAGATCGCCCTCGCCGCGATCGAGGCCGGCAAGCACGTGTTCTGCGAGAAGCCCATCACCAACGACCCCGCCGAGGCCCGCGCCATCGTCGAGGCCGCCCGGCGTGCGGGCGTCGTCACCCAGGTCGGCTACAACTACCGCCACACCCCCGCCGTGTCGTTCGCGAAGAAGCTGCTCGACGAGGGCCGCCTCGGCACGCCGCTCCAGTTCCGCGCGAGCTACACCCAGGAGGTCGGCTTCTGGGCCGACCCGAACCGCTGGCGCGCGCTCAAGGCGACCGGGGGATCCGGAACCGTCGGCGACATCGGCTCGCACGTCATCGACCTCGCTGAGCACCTGTTCGGCGACATCGTGCGCGTCGCGGCCCGTGCCCGCAGCTACGACGGCGACGGCTGGCGCGCCGACGCCGAGCGGATCGCCGGCGACCACATCGACGACGCGGCGGTCTGGCTCGCCGAGTTCGCGAACGGCGCCATCGGCACCTTCTCGGTCAACCAGTACGCGGTCGGCCGCAAGAACCGCGTGTACTTCGAGTTCGACGCCAGCCGTGCAGCGGTGCAGTTCGACTGGAACGACCGCGAGGTGTTCCGCGTCGCCTACGTCGACGAGCCCGCCGACCACCGCGGCTTCCGCGAGATCCACACCAACGACCAGCACCCCGACGGCTGGTGGCGACTCGCGGGCCTCGGCACGGGCTACCCCGACGTGTCGGCGATCCAGTTCCAGCACTTCATCCGCGCGATCGTCGACGGCACCCCGACGGCCCCCGACTTCGCGCGGGCGGCCCACGTCGAGGAGGTCGTCGCGGCGGTGTACCGCGCGGCGCAGTCCGACCGCTGGGTCGAGGTCGGCGCGTGAGCGGCATCCGCTTCAGCACCAACATCATCGGCTTCTACGAGTCGGGATGGTGGGGGCTCGAGCCGGGACTCGACCACCCCCGCTGGACCGAGGCCTTCTGGGCCGACCCGCGCCGCTACTTCGACGGCATGCTCGACGGCGCGCGCGACGCGGGCCTCGAAGGAGTCGAGCTGGCGCCCGATCCCGCCGGATGGGAGGCCGCGCTGAAGGTCTACGGCGGCGTGCAGGGCTTCCGCGACGCCCTCGACGAGCGCGGGCTCGCGCTGAGCTCGAGCTACGCCCACGGGCGGCAGCTGATCGGCAACGCCATCGCCGACCCCGCCCTCGTCCCGGTCGCCGACGATGCCTTCCGGCGGCACGCCGAGTTCCTCGCCGAGATGGGCGCCGCGACCATCGTCACGGGCAACCTGCCGCGCAGCCGCTTCGGCAACGACAGTCCCGATGACACCGCGACCGAGGAGGACTTCACCCGCCCCGTCGACCGCGAGGTGCACGAGCGCTTCGCCGAGCACCTCAACCGCCTCGGCGCGATCACGATCCAGCACGGCGTGCAGATCGCGATCCACACCGACGCGTACTCGATCTGCTCGCGCAACCACGACATCGCGACAGTGCTCGAGCTCACCGACCCCGCGTCCGTCGCCCTCTGCCCGGATGCCGGCCACATCACCCTCGACGGCGGCGACGCCGTGGCGGTGCTGCGCGACCACATCGACCGCATCCCGACCATGCACTGGAAGGACTGCATCGGCCCGAAGTCCGGGCACCTGCAGCGCGGCGACCAGAAGCAGCGGCACGAGCAGACGATGCAGTCGTTCCGGATCCTGGGGTCGGGCATCGTCGACTGGCAGGAGTGGATGCGCATCCTCCGCGAGCACGAATGGAGCGGCTGGGCGACCGAGGAGATCGACCACTCGCCCGATCCGGTCATCGAGCTGCGGCAGGGCCTCGAGTACTTCCGCGAGCACCTGGCGCCGATCTACAGCTGACCATGACCGGCCCCGAGCTCATCCCCGTCGCGGGCACCGCGGCGGCTCCCTTCGCGGAGCTGCCCGAGGTGTTCGCGCGCGCCGTCGCGGCCCAGGGCGGCGGAGGGGCGGCGCTCGCGATCGTGCGCGACGGCGAGCTCGTCGTCGACCTGTGGGGCGGCGGCTACGCGAGAGACACCGTGCAGCTCGTCTTCTCGGTGTCGAAGGCGATCACGGCGGTCGCCGCCGCGCACGCCGCCGAGGCGGGCGCGCTCGACCTCGACGAGCCGCTCGGCGCCTCCTGGCCCGAGTTCCGGCGCCCCTCGACGGCCGCCATCACGACGCGCATGGTGCTCGCGCACCGCTCCGGCATCGCCTCGCTCGATCGCCGGCTGAGCTTCGAGGAGCTCATGGCGGGGGCCGCGGACGACGCGGTCGCGCACCAGGAGCCGTACTGGGAGCCGGACACCCGCCACGGCTACCACGCCTTCACCTTCGGCCCGCTGCTCGACGGGGTGTTCCGTCGCCGGCTCGGCGTCTCGGTGGGGGAGTACCTCGCCCGGCACCTCGCCACGCCGCTCGGTCTCGACCTCTGGATCGGCCTGCCGGACGAGATGCTCCCGCGCGTCGCGCCCGTGAGCTACTCCCCGCCCGCCATCTCCACGACGCGCGCGGCCTTCGTCGCGGCGAGCGGCATCCCGGCCGGCACCACCGCGGCGCTGAACCGCGAGATGGACCTCTACAACCACCCCGGCCTCCTCCGCGCGGGTCTCCCCTCCACGAGCGGCGTCGCGAGCGCTCGCTCGCTCGCCGCCCTCTTCGCCGCGACCCTCGACGGCCCGCTGCTCGGCGATGCCGGGCGCCGGGCGCTGCGCGAGGAGCGCTCGCGGGGCACGGATGCCGTGCTCGGCGTCGAGACCGCCTTCGCGAGCGGCACCCAGCTGCCCTTCCCGCAGCTGCCGCTCCTCGGCCCCCGCTCCTACGGCCACGAGGCCGCGGGGGGCTCCTTCGCGTTCGCCGACCCGGATGCCGGGCTCGCGGTCGCCTGGACCACCGACGTGCATCCGCGCATGGCGGGGGCGAGCCCCGCGGGGCTCGCGCTCGTCGACACCATCCGCCACTGCCTGCGGCGCGAGTCCGCCGGCACCGACCCCGGGAGACGGCCATGACGGCACCCCTCATCGAGCACATCGGCATCCTGGTGCCCGACCTGGAGGAGGCGATCGAGCGCTGGTCGGCCGTGACGGGCTACACCTTCAGCCCCATCGGCCGCTACCGCACCGAGCGCTACGCCGACCACAGCGACCCCGAGCCGCACTTCCACGACGCGCGCATCGCGTTCTCGCTCGAGGGCCCGCCGCGCATCGAGCTCATGGAGGTCACCGGCTCCGGAACCCACGGGCCCGAGCAGCTCGGCATCCATCACCTCGGCATCCAGAACGTCGCCGACCCCGAGGGCAAGCGCGACGAGCTCGCCGCCCGGGGCGTCGCGATCGACGGGTGCTCCTTCGACGCCGAGGGTCGCATCCTGCTGATGTTCACCGACAAGACGGTGCTCGACGGCATCCGGGTCGAGTTCATCTCGCCGCTGCCCGGCCCCATCGTGGCCGACGACGGCTCGGAGCTGTGGCGCGACCCCGTCACGGGCAAGGCGAGCCTCTGGGGACCGCCCGCGAAGTGACCGCTCGCCCCTCCGCGTCCCGCGGCGTGCCGTGCTAGGCGTGCTCGAGGGCGTCGCCGTCATCGGCGTCGTCGTGCTCGTCGGCTACCTGTGCGCGCGTCTCGGCGCCTTCAGCCCCGAGACCGCGACCGTGCTCAACAAGGTCGCGTTCTTCGTGGCGACCCCGGCGATCCTGTTCCGCATCCTCGCGCACGCCGACCTGGCCGTGCTGTTCTCGGACTACATGGGCGTCGCGGTCGCGAGCGCGCTCGCGGCGGGCGCCCTCTACCTGCTGCTCGCCCTGCTGCTCTTCCGGCGCCCCGCGGGCGAGACGGCGGTCGGCGCGGCGGCGGCGATGTTCCTCAACAGCAACAACATGGGGGTGCCGGTCGCGGCGTTCGTGATCGACGACCCGCAGGCGATCGCGGCGGTGCTCGTGCTGCAGCCGATCGCGTTCACGCCCGTGCTCCTCGCGGTGCTCGACGGCACCTCCGGGCGCCGCCTGTCGCTCGGCCGGGTGCTCACCCAGCCGCTGCGGAACCCGGTGATCGTCGCGGCCGCCGCGGGTGTCGCCATCGCGCTCCTCGGGATCGAGCTGCCCGCCGTGGTCGAGGCGCCGCTCGACCTGCTCGCGGACGCGGCGATCCCCGTCGTGCTGCTGGCCTTCGGAGTGTCGCTGCGCGGGCGGCGCGTGCTCGAGCCGGGGAGCGACCGGATGCCGGTGCTCGCCGCGACCCTCATCAAGGGCGTCGTCATGCCGCTCGTGGCATGGGTCGTCGCGGGACCGGTGCTCGGGCTCGCCCCGGAGGTCGTGTTCGCGACGGTCGTGGTGGCCGCGCTTCCGACCGGTCAGGTCATCTACACCTACGCCTCCCGCTTCGGCCGCGGCGAGACCCTCGCGCGCGATGTCGTGCTGCTCACCACGGTGCTCGCGGTGCCCGTGCTGCTCGTGATCGCCGCGCTGCTGCACCCCGCGTGAGCGGGCGGCGCGGGCGGGTGGGGCGGGTGACCGGCACGCGCAGGATGCTGTCGCTCGCGGGCAAGCGGCCCCCGGCGGGCCGGGGGAGCATGGCGGCATGCCCAGCGAGCTGACCTCCCGCGAGCACTTCGACGCCGGCCTCGCGGTGCGCCGCGCGGTGCTCGGCGACGCCTACGTCGACCGCTCCCTCGCCGCGATGGACGACTTCACGCGCGAGCTCCAGGAGCTCGTGACCGAGTACTGCTGGGGCCGGGTCTGGACCCGCGAGGAGCTGCCGCGCCCGACGCGCAGCCTGCTCAACCTGGCGATGATGACGGCCCTCAACCGACCGCACGAGCTCGCCATCCACGTGCGCGGCGCCGTGCGGAACGGCGTCTCGCGCGAGGAGATCCGCGAGGTGCTGCTGCAGGCCGCGATCTACTGCGGCGTGCCGGCGGCGCTCGACGCCTTCCGGGTCGCCCGCCAGGTGCTCGAGGAGCTCGACGCCGAGGCGGCGACGGGATCGGAGGGCTGAGCGGATGAGCGGCTTCGGCACCGCCGCGACGACGACCCGGCTGCCGCTCGTCGGGCGGCCGCCCGACCAGGTCGCCTACGTCGTGCCCGAGCTGCGCCCGGCCGTCGAGAGGATGGCGCGCGTGCTCGGCGTCGAGGAGTGGCTGGTCTGGGACTACGACGCCGCCTACGTGCCGCGTCGGCGCTACCTCGGCCGCGACGCCGACTACCGCTCGCTCGTGGCGATGCCCGCCTACGGGCCCGCGCTCGAGATCATCCAGCCCGTCACGGGCCCCAGCATCTACACCACCTTCCTCGAGGAGCGCGGCGCCGGACTCCACCACCTCGGCTACTACGTGCCGTCGGTCGCCGAGGAGCGGGCCCGCTTCGCGGCGCTCGGCGTGCCCGAGGTGCTGAGCGGGGGCGGCCACGGGGTCGACGGCGACGGCGAGTACGCCTTCTTCGACGTGCGTGACGTCGTGGGCTCCTACCTCGAGGCGATCGAGGCGCCGGCCCGGCGGCATCCGCCGCACGACCGCATCCGGGTGCCCGGGTGACGAGGCCCGCGTACCGCGAGCTCGCGGCCCGCACCGACGGGCTCGCCGGCACCTCGTGGGGCGTGTACGGACCGGATGACGAGGTCGGAACGCTCCGCGAGGCGACCCCGGAGCGCGCGGCGGCGGCCGCGGCGCTCGTGCGGCGCGGTGCGGTGTTCCCGCTCTCGCTGCCGATCGACGAGCCGGATCCGCCGCTCTTCGGCAGGAGGCCGCTGCGGCACACGGTCGTGCAGGAGCCGACCTCGCTCGACGACCGCTACGACGACATGCACCCGCAGGCGAGCAGCCAGTGGGATGCGCTGGCCCACGTGCGGCATCCGCGCCTGGGCTTCTACAACGGCGCCCCGGCCGATCTGGTGGGGATCGGCCGGGGCGGCCGCCTCGGCGTCGACCGCTGGGGCGAGCGCGGCATCGCGGCGCGCTTCGTGCTGCTCGACGTCGCGCGGCACCGCGCGGCCACGGGGCGCCCGCTGCGCTGGGACGCGCGCGACGAGATCGGCGTGGCCGACCTCGAGGCGGCCGCCGCCGCGCAGGGCGTCGAGCCCGGTCCCGGCACCGTGCTGCTCATCCGCACCGGATGGCTCGCGGGCTTCCGTGCAGCCCCGCCCGGGGAGCGCGCCCGCGTCGCGGCCCGGGTGCCGAGCAATGACCTCGACCGCGACCGCGAGCTCATGCCCGCGACGCCGGGCCTCGCGGCCGACGAGGAGGTCGCCGCCTGGCTGTGGGATCGCGGGGTGGCGGCCGTCGCCGCCGACAACCCGGCCCTCGAGGCGATGCCGTTCTCGCGCGCCGGGGAGCACGGCTGGCTGCACTACCGGCTCATCCCGATGCTCGGGATCGCGGTGGGCGAGCTCTGGGAGCTCGACCCGCTCGCGGACGACTGCGCCGCCGACGGCGTCTGGGAGGGCCTGCTGACCGCGGCCCCGCTGCGGGTGCCGGGCGGCATCGGCTCGCCCGCGAACGCGCTCGCGCTCAAGTAGCGGGATGGCGTGCGCGTGCAACTACCTGGCAAGCGCAGGCATGCCCTCGCACGGCCGTCCGCTCGATCCTGAGAACGCGGAACCCCATCCGCGACCCCGCGGCGCGAGCCACCCTTCAAGGAGGAAGACGTGATCACACAACTCGGAACGCGAGGCCGGCGCGGCGTCGCGCTGGGCGTCCTCGCCCTCGCCGGCGCCCTGCTCGCCGGCTGCACCCCGGCCGCCCCCGGCGGCGGCTCCACCGGCGGCGACGGCGGGATCACCGTCGGCATCGTCAGCTACGACACCACCACCCTCGCCGCGAAGGCCGAGACGGATGCCGCCAAGAGCGCCATGGAGGCCGAGGGCTGGCAGGTGCTCACCCAGGACCCGAAGGGCGACGCCGCCCAGGCCAACACCATCTGCACCCAGTACGTGACCCGCCAGGTCGACGTCATCGTCATCTCGGTGTTCGACACGACGCAGATGGCCCAGTGCATGACGGGCGCGGCCTCTGCCGACATCCCGGTCTTCTACCTGGCCGGCTCGCTGCAGGACGGCGTCGCGGGCGCCATCTCGACGACCGTCGCGCCGCCCATCAACGAGTACATGATCGAGCAGATCAAGGACCTGCCGAAGCTCAAGATCCTCGCGATGACCCTACAGCCCGGCGCCCCGTGCCGCGCGCGTGAGGCCGACCTCGACGAGAAGCTCGCGGCCGCGGGCCTCTCCGACAAGATCGAGAAGCACGAGGTCGTCGTGCCCGGCCAGGTGACCGACGCGCAGGCGGCGACCGCGGCGTGGCTCCAGGCGAACCCCGAGAGCGAGGGCGCCGACCTGGTGATCTGGGCCTGCTTCGCCGACCCCGCGATGGGCGCCTACGCGGCCCTGCAGCAGGCCGGCCGCCAGGTGCCGATCTACACCTGGGACTTCTCGGCCCAGGTCGTGGAGCCCATCCGCAGCGGGTACCTCGCGGCCGTGCTCGCGATCGACTCGGCGGGCGAGGGCGCGCAGATCGTGAAGCTCATCAAGGACCACCTCGCGGGCGGCGCCCCGCAGGAGGTCGACGCCGCGACCACGGTCGTGACGCCGGAGAACCTCGACCAGTTCCTCGCCGACCACCCCGAGTTCGCGAGCTGACGCCGCACCGCCCCCAGGAGATCCGATGACCGACACCGTGCAGCGCGCGCCCCTCATCAGCGCCCGGGGACTCGCCAAGTCCTTCGGCGCGGTCCGTGCGCTGCGCGGTGTCGGCCTCGACATCCTCCCGGGGCAGGTGCACGGGCTCGTCGGCGCCAACGGCGCCGGCAAGTCCACCTTCCTCAACGTGCTCGCCGGCGTCGTGACCCCCGACGCCGGCGAGCTGCGGATCGACGGCGAGCTCGCCGAGATCGGCTCCCCGAGGCGCGCCGCCGACCTCGGCTTCGCCTTCATGCACCAGGAGCTCGCGCTCGTGCCCGAGTTCTCGGCGATCGACAACATGACGATCGGCGTGCGGCCCACGACCTTCCTCGGGCTCGGCGACGCGCGCCGTCGTCGCGCGCTGGCGAAGGAGGTCGCCGAGCGGCTCGACCTGCGCTTCGGCCTCGACCGTCCCGTGCGCGAGCTCTCGATCGCCGAGCGCGGGCTCGTGGCGATCGGCCGCGCACTCGTGGGCGAGGCCCGCTTCGTGTCGATGGACGAGCCCACCGCCTCGCTCTCGGACGTCGAATGCGAGCGGCTGTTCGGCATCGTCCGCGAGCTCTCCGCCGCGGGCGTCGCGGTGGCCTACGTGAGCCACCGGCTCGACGAGATCGAGGAGCTGTGCGACGCCGTCACCGTCTTCAAGGACGGCCAGGTGGTCGGATCCTCCGAGCGCGGCGGCTACACGCGTGAGGACCTCGTGCTCGGCATCACGGGCGCCCGCAGCCTGCGGGAGACCGTCGAGACCCCGGATGCGCCGGTGCGCCGCGACGCGGAGGTCGCGCTCGCGGTGCAGGGCCTCGCCCGCGCGCCGCGCGTGCACGACGTCTCGTTCGAGGTGCGCCGCGGCGAGATCCTCGGCCTCGCGGGTGTCGTCGGCGCCGGCCGCACCGAGACGCTGCGCCTGCTGTTCGGCGCGGAGCGGCCCCAGGCGGGCGAGATGACCCTCGGCGGACGGCCCTATCGTCCGCGGTCCGTTGCCGACGCCATCGGCCGGGGCGTGGCCCTCGTGCCCGAGGAGCGCCGCTCGCAGGCCCTCGTGATGGACGAGAGCGTGCTGTTCAACACCAAGATGGGCGGCTGGCGCTCCTCCCGGGCCGTGCGCGGCCTGCCCTTCGTCGCCGACGGGCGCGCCCGCGCGGCGGTGCGCGCCATGGTCGAGCGCCTCGGCATCAAGACCGCCTCCCTCCACTCGCCCGTGCGCACCCTCTCGGGCGGCAACCAGCAGAAGGTCGTCTTCGCGCGCTGGCTGTCGCGCGACGTCGGCGTGATGCTGCTCGACGAGCCGACGCGCGGCGTCGACGTCGGCGCCCGCCGCCAGATCTGGGCGACCGCGGAGGAGTTCGCCGCCGCGGGCGGCGCCGTGATCGTCGTGTGCAGCGAGCTCGAGGAGCTCGCGGTGTGCCACCGGGTCGTCGTGATGGTCGAGGGGCGCACGGTCGGCGAGCTCGCCGGCCCGGGCGTCACCGAGGCCCGGATGCTCGAGGCCATCTACACCCAGGAAAGGACGTCGTCGTGACCCTCACCGAGACCCCTCAGGCCGCACCGGAGCTCCCGGCGCGGAGCCTGGCCTCGCGCATCGGGCGCCGCACCGCGGCGATCCTCGGCCGCTACGGTGCCCTCATCGCGCTCGCGGCGCTCCTCGTGGTCTTCTCGATCGCCTCGCCCTACTTCCTCACGATCCCGAACCTCCTCCAGGTGCTCAACCAGTCGGCGCTCGGGGCGATCGTGGCCGGCGGCCTCACGCTCGTGCTCGCGAGCGGCCAGTTCGACCTTTCGATCGGCTACATGGCGAGCCTCTCCGGCATCATCGTCACGATCCTCATGCTGCAGGGGGTGCCGATCCCGGTCGCGATCCTCGTGGCGCTGCTCGCCGGCGTCATCGTCGGCGTCGTGAACGGCTTCCTCGTGACGGTGCTGCGGGTCAACGCGCTCGTCGCGACGCTCGGCACCGGGAGCGCGCTCATCGGCGTCAACTACTTCATCTCGGGCGGCACGCCGCAGCCCGTGTCGACGCAGTTCCCGGAGTTCCTGCAGATCGCGATCGGCAGCTGGCTCGGCATCCCGAAGCCGGTGTTCTACATGGCGGGCGCGCTGCTGATCCTGTGGGTCGTGCTCAACAAGACCGACTTCGGCCGCAACCTCCGCGCGACGGGCGGCAACGCCGAGGCGGCGCGCCTCGCGGGCGTGCGCACCGGGCGGGTCACGACCACCGCGTTCGTGATCGCGGGGGTGTTCGCCGCGATCACGGGCGTGCTGCTCGCCTCCTCGATCGGCAGCGGGCAGCCGACGGGCGGCGACAACTACACGCTCTCCTCCTTCGCCGCGGCGTTCCTCGGCTCCACGGTGCTGCGCGAGGGGCAATTCCACATCCTCGGCACCCTCGTCGGCATCGTCACGGTCGCGGTGGGGTTCAACGGCCTGGCCCTCGTCGGCGTCCCCTCCTTCGTGCAGTTCCTGTTCCAGGGCATCCTGCTGATCGCCGCCGTCGCGTTCAGCAGCATCGGCCGGCGGCTCAGCCAGGAGTAGCCGTCCGCATGGCCCTGCCCGCCGTCGACCACCTCGGCATCCTCGTGCTCGACCTCGAGGAGGCCGTGGAGCGCTACCGCCGCCTGCTCGGCGTCGAGTTCAGCCCGGTCGGCCGCTACCGCACCGAGCGCTACGAGGACGGCAGCGAGCCGTGCCCACACCGGCACGACGCGCGGTTCGCGGTCACCCGCGGCGCGGCACCGCGTCTCGAGCTGCTCGAGGCGACGGGCGAGGGCACCCACGCGGCCCGCCACGCCGGACCCCACCACCTGGCCTTCACGGGCCTCGACGACCTCGACGCGGCGCGGGATCGGGCGCTCGCGGCGGGCGCCCGCGCGGAGGCGCAGAACACGGATACCGCGGGCCGTCGCCTGCTGGTGTTCCTGGCCGCCGAACCCTGGTCGGGTGCCCGCCTCGAGCTCGTGTCGTCGCTGCCCGGCCCCATCGTGCTCGACGACGGCAGCCCCGCCCCCGTCGACCCCCGCACCGGCAGGCCGAGCGTGCTCGCCGGGGAAGGAGCATCCCGATGACCGAGATCCCGCGCTACCGCGAGCTGCCGATCGCACCGCAGCATCCGCCGGGCTCGGCCTGGGGCGTGTGGGGCGACGACGACGAGATCGGCGCCATGAACCTGCTGACGCCCGAGCGCACGCTCGAGGCGGCGCGCCTCGTGCGGCGCGGCGCCGTCTTCTCCCTCAACTGGGAGCTCGACGAGCCGAACCCGCCGATCCTCGGCCGCGGGCGCCTCGTGCACACGATCGTCGACGGGCCGTCGGGTCCCGACGACCGCTACGACTCCTTCTATCCGCAGGCGTCGAGCCAGTGGGACGCGCTCGCCCACGTGCGGCACCCGCGCTACGGCTCCTACAACGGCTGGACCACCGCCGACCTCACGGCCCGGCCGCCGCGGTTCGGGATCGACGCCTGGGCGCGGCGCGGTCTCGCCGGCCGCTTCGTGCTGGTCGACGCGGCCCGGCACCTCGCCGAGCGCGGCGACCCGCTCGACGCCGGCACGAGCCGCGCGATCACCCTCTCCGAGCTGCGCGACATCCTCGACGCGCAGGGCGTGACGGTGACGCCCGGCACCTTCCTGCTGCTCCACACGGGATGGATCGACTGGTACCTCGCGAGCGACGGTCCCACCAAGGAGCGCCTCGCGCGAGGCGCCGACTTCTCGAGCACCGAGCACGACCTCGAGCACTTCTTCCCGGCGCCGGGCCTCAGCCGCGCCGAGGAGATGGCCGAGTGGCTGTGGGACGCGGGGGTCGTGGCGGTCGCCGCCGACTGCCCCGCGGTCGAGGCCATGCCCATGCAGCGCGACGACTCCGACGGCTTCCTGCACTACCGGCTGGCGGCGCTGCTCGGCATCGGCATCGGCGAGATGTGGGACCTGCGCGCCCTCGCGGCCGACAGCGCCGCCGACGGCGTCTACGAGGGGCTGCTGGCATCCGCCCCGCTCAACAAGCGCGGAGGCACGGGCTCGCCCGCCAACGCGCTGGCGTTCAAGTGACCCGCGTCGCGCTCGTCGGCCTCGGGCGGATGGGCGGCGCGCTCGCCGAGCGGCTGCTCGCCGCCGGGCACGAGGTGCACGGCGCCGATCCGCTTCCGGCGGCCCGGGCCTCGCTCGAGGCGGCAGGCGGGCGCGCCTCGGCGACCGCGGCGGAGGCGGTCGCCGACGCGGAGGTCGTCGTGCTGCTGCTGCCGGACTCGGATGCCGTGGAGGGCGTGCTGCGCGACCCCGCGCTGCGTGCGGCGCTCCCCGCGGGCGCCGTCGTGGTCGACGCCGGCTCCTCCGACCCCGCCCGCACCCGCGTGCTCGCGGACGAGCTCGCGGAGCACGGGATCGAGCTCGTCGACGCGCCCGTCTCGGGCGGGGTGGTGGGTGCGCGCAGCGGCGCGCTGACGGTCATGGCCGCGGGGGCCGCATCCGTGCTCGACCGCGTGGAGCCCGTGCTCGCCGTCTTCGGACGCGTCGTGCGGGTCGGGCCGGTCGGCGCCGGCCACGCGGTCAAGGCGCTCAACAACCTGCTGTCGGCGTCGCACCTGCTGCTCACGAGCGAGGCGGTGCTCGCGGGCCGGCGCTTCGGCGTCGAGCCCGAGGTGCTGCTCGACGTCGTCAATGGCTCGAGCGGGCGCAGCGGCTCGTCGGAGCTCAAGTGGCCGCGGTACATCCTGCCCGGCACCTTCGACTCCGGCTTCGCCCTCGCGCTCATGGTGAAGGACGCCCGCATCGCGCGCGGACTGCTCGACGCGGTCGGCGTCGACAGCGAGCTGGCGCGGGCCACCGTCGCCGCGTGGGAAGCGGCGATGGGCGGGCTCGAGCCGGGCGCCGACCACACCGAGATCGCGCGCTGGCTCGACCGGTGAACGGGGAGGCGCGGACGGCCACGGCCTTCGCCCCGACCGTGGTCGCCTTCGGGGCGGCGGGCCTGGTGGCCTTCGCCGAGCTCTACGGCGTGCAGGCGCTGCTGCCGGCGATCGGGCGCGACCTCGCACTCGCACCCTCCTCGGCGGCCCTCGTGCAGTCGGCGGGCGCGGTGGGCCTCGCGGTGGCCGTCGTGCCGTGGTCGCTCGCCGCGCGGCGCGTGCGGCGCGGCACGCTCCTGCGGGTCGCCGTCGTGGCGACGATCCTCCTGAGCCCCCTCGTGGCGGCCACCGACGGCCTCGCCTGGCTGCTCGGCGTGCGCTTCGTGCAGGGTGCGGTGCTCGCCGGCATCCCGGCGCTCGCCGTGACGCATCTCGGCGACCTGCTGGATCGCACGCGCGCCGCGGCGGCGGCGGGGTGGTATGTCGCGGGCACCGCGTTCGGCGGCCTCAGCGGGCGCCTCGTCGCCGGGATCGTCGGCGCGCTCGCCGACTGGCGGCTCGCGCTCGTGGCGGTCTCGCTGCTGTCCGCGCTCGCGGCCGCGGCGTTCCTCGCGCTCACCCCGCGGGTCGTCGAGCACCCGGATGCGCCGGGCGCCGCCCGCCGCGCCCTCGGCGATCCCCGCATCCGCGCCCTGTGCCTGCTCGCGCTCCTGCAGATGGGCGCCTTCGTGGCCGTCTACAACTTCGTGGGCTTCCGGCTGCTGCGGGAGCCGTTCGGGCTGCCCGACATCACGGTGACGGCCGTCTTCGCGGTCTACCTCGTCGGCTCCGTCACGGCCGCGCGGGCGGGGCGCCTCGTGGCGCGGCTCGGGCGCCGCCGGGTCGTCGCGGCCGGCATCGGGGCGCAGACGCTCGGCGCCGCGCTGACCCTGCCGGATGCGCTCCTCGCGATCGTCGCCGGCGTCGTCGTGCTCACGGTCGGCTTCTTCGCCCTGCACGCCGTCGCGGCCGGCTGGGTCGCCGAGCTCGGGCGGGGGAGCGCGCTGCCCTCCGCGCTCTACACGATCTGCTACTACCTCGGCGCGGGCGTGCTGGGCTGGGCGCTCGGCCTCGTCTACGACGCCGGAGGGTGGGCGGCGCTCGTCGCGGGCCTCGTCGGCCTCGGGGCGCTCGCGGCGGCGGCGGCAGGTCTCGGCCTGCGCGGCGGGGACGGAGGGGAGACCGCATGAGGCTCGGGTTCGTGCTGCCGGTCGAGGGGCCGGTCGCGACGCGCGCGGCGGTGCTCGACGCCGCGCGGGCGGCCGAGGCGTCGGGCGCCGACAGCGTCTGGACGACCGACCGCATCCTGCAGCCGGGCGCGCCGCCCGGCGGCTACCCCTACTCGGCCGATCGCGGGGCCATCGCCTTCCGCACCGGGCGCGCCTGGCTCGAGCCGGTCGCGACGATGGGGCTCGTCGCCGGGGTCACCGAGCGGGTGCGGATCGGCACCAACGTGCTCGTGGTCCCCTACCGGCATCCGGTCGTGCTCGCACAGGAGCTCGCGACGCTCGACGCGCTCTCGGAGGGCCGCATCCTGCTCGGCGCGGGGATCGGCTGGATGGCCGACGAGTTCGCGGCGCTCGGGGTGCCGCGGTCGGAGCGCGGCGCGCGCACCGACGAGGCGATCCGGCTCATGCGCGAGCTCTGGCGCTCGCCCGATGCCGTGAGCTTCGCGGGCCGCTTCTGGGCGGTCGAGAACATGGGGCTGCCGGCGCAGCCGGCGCGGCCGGGTGGCCCGCCCGTGCTCGTCGGCGGCAACTCGGATGCGGCGCTGCGCCGGGTCGCGGCCCTCGGCGACGGGTGGCTCGGCGCCGACCTCTCGCCCGCCGAGACCGAGCGGGCGCTCGCGGCGCTCGACGCGGCGCTCGATGCCGTGGGGCGCGACCGCGCGGGGCTCGAGCTCTCGATGCGCATCCGCGTGGAGCCGGAGGGCGGCACGGGAGCGCTCGGAGGCGTCGATCCCGGCGCGCTGCGCGGGCGCATCTCCGCCTACGCCGCGACGGGTGTCGGGCTGCTCGTCGTCGACGTCCTGAACCTGCCCGATCCGGTCGCGGCGATCGAGGCGGTGGCGCGGCGCGCGTGAGCGCTCAGCTCAGCTCGGGTCGTGAACGGCGACCCCGCCGCGGTCGAGTTCGACGTATCGGTAGCTCGCCACCGCTGAGATCAGGTCCCGGTGGTATCGATCGACAAGGGCGAGCAACTCGCGCGTCGAGATGTTTCCGCAGGTGATGTGAAGGAGGCGAACCGGCCGATTCCTCAGGAGGTGCGAGATCCGGAAGTCGTCGTCCTTGGTCACCATGATTCGATCCTCTGAATCGGCGATTCGCGCGATGTCGTCGTCGTCGAGAGTGGTGCCGCCCGGGTACTCCTTGATATGTCTCGCGTCGTGACCTTGACCGGACAGGGAGCGAGCCAGCGCCTGGGGGAGTTGCTGATCGACGAGGAAGCAGAGCACGAAGCGACGTCCGTCAGGCGACGACGCGATGGAGCCGAGCCGCGGAGTCGAGGGCCGCGAACTCGAGGACCGCGAGGATGTCGTCGCGCTCGAGTTCGTCGTAGTCCGTGAGGATCTCCTCATAGCTCATCCCGGAGGCGAGCAGCTCCAGCACATCCTGTACGCGAATTCGCATGCCGCGGACAGTGGGGGACCCGTGGCAGATCGCCGGATCCACCGTGATCCGGTCGAGGCGGCTGGCGATGGGAGCCATAGGCAGATCTTAGGCGAACCCTCCGATCCTGGCCATGACGTGCAGCGGTGCGCGGGCGACATCGCATAGCGGCCAGAACCTGCCTCGACCGCGCATGTGCGAGTCGTGACTGGAATCGAAATATTCTTCGCCGTGACCCAGCTCGTCGTCTCCGTTGCTCAGCTTCTGGTTGCTGTCGCCGTGTGCCGCATTCCTATCTGGGCGGATAGGCGCCGCCCACAAGGGCGTCATCGGGTGACGGACGCGAGGTGGGTGGGGCGGCGTCAGGGATGCACTCGGCCGCGATGCACACATAAAAGTGTGCATAACGCTACTATTGTGGAATGCTGCTGCAGCGCCCCTTCGCCACGGTGACCCCCACCGTGGACGGTGACGTGCTCGGCGTGCTCGCGGCGGGATATGACGAGTACACCGTCTCCCGTCTCGCGTCGCTCATCCCCGAGCGCTCGGCGAACGGCATCCGCAAGGCCGCCGAGCGCCTCGCAGAGCAGGGGATCGTCGTCACGAGGGATGCGGGGCGCACCCGCACCTACTCACTCAACGACGCGCATCTGCTGGCCGAG
The DNA here is from genome assembly GCA_030150265.1 of Protaetiibacter sp. Lineage (GTDB taxonomy): Bacteria > Actinomycetota > Actinomycetes > Actinomycetales > Microbacteriaceae > Homoserinibacter. Next base: position 74,220 of record JASLGG010000046.1, read on the forward strand.
CCGATCCGCCGGATCGCCACGGTCGACGACGAACTGATCGAGCGCTTGCGGTCGGCGGTGTCGCTCTGGGCCGACCCTCCGGTCCTCGGCGCGATCTTCGGCTCGGCTGCCCGGCACGAGATGCGGGTCGACAGCGACCTCGACGTGCTTCTCGTGTTTCCCGCCGGGACGAGTGAACCCGGACGGCAACGCGGCGTCGAGGAGCTTGCCACGCAGGCGACCATGTGGACCGGCAATGATGCCCGGGTCATAGACCTCGATGAGGACGACATCACCTCAGGGTCGCATCGACCGCTGCTCGAGGCCGTCGCCCGGGAGGGCGTGACCTTCTTCGGAGATCCCGGGTGGCTCATGCGAGAGCTTCGGATGGCCGGAACGTGACGCCGAGGGGCATGCGTCTGGTTGCAGCCACTCCCGAAGCCCGCCGGGAGCGTCGGGAGAGGGCGCTCGAGTTCTGGCGATCTGCGGAGGACCTTCGTGCGTTGGACGGCGACGGCAACAGCATCGTCTCGCTGTACGTCCTGGCTGGGGTCGCCGCCGCGGATGCGATCTGCTGCGCTCGGCTCGGGGAGTACTCGCAGGGCGAGAACCATTCGGACGCCCTGGGAGTGCTCCGGCGAGCTGCTCCCGATCTCACACCCTCCCTGCAGCGTCTGTTGAGCCGCAAGACGGAGTGGGCATATGGCGGCGCAACGGTGTCCGGAGCACGTCTGGAGGCTGCGCGCGTCGCAGCCACCAGGCTGGTGGAGGCGGCCCGCCTCGTCTGAGAGCGGCCGCATGCTGTCTGCGACGCGGGGGCGGTGCCCGATGCCGCGGTGCGCGGCTCGCGTGAGTGCGCGTGCGAGGTCGTCTAGACGGAGGTGCGCTCCACGAGCCGGAAAAGCGGTTCGGTCGTGGGCGTGAGCGGCTTGCGGTCGAGGGAGTCCAGCACGTACCCGACCACCGCGCGTGACCAGGCCGGCGTGTCGATGCCGATCGTCGTGAGACCGACGCCCGACATCGGGATGTTGTCGATGCCCATCACGGCGAGATCCTCGGGCACCTGCATCCGCTGGGAGATCGCGGTCGAGAGCACCACGAGCGCGATGTCGTCGTTGTGGGCGCAGACCGCGGTGACCGGGTCGTCCTGGGAACGCCACGAGCGGATCGCCTCACGCGCCCCTTCCGGGTCGAAGGAGATCGTGCGCACGTCCGGATCGGGCAGGCCATTCGCCCGGCAGATGTCGCGAACACCTGCCAGCCGTTGCTCGGCGAAGGGGCGGAGGTTCGCATCGGCGGGGAAGCCGAAGCCGATCCGGCGATGGCCACGTGAGACGATGTGCGACGCCTGCGCCTGGCCGAGCGTGCGGTGCTGCACGATCGATCCGATGTCGACGACCTGCACATCGGACTCCTGTACGAGCCGGTGCTCCGCCTCGCTGAAGCCCGTGGTGACGATGAGGTCGGGGGAGATCAGGCGCCACAGTTCCGGGAGTGTGCGCACGCTCTCGAGATGACGGTGCACCAAGAGCGCCGCCCCCCGTTGCGCGAGCGCCACGTCGAGAGCCTCGAGTCCCTGCTCGAAGACGTAGCCGAGCGTGAATCCGGGGACGAGCGCGAGGACGATGTCGCTGCGTCCCGAGCTGAGTGCGCGCGCCGGCGCGTAGGGCACATGTCCGAGTCGGAGGGCGGTCTCGCGAACGAGCTTGCGCGTCTGCTCCGAGATGTTCCGGCCCTCGGCGTTGTTGAGCACGTAGCTCACCGTGGCGCGAGAGACACCGGAGGCGCGCGCCACGTCCTCGCTCGTGACGCGCCGGCGAGGACGAGTCGCGTCGTCTCCGCCGTCAGCGCCGCCGCTCGTGGTCACCGCACCAATGTGGCACAGAAGAGAGGCGGCAGCGGGACGCGGAGGCCCCCGGCGTTAACTGACAACTATCCGGTCCCCGATTGACAAGAGCGCCTGCCCCGCTTCCTCGTACCGTGACGACACGCGCGCATGCGCACCCGGGACATGAAGGAGACGACGCGGGATGAGAGAACTGAGGGTTGCGGTCATCGGCGGCGGGGGGTTCATGGGTTACGTGCACAGCCTCGGATGGGCGCTCGCGCCCATCGCGGCGGAGACCGGCGCACGCATTCGCAAGACCGTGCTCGTCGAAGCCGACGACGAGCGCGCGGCGGCGGCGGCGTCGAGGCACGGCTGGGACGAGCACAGCTCCGACTGGCGGGCCGTCATCGCGCGCGACGACATCGACATCGTCGACATCGTGACCCCGCCGAACTCCCACCGCGAGATCGCCCTCGCCGCCATCGCGGCGGGCAAGCACGTGTTCCTTGAGAAGCCCATCACGAACGATGCGGCGGAAGCGCGGGAGATGACGCTCGCGGGGCGTGACGCGGGTGTCGTCACGCAGGTCGGCTTCAACTACCGGCACACCCCCGCCGTGCGCTATATCCGCAAGCTCATCGACGACGGCACGCTCGGCCGCCCCTTGCAGTTCAGAGTGCACTACCTGCAGGATCTCGGCTTCGTCGCGGGCGATCTCGGCTGGCGCTCGAAGCGCTCGACCGGTGGGTCGGGCGCTTCCGGCGACATCGGCTCCCACATCGTCGACCTCGCGGAGTACCTGATGGGTGATGTCGCGCGTGTCACCTCCCTCGTGCGTGCCAAGCGGCCCGGTGCCGAGAACGCCTGGATGACGGATGCCGAACGCGTCGAGGGAGAGCTGCTCGACGACGCAGCGCTCTGGCTCGCCGAGTTCGAGAGCGGCGCAGTCGGTTCCTTCGCGACGAGCATCTTCGCCTCGGGGCGCAAGAACCGCATCTTCTTCGAGCTCGAGGCGACCCGTGGCACTGTCGAGTTCGATTGGAACCGTCGCGAGGAGGTGCGGCTCAGTCTCACCTCCGACCCGGACGAGCAGCAGGGCTTCCGCACCATCATCATGGGCGACAAGCACGAGGACATCTGGTGGCCGATCGGCGGCATCGGCACCGGCTATATCGATGGCACCGCGATCCAACTGCAGAAGTTCGTGCGCGCGATCCTCGCGGAGAGGGGTGCCGCACCCGACTTCGCCAGCGCCACCCATGTGCAGCAGGTGATCGACGCCGTACTCGCCTCGGGCGTCTCGCACGGCTGGGTCGACGTGCCCGCGAGGCCGTGATGGCGAGCGAGCACATCCGCTGGGGTACTGATCTCATCACCTTCTTCGAGCCCGCCTATTGGGGGCTTCCCGCCGAGCTGCCATACGCGGACTGGGATGTGGAGGTGTCGCGGGATCCGCGCCCCTACTTCGACCGGATGCTCGACGACGCTGCCGAGATCGGCCTCGACGGCATCGAGCTCGCGCCTGAGCCGGGCGGATGGGAGAACGCGCTCGTCGCCTACGGTGATGTCGCAGGTGTCGCGCGTGCGCTCTCCGAGCGGGGGCTTGCCCTCGCCACGAGCTACGCGCCGGGCTGGAAGCTCATCGGTGCCGCCCTCGACGACACCTCGGCCGAGACGTCCGCCGACGAGTACATGCGCCGGCACGCGGCCCTGGTGCGGGAGCTCGGCTCGGAGACCATCGTCATGGGTACCGTCCCGCGCGCCGAATTCTCCGAGACGGTCGGCATCCCGGGCGATGCCGCGCAGTTCGCAGGCCCCGTCGATCCGGTGCTCATGGGCCGGGTGGCGGACCAGCTCAACCGGCTCGGCGCGGTCGTCGCCGCTGAGGGGGTGCGCATCGCGATCCACACCGACGCCTACTCGGTGTGCTCGCGCACCGAGGATGTCGACCGCCTGCTCGAACTCACCGACCCCGCCACGGTTCTGCTGTGCCCCGATGCCGGGCACATCACCCTCGACGGGGGCGACGCGGTCGAGGTGCTGCGCCGTCACGTCGACCGAACGCCCGTCATGCACTGGAAGGACTGCGCGGCTCACCTGCCGGGCCACACCCTGAGCGGGCCGACGATGGTGCGCCACGCGACCATGCTCACCTACTTCCGTCTGATGGGGCGCGGCACGATCGACTGGCGCGAGTGGATGGGGGTGCTGCGCGCGGCCGACTGGTCGGGATGGGCGATCGCCGAGATCGACATGTCGCCGGACCCCCGCGGCGAGATCTCCGACGGGCTGCGCTTCTTCGCCGACGAGCTCGCGCGGATCCACTCGTGAGCGCCTCGCTGCCCCGGGTGATCCCGGTCGAGGGGCGTGCGGAGGCCGCCTTCGCACCGCTCGCGGAGATCCTCGGCCGCGTCGTCGCCGACCAAGGAGCCGGCGGGGCGGCGCTCGCGATCTACCGCGACGGGCGACCCGTGGTCGACCTCGCGGCGGGCGACTACGCGCGTGACAGCATCCAGGCCATCTTCTCGGTCAGCAAGGCGGTGACCGCCATCGCGCTCGCGATGTTGCACGCCGATGGAGAGCTCGACCTCGACGCGCCGATGGGAGACGTCTGGCCGGCCTTCGCGCGGCCCTCGACGGCGTCGATCACGACCCGCGACGTGCTCGCCCACCGCTCGGGGCTCGCGGTGATCTCGCGGCCGCTCGGCTTCGCCGAGCTCCTCGCGGGCGAGGCCGAGACGGCGCTCGAGAGCGAGGAGCCGCTGTGGCGCCCGGGCACCCGCCACGGCTACCACTCCTTCACCTTCGGCCCTCTCATCGACGGCGTCGTCCGACGCGCCACCGGCCGCGACGTCGCGAGCCACATCCGCGAGCGCATCACCGGGCCGCTCGGTGCCGAGTTCTGGCTGGGGCTCCCGGATGCGCTGCACCCGCGGGTGCGCCCGATGCGCTTCATCGAGACCCTGCTCACCCCGCACCAGGCTGATCGCGCCCGCGCGGGTCTGGTACTGCCGGATTCCGGGGTCGACACCCTGCTCGGTCACCCCGAGCGCTTCAACACCCCCGAGGTGCTGCGCTCCGCTTGGCCCTCCGCCTCCGGCACCGCGACCGCGCACGGCCTCGCGCGCATCATGGCCGCGACACTCGGTCCCGTCGGTGGGGTGCGGCTGCTCGGCGCGGAGTCGCGCGATTCGATGCGAGCCACCCGCTCTCGCGGCGACGATGCGATCCTCGGCATCCCGATCCATCTGGGCTCGGGCGTGCAGCTGCCGTTCCCGCAATTCCCGATGCTCGGTCCAGGGTCCTACGGCCACGAGGCCGCCGGAGGTTCGGTCGCCTTCGCGGACGTCGACACCGGGCTCGCGATCGGCTTCACGACCGATGTGTTCCCCCACATGCACGGGGGGAGCCGTCAGTTCGCGGCCCTGCTGCCGACCATCCGCCACCTGCTCGAGGCCGACCTCTCCCCCATCTGAATGTCCGAACCGTCTGAAAGGACACCCCATGAGCGCACCGCAGGTCCATCACATCGGCATCCTCGTCGCCGACCTCGAGGAGGCGATCTCGCGCTGGGAGCGCATCACGGGCTACACCTTCAGCCCCATCGCGCGCTATCGCACGTCGCGGTACGCGGATGCCAGCAATCCCGACCCGCACCCGCACGATGCCCGTATCTCCTTCTCGGCCGAGGGCCCGCCTCACATCGAGCTCATGGAGTTCCACGGGGAGGGCACGCACTCGCCCGCTCAGGGGGAGGGCTTCCACCATCTGGGGTTCCTCGACTACCCCGATGTGCTCGGACGGCTGCGTGAACTCACCGATCTCGGCATCCGCAACGACGGCCAGTCGCTCGATGAACGAGGTGAACCGATCCTGTGGTTCACCGATCGACGCGACTTGAACGGCATCCGGCTGGAGTATGTCAGCACCGACATCCAGCCCACCGTGCGCGACGATGGCGGTCCGCTCGACGTCGATGTCGACGGGCGACCGAGTCTCTGGCCGATCGTCTGAGCTCGACGGGCGAGGCCCCGCGGACGAAGCGACCCGGTCAGGGTCGCACGCCGGCCGCGAGTCCGTCGTAGACCCGCCGTCCGTCGGGGCTGAACCAGATCTCCTGCAGGCGACGCTCGTCGAGGCCTTCCGCCACGGGAAGGTAGCGGCGGGCGCCGATCGGTACGAGCGCGGCGTCCGTCTCGCCCCACGCGTCGAAGGTGCCGGGTCGTGGGCGCCGACGCACGCGCAGTCGGATGCCTCCTTCGGAGGGAACCACAGAGAAGCGGGCTGCGGGGCTGCGATACTCTCCGACGACGGCGGCGATCTCGGCAGGATCGACCTCGATCGGGGCCGGACGCGCGGGCGCCTCGACGCCCAGCTCGGGCAGCATCCGACGCGCAACCGCCTGGATGAGTGCTCCCGCGCGTTGCGGCGTGTTGGTGGTGACCGCATACGCCGTCGCCGCGCCGGGGATCCACGCCACGTCGCAGACACCGTCGCGCCACCGACCGCCGTGCCCGGCGAGCAGCACGGGTGACAACGGATCGCCACCCACGACGCGACGGTAGACGCCGAGGCCCCAGTGGTCGGCGATGAGTCCGGCGCCGACGGGTGTCACGGCCGCATGCATCGCCGCGAGCGATGCCGGTGAGAGCAGCGTGTCGGGGCCGCCCGCGAATGAGGCTCCGATGCGCGCGAGCTCGCCCGCGGTCGAGACCGCCGTCGTGCCGGTCGGCCCGAGCACCGGAACATCGCCGGGGTCATGTTCTGCATGGATGCGGCCCGCGGCGTCGATGCGATGCCCGGGAACGTGCTCGCCGCGTCCGTCGAGCCGCGTCCGATCGAGCGCGAGCGGGGTCAGCACGAGCTCTGTCACGATTCGATGCCACGGGAGCCCCAGGCTCAGCTCGAGCGCGCGGGCCAGGAGCACGACCCCGACGCCCGAGTAGGCGAAGCCGTCGCCGGGCGCGAAGAGCAGCGGATCGTCGGCGATCAGAGCGAGGTAGTCATCCGTGTCGCCGCCGCGCAGATAGGGACCGGTGTCGAGCCCGCTCGACATCGACATGGCGTGCCGCGCCGAGATGGTCCGGGCTCGCGGATCTCGGGGCGCGAAGGCGGGGACGAATGCGGACAGCGGTGCGTCGAGGTCGAGCGCACCCTGCTCGGCCAAGCGCAGCGCCGCGGTCGCGAGGAGGGGCTTGGCGAAGGAACCGACCTGTACGGGGTTCCCGGGATCGAGAGGTGAGCCGAGTGAGGCGTGGGCGAGTCCGACCGCCTGCTCGGAGAACCCTCCAGGCTTCGCGAGCGCGAGCTGTGCGCCGACCACCCCGCTCTCGCCCACGGCCTCCTCGAGCACCGCAGCGAGGTCGATCATGCGATCGCCGGCACGAGGTCGTCGTGACGCTCGGCACGCGCAGCTCGGTACGCGCGCGGCGACAGACCGTAGCGGGCCTTGAACAGGCGGCTGAAGTGGGCGGCATCCCAGAACCCCCAGCGCGTGCCGATCTCGCTCACCGACTCCTGGTCGCAGCCCGGGTTCTCGAGGTCGGAGCGGCAGTGGTCGAGTCGGCGCTCCCGGATCCATCCGCCGGCCGTCAGACGCTCGCCCTCGAAGATGCGGTGCAGGGTGCGTACGGACACGTTGTGCACGCGCGCGACCTGCTCGGGGCTCAGCTCGACGTCGCCGAGGTGCTGTTCGATGTAGTCCCGTGCTCGCTCGAGGATGTCCTCCATTGGGTCGCTGCGCGGTCGGTCGGGGGTCTCGGCGCACGCGAGCGCCACGAAGCCGACGATGTGCCGGGCGAGGCGTCCCGGGTGGGCGGCATCGAGTTCGGGGAGCTGGCGCGCGAAGCCGTCGAGGAGATGCCCGACGAGATGCGGAGCGCCCTCCTGGGCGGGCAGGACTCGGCCGTCGAGCAGTTCGAAGGAACGGCGGTAGGGGGCGATCGCGCCGAACGGCATCAGGAGCACGAGGAGCACGGCTCCCTCGTCGGTCTCGACCGTGAACGGCGCATCGTTCCGCATCACCAGGAGGCTTCCGGGTGCGAGTTCGTGCGCGGCACCCTCGCGGAGCATACGGGCGCCGCCCTGCACGGCGTAGGCGAGCACGTGCGGCCAGCGTTCGACGTCGAGGGGCGAGGGCGGGGCGGCGCTGCGGCGCGCGCCGCCCCGGATCCGGACCACGCGCATCTCGTCGAACTGTCGTTGCACGATGTCGTGGGACGGCATCGCTACCTCCTCGTAGCTGTGGGGCAGACGCAATGGTTACGCGCGTCACCAATGCAGGTTACGCGGGTAACCATCGCTTGGCAACAGCCTCATCGCGCGTTCCGGCACGGCTGATCCGGGGCGGAGCACGGCGCCCGGGGCCGACTTGACTACGCGTGACACGATCCTGGATGCGCACGCACATCACCGCCACCGAGCGGGGGAGTCCTTGCTCCGGTGACGCGCGTCAGTTAGACCCGGAACAGCAGCAGCGAGGGAACGAGGAGGTCCGATGCCCGCTATCCGCGAAGGCGCCGCACGGCGGACGATGCGGACCCGCCTCGGGCGCGCCACCTGGTTCATGGTGGTGCCAGCACTCGCCTTCTACCTCTTCGTCGTGATCGTGCCCTCGATCCGCGGCGGAGTGCTCGGCTTCACCGATTGGAACGGCCTCTACCCGAGCTACGACTTCGTCGGCTTCGAGAACTTCGTCAAGATCTTCACCACCCCCGCGTCCCTCGAGGCGTTGTGGCACACCTTCTTCCTCGCCGTCGCGATCACCGTCATCCAGAACGTCATCGGCCTGCTCCTGGCGCTCGGCGTCAACAGCCGTATCCGGTCGCGCAACGTGCTGCGCGTGCTTCTCTTCGCGCCGGCCGTGGTGATGCCGGTCGTGGTCGCCTACCTCTGGCAATATCTGCTCGCCCCCAAGGGTGCCGTCAACTCGCTCTTCGGCATCCTGGGCATGCCCTGGCTCGCGCAGTCCTGGCTCGGTGACGGCGACGTCGCGCTCTGGTCGATCGTGATCACCGTGGTCTGGCAGTTCGCGGGCTACTCGATGGTCATCTTCCTGGCGAACCTGCAGTCGATCCCCGAGGAGGTCATCGAGGCGAGCGCTCTCGACGGAGCAGGGACATGGCATCGCTTCTGGTACGTCGTGCGCCCGTTGCTCGCGCCTTCGATCACCATCAACCTCATGCTGTCGATCATCGGCGGCCTCAAGATGTTCGACCAGGTCTGGGTGCTCACCCAGGGTGGGCCCGGGGGAGCGACCGAGACCATCTCGACGCTGCTGTATCGGAACGCCTTCCAGTTCGGGCAGTTCGGCTACGGCATCGCGCTCGGCCTCGTGCTGACCGTCTTCGTCGCGATCGTCGCCGGGGTCCAATTCCGGGTCATCGGCCGGAGGGATGCGGAATGAACCGGTACACCTGGCGCACCGGCGTCCTCGAGGCGGTGATGATCGCCGTCGCCCTCGTCTTCGTCTTCCCGGTGGTGATCCTCGTGAACATCGCCCTGCGCGCCCCGAGCGATCGGAGCTCGCCGCTGCTGCCGCCGAGCTCGCCGACGCTCGACAACTTCGCGCGCGCCTGGAACGAGGCTCACCTCGGCGGCGCGATCCTCAACAGCGTCGTCGTCACCGTCATCAGCGTTCTTCTCCTGGTGCTGTTCTCCGCTGCGGCCGCCTACCCTCTCGCGCGCGTGACGCGCCGGTGGTCGAAGCTCGCCTACGGCCTCTTCATGGCCGGTCTCCTGCTGCCCTTCCAGCTCGCGATGATCCCGCTGTACGCCTCGATCCGCGACCTCGGTCTCGTCGGCACCGTCTGGGGTCTCGTGATCTTCTACGTCGGCGTGCAGATGCCGTTCTCGATCTTCCTCTACACGCAGTTCCTCCGTGCGCTGCCGCGCGACTTCGAGGAGGCTGCGCTCATCGACGGATGCAGTCCGCTGCGTGGCTACTTCAGCGTGGTGTTCCCGCTCCTGCGCCCCGTGACCGGCACGGTCGCGATCCTCAATGCGATCGCGGTGTGGAACGACTTCCTCACACCCCTGCTCTACCTGTCCGGCTCGGGCAATCTCACGATCCCCGTCGCCCTGTACGGCTTCGTCGGCAACTACGTGCAGCAGTGGAACCTCGTGTTCGCGGGCCTGCTCATCTCCTCGACGCCCGTGCTCATCGTCTACTTCCTCATGCAGCGCTCGATCATCAAGGGCTTCGCAGGAGGACTCAAGGGCTGATCTTCCCGCTCAGCCCACCCACAGCCGGCGAAGGCGCCGGCGCACCAGAGAGGAACGGAATACATGAACAAGCGGAAGGTGCTCGCCGCGCTCACCGCGGCGGCGGTCGGCATCACCCTCGTGGCGTGCTCGACCTCCGACGACGGGGGTGCAGGCGGTGGTAAGACCCTCACCATCTCCTGGAACAGCGTCGAGAAGCCGGGTGTCGAGGCTGTCATCGAGGCGTTCAAAGCCGCGAACCCGGGTGTCGAGGTCAATGTGACCTTCACCTCGGACGCGACACTGCAGTCCACGCAGCTCACCCAGCTGCAGGCCGGCACGATCTCCGACATCTTCTACGTCTGGCCTGGCAACGGAAACTCCGGGTCGATCCAGCAGCTCGCCCCGAGCGGTGCGCTCTACGACCTGTCGGAACAGCCGTGGGCGAAGGACTTCCCGGCAGGCGTCGCGCCGTATACCCAGGTGGACGGCAAGACCTACATGCTCTCGCCGTACGTCGGTGCCTTCGGCATCGTGTGGAACAAGAAAGCCCTCGACTCGGTCGGCGCGAGCGTGCCGCAGACCTACAGCGAGCTCCTCGCGCTCTGCGCCACCGCGAAGGCCGCCGGCAAGTCGGCGCTCGCGCTCGGCGCGCAGACGCAGTGGACGGTGCAGAACCAGCCCTACACCTCTGTGCCGACCCTCGTCTTCGCCCAGGATCCCGACTTCAACAAGAAGCTCGCGGCGGGTCAGACGAGCTTCGCTGCATCCGAGGGCTACACCAAGGCCTTCGATCAGTACACCGAGATGCAGCAGGCCGGGTGCTACAACGACGATCCGGTCGGCACCTCGCTCGAGCAGTCGCTCGCCGCGGTGGCGGACGGCGATGCGCTGGGCGTCGTGCAGATCACCTCGCTCATGAACGCGATCACCGCATCGAACCCCGACGCGACGCTCGAGTTCTCGGCGTTCCCGGCGAGCGACAACCCCGACGATTTCATGTTGTCGGCGGGGCCGACGGCGGGGCCGGCGGTCTACGCGAAGTCGAAGAACGTCGACCTGGCCCTGAAGTTCCTGGACTTCCTGGCCCAACCCGAGCAGCTGAACCTGTTCGCGGAGTCGGTGGGCGCGGTGGTGCCGAGCATCCCGAACGACAGCTTCAAGCTCGACGACCCGAACCTCGCGCTCATCAACACGTACCTCGCGGCAGGCCGTACCGCGGCCTACCTCGACCAGGACTGGCCGAACGCAGAGGTGCAGCAGGCGATGTACGCCGGCCTGCAGAACCTGCTGGCGGGCAAGGCGAGCTCGAAGGACGTGCTGACGGCCATGGACAAGGCCTACCAGGGCTGACCGGTCGGGGCGTCCCGATGCCTCCGTGTCGGGACGCCCCGCCCCCGGAGGACGGACTCCTCCGAGAGGAGAAGATCACCGTGACCGATCGTTCAGCGCTGCTCGCGACATATCACGAGATCGTCGCGGGTCGTCAGCCCGACCAGGTGTCGCTGCTGGTCCCCGATCTCGCCGAGGCCGTGCGCCGGTGGAGCATCGTCTTCGGGGACGACGACTGGCTCGTCTACAGCTACAACCCCGCGACACTGCCCGTGAGCAGTTTCCGCGGCGCGCCGGGCCGGTTCAGCATCCGACTCGCTCTGCACGGACGCGCCCCTCAGCTCGAACTCATCGAGCTGGGGGAGGGTCCGAGCCTCTATCACGAGTGGGTCGAGGAGCGTGGATGGGGCATGCACCACCTGGGCTACTGGATCCCCTCGATCGAGGAGGTCGTCGAGCGCTTTCGCGCCATCGGCCGGGAGCCGGACATGACCGGCGCAGGATACGGAGTCGCCGGCGACGGCGGCTATGCCTACTACGACCTCACGGAGGAGCTCGGCATGGTCGCCGAGTTCATCGAGGTGCCCTCCGAGCGGCGCCCCTCCGAGACTCTCTGACCTGAACGGAAGCGAGCACCGACATGCCCCAGCACCGACGCCTGGAGACCGGCATCCCGTGGGTGGAGCTGCGCACCACCCCGGAGGACTGGGAAGCGGCCGACCCGCAGCTCCTCATGACGATGCTCGGCCGCATGCACCTCGTCCGGGCCTTCGAGGAGACGGTGCTCGAGCTCGCCGGAGAGGGCCTCGTGCATGGACCCGCGCACTCGAGCATCGGGCAGGAGGGCGGCGCGGTCGGTTCGATCGTGGGTCTGCGCTCGAGCGACACCGTCAGCGGCTCGCACCGCGGTCATCATCAGTTCCTCGCGAAGGCCCTCGGCCACGTCACGGGGGATCGACTGAGTCTCGACCGTCTCGTCGACGATGGCGCCTACGACGTGCTCTTCCGCACCCTCGCCGAGATCCTGGGCCTCGCGGCCGGCTACTGCGCGGGGCGTGGGGGTTCGATGCATCTTCAGTGGCTCGAGGCCGGTGCCCTCGGCACCAATGCGATCGTCGGCGGAGGGGCGCCCGGTGCCGCGGGCAGCGCCTGGGCGCATCGGCGCTCCGGCACGGGCGATGTGAGCGTCAACTACCTCGGGGACGGTGCCGCCCAGATCGGCTCGGTGCTCGAGACCATGAACCTCGCGTCGGCGTGGAAGCTGCCGCTGTGCCTCTTCATCGAGAACAACCTGTACGGCGTCTCGACACGCGTCGATGAGATCACCGCCGATGTGCGGATGTCGGTGCGCGGGCAGGGTTTCGCGATCCCCTCCTGGCGGGTCGACGGCATGGACCCGCTCGCCGTGCACCTCGCGATGACCGAGGCGGCCGAGCGGATGCGCGCGGGGGAGGGCCCGGCGATCGTGGAGGCCGAGGTCTACCGCTTCTTCCATCAGAACGGGCCGTATCCGGGCAGTGCCTTCGGCTATCGCACCAAGGAGGAGGAGGCCGGCTGGCGCGCGCGTGATCCGCTCGCGCGACTGGCGGGCGAGCTCCGCGACCGTGGGCTGATCGATGCCGAGACGGACGCCGGAGCACGCGTGCAGGCGCAGGAGGCGATGGCGCGGATCGTCGACGAGCTCCTCGAGGATGATCCCGCGTCGCCGGGAGGCCGTCGCATCCGTCCCGAGCTCTGGCCCGACCCGGGCTTCGCCGAGGTCGGAATCCGGGGCGACGCCTCCGAGCTGGACGCCCTCACGGCGCTCGAGCCCTCCGCACTCGCCGACGGCTGGCGCGAGACGCGGTTCGTCGACGCGGTCGCGGGCGTCATGGCGCGTCGCATGGAGGAGGACCCGCGGATCGTGGTGCTGGGCGAGGACGTCCACCGGCTCGGCGGCGGCACCAACGGCGCCACCAAGGGACTCGCTATGGCTTTCCCCGATCGCGTGCTCGGCACGCCCATCAGCGAGAACGCCTTCTCGGGCCTCGCGGGCGGCCTCGCGCTCGACGGGCGCTTCCGCCCCGTGGTGGAGTTCATGTACCCGGACTTCGTGTGGGTGGCGGCCGATCAGGTGTTCAACCAGATCGCCAAGGCGCGGCACATGTTCGGCGGGAGGCATCCGATGCCTCTCGTGCTGCGCACCAAGGTGGCGATGGGCTCCGGCTACGGTTCGCAGCACCTGATGGATCCGGCGGGCGTCTTCGTCACGAGCCCCGGGTGGCGGATCGTGGCACCCTCCACCGCGGCGGACTACGTGGGGCTGATGAACGCGGCGCTCGCCCTCGAGGACCCGGTGCTCGTGATCGAGCACATCGATCTCTACGGCCGCACCGATCAGGTGCCGGATGGCGCGCTCGACTACGTCATCCCGCCCGGACGCGCCGCATTGCGGCGTCGAGGCGAAGAACTCACGATCATCAGCTACCTCTCGATGGTGTCGATGTGCGAGCAGGCGATCGATGACACGGGCGTCTCGGCCGACCTCATCGACCTGCGCTGGCTCGACCGCGCCTCGCTCGACTGGGAGACGATCGAGCAGAGCGTGCGCACGACGAACGCGGTGCTCGTTGTCGAGCAGGGTGCGCGCGGCACCTCCTATGGCGGCTGGCTCGTGGATGAGCTGCAGCGGCGGCTGTTCGACTGGCTCGACCAGCCGGTGCAGCGGGTGACAGGTGGCGAGGCCTCGCCCAGTATCTCGCGCGTTCTGGAGCGCGCGGCGATCGCGGGCCGCGAGGAGGTCGTGGCGGGCATCGAGGCGATGCGCCGCGACATGGGAGCGACCCGATGACGCAGCTGGTGCGGATGCCCGCGGCGCTCGCCGGTGTCGAGGAGGCGGCCGTCCAGACCTGGCTGGTGGCACCCGGTGCCGTGGTCGCGGTCGGCGATGCGCTCGCGGAGATCGAGACCGAGAAGGCCGTCGTGGAGTGCCTGGCCGAGGCGGCCGGCACGGTCGCCCGGCTGCTCGTCGCGGAGGGTGAGAGCGTTCCCGTCGGCGCCCCCATCGCGGTGCTTCTGGAGGAGGGGGAGTCGGCTGAGGACCCGGGCGCGGTGGCAGCACCGGATGCGGCCCCTGTGTCGGGGGCGTCGACTCCGGATGTACCTTCGACTCCCGCCTCCGCGACCCGCTTCTCGGCGGACGGCCCGGCATCCTCACGGCTCTTCGCCAGTCCTCTCGTGAGGCGTCTGGCCGCGGAGCGCGGGATTCCGCTCGCGGCGATCGTGGGCACGGGTCCAGGCGGCCGCATCGTGCGCCGTGATCTCGAGGTGCACGACGCGGATGCACCGGCTACCCGCGTGGGCACGGCGACCGCACCGGATGACGTCGACATCCCGGTGAGTCCCATGCGCCGTGCCATCGCCCGTCGTCTCGTCGAGAGCGTCACCACGGTCCCGCACTTCTTCCTGAGCGCCGACTGCGACGTCGAGCGCCTCTTCGCGCTGCGGGCCGAGATCAACGCGGTCGCCGAGCGGCGCATCTCGGTCAACGACCTCGTGCTCGTGGCCGTCGCGGGGGCGTTCCGCGCGGTGCCCGAGGCGAACGCCGTCTGGCTGGGCGACCGCATCCGGCGCTTCGGCACGGTCGATGTGGCGCTCGCCGTCGCACTCGAGGAGGGTCTCGTGACGCCCGTCGTGCGCGGGGTCGAGAGCCTGGACGTGCTGGCGCTGAGCGCCGCGGTCGAGGATCTGACCGCGCGCGCTCGCGCCGGGCGGTTGCAACAGCACGAGCTGGAGGGCGGAGCGTTCACGGTCTCCAACCTCGGCATGTTCGGCGTCAGCGGGTTCTCGGCGATCATCAACCCGCCGCACGCCGGCATCCTCGCGGTGGGGGCCGCGACCGAGCGCGCCGTCGTGGTGGACGGGGCGCTCGCGGTGCGGCGCGTCATGACGGTCACCCTCTCGGCCGATCACCGGGTGCTCGACGGGGCCGTGGCGGCGCGCTGGCTCGGCGCTTTCGCGCTGCGGATCGGGAACCCGGTCTCGTTGCTGCTCTGAGCATGCGCGTCGGTGGCGCCGCGTAAGCTCGATCCAGTGGGACTCGCCTCGTTGATTCCGGTGCTGGCGCGCGCCCGCACGTACTCCGACGCCCTCGCGGCGGCCCGGTCCGATGCCGACTTCTCGGGCATCGAGGGGCTGCGCGTGCCGCTCCTCGCCGGGCTCCTCGGGCGCCGCGCCGAGGCGGCGGGCACCGGCCAGGCGCTCCTCGCCATCGCGGCCACGAGCCGCGAGGCGCAGTCCATCACGGAGGCCATGGCCAGCTGGGCGCCCGACGCGCTCGTGCTGCCGTTCCCGGCCTGGGAGACGCTGCCGCACGAGCGGCTGAGCCCCTCCGCCGAGACCGTCGGCCGCCGCCTCCGCAGCCTGCGCGAGCTGCGCCGCTGGCGGGAGGGGCCGCGCGACCGCTCGCTCGTGCTGGTCGCCTCGGTGCGCGCCGCGCTGCAGCCGATCGCCCCCGGGCTCGACGAGCTCCAGCCGATCGTGCTCACCCCGGGAGGCCGCGGCTACGACCTCGCCGCCCTCGGCATCCGTCTCGCCGAGCTCGCCTACGCGCGCGTCGACCTCGTGACGCGGCGCGGCGAGTTCGCGCTCCGCGGCGGCATCCTCGACGTCTTCCCGCCCGACGCCGAGCACCCGGTGCGCGCCGACTTCTTCGGCGACGAGCTCGAGCAGCTGCGCGCCTTCTCGGTTGCCGACCAGCGCTCGCTGCCCGGCGACGTGGCCGCGACCGAGCTCGGCCCGGCTCGCGAGCTGCTCATCACGGATGCCGTGAAGGCGCGCGCACGCGAGCTGCAGCACGAGTACGAGGCGATCGCGCCGATGCTCGCCAAGATCTCCGAGGGCATCCCCGTCGAGGGCATGGAGTCGCTCACCCCCGCGCTGCTCGGACGGCTCGTGCCGCTCACCGACTACCTGCCGGAGGACGCGGCCGTCGCCGTGCTCTCGCCCGAGCGCGTCGCGACCCGGGCGCTCAGCCTCTCCGAGACCAACCGCGAGTTCCTCGACGCCGCATGGAGCGCGGCCACCGCGGGCGCCGCGACGCCCATCGACCTGCAGGCGAGCCTCGACACGGGCGACTTCCTCACCGTCTCCGGCCTCCGCGCCGAGGCGCGCCCCCGCACCTGGTGGACCGTCAGCCCCTTCGACGCCGACGACGAGGAGGTCACGCACCTCGACGGCCGCGCCATCCCGAGCTTCGCGGGACAGGTCGACGGTGCGGCCTCGCACGTCGCGTCACTCGCCAGGGGCGGCTGGGCTGTCGCCGTGGCGGCGGGCGGCGCGGGCCTCGTCGACCGCGCGGCCCAGGTGCTCGCCGAGCACGAGGTCGCGGCGCGGATCGTGGAGGCGATTCCCGCGGACCCCGAGCCCGGCGTCGCCTACCTCGTCACGGCGTCCGTCGAGGCCGGCTTCGAGCAGGACGACGCGCGCTTCGCCCTGCTCTCCGAGGCGGAGTTCTACGGGCGCGCCGCCGGCATCGACTCACGCCAGCCGAAGCGGCTCGCGAGCCGCCGCCGCAACGTCGTCGACCCGCTGCAGCTCAAGGCCGGCGACCACGTCGTGCACGAGACCCACGGCATCGGGCGCTTCGTCGAGCTCGTGACGCGCGAGGTCGCGGGAGGCGGACGCGTCGCGCGCGGTCCGCTCGGCACGACCCACGAGAAGGTCACCCGCGAGTACCTCGTGCTCGAGTACGCCTCCTCCAAGCGCGGCCAGCCCGCCGATCGCCTCTTCGTGCCGACCGACCAGCTCGACCAGCTCACGCGCTACGTGGGCGGCGAGGCGCCCGCCCTCTCCAAGATGGGCGGCTCCGACTGGGCCGCCGCCAAGGGCAAGGCGCGCAAGGCGGTGCGCGACATCGCCGTCGAGCTCGTGAAGCTCTACAGCGCCCGGATGGCGAGCCCCGGCCACGCCTTCGGCCCCGACACCCCCTGGCAGCGCGAGCTCGAGGAGGCGTTCCCCTTCGCCGAGACCCCCGACCAGCTGCAGACCATCGACGAGGTGAAGGCCGACATGGAGCGGCCCATCCCGATGGACCGGCTCATCTCGGGCGACGTCGGCTACGGCAAGACGGAGATCGCGGTGCGCGCCGCGTTCAAGGCCGTGCAGGACGGCAAGCAGGTCGCGGTGCTCGTGCCGACGACGCTGCTCGTCAAGCAGCACATGGAGACCTTCGCCGAGCGCTTCGCGGGATTCCCCGTGCACCTGCGCGCGCTCAGCCGCTTCCAGACCGATCGCGAGTCGAAGGAGACGATCGACGGGCTGGAGCGGGGCGAGGTCGACGTCGTGATCGGCACCCACCGCATCCTGTCCGACGCGGTGCGCTTCAAGGACCTCGGGCTCGTCATCATCGACGAGGAGCAGCGCTTCGGCGTCGAGCACAAGGACCAGCTCAAGAAGCTCAAGACCAACGTCGACATCCTCGCGATGAGCGCCACGCCCATCCCGCGCACGCTCGAGATGGCGGTCACCGGCATCCGCGAGATGTCGACCCTCGCGACGCCGCCGGAGGACCGGCACCCGATCCTCACCTTCGTGGGGGCGCGCTCCGACAAGCAGATCGCCGCCGCCATCCGGCGCGAGCTGCTGCGCGAGGGCCAGGTGTTCTTCGTGCACAATCGGGTGTCGTCGATCGGGCGGGTCGCCGCCGAGCTCGCCGAGCTCGTGCCGGAGGCGCGCATCGCGATCGCGCACGGCAAGCTCAGCGAGCACCAGCTCGAGCAGGTGATCGTCGACTTCTGGGAGCGCCGCTTCGACGTGCTCGTCACGACGACGATCATCGAGACCGGCATCGACATCGCGAACGCCAACACCCTCATCATCGACGCCGCCGACAAGTACGGGCTCAGCCAGCTGCACCAGATCCGCGGACGCGTGGGGCGCGGTCGCGAGCGCGCCTACGCCTACTTCCTCTACGACGCCGAGAAGCCGCTCACCGAGACCGCGCAGGACAGGCTCGAGACGATCGCCGCCAACAACGAGCTCGGCGGCGGCATGCAGATCGCCCTCAAGGACCTCGAGATCCGCGGCGCCGGCAACCTGCTCGGCGGCGAGCAGTCCGGCCACATCGCGGGCGTCGGCTTCGACCTCTACCTGCGGATGATCGGCGAGGCCGTCTCGGCGTTCCGCGGCGACGTGGCGGAGGGGCAGACCGAGCTGCGGCTCGAGCTGCCGGTCGACGCGCGCATCCCCGAGGAGTACATCGAGTCGGAGCGCCTGCGGCTCGAGGCCTACCAGAAGCTCTCGACGGCCGCCGCACCGCTCTCGCCCGACGACGCCGTCGACCGCGTGGTCGAGGAGCTCACCGACCGCTACGGCGAGCTGCCGGATGCCGTGCAGCAGCTCGTGGCCGTCTCGCGGCTGCGGCGCCAGGCGCAGAAGGCGGGCCTCGGCGAGGTCGTCGCGATGGGCGGCCGGCTGCGGCTCGCGCCGCTCGACCCGCCCGACTCGATCCAGGTGCGTCTCACGCGCATGTACCCGGGCGTCAAGCTCTTCGCGGCCCAGCACGCCGTCAACGTGCCGATGCCCGAGGCCTCGACGGATGCCGAGCTCATCGCCTGGGTCGGCCGGCTGCTCACCGCCGCGACGGGGTGACGCGAGTACCCTGACCCCATGCTGTATGCGCACCTCGGCCACAGCCCGCGCGTCGACCCCACCGCCGTGATCGCCCCCACCGCAGTCGTCTCGGGCGACGTCACGATCGGCCCCGGATGCCAGCTGCTGCACGGCGCGGTCGTCACCGCCGAGGGCGGCCCGATCACGCTCGGCGCGTCGAGCATCGTCATGGAGAACGCCCTGCTGCGGGCGAGCGCGACCGACCCCCTGCACATCGGCGACCATGTGCTGGTGGGTCCCATGGCATCCGTCTCGGGCGCGACGATCGGCGACGAGGTGTTCCTCGCGACCGGCGCGCGGGTCTTCAACGGGGCCCGGATCGGCGCGCGCAGCGAGGTGCGCATCAACGCGGTCGTGCACCTGCGCACGGTGCTGCCGGAGGGCTCGACCGTGCCGATCGCGTGGGTGGCGGTCGGCGACCCCGCGCGCATCCTGAGCCCCGACCGTCACGACGAGATCTGGGAGATCCAGCAGGAGCTCGACTTCCCCGGCTACGTGTTCGGCCTCGACCGCTCGACGCCCGACCTCATGGTGCAGCTCACCGAGCGCTACGCCCGCCACCTGGCCCGCCACGCCGACGACAGCCCCGCCGGCTGAGCGGCGGAGGCCGCGCGGTCAGGCGGTCTTCGTCCAGACGCGGCCGAGCACGAGCGGCAGCAGCACGAGCGAGCGCAGGTCGACGAGGGCGTGCACCGCGATCGGCAGCAGGATCGTGCCCGACACGAGGTAGAGGTAGGCGAAGATCGCGCCCAGCAGCGTCGCGGTGACCACGCCGACCCACTTCTGGTAGAGGTGCAGCGCGCCGAACAGCAGCGTCGCGAGCACGAAGGCGAGCACCGGGTCCGGCCAGATGCCGAACAGCAGCGCCGGCACCGCGAGCCGGAACATGAGCTCCTCGAAGACCCCCGCCGAGAGCGCGAGCCCCGCGCCGTACGGCAGCTCGCCGCGCGTGCGCGGCAGCAGGGCGCCGATGTCGCCGAGCTTCGGCACCTCGTCGGGGTCGGCGTTGCGCAGCAGCAGCACCGGAAGCACGAGTGCGGCGAGGGCGCCGATCGCGCCGCCGATCGCGAGCCCCCGGCCGAGCGAGGTGCCGGAGAAGAAGTCGCGGGATGCCGCGATCGGCGCCCAGGCCTGCGCCTCTCCGAGCGCCACCGGGACCAGGTCCCACGTCGCGAGCAGCACGGCGCCCGCGAGCCCGCCGAACACGAGCACGGACTCGACGAGCCAGCGCCGCATGACCTTCTGCCGGGCGGATGTCGCGTGCATCCGCTTGAACTGGGCGTACTCGCGGCGCTCGCGGGTGATCGCGCGCCAGACGAGCAGCACCACGACCACCAGCAGGAGGGCGAGCAGCTGCAGGTTCATCCCGCCCATTCTCTCTCGGGAATGCCGGGCGGCGGATGCGGCTTGAATAGCGGTGATGACGAAGAGCGATGTCGGGCTGAGGTCCGAGCGAGGCCCCATCCTGCTGGCGATCATGGTGGCCACCGGGGTCGTCGCGATCGACGCGACGATCATCTCGACGGCGGTGCCCGCGATCACCTCCGAGATCGGCGGGTTCGCGCAGTACCCGTGGCTGTTCTCGATCTACCTGCTCGCGCAGTCCGTGACGGTGCCGGTCTACTCGAAGCTCGCCGACACGATCGGACGCAAGAAGGTCGTGCTGTTCGGGCTGAGCGTCTTCCTGCTCGGCTCGATCCTGTGCGGCTTCGGCTGGGACATGACGAGCCTCATCGCCTTCCGTGCCCTGCAGGGCATCGGCGCCGGCGCGATCCTGCCGATCACCATCACGATCGTCGGCGACATCTACACGCTCGAGGAGCGCGCCCGCATCCAAGGCTACCTCGGGAGCGTGTGGGCGATCGCGGCGGTGGCGGGGCCGGCGCTCGGCGGCCTCTTCGCGCAGCTGCACCTGTGGCGCGGCATCTTCCTCATCAACGTGCCGCTGTGCCTGCTCGCCATCATCCTGCTCGGCCGCGTGTACCACGAGTCGCTCGTGCGCCGGCGGCACCGCATCGACTACGCGGGGGCCGCCGTGCTCACGGCCGCGCTCACGCTGCTGCTGCTCGGCGTGCACGAGGGCGGCAACTCGTGGGAGTGGCTCTCGCCGATCTCGCTCGGCATCTTCGCGGGCGGCGTCGCGCTGCTCGTGGCTTTCGTGCTGATCGAGCGTCGCGCGGCGGAGCCGGTGCTGCCGCTCTGGGTGCTCGGACGCCGCCTGCTGCGCTCGACCAACGCGGTGAGCTTCGCGGTCGGCGCGACCATGATCGGCCTCACCGCGTTCGTGCCGACCTATCTCGTCATCGCGCTCGGGGTCGAGCCGCTCGTCGCGGGTCTCGCGCTCGCGACGCTCACGATCGGCTGGCCCATCGCATCCGCGATCTCGGGGCGGTTGTACCTCGGGATCGGCTTCCGCACGACGACGATCATCGGCGCGGTCTTCGTGCTGCTCGGCACCGTGGCCCTCGCGCTGCTCGGGCCCTTCCCCTCGGTGTGGACGGTCGGCGCGGTGTCGTTCGTGATGGGGCTCGGCTTCGGGTTCTCGGCCGTCACGACGACCGTCGCGGCGCAGTCGAGCGTCGGCTGGGAGGAGCGCGGCGTCGTGACGGGCGCCAACATGTTCATGCGCTCGATCGGGCAGTCGGTGGGCGCGGCGGTTCTCGGCGCGGTCGCGAACGGCGTGATCGCCGCGCGCGGGGGCGACGAGTCGGATCCCGCGACGATCATCGCGGCCTCGACGGCCGTGTTCGTGGGCGCCGCGATCGTCGCGGTGCTGCTCGTGGCATCCGCGCTCGCGATGCCCCGCCGCTTCGCGATGGCCGAGGAGCCGCCCGCCGTGACGGGCCCGATCCCCGAGCTCGGCTGAGCCCCTCTCCGGCAGGGGTCAGCAGGAGCCCCACAGGCCGCGGGATGCGGCGCGCGCCTCGCGCTCGGCGTCGTGCAGCTCGTCGATCCACAGGGTGTCGCCGCGCATCACGAGCACCTCGGCGTAGCCGTCCCGCACGAGGTCGAGGTTGACGAGCGCGCCGTCGTCGGTGAACAGGAACAGCAGCGAGCGGCCGAAGCGGTCGTGCTCGCGCGCATCCGCCACGGTGCGCACGTGGGTGCCCTTCGGCAGCATCGCGCGGAGCGCCGCGGTCGCGTCGTCGCCGTAGCACTCGGCGTGCTCGCCGACCTCGGGCGCGTTGACGCCGAGCAGCCGGACCTTCCGCCCGTCGGCGAGGAAGAGCGTGTCGCCGTCGTGCACGTAGTCGACGACGGCCTCGCCCGCGTCCGCGGGGATCGCCGGGTCGTCGGATGCCGCGCCCGCGCCGCCCGAGCCGCCGGAGCCCGCGTCGGGGTCGCGCGGCATCGTGGGCGACCCGGCCGCCGTGCCGCGGTCCCCGTCCGCCCCGAGCAGGCCGAGGTCGAACGCGGCGTACGCGCCGACGCCGATCAGCAGGATGATCACCAGGATGCCGAGCCACGACCGACGACGCACCCTGCGATTCTGGCAGTCTGGGCGCATGAGCGAGCCCGCAGCCGCATCCGGTCCCGTCGTGCCGAGCACGCCGCATCCGCGGCTCGACGAGCTGATCGCGGTGCTCGAGCACCTGCGCGCCCCCGGCGGATGCGCGTGGGACCGCGAGCAGACCCACGCCTCGCTCGTGCAGTACCTCGTGGAGGAGAGCTACGAGCTCGTCGACGCCATCGAGGCGGGCGACGACGCCGAGCTCGTCGAGGAGCTCGGCGACGTGCTGTACCAGGTGATCTTCCACTCCGACATCGCGGCCGAGGAGGGCCGGTTCACCCTCGAGGACGTCGCAGCGCACATGACCGCGAAGATGGTGGGCCGGCATCCGCACGTCTTCGGCGACGCCGTGGCCGACACCCCGGATGCCGTGATGGCGCGCTGGGACGAGCTCAAGAAGGCCGAGAAGCCGGCGCGCGAGAGCGTGCTCGACGGCATCCCGCAGGCGATGCCGGCCCTCGCGCTCGCGGCGAAGCTCGTGGGGCGCGCGGAGAAGGTCGGGCTCGAGCCGGTGGCGGCGGCCGCCGTGCCCGCGACCGAGGCGGAGCTCGGCGACGAGCTGCTCGCGACGGTCGTCGCCGCGCGTGCCGCGGGGCTCGACGCCGAGCGCGCCCTGCGCGACGCGCTCCGCCGGCTGCAGGACGGCATCCGCGCCGCCGAGCATGCCTGAGGGGCGCGGCGCCGCCCGGCGCGGCCTGCTCGGCGTGCTGATCGGCCTCGCCGCCGCCTTCGCGTTCGGCACGGGCGGCGTCGTCGTGAAGCCGCTCTTCCTCGCGGGCTGGACGCCGGGAGCCGCGGTCGTGGGCCGCCTCGTGATCGCCGCGGTCGTGCTCGCCGCGCCCGCGCTCCTCGCGGTGCGCGGCGACCTGCGCCCGCTCTGGCGCGCCCGCTGGGTCGTGCTCGTCTACGCCCTGCTCGCCGTGGCCGGCGTGCAGGTGGCGTTCTACGCGGCGCTCGAGCGCATCCCGGTGAGCATCGCGCTGCTCATCGAGTACCTCGCCCCGGTCGTGCTGCTGCTCGTGGCATGGGCGCGCACGCGCCGGATGCCGCACCGCGTCGTGCTGCTCGGCGCGGCCCTCGCGCTCGCCGGGCTCGTGCTCGTGATCGGGCCGACCGGGTCCGGGGCGCTCGACCCGCTCGGGCTGCTGCTCGCGGGCATCGCGATGCTGGGCGTCGCGATCTTCTACGCGGTCGGCGACAAGGCGGCCGGAGTGCCGCCCGTGACGCTCGCCTGGGCGGGCTTCGTGATCGGCGCGATCGTGCTCGGGGTCGTCGGCGCGACGGGGCTGCTGCCGTTGCACGCCGAGTTCGGCGAGGTCGACTTCCTCGGCGGACGGGCGCCGTGGTGGACGCCGCTGCTCGTCGTCGGCATCGTGTCGACCGCGTTCGCCTACGCGGCGGGCGTCACGGCGATCACCCTGCTCGGCTCGCGGGTCGCCTCGTTCCTGGGGCTCGCCGAGGTGGTGTTCGCGGGCGTGGTGGGCTGGATCCTGCTCGGCGAGGCGATCCCGCCGCTCGGTCTCATCGGCGCCGCGCTCATCCTCGGGGGCATCGTGCTCGTGCGGCTCGAGCCGGGCACCCCCGCGCCGCTGCCCGAGCCGATCCCGACGACGGCGCCGATCGACCTCCCGGGCGCGGAGCCCCCGACCCGCTGAGCGTCAGGCGATGCGGCTGCCCGCGGCGAGGCGGCGCGACGGCGCGCGGGTGCGTGTGACCGCGGCCGCGAGGAGCGCGATCGCGAGCAGCACGTGCAGCCCGAGGCCGACCGCCCAGCTCGGCACCGTCTCGGCCATGACCTCGGCCGGCGTGCGCCCCTGGTCCCACGTCGGCGGCGCCGGATCGCACTCCGAGTAGCCGGTGGACGGCTCGGGCGGCAGCTGCGCCATCCGCACGCCGAGCTTGATCGTGCCGAACAGGTCGTCGGGGTTGCCGCTGCCGTCGAAGTGGGTGGGTGCGGCATCCGCGAGCAGCACGTAGGGGTTGGCGGCGAGCAGCCACCACACCGCGTCGAAGCGCGGCACCGAGTAGCTGTAGCTCTGCTGCACGCACACCGGGTCCGCGGGGAGGCCGGTCGCGGGATCGACCTCGCCGGATGCCGCCCAGTCGATCGTCTCGTTCGTCACCGTGACCTCGCGCTGCGCGACCGCACCGCCCAGCCCGAAGGCGATGACGGTGCCGACCGACAGCGCCGCCACCACGAGGTAGGTCACCACGACCGAGAACAGCGGTCGGCGGATGAGCCCGGAGAGCCCCACGCCCACCGCCGCCACGACGCCGAGCTCGAGTGCGAGCACCAGGATCGACACCAGGGCGGTGTCGGGAGAGGCGCCTCCGAGCGCGAGTGCGAACAGCAGGAACGGCAGCGCCGCCACGAGGAAGCCGAGCGCCGTGATCCAGGCCGCGAGGAACTTGCCGACCACGAGCTGCCAGGTGGCCACGAGGGTCACCTGCGTCGTCGCGAGGGTGCCGCTCTCGCGGTCGCCGTTGATCGCGTTGCCGCTCAGTGCCGGGGCCACGAGCGTGCCGAGCAGCAGCACGAAGTACACGACGAGCGAGTAGAGCACCGCGCCCGGCGCATCCGTGTTCGAGGTCGCGAGTGTCGTGAACACGGTCACCGCGAACACGATCAGCACGAAGACGCCGAGCAGCACGTACCAGGCGGCGCCGCGCACCCGCTGGCGCAGCTCCACCTCGGCGACGGTCCACATCCGGGCGATGCCGTTCATCGGGCCTCCCCTCCCTCGGAGCTCAGATCGAGGAAGGTGTGCTCGAGGTCGCCCACCGCGGGGGCGAACGACACCACGGGGATGCCCGCGCCGACGAGCGCGGCGAGCAGCTCGACCGCGCGCTGCTCGCCGGCGAGCGGCACCACGAGTCCCTGCGGCTCCGTCTGGATCGTCGCGGCGTCCACACCGGCCTCGACGAGGGCGCGGAACAGCCCTGCCGCATCCAGAGCCCGGATGCGCCACCCGCGTTGGGAGCTGCGCGCGGCGGCCAGCCGCTCGGCGCTCACCGTGGCGCCCGCCTCGAGGAACACCGCGCGGTCGGCGAGCTCGTCGAGTTCCGCGAGCACGTGGCTCGACACCAGCACGGTGCGCCCCTCGGCGGCGAGCCGGCGCAGCAGCACGCGCAGCGCGATCCGGGCCCCCGGGTCGAGGCCGGATGCCGGCTCGTCGAGCAGCAGCACGCGGGGGTCGTGCACGAGCGCCCGGGCCAGGCTCAGGCGCTGCTTCTGGCCGCGCGAGAGCACGCGGGCGGGGCGGTCGGCGAGCTCGTCGAGGTCGACGAGCGAGAGGAGCTCCGTCGCACGCTCGGCGGCGGCCGCCCGCGGCATGTCGTAGAGCCGTGCCGTGAGCTCGAGGCTGCGGCGCACCGTGAGGTTCGGCCAGACGCCGAGGGTGTCGGGCATCCAGCCGAGCATCGACCGCACGGCGGTGCTCTCGCGCACCGGGTCGAGCCCGCCGATCCGGATCTCGCCGCGGTCGGGCACGAGGAGCGTCGCGAGCATGAGCAGCAGGGTGGTCTTGCCGGAGCCGTTGGGGCCGACGAGGCCCGTGACCTCGCCCGCCCGCGCCTCGAGGCTCACGGAGCGCACGGCGTGCACCGGGCCGAAGGAGCGGGCGACGTCGGTCACGACGATGTCGGCGGGGGCCGCCGCCGAGGCGGCCGGGGTGGGGGACGGAGCGATGCTCATGAGGCGACCCTAGGGGCGGCGCCGGGCGCGCGTCGTCCCCCTCGGGGATGATGCCAGAATCGACGGGTGGCGACCCAGGTGAACCCTCCCCGCGGGATGCGGGACTTCCTCCCCGCCGAGAAGGCGCGCCGCGAGCGCATCCTCGGCGTCATCCGGGAGTCGTATCGCGCCCACGGCTTCGACGAGATCGAGACCCCCGTCATGGAGGACTCCGAGCGCCTGCACGCCGGCCTCGGCGGCGACAACGAGAAGCTCGCCTTCGGCGTGCTCAAGCGCGGGCTCGAGAGGGCCGAGCTGCGGGCGGCCGAGCAGCCGCTCGACCTGGTCGACCTCGGGCTCCGCTTCGACCTCACCGTGCCGCTCGCCCGCTTCTACGCGACCCATCGCGCCGAGCTGCCCAACGTGTTCCGCAGCATCCAGCTCGCGCCGGTGTGGCGCGCCGAGCGGCCCCAGAAGGGGCGCTACCGGCAGTTCGTGCAGTGCGACATCGACATCATCGGCGAGCCCGGCATCCAGGCCGAGGCCGAGCTGCTGGTCGCCTCGCTCGCGACCGTCGACGCGCTGGGGCTCGCAGACGCCACCATCCGGGTCAACGACCGCCGCCTGCTGATCGGCATGCTCGAGGGCTTCGGCTTCGCGGCCGCCGAGCACGACGCGGTGCTCATCACGATCGACAAGCTCGACAAGATCGGCCCGGACGGCGTCGTGGCCGAGCTCGCCGAGCGCGGCTCCGACCCGGATGCCGTGGAGGCGTTCCGCGCCTTTCTGCTGCGCCCGCAGACGCGGGAGTTCCTGCCGTTCGGCGAGCGCGCGATCCGCAAGGCGCTCCCGGAGGGCGCGGATGACGCGGTCGTCGCGGGGCTCGTGACGCTCGGCGAGGCGGTCGCCGCCGCGCGCGGCGAGGAGTTCCCGCCGCTCGTGTTCGACCCGTTCCTGGTGCGCGGCATGGGCTACTACACGGGCCCGATCTTCGAGCTCGCGCACCCGAGCGTGCCCTACTCGCTCGGCGGCGGCGGGCGCTACGACGGCATGATCGGGCGCTTCCTCGGCGCCGACGTCCCTGCCACCGGCTTCTCGCTCGGCTTCGAGCGCCTCGTCGAGCTCGTGGAGCCGCCCGCGGGTGCCGGGGGAGCGGCCGTCGCGCTCGTGCACGACGAGGACGCGCCGCTCGCAGCCCTGCTGGCGCTGCAGTCCGCGCTCGTCGCCCGCGGCGACCGGGCGCGCCTCGTGCGCCGCGCCAAGAACACGAAGCTCCAGCTCGAGAACCTGGCGGCGCAGGGCTTCACGAGCTTCGCGTTCGTCGGGGGCGACGCATCCGCCGACCTCGACGCCCTCGAGCTGCGCCTCCTCGACTGACCCGGGAGCCGCCCCCGGCTCCCGCAGAAGCGGCAGCCGCTCGCCGCCGTCTCAGAGCCGCCCGCCGTCTCAGAAATGCAGGAGATCCGGGCCGCCAGCCGCGCGGCTCCGCGGAATCCAGGGCGTGCGTCGGTGACACTCCTGCATTTCTCGGATGGGGGCTTGCGTTTCGAGGACGGATGTCGGGGCGGCGTCCGACGCTGCCCGGAGCCTCGGTAGAATGCGAGGTGGGCTCTGTCGCCCGCATCCCCACCACGTCCCTAAGGAGTTCCCCGTGTCTGCCATCGAAGCCGTCGGCGCCCGCGAGATCCTCGACTCCCGGGGCAACCCGACCGTCGAGGTCGAGGTGCTCCTCGAGGACGGCACCGTCGCGCGTGCCGCCGTCCCCTCCGGCGCGTCCACCGGTGCGTTCGAGGCCTACGAGCTCCGCGACGGCGACAAGAGCCGCTACCTGGGCAAGGGCGTGGAGAAGGCCGTCGAGGGCGTCCTCGACGTGCTCGGCCCCGCCATCGAGGGCTTCGAGGCCTCCGACCAGCGCCTCGTCGACGCGGAGCTGATCGCCACCGACGGCACCGACAACAAGTCGCGCCTCGGCGCCAACGCCATCCTCGGCGTGAGCCTCGCCGTCGCGAAGGCCGCCGCCGACTCCGCCGACCTCCCGCTCTTCCGCTACCTCGGCGGCCCCAACGCGCACACCCTCCCGGTGCCGCTCATGAACATCATCAACGGCGGTGCGCACGCCGACAACGGCCTCGACGCGCAGGAGATCATGATGCTGCCCGTCGGCGCGTCGAGCTTCCGCGAGGCGCTGCGCTGGGGCGCCGAGATCTACCACGCCCTCAAGTCGGAGCTCCACGCCAAGGGCTACGCGACCGGCCTCGGCGACGAGGGCGGCTTCGCCCCCGACATCGCCACCGCCCGCGAGGCGCTCGACTTCATCATCGGCGCCGTCGAGAAGGCCGGCTACACGATGGGCGAGCAGATCGCCCTCGGCATGGACGTCGCCTCCACCGAGTTCTTCCACGACGGCGTCTACCGCTACGAGGGCCAGGAGCTCTCCGCCGAGCAGATGATCGCCTACTACGACCAGCTCGTCACCGACTACCCGATCGTCACCATCGAGGACCCGCTCGCCGAGGACGACTGGGAGGCCTGGGCCGCGCTCACCGCCGACCTCGGCAAGAAGGTGCAGCTCGTCGGCGACGACCTCTTCGTCACCAACCCGGCCCGCCTGCAGAAGGGCCTCGACCTCGGCGTCGCCAACTCGATCCTCGTGAAGGTCAACCAGATCGGCACCCTCACCGAGACCCTGGATGCGGTGGCGAAGGCCCAGCGCCACGGCTACACCGCGATCCTGTCGCATCGCTCGGGCGAGACCGAGGACACCACGATCGCCGACCTCGCGGTGGCGACGGATGCCGGTCAGATCAAGACGGGGGCCCCGGCCCGCTCGGAGCGCGTCGCGAAGTACAACCAGCTGCTCCGCATCGAGGAGGAGCTGGGCGACGCCGCCGTCTACGCCGGCCGCTCCGCCTTCCGGGCCTGAGCCCCGTTCGGATGCCGACACCCCTTTTTCGCTGGTTGAGTAGCAGGGCGCCGTAGGCGGCCGCGTATCGAAACCCGGTCGGCACCTCCGCGGGACTCGCGGGGGTGGGGGTCTCGATACGCGCCTGCGGCGCTACTCGACCAGCGGTGGGGTTGCCTGCGGCGCTACTCGACCAGCGATGGCGGGCCACCTGGCGCTGCGACCGCCGATCGAGTAGCGCCGCAGGCGCGTGTCGAGATCGGCCCACAGGTACGTCGCATAGCCTGGACGGGTGACCCGGAAGAACCGCCCCGAGCGCCCCGAGCGCGTGGCCGTCGCGATGGCCGAGCCCACGCGCGCCGCCGTGTGGCTGCGCAACTTCCGGCTGTCGGGCTTCGCGCTGACGGTGCTCGTGCTCGTCGTGGCGGCGCTCGTGGTGCTCGCGCCGCGGCTCAAGACGCTCGTGGAGCAGCGGCAGCAGATCGCGCGGCTCGAGCAGCAGGTCGCCGACGCGCAGAAGCAGCTCGACCGGATCGACGCCGAGGTCGACCGCTGGCGCGATCCGGCCTACGTCGAGTCCCAGGCCCGCGACCGGCTGTTCTACGTCTACCCGGGGGATGTCAGCTACCTCGTGATCGACGACGACCGCACCCCGCGCCCCGACGTCTCGCAGCCGGTCAGCGACCGCATCCAGACCACCCGCGTCGACTGGCTGGCCTCGTTCCTCTCCTCCGTGTACACCGCGGGTCTCACCGATGCGACGCCCGAGCAGCTCGACGGCACGATCGACAGCCCGGTGCAGGGATCGGGGGCCGCCGGATGAGCCGCCCGCCCTTCGCCCCGCCCACCGCCGCCGAGGTGGAGGTCGTGTCGCGTCAGCTCGGGCGGCCCGCCCGCGGCGTTATCGGGATCGCGGCGCGCTGCGTGTGCGGCAACCCCACGGTCGTCGCCACGCGCCCGCGGCTGCCCGACGGCACGCCGTTCCCGACGCTCTACTACCTCTCGCATCCGGGGGCGACCGCCGCCATGTCGACGCTCGAGGCGACCGGCGTGATGCCCGAGCTGGCGGCGCTGCTCGAGGGCGAGACGGCCGACGCCTACCGCGCGGCCCACGCCTCCTACCTGGCCGATCGCGCGAGCATCGAGGAGGTGCCCGAGATCGCCGGGTTCTCGGCGGGCGGCATGCCCGACCGCGTGAAGTGCCTGCACGCTCTGGCCGCGCACGCGCTCGCCGCGGGGCCGGGCGTGAACCCGATCGGCGACGCCGCGCTCGCGCGCTCGAGCTGGTCGCCCGAGCGCTGCAGCTGCGCCGAGCCGGGCGCCGCGCTCGGGGGCACCGCATCCGAGGGCTGAGCGTGCGTCGCCGCGCCGTCGCCGTGACCGCGGTCGCGATCGTGCTCGCGGGGGTGCCCATGCCGGCGTCGGCGGCGCTCGCGACGCCCACCGACGCCGTGCGCGCCGCCGAGTACTGGCTCGACGACTACGGCATCCGCGACGCGTGGCGCGTCACCCGGGGCGCCGGCGTGACGATCGCCGTGATCGACACGGGCGTGGGCTCGCCGCCCGAGCTGTCGGGCGCGGTCACCGGCGGCACCGACCTCTCGGGGAAGGGCTCGCCGGACGGCCGCACCCCGGTCGGCCGCGAGGGCCAGCACGGCACGCTCGTCGCCTCGCTCGCGGCGGGCCGTGGCGCGGGGCCGGATGCGGGGGTCATCGGCAGCGCCCCGGAGGCCTCGGTGCTCGCGATCTCGATCGGCTTCGACGGCGGCGACTCCGACGATCAGATCGCGGCGGCCGTGCGCTGGGCGGTCGACCACGGCGCGGGCGTCATCAACATGTCGCTCACCCGCAACACCCTCGACTGGCCCGAGAGCTGGGACGACGCCTTCCTGTACGCCGCCGCCCACGACGTCGTGGTGGTCGCCGCCGCGGGCAATCGCGGCTCCGGCACCGAGGAGGTCGGCGCCCCTGCGACGATGCCCGGCGTGCTCACCGTGGCGGGCGTCGACCGCAACGGCACCACGAGCCGCAAGGCCTCGGCGCAGGGCGTCACGATCGGCGTCTCGGCGCCGAGCGAGGACCTCGTGGGCGCCATGCCCGACGGCACCCACGTGCGGTGGAACGGCACGAGCGGCGCGACCCCGATCGTGGCGGGCGTCGTCGCGCTCGTGCGGGCCGCGCATCCGGAGCTCGACGCCGCGAACGTGATCGAGCGGATCACGGCGACCGCCCGCGACGCGGGGATGCCCGGGCCGGATGTCGCCTACGGTTTCGGCCTGCTCGACGCGGATGCCGCGGTCACCGCCGAGGTCCCGCACGTCGACGCGAACCCGATGGGCGACCTGGCCGAGTGGGTGCGCGTCAACCGTCGTCACGCGAGCGCCGCGGGCGGCCCCGCCCTCGGCCCGGCGCCCGTCGCGGCGAGCGAGCCGGCGCGCCCCTTCGACCCCGTCGGGGTGCTCGTGCCGTCGCCTCTGCTTCTCAGCCGGGTGGGCGCTCCGCTGCTCGGAGCGCTGCTCGTCGCCCTCGTCGTGGGGGGCTTCGCGGTGGGGGCCGTGCGTGCGTTCTTGGGGCGCCTCCGCAGGCGGTAGATTGGAGCCGACTTCTGTCCTTCACGAGGAGAACCCCCACGGTGCGTAAGATCCTGATCGTCGGCGGCGGCTACGCCGGTTTCTACACCGCCAAGAAGCTCGAGAAGCACCTGCGCCGTGGCGAGGCGGAGGTCACCATGGTCGACCCGCTGCCGTATATGACGTACCAGCCCTTCCTCCCGGAGGTCGCGGCCGGCTCGATCGAGCCCCGTCACGCGGTCGTGGCGCACCGCCGCCACCTGCGGAAGACCAAGGTCGTGACCGCGAAGGTCACCAAGGTCGACCACGCGTCGAAGACCGCCGAGATCACCCCCGCGGTGGGCGAGCCCTGGACGGTCGACTACGACACCGTGGTGATGACCGCGGGCGCCGTGTCGCGCACCTTCCCGATCCCGGGCGTCGCCGACGAGGCGATCGGCCTCAAGAACATCGAGGAGGCCATGTCGATCCGCGACCGCCTCACCGACAACTTCGCCAAGGCCTCGAACCTCCCGGCCGGCCCCGAGCGCGACCGCCTGCTGACGGTCGTCGTCGTGGGCGGCGGCTTCGCCGGCATCGAGGTGTTCGCCGAGCTCCGCAGCTTCGCGAGCTCGCTCGTGGGCGCCTACGACACCCTCACCTTCGACGACACGCACTTCCACCTCATCGAGGCGATGGGCCGCATCATGCCCGAGGTGTCGCTCAAGACGAGCCACTGGGTGCTCAAGAACCTCGACCAGCGCGGCGCGACCGTGCATCTCGACACGCAGCTCGCCTCCGCCGTCGACGGCCGGATCGAGCTGTCGACGGGCGAGACCTTCGAGTCGGACCTCATCGTGTGGACCGCGGGCGTCATGGCGAACCCGGTCGTGCGCGGCACCGACCTCCCGATCGAGGAGCGCGGCCGTCTGCGCGCGCAGGCCGACCTGCGCGTCGTCGACGAGAACGGCGTGGTCGTCCCGGATGCCTGGGCCGCCGGCGACGTCGCGGCGGTCCCCGACCTGACGGGTGCGGGCGTCGGCGGCTTCTGCGTGCCGAACGCGCAGCACGCCGTGCGTCAGGGCAAGCTCCTCGCCAAGAACATCACGGGCGAGATCCGCGGCGACGCTCCCGTGGAGTACTTCCACAAGAGCCTCGGCGCGGTCGCCGGCCTCGGGCTCTACCACGGCGTCTACCAGTACCGGAAGCTCGCGATCACGGGCTTCATCGCCTGGATCATGCACCGCGGCTACCACGGGCTCGCGATCCCCATGTGGGAGCGCAAGGCGCGGGTGTTCGGCAACTGGATCATCAACTTCCTGTTCCGTCGCGACCTCGTCGGCATCCCCTCGCGCGACGTGCCGCGCGAGGCCTTCGAGGCGTTCGCCTCGCGCCCCAAGGCCTGACGCTCAGGGCGTCTCGCGCGCCCCGAACACCCACACCCGGTAGAGCACGAAGCGCAGCATCGTGCCGAGGGCCAGGCCCACGACGTTCGCGGAGATGTTGTCCGCGACCGCCGAGGTGAGGTGCAGGCCGTAGTGACTGACAGCCAGGCACAGCAGCGCCACGGCGCTGCCGAGCAGGCTCGCCGCGAGGAACTCCGCCGCCTCCCGCGCCACCGCGCGGGCGTCGCCGCTGCGCCGCTCGCGGCGGAAGGTGATCGTGCGGTTGCCGATCCAGTTCACCGCGATCGCGAGCGCCGTCGAGATCGTCTTCGCCCACAGCGAGCCGCCCGCGACGTGCGCGGGGTCGAGCAGGGTCGCGCGCAGCACGTTGAACACCGTCACGTCGACGAGGAAGCCGACCCCGCCCACCGCGAGGAAGAGCGCCCCCTGGCGGAGCAGGCCGCGCATCCGCTCGGGCAGCACGAGGGCGTGCGTGTGCAGCGACTCAGACATGGGCGGCCACCCGGGGCGCGGATGCGGGGCGGGGGTTGGTGCGCAGCACGCGGCCCGGAAGGGCCACGAGCCCCCAGCGGGTCACGCGCAGCAGAGCCTCCACCACGATCCGCGAGCTCATCTTGCTGCGTCCGAGGGTGCGGTCGGTGAAGACGATCGGCACCTCGGTGACCGCGAGCCCGGCCAGGGTCGCGCGCCACAGCATCTCGATCTGGAAGCTGTAGCCCTCGCTCGCGATGCGCTCGGGCCCGATGGCCCGCACCGCCTCCGCGCGGTAGGCCCGGAACCCGCTCGTGGCGTCGCGCTCGGCGATCCCGAGCGCCAGCCGCGTGTAGAGCGAGCCGGCACGCGAGATGAGCCGGCGCGAGAGCGGCCAGCCGTCGACCGAGCCGCCGGGGATCCAGCGCGACCCGATCGCGACATCCGCGCCGCCGAGGGCGGACAGCAGCGCGGGCAGCTGCTCGGGGCGGTGCGAGCCGTCGGCGTCCATCTCGACGAGCACGTCGAAGCCGTGCCCGAGACCCCACGCGAAGCCCGCGCAGTAGGCGGCGCCGAGGCCCTGCTTCGAGGTGCGGTGCAGCACGTGCACGCGGTGGTCGGCGAGCGCGAGGCCGTCGGCGATGCCGCCGGTGCCGTCGGGGGAGCCGTCGTCGATCACCAGCACGTGGGCCTGCGGCACGGCCTCGAGCGTGCGGCGGACGATCGAGGCGATGTTCTCGGCCTCGTCGTAGGTGGGGATGCAGACCAGGGTGTTCACGGTGTCTCCTTCACGAGCTGACTCTGTTTCACCAATTGATAGGCGACGGTGCGATGGGCGGCGTAGTGGGCGGCGATCGCGTAGCCGAGCCGCTGCAGCTCGGCCAGGTCCGGGGACCCGCTGCCCTTCACCTCGACGGCCCAGACCACGCGGTGCCCCGACAGCCGGGAGCCGAGCTCGGAGACCGGGAGGACGTCGTCCCAGATGGCGGCGCGCTCGGTGTCGGGCGTGGTGAGGGCCACGTCGTCGAGGCCGGCGACATCGGCGGGGTAGAGGTGCTCGATCGTGCGCGGACGCCGGGAGGCCTTCGTCGTCTGGTCGTAGACGACCGCGTCGCCGGGCCGGGCGTGCGCCTGCAGGATCTCGGCCACCTGCCGGAGGTCCGCGCCGGTCTTCCCGTACGGGCCCCGCTCCGTCACGAAGCTGGGGATCGTCGCGGCCACGAGCGCGGCGATCAGCACGCCATCGACGAGCGCGGCGCGGCGCCGGTCGGAGGTGAGCCAGCCGCCGATCGCCGTGGCGCCGATCGCGATGCCGATCGCGACGGCCGGCATCGAGAAGATCAGGTAGCGCTGATTGTAGACGGGCACGATCGCGGCGTTGACGGCGAGGATGAGCGCGGTCGGCCCGAACGCCCAGACCGCCATCGCGAGGGCGCGGCGGCGCCGGTGGCGCGGCATCCGGATGACGGCGACGGCGGCCGCGAGGAGCAGCGCCCACGCGATCGCGGCGACGACGACGTCGCCGAACCACTGCGTCACGAGCACGTTCGCGGGGGTCGCGTAGGCCCGGGCGGAGAGGAAGGCGATCTGCCCGCGCTGCGCGAAGGCGATCGCGGCGATCGGGAGGCACGCGACCGCCGCGGCCCCCATCCCGACGGCCCAGCGCCGCCACACCGCCCTCGACGGGCGCAGGGCGGCGAGCAGGGCCGCGTGGATCCCGACGAGCATCGCCATGAACACCCACATCCAGATCGCGACCACCATGCCGACGACGTAGAGCACCCGCATCCACCGGGGCGCACCGCGTCGCCGGACGATCGCCACGAGCAGCAGGGTGAGCCAGGTCGCGAGGGCCAGCTCGAGCTCGTAGGAGCGCGCCTCGATCGCGTAGCGGGTGAACTGGGGGAGCGCCGCCAGCACGATGCCCGCCACCACGCCGACTCGCAGGCTGAACAGCGCCCGCCCGAGCAGCACCGTCCCGGCCACCGCGAACCCCGCGGCGATGACGCTCGGGACGCGCACCGAGAGCTCGGAGGCGCCGAAGGCCCCGATCCAGAAGTGCATGAGGACGTAGTAGAGGCCGTGCACCGCGTCGACGTGCGAGAGCTCGAGCAGGAGGCTCGGGAGGGAGCGCTGCGCCGACATCACGGTGGCCGCCTCGTCGCCCCAGAACGACGGCGTCGGGGCGCCGATGAGGGCGACGCCCGCCGCGATCACGCCGAGCACGGGGGCGGCGGCGCGCTCGATGAGACGGCGCCGTGGCGGGGCCGCCGCGCTCGGCGGGTCGATCCGGGTCATGGTGAGGGACACCGCACTCCTCCTCGGGGTCGTCTCCGATCGTCCGCGCCGCGGATGTGCCCGCGATGGGGAACCCGCGGCGCGAAGCTGAAAGATCCCACAGCTACGACGGCCCCTCCCGGCTCTACGGTGGACGCATGGAGGGACCCGCCCCGGGCAGCCGCGACGACCAGCGGCCGCGGGCGCTGCTGCTCGTCGAGGACGACCCGGAGATGGCCGCGTCGCTCGTGCGCGCCCTCGCCGACGAGGGATACGAGACGAGCTGGGTCGCCAACGGGCCCGACGGGCTGATCGCCGCATCCGCACGAGAGTTCTCGGCCGCGATCGTCGACGTGATGCTGCCCGCGATGACCGGCTTCGAGGTGACCCGCCGCATCCGCGCGACCGGGAGCACCGTGCCGATCCTGCTGCTGACCGCGCGGGACGCCGTCGACGACCGGGTGAAGGGCCTCGACTCCGGCGCCGACGACTACCTCACGAAGCCGTTCAGCTTCGAGGAGCTCGCGGCTCGCCTGCGAGCGCTGCTGCGCCGCGATCCGCCGGGCGCCCGCACCCGGATCGAGTTCGGCGACGTCGCCCTCGACTCGGAGACCCGGCGCGCGGTCGTGGCGGGGCGCGAGGTGGCCCTCAGCCCCAACGAGTTCCTGCTGCTGCGGCAGCTGCTCGTACTCGGGGGGCAGGCCGCCTCGGTCCCGGCGCTCCTCGACGCCGTGTGGGGCACCACGACCCACATCGATCCGAACGTCGTGCACCAGTACGTGTCGGCGGTGCGCCGCAAGCTCGCGGGCGCGGGCAGCTCGGTGGCGATCGTCACGGAGCGCGGATCGGGCTATCACCTCACGAGCGCATGATGCGGCTCTGGCGGCGTCTCAGCATCCGGTGGCGCATCACGATCGGCAGCGTGCTGGTGGGCGCGGTGCTGCTCACCGGCGCCGGCCTGCTGTTCCGCCAGCAGGTCGAGCAGGCGCAGATCAACTCGGACAAGAAGCTGCTGTACGGCGCCACGACGCCCTACATCTCCCAGATCCGCGACCATCCGGGCCAGATCGACGAG
Organism: Protaetiibacter sp.; assembly: GCA_030150265.1. Lineage (GTDB taxonomy): Bacteria > Actinomycetota > Actinomycetes > Actinomycetales > Microbacteriaceae > Homoserinibacter. The sequence goes on from JASLGG010000046.1 coordinate 111,075, forward strand.
CCGCGCGGCGAGGAGAGGCTGGTGGTGCTCGATCCCCAGGGAACGCCGGTCGCGAGCAACCTGCCCATCCCGGTGAGCGAGCGTCTCGGGGCGCTCGCGCAGCTCGAACCGGGATCGCACTTCCGCACGGTCGAGTCGCGTCACTACCTGTTCGTGGTGCGCGTGGTGGCGACCCCGTCGGGTGACTGGCGCATCGTGGGCGCGCGCGACCAGACGGCCACGACCGATGTCGTGCTGCAGAACCTCACGAACATGCTGCTCTTCGGCGGCGCGGCGCTCCTCGCGGGCTTCGGGCTGTCGGCGTGGCTGCTCTCCTCGGCGGCGCTCCGGCCGGTCGACGCGATGCGGCGTCGCGCCGAGACGCTCGAGGCGGTCGGCAGCGACGAGCTGCTGCCGATCGGCCCGGCGCGCGATGAGGTCGCGGCGCTCGGCGAGACGCTCAACGGCCTGCTCGCCCGGGTGCGGTCCTCGACCGCCCGCGAGCACCAGATGGTGGCCGATGCGAGCCACGAGCTGCGCTCCCCGATCGCGGTGCTGCGCAACCAGCTCGAGCTGGCGCGACGGACCACGGATGCGGCCCAGCGCGAGGCGGACCTCGCGGACGCCGCGCGCTCCGCCGAGCGCCTGTCGCGCCTCGCCGAGAACCTGCTCGTGCTGTTCCGCCTCGAGGCGGGGCAGGACGCGGCCTCGTCGCGGTGGTCGGAGCTCGTGGGCGCCTACCTCGAGTCGTCGGACCGCATCCGCTCGCTCGGCGGAGCCGGGCTCGACGTGGAGTACCTGGTGGACGACCTCGACGGCGAGGAGCGGTTCCCGGTGGCGGTCGACGACTTCGGCCGGCTCGTCGACAACCTCGCGGGCAACGCCGTGCGGGCCGCCGGCGAGGGGGGCGCGGTGCGGGTGTCGTTGGCGAAGTCGCAGGAGGGTCTGCACCTGGTGGTGGCCGACGACGGGCCGGGGATGCCGGAGTCGTTCCTGCCGGTCGCCTTCGACCGCTTCACCACCCCCGAGGAATCCCGGTCGGGCTCGGGGGCCGGCCTCGGCCTCGCGATCGTGCGCACGATCGTGTCGCGCGCCGGTGGGCGCATCGACCTCGTCAACGCCTCGCCGGGGCTCCGGGTGGCGGTCGACGTGCCGCGGGTGGGGGACTAGGCGCTCGTGCGCCTCCTCCTCAGCGTCAGGAGGGCGCCACTGGCGAGGGCGAGCACGGCGAGCGTCGCGAAAGGCATGAGCAGGTCGGCGCCGGTCGCCGCGAGCTGCGCCCCCGTGCCGGACCAGCTCACGCTCGCGCTCGCGCTCGTCCGCGTGCCGGAGGCTGCGACGAGGATGATCGTCTGGGCGTGGTCGGCGGCGGTCGGTGCGACGCCGTCGACCTTCGGAACCGAGAGCACCCGGCCCATCCCGTTGGAGCCCGCGACGGATGCGGTGAGCGTGGCGGCGCCCGCGGCCGTCGAGCCGCGGAGGTCCAGGTAGATCTGCTGGCCGTCGACCACGGCATCCGGATCGATCGCCGCCCCGCCTGCGTCGCGGAGCGGGACCGCGGGGGAGGCCGACACCTTCGCGGTCGGACGGTCGGTGTGCACGACGAACGGCCCGACGAGCGACCCCGCCGCCTGGGCAGCTGCCGGCGCGGTGACCGAGACGGTCACGGCGAAGTCGGCGGGCGTCATGCCGCTGCTCGCATTCGCGCCGTCGACCAGGTACCAGTAGGCCGCCTCGGAGTCTGTGGAGGACCAGTACCAGGATGCGTCGAAGGTGAGGTCGGTGTACCGCCAGATCGCGTACTGGGTCGCCTCGAGTGCGTCGTCCAGCGAGATGCTCGAGATCCCCGCCGCCGCGGCGAGATCGGCGAGGCTCGTCGCCGGGTAGCTGTGCGCCAGCACCCAGAGCACCTTGCCCTGGATGGCGGGGTCGGCGAAGTGGTTGGCGCCGAGGTAGTCCGAGGCATCGATCACCTGGGCTGCGGTGAGGTGCCGTGGCGTGATGTCGTGCTCGATGCAGAACGCCCAGAAGTCGGGTGTGCCTGGGGCGCTGGGATCTGCGGGTTTCGTGAGGAAGATCTCGCTGGCCCCCGTCCCGGAGTAGCCTTCGTGCCCGCCGATCCAGACCGTGTCGCCGGGTGCGACGTCGGCGGATGCGGCGGTTGCGGACAGCGTGATGAGCAGCGCGGTGAGAGTCAGCGTCGCGGCGATCCGTCGTCGGGGGGACATGGCGGCCTCGTTCTTCTCGGGTGCCTCATTGCACCGCGTGGGGGAGACCGAACGGAATACCCCCGTTTGGGGGACAGTTGCCGTGCCCTCGCTGGGACTCGAACCCAGACTGAGGCGATTTTAAGTCGCCTGCCTCTGCCGATTGGGCTACGAGGGCGCGACCCCATTCTGCACACCCCAACGGGGGGTTTGGTGTCCAGGTCGTGCGTCTGGGACACTTGACCAACTCCGGATGGCTCGACGACGAGGGAGGGGTCATGGCACGGATGTCGGCTGCGGAACGCCGCGCCGCCCTCGCGCGCGCCGCCCTCGCCGTGGTCGACCGCGACGGCGTGCACGCCGCCACGACGCGTGCCATCGTCGCGGAGGCGCAGATGCCGCTCGGCAGCTTCCACTACGCCGTCCCCTCGCGCGACGAGCTGCTGCGCGATGTGGTCGAGCTCGTCGTCGAGGGGGAGGGCGACGCCGCCCGCTCGGGGTTGCTCGCCGGGGCTGCGGAGCCGGCCGCCGTCGACCCGAAGGACGCCGTACGGCGGGCGCTCACCGCCTACCTCGACCACGTGCGCGCCGCCCCGGGCCGCGAGCAGGCCATGTTCGAGCTCACCCAGTACGCCCTGCGCTCGCCCGAGCTCACCGACCTGCCCGCCGAGCAGTACGCCCGCTACCACGCGCTCGCGGCGGAGGTGCTGCGCACCGCGCAGACGCACCTCGGCATCCGCTGGACCGTCCCCGTCGAGCAGCTCGCCCGCCTCGTCGTGACCATCACCGACGGCGTCACCCTCGCCTGGCTCGCCGACCGCGACGACGCGGCGGCCGAGACCACCATCGACCTCGCCGCGACGGCGCTCGTGCCGTTCGCCGCATCCGCCTGACCGCCACACTCCAGGAGACCCCATGTCCGTGTCGAACACCGGTGCCGCCCACTCCGCGGCCCCCCTCGCGCCCGCCGCCTACGCCGAGCCCCAGCGCGCCGTCACCGGCGCCTGGATCGCCGCCTTCGCCGCCGCCTGGCTCGGCGTCTGGATGGCGCAGCTCGGGCCCTTCCAGGCGACGCTCCCCGTGCAGATCGCCGCGGAGGTGCCCACCGACGGGCGCTGGGACAGCGTCATCGCCTTCGGCATCATCTCGGGCATCGCCGGGGCGTGCTCGATCATCGCCTTCCCCCTCACCGGGTTCCTCTCCGACCGCACCACCTCGCGCCTCGGCCGCCGGCGCCCGTGGGTGCTCGCCGGCACCGCGTTCTTCGCGGTGGGCCTCGTCGTGCTCGGCTTCGTGCACACCATCCCGCTCATCGCGATCTTCTGGTCGCTCGCGATCGTCGGCTTCTGCATGCTCACCTCGGCGCTCACCGCGCTCATCTCCGACCTCGTGCCGGTGCGGCAGCGCGGCTTCGTCTCCGGATGGATCTCCGCCCCGCAGGCTCTCGGCATCATCCTCGGCGTGCTGCTCGTGACCGAGGTGTTCGTCACCGTCACGCTCGGCTACATCGCGATGGCGGTCGGGCTCGCGATCCTCGTGCTGCCGATCCTGTTCCTCACCCGCGAGACCCCGATCACGAAGGCCGAGCGGCCGGAGGCCACGGCATCCGCCTTCTTCCGCGGGCTCTGGATCTCGCCCCGCAAGCACCCCGACTTCGCCTGGACGCTCGCGAGCCGCGTGCTCGTCAACACCGGCAACGCGCTCGGCGCCGGCCTGCTGCTCTACTACCTCGCCTACGGGCTCGGGATGGGCACCGAGCAGGCGCAGGAGGCGCTGCTGCCGCTCATCGCGGTCTACCTGGTCGGCGTGGTGGTCTCGGCGCTCGTGCTCGGCCGGCTCTCCGACCGCATCGCACGCCGCAAGGTGTTCGTGATCTGGGGGTCGGTCGCGCAGGCGGTGGCGGCCCTCGTGCTGGTCTTCGTGACGAGCTACGAGGCGACCTTCGTCGCGGGCGCGCTGCTCGGCCTCGGCTACGGCGCCTTCCTCGCCGTCGACCAGGCGCTCGCGACCCAGGTGCTGCCCGACCCGCAGGACCGCGGCAAGGACCTCGGCATCATGAACATCGCCTTCCAGGTGCCGCAGGCGCTCGCGCCGCTGCTCGGGGCGCTCATGGTGGTGGCCTTCGACGGCTTCCGGGCGCTCTTCATGCTGTCCGCCCTCGCCGCACTCCTGGGCGCCCTCGTCGTGTCGCTCGTGCGCGACGTCAAGTAAGGGAGCAGGCATGCCCTTCGCCCTCTCCCCCCAGAACGACCGTCCGTGGCGGAAGCCCGCGGAGTGGTGGCCGCGCCTGGCCTCCGCCACGGACGGTGTCGAACCGCCCTACGGGGTGATCTCCGTCGAGGCGCTCGCCGCGAACGCCTTCGACATGCGGGAGCGCGCCCAGGGCACGCCCATCCGTGTCGCGAGCAAGTCGGTGCGGGTGAGGGGAGTCCTGGATGCGGTGCTCGCCCTGCCCGGGTACCACGGCATCCTGGCCTACACGCTGCCCGAGGCGCTCTGGCTCGCCGACACCCACGAGGACGTCGTGGTCGGCTACCCGACCGCCGACCGGCTCGCGATCGCGAAGCTCGCCTCCGACGAGCGGCTCGCCGCCCGGGTGACCCTCATGGTCGACTCGCTCAAGCACCTCGACCTCGTCGACCAGATCGCACCGCCCGCGCAGCGCGCCGAGATCCGGGTGTGCCTCGAGCTCGACGCGAGCTACCGCAACCCGGTGCTCGGGCACGTCGGCGTGCGCCGCTCGCCCGTGCACGAGGTGGCCGAGGCGGCCTCGCTCGCCGCCGCCATCGTGCAGCGCCGCGGCTTCCGGCTCGTCGGGATGATGGCGTACGAGGCGCAGATCGCCGGCGTCGGCAACGCGGGCCTTTCGAATGTCGCCATCCGCGCCATGCAGAAGGCCTCGGCCGCCGAGCTCAAGGAGCGCCGCGGTGCGGCGGTCGCCGCCGTGCGCAAGGTCGCCGAGCTCGAGTTCGTCAACGGCGGCGGCACCGGATCGCTCGAGTCGACCCATGACGACCCCTCGGTCACCGAGATCGCAGCCGGCTCGGGCCTCTTCGGGCCGCTGCTGTTCGACGGCTACGAGCACTTCCACCCCGCGCCCGCCGCCTCCTTCGCGCTGAGCGTCGTGCGGCGGCCGACCGCCGACATCGCCACCGTGCTCGGCGGCGGATGGATCGCATCCGGCCCGCCCGGGCAGGACCGCTTGCCGCGCCCCGCCTGGCCCGAGGGGCTCAAGTACCTCTCCCGCGAGGAGGCGGGCGAGGTGCAGACCCCGCTGCAGGGGGATGCCGCGCGCGAGCTGCGGATCGGCGACCGGGTGTTCTTCCGTCACGTGAAGGCGGGCGAGCTCTCCGAGCACCTCGACGAGTTCCTGCTGGTGGAGGACGGCCGCATCCTCGATCGGATCCCCACCTACCGCGGCGAGGGGAAGGCCTTCCTGTGACCGTCACCGGCACCACGCGAGCCGCCGACGCGCTGCTGCGCGTCGCGGGACCCTGGCGCAACTGGGGGAGGTCGGAGGCCGCGCGCCCCGCGTTCCGCGCCTCGCCGTCCGCCGCCTCCGAGGTGCAGGCGATCGTGCGGGCCGCGCGTGAGCGCGGGCTGCCGGTCAAGGTGGTCGGGGCCGGGCACAGCTTCACGGGCGCGGCGGCGACCGACGGCATCCTGATCGACCTCGACCGGATGCAGGGCGTGCTCGCCGCCGACCGGGAGACCGGCCGGGTCCGGCTCGCGGCGGGCACCCGGCTGCATCGCCTGCCCGAGCTGCTGGCGCCGTATGGGCTCGCCCTGCCCAACATGGGCGACATCGACCGCCAGTCGATCGCGGGGGCCACCTCGACGGGCACCCACGGGACCGGCCTCGGCTTCGGCGGGCTCGCCACGATGATCGTCGGCGCCGCGCTCGTGACGGGCGACGGGGCGCTGCTCACCGTCTCCGAGTCGGAGAACGCCGAGCTCCTGCCCGCCGTGCGCCTCGGCCTCGGCGCGCTCGGCGTGCTCGTGGAGCTCGAGCTGCAGCTCGTGCCGGCGTTCCTGCTGCGGGCGGTGGAGCATCCGGAGGACTTCGGCGTGGTCGACGAGTTCCGGGCCCGCGTCGAAGCCGCCGACCACTTCGAGATGTACTGGTGGCCGCACACCGACCGCCTCATGACGAAGACCAACACGCGCCTGCCGCTCGATGCCGGGCGAGCGCCGGTCGGCGTCTTCTCGAACTGGATCGAGGAGGAGGTCATGTCGAACGGCGCGCTCGCACTCATGTGCGGCCTCGGGCACCTGGCGCCGGGGATCACGCCGTCGATCAACCGGCTTGCGACGAAGGTCTACGGCGATCGCGAGTACACCGACCACTCCTACGAGGTGTTCACGGCGCCCCGCCGGGTGCGCTTCCGCGAGATGGAGTACGCGCTGCCGCTCGACGAGGTGCCCGCGGCGCTGCACGAGCTGCGCGCCATGATCGAGGCATCCGGATGGCGGATCTCGTTCCCGGTCGAGGTGCGCGCCGCCGCCCCCGACGACAACTGGCTCTCGACGGCGCACGGGCGGGAGTCCGGCTACATCGCGGTGCACCGCTATGTGAAGGACGACCCGGAGGAGTACTTCCGCGCCGCCGAGCAGATCTTCCTCGCGCACGGCGGACGCCCGCACTGGGGCAAGATGCACCACCTGGATGCCGCGGTGCTGTCGGAGCGCTACCCGCGCTTCGGCGACTTCCTCGCCGTGCGCGACCGCCTCGACCCCGACCGCACCTTCCGGAACCCCTACCTCGACCGCGTGCTCGGGCGCTGAGCGCCTCCGGCCCCGCAGAAATGCCGGAGCCCCCGATCCGTCTCTCTTCTTCAGAAATGCAGGAGATTCTGCCGTCACCGCCTCCGCATGCCCGGATTCGCGGGGCTCGTTCCGCGGATCTCCTGCATTTCTGAGGTGGGCTGCTGCTGCGTGTCCGACACGGATGCCGGATGCCGGATGCCGGATGCCAGATGGCGGGCCGGATGCGGCGCCCGCGCCGCCTACCGCGTGCGGCGGCGCAGCGTGAGCGCGGCGAGCACGAGCGCGCCGACGGCATAGGCGACGACGACGAGCACGTCGAGCAGGATCTGCCCGCCGTCGCCGTCGGTCTTCACGAGCCCCAGCGCGTCGATCGAGTACGACAGCGGCAGCCAGTCGGAGATCGCGCGCAGCACCTCCGGCATCGAGTCGCGCGGCAGGAAGATCCCGCCGAGCAGGATCTGCGGCGCCACGATCACGGGCATGAACTGCACCACCTGGAACTCGGTGGCCGCGAAGGCGCTCGCGAGCAGCCCGAGCATCGTGCCGAGCAGCCCGTTGGCGACGGCCACGAGCACGAGCATCCACACCGAGCCGTCGATCTGGAGCCCGCAGCCCCACACCGCCCAGGCGACCGCGACGAGCGCCTGCAGCGAGGCGAGCAGGCCGAAGGCGAGCGCGTAGCCGCCGATGAAGTCGCCCTTGCCGAGGGGGAGGGTCAGCAGCCGCTCGAGCGTTCCGCTGCGCCGCTCGCGCAGCGTCGTGATGCTCGTCACGAGGAACATCACGATGAACGGGAACATGCCGAGCATCGCGGGCCCGATCCGGTCGAAGACGGGGGTGTCGTCGAAGATCCAGGCGAGCAGGCCGATGAGCAGCGCGGGCACGGCGAGCAGCAGCCCGATCGTGCGCGGGTCGTGCCGGATCTGGGTGAGCACGCGGCCGGCGGTCGCGAGCGTCAGACGCGGGCTCATGCCGTACCGCCCTTCTGCGCGGCGTCGCGCTCGACGAGCCGCAGGAACGCCTCGTCGTGGTCGGATGCGCCGGTCGCGGCGAGCAGGCCGTCCGGGGTGTCGTCGTCCACGATCCGCCCGTCGCGCACGAGCAGCAGCCGGTCGCAGCGCCGCGCCTCGTCCATGACGTGGCTCGACACGAGCAGCGTCGTGCCGGCCTCGGCGAGCCGCGCGAACAGCGTCCACAGCTCCTCGCGCAGTACGGGATCGAGCCCCACCGTGGGCTCGTCGAGCACGAGCAGCCGGGGGGTGCCGAGCAGCGCGACGCCGAGCGAGACGCGGCTGCGCTGCCCGCCGGAGAGCCGCGAGGCGAGCGTGCGGCGCGCGGAGCCGAGGCCGACCTCGTCGACCACGCGGGCGACATCCGTCTTGGGCGCGCCGAGCACGCGGCGGAAGTAGTCGAGGTTCTGCTCGACCGTCAGATCGTCGTAGGTGGCCGCCGACTGCGCCATGTAGCCGAGCTCGCGCCGCAGCGCGCGATGACCGGCGGGGCGGCCGAAGACCGTGATCGTGCCGGATGCGATGCGCTGCGAGCCGACGATCGCGCGCATGAGCGTGGTCTTGCCGGCGCCGCTCGGGCCGAGCAGGCCGACGACCTGTCCGGAGGGCACGCGCACGTCCATGGCGTGCAGCACCTCGTCGCGTCCGCGGCGGACGACGAGGCCCTCCGCGACCACCGCATCCGTGGAATTCATCACGCGATGAATTATTCGCCCGAGGCGAGCCCGCTGTCAACGGTCCCGTAGTCCACGAGATGCCACTGCACGACCGGCCCCACCCGCCGCACGATCTCATCGACGGAGGCCGAGGCGAGCGGCTCGGCCCGCAGGCCCGCACGCACGACCATGAGACCCACGACCTGCGAGGCGGCGAGCGTCGCCCGGAGCTCGGCATCGGGCGCGTCGAGCGCGGCGGCGATGCGCCCGAGCACCTCCCGCACGAGGAACTGCCGCAGCATCCGCGCCGCGAAGTCGTGGCCGAGCGCGGTGCGCACGAGCTGGCGGATGCGGTCGCGCGTCGCCGGGGCGTCGATCGCCTCGAGCACCGCCCGCACGATCGTGGCGCCGACCTGCTCCCGCGGCCCCGTGAGCGCGAGGCGCACGAGCTCCTGCGGGCGCACGGGCGTCTCGAGCGACTCGGCGAAGAGCGCCGCCTTGTCGTCGAAGTAGTGGTGCACGAGCGCGGGGTCGACGCCCGCCCGGCGCGCGATGCCGCGCAACGAGGCGCCGTCGTAGCCGTGCGCGAGGAACTCCGTGCCCGCGGCCGAGAGGATCGCGGCGCGCGCATCCGCCGCATCCTTGCGCCGCCGACCGCGTCGCGGCGCCACCTCCTCGCCCACGGTCGCAGCATAGGCCGTCCCGGCCCGAGGCATCCGGCCACCTCACGGGCGCCGTGAGGCCGCGCGTCCTAGGATGCGTGGTATGGACCCCCTTGCGCTCGTCATCATCGGCCTCGTCGTGCTGGTCGTGCTCATCGTCGTGATCTACCTGTGGTCGACCTACAACGGGCTCGTGAAGCTCAACGTGCGGGTCGACGAGGCGTGGAGCGACATCACGGTGCAGCTCAAGCGCCGCGCCGACCTCATCCCGAACCTGATCGAGACCGTCAAGGGCTACGCCGCGCACGAGAAGGGCGTCTTCGAGCAGGTCACGGCGGCGCGCGCCGCGACCGTGAACGCCTCGACCCCGGCCGAGGCGGCGCAGGCCGAGGGGCAGTTCCAGGCCGCGATGAAGTCGATCTTCGCCGTCGCGGAGGCCTACCCCCAGCTGCAGGCCAACCAGAACTTCCTGCAGCTGCAGGGCGAGCTCGTCGACACCGAGGACAAGATCCAGGCCTCGCGGCGCTTCTACAACGGCGGCGTGCGCGAGCTCAACACCAAGATCAAGATCTTCCCGAACACGCTCTTCGTGCGCGGTCTCGGCTTCACGGAGCGCGAGTTCTTCGAGGTGGCGGATGCGGCGGCCATCGCCGAGCCGCCGCGGGTGCAGTTCTGATCGCAGCGGTCCGCCCGCTGGTCGAGTAGCCGCCTAGCGGCGCATCGAGACCATCCGCCCCCGAGGTTCCCATGTACTCCGCGATAGCCCGCAACAAGCTCAACACGGTGCTCATCATCGTGCTGTTCCTCGTGATCATCGGCGCCCTCGGCACGCTCACCGCGTGGATCACGGGCAACTGGCTCATCGCGGTGCTCACGCTCGTCATCGCCGGGGTCTACGCGCTCATCCAGTACTACGCGGCGACGAGCGAGACCCTCGCGCTGTCCGGGGCGGTCGAGATCCAGAAGCAGGACAACCCGCGGCTGTACCGCATCGTCGAGAACCTCGCGATCACCGAGGGGCTCCCGATGCCGAAGGTGTACGTCATCAACGACCCCGCCCCGAACGCCTTCGCGACCGGCCGCGACCCCGAGCATGCCGTCGTGGCGGCGACCACCGGCATCCTCGAGATCATGGACGACGCCGAGCTCGAGGGCGTCATGGCGCACGAGATGGGGCACGTCAAGAACTACGACATCCGCGTCTCGCTCATCGTGTTCGGCCTCGTGGTGGCGATCGGCCTCATCGCCGACATCGCCCTGCGGATGACGATCTTCGGAGGCCGGGGCCGGTCGAACAACAACGGCGGCCCGGCGATGCTCGTGATGCTCGCGATCGGCATCGTCGCGGCGATCCTCGCCCCGCTCATCGGGGCGGTCGTGCAGGCGGCCGTGTCGCGGCAGCGGGAGTACCTCGCGGATGCGACGGGCGCGATGACGACGCGGCATCCGGAGGCGCTGGCCCGTGCCCTCGAGAAGCTCCAGGTCTACGGGCGCCCGGTCGCGCGCACCAACTCCTCGATGTCGCACCTGTGGATCGCCGACCCCAACAAGCCGGGCTTCCTGCAGCGCCTCTTCGCGACCCACCCGCCGCTGCCGGACCGCATCGCCCGTCTCCGCGACAACGCCGCCCGCTTCTGACATCTCGCGGGGTCAGAGCGTGGCGACCCCCGCCTCGGCGGCGACGGCGCGGGCGAGGTCCCCGCGGTCCACGACCTCGAGCGCGTCGAGACCCTGCCAGGCGGCCAGCTCGCGCAGAGCGGGCACGACGCGCTCCGCCACGGCGTCCGGCACGCCCTCCTCGCGCCAGGCCGACTGCACGCGCAGCACCCCGCGCTGGCGGTCGTTCTTGAGGTCGATGCGGCCCACGAGCGCCTCGTCGACGAGCACCGGAAGCGTGTAGTAGCCGAAGCGCCGCCGGGGGGCCGGGGTGTAGATCTCGATCCGGTAGTGGAATCCGAACATCCGCAGCGCCCGGGCCCGCTCCCACACCACGGGGTCGAACGGCGAGAGCAGCGCCGTCGTCTCGACGCGGCGCGGGATGCGGGCGTCGCGATGCAGGTAGGCGGGCCGACCCCATCCCGGCACCGTCACCTCGCGCACGACGCCCTCGTCGACGAGACGATGCAGGGCGGGACGGGCGTCGGCCGTCTTCAGCCGGTAGTAGTCGGCGAGGTCGGAGAGCGTGCCGATGCCGTGCGCGCGCGCCGAGCGCTCCATGAGCCGGTGCACCGCCTCCTCCCGCGGCAGCTCGCGGCCGTGCAGCTCGGCCGACATCACCTGCTCGGGCAGCGCGTAGGTGCGCTCGAAGTTCGTGCGACCCGCCGACACCACCTCGCCGACCCGGAACATCCGCTCGAGGCCCCGCTTGACCTCGTCCCACTCCCACCAGCTGCCGCGCCGCGGCGCCCGGGCGTCGCGCTCGATCTTCGACGCCGGCAGCGGCCCCTTCTCGGCGAGCTCCGAGCGCAGCCACGCGAGGGTGTCGGCGTGCGCCGCGAGCCACGGATCGTCGACGCGCGCGTAGTAGTCGCGGTAGTCCTGCATCCGGAAGCGGAACAGGGGCCACTCCTCGAGCGGGATGAGCGCCGCCTCGTGCGCCCAGTACTCCCGGTAGGGCCCGCGCCGCGCGAAGGTGAGCCGGTCGAGGAGCGCCTTGTCGTAGGCGCCGAGCCGCGCGAACACCGGCAGGTAGTGGCTGCGCTCGAGCACGTTGACCGAGTCGAGCTGCAGCAGGCCGATGCGCTCGAGCAGCAGGTTCAGCTGGCGGGTGCCCACCGCATCCGGGCGCGGCCGGCCGAAGCCCTGCGCGGCGAGGGCGATGCGGCGGGCGGCGGCGGGGGAGACGGAGTCGGCCACGGATGCGACCCTAGCGCCCGCCTCCGACCCCCACCTCGGCGAGCGCTACCCGATCTGGCGAGCGCGGTCGGTGTGGGAGCAGCGCTCGCCAGATCGGGTAGCGCTCGGGAGGGAGGGCTCAGTCCCGCGTGCGGATCGAGACCGGCTCGGCCACCACGTCGATCCGCACCCGGTCGTCGTACTCGACGCGCTCGGAGGCCGGATGCTGCACCCGCACCATCGTGCCGTCGGCCGTGCGCACGAGCGTGCGGCGGAAGCTGCCGAGGAAGGTGCTCTCCTGCACGGTCGCCTCGACGCCGCCCTCCGTCACCAGGCGCACGTTCTCGGGGCGCACGAACACCTCGACCTCGCCCGAGGCCGATCCGCCGACGAGCGGCAGCGCACGCCCCCACACCCGCACCGCCCTGCCCTCGCCCGTGCCGGGCACGAGGCTGGAGAGCCCGACGAACGCGGCCACCGCGGGCGTCGCCGGATGCAGGTACAGCTCCTCCGGGGTGCCGATCTGCTCGATGCGTCCCGCGTTCATGACCGCGATCCGATCGGAGACGGCGAGCGCCTCCTCCTGGTCGTGGGTGACGAACACGGTCGTGATGCCGAGGCGCAGCTGGATGCGGCGGATCTCGTCGCGCAGCTGCACGCGCACCTTCGCGTCGAGGGCCGACAGCGGCTCGTCGAGGAGCAGCACGCGGGGACGCGTGACGAGGGCGCGGGCCAGGGCGACGCGCTGCTGCTGGCCGCCCGACATCTGGTGCGCGAACCGCTCGCCCATGTGACCGAGGCCGACCAGCTCGAGCGCCTCCTGCACCCGGCGCGTGCTCTCCGCCTTCGAGACCTTGCGCATCTGCAGGCCGAACGCGACGTTCTGCGCGACCGTCATGTGCGG
>JASLGG010000023.1 GCA_030150265.1 Protaetiibacter sp.
CCCCACGGGCAGCCGCGTCACGTCGGCGAGCGCATTCGCCACCCCACCGAGGAGCGCGCCGCGACCCGTGAGCAGCACCCGCTCGATCGGCTCCTGCGGCCTGGCGCTCGCGTAGTAGCTCAGAGTGTTGCGGATGTTGCCGAGCAGTTCGCCCGCCACCTCGTAGATGATCTCGATGATCGGCCGCTCGTCGGGCGAGACCGAGTTGAGGCCGAGGCCGATGGCGCGCTTGGCGTGCTCCGCCTGTTCCGGGCTCCAGCCGAGGCGCTGCACGAGGGTGCGCGTGATGTCGTCACCGCCGTTCGGGATGATGCGCACGAACTTCGGCACGCCATCCACCACCACCACCACGTTGGTGGTGGCCGCGCCGATCGCCACGATCGCCTCGCGACCCCGTGCGCTGCGGCGCGGTGTGAGCGCCCTACTGAGCGCGAAGGGGATCAGATCGACGTGCACCGGGTTGAGACCGGCGCTCACGACCGCCTGCACGTTCGCGTTGATCGCATCCTTCACACCGGCCACGAGGAGTCCCGAGACCTGCTGGCCGTTCTCGCCCTCCTCGATCGAGATCGGGTAGAAGTCGAGCAGCACGTCGTTGACGGGCACGGGGAGCATGTCCTGCGCCTGGAACGGCAGCGACTCCTTGATGAGCTCCATCGAGGCCGCGGGCACCGAGAAGTCGCGAGCGAAGACGCGCTGACCTCCCATGCCGAGCACGACATCCTTCGAGCCGAACTTCGCGTCGGCCCACAGGCGCCGCAGCGCGGTGGCGACGGTGCCGACCTCGACCACCTCGCCCTTGCGCACGGCGGCTTCGGGCAACGCCACCTCACCCATCCGCACGATCGATGGTTTCGCCGAGGTCGAGGCCTGCACCTCCACCCCGCGAATCGAGTTGGCGCCGATGTCGACGCCGACGACGCTCTTGCCCATTCTGTTCTCCCCCCGTTGGACAGCGTTCAGGTTGCGAGGCCGAAGAGCCCCAGATAGCCCGCGAGCAATGCATCGCCCGCGAACACGCCCACCCATGCGCCCGCGAGCATCCAGGGCCCGAAGGCCACCCGTGCTCTGCGGCCGCGGCCGGCGACGATGAGGGCGACCCCGAAGAGGCCGCCGAGGATGAATCCTGCCACGATGCCGACCCCGAGCGCGCCCCAGCCGAGCCAGCCGAGGAAGGCGCCGAGCACCCCCGCGAGCTTGACATCGCCGCCGCCGATGGCATCCGGCCGCACGAGCAGCGGAACCAGGTAGAGGGCTCCCATCACGAGGAGCCCGATGCCGGAGGCCGCGAGCCGGTCCCACGAGCCCGAGAGCGCGGCGGCCGCGGTGAACAGCACGGTCGCGACGGCGTATGCGGGGAGCACGATCGCATTCGGCAGCCGGAAGGTCTCGAGATCGATCGCGGCGAGGCCGATCGTGATCGCCGCGAGGTAGAGGAACGCGGCGAGCACGAGGAGCGCCCCGACGAGCGCCGCCGCGCCCTCGGCCGCGACGACGCCGGGGACGAAGCGGATCGCGACCCCGACGAACGCGGCCGCCGTCAGGAGCTCGACGAGCGGATACCGGACCGAGATGCGCGAGCCGCAGTCCCGGCACCGGCCGCGCAGCACGAGCCAGGAGACGAGCGGGATGTTGTCGTACCAGCGGATGGCATGGCCGCACGCGCCACACGCGCTCGGCGGGCTCACCAGGGAGCGCCCCCGGGGCACGCGGTAGATGACGACGTTCAGGAACGATCCGATGATCGAGCCGAACGCGCCCAGGACGAGCGTTGCGGCCATGGGGTCAGCCGGTGATGTTCCGCTGAGAGAGCACGGGACGATCCCACTCCGTCGCAGTCACGGTCGTCGGCTGCCCGGTGCTGAGGTCATAGCCGGGAAGTCCGAGCGGCGCGTATGTGAGGTATGCGCCGCCCCCGATGCTGGTCTGCTTGGCGAAGATCTGCCCCTTGATCTCGATGCTGTTGCCCACCGTCAACAGGCACGGAGTGTAGATCATCGTCCGGATGTTCTTGTTGAACTTGTAATTGCCCTGCATCGATATGGACTCACCCGCCGAGCAATCGGGTTTGCCATTGCCCGCGGCACCGGGGGCCCCCACCATGTCGGTGTCGGGGTTGATCAGCCACAACTGGCGCTCACTGCCCACGCCTTCGAATCGCCCGCCGTTGTTGAAGTCGAACTTGTTGGCGATGATCGTCACGTCCGTCTTGAGCAGCAACCCATGCTTGCTGAGATCGCTTCCGCCGGTGTACTCGAGGTCACTGCCACCCGTCAATGTGATGCCATCGGTGCACGTGCGAGCGTCGATGACTCCAGGATTGGACCCGAAGCTCTGGATCGCGTTGTAGATCTCTTTGACCGTGCACGTCGTACCGAGCTTCACAACGGTCGCACCGGGCCAGCCGGCCGCCGTATAGTGCTCGGCCTTCACCCCGAAGTCGACCCACTCGGGCACGGAACCCGATGCGGGTTTCGGCGGCGAAGCAGCGAGCACCGGAGCGGAGGGCGCCGATGATGCGCCGATCTGGAGCGTGAAGTGGCTCCATGCCGGAGTAGGAGGCTGCGCGCAGGGCGCGGCCGCAACGGATCCAACCCGAATCGTGCCGGAGAGCCCTCCAGCGTTGGTGACGAAGCACGCGGAGCCGGAGAAGGTTCCTCCGCTGAAGGTCGTCCAGCTCGAGGTCTGCTTCAGGTTGACGCCCTTCACCGTGCCCGTGACCGAGCCGCCGCTGAGCGTCAGCGTTCCCCCCGACTGGACGCCGGTCATGGTGCCGTTCCGCACGGTCACATCCGCGCCTGCGACGACACCACCCGGGATCGAGATAGACGACGCGACGGAACCGCCCGCGACGACCGACGACTGGAACGCCCCTCCCGTGATGTCGACCGAGTTGCCCACTGTCAGCACGCCGCGAATGGTGCCTCCGGTCATCTTCGCGGGGCTGGTGGTCGAACGCGACCACGTGTTGCCCAGCGAACCGCCCCCCATCACGAGCGTTCCGCCGCTCGCCCATCCGTTGACGGTCGGGTTTCCGCTGGTGGTCAGCACGTTGTCGGCCCAGACGTTGCCTTGCACCGTTCCGTTCTTGAGAGTCACGTTGGTGCCGGTGATGCTGCCTCCGAGGGTGATTCCTCCAGCGACGGTCACATCGCCGTTCACCCACGCGCTTCCGGTCAAGCCGCAGCCGTTGTCGATCGTGAGGTTGCCTGACTTCACGATGATGTTGGCCGCGCCCTCGAAACCGCCGTTGCACAGCACATTGCCCGTGTACAGCATGAGATCGACGTTCGTGCTGTCGAGGGACACGAGATGCCCCCCCTCGCCCGAGGCGCTGGCGCTGTAGGCGAAGATCGCCGGCCCCGAGGGGTTGATCGTCGCCCCCGAGCCCACGTGCCCCAGGACCGCCTCGATTGCCGCGGTGTCGCGCGAGTGGTCCCCGTTGGTCCCCTTGGTCGCTGCGGTGCCTGTGGCAACGATCCGAGCGTCTTGGCTGATAGCCGGGCATCCAGGGATCCAGCCGCCGCTCCCGTTCGGCTTGTATACCTGAACCGAGTATGCGGGATCGGTTCCCGTGTAAAGGCCGTTCTTGGCGGCGCAGGTGCCGTTGAGCAGCCCTGCCCGCGCCGCCGCAATGCCGGCTTGGGCCGATGCCTGCGCCTGCACTCCCGCGCGGGTGGACGACGTGAAGGTGTAGGAGTACAACACGGTGCCCGCTACGACCATCGTGAGGATCACGCCCGCGAGCATGAAGATCAGTACGGTCGGGAGCGCGACACCACGGTCTTCCTCTCGGATGGTGCGAAATGCTCTCGCGAGACGGAGAAGGCTCATTTGCAGGGCTCCGATCCAGTGGCGAAGGTGGGGTGCGGTGCCGGGTTGGTCGCGAACTTGATGGTGGTCGAGTCGGTGTCGCCGCCGACCGAGGAGAATCGGATCGAAACGCGCGAGGTGTCGGGGTCGACAGCGAATACCGTGCCACCGCTGCCGCCGGACTTGACTCCGTCGAGAAGGAGGGTCCATCCCGCAAGCGCGGAGGCGCTGGGCACCGTCGGCGCGGCAGTCGAGGCGAAGCTCTTCGTGCGCAACTGCCCGTTGCCGGCCGGCGAGTAATACCAGGCCTTCCAGCTGTAGGTCACGGTCGCCGCTGATCCCGCGGAGCAGACGACGAGCAACTGGCCGCCATCCGCGCCGGCCGCGAGAGGCTTCACGATGACTGCGTTGCGTACTCCCATGTCGATCGAGCGTGCAACGAGTTGTGCAGAATCGGCGGATTCACTGAGCTCGCTCACCGTTCGTTGCGTTTGCACGGTACTGATGTACATTCCGCCCGCGGCGATGAGGATCAAGACCGTCACAAGGCTGACGACGATCACCTCGGCGAGGGTGATCCCGCTGTCGTCAGCGATACGAGTGGCCAGCCTGGGCTTCATGGCTTCGTCACCAGAACGAGAGTGGATGCCGAGGCCAGCTGCTTGCCGCTATCGGATCGCGTGACGACCGTCGTCACCTTGAGCGTCTGGGCATTGGTGTTCGCGGCGGCCGGGCAGACACCCGCCACCGTCGTCGTAGCACGAAGCGGAACACCGCGCTTGTCGGTGGTATCGAAGGTCCCATTGACCGCCGACACGACCGCGGAGCAACCAGGCGCAGCGGCCTGCGCGGCGGTTACACGATCGTTTGCGAGCTGCGAGGCCGCGGCGATCGTCGTATTGCTGACCGCGAGCTTCATACCGGTCACCAAAAGAGGGAGGAGCGCGAGAGCGACGATCGCAAGCAGGAGCATCGCGACGAGCACCTCGATGAGACCAATGCCGCGATCATCGACGGCACACCGGCATCGCTCCACTCTGTTCCCCCCGGAGACATATTTGTCGTGCAGGGTGGCGCCAGAGAACGGGCCACCCTGCACGATTGGTTCTGACGAACCTACTGTGACTCAGCCTTACTTGGCGACCCCAGCCGCATCCGACTCGTAGGGCGCCGTGGCATCAGTGACGGCGTAGTACTTGTCGTTGTTCGCCTGACCCACCACGAGGAATCCGCTGCTGCCGGGCGTACCGATGAACTCAGGCCGGGCCTTCCAGCTGTTGGCGTCGATGGAAATCGTCGTGCTGAGATCACTCGCCACCGACGTCGGGTAGGCGCCGTTGTTGTCCGTGGTGTATGCGACGACAGCGGTCTTGATGTTGGCGAGGTCGGCCTTAGCGGCCGACGCCACCGCGTTGTCCTGGATGCCCAGGTACACCGGCACGGCGATGGCCGCGAGGATGCCGATGATGAGGACGACGACGAGGAGCTCGATGAGCGTGAAGCCCTTCTCCTCGTTCGCCTTGAGCGCGTCGCGCTTGGCGATGAGCGCGCGGTGGATTGCAGTGTTCATGCTTCCCATCCTGTGTTTGTGATTCGAACAATGGACGGGTGGTCCCCCTAGTGATGACCCCCCGCGGACAATCTCCCGGTTTCGCCTACGCTCCGCGACTCCCCAAACGGGGGGTACGGGGCACCTCTCAACCGGCATCGCCCGTGATCGCGCTGAAGACCGAGAACATCGGCAGATAGAGTGCGACGATCATCCCGCCGACGATCACACCGATAACCGCGATCATGAGCGGCTCGATGAGCGAGGTGAGCGAGTCGGTGGTCGCCTGCACCTCCTCGTCATAGAAGTCCGCGACCTTGCCGAGCATGGTGTCCATCGCACCCGAGTCCTCGCCGACCGCGATCATCTGCACGACCATCGACGGGAAGACCGGCTCCTCCGCGAGAGGGGCAGCGACCGAGCGACCCGCCCGCACCGAGTCCTGCACCCGGTGCATCGCGTTGGCGATCACCCAGTTTCCCGAGGTCTCGCCCACGATCGAGAGCGCCTGGAGGATCGGCACGCCCGACTTCGTCATGATCGAGAAGTTGCGGGCGAACCGCGCCACGGCGACCTTGCGGAAGAGCAGCCCGAACACCGGCAGCTTGAGCTTCAAGGTGTCGACACGCTTCCGGACGTTCTCGTCGTTCTTGTGCGAACGCCACCAGAGCGCGAACGCGACGAGCAGCACGATGAGCAGGGGGACGATCCAGATCATGTTCTTCGAGAGCACGACCAGGATCTGCGTCGGAAGCGGCAGCTCGGCGTGAAGCCCCTCGAACATCTTCTCGAACACCGGCACGATGAACACGAGCATGGCGATCGTCGCCACGATCGCCATGCAGAGCACGACGATCGGGTAGGTGAGCGCCGACTTGATGGTCTGGGTGAGCTTCACCTCCTTCTCGAAGGTGCCGGCCACCGACTCGAGTGAGCGGTCGAGGAAGCCGCCCGTCTCCCCCGCGCGGATGAGGTGGATCATGAGCGGCGGGAAGACATCCGGATGCTTCCCGAACGCCGTCGAGAGCGACGATCCGGTCTCGACCTGCACGCGCACCGAGTCGAGGGTCGTGCGCAGCTTCTTGTTCTCGGTCTGCTCCGAGAGGATCGTGAGCGTCCGCAGCAGGGAGAGGCCGGATGACACCATGGTCGCCATCTGGCGGCTCATGATGGCGAGGTCCTTGAGGCCCACCTTCTTCTCGAGGAAGCCGACGTTGATCTCCATCTGGAGACCCGTTCCGGTGGCGGACTGGTTGAGCTCGATGGGCATGACGCCCATCGTCTTGAGCCGGGCGACCGCCGCCGCCTCGCTGGGCGCGTCGAGCTTGCCCTTGACGAGCTTTCCGCCGCCGTCACGCCCCCGGTAGGCGTAGCTGAGCATCGTCATTGCATGGCCGCCGCATCGCTCCGGTGCACCAGGCGCTTGAAGTCCTCCATGTCCTGCGCCTTGTCGGCGGCGGCGCCGTAGGGCACCAGTCCCCCGTTGACGAGCTCGGCGAGGTGCTGGTCCATGGTGTGCATGCCGTGCTGGCGCCCCGCCTGGAGCGCCGACCGCACCTGGTGGGTCTTGCCCTCGCGGATGAGGTTCGCGATCGCCGGCGTCGTCACCATGATCTCGGTCGCGACCGCACGGCCGGTACCGGAGGCTCGCCGCACGAGTGTCTGGCAGACGACGCCCTGGAGCGTCGCCGCGAGCTGGATGCGGATCTGATCCTGCTGGTGCGGCGGGAACACGTCGATGACACGGTCGATGGTCGAGCCCGCGTCCTGCGTGTGCAGGGTCGCGAACACGAGGTGACCGGTCTCGGCGGCGGTCAGGGCGACCTGGATGGTCTCCAGGTCGCGGAGCTCGCCGATGAGGATCACATCCGGGTCCTGACGCAGCACGTGCTTGAGGGCGTTCGCGAAGCTGTGGGTGTCGGCCCCCACCTCGCGCTGGTTGACGAGCGCCTTCTTGTTGGTGTGCAGGAACTCGATCGGGTCCTCGACCGTCACGATGTGGTCGGCCCGCGTCTGGTTCACGAGGTCGACGAGCGCGGCGAGCGTCGTCGACTTTCCGGAGCCGGTGGGGCCGGTCACCAGCACGAGACCGCGGGGCAGCTTCGAGAACTCGCCCACCTGATCCGGCACGCCGAGCGCGCTGAGCTGCTTGATCTCGGTGGGGATGATGCGGAACGCCCCGCCGATCGCCCCGCGCTGCTGGTAGTAGTTCACGCGGAAGCGGGCGTTCGCCGAGAGGGTGAACGCGAAGTCGAGCTCGAGCTTCTCGTCGAAGGTCGCCCGCTGCGTGGGGTTCAGGATGCTGTAGAGCGCGGTCGCCGTGCGCTCGCGATCCCAGTAGTCCTGGCCGTGCACCGGCATGAGCGTGCCGTCGATGCGCAGCAGCGGCGGCGAGCCGGCCGAGATGTGGAGGTCGGATGCGCCGGCCAGCAGCACCTCCTGCAGGCAGTGCAGCAGCTCCGAGTCGGCGTGCACACGGGCGGCGCGCGCGAACTCGTCGTCGATCCCCTGGACCGGGACGGCGGGCGGCGGCACGGCCATCGGCGGCTCGGGCAGCGGCGCCTCCGCGACGGGCGCGGGGAACACGGGCGGCTGGAGGACGGGCTCGGGCGCGGCCGTGAACCCGGGCGCGCTGACCGGGTCGAATGCGGGCGCCGGCGCGGGGAAGCCCTCCGCGCCCGGCATCGCGGGCGGCGCCCCGGGAGGCGGCAGGTGCGAGAACGCCGGTGCCTGCGCCTGAACCTCGGGCGGCAGCACCCCCTGCGGCGCGGGCATCGCCCCGCCCATGCCGGGCACCCCGAACGGCGGTGCTGCGGGATCCGTCAACGGGATCTCGTAGATGTTGTTGTCGCTCACGCGCTGGTCCTCCCCCTCCACCAGAACTCGCGCTCGCGCGCCGCCGTCAGGCGACGACGCGCAGGATCTCCTCGATGCTCGTCATGCCGAGCAGCGCCTTCGCCCACCCATCCTGCCGGAGCGTGGCCATGCCCTGCTCCACGGCCACGCGGCCGATCTCGGCGCTCGAGGAGCGGGCGACCGCGAGGCGCTCGATCTCCTCGGTGACGGTCATCACCTCGTGGAGCGCGAGACGGCCGCGGTAGCCGGTGTTCGAGCAGTGCTGGCAGCCCACCGGACGGAACAGCGTGGGCATGCCCATCCGCGGGTCGTAGCCGAACTTGAGGGCCTCGAGCTCCTCGGCCGGGTGGTGGTACGGCTGCTTGCAGCGGTCGCACAGGCGGCGCGCCAGACGCTGGGCCACCACGCAGTCGAGCGCGGAGCCCACCAGGAACGGCTCGATGTCCATCTCGATGAGACGCGTGACGGCGCTCGGGGCGTCGTTGGTGTGCAGCGTCGAGAGCACGAGGTGGCCGGTGAGCGAGGCCTCGATCGCGATCTGCGCGGTCTCCTGGTCGCGGATCTCACCGATCAGCACCACATCCGGGTCGGAGCGCAGGATGCTGCGCAACGCGCTCGCGAAGGTCAGGCCCGCCTTCACGTTGACCTGCACCTGGTTGATGCCCGGCAGGCGGTACTCCACCGGGTCCTCGACCGTGATGACGTTGATCTCGGGCTTCGCGACCTCGTTGAGGGTCGTGTAGAGCGTCGTCGACTTTCCGGAGCCCGTCGGGCCGGTCACGAGGATCATGCCGTAGGGCTTCGTGTACGACTTCTTGAACGCCGCGGCGTTGCGCTCGAGCATCGCCATCTGCTGCAGGCCCAGCCGCGTCGACGAGTTGTCGAGGATTCGCATGACGATCTTCTCGCCGTACACGGTCGGCAGCGTCGCGACGCGGAGGTCGATCTTGTTGCCGGCGTGCATGACCGAGAGGCGGCCGTCCTGCGGCTTGCGCCGCTCGGCGATGTCGATGTCGGCCATGATCTTGAGGCGGCTGATGACGCCGTTCTGGATCGTCTTCGGCGCCCGCTGCATCTCGTGCAGCACGCCGTCGATGCGGTACCGCACGTGCAGGTCCTGCTCGGCCGGCTCGATGTGGATGTCGGAGGCGTGGTCCGAGATCGCCTGGCTGATGAGCAGGTTGACGAAGCGCACGATGGGGGCGTCGTCCTCGGTCTCCTGCAGCGCGACATCGCTGCCGGGGGTGACGTCGCTGTCCTCCTGGATCGCGCTCGTCAGGTCGTTGAGCTCGCCGTCGGCCCGCACGAAGCGGTTGATGGCGTTCATGAGGTCCTGGCGCTCCGCGACGACCGGACGCACCTGCACGCGCACCGCGGCGCGCACGTCGTCGAGCGCGAGCACGTCCTGGGGGTCGGCCATCGCGAGCAGCAGCCGGTCGCCGTCGCGCCCGATGGGCAGCATGCTGTGGCGACGCAGCAGCCCGCCGGGGATGAGCGCGACCGCGGACGGGTCGACCGGGTACTCGGTGAGGTCCACGAAGGGCAGGTTGAGCTGAGCCGCCCGGGCGGACGCCACCTGGCTCTCGGAGAGCATCCCCTGGGCCACGAGCGAGCGGATCTGCGTCTCGTCGTCGCTCACGGCGCTGTCGATCGACGTGATCGGAAGCTGACCCCGGATGATGAGGATCTCGGACAGGGAGGCCATGGCACCCCCTCGGCTGCACGGTTCTCGCGCCGTCGATCCCCCCGGGCGGCGACGCGTTCAGGGACCCCACATCCCTGAGAGGGTCAGGCTAACCCGATCCGGCGGAGCGGACGACCCCCTCGTCCGGGGGGTACCCGCTCAGCGGCGGCCGAAGTAGGCCCAGCAGGCGATCGGCGGCGCCGCCGCGAGCACCGCCGCCACGAGCACGAAGGGGCTCACGGCCTGCTCGAAGGCGAGCGAGAGATCGACCGCGAGCGAGGCCACGAGGGTCACCAGGTAGACCCCCGCGGCCGTCGCGACAGCCCCCAGCCAGGGGCGACGCGCCGGGACGGTCAGCACGATCCCGAGGTACACGACCCCGACCCCGAGCGCGATGACGGCGATGCCGAAGTAGGGACCGACCGGCTGCTGCACGGGGTCGCGATCGAGCACGACCGACAGCACGCCGAAGACGGCGAACACGAGCGCCGCCCAGGCGACCGCGACGAACAGCCCGATGACGCGTTCCGGATGGGCGCGACGCTCAGGAGGAGGGGTGTGCCCGCTCATACTCGGCCCGCCGATCGGCGACGCTCTGCTCGAAAAGCGCCCGCTCGGTCGCGTTGCGCTCCCTCACGCGGCGGCCGCGCGAGGCGATCGCGAGCCCGAACCACAGCGACGACTCGCGCGCGAGCGCGAGCACGCACAGGAGCAGCGGATGCGCGGCGAGGCTCCCGAGGAGCGCGACCGCCGCATCCGGGGTCATCGCGATCACGCCGCGCATGAGCGCGAGCACTCCGAGCGAGGCGCCGTAGGTGAGGGTCGCCACGAAGAGGCTGCCGATCACGTGCGCCCACCACGCGGCGCGGTTGACGATGAGGGCGAAGAGCACCGAGAAGACCGCGTACGCCGCGACCGGCACCCAGAAGGCGTCGCTCGCGAGGAACGCGGTGAAGGTCGAGTCGACCACCGTGTGCGGGGTGAACGAGAAGACGATCGCCGCCGCCGCGACGTAGAGGAGGGCGAAGGCCACGGCACCGAGCAGCGAGATGAGCACGCCGAAGCCGCGATTGTGCCGCGCGGGCGGCGGCACGGGGGCCTGCACGTAGACGACCTCGCGGGCGGCGGGCGACTCCCCGGCGACCGCGGGCTCGAACCGCTCGGTCTCGGCGGCGGCGAGCTCGCCGGTCGGCACGGCCTCGACGACCTCCGGCTCGGCGGATTCCGGTTCCGTGGGCTCCGGCCCGGCGACAGGCTCCTCCGGGACGACGGGAACCTCGGACACGGGATCGGTGGGCTCGGCCATGACAGCTCCTTCGTGCGGTGCGTCCAGCCTAGCGACGGGGAACGACGAAGGCCCCCGCACGATTCGCGGGGGCCTTCGTGCGCGACTCAGCTCAGCTGTAGCTGCCGGGCTGGAAGTCGTCCGAGCTGAAGCTGTCGAAGTCGACGAAGCTCAGGTCGGCCTCGGAGAACGACGAGTCGTCGGCGAAGATGCGGTTGGGGTACCGCTCCGCCTTCGCCTCCTCGGTCGCGTCGACCGCCACGCTCCGGTACTTCGAGAGACCGGTTCCGGCGGGGATGAGCTGACCGATGATGACGTTCTCCTTGAGCCCGACGAGCGGGTCGGAGCGTCCCTCCATGGCCGCCTGCGTGAGCACGCGGGTGGTCTCCTGGAACGACGCGGCCGACAGCCACGACTCGGTCGCGAGCGAGGCCTTGGTGATGCCCATGACCTCCTGGCGCGCCGACGCCGGCTTCTTGCCCTCGACGATCGCCGCCCGGTTGATCTCGGTGTACCGCGAGCGGTCCACGAGCTCACCCGGCAGCAGCTCGGTGTCGCCGTGCTCTACGACCGTCACCTTGCGCATCATCTGGCGCACGATGACCTCGATGTGCTTGTCGTGGATCGGCACGCCCTGCGAGCGGTAGACGCCCTGCACGCCGTCGACCAGGTGCTGCTGCACGGCGCGGACGCCCTGCACGCGCAGCACCTCCTTCGGGTCGAGGTTGCCGACCACGAACTGCTGGCCGAGCTCCACGTGCTGGCCGTCCTCCACGAGGAGGGTGGCGCGCTTGAGCACGGGGTAGATCTGCGGCTCGTCGCCGTTGTCGGGCGTGAGGATGATCCGCCGCTGCTTGTCGGTGTCCTCGATCTCGATGCGACCCGCCGCCTCCGCGATGGGCGAGGCGCCCTTCGGGGTGCGGGCCTCGAAGAGCTCGGTGACACGCGGCAGACCCTGGGTGATGTCGTCCGCACCGGCCGTTCCACCCTGGTGGAAGGTGCGCATCGTGAGCTGCGTGCCGGGCTCGCCGATCGACTGCGCGGCGATGATGCCGACCGCCTCGCCGATGTCCACGAGCTTGCCGGTCGCGAGCGAGCGGCCGTAGCAGGTGGCGCAGACGCCGACCGCGGACTCGCAGGTGAGCACGGAGCGCACCTTGACGGTCTCGATGCCGGCCTTGATGAGCGTGTTGATGAGCACGTCGCCCACGTCCGCGCCCGCCTCGGCGACCACGGTGCCCTGGGCGTCGACCGCCGCCTCCGCGAGGCTGCGGGCGTACACCGAGTTCTCGACGTTCTCGTCGCGCACCAGCTCGTCGCCGATCCGCTGCGCGATCCGGAGCTCGAGGCCCTTCGTCGTGCCGCAGTCGTCCTCGCGGATGATGACGTCCTGCGAGACGTCGACGAGACGACGCGTCAGGTAGCCGGAGTCCGCGGTGCGGAGGGCGGTGTCGGCGAGACCCTTGCGGGCACCGTGCGTGGCGATGAAGTACTCCGCCACCGACAGGCCCTCGCGGTACGAGGAGATGATCGGGCGGGCGATGGTCTCACCCTTCGGGTTGGCCACGAGGCCGCGGATGCCGGAGATGTTGCGCACCTGCAGCCAGTTACCGCGCGCACCCGACGACACCATCCGGAAGATGTTGTTGTCCTTCGGGTAGCTGTCCTGCATGGACTGGGCGATCTCGTTGGTCGCCTCGGTCCAGATGTCGATCAGCTCCTTGCGGCGCGTCGCGTCGTCGATGAGGCCCTTGTCGTACTCGGACTGCACCTTGGCGGCCTGCTTCTCGTGCTTCGCCACGATCGCCGGCTTGTCCTTAGGCGTGACGATGTCCGAGAGCGCGACGGTCACACCCGAGCGCGTGGCCCAGTGGAAGCCCGCGTCCTTGATGCGGTCGAGCGCGGCCGCGACCTCCACCTTCGGGTAGCGCTCCGCGAGGTCGTTGACGATCGCGGAGATCTTGCCCTTGTCGGCGACGGCCTCGGTGTACCAGTAGTCCACCGGCAGCGCCTGGTTGAACAGCGCGCGGCCGAGCGTGGTCTCGAGCACCTTGGTCGAGCCCTGCACGAAGTCGGCGTCGGCGTCCTCGAGGTACACGCCCTCGAGACGGATGCGGACCTTCGCGTTGAGGTCGAGCGTGCCCTCGTCCTTGGCGAGGATCGCCTCGGCGAGCGAGGAGAACGCACGGCCCTCGCCGGTCGCCCCCTCCGTGACCGTGGTCAGGTGATGCAGGCCGATGATCATGTCCTGCGAGGGCAGGGTCACCGGGCGGCCGTCCGACGGCTTCAGGATGTTGTTCGAGGCGAGCATCAGGATGCGGGCCTCGGCCTGCGCCTCCACCGAGAGGGGGAGGTGCACGGCCATCTGGTCGCCGTCGAAGTCCGCGTTGAACGCGGCGCAGACGAGCGGGTGCAGCTGGATGGCCTTGCCCTCCACGAGCTGCGGCTCGAACGCCTGGATGCCGAGACGGTGCAGCGTGGGCGCGCGGTTCAGCAGCACGGGGCGCTCGCGGATGATCTCCTCGAGCACGTCCCACACCTGCGGGCGCGAGCGCTCCACCATCCGCTTGGCGGCCTTGATGTTCTGCGCGTGCGACAGGTCGATGAGGCGCTTGATGACGAACGGCTTGAACAGCTCGAGCGCCATCTGCTTCGGCAGGCCGCACTGGTGCAGCTTGAGCTGCGGGCCCACGATGATGACCGAACGGCCCGAGTAGTCCACGCGCTTGCCGAGCAGGTTCTGGCGGAACCGGCCCTGCTTGCCCTTGAGCATGTCGGAGAGCGACTTGAGCGCGCGGTTGCCGGTGCCCGTGACGGGGCGACCGCGGCGGCCGTTGTCGAACAGCGCGTCGACGGCCTCCTGCAGCATCCGCTTCTCGTTGTCGACGATGATGTCCGGCGCGCCCAGGTCGAGCAGGCGACGCAGGCGGTTGTTGCGGTTGATCACGCGACGGTAGAGGTCGTTGAGGTCGGAGGTCGCGAAGCGGCCGCCGTCGAGCTGCACCATCGGGCGCAGCTCCGGCGGGATCACCGGAACGACGTCGAGCACCATCGCGGCCGGCGAGTTGCCGGTCTGCAGGAACGAGTTGACGACCCGGAGGCGCTTGATGGCGCGGATCTTCTTCTGGCCCTTGCCGTTGGCGATCTGGTCGTGCAGGAGCTCCGCCTCGGCGGCGAGGTCGAACGCCTCGAGGCGGCGCTTGATCGCCTCGGCGCCCATGTACGCCTCGAAGTAGAGGCCGTAGCGGTCCTGCAGCTCCTGGAACACCGAGTCCTGCGGCTTCAGCTCGCCGACCTTGAGGTTGCGGAACTGATCCCACACCTCCTCGAGCTGCCGGATCTGCTCGTCGAACGACTTGCGGACCTGCGACATCTCCTTCTCGCCGGCGTCCTTCGCCTTGCGCTTCTGGTCGGACTTGGCGCCCTCCTCCTCGAGCGCGGCGAGATCGGCCTCGAGCTGCACGAGACGCGCGTTGATGCGGTCGTCGCGCTGCTGCTCGAGCGCCTTGATCTCGAGGCGCAGCTCGTTCTCGAGGCCGGGGAGGTCGGCGTGGCGACCCTCCTCGTCGACGTTGATGACCATGTACGCGGCGAAGTAGATGACCTTCTCGAGGTCCTTCGGCGCCATGTCGAGCAGGTAGCCGAGGCGGCTCGGCACGCCCTTGAAGTACCAGATGTGCGTCACCGGGGCGGCGAGCTCGATGTGGCCCATGCGCTCACGACGGACGGAGCTCTTGGTGACCTCCACGCCGCAGCGCTCGCAGACGATGCCCTTGAAGCGCACGCGCTTGTACTTGCCGCACGAGCACTCCCAGTCGCGGCTGGGCCCGAAGATCTGCTCGCCGAACAGGCCGTCCTTCTCCGGCTTGAGCGTGCGGTAGTTGATCGTCTCGGGCTTCTTGACCTCGCCGTACGACCAGGCGCGGATGTCCTCGCTCGTGGCGAGCCCGATGCGGAGCTGATCGAAAGTGGTTGCGTCGATCACGTGTTGTTCTCTCTCGCTCTTCTTCTAAATCCTGTAGGGCCCGGCTCAGATCTCGTCGATCGACGAGGACTCGAAGCGGGTGGAGATGTTGATGCCCAGCTCCTCGGCGGCACGGAAGACCTCGTCATCCGTGTCCTTCAGGCTGAGGGCCTGGCCGTCGGCGCCGAGCACCTCGACGTTCAGGCACAGCGACTGCATCTCCTTGATGAGCACCTTGAAGCTCTCGGGGATCCCGGGCTCCTGGATGTTCTCGCCCTTGACGATCGCCTCGTACACCTTCACGCGGCCGAGGATGTCGTCCGACTTGATGGTGAGGAGCTCCTGCAGGGCGTAGGCGGCGCCGTAGGCCTCGAGGGCCCACACCTCCATCTCGCCGAAGCGCTGTCCGCCGAACTGCGCCTTACCGCCGAGCGGCTGCTGGGTGATCATCGAGTAGGGGCCGGTGCTGCGGGCGTGGATCTTGTCGTCCACCAGGTGGTGCAGCTTCAGGATGTACATGTAGCCGACCGACACCGGGTGCGGGAACGGCTCTCCCGAGCGGCCGTCGAACAGCATGGTCTTGCCCGAGCTGTCGATCATCCGCACGCCGTCGCGGTTCGGCAGGGTCGAGTCGAGCAGTCCCTCGATCTCCTCCTCCGCCGCGCCGTCGAACACCGGGGTCGCGACCTTCGTGCCGGGGGCGGCCTCGTGCGCGTCCTTCGGCAGCTTCGCGGCCCACGCCGGCGAGCCGTCGACCTTCCAGCCCTGCTTGGCGACCCATCCGAGGTGGGTCTCCAGCACCTGGCCGAAGTTCATGCGGCCGGGGATGCCGAGCGGGTTCAGGATGACGTCGACCGGCGTGCCGTCGGCGAGGAACGGCATGTCCTCGACGGGCAGGATCTTCGAGATCACGCCCTTGTTGCCGTGACGGCCCGCGAGCTTGTCGCCCTCGGTGATCTTGCGCTTCTGCGCGATGAACACCACGACGCGCTGGTTGACGCCCGAGCCGAGCTCGTCGTCGCCGTCCTGGGCGTCGAAGACCTTGACGCCGATGACGGTGCCCTCCTCGCCGTGAGGAACCTTGAGGCTCGTGTCGCGCACCTCGCGGCTCTTCTCGTTGAAGATCGCGCGCAGCAGGCGCTCCTCGGCGCTCAGCTCGGTCTCGCCCTTCGGCGTGACCTTGCCGACGAGGATGTCGCCGGGGCGCACCTCGGCGCCGATGCGGATGATGCCGCGCTCGTCGAGGTCGGCCAGCAGCTCGGGGCTGACGTTGGGGAGGTCGCGGGTGATCTCCTCCTTGCCGAGCTTGGTGTCGCGCGCGTCGACCTCGTACTCCTCGATGTGGATCGAGCTGAGCACGTCGTCCTTCACCAGGTTCTGGCTCAGGATGATGGCGTCCTCGAAGTTGTGGCCCTCCCACGGCATGAACGCGACGAGCAGGTTCTTGCCGAGCGCGAGCTCGCCGTTCTCGGTCGCCGGGCCGTCGGCGATGACCTCGCCGACCTCGACCCGGTCGCCGGCCGAGACGACCACGCGGTGGTTGTAGCTGGTGCCCTGGTTCGAGCGGTCGAACTTGCGCAGGAAGTACTCCTGCGTGCCGCCCTCGTCGAGCTGCACCGTCACGACATCCGCCGAGACCTCGGTGACGACGCCCGCCTTCTCGGCGGTCACGACATCCCCGGCGTCGACGGCCGCGTAGCCCTCCATGCCCGTGCCGACGAGCGGCGAGTCGGAGCGGAGCAGCGGCACGGCCTGGCGCTGCATGTTCGCGCCCATGAGGGCGCGGTTCGCGTCGTCGTGCTCGAGGAACGGGATGAGCGAGGTCGCGACCGACACCATCTGGCGCGGCGAGACGTCCATGTACTGCACCTGGTCGGGGTCGACCAGCACGACGTCGGAGCCCTTCGGGCGCACGAGCACCTTGTCCTCGAGGAACTTGCCCTTGGCGTCGATGGGCGCGTTGGCCTGCGCGACGAGGTACTCGTCCTCCTCGGATGCGGTGAGGTAGTCGATCTGGTCGGTCACGACGCCCTTGACCACGCGGCGATACGGCGTCTCGATGAAGCCGAAGGCGTTGATGCGGGCGAAGGTCGCGAGCGAGCCGATGAGGCCGATGTTCGGGCCTTCCGGGGTCTCGATCGGGCACATGCGGCCGTAGTGGCTCGGGTGCACGTCGCGGACCTCGACGCCGGCGCGCTCACGGGAGAGGCCGCCGGGGCCGAGCGCGCTGAGGCGGCGCTTGTGGGTCAGGCCCGCGAGCGGGTTGTTCTGGTCCATGAACTGGGAGAGCTGGCTGGTGCCGAAGAACTCCTTGATCGCGGCGACGACCGGACGCACGTTGATGAGCGTCTGCGGCGTGATCGCCTCGATGTCCTGCGTCGTCATGCGCTCGCGCACGACGCGCTCCATGCGGCTGAGGCCGGTGCGCACCTGGTTCTGGATGAGCTCGCCGACCGCGCGGATGCGGCGGTTGCCGAAGTGGTCGATGTCATCCGTGTCGAGACGGATGTCGACCTTCTTGCCGTCGCGCACACCCGCGATCGTCGTCTCGCCGGCGTGCAGCGCGACGAGGTACTTGATCGTGGCGACGATGTCGTCGAGCGTCAGCACCGAGTCGCTGAGCGGCGCGTCGAGGCCGAGCTTGCGGTTGATCTTGTAGCGGCCGACCTTCGCGAGGTCGTAGCGCTTCGGGTTGAAGTAGAAGTTGTCGAGCAGCGCGCGGGCGGCCTCGGCGGCGACCTGCTCGCCCGGACGGAGCTTGCGGTAGATGTCCTTGAGCGCCTCCTCCTTGGTGAGGATGGCGTCCTTCTCGAGGGTCGACGCGATCGACTCGTAGCCGGGGAACGCCGCGAGGATCTCCTCGCTCGTCATGCCGAGGGCCTTGAGGAAGACGGTCACCGACTGCTTGCGCTTGCGGTCGATGCGCACGCCGACCTGGTCGCGCTTGTCGATCTCGAACTCGAGCCACGCACCGCGGCTCGGGATGACGCGCGCCGAGAAGACGTCCTTGTCGGAGGTCTTCTCGGGGGTGCGCTCGAAGTAGACGCCGGGCGAGCGCACGAGCTGCGACACGACGACGCGCTCGGTGCCGTTGATGATGAAGGTGCCCTTGTCGGTCTGGAGCGGGAAGTCGCCCATGAAGACCGTCTGGGTCTTGATCTCGCCGGTCATGTGGTTCATGAACTCGGCGTTGACGTACAGCGGCGCGGCGTAGGTCTTGCCGCGCTCCTTGCACTCCTCGATCGTGTACTTGGGCTCCTCGAGCTCGGGGCTCGAGAAGCTCAGCTGCATGGTCTCGCCGAGGTCCTCGATGGGGGAGATCTCCTCGAAGATCTCCTCGAGGCCGGTCATGGCGGGAGCGGCGGAGTCCGCCGCGGCACGCGCCTTCCACGCCTCGTTGCCGACGAGCCAGTCGAAGCTCTCGGTCTGCAGGGCGAGGAGATCGGGGACGGTCAGGGTGTCCGTGATCTTGGCGAACGAGAGCCGCGAAGCGCCGCGACCGTTCTTAGGGGAGTTCTTACTGGATGCGGAGCGCGCAGCAGCCAAGGGAAAACAACCTCCGTGAGACCCGTCGGCCTCAGTTCGTGTCGGTCAGTGAGAAGTCGCTCCGAGGTCGTGGCCGGTCCCGCCGCCATTTTCGGGACCGCCTCCGGGCACACGCCGGCCGACCGCAATATGAAGGCAGGGGTGAAGTGGGAGCGCAAAGAACAACTATAGGCCTGAACGACGCGCCGTGTCCAGCTGTTCCTTGACATCCGTCCGCCGCGGGTCTATAACCGTCGGCCGCGAGGGCATTCCCGCCGTCGATACGCCTCGGGCACAGCTCCCCCGGCCGCCGCTCAGCCCGCGCGGATCTCGCCGAGGCCCGACACCTCGCGCGTCACGCGCGGGTCGCCCAGCACCCGGATGTCGCCCACGCCCGAGATGCGGGCGTCGAGTGTGTCGCGCGCACGCACGGTCACGTCGCCCGCGCCGCTGACGGCGGCGAGCGCGTCGGCGACCACGAGGCGTCCCGCCCGGATGTCGCCCGTGCCGCTCACCTCGAAGCTCGCCGACTCGGCGGTGCCGTCGAGCTGCACATCCCCCGCGCCCGCGATCTCGACCGACACCTCGGCCGCATCGATGCCCGTGCCGCGCACGTCGCCCGCCCCGTCGATCCGGATGCTGACCGCATCCGCGGCCGAGAAGTCGGCACGCACGTCGCCCGCGCCCTCGAGCTCGACCGCGTCGAAGACCGGCACCGTCAGCACGTACTCGACGCGGTTCACGCTCCAGCTCGGCCCGCGGGCGCCCAGCACGAGCACGCCGTCCTCCTCCTCGACCGTGAGCCGGTCGAGCACGGCCTGCCGCCCGCGGATGCTGAGGCCGGGCTCGTCGCCGAGCCTCACGATCACGTCGCCCGCCGTCTCGAGGCGCAGCGCGTGCACCTCCGGCGAGATCTCGTGCTGCTCGGTCACGCGCGGGCCGGCCGCGGCGAGGGGGATGCCCGCGCATCCGGTGAGCGCGGCACCCGCGAGAGCGAGAGCGGTGACGGCGGCGAGGGCGCGTCGGGTGGTGGTCATGGCGACTCCTTCTCTGTGGTGCTTCGAGCCTCGCGGCGATGCGGCGCGGGCGGCATGCGGCAGGCCCCCGGAAGCGGTGGGGCTGACCCCCGCATCCGCGCTCGGGTCATGCCGGGAGGAAGTCGGCGAGAATGGGCGGGTGGAGGAGCTGCCCGCGACCCGGCTGTCGAACGGGATGCGCGCGGAGGTGCGCCCCGATCGCTTCACCGCCTCGGGCTTCGAGCTCGTCGTCGACGGCACGCCGCAGTCGCATGTCGACCTCGACGACCCCACCCACCTCTTCTACGAGTACATCGCCCGGATGGGGCACGTGATCGACCAGCTCGGGGAGCCGGGCGAGCCGATCACCGCACTCCACCTCGGCGCGGGCGCGCTCACCATCCCGCGCTACGTCGAGGCGACGCGACCGGGGTCGCGCCAGCAGGTCGTGGAGCTCGAGCCGGCGCTCGTGGAGCTCGTGCGCGCCGAGCTGCCCCTCCCCCGCGGAGCCTCCATCCGGGTGCGCTACGGAGACGCGCGCGAGGTGCTCGGCCGACTGCCCGCGGGGCTTCGCGGCACGGTCGACCTGCTCGTGGTCGACGTGTTCGCGGGTGCGCGCACCCCCGCGCACGTGACGAGCGTCGAGTTCTACCGCGAGTGCGCGGCGTTCCTCGCACCCGACGGCGTGCTGCTCGCCAACATCGCGGACGGGCAGGGCGCCGCCTTCGCGCGCGGGCAGGCGGCGACGCTCGCGATGGCGTTCGCGGACGCGGCGGTGCTCGGCGAGGCCCAGGTGATCAAGGGGCGCCGGTTCGGCAACTTCGTGCTCGCAGCGTCGCCCTCGCAGCTGCCGCTCGAATGGATCCCGCGCCTTCTCGCGGGCGGGCCGCATCCCGCGCAGCTCGTGCACGGGGCGGCGCTGCGGGACTGGATCGCGGGCGCCCCCGTCGTGACCGACGCGACCGCCGTGGCCTCTCCTCCCCCGGGTCGCGGAGTCTTCCAGATTCCACCGAAACGCTGAGCCGCGCGGCGGCACGTGCGGAGCGGTGCTGGAATTGACGGCATGAGACACCGGATGGCGCACGCGGCAGCGGCGGTCGCACTGGCGGCGCTGCTCGCCGGATGCGGCGCGGCGCCTCCCGGCATCCGCGCTCCCTCACCGAGCGGCTCGCCGTCCGCGCCGGGCCCGGTGCAGCCCGCGGGCGATCCGGTCGTCGTGGCCTCGGGGCTGACGAGCCCGTGGTCGCTCGTGCCGCTGCCCGACGCCCCCGGGGAGGCGCTCGTGAGCGAGCGCGACACGGGTCGGGTGATGCATGTCGCGGCCGACGGCTCGCTCGAGGCGATCGGCACCGTGCCGGGCGTGGTGCACACGGGCGAAGGCGGCCTGCTGGGCCTCGCCCTGCACGACGACGCCGCGGGGCGGTGGCTCTACGCGTATCTCACGACGGCATCCGACAACCGCATCGTGCGGATGCCCCTCGGCGACCCGCTCGCCCTCGGCGCCCCGCAGGACGTGCTGACGGGACTCGCGAAGGCGGCCAACCACGATGGCGGGCGCATCGCGTTCGGCCCGGACGGCATGCTCTACGCGACGGTCGGCGACGCGGGGGTGCCCGAACGGGCGCAGGACCGCGCGAGCCTGAACGGCAAGATCCTGCGGATGACGCCATCCGGAGGCGTGCCGGGCGACAACCCCTTCCCCGGCTCGCTCGTCTATTCGCTCGGCCATCGCAACCCGCAGGGGCTCGCGTGGGACGACACGGGGCAGCTGTGGGCCGCGGAGTTCGGGCAGAGCACCTGGGACGAGGTCAACCGCATCGTGCCCGGCGGCGACTACGGCTGGCCGGAGGCCGAGGGACGCGCGGGCGTCGACGGGTACCTCGATCCCGTGGCGCAGTGGCCCACGAGCGAGGCGAGCCCCAGCGCGCTCGCCTACGTCGAGGGCACCTTCTTCCTCGCGGCGCTCCGCGGCGAGCGCATCTGGGCGCTCTACCCCACCGCCGGCGGCGGGCTCGACCCGGTGGCGTGGTTCACGGGCGAGTTCGGGCGCATCCGCGAGGTCGTGCCGATGGGCGACGGCACGCTCTGGTTCGTGACCAACAACACCGACGGGCGCGGCGAACCGGGCCCCGACGACGACCGCATCCTGTCGGTGCGACTGACCCCGCTCGTGGAGGGCTGAGGGATGGCCGAGCTCGCGCGGGTGCGCACCTGGGCCGAGGCGCTCATCCGGCTGCACCTGGATCCCGGCTGGTCGTTCGCCTTCGACAACGCCAAGACCCGTGCGGGGCTGTGCAACTACACGGCGAAGCGCATCTCGGTGTCGCGGCACATCGCCGTCCGCTCGGGTGACGACGACATCCATCAGGTGCTGCTGCACGAGGTGGCCCACGCGCTCGCGGGCCCGCGGGCAGGTCACGGTCCCGGGTGGAAGCGCGTCGCCGCCGAGCTCGGCTACGAGGGCGGACGCACGCACTCCGGGCCGGTGCCCGACGAGCTCGCGCCCTGGGTCGGCACCTGCCCGAACGGGCACCTGACCTACCGCTACCGTCGCCCGAGCCGTCCCACCTCGTGCGGCGTCTGCTCCCGCCGCTTCGACCCCGCGCTGCGCATCGCCTGGGCCCGCCGCTGAGCGCCGACGGCGCTCGGGCGCGCTGTCGGTCCAGTGTCGATCCAGCTCGATAACCCGCTAAGGTAGTTACGTGAGCACGGGTCAGTGGATGCGCTCGGGAGACGGCGTCGAGTGGCACTTCGACGCCGGGGCCGAGAGCCTCGACTTCGCCTACACGGGCGACATGGGTCGCGGCGTGCCCGCGTGGGAGCGGATGCGGACCCCCGGCGAGCTGGGCGCCTGGCTCGCCGAGCACACGGGCCACATCCATCCGGACGACGCGGGCGACCGCGACCTCGCCGACGCCCTCGTGCTGCGCGGCGCCCTCACCCGGCTCTACCTCGCCGCGGCCGACCACCAGCCGTTCGACGTCGACGACGTCGACACCCTCAACCTCTTCGCCGCGATGCCCGACATCCCGCCGACCCTCGACGGCGGACGGCGACAGGCGGGCGCGAGCCGCATCCGCATCGCCCAGGCGCTCGCCACCCTCGCCCGCGAGGCGGTGCGCAACCTCGCCGCGCGAGACGACGGCCGCATCCGACGCTGCGACGCCGACGACTGCCGCATGGTCTACCGCGACGAGTCGCGCACCAACAGCCGCCGCTGGTGCTCGATGCAGCGCTGCGGCAACCGCGCCAAGGTGCGCGCCCACCGCGCGCGCACCGCTCAGGCGAAGGCCGTCTCCGGCCTTCGCGCCGCGCAAGCACCGA
The DNA here is from genome assembly GCA_030150265.1 of Protaetiibacter sp. Taxonomy (GTDB): domain Bacteria; phylum Actinomycetota; class Actinomycetes; order Actinomycetales; family Microbacteriaceae; genus Homoserinibacter. Next base: position 23,017 of record JASLGG010000023.1, read on the forward strand.
CCGCCGTCCCGGCGGCCGGGTCACAGGAGGCACCATGATCACCCACCTCAACCCCGCCGCCCTGCACCGCAACCCCGCGTTCTCGCAGGGCACCATCGCCCCCGCCGGGCGCACCCTCTACGTCGGCGAGCAGAACGGCACGGATGCCGCCGGCATGATCGCGGGCGGCCTTCACGAGCAGACCGTGCAGGCGCTGCGCAACGTGCTCGCCGTGCTCGAGGAGGCGGGCGCCACCCCCGACGACGTCGCGAAGCTCACGATCTACCTCGACGCCGCCGTCGACCCGAACGACGCCTACCGCGCGTCGATGGAGGTGTGGGGTCCGCGCCCCACCGCCGTGACGGTGCTCAAGGTCGCCGCGCTCGGCCGGCCCGAGGCGCTCGTCGGCATCGAGGCGATCGCGGCACTGGCCGCATCTCCTGCGTCGCGGTAACCCGCGACGCTCGGCCCCTCGGCTGCCGACACCGCGGCGTGCCTCGAGGACGTGATCGGAAGACCAGCGGCGCCACTGCGGCACCGCTGGTCCGATCTGCCTCGTCTCAGCGGGTGGGGCTCAGCACCTCGACGCTCGTGACCGGCGCGAGGTCGAGCTCGGCGACGCCGAGCTCGCGCGCCGACACGGATGCCGTGAGCAGGTGCCGCGTCGCGTTGCGGAGACCCGCGTAGGCAGCGGCCGCGGCGGCGGCCTCCGGCGAGGTGTGGTCGATGCCGAGCGCGGAGATCGCGTCGATGATCGCGCCCGCGGCGAGCAGGTCCTCGACCGCGAAGCGCAGCGATCCGTCCGCCTGCCGGGCGCCGGCGGCGACGACCGCGATCACGAAGCGCCCGCCGAGCTCCGCCTGACGCTCGAGCGCCCAGCGCGCCACGGCATCCGCGCTGCGCAGCGCGCCGGCGACGATCTCCACGTCGACATCCGGCAGGCGCTCCTCGCCGAGCTCGTCGACCCAGACGATCGCGTGCACGCCCTCGGCCACCGCGAGCGCGCCCTCGGCGCCCCACTCGAAACGGACCTGGTAGTACGTCTGGGCGCGGGGGGAGCTCATGCCCCGAGGGTACCGACGGCTGGGCATCCGCCCCGAAGCCGGGCGTCACACGGCGAAACCCGCTAAGGTTGCCGAGGCGCAGCGTCTGCGCCCGCGTCGCGAACGCATCCCTCCCGCCCGGCCCACGGCCCGGCGATGACATCCCTTCACGGCGACCCGACGTGCCGACCGGCACGCTCGCCCTTCCGCGCGATCCCGCGCGACCACCCGAGAGAACACCATGACCTCCCCCACCTTCGGCGCGCTCGGCGTGCCCGCCCCGCTCGTCGCCGCGCTCGCGGCCGACGGCAAGACCACCGCGTTCCCGATCCAGGTCGACACGCTGCCCGACACGCTCGCCGGGCGCGACGTGCTCGGCCGCGGGCGCACCGGATCCGGCAAGACGCTCGCGTTCTCGCTCCCGCTCGTCGCGCGCCTCGCCACCCAGCTCGCGGGCGGCGGACGTCGCTCCGGCCTGCCGCTCGGCCTCGTGCTCGCCCCGACGCGCGAGCTCGCGACCCAGATCGCCACTACGATCGCCCCGCTCGCGGAGGCCTACGGCCTCACCGTCACCACCATCTACGGCGGCGTCTCGCAGAACCGCCAGGCGGCGGCCCTCAAGGCCGGCGTCGACATCGTCGTGGCCTGCCCCGGCCGCCTCGAGGACCTCATGGGCCAGCGGCTCGTGCGGCTCGACGCGATCGAGATCACCGTCATCGACGAGGCCGACCACATGGCCGACCTCGGCTTCCTGCCCGGCGTCACGCGCATCCTCGCCGCGACGCCGCAGGGCGGGCAGCGGATGCTGTTCTCCGCGACCCTCGACAACGGGGTCGACAAGCTCGTGAACCGCTTCCTCGAGAGCCCGGTGCTGCACTCGGTCAACGAGATCGACCAGCCCCCGGTGAAGATGACCCATCACGTCTTCGGCACCGCCGACGTCGAGAGCAAGAAGGAGCTCGTGCGCACGCTCGCCTCGGGCGCCGGACGCCGCATCCTCTTCATGCGCACCAAGCACCACGCGAAGAAGCTCGCGCAGCAGCTCACGGCATCCGGCATCCCCGCCGTCGACCTGCACGGCAACCTCTCGCAGCCGCAGCGCGACCGCAACCTCGCCGCCTTCGCCGACGGTTCGGTGCGGGTTCTCGTGGCGACGGATGTGGCGGCGCGCGGCGTGCACGTCGACGACGTCGAGCTCGTGGTGCACGTCGACCCGCCGACCGAGCACAAGGCGTACCTGCACCGCTCGGGCCGCACCGCTCGCGCGGGCTCGGAGGGCGACGTCGTGACGCTCGTGCTGCCCGCGCAGGAGAAGGACGTGGCACAGCTCATGCGCAAGGCCGGCATCGTGGCCACCGTGCAGAAGGTGACGCCGGATGCTGCGGCCGTCGCCGCGCTCGTCGGCGAGGTCGCCGCCTACGTGAAGCCCGAGCCGAAGGCACCGCGGCAGCAGCAGGGCGGCGGCGGACGCAGCCAGGGCGCGAACGCGCAGCGCAAGCGCGCGGAGCGTGCCGAGCGCGAGGCAGCCGCGGCCCCCCGCGCGGACCGTCCGCGACGCGACCGCTCCGGTCGTCCGGCCGCGAAGGCTCAGCGCTCGGGCGCGACGGGTCAGGCGCGCTCGGGCTCGGGACGCTCGGGCGCCGGTTCGGGCTCGGGCCGTTCGGCCTCGACCCGCGGCGGCAGCACGACCGTCTACAGCTCGTCGTCCTACGGCTCGTCGGGTGCGACGCCGCAGGGCAACCCCCGGCAGGCGAACCGCCGGGCCTCCCGCCCGAGCGGCTGAGCGCGCTCGGGTCGCCGGCTGCCGCCGAGGCTCGGCTCAGCCGAGCACGCCGACGGAGGCGAGGGCCGCGCGCAGCAGCGTGCCGCGTCCGCCCTCGAACTCGGCGTGGAACGCCGACGACGAGGCCTCGGCGGGGGTGACCCAGGTGATCTCGAGGGCGTCCTGCCGCGGCTCGCAGGTTCCGGTGACCGGCACGACGAAGCCGAGCGAGACCGCGTGCTGCCGCTCGTCGACATAGGCCGAGAGCCCCGGGATGGGGAAGTACTCGGCCACCTGGAACGGCACGGGGCTCGCGGGCAGCAGCGGGAACGCCATCGGCCCGAGGTCCTTCTCGAGGTGCCGGAAGAGCGCGTCGCGGATCGTCTCGCCGTACATCACCCGGCCGGAGACGAGCGTGCGGGTGATCTCGCCGACCGAGTTGGCGCGCAGCAGCACCCCCACCTGGGTGACGACGCCGACGCCGTCGACGCGCACCGGCACCGCCTCCACGTAGAGCAACGGCATCCGCCCGCGCACCCAGGCGAGCTCCTCGTCGCTCAGCCACGCCGAGTTCGGATCGTCGCGCGGAGGTTCGGGGATGCCTGCGCCCACGGTGCTCATGCTTCATTGTGCATCGTGCGGGCCGCCGTGCGGCGTCACTGCGACGCGATGGCGGACAGCATGCCGAGGCGCACGGCTGTGAAGATGAAGACCGGCACGGCCATCAGCAGGCCGGCGCCGATCACGATCCAGAGCGGCGCGGCATCCGTCTGCCCGAGCGCGCGACGGCGGCCGATGAGGTAGCCGATCGGTCCGAGCGCCACCCACCAGCGGCTCGGCAGCCGCGCGAACCCGCGCCGCCCGAGGGCGCGCCGGTCGAGCAGGCAGAGCGCCGCGATCACCGGCACGAGCAGGAGCGCGGGCAGCCAGGCCCCCAGGATGCTCAGGATCACGAGCACCGATCCCGCCCAGACCGGCGAGCCGGTGATCCAGCCGAGGAGGCGCGTGTGGTCGTCGGGGGCGTGGTGCAGCGGCTCGCGCCCGATCGAGCGCCGCATGCCGGCGGGCTCGGCCGCGAGACGGGTGTGGGAGGTCCAGTCGACGCCGTCCCACCAGCGCTCGCGGTCGGCATCCGCCGGATCCGGATGCCAGCCGACGGTGACCATGCCCCATTGTGCCGCGGGGAGGGCGGTCAGGCGAAGGCGCTCTCGCCCGTGAGGGCGCGGCCGATCACGAGCGCGTGGATCTCGTCGGTGCCCTCGTAGGTCTGCACCGACTCGAGGTTGGCGAGGTGGCGCATGACGGGGAAGGCATCCGTGATGCCGTCGCCGCCGAGGATCGTGCGCGCCGCGCGCGCGATGCGCTGCGCCTCGCGCACGTTGTTGAGCTTGCCGACGCTGATCTGCACCGGGTCGAGCGCGCCCTCCTCCTTGCGGCGCCCGAGGTGCAGGGCGAGCAGCAGCCCCTTCTCGTACTCGAGCAGCATGTCGGCGAGCTTCGCCTGGGTGAGCTGCATGGCGCCGATCGGCCTGCCGAACACGACGCGCGAGCGCGACCGCTCCACGGCCACCTCGAGGCAGGAGCGTGCCGCGCCCATGACGCCCCACACGATCCCGAAGCGCGCCTCGCCCAGGCAGGCGAGCGCCGCGCCCAGCCCGCGCTCGCTGCCGGGGAGGAGCGCATCCGCCCCCACCCGCACCCCGTCGAGCGCGATCTCGGCCTGCACCGAGGCGCGCATCGAGAGCTTGCCGCCGATCGCGGTGGCGCGGAACCCCGGCGTGGCCGTCGGCACCAGGAAGCCCCGGATGCCGTCATCCGTCGCGGCCCAGATGACCGCCACGTCGGCGAGCGAGGCCAGCCCGATCCAGCGCTTCGCGCCCGTGATCACCCAGTCGGAGCCGTCGCGCACGGCTCGGGTCGTCATCCCCGCGGGGTCGGAGCCGCCGTGCGGCTCGGTGAGGCCGAAGCATCCGATGAGCTCGCCGCGCGCCATCGGCGGAAGCCAGCGCTGCCTCTGCTCCTCCGACCCGTGCTTCGCGATCGCGCTCATCGCGAGCGAGCCCTGCACCGAGACGAAGGTGCGCCAGGCGCTGTCGACCGCCTCGAGCTCGAGGCACGCGAGGCCGTAGCTGACGGCGCCGGCGCCCGCGCATCCGTAGCCCTGCAGGTGCATGCCGAGCAGCCCCGCCTCGGCGAGCGCGGGGACCACCTCGGCCCGGAAGCGCGCCGCCTCGAAGTCGGCGTCGATGTGCGGGGCGATTGCCTCGGCGGCCACCCGCCGCGCGCGCTCCCGCCACGCGAGCTCCTCGGGGCGCAGGAGCGCGTCGAAACCGGTGAGCTCGTGGGCGGTGGTCATCGGGTCTCCTTCGGGGTGGTCCAGCGGGGGCGCTCGGGCGTGGCATCCGCACGCGCGCCGGGACCGGCGGGCGGCGCGAGGCGGTAGGCGGCGGGCGTACGCGAGTAGCGGACGGGGTGGGCGATCGAGCGGGCGACGCCCCCGGCATCCGGCAGCTCGACGACGGGATCGAGCCCGAGCGAGGCCGCGAGCGCGATCGCCTCGGGCACCGTGTTGCAGCGCCCGGCCGGAACCCGGCGCGCGGCGAGCGCGCGCACCCAGTCGTCGACGCCGCGCGCGGCGAACAGCCCGGCGAGCAGCGGCACGAGCGCCTCGCGGTTGCGCACCCGGGCATCGTTGTCGGCGAAGCGCGCGTCGCGCGCGAGCTCGGGCGTGCCGAGCTCCTCGGCGAGGGCCGCGAACTGGTGGTCGTTGCCGACCGCGACGAGCAGCTGCCCGTCGGCGGCCGGGAAGGCCTCGTAGGGGCAGATGCTCGGATGCGCGTTGCCGCGCCGCCCGGGAGCCTCCCCCGTGGCGAGCGCCGATCCGGCGACGTTGACGAGCCCCGCGAGCGCCGAGCCGAGCAGCGACACCTCGACGCGCTGACCGCGCCCGCTGCGGCCCCGCTCGTGGAGCGCCGCGAGCACTCCCGTCACGAGGTTGAGCCCGGTGAGCACGTCGACGACCGCGACGCCGACCTTGGTGGGCTCGCCGTCCGGCGAGCCGGTGATGCTCATGAGGCCGCTGAGCCCCTGCACGAGGAAGTCGTAGCCGGGCAGCTCGGAGTCGCGGCCGAAGCCGGTGACCGATCCGTAGACGAGCCCCGGGCTCTCCGCGGCGAGCTGCTCGTAGCCGAGGCCGAAGCGCTCCATGACCCCCGGCCGGAAGTTCTCGAGCACGACGTCGGCGCCGAGCGCGAGCTCGCGCGCGTACGCGAGGTCGTCGGCGTCGCGCAGCTCGAGTCGCACGGCGCGCTTGTTGCGGTTCACGGAGGCGAAGTAGGCGCTCTCGCCGCGCGCGTCACGGGGCGGGGTCCAGGCACGGGTCTCGTCGCCCTCCGGCGGCTCGACCTTGATCACGTCGGCGCCGAGATCGCCGAGGTACATGGATGCGTAGGGCCCGGCGAGCACGCGCGTGAAGTCGGCGACGCGGATGCCGTCGAGTGCGCCAGTGCTCCCCACGGAGACCATGATGCCGTCTCGGGGCGGTGGGCGCGGCAGCCGCGCTCAGCCGCCCGCGACGCCCGTCTCGTAGGCGAGCACCACCGCCTGCACGCGGTCGCGCAGCCCGAGCTTGCCGAGCACGCGCGCGACGTGCGTCTTGACCGTGGCCTCCGACAGCACGAAGCGCTCGGCGATCTCGGCGTTGCTGAGCCCCTCGCCGAGCGCGGCGAAGATCTCGCGCTCGCGCGGGGTGAGGGCGGCGAGGCGCGCGTCGTCCGGCGGGGCGGCCTCGGCATCCGGGAGGCGGCCCGCGAAGAGCTCGAGCATCCGCCGGGTCACGCGCGGCGCGATGGCGGCGTCGCCCGCGGCGACCGCGCGGATCGCCGCCACGAGCTCGGCGGGGCGCGCGTCCTTCAGCAGGAAGCCGCTCGCTCCCGCGCGGAGCGCGGCGAAGGCGTACTCGTCGAGGTCGAAGGTCGTGAGGATGAGCACCCGCGTCTCGGGCGCCTCGGCCAGGATGCCGCGGGTCGCCTCGATGCCGTCGACGCCCGGCATCCGCACATCCATGAGCACGACGTCGGGGCGGAGCGCGCGCGTCATCGCGAGCGCGGCGGCGCCGTCGCCGGCCTCGCCGACGACCTCGATGCCCTCCTCGGCGCCCAGCACCATGCGGAAGCCGAGCCGCAGCATCGACTGGTCGTCGACGAGCAGCACCCGGATGCCGTCGTCCGTCATCGCGCTCCCTCCGCGCCCGCCGCATCCGCGCCGCCCGCGAGCGGCAGCGCCGCCCGCACCTGCCAGCCGCGCTCGTGCGGGCCCGCCTCGATCGTGCCGCCGAGGGCGCCCGCCCGCTCGCGCATGCCGATGATGCCACGCCCGGTGCCGGATGCCGCGCCCGCCTCGCGCGCGAGCGGCTCGGCCTGGTTGGTGACGCGCACCTCCACCCGGGCGCCCGCGGCATCCGTCACCCGCCCGAGCTCGACGAGCACGAGCGGCGAGGCGGGCGCATGCCGGAGCACGTTGGTGAGCGACTCCTGCACGATGCGCCACTGCGCGCGGCGCACGGCCGTCGGCAGCTCGTCGAGGGCGCCGCTGCGCACGAGCCGCACCGGCAGCCCGGCCGCGCGGAAGCGCTCGACGAGCTCGTCGAGGCTCACGTCGGGCTCCGGCTCGAGCGGGGCCGCATCCCCCGGCTCGCGCAGCACGCCGAGCACGCGGCGCATGTCGGCGAGGGCCGAGCGGCCCGTCTCGGTGAGGGCGTCGAGGGCGCGCGCGGCGCCCTCCGGGTCGGCGGGGGATGCGGCGCGCGCCCCGTCGGCGAGCGCCACCATCACGGTGAGCGAGTGGGCGACGACGTCGTGCAGCTCGCGCGCGATGCGCGTGCGCTCCTCGGCCACGGCGAGCGCCTCCCGCTGCTCCCGGTCGCGGGCGAGCGCGTTGGCCCGCTGGATGAGGGAGTCGATGTGCTGCCGCCGGCCCCGCACGCTCACCCCGATCGCGATCGCGATGAGCGTCGACACGGCGAGGAACACGCTCGTCGCGACGATGAGGCCCGCCGGCTCGACCTGCGGATCGGTCTCGGCGCGGCGCAGGAACAGCACCGCCGCCGCCGTCATCACGCCCACCGCCGCGAGCTCGACGAGCCAGGTGACGGCGGCCGGCCGGGACGCCGCCACGGCGTACATCGCCAGCGCGAGCGCGAACTCGATGCCGTTCGACTCCTGCACGAGCACCAGGCACGCGACGCCGAGCACGACGAGCGCCGCCACCGTGAGCACCGGCTCGTGCCGCCGCCGCATGAGCACGAGCCCGCCGAGCGCCGCGACCACGATGAAGAGCACGCCGACCGCAGGGGCAGAGCCCGACACGCCCACCACGAGCGAGGTGATCGCCGAGGGCAGGGCGAACCACAGCGCGACCACGGCATCCATCACCACCGGATGCCGTACGAAGTAGCGCCGCAGCGGCCCCAGCCGGCGGGCGTCGAGCTCGGTGAAGGGCCCGTCGGCCGTGGCGGCGGGCACGGGCCGCACCCAGCGTCTCAGCCGGGCGAGCACGCGCGACGGCGGTGCCGCATCCGAGGCCGGATGCGGCACCGCCTGGCGCGTCGTCTCGTCGATCAGTCGTCCCGCCTCGTGAAGGCGATCGAGCCGGCCGCGAGCAGCACGGCCGTGTAGCCGCAGAACACCGCGAAGCCGGTCCACGGCTCGAGGCCGCCCATGCCGATCACGTCGCCCGACACCACCGCGGACCCCGCGGGCGCCGGCAGGTACTGGTAGAGGTCGCGCAGCCACTCGGCGCCCGTCGTCGCGGCGATGATCTGCACCACGATCGGCAGGATGAACAGCAGGCCGACCGCGGTCGTGATGGCCGCCGCCGTGTTGCGCACCAGCAGGCCGATGCCGAAGGCGAACCACGCCGACACCGTGAGGTAGAGCACCGCCCCGATCAGGGCGCGCAGGTCGTCGGCGCCGAACGCCACCTCGATGCCGCCCGCCGAGAGCACCGGCAGCGCGACCGCCGCCGAGAGCGCGAGGGCGAGCGTCGACACGACGAACGCGACGGCGAGCAGCACGAGCGCCTTGCTCGCCACGACGCGCATCCGCCGCGGCTCGGCCGCGAGGGTCGAGCGGAACGCGCCCGTCGCGTACTCGCCCGTCACCACGAGCGCGCCGAGCACGGCGATCGTGAGCTGCGCGATCGGGTAGCCGACCACGAGCACGCCCGCGCCGCCCGACGCGCCCTCCGGGAACGAGGTCATCGCCCACGCGAACAGGCCCGCGAACGCGCCCATGACCACGATCGTGATGGCCGCCACCCAGAAGGTCGAGCGGAGGCTGCGCAGCTTGATCCACTCCGAGCGCACCACGCGCGCGAAGGTGGGACGGATGCCGGATGCCGCCCGCACCGCGGTCGCGGCGCTCATCGCACGGCCTCCGCCGCCAGGGCATCCGCCGGCACCGCGCTCGTGCGGTACTCGACCGCGTCGTCGGTGAGGGCCATGTACGCGTCCTCCAGTGAGGTGGTGAGCGGGGTGAGCTCGAGCAGGACGATACCGGCAGCGGCGGCCGCCCCGGCGATGTCGGCCGTCTCGAGGCCCGAGATCTCGAGCACGCCGGCCTCCTCGGAGGCGATCGTCGCGCCGCTGCGGGCGAGCAGCTCGGCGAGCTCCGCGGCCCGCGCCGTGCGCACCCGCACGGCCTGACGGCCGGCGCCCGCGACGAGCTCGGCGACCGGCGCATCCGCGAGGATGCGGCCCTTGCCGATCACGATCACGTGGTCCGCGGTGAGCGCGACCTCGCTCATGAGGTGGCTCGAGAGGAAGACCGTGCGGCCCTCCGAGGCGAGGTGCCGGGCGAAGGTGCGCACCCAGCGCACGCCCTCCGGGTCGAGGCCGTTGACCGGCTCGTCGAGGATGAGCACGTGCGGGTCGCCGAGCAGCGCGGCGGCGATGCCGAGGCGCTGGCCCATGCCGAGCGAGAAGCCCTTGACGCGCTTGCCGGCCACGGCATCCAGTCCGGTCTGGCCGATCACCTCGTGCACGCGCGCCTTCGGGATGCCGTGGGTCGCCGCGAGCCCCAGCAGGTGCTGATAGGCGGTGCGGCCGGTGTGCACGGCCTTGGCGTCGAGCAGGGCGCCGACCGCGGTGAGCGGCGAGCGGAGCTCGGCGTAGCGGCTGCCCGCGACCGTCACGCGACCCCCGGTGGGGCGGGTGAGGCCGACGATCATGCGCATCGTGGTGGACTTGCCGGCGCCGTTCGGGCCGAGGAAGCCCGTCACGACGCCGGGGCGCGCCGTGAAGCTGACGTCGTCGACGGCGACCCGGTCGCCGTATCTCTTGGTGAGGCCTCGTGCCTCGATCATGGTTCCCTCCTTCGTCGGGGTACGTCTCGACGCTAGGAACGACCGCATCCGCCGCTCGGCCCCCACCGGGGGTATCTCTGCCCCGGCCCATACCTCGCAAGGATGACGGCGAGGGGTTCCGCTCCGGCTCCCGCCGCATGAGACCCGCACGTCGGCGGCGGGGACGAAGATGGGGGGATGGATGCGGCGCTCGGGCGGTTCTCGCAGGCGACGCGCGAGTGGTTCGACGGCGCGTTCCCGCAGCCGACCGCGGCACAGGCGGGGGCGTGGGAGGCGATCTCCTCGGGGCGGCACGCGCTCGTGGTGGCGCCCACGGGGTCCGGCAAGACGCTCTCGGCGTTCCTGTGGTCGCTCGACCGGCTGCTGACGGCGCCGACGGCCGACCCGGCTCGCAGAACGCGCGTCCTCTACATCTCCCCGCTCAAGGCGCTCGGCGTCGACGTCGAACGCAACCTGCGCTCGCCGCTCGTCGGCATCACGCAGACCGCGAAGCGGCTCGGCATCACCCCGCCCGCGATCACGGTCGGGGTGCGCTCGGGCGACACGACATCCGCCGACCGCCGGATGCTGCTGCGCGAGCCCCCCGACATCCTCATCACGACGCCCGAGTCGCTCTACCTCATGCTCACGAGCCGGGCGCGGTCGACGCTCGCCGGGGTCGAGACGGTCATCGTCGACGAGATCCACGCGGTCGCGGCCACCAAGCGCGGTGCCCACCTCGCGGTGTCGCTCGAGCGGCTCGACGCCCTGCTTCCGAAGCCCGCCCAGCGGATCGGGCTCTCCGCCACCGTGCGCCCGCTCGAGGAGGTCGCGCGCTTCCTCGGCGGGCGCGAGCCGGTCGACATCGTGTCGCCGCCCATCCAGAAGACCTTCGAGCTGCGGGTCGTGGTGCCGGTGGAGGACATGACCGAGCTCGGGGCGCGCGCGACGGATGCCGAGCTCGACGAGGACGAGAAGGCGCTGGCCTCCGGCGGCTCGATCTGGCCGCACGTCGACCGGGCGATCGTCGACGAGGTGCTGCGGCACCGCTCGACGATCGTGTTCGCGAACTCGCGGCGGCTGGCGGAGCGGCTGACGGCGTCGATGAACGAGATCTACCTCGAGGGTCTCGACGCTGGTTTCGACACGCGGCCTGCGGCCGCTACTCAACCAGCTGACGACGCCCGCTGGTTGAGTAGCCCGCCGAAGGCGGGCGTGTCGAAACCAGCACCCCGCACGCCGCCCGCCGCGATCCTGGGGCAGTCCGGTCAGACGAGTGGCGCCGAGCCCGTGCTCGCGCGCGCCCACCACGGCTCCGTGTCGAAGGAGCAACGGGCCCAGATCGAGGACGACCTCAAGTCGGGCCGCCTGCGGTGCGTCGTCGCGACGAGCTCTCTCGAGCTCGGCATCGACATGGGCGCCGTCGACCTCGTGATCCAGGTGGAGTCGCCGCCGAGCGTCGCGAGCGGCCTGCAGCGCGTCGGGCGCGCGGGCCACCAGGTGGGCGAGATCTCGAAGGGCGTGCTGTTCCCCAAGCACCGTGCCGACCTGCTGCACACCGCGATCGCGACCGAGCGGATGCGCGAGGGGCTCATCGAGGCGATCGCCGTTCCGCAGAACCCGCTCGACATCCTCGCCCAGCAGACCGTCGCGGCGGTCGCCCTCGACAGCGTCGACGTCGAGGAGTGGTTCGAGACGGTGCGCCGCTCGGCGCCCTTCGCGACGCTGCCGCGCAGCGCCTACGAGGCGACGCTCGACCTGCTCGCGGGGCGGTATCCGTCCGACGAGTTCGCGGAGCTGCGCCCGCGCATCGTGTGGGATCGCGTGGCCGGCACGATCTCGGGCCGCCCCGGCGCGCAGCGGCTCGCGGTGACGAGCGGCGGCACGATCCCCGATCGCGGCATGTTCGGGGTGTTCATCGTCGGCTCGGACGACCCTTCGACAGGCTCAGGGCAGCGGGGCGCGCGCCGCGTCGGCGAGCTCGACGAGGAGATGGTCTACGAGTCGCGCGTCGGCGACGTGTTCGCGCTGGGAGCGACGAGCTGGCGCATCGAAGAGATCACCTCGGATCGCGTGCTCGTCTCGCCCGCGTTCGGACAGCCGGGGCGGGTGCCGTTCTGGAAGGGCGACGGGCTGGGCCGACCGGCCGAGCTGGGGCGTGCGATCGGGGCCTTCCAAGCGGAGCTGGCATCCGGAACCGTGAGCGCCGATCGACTCGAGGCCGACGGCCTCGACGAGCGCGCCGCCCGCAACCTGCTCGCCTTCGTGGCCGAGCAGAAGGCGGCCACCGGCGTGGTGCCGAGCGACCGGACGCTGCTCGTGGAGCGGTTCCGCGACGAGCTCGGCGACTGGCGGCTCGTGCTGCACTCCCCCTTCGGCACCCCGGTGCACGCACCGTGGGCGCTCGCGGTGGCGGCGCGCATCCGGGAGCGGCTCGGCGTCGACGGCTCGGCCATGGCGGGCGACGACGGCATCGTCGTGCGGTTGCCCGAGACGGATGCCGACCCGCCGGGAGCGGAGCTGTTCGCCTTCGAGCCCGACGAGCTCGAGACGCTCGTGACCGAGGAGGTGGGCGGTTCGGCGCTCTTCGCCTCCCGCTTCCGCGAGGCGGCCGCGCGCGCCCTGCTGCTTCCCCGCCGCAACCCCGGGCGCCGCTCGCCGCTCTGGCAGCAGCGCCAACGCTCGGCGCAGCTGCTCGAGGTGGCGCGCAAGTACCCGAGCTTCCCGATCATCCTCGAGACGGTGCGCGAGGTGCTGCAGGACGTCTACGACCTGCCGTCGCTGCGCGAGCTCACCGCATCGATCGCGGGGCGGCAGGTGCGGCTCGTCGAGGTCGAGACGGATGCGCCCTCCCCCTTCGCGCGCACCCTGCTGTTCGGCTACGTGGCGGCCTTCCTCTACGAGGGCGACTCGCCGCTCGCCGAGCGCCGTGCCGCCGCGCTCTCGCTCGACCCCGCCCTGCTCGCCGAGCTGCTGGGACGCGCCGAGCTGCGTGAGCTGCTCGACCCGGAGGTGATCGCGCAGCTCGAGCGCGAGCTGCAGCGTCTCGACCCCGAGCGGCACGCGCGCGATGCGGAGGGGATCGTCGACCTGCTGCGGGTGCTGGGGCCGTTGTCGGTGGAGGAGGTGAGCGCGCGCGTCGCCGCTGGTTTCGACACAGCGCACAACCCCGCTGATCGAGTAGCCCGCGAAGCGGGCGTGTCGAGATCCCTCACCGAACTCGCCCGCGCGAACCGCGTGCTGCGCGTGCAGATCGCGGGCGCCGAGCGCTGGGCCGTCGTCGAGGATGCCGCCCGTCTCCGCGACGCCCTCGGGGTGCCGCTGCCGATCGGCGTGCCCACCGCATTCCTCGAGCCCGTGGCTGACCCGGTGGGCGACCTCGTCTCGCGCTACCTGCGCACGCATGCCCCCTTCACGGCAGCGGATGCGGCATCCCGGCTCGGTCTCGGCGTCGCGGTCGTGACGGATGCGCTGCGCCGCCTCGCCGCCGACCGTCGCGCGGTCGAGGGCGAGTTCCGGCCGGGCGCGACGGGCCTCGAATGGGTGGACCCGGAGGTGCTGCGACGGCTGCGCGCGCGGTCGTTGGCCGCACTGCGCCGCGAGGTGGAGCCCGTGCCGCAGGCGGCTCTCGGGCGCTTCCTGCCGGACTGGCAGCACGTGCCCGCGCTGGAGCTGGGAGCGGAGGCCATTTCTGGGCTCCGCCGCGACGCCAGCGCCGGGGCCCGTCTCGGGCCCCGGTCTTCAGGCCTGCGCGGCATCGACGGCCTCGTCTCCGCGATCGACCAGCTCGCCGGTCTCCCCCTCCCCGCGACGAGCTGGGAGAGCCTCGTGCTGCCGAGCCGGGTGCGCGACTACAGCCCGGCGATGCTCGACGAGCTCATGGCATCCGGCGAGGTGCTGTGGGCCGGGCGCGGCGAGCTGCCGGGCGGCGACGGCTGGGTGAGCCTGCACCTCGCGGATGCGGCGCCGCTCACGCTGCCCGAGCCGCTCGCGCTCGAGGCAGATCCGCTGCGTGACCGCCTGCTCGCGGCGTTCGAGGGCGGCGGCGGGTACTTCTTCCGGCAGCTCGCGACGGCGGCCGCCGACCCGGCTGCCGAGCCGCTCACCGACACCGAGCTCGCCCGCGCCCTCTGGGAGCTCGTGTGGGCCGGCCGCGTCACGGGCGACACCTTCGCGGGGCTGCGCGCGCGGCTCGGCGCCACGACCACGCGATCGCGGGCGACGCCGCGCAGCCGGGCGCACCGGGCGCGGGCGCGCGTGGCGGCGTCGCTCGCGGCATCCGCCTCGCCGACCGTGGCCGGGCGCTGGAGCCTGCTGCCGCATCCGGATGCCGTGCCGACCGCACGCGCGACGGCGCTCGCCGAGCAGTTGCTCGAGCGCTACGGCGTCGTGACGCGCGGCGCGGTGCAGGCCGAGAGCGTGGAGGGCGGCTTCGCGCTCGTCTACAAGGTGCTCGCGACGCTCGAGGAGACGGGGCGCGTGCGCCGCGGCTACTTCGTGGACGGGCTGGGGGCTGCGCAGTTCGCGACTCCGGCGACGGTCGACCGGCTGCGCGCGTTCCACACCGACCGGGTGGAGGATGCGCCGCCTGCCGCGGTGACGCTCGGCGCGACCGACCCCGCGAACCCCTACGGCGCGGCGCTCGGCTGGCCCGAGACCGAGGGACACCGCCCCGGCCGCAAGGCGGGTGCCCTCGTGGTGCTCGTGGACGGCGAGCTGGGCCTCTATGTGGAGAAGGGCGGCAAGACGGTGCTGAGCTTCCTCGACCCGGATGCCGAGGCCGCGATCGAGGCGGCCGCCGCATCCCTCGCCGCCACGGTGCGCGCCGCCGGCGGCCGGCTGCGCGTCGAGCGCATCGACGGCGCCTTCTCCGTCGGCACCCCGCTCGGCGACGCCTTGCAACGCGCGGGCTTCGCCCCGACGCCCCAGGGGCTCCGCCTGCGCTGAGCGAACCCCACGAGATGCCGGTTGTTGCACGTTGCAACGCCGGTTCCGCAACAGCTGGCATCTCGCGGGATGGGCGGGTAGCGTGCACGGGGTGCCGGAGGGCGACACCGTGTTCCAGGTGGCGCGGCGGCAGCACGAGGCGCTCGCGGGCCGCGTGCTCGTCGCGTCGGACTTCCGTGTGCCCGCCTTCGCGACCGTCGACCTCGCGGGCGAGACGGTGCGCGAGGTCGTGCCGCGCGGCAAGCACCTGCTGCATCGCATCGGCCACCGGACCGTGCACTCGCACCTCAAGATGGAGGGCAGCTGGCGCCTGTTCCGCGACGGCGAGCGCTGGACGCGGCCCGCGCACCAGGCGCGCGTCGTGCTCACGGCCGACGGCATCCAGTCGGTGGGCTTCGAGCTCGGCGTGCTCGAGGTGCTGCCCACCGCCGAGGAGGAGCGCGTGATCGGCCACCTCGGTCCCGATCTGCTGGGCCCCGGCTGGGGTGCCGCGGATGCCGCGGAGGCGGCCCGCCGTCTCGCCGCCGATCCCGACACCCCGGTTTTCGCGGCCCTGCTCGACCAGCGCAAGCTCGCGGGCATCGGCAACGTCTACGCCAACGAGCTGTGCTTCGTGCGCGGGCTGCTGCCCACCCGCCCGGTGGCCGAGGTCGAGCTCGAGCCGCTCGTGGAGCTCGCCCACCGGATGCTGTACGCCAACCGCGACCGCGCATCCCGCTCGACCACGGGCGACCTCCGCCCCGGACGCCGCACCTGGGTCTACGGCCGCACCGGGCGCCTGTGCCTGCGCTGCGGCACCCGGCTCGAGGGCGACGAGCTGGGCCGGCTGCCGGGCGAGGAACGCGTCGTCAGCTGGTGCCCGAGCTGCCAGCGCTGAGGGGACCGCTCAGGCGAACCGCTCGTCGGGCTCCTCGGGTGCCGCGTCCTCGTGCTGCGGGCGCCGCGCCCAGTACACGGCGCAGAGCATGAGCACGGCGACGAGGATCGCGAGGCCGAGGCCCGCGAAGACCGGCCCGGCGATCATGCCCGACTGCAGGAACCAGTAGTCGACCTGGGTCTGGAAGCCCTGCTCGGACTGCATCATCCGGTAGGTCT
Source organism: Protaetiibacter sp. (assembly GCA_030150265.1). Taxonomy (GTDB): domain Bacteria; phylum Actinomycetota; class Actinomycetes; order Actinomycetales; family Microbacteriaceae; genus Homoserinibacter. The sequence continues at coordinate 39,184 of JASLGG010000023.1, forward strand.
CCTGCAGCAGCCAGATGCCGGTCGCGAGCACGGCGACGCCGAGCACGGCCACCGCGACCGCGAAGGGGTTCGTCCACGGCGCACGCAGCGCCGGGGCGGCCACGACGAGCGCCGCGGGGGCGGCCTCCGCGCGGTCCGCGACCCCCTCGGCCACGGCGGGCGCCTCACGACGCTCGGCCGCACGCTCGGGCTCGCGCGCCGGTACGGGGTCGGATGCCACGGCGGGCCGGTGCAGCGCGCCCGCCGGGCGGCGCACGGCATCCGCGCGACCCCCGCTCGCGACGGCGCCCGTGAAGCCGCGCTGGAAGGCGGGGTCGTAGCGGGGGTCGATCACGGGCTGCTCTGCCATGCCTCGAGCATAGGCATCGGGCCGCGACCGCGTCGCGGCGGGGCCGTCGCACGCCCGAGAATGGTGGGATGACCCCGACCCCCGCGAGCCCGCGCCGCCGCACGCTCGTGGGAGCGGCGACCCAGGTGGGAACCGAGGTGTCGATCAACCTGGGGTCGGCGCTCGCGGGCGTCGCCATCCCGCACGTCGGCTCGCCCATCGTGGTGGCCACGCGGCAGCTCGTGATGCTGGTCGTGCTGCTGCCGTTCTACCGCCCGCGGCGCGCCCTGCTCACCTGGCGACGGCTGTGGCCCGCGGTCGCGCTCGGCGTCGCGCTCGCGGTGATGAACCTCGCGTTCTACGAGTCGGTGCACCTGCTCGGGCTCGGCATCGCCGCGACGATCGAGTTCCTCGGCCCGCTGCTGCTCGCGCTCGCCACCTCACGGCGCGCGCTCGACGTGGCGTGCGTCGTCGTGGCGGGCGCGGGGGTCGTGCTGCTCACCGGGCTCGAGGGCACGATCGACGGATGGGGTGTCGCGCTCGCGCTCGTCGCCGCCGCCGCGTGGGCCGCCTACATCCTGCTCACGCGCCGCGTCGCGCTCGGCCTGCCGGGGCTCGAGGGGCTCACGGTGGCGAGCATCGTGAGCCTCGCGCTCATCCTGCCGCTCGCCGCGTTCGGCCTCGCGGACACCGCGTTCTCGTGGCCGGTGGCGGGGCTGCTCGCGGGCATCGGCATCCTGTCGTCGGCGCTGCCCTACGCACTCGACACCTTCATCCTGCGGCGGATCACGGCTCGGCTCTACGCGATCATCACCTCGTTCGGGCCGGTGGTCGCCGCCGTGTTCGGCTGGCTCGTGCTCGGCGAGCGGCTCGGCTGGCTGCAGCTGCTCGCGATCCTGCTCGTGTGCCTCGCGGCGGGCACCGCGATCGCGACGCAGCGCTCGGCGCCGGCATCCGATCTCGAGCAGACCGCTGAGGGCCTGACCTGAGCCTCGGCCCCCGGGTCGGCCGGGTCAGCCCCTGACGAGCGCCGCGACCTCGGCGCACGCGTCGACGAAGCCGTCGAGCTCGGCCTCGTCGTCGAGCGGCTGGAGCAGCACGGTGTCGGCGCCGGCCCGCAGGTAGGCGCGCACGGCATCCGCCACCTCGGCCACGGTGCCGGCGGCGCCCACCGCGCGGCCGCTCGTGTAGCCCCATTCGGCGAGCTCGCCCTCGAGGCGCTCCTCGGCGCGCTCGCCGAACGCCGTCATCACGAAGACCGTCACCTCGTGCTCACCGTCGCGACCCGCGGCCGCGCGAGCGGAGCGGATGCTCGCCACGGCATCCGCGACCGAGGCCGGCGAGGTGCCCGTGGTGAGGATCGTGCCGTCGGCGACCTCGCCCGTGAGCGCGATCGTCTTGGGGCCCTCGCCGGCGGCGTGCACCGGGAGGGGCGCCGCGGGCGGCCAGTCGAGCCCGACGTCGGCGAGGCGCACATAGCGGCCCTCGACGGTGAGCCGCCGCCCCGCGAGGAGCGCGCGCAGGGCGGTCACGTACTCGCGCATGAGGGTGAGCGGCGAGGCGTGGCGGGCGCCGGCCTGCCCCATCCAGTCCTGCACACCGTGCCCGACGCCCAGCCGGAAGCGACCCGGGAACAGGCGCTCGATGGTGGCCGCCTCCATCGCGAGCAGCGCGACCTTGCGGAACGGCATCGGCAGCACCCCCACGCCGATGCGGATGCGCTCGGTCCAGGCGAGCAGCGCCGTCGCGGCGGCCACGCCCGACTCGCGGAAGCAGTCCTCGAAGAGCAGCACCTCGTCGAGCCCGGCCGCCTCGGCGCGCTCTGCGAAGCGGCGCATGCCCTCGGGGCCGCGGGACGGGGTGTAGATGACGCCGATGCGCGTGTTCATGCCCCCATGGTGGCAGCACCGGCCGACGTTCAGGACGCGGCGGGCAGCCCGCGGATCTGGTCGCGCAGGCGCGCCATCGTGGCGTCGAGGGCGCGTGCCGCATCCGCCGCCTCGGTGAGCTCGGCGAGCAGCGCGGCGGGCACCTCGCGGTCGTACTTGTAGTAGATCTTGTGCTCGAGGCTCGCCCAGAAGTCCATGGCGATGGTACGCAGCTGGATCTCGACCGGCACGAGCTCGGTGCGGTCGGAGAGGAACACCGGCACGGTCACGATGAGGTGCAGGCTCTGATAGCCGTTCGCCTTCGGCTCGGCGATGTAGTCCTTCACCTCGAGCACCTCGATGTCGTTCTGCCGGGTGAGCATGTCGGCCACCCAGTAGGCGTCGGCGACGAAGGCGCAGGTGATCCGCACGCCCGCGATGTCGCGGATGCGCTCGCGCACGCTGTCGATGTCGGGCGGGCAGTCGGTGCGCTGCACCTTCTCGATGATCGAGTCCATCGACTTGAGCCGGGTGCGTACGTGCTCGATCGGGCTGTAGTCGTGGGTGTGCTCGAACTCCTCCTGCAGGATCGAGATCTTGGTGGTGAGCTCGTCGATCGCGAACTTGTAGGAGAGGTGGAAGGCGGCCACCCGCTTCTGCAGGTTCTTGATCTCCTGCAACGGCACCTCGCCCTCGCCGAGCTCGGCGCCGAAGCCGGTCATCGAGCGGAAGAGGCCTCGGTAGACGGCGAGGTCGGAGGTGGTGGGGGCGGACGCGGATGCGGCGGGGGCCGCGGCGATGTCGGTCACGCTCCGACGCTACGCGTCGCCCCTGGGCGCGGCTGAGCGCCGGCTGTGCGGGCGCTCGGAGCCCGGCGCGCACGGCGTCGCACGTGCTGCGCCGCGCCGAGACGGCAGTTCCGACCCGAACCGGGTGCCCGGATGGGTCGGAACTGCCGTCTCGCGGGCCGCGCCGGGTCGCGCCGCCCGGGTACCGTCGAGGGGTGCCCGAGCTCGACGCCCTCCTCGCCGCGCTCTCGCGCGCGCCGGATGCGGGCGACGGCGAGCTGCGCGCGTGGGACGCCGCCGACCGCTACCTGCTCGATCACGCGGCATCCGCGTTCCCGGATGCGCTGGCCGGCGAGGTCGCGGTGATCGACGACACGCACGGCGCCCTCGCGCTGGGAGCTGCGGCGCTCGGCGCACGGGCCGTGCGCGTGCACCAGGACTCCATCGTGGGGCGGCGTGCCCTCGCGGCGAACGCGGAGGCGACGGGCGTCGACGGCGGCGCACAGCATCCGCTCGACTCGGTGGTGACGCCCGCCACCTCGCTCGTGCTGCTGCGGATGCCGCGCTCGCTCGCCCGGCTCGACGCCATGACTCGGGCGGTCGCCGCCGTCGCGGGCCCGGATGCCGGGCTGCTCGCGGGCGGACGCCTCAAGCACATGACGCCGACGCAGAACGGCGTGCTGGGCGGCGGCTTCGCGCGGATCGACGTGACGCTCGCGCGGGCGAAGTCGCGCATCGTGGTGGGCCGGTCGCCCGTGCGGCGGCCGCTGGCCGAACCCGAACGCGCCGAGGTCGAGCTGCCCGGAGGCCGCCGGATCGCCGTCGTCGCGCTGCCGGGCGTGTTCGCCGGCGCGACCCTCGACATCGGCACGCGCGCCCTGCTCGCGACCCTCGACGCGTCGCCGCCCGCACTCCAACCGGGCGCCCGCGCGATCGACCTCGCGTGCGGCACGGGCATCGTCGCGGTGGAGCTCGCCCGCCGGATGCCGGATGCGCGGGTGCTCGCCTGCGACGTGTCGGCGATCGCGGTGGAGTCGGCGCGGCTCACGGCATCCGCGAACGGCGTCGCGATCGAGACCCGGCACGATGACGGCCTCGCTGCCGAGCCGGACGTGGGCGCCGACCTCGTGGTGCTCAACCCGCCGTTCCACGCGGGTGCCGCGGTGACGACCGAGATCGCCCACCGGCTCTTCGCGGATGCCGCCCGCGTGTTGCGCCCCGGCGGCGAGCTGCGCGCCGTGTGGAACTCGCACCTCGGCTACCGCCCCGTGCTCGAGCGCCTCGTCGGCCCGACCCGGCAGCTCGCCCGCACCCCGAAGTTCACGGTGACGGCGTCGCTCCGGCGGGTGTGACGACCACCCCTCCGCGTCCGTTAGACTCGTCGGCGGTACCGTGTCCGAGCGGCCGAAGGAGCATGTCTCGAAAACATGTGATGGTGCAAGCCATCCGTGGGTTCAAATCCCACCGGTACCGCCACCGAAAGCCCCTGGTTCGCCAGGGGCTTTCTGCATCCCTACACGGCATCCATCCGCCGGTACACGTTCAGCACGATCCCCGAGTCGAGCGCCCGCGACTCCGCGAGCGCGAGCCGGGTGAACGGGAAGCCGTCGCCGAAGAGGCGCTTGCCGGTGCCGAGCACGAGCGGATGCACGAGGAGGCGGTACTCGTCGACGAGGTCGTGCTCGGCGAGGGTGCGGATGAGCTGGGTGCTGCCCCACACGCGGATCTCGCCGTCGGGGCGGGTCGGCGGCTGCGCGCGGAGGCGGGCCACCGCATCCGGCACGTCGGGGCCGAGCAGCTGCGAGTTCTTCCAGCCGAGCTCGTGGAGCGTGCGCGAGGCGACGTGCTTCGGCACGCTGTTGTAGCGGCGGGTCAGCTCGCCCATGAACCCCTCGGCGTTCTCGTCCCACACTCCCCAGGCGCCGGCCCACAGCTCGTAGGTGCGGCGCCCGAGCAGCAGCGCCTCGACCCGGCTCTCCCACCCGAGGATCAGCTCCCCGTCGCCGCCGAAGCCCGTCTGCCAGCCGCCGTACGGGAAGCCGCCCTCGAGGTCCTCATCCGGCGCGCCGGGCGCCTGCGACACCCCGTCGAGCGTGAGGAACGCCTGCACCACGATCGCACTCATCTCGCCACCTCCGTGTGGTCGTCACCAGCCGATCACGACGACCGCGGATGCGCAACCTCCCCCTGCCAGCGCTCGAGCAGCGGCGGGAACTCGCGCAGCATGAAGGCGTAGAAGTCGCGCATCCGCGTGAGGCGAGCGGATGCCGTGGAGCCGGGCTCCGCGAGCGCGAGACCGCGGTCGGCGAGGTCGAGGAAGGACTGCAGCGCGGGGAGCTTGCTGAGGAACACCACCTCGAAGGCGTCCTCGGCGAGCACGTACCGCTCGCGCCGCTCCCCTGCGGGCCGCATCCGCGCGACCAGGCCGTAGCGCTCGAGGGTCGTGAGGGCGACGCTCATCGAGCTCTTCGCCACTCCGAGGCGCTCGACGAGGGTGGGCGCATCGGCACCGCCCGAGGGCTCGAGCACGAGCTGCCCGAGCACCCGCGCGGCGGTGCTGCTGAGCCCCAGCTGCTCGTAGTGGGTCGCGATGTCGTTCGCCAGCCGCTCGCGCTCGTCCATGCGACCAGTGTAGTGTTCTGTTTGTTCGGAACAATCCGAACAAACGAGGAGGTCGTCATGAAGGTCGCCATCACCGGCGCGAACGCCGGCATCGGGCTGCGAGCCGTCGCCCGGATGGCCGCGGCGGGCCACGAGGTCATCGCGTTCGCCCGCGACACCCGGCGCGGCGCACGCGCGCTCGCCGCGCTGCCGGCCGAGCACCGGGCCCGCACCCAGCTCGTCGAGCTCGACCTCGCCTCGCCGGGCAGCATCCGGGCCGCCGCCGAGGCGATCGTGGCGCAGGGGCCGCTCGACGCGCTCGTCAACAACGCGGCCGTGTTCGACCAGTCCAACCGCACGGCGCGCTACACCCCCGAGGGGCACGAGCTGTTCTGGGCCACCAACCACCTGGGCCCCGTCGAGCTCACCGCGCGACTCAGCCCCGCGCTCGTCGCCGCCGAGGCGCCGCGCGTGGTCTTCGTGGCGAGCAAGGGGATCGTGACGATGCCGCGCATCCGCATCCGCTTCGACGAGCTCGACGACGCCGGATGGTTCACCCCGACCGCCGCGTACTACCACTCCAAGCTCGCCCAGATCATGACCGCGATGACCCTCGCCGAGCTGGTCGGCGACGCCGTCGGCGTCTCGTGCCTGCGGGTGCCTGCGGTGCGGCTCGACGCCGACCGGCTCTCGGCCCAGCCCGCGCTGCTGCGCGCTCTCTACGCGCCGAAGAACCGGCTCGCGGCAGCCCCGGAGCAGATCGCGGCCGTCTACGAGCGGCTGGTCACGGAGCCCCGAGTCGCCCGCGGCGCCGACGTCTACGTCGACGAGCGGCTGCGGCAGGTGCCGGTTCCCGCGTTCGCACGCGACCCCGAGAACCGCCGACGGCTGTGGCGGATCACCGACGAGGCGATCGGCCATCCCGCCTGGGCGTGGAGCGGCGTCGCCACGGCGCTCGCCTGATCAGCCGCCAAGCTCGGACGGATGCGTCAGCCGCCACCACTGGTCGGGCTGCGCGATCGTGGCGTCGAGCACGACCGGCACCGTGACGGTCTGCGAGCCCGCGGTCCAGGTGACGCTGCCGAGCTGCTCGCCCTTCTCGCCCGTCTTCAGGCTCATGGGCGTCATCGTCGCCTCGATCGGGGTGTCCGACCAGGTGAACAGCGACGCATCCTGCGCCAGCACCATCCGGGCGCTCGCGCCCCACGGCGTCGTGTAGGTGCCGAGCGACTGCCCCGAGGTGCCGACGGTCACCCGGTGGAAGCCGGCCTTGATGCTCTCGAGCAGGGCGCGCACGTCGAGGTCGGTGTTCTCGTGCGAGAAGTTGCCCATCACGACGCCCGTGATCTCGAGCGGCTTCCCGGCCCCCACGTCGAGCACCGAGGAGAACAGCAGATTCGAGTTCTCGGGGCCGAGCGTGCCGGTCTTGATGCCCCGGATGCCGTCCACGCCGAGCAGCGTGTTGGTGTTGCCGCGCGGCGGGATCCCCGGCACCTGCAGCGTCTCGGTGGCGACGATCGCGGCGATCGCCGGGTTCGCCATCGCGAGCTTGCCGAGTGCGATGAGCTCGCTCGGCGTGCTCACGTTGCGGGCGTCGAGGCCGGTCGGCTCCACGAGCCGGGTGGCGCTGAAGCCGTTCGCGGCGAGCCAGCGCTTGGTGGCCGCGAGGAACGCCGACTGCGAGCCGAACGCCCAGGTCGACACCGCCTCCGCGTAGTTGCAGGCCGAGACCAGGAGCATCGTCGAGAGCGCGTCGCGCAGCGACATCCGGCTGCCGGTGGGCATCTCCGCGATCGTCGCGTTCTGCAGGTAGTACTTGTCGTAGAGGTCGTGGTCGGCCTTGCTGAAGGTGATGGTCGGGCCCGGGTCGTCGGCGCTCGACAGCGGCTTCGCGTCGAGGATCACGAGCGCCGTGACGAGCTTGCTGATGCTCGCCATCGGGCGCGGCTCGTCGCCGCCCGACGCCATCCAGATGCCGGATGCGTCGGGTCCGAGGAACTCGTCGCCGCCCGCCACGCTGATGGCCGCGGCGCCGCCCGCCGGCATCTTGACCTCGGCGGCAGCGGGCACCTCGACGACCGGCGGCTGCGCCTCGCCCGCCGGCACGGGAAGCGGAGCGTTGAGCGCCCAGGCGACGTAGCCGCCCGCACCGGCCAGCATCGCGACCACGACGAGCAGCGCGACGATGCCGCGCGTGCGACGCCGGCGACGGCGCACCACCGGGTCGACGGCGGGCCGAGGCGTCTCGGCGCGCGAGGCGTCGCGCATCAGCTCCGTGAGCTGTCCCACGCCGTCGGTGGGATCGGGCCGAGCCGCCATGCGGGACCTCCGATCGGATCTGAGCTGCGCTCTCATCCTGCCACCCGCTCGCTCGGCCGGGCAGCCCTCCTCGACGAGGGCACGGCGCGCGGCGATCCATCCGCCCGCCCTCCGACGACGCCGAAGGGCGGGCGGCCCCTGCAGACCGCCCGCCCTCCTGGCGTCAGATGCCCCGGATCAGCCGGCCACCTGGTTGTAGGCGCGCAGCGCCGCCGCCTGCGCATCCTTGAGCGCCTGGTCGGCCGACTTCTCGCCGAGCAGCGCCGAGGTCACGGCGTTCTGCAGCTCCGTCTGGATCTGCTGGCCGGCCGGCGAGGAGCCGAACGACTGGCCGTTGGCCGCCACCGTGTAGTAGGTGTCGATCGCCTGGTCGAAGCCCGGGTAGTCGGTCTTCTTCACGTAGGCGTCGCGGATGGCCTTGTCCGACTCCGGCGAACCGGTGAACAGACCCGCGTTGATGCCGTGGCGACCCGCGTCGGCCTCGGTGGTCTTGTTGCGGGCCTCACCGGCCGCCTTCCACGCGTCGGACGAGGTGAGGGCGATGAGCCAGGCGCATCCCGCCGAGGGGTTCTTGGCCGCGGTCGGGATCACGAACGAGGAGCCGCTCGCGACCGTGAAGGGCTTGCCGTCCTGGGTCATGACCGGCGTGGCGCCGATCTGCACCTTGTCGGCGTAGGAGGTGAGCACGTTGACGTACCACTGGTCGAACACCGCGGCACCGACCTGGTCGGCGACGTAGGAGTTGTTGTCGCCGAACACGTCGAAGGAGTCCACGAAGCTCTTCGCGTTGGCATAGCCGCCCTGCGCGTCATAGACCTTCTTGAGGAAGTCGATCGCCTTCACGTTGTTCGGGTCGTCGAGTGCGGGCTTGCCGTCCTTGTCGATCGTCTTGCCGCCGAAGCTCAGCATCCAGAGGCCGGCCTTCGAGACGCCCTGCGGGTCGAAGCCCATGCGGGTGGGATTCTGGCCGTTCATGACCGTCATCTTGGTGACGGCCGCGAGGAACGCGTCGGGCTTCGAGGTGTCGAGGTCGGAGGCCGTGACGCCCGCCTCGTCCATGACCCGGGTGTTCAGCAGGATGGCCGGCGGCTGGTAGAACTGCGGCACCGCGTAGATGTCGCCGTTGTAGCGCACGTCGTCGATCACCTGGGGGTACCAGTAGCTGGTCGGGTCGACGCCCTGGAGGCTGAAGCACTTGTCGAGCGGCATGATGAGGCCCTGTGCCGCGTAGGTGGCCACGAACTGGCGGTCCATCTGCACGACGTCGGGGATGCTGCCGCTCGCGGCGCGCGTGGTGAACTTCTGGGCGTCGAACGCGGCCGCCTCGAGGGAGACCTTCACGTCCTTCTTGCCCACCACGCCGTCGGCGTAGTCGACGCGCGAGGTGCCGACCTCGTCCGCGTTCTCGAAGCCCCACACGTTGAGGGTGCCGGAGTAGTCCTTGCTGAAGTCGGCGGCACCGGTGCCTCCGCCTCCTCCTCCGCCGCCGCAGGCGGTGAGGGCGAACAGTGCGGCGCCGGCGGTGGCCGCCAGCAGCATCTGCTTTGTCTTCTTCATCGAATTTGTCCTCTCGGAGCTGCGATCTCTCGGGCGTCCTCGCCGGTGAGAGCACGGAACGTGATCGGTGTGGGAACCATCCCACATCGGTGACCGTACAGGAGAGTCGCACGGGCGACAAGGGGTTGACTTGATTTTCCGGGGCGATAACCCGAGGAAGGGACAGCGGCGCCGAACTGCCGTACGCAACGTAGGGCGGGTAGGACTGACATCGTTCTCAGTCCGACCCGCCCCGTGCAGCCCCCGGCGGGGCACGAGCTCAGCCCTTGCGGCCCTGCGTGGCCACCCCCTCGATGAAGTAGCGCTGACCGAAGGCGAACAGCACCAGCATCGGCAGCGTCACGAGGAGCGCCGCCACCATGACGTACTGGTAGTCGCCGTGGCCGCCGTTGGTCGGGCTGTACTTCGTCATCGCCGCCGCGATCCCGAGCGGCACCGTGTAGCCCTCCTGGCTTCCCGCGTTCAGGTAGATGAGCGCCGCCTGCAGGTTGTTCCAGCTGGCCTGGAACTCGAACAGGAACACGATGATGAACGACGGGATCGACAGCGGGAACGCCATCCGCCAGAACATGCCCCAATAGCTGACGCCGTCCATCCGCGCCGCCTCGAAGATCTCCCGCGGCAGCCCGAGGAAGAACTGTCTCTGCAGGAAGATGTAGAAGGCCGAGCCGAAGAGGTTCATGCCCCACAGCGGCACGCTCGTCCCCACGAGATGCAGGTTGTTCCAGATGAGGTACTGCGGCACGAGCGTCACCGCTCCCGGCAGCATCATGGTGGCGAGCACGAGCCCGAACAGGATGCCGCGTCCCGGGAACGTGAAGTAGGCGAACCCCCACGCGACGAGCGAGCTCGACACGGTCACGAAGGTCGCGGCGAGCAGCGCGATCCCGATGCTGTTGCCCACCCAGCTCAGCAGCGGCAGCTCGCTCCAGACGTTGGCGTAGTTCTCGGGCTGGAACGTCTTCGGGATGAGCGCGTTGTCGAAGACCTGGCCGCGCGGCTTGAAGCTCGCGGCGAGCAGCCACGCGAACGGGTATAGGAACAGGGCCGAGAATCCCAGCAGCACGATCCAGCGGATGACCTGCCCGATCACCGAGCCGATGCGCCGGGGCGGCTTGGTGACCGCCGGGCGTTCCTTGCCCGCGCTCGAGACGGCGGGGGCCAGTGCGGAGGCGTCGACCGACATCAGCGCTCGCTCTCGTAGTAGACGAACCGGTTGCCGACCTTCACCTGCACCAGCGAGATCACCATGATGATCACGAACAGCAGCCACGCCATCGCGGCCGCGAAGCCGAAGTTGAACTGGCGGAAGGCCTGCTGGAAGAGGTAGATGGCGTAGAAGAGCGACGCATCCGAGGCGCCCGTGCCGGTGTCCCGGTAGAACAGCAGGTACGCCTGGTCGAAGGTCTGCAGTGCGGCGATCGTGAGCACGATGACGTTGAAGAACATCGCGCCCGAGATCATCGGCAGGGTGATGGAGAAGAAGCGCCGCGCGGGACCGGCGCCGTCGATCTCGGCCACCTCGTAGAGGTCGCGCGGCACGTTCTTGAGCGCCGCGAGGAAGATCACCATCGTGCCGCTCACGCCCCACAGCGTCATGAGCACGATCGAGGGCTTCACCCAGTTCGGGTCGAGCAGCCACTGCGGGCCCTGGATGCCGATCAGCGCGAGCCCCTTGTTGATGGCGCCCTGGTTGCCGTTCAGCAGCAGGAAGAACACGGATGCCGTGGCCACCGCCGGCGTCATCTTCGGCAGGTAGTAGATGGTGCGGAAGACGCCGGCGCCGCGGCGCACGTTGGCGAGCAGCATCGCCAGGAAGAGGGCGAAGATGATCTCGAGCGGCACGGCGAGCACCGCGTAGAACAGCGTGTTGCCGAGCGCGATCATGACCTTCGGGTCCTCGATGAGGGCCTCGTAGTTCGAGAAGCCGGCCGGCCGCGCCGTGTTGGTCGCGAGCTGGTAATGGCTGAAGGAGATCACCAGGCTGTAGATCATCGCGCCGAGCGTGAAGACCAGGAACCCGAGGATCCAGGGCGAGATGAACAGGAAGCCGGCGATGGCCTCCCGCCGGTTGTAGCGGCGCGTCTTGAACTCGCGCGGTCCAGCCGCCGTCTCGACGACGGTGGTGGCGGCCATCAGGTGACCTCCGCGGTGGTGTGGATCAGGTTCAACAGGAACTCCCTCGTGAGGCGACATCGACTCGGACGCCAGAATGTGGTAACGATGCCACATGGGCGTATCGAGGAGCATAGGTCGGCCGGACCACTCCCTGCAAGGGATTGACGAGCTGAGCCTCGCCGGGCAGTGGCAGCTGCGCGAGTCGATCGGCGAGACCTGGCGGTGGTACGTCGCGGCTCCGCCGCCCGAGGCGCTCAACAACGTCGCGCCCGACAGCGCGGCCCCCGGCTGGTCGCGGGTGCGCGTTCCGGGCGGCGTCGTCGACGCTCTCGCCCGAGGCGGCGCGATCCCCGATCCGCGTCGTGGATGGGGCAGTCGCGCCGCGGAGTGGAGCGGCAGCCGCTCGTGGGTGCTGCGCCGCCTCGTGGAGCTCGACGAGAGCTGGGCGGGGACGGATGCGGTGCTCGAGCTCGACGGGATCGACCCGGGCGGCCGCGTGTTCTGGGACGGCGAGGAGCTCGGCCGCGTCGACGGCCTCTACCGCCCGCTGCGGCTGCCGCTGCCGCTCACCGCGGCGGGCCGCCACGTGCTCGCGGTCGTCGTCGATCCCGTGCCGCCGGGGGTGCCGCAGGTGGGGCGCACGGACGCGGTGCGCCGCCACGCCCCGCGGCTCGGGTACGGCTGGGACTTCTGCCCGCCGTTCCCGCACCAGGGCGTGTGGCGCCCCGTGCGCCTGCGCCGCGGGCCGCGCATCGCGGCGCTCGAGGTCGCGGTCGAGACCTCGGGCGATCTGGACCGCGGCACGGTGCGCATCCGGCTGCGCACCGAGGGCCCGCCGGCTCCCGTCTCCGCCCGTCTTCGGCTCGCGGAGGGCGAACTCGCCGCGAGCGCGATGCCCGACGCGCACGGCGAGGCGGTCCTCGTGCTCGAGGTGCCGCATCCGCCGCTCTGGTGGCCCGCAGGGCTCGGCGCGCAGCCCCTCGCCGAGCTGCGCGTGCGCGTCGGGAACCACGAGGAGACCCGGCGCATCGGCTTCCGGCACCTGGCCTGGGAGCGCACGCCCGGCTCGCCCGCCGACGCGCTGCCCTACGGCCTGCGGGTCAACGGCGTGCCAGTGCCGCTCACGGGCGTCAACTGGGCGCCCGCCGACGCGCAGTTCGGGGAGGTCACGCGGGAGCGGCTCGCGCACCTGACCGAGGTGGCCCGCGCGTCCGGAGCCCGGATGCTGCGGGTCTGGGGCGGCGGGCTCGTGGAGACCCCCGAGCTCTTCGAGGCGTGCGACGAGCGGGGGCTCCTCGTGTGGCAGGAGTTCTCGCAGTCGTCGTCGGGCATCCAGAGCGCGCCGTCGGAGGATCCGGATGTGGTGGCCGCGTTCGCCGCCGACGCCCGGCTGCTCGTGCCCGCGCGCCGCCACCACCCCTCGCTCGTGCTGTGGGGCGGCGGCAACGAGCTGCAGGACGAGGCGGGGCCGCTCGGCACCGGCGACAGCGCCGTGCTGCGCGCCCTCGCCGCGGTCGTGCACGAACTCGACCCGGAGCGCGGCTGGCTGCCGACCTCGCCGAGCGGGCCCGAGTTCCACCACCGGCTCGACGTGATCGCACGCGACCCCGCGGCGCAGCACGACGTGCACGGGCCGTGGGAGTACCAGGGCACCGAGGCGCAGCACACCCTCGCCGCGGCCGGCACCGCGCTCGCGCACACCGAGTTCGGGGTGGAGGGAATGGCGAACCGTCGGCTCTTCGAGCACCTCGTGCCGGTGGAGGCGCGCGAGCCCGCCGGACGCGCGAACCCGCTCATGCGGCACCTCGGCGAGTGGTGGAACAACGCCGCGCAGCTCGAGGAGCTGTTCGGCTCCGGGATGTCGCTCGACGAGCTGCGACGGGCGAGCCAGTGGCTGCAGGCGTCCGGCCTCGCCATCGCGCTCGAGGCCGACCGCCGCCGCTGGCCGCGCACCTCGATGGTGCTCCCGTGGCAGCTCGCGGAGTCGTATCCGAACGCCTGGGGCACCGCGCTCGTCGGCTACGACGGCGGGCCGAAGCCGGCGCTGGGGGTGCTCGCGCGGGCGTTCCGCGACGAGCGCGTCACGCTCGTGACCGAGCGCACGGCGTGGGGCGGGCATCCGGCGGTCTCGGCGTCGGCGTGGCTGTGGAGCCGGGCCGGGCGGCCTGCAGGCGGACGGCTCGAGCTCGCCGCGCTCGACCTCGCGGGACGCGAGCTCGCGGCGACCGTCGTGTCGCTCGGCGCGGTCGGGAACCCGGATGCCGCGGCGCGTCTCGAGGCGCCCACGCCGTCCGGCGCTTTCCTGTGGCGGGCGCGCTGGATCGCCGCCGACGGCACGACCGTCGACGACGAGACCGTGCTGCAGACCGGCGACGCCGACCTCGCGGGGCTGCGCCGGCTGCCGCGCGCGACGCTCGCCGCCGCGACGACGGCGGGCGGATGGCGCATCCGCAACACCGGACCGGCCGCGGCCGTCGCATGGGGCCCGCGCGACGTGCGGCCCGCCGACGACGCGCGCCTGCTCGCCGCCCTCCCCGACCCGCGACCGCTGCTGCCCGGCGAGGAACGGGAGATCCCGCTGGTCAGCGGTGCCGCGCGCGACGGCGAGCTCGTCGTCGACGCCTGGAACGCCGACCCCGTCCCGCTGCCCGCATCCGCACCGCCCGCGGCGTCCGCCGCCGCGTCCGAGAACCGAGGAGCACCATGACCGCCCCCTTCCCCTCCGACTTCCTGTGGGGAGCCGCGACGAGCGCGTACCAGATCGAGGGCTCCCTCGACGCGGACGGCCGCGGTCCCTCGATCTGGGACTCCTTCTGCCGCCGCCCCGGCGCGATCGAGGGCGGCGGCGACGCGACGGTCGCCGTCGACTCGTACCGGCGCTGGCGCGACGACGTCGAGCTGCTCGCCGAGCTCGGCATGCGCGCCTACCGCTTCTCGATCGGCTGGTCGCGCGTCGTGCCCGACGGCCGCGGGCGCATCGAGGAGCGCGCCCTCGACCACTACGAGCGCATCGTCGACGCGCTGCTCGAGCGCGGCATCGCCCCCGTCGTGACCCTCAACCACTGGGACATGCCCGACGCCCTCATGGACCGCCGCGGCTGGGTCGACCGGTCGAGCGTCGACGCCTTCGTGCACTACGCGGAGGCCGCGGCCAGGCGCCTCGGCGACCGTGTGCCGTGGTGGATCACCCAGAACGAGCCGTGGATCATCCAGCTGCTCGGCTACCAGCTCGGCCTGCACGCGCCGGGCATCGCCGACCTCGGCGCGAGCGTCGCGGCGGGGCACCACGTGCTGCTCGCCCACGGCGCGGCCTACGACGCCATGCGGCCACTCGTGACCGGCCGCATCGGGGCGGCGCCGAACCTGCTGCCGTGCGTGCCGGCATCCGACACCGACGCGGATCGCGCGGCGGCGTGGGGCAGCGACGGCTACGTCAACCGCTGGTTCCTCGAGCCGCTGCTCGGACAGGGCTACCCCGACGACATGCGGGAGCACTGGGAGCGCGCGATCGGCGGACCGCTCGACGTGATCCGCGACGGCGACGAGGCGGCGATCCGCGGGCGCAGCGACTTCCTGGGGGTGAACTACTACACGCGCCGCGTCATGCAGGCCGCCGAGGTGGGGCCCGACCGGCCCTTCCCGTGGCAGGTCGTGCGCGCGCCCGAGGAGTCGCGGCTCAGCGACGAGGGCACCGAGATCGTGCCGGATGCGCTGCGCGAGCTGCTGCTGCGCCTGCACCGCGAGTACCCGGGCGTGCCGATCATGATCACCGAGAACGGGCTCGTCTCGAACGAGACACCGCAGCACGACGGCGAGGTGCACGACGTGCGCCGCATCCGCTACCTGCGCCAGCACGTGGCGGCGATGGCGGATGCCGTGGCGGCCGGGGTGCCGCTCGTCGGCTACACGCACTGGTCGCTCTTCGACAACTTCGAGTGGTCGCTCGGCTACCGGCCGCGCTTCGGGCTCGTGTACGTCGACTACCCGACGGGCGAGCGCATCGTGAAGCACAGCGCGCGGCACTACGCGGCGCTCGTCGCGGCGGGCGGCGACCTCGCGGCGGTGCCCGAGCATGCGGCGGCCGAGAGCGCGGTCGACTCGCTGGGGGCGTTCGGATGACGTCGGCCGAGGTCGTGGTGGTCGGCGCGACCGCCGCGGGCATCGCCGCGGCCGTCGCCGCGGCCGAGCACGGCGCACAGGTCGTGCTGCTCGCCGAGGGGCGCCACCTCGGCGGCATGGTGTCGGGCGGGCTCGGCTACACCGACGTCGGCGACGTGCGCGTGCTCGGCGGGCTCGCGGCGCGGTTCCGGCGCGACGTGGCCGCGCACTACGGCGTGCCCGTCGGGCACTACGCGGGGCCCGAGCCGCACGTCGCCGAGGGCATCCTGCGGGGCTGGCTCGAGGAGGCGGGTGTCGAGGTGGTACTGGATGCGGCGGTCGCCGGGGCGGAGACGGCCGGCACGCGCGTGACGGGGCTGCGGCTCGCATCCGGGGCCGTCGTCGGGGCGGGCGTCGTCGTCGACGCCACGTATGAGGGCGACGTGCTCGCGCTCGCGGGCGTCACGACGCGCGTGGGGCGCGAGGACCGGGCGCTGCACGGCGAGACCTTCGCGGGGCGCCGCGAGATCGCGCCCGGCCGCCACTCGATGCCGTGGGGCGTCTCGCCGTTCCGCGACGACCCGGGCGGCGAGCACGAGGGCCCGGTGATCGCGCAGCTCGCGCCCGAGCCGATGGCGGAGGTCGGGGCCGGCGACGGCAACGTCATGTCGTACGGCTACCGGCTGTGCCTCACGAGCGCGGCCGACCGCATCCCGTTCGCCGAGCCCGAGGGCTACGACCCCGAGTACTGGGAGCTCGGACGCCGCTACCTCGCCGTGGGCGGGGCCGAGGAGCCCGCGGGGCGCTGGCTCGGGCTCGAGCCCAACCTGCCGGGCGGCAAGTGCGACGCCAACTCGCTCGGCCCGGTGTCGCTCAGCGTGCTCGACGGCTCGGCGCGCGGATGGGCGGAGGGCTCGGCGGACGAGCGCGCGGCGATCGCGGCGCACCACGCGCGGCACGCGCTCTCGTTCCTGTGGTTCCTGTCGAGCGATCCGGCGGTGGCGCGCGGCATCCGCGAGGAGCTCGGCCGCTGGGGCTTCGCGCCCGACGAGTTCGCCGACACGGACCACCTGCCGCACCAGCTCTACGTGCGCGAGGCACGGCGTATGGTCGGCGAGACCGTGCTCACCGAGCACGAGCTGCGCGCGGGCGCGGTGCCGGATGACACCGTCGCACTCGGCTCGTACCACCTCGACATCCGCGAGGTGCAGCGCAGCCGGATCACCGCCTGGGAGCACCCCGACCCGCGCTCGCACGTCGTCAACGAGGGCTACCTCTCGGTGGCGGTGCCGGCCTACGGCATCCCGTACCGGGCGCTGCTGCCGCTGGCGTCGGAGGCGACGAACCTGCTCGCGGCGGTGTGCGTGTCGGCGTCGCACGTGGCGTTCTCGTCGATCCGCATGGAGCCGCAGTACCAGATGCTCGGGCAGGCGGCGGGCACGGCGGCGGCGCTCGCTGCGCGCGCGGCGGGGGACGTGCACGCGGTGCCGACGGGCGCGCTGCGCGAGGCGCTCGTGGCGGACGGGGCGGTGCTGGCGCGGCCCGCCGCCGCTGGTTGAGCAGCGCCGCAGGCGCGTGTCGAAACCGGCACCACTCGACGCTCCGCGCGGCCGAGCGGTCGGTCGTGCGACGCATGAGCCCCGCCCGGGTCTCTCGGCGCCTCCTTTCCGCTGGTCGAGTAGCGCGTCGCCCGGAGGGCGGGCGCGTATCGAGACCCTCAGCACCTCCGCGCGACGCGGCGTCGCGGTGGCCGCTGCATGTCCTCGGGTCGGATCGCGTGCTGGGGGTTTCGATACGCGTGCCGTCGCTGCGCGGCGGCGCGCTACTCAACCAGCGGAGGGGGCGGGCGGAGCTTGGCAGGCGAGCCGGGGAGCGACCCGGGGCAAGCCACACGAGGCGGGCGGCAGCCCGCAAGGGACACCGCGCAGGCGCCGCCTGCGGCGACGGGCGCGTCAGGGGCGGCGGAGCGCCGCCTGCTGGGCCGGGGTGAGCTCGTGGGCGCCGCGGCCCGCGAGGGCGAGGGCGAGCGCCGCGCTCGCCTCGAGCTCCTCGGCGAGGTCGACGGCGCGGTCGAGCGTCGCGGCGGCGACCACGCTGCCGTGGTGGGAGAGCAGCATCACGGGGTGACCCGCGGCGATCCGCGCGCCCACCTCGGTGCCGAGCGCGGCGTCCCCCGGCGCCGCGTACGGCACGAGCGGCACCTCGCCGAGGCTCATCACACGGTAGGGCGTGTAGGCGGGCAGGGCCGCGAGCCCGGCACCGACCGGCGGCAGGCAGGCGATCGCGGTGGACGCCGGGGAGTGCAGGTGCACGACGGCGGCGAGCGCGGCATCCGCGGCGTAGGCGCCGAGGTGCACCGCCCACTCCTTCGTGGGGCGCCCGCCCGCCAGGTGCGTGCCGTCGAGGGCGAGCTCGGAGAGCTCCCCGGGCTCGACGCGCGAGAGCGAGGAGCCGGTGGGCGTGAGCAGCACGCGGTCGCCGAGACGGATGCTGAGGTTGCCCGAGGAGCCGGGCGACAGCCCGCGGGCGGCGAGGTGGTGGGCGGCCGCGATGAGCGCGACCGCGGCGTCCGCGCGGGTCACGGCGCCTCCTCCCACGCCCGGGTGAACAGGTCGACGCCGCCGAAGTTGCCCGACTTGAGCAGCACGCCGAGCACGGGCTCCCCCGCGACCGCCGTGGCGCGGCCGGTCGCCCAGGCGACGCCCGGATCGACGCGGCGCGTGAGGCGCAGGGCGCGCAGCCCGAGGGCGCGCGTGACGGCGCCGCTCGTCTCGCCGCCCGCGACGATCAGGCGGCGCACGCGGAGCTCGGCGACGGCGACGTGGGCCGCCTCCGCGAGCACGGCCTCCACGGCATCCGCCGCCGCGGCGACGCCGAGCCGTTGCTGTGCCACAGCGATCGCCTCCGGATCGTGGCCCGCGCTCACGATCGGCAGTCGCCCGGCGTCGAGCTCGGCACGGATGTCGGCGAGCGCCTCGGCCACCGCGGTCGCCCGGTCGTCGGCGGCACGCACGGCGTCGACCACCACGGTCGGTCCGCCCGCCGCCGCGAGCTGCTCGCGCGTACGGGCGCTCGCGCTGCCGGCGAGCACGAGACGCGCTCCGGCATCCGGGAGCTCGGGTGCCGCCCCCGCGTGGGCGGGCCGCACCCGGCGCCCGAGGGCCGTGATGAGCCCCGCGCCGCCGCCCGGCAGCACCTCGACGCCCGGCGTGTCGATGGCCGCCGCGAGCACGTCGAGATCGGCGTCGTCGAGCGCGTCGGCGAGCACGTGACCGTCGGCGGCTGCGAGATCCGCCGCGACCGCATCCGCACCCCGGAGCAGCGCGCGGTGGTCGACGAGCGACACGGGGCGCGGCGTCTGGCGCCCGAGCACCTGCACGAGGTCGGGGTCGGTCATGGGCGTGAGGGGGTGGCGGGCGAGCGGGCTCTCGCTCAGCAGGCGGTCGCTCACGAAGAGGTGGCCGCGGTAGACGGTGCGGTCGGAGTGCGGCGTGGCGGGCGTGCCGGCGCTCGCGCGGTAGCCGCCCGCGTCGAGGAGGGCGTCGGCGACGGGGCCGATCATGCCCTCGTCGGTGGAGTCGAAGGTCGAGCAGTACTTCTGGTACCAGCGCCCGGCGCCGGCGTCTCGTAGCGCGGATGCCGCGGCGAGGCTGTCGGCGACGGCCCGCTCGCGGGGCGCGGTACGGGTGCCGAGCCCCACGACGACCGCGTCGACGTCGCGCGGGACGGCCGCGGCATCCGGAACCCCCAGCACGACGGCCACCTCGAGCCCGAGCTCGCGCAGCTCGGCGGCGACGTCGCACGCGCCCGTCACGTCGTCGGCGATCACGCCCCAACGCTCGGCCATTCGCGCACCCCCTTTGACGACGACCCGTCGGCGGTGTCATGCTCGACGGCATGCCCGGATGTGAGAACGTTATCCTATCCGTGCAGACGCGCGTGCAGATGCTCGGCATCGACATCGGCAGCACCAACGTGAAGGCCGCCGTGGTCGCCCTGGACGACGGTCGCGTGCGGGAGCTGGCCGTCGCCCGCCGCAGCACCGCGGGCCTCGACGCGGCCGGTCTCGTGGATGCGGCCCTCGCCGCCGCGGATGCCGCGCTCGCCGAGGCGGGCACCCCGGTCGCCGCGATCGGCATCGCCTCGATGGCCGAGACCGGAGCGCTCGTGGACCCGGCCGGCCGCCCGAGCGGACCCCTCATCCGCTGGGATCGCCACGGCGACGCCCGCGCCCGCCTCGCCCTCGCCGGCCGCCTCGACCCCGCCGAGCTGCACGCCCGCACGGGCGCGCCGCTCGTGCCCAAGCTGCCGCTGCTGAGCTGGGCGGAGCTCGTGCGCGAGAGGATCCCGGCCGGCGCGCGCTGGGCCTTTGCCGCCGACCTCGTGGCCGCCGCCCTCACGGGACGCGTCGCGACCGACCACACCCTCGCCGGCCGCAGCGGCGCCTACCGCCTGCCGGCGCCGGGCGAGCCGCTGCCCGCCGACTGGGACGGGGAGCCGCTCGACGCGCTCGCGGTCCCGCGCGCGCTGCTCGGCGAGGTGCTCGCACCGGGCGAGCCCGTCGGCGTCGTCGATCGCGGCCTCGACGCCGCACGCGGGTCGACGGTGCGCATCGCGGGCCACGACCACGCGGTGGCGGCGCGCGGCGCGGGCGCCGGCGAACCCGGCACGATCGTGCACTCCCTCGGCACGACCGAGGCCGTGCTCGCCCTCGCCGCCCACGGCACGGCGGTCGACCGCCTCACGGCAGGCCAGCAGGGCATCAGCGTCGTGCGCGGCGTCGACGGCGACCGCGAGGGGGTGCTCGCGGGCAGCCCCGCGGGCGGCTCGCTCATCGCCGACTGGCGGCGGCGTGCCGCGGAGGCGGGGGCGGATGCCGACGCGCTCCTCGCGGACGCCCCGCCGCATCCGGGCCCCGCCCTCGCGCTCCCCTACCCCACGGGGCGCCAGTGCCCCGAGCCCGACCCCGAAGCCCGCTACCTGCTGCGCGAGGCCCGGCCGGGCGATCCGGCCGACGAGCTCACCGGCATCCTGCGCGGGCTCGCCGCCCACGGCGCCTGGATGCGCGACGCCGTCGCCGCGCTCACCGGCACCCCCGCGGACGCCCGCATCGTCGCGACCGGTGCACCCGTGCGCCGCAACGACCGCCTCGCCGGGCTCATGGCGTCGCTCGTCGGCGGTCCCTTGCCCGTCGTCGACCTCGACGCCCCCGTCGCGACGGGGGCGGCCGCACTCGCCGCCGAGCGCGAGGGGCTCGTGGCGCGCGCCGACGCGCCGCTCCGCGTCGTGCCCGAGCGCGACGACGGGATGCCGGAGCTCCGCGCCCGGTTCGCCGCCGCGCTCGCCGAGACCGCACCCCAGACCGCACCCGCCTCTGTCAGCGAAGGAGCAGTATGACCATCCCCCGACCGACCCTCGACGCCATCGCCCGCCCCGGCGGCGGCTTCGCCATGATCGCCATGGACCAGCGCGAGAGCCTGCGGCACATGTTCGATGTCGCGGGCGCGGGGCGCCCCGGCGACGGGGTGCTCGTGGACTTCAAGCGCGCCGTCGCGACCGAGCTGGCCGACCTCGCGAGCGGCTTCCTCGTCGACCGCGACTTCGGCGGCCTCGGCATCCTGGGCGACGGGCTGCTGCCGACCGGCTGCGGCTTCATCCTGGCCGCCGACGCGCTGGAGCAGGAGCCCGGCGGACCCGTCGAGGACACCGGCCTCGACACCGCGGCCCTCGAAGACGCGCGCACCGACGGGGTCGCGGCGATCAAGCTGCTCGTGATCTGGCGGCGGGATGCGCGGCGCGAGGCCCGCGTCGAGCTCGCCCGCCGTTTCGTCGCCGAAGCCCGCGAACGCGGTGTGCTCTCGGTGCTCGAGCCCGTGGTGCGGGCGACCCCCGAGGAGCTCGCCGCCGGCGGCTGGGACCAGGAGGCCGCCATCCGCGAGGCCGCGCGTGAGCTCTCGCCGCTCGGCTCCTCGCTCTACAAGGTGCAGGTGCCGCTCGCGGGCGCCGGCGACGCACGCACCCAGCTCGCCGCGAGCGAGGAGCTCGCGCGCGACATCACCGGACCGTGGGTCGTGCTCTCGCAGGGGGTGCCGCTCGAGCGGTTCCCGGATGCCGTCGAGGCCGCCTGCCGCGCGGGCGCGAGCGGCTTCCTCGCCGGACGCGCCCTGTGGAGCGACGTCGTGGGAGCCCCGGATGTCGCGGCGACGCTGCGCGAGCGCTCCCGCCCGCGGCTCGAGAGGCTCGGCGAGATCGTCGACGCCCACGCCCGCCCCTGGACGGAGGCCTGACATGCGCATCGGATTCCTGCACACCGTGCCGGCGCTCGCGCCGCGCTTCGACGCCGAGCTGGCATCCGCCGTGCCCGGCGCGACGGCCGTGCACCTCGTCGACGCCGAGCTGCTCGCGACCGCCGTGCGCTCGGGCGTCGACGAGCGAGTCGACGCCGCGGTCGTCCGGCACATCGCGCACCTCGCCGGCGAGGGCGCGGATGCCGTGCTCGTGACGTGCTCGTCGATCGGCGAGTCGGTCGAGAGGGCCGCGCGCACGGCCGCCGTGCCCGTCGTGCGGGTCGATGCCCGGATGGCGGCCGACGCCGTCGCCGCGGCCGGGGCGAGCGGGCGCATCGCCGTGCTCGCGACGCTCGAGGCCACCCTCGGGCCGACGGGTCGCATCCTCGAGCGGGCCGCCGCCGCGACGCCCGAGCCGCCGACCGTGCGGGCGAGCGTCGTGCCGGATGCCGCCGCCGCGCGCGCCGCGGGCGACCTCGCCCGCCACGACCGGCTCGTCGCGGATGCCGTGCGCGCGGCCGCCGAGGACGCCGACGTCATCGTGCTCGCGCAGGCGTCGATGGCGACCGCGGCCGACGAGGCGCACGTCGAGGTGCCCGTGCTGACCTCCCCCGCGTCCGCGCTCCGTGCCGTGCTCGACGCGGCCGCGGGCTCGGGCTCGGGCGCGGGCGCGGGCTCGACGGTCCTCCGGTGAGGGGTCGCAGAATGCGCTCAACCAGCCCTCATGGGGACAGGTTGCGACCCCTCACCGCGCGCGGCGTGCGGCTGCTCTGCTACGCCGACCGGCTCGGCGGCGACCTGCGCCGGCTCGGCGAGGTGCTCGACGGCCCGCTCGCCGACCTCGCGGGCGTGCACATCCTGCCCTTCTACACCCCCTTCGACGGCGACGACGCGGGCTTCGACCCCGTCGACCACACCGCCGTCGACCCCCGGCTCGGCGACTGGAGCGACCTCGCCGCGATCGCCGCGACGCGCGAGGTGACCGCCGACGTGATCGTCAACCACACCTCCACCTCCTCGCCCGAGTTCCTCGACTGGTCGGCGAACGGCGACGCCTCGCCGCACGCCGGCATGTTCCTGACCTTCGACCGGGTGTTCCCCGACGGCGGCGACGAGGCCGGCATCACCGCGTTCTACCGCCCGCGCCCCGGCCTGCCCTTCACCCCCTACGCGGTCGCGGGCGAGCGCCGCCTCGTCTGGACCACCTTCATGCCGAGCCAGGTCGACCTCGACGTACGGCATCCTGCGGCCCTCGCCTACCTCGACCGCATCGTCGGCGCCCTCGCCCAGGCGGGCGTCGAGGTCGTGCGCCTCGACGCCGTCGGCTACGCCGTGAAGACCCCCGGCAGCGACGCGTTCATGACGGATGCCACCCTCGCCTTCGTCGAGGAGCTCACGGCCCGGCTGCGCGCGGCGGGCATGCGCGTGCTCGTCGAGGTGCACGCGCACCACAGCCTGCAGCTCGCCATCGCACCGCTCGTCGACCTCGTCTACGACTTCGCGCTCGCCCCGACGCTGCTGCACGCGCTCGGCGACGGCGACATCGAGCCGCTGCTGCGCTGGCTCGACATCCGTCCCCTCAACGCCGTGACGGTGCTCGACACGCACGACGGCATCGGCATCATCGACGCGGGACCCGCGGGCGATCGGCCGGGGCTCATCGACGAGGCCGCCATGCGGGCCATCTTCGACCGCGCGGCCGTCGCGACCGACGGCCACTCCGAGCTCGCCTCCGTCGTGCCGCAGTGGGCCTCGATGCCTCACCAGATCAACGCGACCTTCCCGAGCGTCGTGGCCGACGACGAGGCCTACGTGCTGTGCCGCGCGGTGCAGCTCATGCTGCCGGGCGAGCCGCAGCTGTACTACGTGGGCCTGCTCGACGGCCGCGACGATCGCGCCCGCTTCCTCGCGACGGGTCAGGGCCGCGAGGTCAACCGGCACGCCTACACGCACGGGGAGCTGCTCGAAGCGCTCGCGCGCCAGGTGCCGCGCGCGATCCTCGCGCTCGCCCGGCTGCGACGCGACCACCCCGCCTTCGACGGCGCGTTCGCGGTCACCCGCACGGGCGCGCACTCCCTGCGCCTCGAGTGGACGGCACCGGATGCGCGTCTCGCCCTCGACGCCGACCTCGCGCCCGGCGCACGCGTCGCGGTGCTCACCGACGAGCGCGACGGTGTCACCCGCGAGCTGCGCGGGGTGGACGGGCTGGCCGGGATGTGACGGCGCGATGCGGAGGCGCCCTTGGTGCTCGACGGCGGCTCGGCTAGGATCTCAACGCGTGCCGCTCTCGCGGCGCGAAGTGAGCTCGGAAGCCCTCCGGACGGTGGGCGTGCCGAGCTTCGCGCTTTCTACGGCAGGATCCGCACCGTCGAGACCAGCGGAGCCGCGCGCCGGAGCCAATCGCCGCCTCGTGCCGAAGCCCACGCGATCGCGTCGGGCACCCACAGCAGCGGCTCTGCGTACGCTCTTTCATGCAGATATGCGACTCGGTCCAGCGCGCCGTCGCGCTCCAGTTGCCGCCGGATAGCACGGCGATCGAAGTCGACGTAGGAGTCGTCCTTCTCGAGCACCAGGCGTGTCGCGCCGAGGGACACCGCATCCGCCGTCACCGCCGAGAGGCAACGCTCCCGCGCGACCGGCTCCGACCTGCCCGAGACCCGATAGACGCGGCTCGTGAACCCATGCTCGACAAGCGCGGACAGAATCACTCGCCGTCGGCCGTCGCTCTCGCTCCTGAAGTGGACACGACGCTGACCTCTCATCCGCAACGCGTCGACCGCCTTGCGAAGCGCTGCGCTCTCGCCCGAGGGCACGACCACGGCGACCAGGATGTAGTCGCGAACCTTGCTCTCATCGACGAACAGGGCTGTCACGACGCCCCTCTCCCTCGCCTCCCTCGAAGGCTAAGAGATCGGCCGCGCGGCCGCGCGGGTTCTCCACACCGCACGGCGCGCGGCGTCGATGAGCTCGCCTTGCGGAAGGTGGTGGCGGTTTCGAGACGCGTCACGCCTAGGTCGTGAGACCGCTGTCCGCTAGGCGACCGCCGGATCCGAGGTGCGACGCCCCACGGGCGCGACCGTGCCGGTGCGAGCCGACTCGTATGCGGCGAGGATCACACCGAGCACGTCGATGCCCTCGTGGTGGGTCTGGATGGGGCGCGAGCCGGTCAGCACGCTCTCGGCGAAGTGGGCGATCTCGGCACCGAACTCGTGCACCTGCTCGAAGGCCCGGATGACGGGCTCCTCACCGCGCAGGCGCGTCACGAGCGTCGTGCCGTCGGAGCTCAGCGAGCCCTTCTCGGCCACGAGCGAGAACTTCTCCGTGCCGACCGCCGGCTCGTAGGCCCAGCTCGTGGTGACGTGGCCGACCACGCCGTTGTCGTAGCGCACGAGCACCTGGGCCGAGTCCTCGCCCTCCATGAAGGCGAGGCGGTGCCGCGAGAGCATCGCCGCGACCTCGAGCGGCGAGCCGCCCGCGAAGTGCTGCAGGAGGTAGAGCGGGTGGTAGCCGGTGTCGATGAGCTCGCCGCCGCCCGACGTCGCCGCGCGGGCGCGCCATCCCATGCTCTCCTCGGTGAAGTCGTTGAAGAAGCTGTCGGTCGTGCGCACCTCGTAGACGCGCCCGAGCGCGCCGCTGTCGACGAGCTCCTTCGCCGCCGCGACGGCCGGCTGGAAGAGCTGGTTGTGGGCGCACATGATCGTCACGCCGTTGCGCTCGGCGGCGGCCGTGATGGCGTCCGCCTCCTCGAGCGTGAGGCACAGCGGCTTCTCGCACAGCACGTGCAGTCCCGCGTCGGCGGCCGCGACCACGGCCTCCGCGTGGAGGTGGTGCGGCAGGCAGATGTCGACCGCGTCGAGGCCGCCCGCCGCGATCATCTCGCGGTAGTCGGCGTGGATCGTGACGCCCGCGTCGTCGCCGCGGCGCTTCTCGGCGCTCTCGCGCACGGGATCGGCGACCGCCGCGAACACGACGGTGCCGGGGTTGCGACGGTAGCCCGCCACGTGGGCGCCGGCGATGCCGCCCGCCCCGATCAGCCCGATCCGCACCTTGCCGTCTGCGCTGTTCACGATTCCCTCTCCATCCGGATGGCGCGACCGCTCGCCGCCGCCTCGTTCGCGGCGGCGACGAAGCGCGTGAGCTCGACCGCCGTCCGCAGGTTGCCGGCGACATCGGCGTCGCCGCGGATCGCGTCGACCCAGAGCTCGAAGGGGCGCGGAGGCGTCGGCGTGGAAGGCACGACGGCCCACTCGGCGCCGAGCGCGCCGCCCTTGCCGATGAGCTCCTCGCACCCGAAGCCGTAGAGCAGCGAGCCCTCGGTGCCGCGCACCTCGAACGCGGCTGCGCCGGGTGTCGTCACGAAGCTCGCCTCGGCGACCCCCAGCGCGCCGTCCGGGTAGCTCGCGACGACGACCGCGTTGTCCTCGACGGCGCGGCCCGTGACGCTCCCGTAGGAGGCGGTGAGGCTCTCGGGGCGCGCACCGAGGAAGCGCTGCACGAGGTAGGCGGGGTGGCATCCGAGGTCGGCGAAGGCGCCGCTGATCGCGGCCACGGGGTCGGCGAAGCGCTCCGGCAGCCAGCCGCGGAGCCAGCCGTCGTGCGCCATCCGCACGCGCGCGTAGGTGACCGTACCGAGGGCGCCCGCATCGATGAGCGCGGCGGCGGTCGCGAAGGCGGGCTCCGCGAGCCGCGGCAGCGACACGACGAGCGCGACGCCCGCGGCCTCGGCAGCCGCGACGAGGGCCTCGCACTCGGCGACCGTCGGCGCGAGCAGCTTCTCGGTGAACACGTGCTTGCCGGCGCGGAGGGCGCGCGAGATGACCTCGGTGTGGTCGGCGGTCGCGGTGGTCACGGTGATGGCGTCGACGTCGGGGCGGGCGAGCAGTTCGTCGAGCGAGCCGGCCCGGTCGATGCCGAGGCGGCGGGTGCCCTCGGCTCCGAGCGCGGCGTCGGCATCCCACCCGGCGACGACGCGGGTGCCCGGATGCTCGGCCGCCTGTCGCGCGTAGTCGTCGGCGTGCACATGCCAGAAGCCGACGATCCCTACACCGATGACGTCCACCGCGTCGCACCCCCCTGTGTCCTCGGCCGCTGTATTCCCAGCCAGAAATGTGGCAACGTTACCACATCGGTTTCCGAGCCCATCGAGGATGAGGGGGAGCGCGTGAGGCTCTATCTGGTCGGCGCCGGGGTCATCGCGCGCACGCACGCCGAGGCCGCCGCGAAGCTCGGCGAGGAGGTCGAGCTGCACGTCGCCGACCCCGCCGCAGCCGTGCTGCGCGACTTCGCCGCCGCGCATCCGCCGGCGGGCGGCTACGCCTCCGCCGACGCCATGCTCGCCTCGAGCCCCGCACGGCCCGACGACGTCGTGGTCGTCGCGACCCCGCCCGCGGCGCACCTCGAGCTCGCCCTCGCGGCCCTCGCATCCGGGCGCCACGTGCTGTGCGAGAAGCCCCTCGCACTCGACTCGGCGCAGGCCGAGCGGATGCTGCGGGCGAGCGAGCAGGCCGGTCGCCTGCTCGGCGTGTGCGCCACGCGCTTCCGCGGCCTCCCGCACACCGAGGCCGTCAAGCGCCTGATGGCGTCCGGCGAGCTGGGCGAGCTCTACGCGATGACCTTCGCGACCCGCTGGGCCCGCAGTCGCGCGGGCATCGAGTACCAGCCGGCCAGCCGGTGGTTCCTGGACTCGGCCGTGAGCGGCGGCGGCGTGCTCATGGACTGGGGGCCCTACGACCTCTCGACCCTCGTCGACCTGCTCGACCCCGTGCGCGTCGAGGCGCGCGACGCGTGGATCGCGCGACCGGAGACGGGAGCCGATCCCGCCGACGTGCCCTTCGACGTCGAGACCGACGTGGGCGCCGCCCTGCGGGTCACACGGCGCGACGGCGCGACGCTGCCCGTGGCGTTCGGGCGAGCGAGCGGCACGCACGCGACGGAGCTCGGCCGCGCCGAGCTCTCGGGCAGTCGGGGTGCCGTGCACTGGACGCCCTTCGACTCGCGGCAGCCCGTGCTCCTGCGCCGCGACGTCGACGGCGCGGTCGTCGAGAGCGAGGTCGCGCCGCCGCCACGGCCCGAGCTGTCGATCTTCGACCGGCCGCTCGCCGCCTTCGTCGACGCCGTGCGCGGCCGTCCCTCGCTCGCGACGGTCGGAGCGCAGGCGGTCGCCGAGTTCCTCGTGCTGCGGGCGATCTACCGCGCGGCCCGCACGGGCGAGCCGCAGGCCGTGGAGTTCCCGTGACCGCCCGCATCGCGACGGCCCTCTACGGCTGGATGGAGCGCTTCGCCCGCGACGGCGTCGAATGGGACTGGCGCAGCCTCTACGGCGCGTGCGCCGCATCCGGCGTCACGGGCGTGGAGACCGACCCGACGCCTGAGAAGCGCGCCATCCTCGACGGGCTCGGCCTCGCCGCATCCGCCTCCTACGTCGGCATGCCGCTCACCCCGCCCTTCGCCGAGCTCGACGTCGAGGGGCGCGTGCTGCCGGTGGCGCGGCGGCTCGCGGAGGCCGGCGGACGCGTGCTCATCGTGAACTCCGACCCGGATGCCGCGGGCGCCCTCCCGAGGTCGCCCGACGACGTCGCACGGCAGGGCGAGAACCTCAGCCGGATCGCGGGGCTCGTCGCGCCGCTCGGCCTGCGCGTCGCGCTCCACAACCACGCGGACGACCACGCCGCCGCCTCCGCCGATCTCGCCTCGGTGATCGAGCACGCCGACCCCGCGGTCGGGCTCTGCATCGACACCGGATGGGCGCTCGCGGCCGGTCACGACCCGGTCGCGTGGGTGCGCGAGCACCGAGCCCGCGTGCATGCCGTGCACCTGCGCGACCTGCGCGACGGCATCCCCACCGAGACCCTCGGCGAGGGCGAGCTCGACGTCGCCGGCTTCGTGCGCGCGCTCGGCGACTACGACGGCTGGCTCACGCTCGAGCTGTGGCACCCGACCACGATGACGCCGCGCGGCTCGATGGGCGAGGCCGTGCGCGCCGCGGTCGCGCTGCTGCGCTCGGTGGCCCCCGACCCTCGAGGCGGCTGAGGAGCCTCGCTAGTCGCCCGCGGCCTCGGCCGCCGCGGGCTCGCCCTCGGGCCGCACGCGATCGGGCAGCGCGTGGCCGAGCGCGCGCTCGGCCACCGTGCGGGCCACGTCGCGGGCGAGGCCGTGACGCGCGGTGCGGGCGGTCTCCCACGCGGCCTCCACGGCATCCGCGCCGGTCTCACCGCGGAGGTGCGCGAGCGATGCCCGGATGACGGCGGTCGTCGCGGGGGCGGCATCCGCCCAGGGGCGCAGGGCCGTGCGCAGCGGCGTCGTCTCCTCGAGGCCCGCGAGGCCGTCGAGCTCGGCGAGCATCTCCGCGAGCCGGACCCCCACGACTCCCCCGTCGGCGACGGCGGCGGCGACCTCGGCGGCGAGCGCCGGATGCTGCGGGGCCGACGGCGGCCAGCTCGAGGCCGCCGCGACGAGCGGGCGCAGCGCCTCGGCATCCGCGCCCGCGACGGCGTGCAGGGCCGCCTCGGCGGTGGCGGCCGGGTCGTAGGCGTCGGGGTTCCAGGCCCAGGCCGCCACCGCGTGGATCGCGAAACGGCTCGGCTCGAACTCGACCATCGGGTTGGCGACGATGCCGTCGAGCCCCGCGCGCCCGAGGCCCGGCTCACGGCCGAGCAGCGGCCCCAGGAAGGCGCGCGAGCGGTCGAAGTCGTTGACGGGGAAGTTGTCCCACAGCACGAGCGGATGCCCGCCGAAGGCCCGCGCAGCCCGCGCGGTCTGCTCCTCGGTGACCGCGCCCACGACGATGTCGTCGCCCGTCCAGAAGACGCCGATGCCGGTGCCGAGCGTCTCGACGAGCCCGTCGCGGTAGGGGCTCGCATCCGATCCCGCGTAGTCGGTCGGCACCATCAGGAGCCGCCCGCCGAGGCCGAGCGGCCCGAGCACCTCGGCCTCGAAGCGCGTGCAGCTCGCGCCGTGCGCGCGGCCGGCGCCCGCGACGCCCTCGCCGAAGCGCTCGCGGTCCCGCGCATCCGGCAGGCCCTCGTCGATGTCGTCGAACAACAGGGCGAAGCGCCGGATGCCGAGGGCGTGCAGCTCGCGCGCCTTGCGTGCCAGCGCGGCGTGGTCGGCGTCGTCCGAGTGCACCATGTCGAGGCCGGGGTGCAGCGCGTAGACGAGCTCGACGCCCGCGGCGGTCGCGGCGGCGGCGAGCTCGGCGAGGGCGGCGCCCTCCGCCTCGGGGTAGCTCTCGCGCCAGCGGCGACGGTGGTAGGGGTCGTCCTTGGGCGCGTAGACGTAGCGGTTCATGCGCAGCCGCCCGAGCTCCGCGAGCAGCCGCAGCCGCTCGGCGTGCGTCCACGGGGCGCCGTAGAAGCCCTCGATGACGCCGCGCTCCGCGAGCTCCGGCCAGTCGGCCACCTCGCCGGTGCGCAGCTCCCCGGCGGCGAGCAGCTCGTCGACGAGCCGGCGGGCGTGCCGCTCCCCCGCCGCATCCGCCGCGACGATGCGCACCCCCTCGCCGGCGACGGCGATCGCGAACCCCTCGGGGCGCGGCCGGCCGGCGTCGTCCCGCGGCACGCGCAGCCGTTCGCTCTCGGCGACGACGGCGACCGGAGGGTTCTCGACGGGGGGCCCGTCGAGCGCGCCGGAGCGGGGCGCGACAGGCGACAGCGCAGTTGACATGTGTGGCAACGATACCTTTCGTGCTGCGGTTGACCCGATGGGATCGGCGTACCTAGGATATGGGAACGATGTCAGATTCCGGGTGACCCCGGCATCCACAGCACTCCAGTCAGGACTTCCGCATGACCGCACCGACGCGATCGACGCTCGCGCTCGACATCGGCGGCACCAAGCTCGCCGTCGGCGTCGTCGATCCGGACGGCCGAGTCACCGCCCTGCGGATCACCCCCACCCGCAAGGAGGAGGGGCACGCGGCCGTCGTGCGGCGCCTCTTCGACCTCGCGCACGCCTCGCTCGCCGAGGCCGGCCTCCCCGCCGTCGACGCCGTCGGCATCAGCTGCGGCGGGCCCCTCGACGCCGAGGCCGGCATCGTGCACCGCCCCCTCAACCTCCCCGACTGGGACGGCGTGCCGCTCGGCGAGCTCGCCGCCGAGGAGTTCGGCGTGCCGGCCCACCTCGTGAACGACGCCACCGCCGGGATGATCGCGGAGCACCGCCACGGCGCCGCGCACGGCGCACGGGACGCCCTCTACCTGACGCTCTCGACCGGCGTCGGAGGCGGCGCGATCGTCGGCGGGAGGCTGCATCGGGGCGCCGCACGCAACGGCGGCGAGTTCGGGCACGTCATGGTCAGGCCCGGAGGCCGCTTCTGCACGTGCGGACGGCGCGGATGCCTCGAGGCCTACGCATCCGGCACCTCGATCGCGATCCGGGCCCGCGATGCCGTCGCCGCAGCCGAGGCGCCGACCGTGCTCGCGGCGCTCGGCACCGTCCGCGCCGAGGATGTCGTGGCGGCCGTCGCGGCGGGCGACGACGTGGCCCGCGCGCTGTGGGACGAGACCACCGCCGCCATCGGCCAGGCAGTCACCGACCTCGTGAACACCTTCGAGCCCGAGGTCGTCGTGCTCGGCGGAGGCGTCACCCGGGCGGGCGCCCTGCTGCTCGACCCCGTGCGCGCCCACGTGTCGCGCTGGGCGATGCCGCCCGCGGCCGCCGCCGTGCGCATCGAGTTCGCCGCACTCGGCGAGGCCGTGTGCGTCGTCGGCGCGGCCGTCCACGCCGCCGACCGGAGCGAGGAGCCCAGCCATGCCTGAACCGACGGTTCCCGTCGTCCCCGACTGGATGCGCGCGCAGCTCGCCGACCACCGCGAGGTCGCCGAGCGGGTCGCCGAGCTGCTGCCGGAGGTGCGCCGCACGGCCGACGCGCTCATCCGCGCCTTCGGCGAGGGCGGCATCCTCTACACCTTCGGCAACGGCGGCAGCGCCGCCGACGCGCAGCACTTCACGGGCGAGATCATCGGCCACTACAAGCGCGACCGCCGGCCGCTGCCCGCCGTGACCCTCTCGACCGACACCACCACGATGACCTGCATCGCGAACGACTACTCCTATGACGACGTCTTCGCGCGCCAGGTGCAGGCGCTCGCGCGCCCCGCGGATGTCGTGGCCGCCTTCACCACGAGCGGACGCAGCGCGAACGTGGTCACCGCGCTCGCCGCCGCCCGGGCAGCCGGGGCGACGACCGTGCTCTTCGGGGGCGGTGACGGGGGCCCCGCCCTCGAGCACGCCGACCTCGCGCTCGTGGTGCCGAGCTCGACGACGCCGCGCATCCAGGAGATGCACACCTTCATGCTCCACGCGATCAGCGAGATGATCGACGCGTGGGCCGACGACGACCGGGAGTACCTGTGAGCACCGCGCCGCGATCCGACGCGCCCCTCTCCAACGCCCCCTCGGGCTTCCGCCCCGAGACCGTGCCGGCGGCGCCCCGCCCGGCCGCGACGCCGAAGCGCGTGCTGCACATGATCGGCAACTCTCACCTCGACCCGGTGTGGCTGTGGCCGTGGCAGGAGGGCTACCAGGAGGCACGCGCCACCTTCCGCTCGGTGCTCGACCGCATGGAGGAGTACCCCGACTTCGTCTTCACGTGCGATCAGATCGTGCTGCTGTCGTGGGTGGAGGAGCAGGACCCCGAGCTCTTCGCCCGCATCCAGGAGCGCGTGGCCGAGGGCCGCTGGGTCAACGCGGGCGGCTGGTGGGTCGAGCCGGACAACAACATGCCGATGGGCGAGTCGTTCGCGCGCCAGGGCCTGTACGGCCAGCGCTACCTGCTCTCGCGCTTCGGCAGGCTCGCCGAGGTCGGCATGAACGTCGACCCCTTCGGCCACAACGGGATGCTGCCGCAGATCCTGCGCGGCCACCGCCTCGACTCCTACATGTTCCTGCGGCCCGGCAAGCACGAGTCCGATCTCGACGACTCGCTGTTCTGGTGGGAGGCGCCCGACGGCTCGCGTGTGCTCGCCTACCGCATCCCCTTCGAGTACTGCTCCCCGCCGGGGGATGTGGCCTGGCAGACCGAGAAGTCGATCGCCCAGCTCGACTCCTCGCTCGGGGAGGGCATGGTGTTCTACGGTGTCGGCAACCACGGCGGCGGCCCCACCAAGGCCAACATCGACTCGATCCACCGCTACGACCGCATGGGCACCTTCGGGAGGATGAAGATGTCGAGTCCGCGTGAGTACTTCGACGAGATGCTCGCGCGCGGGCCGGCCTTCCTCGACTCCCTCGGCGTGCGCCGCGACGACCTGCAGCACCACGCGCCCGGATGCTATTCCGCGCACTCGGGCATCAAGGCCTGGCAGCGGCGTGCGCAGTTCAACGTTCTCAACGCGGAGCGCTGGGCGGCCGTCTCGGCGCTCGACTCGGGCGTCGACTACCCGCGCGAGGACCTCGAGCGCGCCTGGAAGCAGGTGCTCTTCAACCAGTTCCACGACATCCTGCCGGGCTCGGCGATCGAGCAGTCCTACGACGACGCGCGGGATCAGCTCGGCGAGGCGGTCGCGATCTCGAAGCGCATCATCACGCGCGCCCACAACCTGATCGCCGCGCGCATCGACATCCCCTTCGAGGCGGCGACCCAGCCGGTCGTCGTCTTCAACCCCCACCCCTGGGCGGTCGAGGAGGATGTCGAGCTGCAGTACGGCGTGCAGCCCACGGGCGTGCACGTGGTCGACGGCGAGGGCGTCACCACCGTCTCGCAGCGCGTGCAGTCGACGGCGACCACGGATGACAAGGGCCGCGGCGCGGTCGCCTTCCGTGCCAGCCTGCCCCCCTTCGGCTACCGCCTCTACCGCCTGCGCCCCGGCCCCGCGCTCGACCCGGCGCCCTCGCGCGGCCTCGTCGTGAGCGAGACGGTGCTCGAGAACGAGTTCCTGCGGGCCGAGCTCGACCCGGCCACGGGGTGGCTCAGCTCTCTGCTCGACAAGGAGTCGGGCGTCGACCTCGTCGCCGGCGCACCGGGCGAGACGCACACCCAGATCTGCGACGACCCGACCGACACCTGGGGCCACCGCGTCATCTCCTACGCCTGGGAGGGCGCGCCGATGACGGTGGACCGGATCGCCGTGCGCGAGTCGGGCGCGCTGCGCGCGAGCATCCGCGTCGAGCGCTCCTGGGGCCGATCGACCCTCGTCGAGGAGTTCGTGCTCGGGCACGACGCGCGCGCCCTGCGCGTCGAGGTCACCCTCGACTGGCGCGAGCAGGCCCACCTGCTGAAGCTGCGCTTCCCGACCGCGCTCGAGGCCCCGAAGGCCACCTACGAGATCCCGTTCGGGGAGCTCGAGCGCCCCGTCGACGGGGCGGAGGAGCCGGCCCAGTCGTGGGTCGACCTCACGGGCACGATCGACGGCGCCCCGGCCGGCCTCACGGTCGTCGCGACCGACAAGCACGGCTGGGACGTCTCGCCGGGCGACGCCCCGAGCATCGGCATCACCGCGGTGCGCAGCCCCGTCTACTCCTGGCACGACCCGCGCCTGCTCGACGACTCGGGCATCTACTCCTTCCAGGACCAGGGCATCCAGCGCTTCCGCTACGAGCTCGTGCCGCATGCGGGCGACCACCGCGCCGCGCAGCCCGCGCGCCGGGCGATCGAGCTCGGCCAGCGCGTGCGCGCGATGCTCGAGTCGTTCCACGAGGGCCCGCTCGGCCCCGAGGGCTCCTTCGCCGACGACGGCCGCGGCGCCGTGCTCGTCACCGCGATCAAGGGCTCGGAGGATGCGGCCGACGGCCCCGGCGGCGCGGACCTCATCGTGCGCGCGGTCGAGACCCGCGGCGAGACGAGCGACGCGACGATCGAGCTGCCGCTCGTGGGCCGCACGATCGAGGCGCGCTTCGAGCCGTACCGCATCCGCACCTTCCGCGTGCCCCGCGAGGGCGACATCGTCGAGCTCGACCTGCTCGAGCTGCCCCTCGAGTGATGCCCGACCCGGCTCCGGAACCGCGCGTCGAGATCCTCGACGCGGATGCCGCGGCGTTCTCCGTCGAGCTGCGCGCCGAGGCGGCCGGATCGGGAACCGCGTACGAGGTCGAGGTCGCCTACCGCGGTGCCGAGCCGGTCGACGCCGCCGTCCGGGTGACGCTCGCGCTCGACGCGCCCGAGGCGTGGGTGCTCATCCCGGGCGCCTTCTACGGCGAGAACCGGCCGGCGGCGAACGACCGTGTCTTCCCGCGCTTCGAGCTCGGGGCGACGACCCCCGCCCAGCACGCCGCGATGGTGAGCGACGAGTGGCACCTCCGGGCCGACCGCGCGGCGACGCCCGCCGTGTTCTGCTGGGCCGGACCGGGGCTGCCGGGCACGGTGCTCGTGGCCGAGGAAATCGGCGAGCTCGGCGAGCAGGCGATCGGCTTCGCGGTCCGCGACGGCCGCGCGGCCCTCGCGCTCACGGCGCCCGCCCGCGAGTACCCGGTCTCCTACTACGGCGACGGCGAGCCCCGCGACCCCGAGGTGCAGACGCATCGCTTCGAGCCCGGCGAGACGGTGACCCTCCAGGTGCGCGTGCTGCCGCTCTCGGCCGACCGCCACGACTACGACCGCGTGCTGCGCGAGCTGCACGCCGAGGCGCGCGAGCGCTCCCCGCAGCACCCCTGGACGGATGCGCACGAGGCCGCCGCGATCGCCGCCGAGGGCCTCGTGCGCTGGCACTACGACCCGGACCCGGGCGTGCTGCTCGAGACGGTCGGCTTCGACCGCGAGGTCTCGGGCGGCGACGGCCGGCCCGTCGACCGGCAGGCCATGCACGTGGGCTGGGTCAGCGGCATCCCATGGGCGACCGCGCTGCTGCGTCACGGCATCCGGGTCGGCGACGAGCGGGCGGCGGATGCGGCCCGCCGGGTGATCGACTTCTGCACCGCCGAGCTCTCCCCCTCCGGCACCTTCTGGGGCACCTGGTACCGTGGGCGCGGCTGGAGTCAGAGCTGGACCCGCCTCCCCAACGGCCTGCACGCCCGCACCCTCGGCGAGGCGACCGACTTCCTCATCCGGGCGCTCGCGCTCGACGACCGGCCGCAGTGGCGCGTCGCCGCCCGCTCCAACCTGGATGCGATGGTCGCCCGGCAGCGCGCCGACGGCGC
This sequence comes from Protaetiibacter sp., assembly GCA_030150265.1. Classification (GTDB taxonomy): domain Bacteria; phylum Actinomycetota; class Actinomycetes; order Actinomycetales; family Microbacteriaceae; genus Homoserinibacter. Next base: position 75,218 of record JASLGG010000023.1, read on the forward strand.
CCTCGGCCTCATCCACGACGCGACGACCGGCGAGGTGCTCTCCTGGGAGGGCACCGCCGCGCTCGCCTGGGTGCCCGCGCTCGTCGCGGCCCGCGACTGGGACGCCCGCTACCTGCCCGCGGCCGAACGCGCCGGGGCGTACTACGCGGATGCCGTGCGCGCCGAGTACCTGCACGGCGCCCCCGAGGACGTGGACCTCGCCCCCACGAGCGAGGACGGCTACGTCGCCGTCATGGCCTACTGCGCGCTGCATCGCGCGACCGGCGAGGCGCGCTGGCTCGACCTCGCCCGCCGCGCCGCCGAGTGGACCTTCACCTTCCGCTACTCCTACGACGTCGCCTTCGCGCCGCTCACGCCGCTCGGCGCGTACGGCTTCCGCACCCGAGGCGCCGATCAGGCCTCCAGCTCCAACCAGCACCTGCACGCCTATGGGCTCATCTGCACGGAGGAGCTGCTCGAGCTGAGCGAGTGGACCGGCGACGACTGGTATCGCATCCGGGCCGAGGAGGCCTTCGCGTGCTTCCGGCAGCTGCTGCCGCGGCACGACGGCGAGCTGAACGCCTACCGCGGCATGATCACCGAGCGCTACTACCAGACCGAGTGCTTCCAGCCGAAGGGCATGATGCTGACCCTCTCGCACGCCTGGTCGGCGGGCGTGCTGCTGCTGGCCTGCGAGGACCTGATCGCGAGGGGGGCGACCGCGGCATGACCGCACGCCCCCCGGACGACCGCACCGCGCCGATCACGCTGCCGACCCAGCGCCCCCCGATGCGCAGCCTGCTCAGCCTCGTGCTGCGGCACCGGCGGCGGATGCTGCTCATCATCCCGGCGTACGTCATCAAGGACAGCCCGCAGTGGCTGCTGCCCGTCATCACGGGCGCCGTCATCGACGTCGTCGCGACCCACGGCGCGCTGCACACGCTCGGCCTCTACGCGCTCGCCGCGGCGCTCGTGCTCGGCCAGAACTACCCGGTGGGCATCTTCTACAACGACCAGTGGAGCAGGGTCTACCGCCAGATCGGGGCCGACCTGCGCAACTCGCTCGTCGAACGGCTGCAGAACCTCTCGATCGGCTTCCACACCCGCGCGAGCTCCGCGGTCATCCAGACCAAGGTCGTGCGCGACGTCGAGAACATCGAGCAGATGCTGCAGGGCTCCTTCGCCCCCATCATGTCGGGCATCTGCATCCTGATCGGCGCGCTCACCATGACGGCGATCCAGGTGCCCGCCTTCATCGCCGTCTTCGCGCTCACCATCCCGATCGGCGTCGGGCTCGTCGTCGCGGTGCGCCGCGTCTCGCACCGCCGCAACGAGGCGTTCCGCCACCGCATGGAGGGCTTCTCGGCGCGTGTCGGCGAGATGGCCACGCTCATGCCGGTGACGCGCGCGCACGGCCTCGAGCAGGTCGCGGCCCGGCGGGTCGTCGACAGCGTCGAGGACGTGCGCGACGCCGCACACCTGCTCGACCAGCTCAACGGGCGCTTCGGCGCCGTGTCGTGGCTCATGTTCCAGCTGCTCACGATGTTCTGCCTGTGCGCCGCCGCCTTCGCCTCGCTCTCGGGCCTGCTCGCGATCACGCCGGGGCAGGTGGTGCTGCTGAGCTCCTACTTCACGATCCTCACCAACGCGATCGTCATGCTGCTGAATCTCGCCCCGACGCTCGCCCGCGGGCGCGAGTCGGTGCGCTCGATCGCCGAGGTGCTCGAGGACCCCGACCTGGAGCACAACCAGGGCAAGGCGACGCTCGACGCGGTGGAGGGCGTCATCCGGCTCGAGCACGTCGGCTTCGTCTACCCGGGCGACCGCCTGCTCGCCCTCGACGACGTCGACCTGCTGATCGAGCGCGGCGAGACGATCGCGTTCGTGGGGCCCAGCGGCTCGGGCAAGTCGACGCTGCTCAACCTCGTGCTCGGCTTCGTGCGCCCGACGCGCGGCCGCATCCTGCTCGACGGCCACGACATGGCGGCACTCGACCTGCGGCAGGTGCGCGGCTTCTTCTCGGTCGTGCCGCAGGAGTCGGTGATGTTCGAGGGCTCGATCCGCGAGAACGTCACCTACGGCTTCCCCGCGGTGCCCGACGAGCAGCTCGAGCAGGCGCTGCGCGACGCCAACGCCTGGGAGCTCATCGAGTCGCTCCCGGACGGATGGGACACGGTCGTCGGCCAGCGCGGCGCCCGGATGTCGGGGGGCCAGCGGCAGCGCCTCGCGATCGCGCGCGCCCTCATCCGCGACCCGCGCGTGCTGCTGCTCGACGAGGCGACCTCGGCGCTCGACTCGGAGTCGGAGTCGGCGGTGCAGGAGGCGCTCGAGCGGCTGCGGGCGGGGCGCACGACGCTCGTCGTCGCGCACCGGCTGAGCACCATCCGATCGGCCGACCGCATCGTGGTGCTCGAGCACGGTCGCGTCGTGGAGGTCGGGTCGCACGACGAGCTCGTGGCGGCCGATGGGCTCTACGCGCGTCTCGTGCGGGCGCAGAGGCTGTGAGGCAGGGGTGACCGGCGCCGCCCGGATCGCCCGCTAGGCTGGCGTCCCAGCAGTGGGAGGGAGCAGCGCATGGGCGCATCCGAGCACCCGGTCCCCGGACGCGTGACGATCAAGGAGGTCGCCGAGCGCGCCGGCGTGTCTCGCTCGACCGCATCGCGCGCCCTCGCGGGCACCGGGTACGTGGCCGAGCCGGTGCGCCAGCGCGTGCGGAAGGCCGCCGACGACCTCGGCTACGTCGTCGACGCGACCGCGCGCAGCCTCAAGCAGCGCTCGAGCCGGGTGATCGGAGTCGTGGTCTCCGACCTGCGCAACGCCTTCTACGCCGAACTCGCCTACGGCGCGGGCGAGCGGGCCCGTCGCGCCGGCTACACGATGCTGCTCATGGACGACGGCGGGAGCGCCGACGACGAGCTGGAGGCCGCCCGCGCCTTCGTCGCCTCGCGCGTGGCGGGCGTCGTGCTCACCCCCGTCGCGGGCGACGCCGTGGCGTTCCTGCAGCGGCAGCGGGTGCCGGTGGTCGAGGTGGACCGGGTCTTCGGCGACGCCGACGCGGTGGTCGTCGACAACCGCCACGCGGCGCGCGCGACGACCGAGCACCTGCTGAGCCTGGGGCACCGCCGGATCGCGCTCGTGATCGACGAGACCGACTGGACGACGGGGCGGGAGCGCCGGGCGGGCTTCGCGGACGCGCTGGAGGCGGCGGGCGTGCAGCCCGATCCCGGCCTCGTGGTGACCGCCGGATGGGATGCCGAGGCCGCCGAGCGCGTCGCGACGGAGCTGCTGTCGGGCGCCGATCGTCCCACCGCCGTCTTCGCCGCGAACAACCTGCTCGCTGAGGGCGTGTGGCGCGCGGCCCGGCGCCTCGGCCTCGAGATCCCCGACGACCTCAGCATCGTGGCCTTCGACGACGCACCGTGGATGAGCATGGTGCGTCCCGGCGTCACGGCGATCACGCAGGATGCGGCGGAGCTCGGGCGCGCCGCCGTCGAGCAGCTGCTCGCGCGGATCGCCGACCCCGATCGCCGCCCGCACACCGTGACGCTCCCCGCGGGGTTCGCGCGCCGGGAGTCGACGGCCCGGCCGGCGCGCTGACCCTCCTCTCTGGGAACGATCTCAGATATCATGTCGGCATGCCCCCTGCCGATCCGACGACGGCTGTCCGGGCCGTCGACATCGAGCGGACCGGTGAGCGCCTTCACGTGCGCGCCGCCGGCTACCGGCTCGAGATCCCCGACACCAGCGCCGCCCTCTTCCGCGCCCCCGTCGCGATCCTCGCCGACGCCGACGGCGAGCCCTGGTCGTACCTGAGCCTGCTCGCCTCCGCGCACACCCGCACGGCGCCCGACGACACCGTGCGCGTCGAGCGCATCGACGCCGAGGAGCGCGACGGCGCCGTCGAGATCCGCGTCGTGGCGCGCAGCAGCGTCTGGCTGCGCCGCGACCTCGTGCTGCGGTGCACCCCCGACGCGGTCGAGGTGCGCCTCGAGCTCTCGGGCTCGGGAGAGCTCACCGACCTCACCCTCTTCGGCGGAACGGGCGCCATGCCCAACTCGGCCAGCGGGGTGTTCCGCTCCGACATCCGCTTCGCCGGCGTGCTGGTGCCCGCGGCCACCGAGCCCGTGCAGTTCGTGCGGCCCTCCGCGACGCCCGCCGTGCTCGGGGTCGTGGGCGACGCGGATGCCGGGCGGCTCAACGCGGTCTTCTCGCCGCCGCCGCTCGCCTTCGGCCTCGCCCGGTCGGCGCCCGTCGAGCCGACACGGCCTCCCACGGGCGACTGGCTCGGCATGTGGCTGCGCGCGCCCGTGCGGGAGCTCACCATGACGGCCATGCGCTACGCCCCCCTCGACGGCGGCTTCCTCGTGCAGCTCGACTACGAGGGGCACACGCCCGTGTGGGGCGAGTGGGTCTCCCCCGTCGTCGTGCTGCGTCCCGTCGACTCCGGCTGGGGGGTGCTCGAGGCCTACCGCGACGACCTCGTCGCGCACGGTCACGCCCCGGCGCCGCGGCGCGCCGCGGACTGGTGGCACGAGCCGCTGTTCTGCGGCTGGGGCGCGCAGTGCGCGCGCGCGGCGCACCGGCTGCACCACGACGATCCGGATGTCGCCACCGGCCCGCTGGACTCGGTCGAGGAGGACGTCGCCACCGTGCGCGCCGCGCCCGAGTTCGCGCGCGCGGACGTCTACGACGCCTTCCTCGCCCGGCTCGGGGCGCACGCCGTCGACCCCGGCACGATCGTCATCGACGACCGCTGGCAGGCGAGCTACGGCACGGGCGAGGTCGACACCGGCAAGTGGCCCGACCTCCGCGCCTGGATCGCCGCCCGGCACGCCGAGGGCCGCCGCGTGCTGCTGTGGTGGAAGGCCTGGGATGCCGAGGGCGTGCCGGCCGAGGAGTGCGTGCGCAACGCGGTCGGCGACCCCGTCACGGTCGACGCCGGGCATCCCGGATACCGCGCGCGCCTCGCCGGCATCGTGCGCCACCTGCTCGGGCCCGACGGCCTCGACGCCGACGGCTTCAAGATCGACTTCACCCAGCGGGGGCCGAGCGGCGAGAGCCTGACCGGCACCGACGGCGTGTGGGGCATCGCGGCCGTGCACCTCCTGCTCGAGACCATCGCGAGCGCCGCGCGCGAGGCGAAGCCGGATGCGCTGCTCGTGGCGCACGCCGTGCACCCCTCCTTCGGCGACGTGTGCGACATGGTGCGGCTCAACGACGTCACCGAGCGCGACGTGCAGCGCCGGCGGGTGCCGGTCACCGACCAGCTCGAGATGCGCCACGGCATCGCCTCCCGAGTGCTGCCCGAGCATCTCGTCGACACCGACCAGTGGCCGATGCCCGACCGCGCCTCGTGGCTCTCCTACGTCGAGGCCCAGCCGCGCTACGGCGTGCCCGCCCTCTACTACGTGGAGGCGATCGACAACAGCGGCGAGCGCATCGAGGCCGCCGACCTGGAGGCGGTCGCGGCGAGCTGGCGCGCCTACCGGGAGGCGCGGGCATGAGCGCCGCGCCTCGCGAGGTGGCCCGCGGCGTCTGGCTCGTGCCCGACACCTGCAACGTCTACCTGGTGCTCGCCGAGGAGCCGGACGCCGAGGGGGCGCGCACCGCCGTCGCGATCGACTTCGGCGCCGGCGCCGCGCTCGACCACCTCGCCGAGCTGGGCGTCGACCGCATCACCGACGTGGTCATGACCCATCACCATCGCGACCAGGGGCAGGGTCTGCCGCGCGCCGTCGCGCACGGCGCCCGCATCCACGTGCCGCCGGTCGAGGTCGACCTCTTCGCGCACGTGGACGAGATGTGGGCCACCCGCCAGCTCGAGAACGACTACAACGTGCGTCAGGACCGCTTCTCGCTGCTCGAGCCGGTGCCCGTGCACGCGACCGTGCCCGAGTACCGCTGGTTCGGCGTCGGCGGCGTCGAGCTGTGCCCCCTGCCGACGCCGGGCCACACGGTGGGCTCCGTGAGCTACCTGCTCGACCGCGACGGCGAGCGGCTCGTCTTCACGGGCGACCTCATCTACGGGCCCGGCAAGGTCTGGTCGCTCGCGGCCACCCAGTGGAGCTACACGGCCACCGAGGGCCCCGCGATGACGGTGCTCAGCTGCCACCTGCTGCGCGACGAGCGCCCCGACCGCCTGCTGCCCTCGCACGGCGAGGTGATGCGGGACGCCGACGGCGCGCTCGCGCTGCTCGCCGAGCGGATGAACGCCTACGTCGACTCCCGCCGCTGGCACGACTGGGATCTCCTCGACCGCCTGCGCAACCCCTACGTGCAGCTCACCGACCACCTGCTGCTCAACCGCTCGAGCATGTCGTGCAGCTACGTGCTGCTCTCGGCGACCGGCGAGGCGCTGCTCGTCGACTACGGCTACGACATGACCACGGGCCTCCCCACCGGGCAGGACCGCGCATCCCGCCGCCCGTGGCTCGCCTCGCTGCCCGCGCTCAAGCAGCAGTTCGGCGTGGCGCGCATCTCGGCCGTGCTCGCGACCCACTACCACGACGATCACGTGGCGGGGATGCCGCTGCTGCGCGCGGTCGAGGGCACGGAGATCTGGGCACCCGAGCACGTCGTGCCGGTGCTCGCCGACCCCTGGGAGCACGACCTGCCGTGCCAGTGGTACGAGCCGATCCTCGCCGACCGCGCGCTGCCGCTCGGCGAGACGGTGCGCTGGAACGAGTACGAGATCACCGTGCACGACCAGCCGGGTCACACGCTCTTCGCCGCGGCCTTCGAGGTGACGGTCGACGGGGTGACCGTCGTGTTCACCGGCGACCAGCAGGAGAACCTCGGAATCCCGGGCGAGCGCCGCGAGATCCTGAACTACCAGTACCGCAACCGCTTCCGGATCGGGGACTACGTGGCGAGCGCGAAGCTCTACCGCCGCATCGCACCCGGCCTGCTGCTCAGCGGGCACTGGGAGCCGCGCACCACCGACGCCGGGTACCTCGACTACCTGCTCGCGGCGGGCGAGAACCTCGACGAGCTGCACCGCGAGCTGCTGCCGCTCGACGAGCTCGACCTGGGGGCGGATGGGGTGCTCTGCCGCCTCGCGCCGTATCGCGCGGCGACGACGACGGGCGGCGCGCTCGTGTACCGCGCGACGGTGCGGAATCCGCATCCGCAGCATGCCGAGGCGGTGCTGACTCCCGTCGTGCCGGAGGGCTGGACGATCGAGCCCGCCGAGGCGCGGGTGATGCTCGACCCCGGCGAGGAGCGCGAGGTGGCCTTCGCGGTGACCGCGGGCGCGGCGCCGGCGCGGCGCGCGCGGCTCGCGCTCGACGTCACGATCGGGAGCCTGCGGCTCGGCCAGCACGTGGAGGCGCTCGTCGACGTGGCGGGCTGAGCGCGCGGCCGGCGTGGTGAGCTGGTTTCGAGACGCGTCGCCCTAGGTCAGCGCGTGCGGATGCTCCGGCGGCACGGGTGAGGGCGAGGACGCCGGGACGCACGGCCGGTGCAGCGGTGAGATCGCGCGCGGCCGCCGGCGGCCCACCGCATGGGTGACGAGCACGGTCGCCGGCACGGCGACCACGAGGGTGATGCCCACGGTGAGCGGCGTGCGGGCGTTCCCGAGCATGGGGTCTCCTTATCCGGTTGCGAGGTGTCCCCCCAGACTGCGAGCCCCCGTGTTCTCACGCCAGGGCTTGCATTCCCCTTGGCGACGTGCAAGCGTTGCGCGTTGCCCCGAGGGCCGCACGTCGCATATAGTGCGTGTGGCATCGTTACCACATGCCGACCACATGACGTCGGGCGAGGAGAGACCCCACAGATGGACGCCGCGCTCGCGCTCGACATCGGCGGCACGAAGCTCGCGGCCGGTGTCGTCACCCCCGACGGCGCGGTCCACGGCTTCGTCGTCGAGCCCACGCGGCGCGACGAAGGCCCCGACGTCATCCTGTCGCGCCTCTTCGACCTCGGCCGCCGGGCGATCGCGGAGGCCGCGGATGTCGCGGGTCCCGTGGGCGCGGTCGGCGTCTCCTGCGGCGGGCCGCTCGACGCCGCCGCCGGCGTGCTCGTGAACCCGCTGCACCTGCCGGGCTGGATCGACGTGCCGGTCACCCGGCTCGCGAGCGAGGCGTTCGGCCTCCCCGCCTACCTCGAGAACGACGCGACGCTCGCCGCGCTGGCCGAGTACCGCCACGGAGCCGCGCGCGGAACGCGCTCGGCGATCTACCTCACGATCTCGACGGGCATCGGCGGGGGCGCGGTCTTCGACGGACGGCTCTACCTCGGCGCCGCGGGCAACGGCGGCGAGTTCGGCCACATCACCGTCGTGCGCGGGGGCCGGGAGTGCCTGTGCGGGCGCCGCGGCTGCCTGGAGGCCTACGCATCCGGAACCTTCATCGGGCGCCGCGCCGACGAGCGCATCGCCCGGGGAGACCTGGTCACCCGGCTCGTGGCGCCGACCACCGCCGAGCAGGTGGCGCGGGCGGCCACCGCGGGCGACCCGCTGGGCGGCGTGATCTGGAACGAGACGGTCGAGCTGCTCGGGCAGGCGGTCACCGACTTCGTCAACATCCTCGAGCCCGACGTGGTCGTGCTCGGCGGCGGCGTGACCCGCTCGGGCTCGCAGCTTCTCGACCCGGTGCGGCGCATCGTGGCCGAGGGCGCGATGGCCCCCGCGGCGGCCGCGGCCCGCGTCGAGCTCGCAGCACTCGGCGACGCCGTGTGCGTCGTCGGCGCGGGGGAGCTGGCCCTCGACTCCGCCCGCTGAGGTCAGGCCTCTGCCATGACCCGCCACACGGCATCCGCGGCGGCGCCCACGTCGACCGGCACCCCGAGGTCGCGCAGCCCCTGGCCGAGCGCGGTCACGGCGACGAGCGGGTAGCCCGAGCGCGCGCTGAGGCCCATGTGGCCGATGCAGACGATCTCGGTCTTCAGCGAGCCTCGCCCCATCGAGATCATGACGCCCTGGTGCTCGCGCACGTGGGCGACCACCTGCGCGGGGGTGAGGCCCTCGGGGCACCGGATGGCGGTGCTGCAGTTCGCGGCGAAGCGCTCCTCCGTCGCCCACACCCTGAGCCCCATCGCCTCGATGCCCGCGCGGGTGGCGCGGGCCGCCCGCGCATGGCGCTCGATCGAGGCCTCGATCCCGCCGAGGTCCTCGAGCTCGTCGACGGCCACATCGAGCGCGACGATCTCGGAGACCGACGGCGCGTGCAGGAACTCGGTGTGCTCGCTGTCGATCCAGCGGGTCTTCCAGTCGAGCAGCGAGAGGAAGGAGCCGCGCGGAGCGCTCGGGTTGGCGCGCATCCTCTCCCAGGCCGCCGGGCTCACGCTCACGATCGAGATGCCGGGCGTCGCGCCGAGCCCCTTGTGCGGGGCGACCACGCCGATGTCGACGTGCCACGCGTCGATGAGGAGCTCGGAGGTCGCGAAGGTCGCCACGGTGTCGGCGAGCAGCAGGGCGCCGTGCCGGTGCGCGATCTCGCCGATCTCGGCGAGCGGGTTGAGGGTGCCGGACGGCGTCTCGCAGTGCACGACGGCGACGCACGCGATGTCGCCGTGCTCGGCGAGCAGGCGCTCCACCTCGGCGGGGTCGGCGCCCTGGTCGTAGGGCACCTCGAGCGTCACGACCTCGCCGCCCGCGTCGCGCAGCCAGTCGCCGAACCAGTCGGCGTACGGGCCCTGCACGATGTTGAGCCACTTCGTGCCCGGGCCGGTGAGCCCGCGCGCCGCCGCCTCGAGCCCGAGAACGGCCTCCCCCTGCATGAGCGCGATGTCGTTCGTCGTGCCCATGAGCGCGGCGAGCCGCCGCTCGAGCCGCAGGAAGCGCTCGATGAAGAGCGGGTCGGTGTCGTAGGTGACCTGGCTGCTCAGCGCGGCCCGCACCCGGTCGGACATCATCGTGGGGCCCGAGGTCAGCGTGAAGCTCGCGGCGTGCATGTCGTCTCCTTCTGCCGGACGCGACGCTGCGCCCGGATCACCTCCGTGCATTCTCACATTTTGAGAGCAACTTCTCAAGAAATGAGCGGATGCGATCCGGGCCTCGTGACGCCGGCGACGGAGCGCGCATCCGAAGTGAGCGAACAATCGGAATACATGAGCGATTGCTCACGTGGTCGCGCTCTCCCTCAGTAGCTTTTCGCCACACAGGCCGCCGGACGCGCGGCCGGAGGAGAGGACAGCAATGCAGCGAACCAGCTCCACCCCACGATCGGCTCCGGCCACTGCCCCGAGATTCCGGCTCGCGGCCCTCGGCGCCGCCCTGCTCACGGCGGCGGGCCTCGTCAACGCCGCGCCCGCGCTGGCCGCGACCACCACCCTCGCACCCGCCTCGATCACCACGAGCGCGGGCAGCATCGGCAGCGGCCAGACGGTCGCCAACCTCGCGGTGAGGGACCAGTCCGGCACGCAGGACACCTGGAACAAGTACGTCGAGTTCATCGGCGCCTACGACGGCTACCGCAGCTACGCCCTGCCCGGCTCCGTCAACCCCGCCGACGTCACGGCCGTCGAGGTGAGCGTGAACTATCGCGGTCCCGCGACGGCCCAGCAGACCTGGACCTGGTCGCTCTACAACTGGACCACGAGCAGCTGGACCTCGGTCGGCACCAACGCGACCGCCCCGGCATGGGGCAGCTGGAAGCTGCTGAGCTTCCCGTCGCCGAGCGGCGCCGCCGCCTACGTGAGCGGGACCGGCGCCATCCGGGTGCAGCTCAAGGCGAACAACGCGACGGATGCCGCCGACATCGACTACGAGTCGGTGCTCGTCACGAGCAGCGCCGGCACGGCCGACACGACCCCGCCGAGCACGCCGACGGGCCTCGCCGTGAGCGGCACGCCCACCACGAGCTCGGTCGCCCTCACCTGGGCGGCATCGACCGACAACGTCGGCGTGACGGGCTACGAGGTGTTCCAGAACGGCGGCACGACACCGGTGGCCACCCCCGCGGGCACCAGCGCCACGATCGGCGGCCTGGCTGCCGGCACGAGCTACAGCTTCACCGTGAAGGCCCGGGATGCCGCCGGCAACCGCTCCGCGGCATCCGCGGCCGTGAGCGCCACCACGGCGACGAGCGGCGGCGGGACCGGCTACACGCTGCCCCCGGCGAACGGCAAGTTCTCGTACCAGCTGGGCGGCTCCTACACCCCCGAGAGCGGCGTGCAGGTCGTGAGCCGCGACCGCACCTCGGCCCCGGCCGGCGCCGGCTACTACAACATCTGCTACGTCAACCTGCTGCAGACGCAGCCGGACGAGGCGGGGCAGTCGACCACCAACCCGCCGTACGGCACCACCCAGTGGTGGAAGAACAACCACCCGGGGCTCCTGCTGAAGGACTCGAGCGGCAAGGTGATCGTCGACGCCGACTGGAACGAGGCGCTCTTCGACGTGCGCACGGCCGCCAACCGCTCGGCGCTGCTCGCGATCCAGGGCGGCTGGTTCCAGGGCTGCAAGGACGCCGGCTATCAGGCGGTCGAGCCCGACAACCTCGACGCCTTCGCCCGGTCGAAGAACCTCATCACCTTCGCCCAGACGCGCGCCTACCTCGAGCTCGTCGTGCCCTACGTGCACGGCATCGGCCTCGCGATCGCGCAGAAGAACGCCTCCGACAGCCCCGGCGGCTACGGCGGCATCGGCGCGACCTTCGTCGGCGGCACCGAGGGCTTCGACTTCGCGATCGCGGAGGAGTGCGCGGCGTACACCGAGTGCGGCAACTACACGAGCGTCTACGGCGCCCTCGTGTACGAGATCGAGTACACCGACAACAACCCCAACCAGACGCGCTCCGGCGTGACGAAGAAGGCCTACGCCTGGATCTGCCAGGACGACGGCGCGACGCGGTCGATCATCCTGCGCGACCGGAACGTGGTTCCGGCGGGCACGAGCGGCTACTTCTACCAGGAGTGCTGAGCGGCTGAGCGGCGGCGCCCCGGGCCCTCGGGTCCGGGGCGCCGTGCCGTGCGCTCAGCCGGCGATCGTGCTGTCGGGAGCCGGGTAGTCGAGGAACGGCGCGAGATCGACGAGGCGGTCGTCGATGCGGAACAGGTATCGCCCCTCCTGGCGCACCCGCTCCTCCCGCGCGAGCCAGGAGCCGAGCGCGGCCACCTCGTCCGGCAGCAGCCACGAGGCCGGGTCGGAGGTCGACTTGAAGCCCAGCGCCGTGGCGAGGTCCTCGAGCAGCTGCCGCTGCGGCTCGTCGAGCAGGCTCCGGCGGCGGCGGAAGTAGACGACGTCGGGGTCCGTCTCGAACAGCGGGCGCAGCCAGGCGCGATGAACGGACGCCAGGAACGCGTTGCGCGCGCCCGCCCCGCTCGGGTCGTCGGAGCGTTCCGCGTTGTCCCAGTAGGCGGCCACATCCGGTCCCACGCGCACGCCGTCGAAGACGCCCGCCGACGGCACGATCGGCACGCCGCAGCCGAGCAGGTAGCTGTCGTCGCCGACCGCCTCCCGGATGAGCTCGATCGCGTCGCGGTACGCCCGCTCGCGATGCACCGGGACGCTGCGGATGCCGGCGAGCGCCCCCGCGTACATGAAGTCGAGCTTGAGGTAGCGGAAGCCCCAGCCCACGACGCGCGCGAAGAGCTCGCGCAGGTGCTCCACGACTTCCGGACGCGTCGTGTCGAGCGCGTAGTAGGCGCCGCCCCAGTTGTGGCCGGCCACGAGCGGCCGGCCGTCGTCGCCCTGCACGAGCAGCTCGGGACGCTCGCGCGCGAAGACGGAGTCGGGCAGCGCGATGAGCGGTGCGAGCCAGAGCCCCGGCACGAAGCCGGCGTCGGAGATCGTGCGCGCGGTCGCGGCCATCCCCGCCGGGAATCGCTCGTTCGCCTCCCAGTCGCCGACCGAGCGCTCCCAGCCGTCGTCGAGCTGCACGACGTCGAACGGCAGCCCCGCGAGACCGGCGACCGTCTCGCGCACGAGCTGCTCGCTCAGCCCCTCGTAGAAGGAGTACCAGCTGCACCACACGCGGCCCGCCCGCGTGGTGCGCGATCCGAGGCGCTCGGCGAGCAGCGCGGCGTAGCGGGCGAAGACCTCGAGCTCGGGCCCGCGCGCCAGGTACCACTCGGCGTCCGGCTCCTCCACGGTGCCCCACAGGGTCGAGGCCGTCGCGCCGACCCTCGGCGCCCCCAGGCCGAGCGCGCCGAGGAGCAGCACCTCGCCGTCCGGCAGCGCGAGCGCGCCGACGGCGGCGCCCGAGTGGGCGTGCGGGGTGTCGTTCCTCGCGTCGTCGGCCGTCAGCAGCCGCTGCCCGTCGCCGATCCGCAGCGGGGCGACGTCGAGCCGGCGCCAGCCCGACGGGCTCCAGGAGTTCCAGCCGTGGCGGAAGAACTCCGCATCCGCGAACGGATGCAGCAGGGTCACGGGCCCGCTCGGCAGCAGGACCTCGCGCTCCCCGAGCGCGCGCGGCTCGCCTCCCGCGAGCACGGGCAGGCTCAGCCCGCCGAGCCGCACGACGCTCATCCGTCCACCCGCACGAGACGCACGAAGCGCACGACCAGGTCGTCGGCCCCGGGGTCGAGCGCGATGCGCAGCCGCACGGCGCCGGCGGATGCCGCGAGCGCCCCGTCGGGCAGCGCGATCGTCGCGGTGCGCCAGGTGCCCGTGCCGGAGCGCTCCACGCGCCCCGACGAGCCGGCCCCCGTGTCGACGGCGAAGGCGCCGGCGCCCCGGTCGAGGAACGTCACCTTGAGCACCGTGCGCCCGGATGCCGCCGCCGCGAACCGCGGGTCGACCTCCAGCACGAACCCGGTGTCGCCCGCCGCGACGTCCGTCGAGAGCCCCTCGTAGGCGATGCCGTTGTCCTCCTCGAAGACGTGCTCGTGCACGTCGGCGTCGGTGCGGTGGGCGACCGAGCCGGGCTCGTCGCGCTGCACGAGCCAGCGCTCGAGGTTGCGCACGAAGGGACGCGACGGCCACGCCGCCGGGTCGTCGAACGGGCCGGACTCGGGATCGGCCCAGAAGGTGTCCTCCGCGTCGCGGAAGGCGGCCCAGGCATCCGCCGACGTCGCCGCCGTCTGGCCCAGCGAGAGCCGCAGCCAGTCCCAGTGCTCGGGGTACTCCGCCAGGTACGACGGGCCGGGCACCACGTACATCCAGTTCATCCGCAGCTGCAGCGCCTTGAGGTTCGCCTGCCGCACGGCGTAGTACGCGTCGGTCGTGGTGTACCCGCAGTCGCTGAAGCACTCGTTCTCGGTCGCGACGACGTAGCGGCCCGAGTGCACCGGGAGCGACTCGTCGACCGTCAGGTGCCCGTCGGGCTGCACGTGCGAGCCGTAGGCCGGCGCCTCGCTCAGGTGGAAGTTCGAGACCTCGGTGATGCCGGTGCGGATGCCCATCCCCGCGTCCACCGCCTGCGCGGCGAGCAGGTCGTCGGCCGCGCCGAACGGACCCCACGGATAGTCCTCGCCGGTGAAGACGAGCTTGTCGGCGTGCTCGCCGAAGAGGGTCACGAGGTCGCTCCACGCGTGGCGGTACCAGGCGAGGTAAGCGCGCTCGTCGAGGTCGCCGCGCTCGACCGCGGCGGTGACCATCTCGTAGTCGTACTCGGCCCAGGTGAAGGCGCCCGGCACGTAGACGAAGCGCAGCCGCGGATTCTCGGCCAGGCCGAGGTCGACGAACAGGGCGCGATAGGTGTCCATGAGGTGGCCCCACACGCACTCGTCCCAGATCGGCAGGTGCCTCTGCCCGTCGTAGTCCGGTCCGTAGCTCGCGACGCCGCAGCGCTCGGCGACCCACGCGGGCGCCCAGTCCTCGCCGCTCGCGAAGATGCGCATCCAGAAGTCGCCCGGCTGGGCGAGCTGGGCGTCGAGCGCCTCGAAGCTCATGCCCTGCGCCGACCCCGGCGAGGTGCGGTCGAGGGCCGTCTCGGGCGTCGGGCGGATCTGCCGCCAGCTGAGGTCGACGGAGCGCACGGCGACGAGCTCCGGCGCGTCGGCCTCCTCCGAGAAGTAGCCCGAGTTCGCGGCGGGGCGCGTCCACGAGGGCAGGCTCCAGTCGTCGCCGTCGGCGACCGCCACGCCGTCGCCCGCGTCCACGAACGGATGCCGCGGTCCGATGTCGAGGTCGATGCCGTCGCCGCCCGCGGTCGGCAGCGGGGCGGGCGTCACCGTGCACCCCGCGAGGGCCGCCAGCACGAGCGCCGCGACACCGGCCCCCCGCACGCGCTCACGACGCATCCGTCGCCTCCGCATCGCTCGGCACGGGGCGCACCTCGATGCGCGCGGCGAGCCCGTCGATCTCGGCGGGCTCGAACACGGCGGCCCCCGGTCGCAGGGTGTTCGCGGCGGCGACCGCGGATGCCGCCCGCAGCGCCTCCCGCAGCGCCTCCCCCGCGTCGAGGCTCAGCAGCAGACCCGCCAAGAAGGAGTCCCCGGCCCCCACGGTGAACCGGCCGGCGGACGGCGAGTCGACCCGCCAGGCGCCGTCGGCGTCCGCGCCGAGGCTGCCGGACGCGCCATCGGTCACGACGGCGACCGCCGCCCCCCGCCCCCGGAGCCGCCGGGCGAGCTCGCCGAGATCCCCCGCGCCGACCGCCTCCTCGGCCTCCGCGCGGTTGACCTTGACGAGCGCCGGCCGCGTGCGCTCGAGAGCGGCGGCGAGCGCCTCGCCGCGCAGGTCGAGCGCGAGCCGCACCCCGCGGTCCGCGACCCCGGCGAGCAGGGCCGCGAGCGCGGCGGCGCGTTCCGCGGGCACCGAGCCCGAGACCGCGAGCCAGCCCGCCTCCGCGCGGGCGACCGCCCCCTCGACGGCCGCCCAGGTCGCGTCGTCGAGCGCCGTCGCGTTCTCGTAGAACTCGGTGATGCGGCCGTCGGACGCGTCGACGACGCTCACGCACATCCGCGTCGGCTCGGCCGCCGCCACGGCCTCGACGAGCACGCCGTCGGCGTCGAGCGCGGCCCGGATGCCGTCGCCGACCGCGCCGCCGAGCGGCACGATCGCCCGCACCCGCCCCCCGAGGGCATGCGCGGCGCGTGCCACATTGAGCGCCTTGCCGCCCGGCAGCGCGAGCTTCCACTCGGGACGGTGGATGCCGCCCAGCTCGAGGGCCGGCACCCCGTAGGTCACGTCGAGAGCCGGCGAGAGCCCGAGGCAGGTGATCACGCGCCGAGCTCCGCCTCGACCTCCGCGCGCGTCGCCTGGCCGCCCGTGCCGCCCGCGCCGCGGGTGGAGAGCGAGCCCGCGGCGGCGGCCCAGCGCACCGCCTCGGCGAGCGGGCGGCCGTCGAGCCACGCCGCGAGGAACCCCGCGTCGAAGCCGTCGCCCGCGCCCGTCGTGTCGACGACGTCGAGCACGAGGCCCGATGCCCGCACGAGCCCTCCCTCCGGGGTCGCGGCGAAGCCGCCGGCCGCGCCGTCCTTCACGACGACGGTCGGGCCCCGGCGAGCGAGGGCGGCCGCCGCCGCCACGGCATCCGCGGGGTCCTCCCCGAGCGCACGGGCGAGCGCCACCGCCTCCTGCGCGTTCGGCAGCAGCAGGTCGAGGTACGGCAGGCACGCCGCCACCCCCTCCCACCGTTCGGCCGGGTCCCAGTTGGTGTCGAGGCTCGTGGACGCGCCCCGCTCGCGCACGCGGGCCAGCACCTCCGGCAGCTCGCGGGCCAGCTCCGGCACGAGGAAGAAGGAGGCGACGTGCAGGTGGCTCGCGCCGTCCGCGGCCGCGAGCACCTCCTCCGCGGTGAGCCCGGCGAGCGCGCCGGTGAGCGTCAGGATGGCGCGGTCGTCGGGCGCCGAGAGGATGACCGACACCCCGGTCGGCTCGTCCGCGACCGCGAGGGATGCGGTGCCGACCCCCGCCTCGGCGAGCAGCTCGCGCGTGCGCGCGCCGAAGACGTCCGCGCCGACGCGCGCCACGAGCGTCGTCTCGACGCCGAGCCGCGCGAGCCCGGCCGCGCAGATGCCCGCGCTCGAGCCCAGCACGAGGTCGGCCCCCGCGAGCAGCTGCTCGGCCTGGCCGAACCGCGGCACGACGTCGCCGCGCAGCACGAGGTCGAGGTTGGCGTCGCCCGCGACGAGCACGCGCGGCGTCATCCCTTGAGCCCCGACATCGTCATGGTCTGCACGAACTGCTTCTGCGCGAAGAGGAAGAACAGCACGAGCGGGGCCGTCGCCACCACGTTGCCCGCCATGAGCAGCGACCACTGCGTGCGCCGCGTGCCCTGGAAGTTCGCGATGCCGAGCTGCACCGTGAACCAGTTGTCGTCGTTGATCGCGATGAGCGGCCAGATGAGGTCGTTCCAGGAGCTCAGCAGGGTGAAGATGGCGAGGGTCGTCATCGCCGGCTTCGCGAGCGGCAGCACCACCCGCAGGAAGGTCTGCAGCCGGTTCGCGCCGTCGAGCGCCGCGGCCTCCTCGATCTCGATCGGGATCGAGAGGAAGAACTGCCGCATGAGGAAGATGCCGAACGCGGAGGCGAGCCAC
Organism: Protaetiibacter sp.; assembly: GCA_030150265.1. Classification (GTDB taxonomy): domain Bacteria; phylum Actinomycetota; class Actinomycetes; order Actinomycetales; family Microbacteriaceae; genus Homoserinibacter. The sequence continues at coordinate 92,561 of JASLGG010000023.1, forward strand.
GGCACGAACGCGGCCGCGAGGGTGTTCACGAGGCCGAGCTTCGAGAACAGGATGTAGGTCGGGATCATGAGCAGCTGCGTCGGGATCATGATCGTCGCGACGATCGTGAAGAACCCGACGTTGCGGCCCGTGAAGTGCAGCCGCGCGAAGCCGTAGCCCGCGAGCGAGCACAGCACGACGTGCGACACGATCGAGATCGCCGAGACGATCGTGGAGTTCAGCAGCCAGCGCAGCATGTTGGTCTGGGTGAAGAGCCCCACGAGGCCGTCGAGCGTCAGCCGCGAGGGGATGAACGGCGGCGGGAACCGCACGAGCTCCTCCGCGGGCGCGAGCGCCGCGAGCAGCATCTGCGCGAAGGGGATGAAGAACAGCAGCGCCACCGGGGCGAGCACGAGGTGCCACAGGCTGAAGCGGCGCTTGCCGGCGCGGCGCGGCGCATCCATCCGGGGGGTGCGGGTGAGCGAGGTGATCGCCATCAGAACGCCTCCAGGTTGCGGCGGCGGGCGTAGACCACCATGCCGATCGTGATGAGCAGGGTCACGGCGAACAGCACGTAGGCCGCGGCCGATCCGAGGCCGAAGTCGAGGGCCTTGAACGCCTTCTCCCACAGGTAGTAGACGATCGTCTTGGTCGCGTCGAGCGGGCCGCCGCGCGTCGTCGTGTAGACGAGGTCGAACAGCTGGAGCGCTCCGATGAGCTGCCAGATCGTCACGAAGACCGTGACCGGGCTGAGCTCGGGCCAGACGATCCGCCAGAAGGTCTGCCAGCGGTTCGCGCCGTCGATGCGCGCCGCCTCGAGCAGGTCGTTCGGAATGTCCTGCAGCGCCGCGAGGTAGATGACGGTCGTGAAGGCGGCCTGCCCCCACAGCGACATGATCGCGATCACGAGCATCGCCTGGTTCTGATCCTCGAGCCAGCCCTGGGCGGGCAGGCCGAGCGAGCGGAGCACGTTGTTGGCGAGGCCGTACTGCGGGCTGAAGAGGTAGGTCGACAGGATGCCCGTCGCCGCCGCCGAGGCCACGAACGGCACGAAGATCGCCGTGCGGTAGAGGCCGATGAGCGCGATCCGGCGGTTGAGGGCGACGGCGAGGAAGAGGCCGGCGAGCACCGAGGCGGGCACGAAGAGCAGCACGAAGAGACCGCTGTGGGTGACCGCCGCCCAGAACTCCTCGTCGCCGACGAGCCGGGTGTAGTTGCCGAAGCCCACGAGCTTCGGCGGTGCGAAGCCGTTCCACTTCTGCAGCGAGAGCAGGAACGCCCACGCGGCGGGGAAGATCGACAGCCCGAGGATGATGACCATGGCCGGCGCCACGAAGGCCCAGCCGGTGAGGGTCCCCGAGGCGCGGCGGCGGCGCGCGCCCGCGGGCGTGCGGGGCGCCGATCCTCCGGTCAGCCTCCCCGAGCGCCTCGAGCGCGGATCGCCTGCTGTCACCACCGAAACGGTATCGGTCGTCGTCGACATCGTCCGTTCCCCGTTCCCGCTTCTACGACAGCACGATGGAGCGCGTCAGGTGGCGGGGGCTGTCGGGGTCGAGACCCCGCTCGACGGCGGTGCGCACCGCGAGCTGCTGGGCGAGCACGAGCTCGACGAGCGGGTCGTCCGCCGCGCCCTGCACGACGGTCGCGCCGGTCGCGCGGATGTCGCGGGCCAGCCCCTCGTCGCGCGCCCCGATGAACCACACGAGCGTGCCCGGGTGGGCCACCGCGAGCGGGCCGTGCCGGTAGTCGAGCAGCGGATACGACTCCGCCCACGCCTGCGCCGCCTCGCGGATCTTGAGCGCGGCCTCCTGGGCGAGGCCGTAGGTCCAGCCGCGGCCGAGGTAGACCACGTGATCGAAGCCCTCGGGGGCCTCGGGCGCGCCCTCGGCGAGCGCCTTCTCGGCGAGCGCCGGCAGGGCCGAGACGTCCTCGCCGAAGGCGGCGCGCGCCAGGAAGAGGAGCGTGGTGGGAAAGCGTGTCTGTACCACCGAGCGCTCGTCGGCGAAGTCGAGGAGCAGCACCTCGTCGGCGAGCTCGGCGCACGGCGAGTCGGCGACGCCCGTCACGACCACCTTGCGCACGCCATCCGGAATCGCCCGGAGCGCGTCGATGACCTCGGTCGTCGTGCCAGAGCGGGTGATGCCGACGACCGCGTCGTAGGGCCGCCACGGCCGCGGCTCGGATGCGTACGCCGCATCCGTCTCTCCGAGGCCGGCCTGCTCACGGAGCTGCGCGACGGCCTCGGCGACGAACGCGGAGGTGCCGCATCCGATCACGAGCACGCGCTCGCCCGGCCGGGCGAGGATGCGGGTCGCGTCGTCGAGCAGGCCGAGCGCCGTGCGCCACATCTCGGGCTGGCTCTCGATCTCGAGGGAGGTGATGTCCATGGGGTTCTGCGCTCCTGCAGGGGGTGGGGGCGGAGCGGCTCTCACGAGCCGCCCCGCCGGGTGGATCAGTTGCCCGCGAGGGCTTCGTCGGCCTTCTTCGCGGCCTTCTCGAGCGCCTCCTTCGAGGAGCCCTGGCCCTGCAGCACGTTCGAGATCGCGGAGCCGATGGCCTCCGAGAGCCCGACGTAGCCCGAGACGGTGGGCCGCGAGTTGATCGCGTTGGCGTTGTTCGCGGCCATGATGTCGAGGCCGGGGAGCGCCTCCACCTGGGCCTGGAACTCGGGCGAGTCGATCTCGCTCGCCCGCAACGGCAGGTTGCCGAACTCGACGTTCCAGCGCAGGTCCTGCTCGGGGGCGGTGAGCCACGCGAGCAGCTCGAACGACCAGTAGTTCTCGTTCACGTCGCCCGTGTCGAAGAGCGCCCAGATGTCGGGGCCCGAGACGGTCTGGTGGTCGCCGTTCGTGCCGGGCAGCACCGTCACGCCGTAGGAGGTGCCCGCGGTGCCGAGGTCGTAGAGCTGCCACGGGCCGGAGGTCATCATGCCGATCCGGTCGGCCGCGAAGAGCTGCGCGAACTTGGTGTCGGTCTGGTCGAGGTAGACGCTCTTGTCGTCGACGGCCATCGAGCGCAGGAAGTCGAGCGCCTTCACGCCCTCCTCGCTCGCGAAGGCCGCGGTCTTCTGGTCGTCGGAGAGGATCTCGCCGCCGTTCTGCCAGAGGTGCGGCCAGAACTGCCACGTCGTCTCCTCGGAGCCCGACACCGAGTAGGCGTAGCCGTAGGTCTCGGTGGCGGGGTCGGTGAGCTTCTTCGCGGCGGCGCGGAAGTCGTCCCAGGTCCAGTCCTCGGTCGGGTAGGCGACGCCCGCGGCGTCGAAGACCGTCTTGTTGTAGAGCAGCGAGATGTTGTCGACGAGCGCGGGGAAGCCGATGATCTTCTCGCCGGTGGGCTGCACGGTGGCGCGCGCGGCGGCCGAGAACTCGTCCCAGCCGAGCGCGGGGTCGCTCACCTTGTCGCGGATGTCCTGGGTGCGCCCCGAGGACTCGAGCTCGCTCGCCCAGGAGCCGAAGGAGTAGGAGATGTTGGGGTAGGTGTCGCTCGCGAAGCCCGCCGAGAGCTTCTGCAGGAGCTCCTCGGTCGAGGAGGCGCCGGAGGAGATCTTGATCGTGACGTTCGGGTGCTCCTTCTCGAACTCGGCGGCGAGTCCTTCGAGGATCTTCTCGGCCTGGTCGCTCTGGCCGGTCCACCAGGTGATGGTGACGTCGGCCTTCGGGTCGAGCTCGGTGGCCTTCTGCTCGCCGGCGCAACCGGTGAGGGCGGCCGCGGCGGTCACCGTGGCGGCGGCGAGGGCGATCCATGTGATGCGTCGTTGCATGTGCTGAGTCCTCTCGTGCAGGGGTTGCTCAATGCTGGGGCAGAGATTGCGCATTTGCCAAGCAAAATGCGCGATTCGCTCAAACGAAATGAGCAGTCAGTCGAAGATGCCCCCGGCAGCGGTCGTGACGACGCGCTCGGCGCGAAACGCTCATCCGGGATGCGCGGGAGTGCGCGCCCGTGACGACCCCGCCCTAGCCTGGGCGCACCACCGGATGAGCACGCCGAGCACAGGAGCCGCCCGTGACCGAGAACGCCGCACCGCCCCTCTCCTGGGAGGAGCTGCGCCGCCTGCCGGTGCCCGACTGGCATCCGGTCTCGCAGCTGCGGCTGCCCGCCACCGCCGTCGAGTGCGCCGCATTCCCGGCGATCGACATCCACAACCACCTCGGCCGCTGGCTGAGCGACGGCGAGTGGATGATCGAGCATCCGGATGCGCTCGTCGCGACCATGGACGAGTGCGGCGTCGAGACGATCGTGAACCTCGACGGCATGTGGGACGCGGAGGTCACCGCCAACGTCGAGCGCTACGACCGCGCGTATCCCGGCCGGTTCGCGACCTTCTGCCAGCTCGACTGGGCACAGCTCGCCGCCGAGGACGGCGTGGAGCGGCTGCGGGCCTCCCTCGACGACAGCGCCGCCCGAGGCGCCCGAGGGGTGAAGGTCTGGAAGAACCTGGGCCTCAGCATCCGCGACGCCGGCGGCGCCCTCATCCTCCCCGACGACCCGCGCGTCGTCGCGGTCATCGCCCGGGCCGGCGAGCTCGGCCTGCCGGTGCTCATCCACACCGCCGACCCGAAGGCGTTCTTCGAGCCCCTCGACGCGCGCAACGAGCGCATCGACGAGCTCATGCAGGTGCAGGAGTGGTGGTTCGGCGACCGCGCGGTGCACCCCAGCTTCGACCGGCTGCTGCTCGCCCACCGGCGCCTCGTCGAGGCCTGCCCGGGCGTGCGGTTCGTCGGCGCCCACGCGGGCTGCGCGGCGGAGGACCTCGACCTCGTCGAGCGCCTGCTCCAGGACTGCCCGAACTACTCGATCGACATCGGCGGGCGGATGGCCGAGCTCGGCCGCCAGCCGCGGCGCTTCGCCGCGCTGCTGGAGCGGCATCCCGACCGGGTGCTGTTCGGCACCGACATCTACCCGGCGACGCCCGAGCAGTTCCGGCTGCACTTCCGCTTCCTCGAGACGCACGACGAGGCCTTCGAGTACGCGCCCGGCGAGCCGGTGCCGCCGCAGGGCCGCTGGACGGTCTCGGCGCTGGGCCTGCCAGCGGGCATCCTCGAGCAGGTGTACCGCGCGAACGCACTGCGGGTGCTGGGGCAGGCGTAGGGCTGGTCTCGACACGCGCCTGCGGCGCTACTCGACCAGCGGCAGTGCCCGTGGTCGGGCGTGTCGAAACCGCCGCCCCGCAGCGCTCAGCTCGCGAGCAGTCCCGCGAAGTGGGCGACGGTCGCCGCCATCGCGTCGCGGGCGTGCGCCGTGTACGGGCGCGGGTCGACCGCATCCGGATGCGCGGCGAGCGCCTCGCGCACGGCCGCCGTGCCCGCGATGCTGAGCGCCGTGCCCACGTTGACCTTGCGGATGCCGGCCGCCACGGCGGCGCGGATCGTGTCATCCGCGACCCCGGAGGAGCCGTGCAGCACGAGCGGCACCGGCACGCGCGCCGCGAGCGATGCGACGAGCACCGTGTCGACTCCGTCCGTGCGCTCGCGCATGGCGTGCGAGCTGCCGACCGCGACAGCGAGGCCGTCGACGCCGGTCGCGTCCGCGAACGCCGCGGCGTCGTCCGGATCGGTGCGCACGCCGGGCGTGTGAGCGCCGTCCTTGCCGCCGATCTCGCCGAGCTCCGCCTCGACCCACAGGCCCGCCGCGTGCGCGCGGTGCGCCGCCTCGGCGGTCGCGGCCACGTTGGCCGCGTAGTCGAGGCGCGAGGCGTCGACCATGATCGAGCCGAGGCCCCAGGCCGCGGCGTTCGCGAGGGCCAGGTCGACGAGCTCCGGGTCCTCGATGTGGTCGAGGTGCAGCGCGAGCGGCACCGGCGCCGCCTCGGCGACGGCGCGGCACGCGGCGAGGATCGGCCGCGGGTCGCCGCCATGGAAGCGGATGGCGTTCTCGCTCAGCTGCAGGATCGCGGCGGCGCCGACATCCGCCGCACCCCGCGCGATCGCCTCCGCGTGCTCGAGGGTGATGACGTTGAACCCCGCCACGGCCCCTCCGGACGCGACCGCGGCGTCCACGAGCTCCCTCGTCGCGACGAGGCTCACGGCAGCTCGTGCGGCACGCGGCCGCCCAGGTTCTCGGGCAGCAGCGCCGCGTGCGCCTCGGTCAGCTCGTCGCACAGCTCCCAGATCTCGGCGGGCGTGAGCGTCGAGCTCGCGTTGGGGTCGACGAGCACGGCCCGGCGCACGAGCTCGGGGTCGCCCTCCGCCGCGGCGCGGATGGCGAGCTCGGCCACCGAGAGGTACGCGCGGTTGAGCGCCGCACCGGCGGGCGGCACGGAGCCCCAGGCGATCGGGTGCACCCCCGTGCCGTCGACGACCGCCGGGACCTCGACCACGGCGCCCTGCGGCAGGTTGTCGATGAGCCCCGCGTTCGGCACGTTCACATGGATCTCGCGCGCGGCGCCGGTGAGCATCGAGTGGATGATCTGCGGCGCGTACTCGGCCGCGTCGCCCTCGTCGTGCAGCGGCACGTCGCGGCCGGCGCCGAGCAACTCGCGCGCCTCCTCGAACTCGCGCACGTTGTCCTCCGAGATGCCGATGTACTGCAGCGGCTCGAGCCGGAAGCGCTCGATCTGCGCGTCGTCGCGCAGGAACCAGTCGAGGTACTCGGAGGAGTGCTCGCTCGTCTCGGTGGGGTAGTAGCCGATGCGGCGGAAGATCTCGACGCGCACCCGCCGCTCGAGCTCGGGGTCGGCGGCGATGCGCTCCCGCAGGCGGGGGTAGAGGTCCTCGCCGTCGCGGCTCCACTCGGTGAGCCACGCCTGGTGGTTGACGCCCGCCGCGCGATAGCGGGTGCCCTCGAGCGGCACGCCCACGAGCGCGCACAGGTCGTTGACGGTCCAGTAGACGCTGTGGCAGAGCCCCACGGCCTTGATCTCGGGGGCGACGTGCGACATCCACCAGACGTTCATCGCCATCGGGTTGGTGTAGTTGAGGAACCACGCGTCGGGGCAGAGCTCCCGCATGTCGCGCGCGATGCCCGTGAGCACCGGGAAGGTGCGCAGCGCCCGGAACACGCCGCCGACGCCGGTCGTGTCGCCGATGGTCTGGCGGAGGCCGCGGCGGGCGGGCAGCTCGAGGTCGATCCGGGTGGCCGCGATGCCGCCCACCTGGATCAGGTTGACGACGAAGTCGGCACCCGCGAGCGCCGCGCGCCGGTCGGCGGATGCGGTGACCCGCACCTCGCGCCCGAGCTGGCGGGCGACGCTCTCGGCGGTGAGTCGTGCCACCTCCAGCCGCTCCGGCTCGATGTCGTGGAGTGCGATGTCGAGCACCGGGAGGTCGGGGAAGCGCAGCAGGTCGGCGAGCAGCTGTCGTGTGAACACGACGCTCCCGGCCCCGAGGAAGACGATCGTCGGCATGCCTCGATTGTCGAGAGACTGCGCGATGCGCGCAAGGAAATGATCGGATTGACGCGTATTCGCTCATCTGTCATGCTCGCTTTCCATGGCCACCGCCTACAGCACCAGCACCGTCGCCGAGCTCGGCGGCTCCCCCAAGCGGTCGCGCCGGATGGCCGACATCCTCGACGCCATCGCGGAGCGCGGCGAGGTCTCGCTCGCCGAGCTCGCCGAGCTGTTCCAGAGCTCCGCGGCCACCCTGCGCCGCGACCTCACGGTGCTCGCCGACCAGGGCCTCATCGTGCGCACGCACGGCGGCGCCAAGGCCGCCGGCTCGCTCGCCGAGCTGCCGGTCGCGCTGCGCGACACCCGCTTCCAGGACGCCAAGCGCCGGATCGCGCGCGCCGCCGCCATCCGCATCCCCCGCGAGCGGCACGCCGTGGCGCTCTCGGGCGGCACCACGACCGCGGGCGTCGCCCGCGAGCTCACGGGCCACGTCGACCTCACGATCGTCACCAACTCGCTCTCGATCGCCTCGCTCGTGGCGTCCTACCCGCGCCTCAAGGTCGTGATGACGGGCGGCATCCTGCGCCCCCAGTCGCTCGAGCTCGTCGGGGTGCTCGCCGAGGGCACCTTCACGGCGATCAACGTGGGCACCGCGATCCTGGGCGCCGACGGGGTCTCGGCATCCGCGGGCGTCACGACGCACGACGAGACGGAGGCGCGCACCAACCACGCGATGGTCGCCAAGGCCCAGCGCACGATCGTGGTGGCCGACGGCTCCAAGATCGGCCGGGCGGCGCTCGCGCGCATGGCCGACACGAGCGACATCTCGGTGCTCATCACCGACGAGAGCGCCGACCCCGTCGAGCTGCAGCGCCTGCGCGAGCTCGGGGTCGAGATCGTCATCGCCTGACCGCCCGCCGCGCTCCCGCATCCGGCGCAGAATGGAGACGGGAGGGAGGCAGCCGATGGCGGAGCCGCCCGCGTTCGCCGCGATCCGGAGCGCGATCGCCGCGCACCCGGACAACGCCGGCATGGCCGCGCTCGGCCACGCCCCCGTCTACCTCGCGGGGCCGGATGCGCGGATCGCGCTCGTCGGGCAGGCGCCCGGTCGCCTCGCGCAGGCGAGCGGCATCCCCTGGGACGACGCGAGCGGCGCCCGGCTCATGGACTGGCTCGGCGTGACGCCCCAGGAGTTCCGCGACCCCGAGCGCTTCGCGATCCTGCCCATGGACTTCTACTACCCCGGCCGCGGCACCGGCGGCGACCTGCCGCCGCGGCGCGGCTTCGCCGAGCGCTGGCATCCGCCGCTCCTCGCGCTCATGCCCCGCATCCGGCTGACGCTGCTCGTGGGCTCCTACGCGCAGGCGCACTACCTCGGGCCGCGACGCGGGCGCACGCTCACCGAGACGGTGCGCGCCTACGACTCCTCCCCGCCCGAGTTCTTCCCGCTCGTGCACCCCTCGCCGCTCAACTTCCGCTGGCAGGCCCGCAACCCGTGGTTCGTCGAGGAGGTCGTGCCCGCGCTGCGGGAGCGGGTGGCGGCGGCGCTCGCCTGAGGCTCAGCCGGCGGGGTCGGGCACGCGCGCGACGACGCCCGTCGTGCTCTCGCGCGGCTCGAGGCGGTGGCCGATGCCCGCGGCGTCCGGGCGCTCGCCGAGCGCCCCCGAGACGGCGCGGCGCGCGATCTCGCGCTTGTCGGGCGAGACGGTCGTGAGGCGGGGCGTCGCGAAGCGCCCCTCCGGGATGTCGTCGAAACCGGCGACGGCGACGTCTCCGGGGATGCGCAGCCCCGCGTCGTGGAGCGCGCGCATCGCGCCGATCGCGACCTCGTCGGTGACGCAGAAGACCGCGTCGATGCGCTCGCCGTCCGCGATGCGGCGCGCGACAGCAGCCCCCGCCCGGTAGCCGTCGGGCGCGGTGAAGTCGCGCACCCCGGTTCCGAGCACCGGCTCGAGCCCCGCGCGGGCGAGGGCCGCGTGGAACCCCTCGCGGCGCAGCGCGTTGAAGCGCGGCGACTCCCCCGCCACGCCGAGGAACGCGACGCGCTCCCGGCCGAGCGCGAGCAGGTGCCCGACGACCTCGGATGCGGCGGCCGCGTTGTCGATCGCGATCGGGCGCACGGGCGGACCCACGGCATCCGCGTCCCCCTCGCGCACGAAGTGCTCGCCGATGAGGGCGACGCCGGTGCGCGCCGCGATGCCCGCGAGGTCGCCCGCGGTGAGCCCGAGGGGGCTCAGGATGACGCCCTCCGGCTGCAGGGCGAGCACCCGCTCGACCTCCGCGAGCTCGCGCTCGCGCGAGCCGCGCGTCTGAGCCACGACGGTGCCGAGCCCGCGCGAGGCCGCCTCCTCCACGATGAGGTCGCCGAGCTCGCCGAAGTAGCCGACGCCGAGCTCCGGCACCATGAGCGCGAGCACGCCGCTGCGTCCCGTGCGCAGCTGCTGCGCCACGCGGTTGGGCACGTAGCCGAGCTCGTCGATCGCGCGCAGCACGCGCTCGCGCACCTCGGGGCTGACGTGCGGGAAGCCGATGACGACGTTCGACACCGTGCGGCGTCCGACGCCCGCCCGTGCCGCGACGTCCTGCTGGGTAACCACGTGGACTAGGTTATGGTGAGTCGACTTTCCACGTGGAAAATGATCCGAGGTATCCGACGATGACGTCACCCGCCCTGCCCGCCGCAGCCGTCCGCGAACGCCCCGGTGCCCGCCTGTGGATCACCGTGATCGTGATCGGCCTCGTCGGCCAGCTCGCCTGGACCGTCGAGAACATGTACCTCAACGTGTTCCTCTACGAGGCGATCACGCCCGACCCGACAGCGATCGCCACCATGGTCGCGCTGAGCGCCGTCGCCGCCACCCTCGCGACGATCGTGGTCGGCGCCTGGTCGGACCGGATCGGCCGTCGGCGGGCCTTCATCTCGCTCGGCTACCTCGCCTGGGGCGTGTGCACCGCGGGCTTCGGCTTCCTCGCCCCGGCCCAGGGGGTCGTCGCCGCGCCCTACGTGCTCGCGGCCGTGGTCGGCATCATCGCGCTCGACTGCGCCATGAGCGTCATCGGCTCCGGCGCGAACGACGCCGCCTTCGCGGCGTGGGTGACCGACAGCACGACCCCGCGCATCCGCGGACGCGTCGACGGCGTGCTCGCGATCATGCCGCTCATCGCGATGCTCGTCGTGTTCGGGGCGCTCGACGGCCTCACCCGGGCGGGCGAGTGGCGGCTGTTCTTCGGGATCGTCGGCGCGGTCGTCGCGGTCACCGGCGTCGCGGCGTGGTTCCTCGTGCGCGACGCGCCGGTGTCCCGGATGGCGACGGAGGGGCCGTCGCTCGGCGAGCGGCTCGTGCACGGCTTCCGCCCGTCGACGGTCCGCGCCCACCCCGCGCTCTACCTCTCCCTCACGGCGTGGCTCGTGGTGGGCACCTCGAGCCAGGTGTTCCTGCCCTACGTGATCATCTATCTGCAGCGCTGGCTGAGGATCGAGTCGTACGCGCTCGTGCTGGGGGTCTCGCTCATCGCGGCCTCGCTCATCAGCATCCTGGGCGGCCGCGTCATGGACCGGGTGGGCAAGCGGCGGATGCTGCTGCCGGCATCCGCGCTGTTCGCCCTGGGCCTCGTGCTGATGTTCTTCGCGCGCGACATGGCGTTCGTGATCGTGGCGGCCTCGCTCGCGATGGGCGGCATGATGCTCGCCGTGGCCTCGCTCTCGGCGACGGTGCGCGACGAGACGCCCGAGGGTCAGGCGGGCATGGTGCAGGGGCTGCGCATGGTGATGGCGATCATGGTGCCGATGATCGCGGGGCCGTTCATCGGCGCCTGGGTGATCTCGGGCGCCGGCCAGACGTATGTCGACCTGGGCGTCGAGCAGCCCGTGCCGGGCCCCGAGATCTTCGTCGCCGCGGCGGCCGTGCTGGTGCTCGTGCCGCTCGTGGCCGTCGCGCGGGCCCGCGCCGAGCGCCGCGCCCGATGAGCATCCCGGTCGGGGCGCACCCGCGCCCGCAGCTGCGGCGTGCGGGCTTCGAGATCCTCGACGGGTGGTGGGAGCACGCGTTCACGGATGCCGGGGTGGCGCCCGCCGAGTGGGACGGCCGCATCCGGGTGCCGTTCTCGCCGGAGGCCGAGCTCTCGGGGGTGGGGCGGCAGCTGCAGCCGCACGAGTCGCTCTGGTACCGCCGCGCGCTCGATGCTCGGGCCGTGCCCGGGCAGCGCACGCTCCTGCACTTCGGCGCCGTGGACCAGTGGTGCCGGGTGCTCGTCGACGGCATCGAGCTCGCGACCCACCTCGGGGGCTACCTGCCGTTCGCGGTCGACGTGACGGATGCGCTGGGCGGAGGCTCCGAGCACGAGCTCGTGGTCGAGGTGCGCGACGCGAGCGACACCTCGCATCACTCGGTGGGCAAGCAGCGGCTGAGGCACGGCGGCATCTGGTACACGGCGCAGTCCGGCATCTGGCAGACGGTGTGGCTCGAGACGGTGCCCGAGACGCACGTGGCGCGCCTCGACATCCGCACCCCCGGCATCCGCGCGGGTCTCGACTCGGCCCGGCTCGAGCTGCGGGTCGACTCCTCCGACGGGGGCGGGCACCCGGTCGGCGTCGTGGTGCTGGCCGGCGACGAGGTGGTCGCGCGCCTCGACGGGGTCTCGGACGCCGAGTTCGCGATCGAGATCCCGCACCCCCGCCCGTGGTCGCCCGAGCACCCGTTCCTCTACGACCTCGAGGTGACGCTCGGCGAGGACCGCGTCGCGAGCTACGCGGGGCTGCGCAGCGTCGAGGTGCGCCCCGACGCGCGCGGCGTGCCGCGGCTGCACCTCAACGGCGTCCCCTACCCGCATATCGGCGTGCTCGACCAGGGCTACTGGCCGGGCGGGCTCTACACGGCGCCCGACGACGACGCGCTCGTGCGCGACATCCTCGCCATGAAGGAGCTCGGCTTCACGATGCTGCGCAAGCACATCAAGATCGAGCCGCTGCGCTGGTACCACCATTGCGATCGCCTCGGGATGCTGGTCTGGCAGGACATGGTCAACGGCGGCGAGCGCTACCGCCCCGCGGTGATCACGACGCCGGTGCTCTCGCCGCGCATCCGGTTCTCCGACCGCCGGCATCGCGCCTTCGGGCGCGCGGATGCGGAGGGCCGGGCCGAGTTCCTGCGCGAGCTCGAGGCGACCGTCGCGCTGCTCCGCACCTCCCCCGCGGTCGTCACCTGGGTGCCGTTCAACGAGGGCTGGGGCCAGTTCGACGCCGCGCAGGTCGCCGCCCGGGTGCGCGCGCTCGACCCGAGCCGCGTGATCGACCACGCGAGCGGCTGGCACGACCAGGGCGCGGGGGATCTCCGCAGCCTGCACGTGTACTTCCAGCCGATCCGGCCCGCGCGTTGGTGGGGGCGGGACGGGCGCGCGCTCGTCGTCTCCGAGTTCGGCGGCTACAGCCTGCGCCCGCCGGGGCACGACTATCCCGAGCGCGAGTTCGGCTATCGCCGGCTCGCCAGCCGCGAGCGGCTCACCGCGGCCTACGAGCGCCTGCACCGCCGCGAGGTGCTGCCGGCGATCGCGCGCGGCCTGTCGGCGACCGTCTACACGCAGCTCTCCGACGTCGAGGACGAGTCGAACGGCCTCCTCACGGCCGACCGAACGGAGGTCAAGCTCGACGCGGAGGTCGTGCGCGCGCTCAACGAGGAGTACCGTCGCGTGTTCGACGCGGCCACGAGGGAAGGGAGCACCCCATGACCGTCACGCCCGAGCGCGAGCTCATCGCGCCCATCGCGCTGTGCCTGCCGAACGGCGACCTCAATCCCGACGCCGTCGGCTGGAGTCGAACGCCGCTGCACGACACCTCCGGCATCGGGCGCGGCATCCGGGATCGCGGGCGGAACAAGCGCTGGGAGTACTGGGCCGTCGTGTCGCCCACCCACATCGTGTCGCTCACGGTGTCGTCGCTCGACTACGCGGCGGTGCACGGCTTCTGGGTGCGCGACCGGCGCACCGGCGAGACGATCGACCGCGGACGGGTGGGCGCACCGTGGTCGGCGACCCTGCCGCCCTCGCTCGGAGACGGGCCGGCGCGCGCGCGGATGCGCGGGCTCGACATCGCGATCGAGGAGATGGAGGGCGGCACCCGCCTGCGCGCCACAGCCGAGGATCTCGAGGTCGACATCGTCGCGGAGCTGCCGGATGCCCACGAGTCGCTCGCGGTCGTGGTTCCGTGGTCGAAGCGCCGCTTCCAGTACACCGTGAAGGACGTGACGCGGCCCGCGCACGGCCGGGTCACGGTGCGCGGCGAGACGACCGAGCTCGCGGACGCCTGGGCCGTGCTCGACCACGGCCGGGGCCGCTGGGCGCACGACGTGCGGTGGAACTGGGGCGCGGCCGTCGGCCGCACCTCCGGGCACCTCGTCGGGCTGCAGTTCGGCGCCCGCTGGACGGAGGGCACCGGCATGACCGAGAACGCGCTCGTCGTCGACGGGCGCGTCACCAAGATCTCCGAGCAGCTGCGCTGGGAGTACGACCTCGAGCGCCCGCTCGAGCCGTGGCGCATCGTCGGCACCGACGTCGACGTGACGCTCATGCCGGAGTACGACCACGCCTCCCGCACGAACCTGGGCATCATCGGCACCCGTGGCGACCAGGTGTTCGGCGTCTTCGACGGCTGGATCCGGGTCGACGGCGAGCGCATCGGGGTCGAGGGGCTCTTCGGCTGGGCGGAGGACGTCGCCAACCGCTGGTGAGGCGCTGTGCTGGGTGCAGAAGCAGGCTGAGACGGGAGGCTCTCGGCGCTCTGGGCGGTATCGGTGCCGGTTGAGCCTGCTTCTGCGGCGCTCTCACGAGGCATCGGCCGCGGCGGGCATCACCTGGTGGCTCGAACTCACGGACGGCGGCGGCATGGTCGTCAAATACCTGCGCATCATCTACGGGCCCGGCTACACCGAGGCGGACGACCTCGTGCGGTTGCGCGAGAGCGCGATACCGGGCACAAGCGCTCGCTCGGGGCGCGCGAGCACGCGAGCGCTACCCGTTCTGGCGAGCGCTGTCGCTGCAGCGACCGCGCTCGCCAGTTCCGGTAGCGCTCACGGCATACGGCGACGGATGCCGCCTACGCGCTCGGAGCGCGACGGCGCGCTGCCGCCCGGGAGCGTCGCGGGCTCGTCCGGCGCCTGCGTGGGAGCCGGGGCCGGGGCGGGAGCCGACGCGGTCGGAGCCGGAGCCGCGCCGTCCGTCGCCTCGGCGTCCGGGAGCACCGCATCCGGTGCCACCAGCGCATCCGTCATCGGCGCCGCCAGCCGGTTCGCCGTGGGCGCCGACGCGATCACCTCCATGGCGTTGAGGTAGGCGTAGGAGCCCTGCATGACCGTCAGGTCGATCCACACCTGCCCGAAGGCGTCGGGACGGATGCCCGAGACCACCGCGATCCTGTTGTCATTGCCGTGCTTGGTGCCGTCCTGGCTGATGTTCGCGCCGCTCGTGGTGAGCAGGGCCGAGCCGGAGTTGGCGCCGTAGACGGCGTACTCGGTGACGCGGGTCTCGGTGGCCGAGCGGGAGCCGAAGAAGCGGAACTCGTACTCCTGGTTCGGATCGAGGCCCGTCATCATGAGGCCGCCGGGCAGGTCGTCGTCACTGCCGCCCCACTTGCCGTCGGCGCTCGAGTAGAAGAAGTCCTCGGTCGCGGTGGCGACCCCGAGCTCTCCGAGCAGCCCCGCATCCGGAGCGAGCAGCCCACCTGTCGTCTTGCCGTTCGCCCGGAAGCCGGCCGCGATCGTCATGCCGATGTGCGTGTCGCGCCCCGTGCTGTCGACGAGCCCGGCGATGTGCTCGCCGACGTTGACGAGGTCGCCGCCCGTGGTCGGCACCCAGTTGTTCCAGTGGTTGCCGTTCGCGTCGACGTTCGTCGGGTCGCCCTCGGAGGGATTGCTCGGCCCGAAGTCGAAGAACAGCTTCTCGCCGGCGTGCAGCGTCGCGGGGTTCGCGGTCGCCGCCTTGTTCGGCGGCACGACCGCCGCGAGCGCCGGGCGCACCATCTCGACCCACTTGGCGTAGCCCGCGCGGGTCATGTGCAGGCTGTCGACGTAGTACGAGGCGAAGAGCGCCGGATCGGTGTCCCGCACGTTCTCGAAGTACGTCGCCGCGTCGATGTAGTGCAGCTTGCCGCTCGTGTCGGCCGCGATCTCCGCCTTGATGAGCGCGTTCGTCTGCATGCGCACCGCGTTGAGCCCGACGTTGCCCGGGTTCGGCGTGATGCTGATCCAGAAGAAGTCGCTGCCCGGCGAGTTCGCGCGCATGTTGGTCACGAACTTGCGGTACTCGTTCAGCACGTGCGCGGCCGACTGCCCGCCGTTGAGGTCGTTCGTCCCGGCCCACATCACGATCGCGCGAGGCTGGTAGGGCCACGCCACCCACGGCGAGTAGTCGTTCACGCCCGTCAGCCACGAGCCGCCCCAGCCGCGCTGGATCACGTTGTAGTCGGCGAAGTCGCGCGTGAGCGTCTCCCAGCGGCGGATGCTCGAGCTGCCGATGAACAGCACCGAGTCGTCCGCGAGCGGGTCGGCGGCGTCCTGCGACACCCAGCGCTGCACCTCGGCGGGCACCGGCGTGAGCGCCGTGCCGCCCGTGATCTCGAGGAAGCCGAGGTAGCCGAAGGTGTCCTCCCGTGCGCTCACCTTGAGCTGCAGCTTGCCGGTGCTGTCGGGCTGCGCGCCCTGGATCACGGCGATCGTGCTGTTGTTGCCGTTGTAGCCGCCGACGCCGATCCCGGTGCCGGAGGTCTGCAGCACCGCCTCCTGCGTGCCGTTGGCGCCCGTCACGGTGTAGGCGGTCTTGCGCACGCCCGTCGCGTCGCGGGTGCCGAAGAAGCGCAGGTCGTACATGCGCCAGGGGTCGAGGCCGCTCAGGGTGAGGGTCGCCGTGCCGCTGCTCTGCACGAAGAAGTAGTCCTCCGTCGCCGAGGCGATCGCGTACTCGCCGAGCAGCGCCGGGCTCGGGTTCTTGAGCCCGCCCGTGGTGAGGCCGTTCGAGAGCCAGTTGGCGCTCGACATCGTGACCCCGGTCGTGGTGGCGGTGCCCGCCGTGGTGCGCAGCTGCGACACCGCGAGCCCGTTCGGCACCTTGTTGGCGGGCGACGCGCCGCCCACCCAGGTCACGTTGTTCCAGTGGCGGCCGTTGGCATCCGGGCTCGCCGTCGCGTGCCCGTTGGTCACGTCGTCGGGGCCGAAGTCGATGCGCACCGACTGCCCCTCCGCGAGGGTCACGTTCGAGAACGCCACCTTGAGCAGGCCGTCGTAGCTCTGGAAGGTGTACTTCCGCGCGTCGACGGTCACCGTCTGACTGCGATCGGCCACGGAGTCCGGAATCCCGGTGAGCGTGTCGCGCGAGGTGACCCCGACGAGCACGTCGTACCAGATGCCGGCCTTCGTGAGCGCCGAGACATCCGCCGTGAAGCGCAGCTGGCCCGCGGTCGTCGCGCTGTTGGGCACGTCGATCGTCTGGCCGCCGCCGGAGCCGGTGAAGAGCCGCAGGAACACGTCGGAGTTGTCGGTGCGGGTCACGGTCCCGGTGAGCGTCAGCGTCGGCACGCCGGCCACCGCGGTGATCGTCGCGCTCGTGATCGTCGTGACCGGCGAGCTGTCGGCGAAGGTCACCTTGAGGTCGTTGAGCCAGCTCTTGAACGCGTAGGCCCGATCCCCGACGGTGATCGTCTGGCTCAGGTCCGCGACGCTCGGCGTGAGGTCGGTGAGCTGCCCGGTCGTGGTGACCCCGACGAGCAGGTCGTACCAGGTGCCGGGCTCGGTGAGCCGGGCCAGGTCGTACTCGAACAGCAGCACGCCCTCGGTGGTCGAGGTGTTCGGCACGTTCACCGTCTGCGCGGAGGTGCGGATGCGCAGGAAGGTGTCGGCGTTGGCCGCGCCGGCGACCGTGCCGGTCGCCCGCAGGGTCGCGGCGCCCGAGACCTCCATCAGCTCGACTCGGCTGACCGCCGCCACGACGTTCACGAACGCGACCTTGAGGTCGCCCCCGTACTCGTGGAAGGCGTAGGCGCGGGCGTTCGCGGTGAGCGAGGTCGTCAGGTCGGCGAGCGCCTGGTCGAGGTCGACGAGCCGGCCCGTCGAGGTGACGCCCAGCACGAGGTCGTACCAGGTTCCCGCCTCGGTCAGGGCCGAGAGGTCGGCGGCGAACTCCAGCTGGCCCTCGGTCGCGGCGGTGTTGGGCACGTCGATCGTCTGGGCGCCCGAGCGGATGCGCAGGAAGGTGTCGGCGTTCACGGTGCCGGTGAAGGTGCCCGCCACCCGCAGGGTGGGGGTGCCCGCGACATCCGCGATCTCGACGGTCGTCGGCGCGAAGGCGACCGCGGCGTCCTCGAACGCCACCTTGAGCTGGCCGTTCCACTCGTGGAAGGCGTAGTCGCGCCCGCCCGAGCCGAGGGTCTGCGTGAGGTCGGCCACCGCGGCGCTCACGTCGGTGAACTGCTGCGTCGAGGCCATGCCGGTGAGCACGTCGTACCAGCTGCCGGGCCGGGTGAGGCCGGCGAGCGGGACCTCGAAGCGCACGGTGCCGGCGCCGAGCGGCGTCGCCGCCACGTCGACGAGCTCGGCACCCGAGCGGATGCGCAGCCGCACATCCCCCGCCGCCGCGCGGTCGAGCGTCCCCTCCACGCGCAGGGTCGCCGTGCCCGCCACGTCGACGAGCTGCGCCGAGCTGACGATCACGCCGCCGGGGATCGCGTCGAACGCGACCTTGAGCTGGCCGTTCCACTCCCGGAAGCCGTAGTCGCGGTGGTCGGCGGTGAGGGTCTGCGTCATGGTCGCGGCGCTCGCCGGGAAGTCGGTGAGCCGCCCGGTCGAGATCTGGTGGAACACGACGTCGTACCAGGTGCCGGAGCTCGTGAGCTGGGCGAGCGGGAACACGAAGCGGAAGGCGCCCGCCGTCGTGCTCGTGTTCGCGACATCCGCCACCGTGCCGCCGCCCGTGCGGATGCGCAGGGCCGCGTCGCCGCGGGAGACGCCGACGAGCGAGCCGGTCGCGACGAGCGAGGGCGTGCCGCCGACGGTGGTCAGCTCGACGGTCGCGTTCGCGAACGGCTTCGCGTCGAAGAACACCTTGAGCAGGCCGTCGTAGTCGGCGAAGGCGTAGGTGCGCGACGCGGTCGCGACCCACTGGCGCATGTCGCGCACCGAGAGTGTCGAGATCGGGCTCGTGCTGTCGTCGCGCGGGTCGAGGAACTCGACGTCGTACCAGACGGAGGCCTGGTCGAGCTGAGCGAGGTCGAGCGTGTAGGTGAAGGCACGCGCGGATGCGGCGCGGTCGGCGACGACGTGGCGCTCGCCGGTCGCGTCCTTCACGACGAGGCGGTAGCCGACATCCGCCGCGTCCGGCGCGAAGGCGCCCGAGACGGTGAGCGCGGCGCTCGCGCCGCTGCGGGAGAGGGTCACGTCGAGGCGCTCGTAGACGAGGTCGACGCGGGTCAGCTGGAGCGCCTCCGCGCGGCGCAGGCCGAACACGCCGCGGTCGGCGACGAGGCGCTGCGCCATGTCGACGCCGCTCGCGTCGAGCGACCACTCGAGGGTCGCGCCGTCCTCGGCGAGGAACACCGCGAGGTCGCTGTAGCCCTCGCGCAGCTCGGACGCCGGCACCACGAAGCGGAAGCGCCCGGATGCGTCGTCGACGGTGCTGTCGACGAAGAAGGTCGAGCCGGGGTCGGCGGCGTCGAAGGAGCCGACCCGCAGCCGGTGCGTGCGCTCGACCTCGCCCTGCCGGGCGCCGAGGAAGCCGCTGATGACGTAGCTCGGCGTGCCGTCGATCCTCGTGAGCTGCACGGCGAGCTGCCCCTGCTCGGCGCGCGTGACGAGGGGCGACGACACGAACGTCGAGTCGCCTCCGTGACCCGTGAAGACGAGGAAGTAGTAGGGCAGAGCGGGGTCCGCGTCGTCGACGCGGTAGCTCGTCTCGGTGATCGGGAGGCTCTCGGCGAGCGGCGTCGCGGCGTCGTCGAACACGGCGCTCGCGCTGCGGTAGACGTTCTTGCCCTCGGGGTCGACGTAGGAGCTCCACGAGCTGTCGCCCGCCTGGTCGAACTCGATGTGCGGCGTCTCGCCGTCCAGCCACACGCGCGGCGCCATCGCCGGGATCGTGACGGTCCCGGTGGCGTGCTCGCCACCCGCGCCGACCCACAGGAAGTGGTCTCCCGCCGCGAGCCGGGTGGTGTCGAGCCGGATGCGGTCGCCCTCGACCGTGAAGGTCGCGTCGACCGCGTCCTTCTCGCGGTAGTCGGGGGTTTCGGTGAGCTGCACCGAGAGGTCGGCGGCATCCGCGTCGATGCCCTCCGGCACGGCGAAGCTCAGCTGGTAGCTGTCGGAGCCCTGCTGCACGACGCGCAGCTCGTGCACGCCGGCCGCCACGTACTGCTCCGCGGGGGCGGATGCGGCGAGGCTCAGCGCCCAGGCGACGCCGCCGGCGATGAGGGCGGCGCCGGCGACGGCGCCGGCACCGATGAGGAGGGTCTTGCGGTTCACTGTTCGGGCTCCTAGTACAGGAAGGTCGAGACGCTCTGCGGGGCGATCTCGGTCGTGAAGGAGGATCCGCCGACGATCACGTTGACCGTCTCGGCGAAGGAGGTGCTGGCGTTGAGGACGACGATCGCGAGGCGCCCGTCGGGACGCTGGATCGCCGCGGCGAGGATCTCCGGCGAGGAGGACTCGCTCGCGACGAGGCGCGCCTCTCCCCCGTCGGCGGTGCCGAGGAAGCGCGAGATCTGCGCCATCGCGTAGTAGGCGGAGCTCTTCTCGTAGCGGCCGTCGGGCGACACGGAGATGACGCCGAGGCTCGTGCCCGCGCCTCCCGTGTGCGGGGTGCCGTCGGCGTAGAGCACGGCGTTCCAGTAGAGGGCGCCGGTGGAGGAGTAGGCGAGCGGGCCGAGCACGATGTTGGCGAGCGAGTAGCTGAGGTTCGACGCGAAGTCGCGGCTCCAGGTGCCTTCGGTGATCTCGGTCACGAGCGACTTCTTGCCGGGGTAGCCGTCGTGCACGTATTGGAAGCCCTGGCCGAAGACGTCGATGCCCTCGGTCTCGTAGCCGTGGAACGCGACGCCCGCGACGTACTTCGCGGCATCCGGGTCGCCGAGCACGGTGTCGATCCAGCTCGTGGCGACGCCCGCGGTCGAGTCGCCGAAGTTGAAGTCGTAGGCGAGCACCTTGACCTGGCCGAAGCCTGCGGCCTCGAGCTTGGGCCCGAGCTTCTGGATGACGGCGAGCTGCTGGTACTCCCCCATCTCCATGACGGGGTAGTTGCGCGCCTGCAGCATCGGCTCGTTCTCGATCGTGAGGTAGTCGATGTCGATGCCGTGCTCGTGGTACGCCGCCACGAACGCCACGAGGTAGTCGGCGTAGACGTCCTCGAGGCCCTCGCGGAGGCTGCCGGAGTAGAGGCTGCCGGTGGTCTTCATCCAGGCCGGCGCGCTCCACGGCGAGCCGATGACGGCAAGCCGCGGGTTGATCGCGAGCGCCTCCTGGAGGGCCGGGATGACGGTGGCCTCGTCCTTCGCGACGCTGAAGTGCGCGAGCTCCGGATCGGTCTCGCCCTCGGGCATGTCGTCGAGCGTGTAGTGGGCGGCATCGCCGTCGACGTGCCCCGCGTAGTCGGAGGTGCCGATCGGCACGCGCACCATCGTGAAGCCCGCGCCGTCCGTCGGTGAGAACAGCTGCTCGAGGATCTCGTGGCGCACCTCGGCGCTCTGCTCGAGCAGCACGGTCGCGGCCGAGTGGGTCATGGCGGCGCCGAAGCCGTCGAGCACCTGCAGCTGCTGCCCGCGGTCGATCGTGATGTCGACGTTGCCGTCGCCGGCGCCCGTGCCGACCGGGATGTCGGTCTGCCGGGTGAGCAGCGCCGACTTGGTGCCCGTGGTGGAGTACACCTCGGCGTACTGCGGGGCGCCGGCGGCGCAGCCGGCGAGGGCGAGCCCTGCCGCGGTCGCGAGGCTCGCGAGGGCGAGCGATCGTGTCGTTCTCATGCGCGTCCGACGATCTCCATCGATCCTGAATTGTCCAAACTTTTAACTAATGCGGGAACACGGTAGCACCGCATCCGCCGCGACGCGATCACGAGCCCGTAACGACTGCCGTGCTGATCGACTGCGGGGGCAGGTGCAGCGAGGCGAGGCGCCCCCCGATCCGCACGCGCGCCGCGACGTCGTCGTCGGTCGGGTTCATCACGACGAGCACGATCGCGCCGTCGGGATTCTGCACCGCCACCAGCTCGAGCTTCGACGAGAAGGTCGAGGTCGCGATGCGGCGGGCGCCCGGCTCGATGTACCGGCTGAAGTGGCCGATGTAGCCGTGCGAGAGCTTGACCTCGACCGTGTCGGCCTCGAGGTCGCACATGACGGGCGCGTCGCAGTAGTTCGCCACGTGGTTCGGGCCGCCCCGGCGGTCGAGCAGCAGGTTCCAGTCGAGGAACAGGTTCATGCCCGCGTTGAGGTTGCCGATGATGTCGTGCGCGTACATCTGCGCGTTCGCGAGCTGATCGGTGCCGAGGCGCGAGTACTCGACGCATCCCTCGGTGAACACGAGGTCGAGCTCGGGGAAGCGCTCGCGCACGAAGCGCAGCGCGTCGAAGTGGTCGCCCGTGTACCAGTGGAACGCGACGCCCGCCACGAGCGGCAGCGTGCGCTCGTCGAGGATCGCGACGGCCCGCTCGTACATCCGCTCCTTGTTGTGGTCCCAGACGTGGATGCCGACGTCGCCGAGCCCCGCCCCGGCGAGCGCCGGATGCAGGAAGTCGCGCACGAAGACCTTCTCCTCCTCCGCGGTGTAGCGGCAGCTGTCCCAGGTCTGGGTGGCATCCGGCTCGTTCTGCACCGTGACCCGGTTCACGTCGAAGCCGAGGGCCCGGTACTCGGCCACGTAGCGCGCGATGTAGCGCGCCCAGCGCTCGCGGTACTCGGGCTTGAGCGAGCCGCCCTGCAGGCGCGAGCCGTTGGTCTTCATGTAGGCGGGCGGCGACCACGGCGAGAGCATCACCTCGAGCCGCGAGCCCCGGCGCTGCTCGGCCCGCCGCAGCATCGGCAGGATGTAGCGCTCGTCGCGCTCCAGGGAGAAGCTCTCGAGCGTCGGGTCGTCGGTCGGCACGGCCTCGTAGGTGCCGAGCGCGAAGTCCGAGCTGTCGAGGTGGGTGCGCACCACCGAGTAGCGGTTGCCGGTCTCGCCGAAGTAGGCCTCGAGCACCTCCTCCTGCCGCTCGGGGCTCAGCTGGGCGAGGGTGTGGCCGGACGCCTCGGTGACCGCGCCGCCGAATCCGCGGATGGTCTGGTAGCGCAGCTCCGGGTGCACGTTGATCACGAAGAACTCCGCGCCCTCGTCCGTCTCGAAGCCGGTGGTGCGCTCGGTCGTGGCGCGCACTCCGTCGCGGTAGGTGGTCGTGACGGTCTCGAGGCGCAGGCCGGTGGCCGTGGTCGGTGCGACCGGGGTGTCGAGGAGCATGGTGTGTTTCCTTCTGATGGGGGTCGGTGCGGGGGCTCGGATGCGGTCAGCCCTTGACGGCGCCGCTCGCGATGCCCTTCACGATGAAGCGCTGGAAGACGAGGAACAGCACGATGAGCGGCACGGCGACGATCACGGCGCCGGCGAGCATCACCGGGTAGAGCTCGGCGTTGGTGGCGCTCGCCGAGACGAGGGCGCCGAGACCCTTCGCGAGCGTGTCGTTCTCGGGCGACTGGATCACCACGAGCGGCCAGAGGAAGCTGTTGTAGTTCCACATGAACGTCATGATCCCGAGCACCACGAGGGTCGGCCGGGCGAGCGGCAGGGCGATCGTCCAGAAGGTGCGGAACCTGCCCGCGCCGTCGATCGCCGCGGCCTCCTCGAGCTCCCGCGGGAAGCCGAGGAAGGTCTGCCGCATCAGGAAGATGTTGTAGACGCTCATCGCGAACGGCACCACGAGCGCCGCGAGGCTGTCGTACATGCCGAGCTGGGTGATGATGATCATGTTCGGCACGAGCATCACGGTGCCGGGCACCATGAGCGAGGTGAGCGTCGCGCGGAAGACCACCTCGCGCCCGCGGAACCGGATGCGCGCGAAGGCGTAGCCCGCGAGGCTGTTGAAGAACAGGTTCAGCACGGTCGCCGTCGACGCCACGATGAAGGTGTTGGCGAACAGCACGCCCGCCTGGAGGTAGTCGAAGGCGTAGCTGTAGTTGTCGACCGTGAACGCGATGCGCCCGTCCTCGTCGACCGGCAGGAAGGTGAGGTCGGGGGCGAAGATCTGGCTGCCCGTCTTGAACGACGAGAGCGCGAGCCACGCGAACGGCCCGACGAGCACGACGACGAGCAGCGCGAGCACCACGTAGACCACCGCGCGCTCGGGGCGGATGGGCCTTCTCCTGTGCGACATCCGGGCCTCAGTCCGCCTGCTGGGGCACGAGCCTGAAGCCCACCCAGGTCACGATGAGGATGATCACGAGCAGGATGTACGACATCGCCGAGGCTGTCCCCATCTCGAAGTAGCGGAAGGCGTGGTTGTACAGGCTCAGCAGGTAGGTCATGGTGGTGCCGTCGGGGCCGCCGCCGGTCATCAGGTACATCTGGTCGAAGGCCTGGAAGCCGCCGATGACCGCCGTGATGAGCAGGAAGAAGACGACCGGCTGGATCGCCGGCAGCGTCACGACGCGGAAGCGCTGGAAGGCGTTCGCGCCGTCGAGCGTGGCGGCCTCGTAGAGCGACTCGTCGATCGACTTCATCGCCGAGAGCAGGATGAGCACGTTGTAGCCGAGCGCGCCCCACACCGCCATGGCCGCGAGGGTGGGCAGTGCCGTGTCGGGGTTGCCGAGGAAGCTCAGGTTCGTGCCGAGCGCCTTGTTGATCACGCCGAACTGGGGGTCGAGCATGAAGATCCACATGGCCGCGACCGCCACGATCGCCGTGACGTTCGGGATGTAGTACGCCGTCTTGAAGAAGCCCTCGCCCTTGACATTGGAGTTGAGCAGCGCCGCCACGATGAGCGCGAGCAGGATGCCGATCGGCACGCTCATCAGCACGTACTTGAGCGTCACGCCGAGCGACGGCCAGAAGTCCGGGTAGCGGGTCGCGTCGGTCAGCAGCTCGACGTAGTTGTCGACGCCCACGAACTCCGGCGCCGACCGCATGTTCCAGTCGGTGAAGCTCAGCACGAACGACATGAGCATCGGTCCGAGCAGGAACACCGTGAAGTAGACGAGGAACGGCGCGATGAAGAGGTAGCCCGCCAGGTTGTCGCGCATCCGATACGAGCGGCGCGACCGCGCGGAGGCGACGGCGGCGCTCATCAGCCGAACAGGATCTTGTTGGCGTTCGCCTGCGCCTTCGGCAGCACCGTGCGGGGGTCGCCGCCCGACACCAGGATCTCGTCGAGCGCTGAGCCGATGACCTCGTCGTTGACCTTGAGCCAGTCGGTGAGGGTGGGCCGCGCGACGGCGGTCTCGAGCTGGGCCGCGAAGGCGGCGAGGTAGGGGTCGGCGGTGTAGCCGAGCGACTCGGCGGCCTGGATGTTGGCGGCGAAGTTTCCCGTGACGCCGGCCATCACCGCGTTGCCCTCGGCGTCGGTCAGGAACTCCACGAACTTGTAGGCGAGGTCCTGCTTGGCCGAGTTCGCGTAGACCACGAGGTTCTCGCCGCCGATGCTCGCGCTCGAGGCGTGGCCGGCCGCGGCGGGGATCGTCGCGACGCCGAAGTCGAGCTTGGGGAAGTTGGTGCGCAGCGCCTCGATGTCCCAGGGGCCGGAGACCTTGTAGGCGATGAGCCCGTTGCCGAAGGCGTTCTGGCTCTCGCGCACCGCCTGGTCGGAGTACTTCTGCAGCCCGACCAGGAGCTCTGCCGCGTCGATGCCGGGCTGCTCGCCGAAGGTCGCGGCGGTCTGGCCGGCGTTCACCATGGATCCGCCGGCGCTCTGCACGAGGGCCGGGAAGAGCCAGGCTCCGTATCCGCCGGAGCCGATGCCCTCGAACGCGGCGACCTTGTTCGGCACGTAGACACCGGCGGCCGAGGCGAGCCAGGCATCCCAGTCGGCGGGCGGGCCGGAGACGAGGGCCTTGTTGTAGAAGAGCGCGACGGTCGTCATCGAGAGCGGCACGCCGTAGACCTTGCCGTCGACGGTCGCCGTGCTCATGGCGCCCGGATAGAAGGCGTCGGCGCCGAGCCCCGCGGAGAGGCGGTCGGTGAGGTCGAGCAGCAGGCCGTCCTCCGCGAACTTCGGGATGAGGGGCTGGTCGAGGTAGGAGACGTCGGGGTTGCGGCCGACGGCGATCGAGGAGTTGATCTTGGTGTTGAAGCCGTCCTTCGGCACGTAGGTGACCTTGACGTCGACGTCGTTCTGCTTCTCGAAGACCGCGATGCGCTCGTCGAGCGCGTCCTTCTGCGCCTTCGAGTTCGGCTCGTACGCCCAGAAGGTGAGGGCGTCGGATGACGCTCCCGGGCCCCCGCCACCGGTGCAGCCGGCGAGGAGGAGGGCGGCCGTCGCGGCGAGGGCGACCGCGGCGATACGGCGGGTGGGCAACATCTTCGTCTCCTTGAGGTGCGGGGGTGGCGCTCCCGGCTCGCCGGGAGAACGCACCTGGGGAGTGTAACCCATGTTTGTCCAAAGTTTGAACTATTAGTTTTCCGCTACGTTATGTTGAAGATGTCTACAAAACACCTCCCCGAGAGTGCGGACACCGGCCCCGAGGGCCGTGCGGTCCATGGGCTCACACGCCTCAAGCGCGCGAACCTCACGCAGCTGCTGCGCCTCATCCACTCCGGCGGGGAGCTGTCGCGCAGCCAGCTGGCCGAGGGCGCCGGCATCACGCGCTCCTCGGTGCTGGGACTCGTGGCCGAGCTCGAGGAGCGCGGGCTCGTCGAGCAGGAGGGCGGCTCGGCCACCGGCGAGGTGGGGCGCCCCAGCACGCTCGTGCAGGCGAGCGACGGGGTCGTGGCGTTCAGCGTGGCACCGCAGTACGACTCGATCGTCGTCGGCACCGTGGGCTTCTCCGGACGCGTGCTGCACCGCTCCACCCGGCTGCTGCAGCGGCTGCCCTCGCCCGACGAGTTCGCCTCCGCGGCCGCCGAGCTGATCGCCGAGCACGCCGCCCTGCTCGACCCCGGCATGCGCGTTGCGGGCGTCGGCATCGCGATCCCCGGGCACGTGCGCACGGCGGACGGCGTGGTCGACTCCGCCTACTCGCTCGCCTGGGCCGACGTGCCGCTCGCGGAGATGCTCGCCGCCCGCACCGGCCTCCCGGTGTGGCTCGACAACGACGGCTCGCTCGCCTCGCTCGCCGAGCACCGCTTCGGCGCTGGCCGCGGCCTCCGCAACATGATCCTGCTGTTCGGAGCAGTCGGCGGCATCGGCGGCGGCATCATCGTCGACGGCAACCCCGTGCGCGGACGCGACGGCTACGCGGGCGAGCTCGGGCACGTGCCGCTCTCCGACGACGAGCGCCCGAGCTACGCGGGCATCCCCGGCAGCCTCGACTCGATGGTGAACCGTCTCGAGCTGCTCGATGCCCTGGGCCTCCCCCGCGCCGACGACGACGCCCTGGCTGCCGCCGTCGCCAAGCGGTCGTCCGAGCCCGGGGTCGACCTCCTGCTCGAACGCCAGGCCGACTATCTCGGCCGCGCGATCGGCCTGTTCATCAACCTCTTCAACCCCGAGGCGATCGTGCTCACGGGCTTCCTCCGCACGGTGTTCGACGCGCGCCGCGCGCGGGTCATGGCCTCGGTGCGCCGCGACTCGCTGGAGCGGCTCGCCGAGGGGTGCGAGGTGCTCATGGACACCCTCGGCCCCGACATCGTGCTCATCGGCGCCGCCGAGCTGCCCTTCGGCCGCCTCATCGACGACCCGCTGGGCCACCCGATCGCCACGGTCGGCGCGTGAGCAGCGCATGAGCGAGGTGCTGCGGCTCGACGACGTGACCTTCCGCCGGAACGGCACGCTCATCCTCGACGGGGTCGACCTCGCCGTCTCGGCGGGCGAGCACTGGGCGCTGCTCGGGCCGAACGGCGCGGGCAAGAGCACGGTGCTGGGCTTCTGCGGCGCGCGCACGCATCCGACGAGCGGAGCGGCCTGGGTGCTCGGGCACCGGCTCGGCCGCGTCGACCTGCAGGAGCTGCGGCGCCGGATCGGGCACGTCGACCCGCGGCATCCGGTGCGCTCGCCGCTCACCGTGACCGAGGTCGTGCTCACCGGGATCACCGGCACGATCGAACCGCCGATGCGCTGGGCGCCCTCGCCCGCGGAGCTCGCGCGCGCCGGCGAGCTCATCGAGCGCGTCGGGCTCGCGGAGCGGCGCGACGCCGAGTGGCCGGTGCTCTCGCAGGGCGAGCGGGGGCGCGCCCTCATCGCCCGCGCGCTCATCACCGAGCCGCGGCTGCTGCTGCTCGACGAGCCCACGACCGGCCTCGACGTCGCGGCGCGCGAGCAGCTGCTCGAGACGATCTCCGAGCTCGCGCACACCGACCGCGAGCTCGCCTCGGTGCTCGTCACGCATCACCTCGAGGAGCTGCCCGAGACGACCACGCACGCGCTGCTCATCGCGCACGGGCGCGTGGTGGCATCCGGGCGCGCGACCGAGGTCGTCACGACCGAGGCGGTCACCCGCGCCTTCGCGCACCCCATCGAGGTGAGCCGCGCCGGAGGGCGCTGGAGCGCCCGGGCCGTGCCGCGCGCCGAGCGGGCGGGGCTCAGCGCTCGCTGACCTCGCCGACGCGGCGGGCGAGCGGGGCCGCGACGGTGCCGCGCACGAGCGCCCAGCATCCGGCGGTCGCGAGCACCGCCACGGCGGCGATCGCCGCACCCCAGCCGTCGGATGCGTCGCGCGCCGCGAACATGTGGTCGAGGTTGCGCAGCGCGCCCGTCGCGAGCACGAGCACGACGTGCACCACGGTGAACGCCACGAAGTACAGCATCACCGGGAGGTGCACGGCCTTCGCGAGCCCGAAGGGGTAGAGGCGGTTCAGCCGCGCGGCGTCGCGCGGCCAGAGCGCCGACATCCGCAGCCCGGTCGCGATGGCGAGCGGCGCCGCCACGAACACCGTCGCGAAGTAGGCGAGCTGCTGCAGGGCGTTGTAGTTGACCCAGCCGTCGCCGAGCGGCCAGTCGAGCGAGGCGTACTGCAGGGCGGCCGAGAGGGCGTTCGGCACGACGTCGGGGCTCGTCGGCACGATCCGCATCCACTGGCCCGTCGCGAACAGCAGCACGACGTAGACGACGCCGTTGACGATCCATAGGGCGTCGAGCACGAGGTGGCTCCACACCGTGAGGCTCATGCGGCGACGGCGGTTGCGGCGCGAGGTCCACAGCGCGGCGGGGCGCTTCTCGGCGCGCGCCTGGAGGCCGGTGCGCACCACGAGCGCGAGCAGGAAGAGGTTGAAGAAGTGCTGCCAGCCGAGCCAGGCGGGAAGGCCCACCGGAGTCTCGTGCGGGATGGGCGCGGGGCCCGGGAACTCGGCGAGGAAGCCGCGCACCGGCTCGAGCTCGCGCAGCCAGCGGGCGAGCAGCACGACCGCCACGGCCAGCGCGAGCAGCGCCACGGCCCCGACGAGCCACCGGATGCGCCGCCCGCCGGTCGCCGGCGCGGTCGCCTCCTCGGTGCTCACAGCCTCGGAGACTAGCCGATCCCCGCTCCCGCCCCCGCCAGAAATGCAGGAGCCCCTCGCAGCCCCCGCCGCCCTGCCTCAGAAATGCAGGAGAGCCGTCCCCGAGATGTCTCAGAAATGCAGGAGATATCCGGATGCGAGGAGCCTCGCATCCGGGATTCCGGGCCTACGGCGCCGAGCCTCCTGCATTTCTGAGACAGGACTCCGGCGGCTCGGATGATCGCTCCTGCATTTCTGAGGTTGTCGGGGGCGGCGGGCGCAGGCGGCGCGGATACGGCGCGGCGTATCGTGACCGGGTGCGGTGCGACTACTTCGACACGGGCGTGTGCCGCTCGTGCACGCTCATGGGCGTGCCGTACGACGCCCAGCTCGCGGGCAAGATCGCGCACGCCGAGGGGCTGCTCGCGCCGTGGGCGGATGCCGTGTGGCTGCCGCCGATGCCGAGCGCGCCTGAGGCCTTCCGCAACAAGGCGAAGATGGTCGTGGGCGGCACCACCCTGCACCCCACGCTCGGCATCCTCGACGCCGACCGCCACGGCGTCGACCTGAGCGGATGCGGCGTGCTCGCCCCCGGCCTCCGCGCCGCGTTCCCCGCGATCGCCGCCTTCGTCACGCGCGCCGGCCTCGTGCCCTACGACGTGCCCGCCCGTCGCGGCGAGCTCAAGAACGTGCTCCTCACCGAGTCGCCCGACGGCCGCCTCATGCTGCGGCTCGTGCTGCGCTCGACCGAGTCGCTCGCGCGCATCCGCAAGCACCTGCCGAGCCTGCTGGCCGAGCTGCCGCGGCTCGCGGTCGTCTCGGCGAACCTGCTGCCCGAGCACAAGGCGGTGCTCGAGGGCGACACCGAGATCCCGCTGACGGCCGACGAGTCGCTCGCGATGCGACTCGACGACGTCGTGCTGCATCTGCGTCCGGGCAGCTTCTTCCAGACCAACACGGAGGTCGCCGCGGGTCTCTACCGGCAGGCGCGCGAGTGGCTCGACGAGCTGGCCCCCGCATCCGTCTGGGACCTCTACTGCGGCGTCGGCGGCTTCGCCCTGCATCTCGCCGCCCCCGGCCGCCGGGTGCGGGGCATCGAGTCGAGCGCGCCCGCGGTCGAGAGCGCGCGGTTCTCCGCCACCGAGGCGGGGCTCGCCGACGTCGTGTTCGAGGTGGGCGACGCGACCGCGCTGACCGCGGGCGCGGGCGCTCCGGATGCCGTGGTCGTCAACCCGCCCCGCCGCGGTCTCGGCGCCGAGCTGTGCGCGACGCTCGAGGCCTCCACGGTCGGCACGGTCGTCTACTCGAGCTGCAACGCCGAGTCGCTCGCGCGCGACCTCGCCGCGATGCCGTCGCTGCGCCCGCGCCGCATCCGGGTGTTCGACATGTTCCCGCAGACGAGCCACTACGAGGTGATGGTGCTGCTCGAGCGGGCCTGAGCCGCTTTGCGAAGTGTTACGCCGAGCGCGCGGATGAGCGGGTCGCGGTTGACACACGGCGTAACGCTCGCCCAAACTGGCAGGCATGACCGTTCACGCCCGTCCCACGACCTCCGTCGAGGCCTTCGGGAATGCGGTCATGTGTTGTCGAATGTGCGCGTAGGCCATCTCCGCCCGCAGTCACCCGTCGTTCCCCGATGAACACACCATGGTGAACCCCGAGGCGTCCGGCCCTTCCACCCCGGACCCCGCCTCCCCCTTCGACACACCCCGGCCCGCCGCCCCTCGTGCGGCCGCCGACACCCCGCAAGGATTCGACGACATGTCCCTCGCCACCCTCGACACCCTCCGCCCCCCGACCCGCCCCTACCCCGCGCCGCGCGCGGTGCCGCAGCCGGAGCCCGAGCGCCCCCGCATCCGAGCCGTGCCCGACGGCACCGAGGCCCGCGGCTTCGCCCTCTACGTGGGCGTCGACGAGCTGAAGGCCGCGGCCTCCGGCATCTCGCTGCCCCAGCTCGTGGAGGCGCTCAAGCGCACGGTCGCCGAGCTCGCCCCGGATGCCGAGACCTACGCCGCTGTCGCCCTCGCCCCGGAGGGCGCCGGCGGGCGCGACGTCGAGGTGGTGCGCCTCGCCCTGCAGGACCCGGCCGCACTCGCCAAGCACCGCCAGGCCGCGGCGCCCGCCGCCGAGCCGGAGCCGCGCGGCGGGGTCGTGATCGACATCTCGCGCAAGCGCGTGCAGCTCGACGGCGAGACCGCGCCGCTCACCTACAAGGAGTTCGAGCTGCTGCAGTTCCTCGTGCTGCGCGAGGGCCGCACGATCGACCGCGGCGAGATCATCGCGACCCTGTGGGCCGACGGGTCCGACGACGAGGTGCCGAACGAGCGCACGATCGACGTGCACGTGCGTCGCCTGCGCGCGAAGCTCGGGGCCTACGAGGACATCGTGCGCACGGTGCGCGGCTCCGGCTACCGCTTCGACCGCCACGCGGATGTCACCATCCGCTGGGCGTCGACGCCGTCGCCCGACGTGTTCTGAGCGCCCGCCACGCTCCGCGGGGCCGCCAGCTCCGCACAGGCTCGCGCACAACGCGAACGTGCAGGCACCACAGCCACCCGCCTCCAACCCGACGTATGCTCGCGCATCATTGACCATCGCACTGACCGCTGCTAAGGTCCGAGATGAGCTCACGATCTACGAAGGCATGCGACTAAGGGTTGGAGCGCATGAACCAGAAGCACATAAAGCTACTCAGAAGCGCCACCGTTTCTGCGGTCGTAGGCATCGCAGCCGCACTGCTAACCGGGCCGGTCGCGGCCAACGCAGGCACCACAGTGTGCTGCTTCCGGTACTGGGGAGTCAGCAATCCAGGGGCATACGGAGGTAACGGCAACTATAAGCAAAGTCCGACCGTGAGCCTCATCGATTGGGGATCGGTCTGGGTCGAGGACACGAGCGGCGCAATGACGCAGACGAGCCAGGTGCGCTGGATTACTGGAAGCACAAGCGCGACTGGGCCCGGCGGTGGATGGTTGTATGCCGATCCGGGCGGAGAGGTCTCCTACGCGTACGCCCGTTGCGGGTTCAACTGGACCGCAATCGACCCGCTCAACCCCCGGAACATGTACTGCGACATCAAATACTGGGCTTGACGGAGGCAAGAATGAGTGAAGGAAAGGCCACACCGCGCATCCGGGTCACGATCAGCACGATTGCCTTGTCGATCGTCGCCTCGGCAGCGGCCGGCTTTGGCGCCACGTCAGCATGGGCAACCGGAAACGCCGGGCCAGATGCCTACCTCCAAGCACTCTCAAGACCAGGAACATCGATAGATCAGTTGCCCCCCAACAAAGATGGGGACCTGTATTTCGAAGGAGCAGGACTGCGCTACGAATCCACACGGTACCTCGGCGCAACTGCCGCCGCCAGATTCTGGGTCGCGATCAACGAGCGTGAGCAGATATGCCTGGTGAACATTCTGACCGCTACGGGTGGCGCTTCGATGTCATGCGTAACCGCCCATCAGTTCGGAAAGTCGGGCGTGTCCAGCAGCGTCACCTCCGTCAACGAGACAGGCGAGGAAGGCTATGTTGAGGCGTATCTCATACCGGATTCACTCAGTTTCACCGAAGTCCCAGAGGGGTTGTCCGCCCTCGCCGGCAACGTGATCACCGGTGACAGCCGAGGCCATCAAGGCCCTCTCACCGCATCCACTTTGGATGGAAGAGCCCAGATAGAGATGCAACTCGTCCACCCTGAGCCGGTGCCTTGATCCCAACTCGAGGTATTCGCCCATCCGCCCTTCTTATCGGGAGTTTGGCCGGACTCACAGTCATACTTGTGAGCGCGTATGGGTCAGCCCTCAGCTGGGCGACGACCGCCGGCGTGATTCTTGGCCCCGATCTAATGCCTGCTGGATTCAAGTCACCAACTTCTTCGTGGCCATTCATTCTGACAGCAGGGGCATTGGTGGCCTCGGTAGCTCTCGGGTTGATGTCACTAATTCCTCATTTTGGCGCAGGTGTCATCTTCTCGGCGGCGGGCGTGACGTTCTTGGGCTTAGTGGCGGCTATCGTCATCACAAATTCCAATCAGCAAGTTTTTCAACAGCAACCAATGTGGATGAAATTCATCTCATTTGCTGCCGAGTCTCAAGCGCTCACTGTGTTCTCGACGATCATGCTGATTCTGGCCGCCGGTCTCATCCGACACCGAACCCCCAAAGAACCTTGAGCGCCGCCGTCGCCCTCACCCGTAAGGAGGTCCGCCGGGCGGCGCCCAACGGGTTCGTTATCGTTTCGTAACATACAAGGCTGTTTTCGGTTAGTTTCTTTCCAGTAGCGTTGCGGCATCGCGGCCAGCCCGCGTTCCCTCAATGACGAAAGGAACACCAGAGCAATGCGCCGATCCACCACCCGCACAGCGATCGCCCTCGCGGCCGCCACGGCGAGCCTCGCGATGGCCCTCACCGGCTGTACCCCCGGAGGCTCCGACGCCGGATCCGACTCCAGCGCGGTCCTGCACGTCTGGGCAGGCAGCGCCACCCCCATCAACAAGAACTTCAACCCCTTCGCCGCCGACACCGCGGCCCACGCGACCTTCGGCGCGATCTACGAGCCGCTGTTCTTCTTCAACCAGCTCTCGAGCGACGCCCCCATCGGCCTCATCGGCGACAGCTTCGAGTACAGCGCCGACGGCACCGTGCTCACCGTGCACATCAAGTCCGGCCAGAAGTGGAACGACGGGAAGCCCCTCACCTCGAAGGACGTCGCCTTCACCTTCGGCTACGGCCCCAACAAGACCGACAAGCTCCTCTCGGTCGAGACCCCCGACGACACCACCGTCGTGCTCAGCTACGCGGAGCCGCAGTTCACCTCGGCGTCGCTCACCCTCGGCTCCACCTGGATCGTGCCCGAGCACGTCTGGTCGGGCATCACCGACTTCATGGCCGAGACCAACGCCGACGCGCCCGTCGGCTCCGGCCCCTACATGCTGAAGTCGTTCTCGGAGGCCGCCTACACGGTCGAGGCGAACCCGAACTTCCGCGACGGCGCCCCCGCGGTCAAGGAGGTGCAGTACCTCGGCCTCGACTCGAACCAGTCGTCGGAGGACCTGCTCAAGACCGGCAAGATCGACTGGGTCGGCCAGTTCATCGCCAACCCCGACGGGGTCACCGGCTCCGGCGACATCTCCACGATGAACAACCAGCAGGACCCGACCACCATCATCACCTGCTCGAACGCCGCCCTCGGCTGCACGGGCGCGCAGACGGATCCCGCGGTGCGCCAGGCGATCAACGTCGCCATCGACCGCACCGCGATCGCCGAGAAGGCCTTCGCCGGCCTCCCCGCCGCGAGCAACCCGGCCTTCGTGCTGCTGCCCCGCGACCAGCAGTGGCTCGGCGACGCCGCCAACGGCGAGAGCCCGCAGTCGGCGAACGCCGCCGAGGCGCAGTCGATCCTCGAGGCGGCCGGCTACACGAAGGGCGCCGACGGCTTCTACGGCAAGAACGGCACGCCGATCGAGCTCGACCTGTTCTCGCCCGACGGCTGGACCGACTACAACGACACCGCGAAGCTGATCAGCGAGCAGGCGGCCGCCGCCGGCATCCGGGTCAACGCCCGCACCGTCTCCGACGCCGAGTACTGGACCCCGATCGCCAACGGCGACTTCCAGATGGCGCTGTGGGGCCTCACCCAGTCGCTCGTGCCCGACCCGTACTCGAACTACAGCGAGTACTACACGAGCACCTCGACGGTGCCGGCCGGCGAGAGCCCCGTGAAGGGCCAGAACTACGCCCGCTACAGCAACCCGGTGGTCGACGCCGCGGTGGCGAGCGCCGCGGCGACCGAGGACGTCGCGACCAAGCAGGCGGCCTACGCCGCGGTGCAGACCGAGATCGTGCGCGACCTGCCCTACATCCCGGTGGTGCTGAACGCATCCCAGGCCTTCTTCAACACGAAGAAGTTCACGGGCTGGCCGACGGAGTCGAACCTCTACGCCAACCCGCTGCCCTACCTGTCCACGGCGTCGGCGATCGTGCTGACCCACCTCAAGCCGGCGGCGTAAGGCCACGGGCGGACGCGGGAGGAGGAGAGTGGGATGAGCTTCTACCTGAGACGCATCGGGTTCTACCTGGTGACCCTGTGGGCGGCCATCTCGCTCAACTTCCTCCTCCCGCGGCTGCTCCCCGGCGACCCGGCCGCGATCATGCTCGGCAAGCTGCGCCGGGCGAACGGCGGCCGGCCGCTCTCCGAGGAGACGGTCCGGGCGATCACCTCGATCCTCGGCGGCGACAAGAACACGCCGATGTGGGACCAGTACATCGCCTACTGGGGGCGGCTGCTGCAGGGCGACCTCGGCATCTCCTCCACGCGGTACCCCGCGCACGTCGCCGACCTGATCGGCTCGGCGCTGCCGTGGACCGTGGTGCTCGTCGGCACGGCGACGGTCATCTCCTTCGTGCTGGGCCTCGCGATCGGCGCCTGGGTGGGGTGGAAGCGGGGCACCTGGCTCGATCACCTCATCCCGTTCACGACCGTGCTGCAGTCCATCCCGTACTTCTGGCTGGCCCTCGTGCTCGTCGCGATCTTCGCGGTGCAGCTGGGCCTGCTGCCCATCGTGGGGGGATACGACGTCTTCTCCTTCCCCGCGGGTCCCGAGCTCAGCTGGCCGTTCCTGGGCAGCGCAGTGGTGCACGCGATCCTGCCCGCGACGACGATCGTGCTGTCGTCGGTGGGCGGCTGGCTGCTCGGGATGCGGAACATGATGGTCTCGGAGATGTCCGAGGACTACGTCGTGACGGCGGAGGCGAAGGGACTGCGCCCCGGCCGGGTGCGCACCCGCTACGCGGCCCGCAACGCCGCGATCCCGAGCCTCGCGGGCTTCGGCATCGCGCTCGGCTTCGTCGTGGCCGGCTCCATCGTGATGGAGCAGGTGTTCAGCTACCCCGGCATCGGCAAGCTGATGATCCAGGCCGTGCAGGGCCTCGACTACGCGCTCATGCAGGGCGTCTTCCTCGTGATCACCCTCACGGTGCTCGCGGCCAACTTCGTCATGGACCTGATCTACGGGTTCATCGACCCCCGGGTGAGGCACGATGTCTGAGACCACCACGAGCGCCATCGCCACCGCGCGCTCCGAGCGGCGGCGCGAGTCGGGCATCGCGCACCTGCTGCCCCGCTGGTCGGGCAAGCTCGTCGCGGGCGTCGTGATCGTCGGCGCGATCGTGCTCTTCGGGCTCGTCGGCCCGTTGCTCACCCCCGACCCCCGCTTCTCCGGCAACCCCTCGCTGCTGCCGCCCGGCCCCGACCACCTGCTCGGCACCTCGAAGCTCGGCTACGACGTGCTCGCCCAGCTCGCACACGGCACCCAGGGCTCGCTCTTCGTCGGCGTGGTCGGCGGCGTCACGGCCCTTCTCCTCGCGATCGTCTTCGGCATCCTGGCCGGCTACTTCGGCGGGGTGCTCGACGAGCTGCTCACCGTCGTGACGAACATCATGCTCGTGATCCCCGGCCTCCCCCTCGTGATGGTGATCGCCGCCTACGTGCAGAACACCGAGGGCCTCGGGCCGCTCGCCCGCAGCTCGGTGCTCGTGGCGCTCGTGCTCGGCGTCACCGGATGGGCGGGTTCGGCGGTCGTGCTGCGCGCGCAGGCGAGGTCGCTGCGCACCCGGGAGTACGTGGCGGCGGCGCGCGTCGC
This sequence comes from Protaetiibacter sp., assembly GCA_030150265.1. GTDB lineage: Bacteria > Actinomycetota > Actinomycetes > Actinomycetales > Microbacteriaceae > Homoserinibacter. The sequence goes on from JASLGG010000023.1 coordinate 129,065, forward strand.
GGGCGAGGGCTCGCTGCGGATCATCTTCGTCGAGATCCTGCCGAACCTCGTGCCGCTCATCGCCGCCCAGCTCATCTTCGGCATCATCTTCGCCGTGCTCGGCGAGGCGGGCCTCTCCTACCTCGGCCTCGGGCCGACCGGCTCCATCACGCTCGGCACCATGCTCAACGACGCGCAGACCGGCCAGGCGGTCGGCACCGGCGCCTGGTGGTGGTTCGTGCCGCCGGGCGCGGTCATCGCGGCCCTCGGAGCCGGGCTCTCGCTCATCAACTTCGCGATCGACGAGGTCATCAACCCGCGGCTGCGACTCGCCCCCAAGGCGGCTCGCGCCCAGCGCAAGGCCCTCGCGCACGAGACGGCCGTGGACGGAGGCGTCGCATGATCCGGGCAGAAGCCCAGGGCACGACAGTCGAGGGCACGGCCGGGGTGCCGGTGCTCGAGGCGCGCGACGTGTCGATCCGCTACGAGGTCGACCCGCCCGTCGACGCCGTGCGCAACGTGTCGCTCACCCTCCACCGCGGCGAGATCCTCGGCCTCGCGGGAGAGTCCGGATGCGGCAAGACCACCTTCGCCTACGGCCTCAACCGGCTGCTCAAGGCACCCGCCGTGCTCACCTCGGGCGAGGTCGTGTTCCACGATGCCTCGGGCACGGACGTCGACGTGGTCGCCCTGGACGGCGAGCAGCTGCGGCGCTTCCGCTGGGACAAGGTGTCGATGGTGTTCCAGGGGTCGATGAACTCCCTCAACCCGGTCATGTCGGTGCGCCGCCAGCTGCACGACGTGTTCACGACCCACCGGCCGGGCATGTCGCGCCGCGAGCGCGACGCCCGCACCGCCGAGCTCCTCGGTCTCGTGGGCGTCGACCCGGCGCGCGCCTCGAGCTTCCCGCACCAGCTCTCGGGCGGCATGCGGCAGCGCGTCATGATCGCCATGGCGCTCGCCCTCGACCCGCAGGTGATGATCATGGACGAGCCGACGACGGCGCTCGACGTCGTCGTGCAGCGCGGCATCATCCGCGAGATCATGCGGCTGCGCGAACGGCTCGGCTTCGCCGTCATCTTCATCACCCACGACCTGCCGCTGCTCATCGAGATCAGCGACCGGATCGCGGTGATGCTCGAGGGCGCGATCGTCGAGCTCGGCACCGCCGAGGAGGTCTACCGCCACCCGAAGGCGGCGTACACCCGGAAGCTGCTCTCGAGCTTCCCGAGCCTCACGGGCGAGCGCGGCGCGTTCATCCGCGGTGGCGCACAGGAGGGGATCGCATGACCGCGGGGCTCGAAGCGCGCTCGCTCGTGAAGGACTTCCGGCTGCGCAGCGGCCTGCGCTTCTCGACCCTGCACGCGGTGCAGGACGTCTCGTTCACCCTCGAGCCGGGACGCACGATCTCGATCGTGGGCGAGAGCGGCTCCGGCAAGTCGACGGTGGCGCGCATCATCACCCAGCTCGAGCGACTCACCTCCGGCGCCGTGCTGCTCGACGGCGAGCCGATGCCGCGTCACGGCCGGGCGCTCGCCGACTACCGCCGGCAGGTGCAGATGGTCTTCCAGGACCCGTTCGCCTCGCTCAACCCGTACCACACCATCCGTCACCATCTCGAACGGCCGCTGCGCATCCACCACCCCCGGCTGTCGCGCGAGGAGGTGTACGAGCGCACCATCGAGCTGCTCGAGCGCGTGCGTCTCACACCCGGGGCGGCGTTCGCCCGGCGCCGGCCGCACGAGCTCTCGGGCGGCCAGCGGCAGCGTGTCGCGATCGCTCGGGCACTCGCCCCGGGTGCCCGGTTCATCGTGGCCGACGAGCCCGTGTCGATGCTCGACGTGTCGATCCGGCTCGGGGTGCTCAACCTGCTCGCCGACCTCCAGCGCGAGGAGGGCATCGGCGTGCTGTACATCACGCACGACCTGGCGACCGCGCGGCACTTCTCGGATGAGATCCTCGTCATGAACCGCGGGAGGGTCGTCGAGCGCGGAAACGCGGACGACGTCATCCTGCGGCCCCAGCACGAGTACACGATGGCGTTGCGCGACGCCGCCGCAGATCCCGAGCGCCTCGGGATGCTGCGGGACGAGGTCCGCGCGGCGAAGGAAGGCATCCGATGAACCAGGCCGCCCCCGGCACGCCCACCTGGCTGCGCATCCACAACGACCGCACGGCGTTCCGGCTGTTCCTCGAGCACGGACCGATGAGCCGCTCGCAGCTCGGCGAGGTCTCCGGCCTGTCGAAGCCCACCGCGGGGCAGATGATCATGCGTCTCGAACGGATCGGCCTCATCGCCCCGGCCGGGGAGGTGACGGGCGCGCGCGGCCCCAACGCGGTGTCGTACGGCGTGCGCGGCGACAGCATGACCGGCGTCGCGATCAGCATCCTCGCCTCCGAGATCGAGGCGGTTCTCGTCGACCCGACGGATGCCGAGCATCCGGTCGTGACGCTGCCCGCGGACCGCGAGCAGCGGGCTCCGGTAGACGACGTGCGCACCGCCGTCGAGGCCGCGTGCCGCGCGGCGGGCGTCTCGAGCGACTCGGTGAGCGTCGTCGCGGTCGGCGTGCAGGCCGCCGTCGACCCCGGCGAGGACACCCTCTCGTTCACCGACACGCTGCCCGGCTGGCCGCAGCAGGGCGCCCGCCGCCTGCTCGAGGAGCAGACCGGGCTCTCGGTGATCCTCGAGAACGACGTCAACCTCGCCGCGATCGCCGAGCGCGCGGCGGTGCCCGTCGACGAGCTCGGCTCGTTCACCGTGCTGTGGGTCGGCGAGGGCCTCGGCGTCGGCGTCGACCTCGACGGCGAGGTGCAACGCGGTGCCTTCGGCGGCGCGGGCGAGATCGGCTACCTCGAGGTGCCGCGCTCGGCGGCCGCTCTCGACCCCGCGGCGGCCGACTTCACCGACCTGCTCGGCGGGTTCGCGATCCGCGAGCTGCTGGGCGCCGACCCCGACGCGCGTCTCGCCGACGCCCTCGAGCCCCTCGCGAGGGACGCGTCGCTGCGCGAGGCGCTCGCGGCGCGGCTCGCACTCGCCGCCGCCCCCATCGTGGCGGTGCTCGACCCCGCCGCCGTCGTGCTCGGAGGCCCCACCTGCCAGGCGGGCGGTCCCGAGCTGGCCCGCCTCGTGCAGGAGCGCTTCGACCGGATGCCGGTACGCGGCGCCGATGCGGCGGACGCCGGGATGCTGCGCCACCGCGTCGCGATCCGCACGAGCACCGCCGGCGAGCAGCCCATCCTGCACGGCGCGCGCCGGCTCCTGGTCGACCGCATCCGCGACCTGCTCGAGTCGGCCATCACCGACGACTGACCCCACCCGCGCATCCGCGCACCGAATCCCCTGGAGGAACAGCATGAAGCTCGCCATCGTCGGCGGCGGGTCCACCTACACGCCCGAGCTCATCGACGGCTTCGCCCGCTATCGCGAGGTGCTGCCGCTCGAGGAGATCGCGCTCGTCGACCCGGACCCGCATCGCGTGGAGCTCGTGGCCGGCGTCGCCCGGCGCATGCTCGACCGCGCGGGGTACCCGGTGCGCATCGTGGGCACGCCGGATGTGGCGGCGGGCGTCGAGGACGCCGACGCCGTGCTGTTCCAGCTCCGCGTGGGCGGCCAGGACGCCCGACACGGCGACGAGACCTGGCCGCACGAGGTGCACTGCATCGGCCAGGAGACCACGGGGCCGGGCGGCCTCGCCAAGGCCCTCCGCACGGTGCCGGTCGTGCGCCGCATCGCCGAGGTCGTGCGCGAGCGGGCCCGCCCCGACGCCTGGCTCGTCGACTTCACCAACCCGGTCGGGATCGTCACGCGCGCGCTTCTCGAGGACGGCCACCGCGCCGTGGGCCTGTGCAACGTGGCGATCGGCTTCCAGCGGCGCTTCGCCGCCGAGCTCGGCGTCGCGCCCGACGAGGTGCGGCTCGGCCACGTGGGGCTCAACCACCTCACCTGGGAGCGCAGCGTGACGGTCGGCGGCCGCGACGTGCTGCCCGGGATGCTCGCCGAGCGCCTCGACGAGCTCGCCGGCAGCGTGGAGCTGCCGCCGGCCCTCGTCGGCCAGCTCGGGATGCTGCCCTCCTACTATCTGCGCTACTACTACGCTCACGACGAGGTGCTCGCCGAGCAGGAGCACGAGCCGACCCGCGCCGAGGCGGTGCGCGAGATCGAGAACCGGCTGCTCGAGCTGTACGCCGACCCCGCGGTCGACACCAAGCCGGAGATCCTGGAGAAGCGCGGCGGCGCCTTCTACTCGGAGGCCGCCGTGGAGCTGCTCGCGGCGATCCACGGGGGCGACCCGACCCCGCGCGTGGTCAACATCCGCAACGACGGCCTGCTGCCGTTCCTGCCCGACGACCACGTGGTGGAGGTGCCGGCAGCCTTCCGCGACGGGCGCTTCGTCGGCGAGGAGGTCGCGCCGCTGCCCGACGACGTGCGCGGGCTCATCTCGGCCGTCGCGGGCTACGAGCGCCTGGCCCTCTCGGCGGCGGTGCACGGCGGGCGCGACCGGGTTCTGCGGGCGATGCGGGCGCATCCGCTCGTGCTGCAGCACGATCGTGCCGAGAAGCTCACCGACCTGCTGCTGGCCGCCAACGCGGAGCACCTGTCGTGGGCACGATGACCGAGCTCGTCGTCGCGGTCGACGGCGGCGGCTCCAAGACGGATGCCGTGGCCTTCGCCCTCGACGGCCGTCTCGTGGCGCGGCGCCGCGGCCCCGGATGCAGCCCGCACTTCATCGGCGTCGAGGGCTCGGTCGAGGTGATCGACGGGCTCATCCGGGAGGTCGCGGGCGATGCGGTGCCCGTCCAGGTCGACCTGTACCTCTCGGGCCTCGATCTGCCGGTCGAGATCGCCGCCTACCGTGCGGCGGTCGAGGGCCGGTCATGGGCGGGGCGGGGCCTCGCGGTCGACAACGACCTGTTCGCGCTGCTGCGCGCGGGCACCGACGAGCCGGACGCGATCGTGGTGGTGTGCGGCACGGGCGTCAACGCGCTCGGCGTGCGCGCCGACGGAGCGGTGGCGCGCTTCCCCGCGCTCGGAGCGATCTCCGGCGACTGGGGCGGCGGCATGGGGCTCGGCCAGGCGGCGCTCTGGCACGCCGCGCGCGACATCGACGCCCGCGGGCCGCACACCGTGCTCACGGAGCGCATCCGGGAACGGCTCGGCCAGGCGATCCCGGAGCTCATCGAGGAGCTGCACTTCGGCCGCCGCGAGCACTCCGAGCTCGCGGCGCTCGCGCCCGACGTGCTCGCCGCCGCCGAGGAGGGCGACGCCGTGGCCGTGCATCTCGTCGACAAGCAGGCCGACGAGATCGTCGCCTTCGTGCGCGCCGTCGTGCGGCGCCTCGACTTCGCCGGGCGGCCGGTGCCGATCGTGCTGGGCGGCGGGCTGCTCGCCTCGGCCTCGGGCCGGTTCCAGGACCGTCTCGAGCGCGGCCTCGCCGAGGTCGCGCCGAGCTCGCCCACGGTCGTGGTGGCCGATCCGCCCATCGCGGGGGCCGCGCTGCTCGCCCTCGAGCACGGCGGGGCCGACGCGGAGGCGCTTGCCCGCGCCCGCGCGGCGTGGTGACCGGCGCCGTCCCTCAGGCGGCCTCGCGGATGCGCGTCCTGCGCGGTCGCGGCCGCCCCGCCACGATCCCGGCCAGCACGAGCACGATGCCGAGCAGCTGCGGGAGCGCGAGCTCCTCTCCCCCGAAGGCCACGCCGAGCAGCACCCCGGTCACGGGGTTGAGCAGCCCGACGATGCCGACCGTGCCTGCGCTGAGGTGCTCGAGGCCGTGGAACCAGGCGACGTTCGCGAGGGCGGTGGCGACGAGGGTCACGTAGGCGACCCCGAGCCATCCGGTGGCGTCGAGCGCGGGCGGCGGGCCCTCCACGAGCACCGCGGCGACGAGCAGCATCCCGCCGCCGAACAGCAGCTGCCACGCACTCGCCGTGACGGGCGAGGCGGTCGCACCCCAGCGCTTGGTGAGCACGTAGCCGAGCGAGGAGGAGACGAGGCCGCCCGCGGATGCCGCGACGCCCCAACCGTCGACCGCGCCGAGGCCGCCGGCCACGAGCAGCAGCACACCGAGGATGCCGATGCCGGCGCCCGCGAACATCCGTACCGTCGGCTGCTGGCCGGCGAGCGCCCAGGCGAACAGGGCGAGCACGAGCGGCGAGGCGGCCATGATCGAGGAGGCGACGCTCGTGGGCAGCAGTTGCGCGGCCACGTAGAGCAGCAGGAAGAAGCCGCCGACGTTGAGCAGGCCGAGCAGCGCCGTGCGCGCCCACTCGATCCCGTGCGGGCGACGGCGGGCGATGAGCAGCAGCACGATGCCCGCGGGCAGGGCGCGTAACGCGGCGCCCCAGAGCGGCGCGTCGGCGGGCAGGGTGTGGTGCGTCACGAAGTAGGTCGCGCCCCAGGCGACGGGAGCGATCGCGGTGATGAGGATCGAGCGCCAGATACCTTCCATGGAAGCTATTAAAGCTTCCCGGGAAGCTAATATTCCCGTGTGGCCGAGAAATCCGCGGAACCCGCACCCGAGGACCGGGTCGACCGCATCCAGGAGCGCTGGCGCCAGGAGCGGCCCGACCTCGACCCCTCACCGCAGGGGGTGATCGGCCGGCTGCACCGTCTCGCCGCGCGGCTGCGCGAGGAGCTCGTCGCCGTCTACCGCGAGCACGGACTCGGCGAGGGCGAGTTCGACGTGCTCGCCTCCCTGCGCCGCACCGGCGCGCCCTACGAGCTGCCCGCGGGCGAGCTCGCCCGCCACACCATGGTCACCACGGGCGCCATGACCAAGCGCGTCGACCGCCTCGAGGCGGCGGGCCTCGTGAGCCGGCGCCCGGATGCCGACGACGGGCGCGGGCGGCGGATCGCGCTCACGCCACAGGGCCGCGAGCTCATCGACGCGGCCTTCACCGACCACATGGCCAACGAGCACCGGCTCGTCGCGATGCTGCCGGAGAGCGACCGCGCGGAGCTCGCGCGCATCCTGCGGACCTGGACCCTCGCGCTCGAAGAGGGTGACGACGACGGAGGCCGCGGGTAGCGTCGGCAGCATGGACGTCATCCTGATCCCCGGCTTCTGGTTGCGCGCCGACTCGTGGGACGAGGTGCTGCCCGTGCTCGAGGCGGCGGGGCACCGCGCGCACGCGGTCACCCGCGTCGGCCTCGCGGACGGGGACGACCCGGCATCCGCCTCCCTGCAGGAGCAGATCGACGCGATCGTCGCCCTCGTGGACGGCCTCGACGGACCGGTCGCGCTCGTCGGCCACTCGGGCGGTGGACCGGTCGCCTACGGCGTGGCCGATCGACGCGTCGACCGTGTCGCGCACCTCGTCTACGTCGACACCTTCCCGCTGCCGGACGGCATGCCCAACAACGACGAGCTGCCCGTCGTCGACGGCACGGTGCCGCTCCCCGAGTGGTCGACATTCGACGACGCCGACCTGCGCGATCTCGACGAGGCCGCGCTCGAGCGGTTCCGCGAGCGCGCGGTGCCCGAGCCCGTCGGCACGGCCCGCGACCCGCAGCGGCTCCACGACCCGCGCCGGCGCGCCATCCCCTCGACCGTCATCGCGACCTCGCACGACGAGGCCGGCTACCGCGAGTGGTTCGCCTCGCCGTTCTTCGCCGAGCTCGCGGCGATCGAGCAGCTGCGCTTCATCGAGCTGCACACCGGGCACTGGCCGCAGCTCACGCGCCCGCGCGAGCTCGGCGAGGCGATCGTCACCGCTCTGCGTTGACGACGGCGCCGCCGACGGCGCGGTCGAGCGCGGCTCGCAGGCCCGGCGTCGCGAGCAGGCTCCCGTCGTGCCGGACGGCGAGCACGTCGACGTCCCAGCCGTCGCACACCCGGTCGAGCGCGTCCTCGCCACCAGCGACGACGGCCGTCGCGAGCACGTCGGCCGTCACGATGTCGTCGGCGAGGACGCTCACCTGCGCGAACGGGCTGCGCGGCAGGTCGTCGCGCAGCCAGATGTGCTCGCCGCGCTCGGCGGACCCGCTCGTCGCGAGGGCCCGCCGCGCGGGCGCGGGCCCGAGGGTCGCGAGGAGCGCTCCGCGGTCGGCAGGGTCGACGATCCCCATCACACCGGTCGCGGGACCCTCCCAGACCACGTCGCCGCCCACCCCCAGCGCCCACCGCGTGGCGCCCTCCCGCGACAGGAGGTCGGCGCCCTCCGCCATGGCGAGGGCCTTCACGACCCCGGACAGGTCGATCACACCGTCCGGCCGGTGCGGCGTGAAGGCGCCGTCGGTGCGCCCCCGCCACTCAAGCGCGCACGCGTAGGCGTCGCGGAGCGCACCGCTCGCCTCCTCGAGCGGCAGCTCGCCGCGACCGATCCGGGCGAGCTCCGAGTCGGCGCGGTAGAGCGAGAACCGTGCGTCCGCCTCGGCGAACACCGACTCCAGCTCGGCGAGGAGCCCGGCGGCGAGCGCACCCTCCGGCGCGCGCAGCGACGCGACCGTGCCCATGGTCGTCCACCGGCGGTTCACGAGGAGAATCCCGCCTGGTCGAGGGCCGACTGCAGCGAGCCGAGGTATGCGTCGCTCGTGAAGGTGGCGCCGCTGACCATCTGCACCTTCGCCGTCTGAGCGGCGAGCACCTCCTGGCGCAGCACGGGGGCCGCGCGGTTGCTGATCTGCACGGACCGGCCGTCGCGGTCGGTGAGCTTCAGCGCGGTGACGTCCGCGATCCGGCCGCCCGAGATCGACACGCTCACCTGCACGTCGCCGTAGGGGGTGCTCGCGACCGCGCCCGTGTAGCTCCCGTCGGCGACCGCGCCCGAGCTCGAGCTCGAGCTCGAGGTCGCCGCGGCCCCCGTGGAGCCGCCGGTCGCCGCGCCCGCGCCTCCCGCACCCGACGACGCACCGGATGGCGGCCTCGCCGCGATCGGCGAGGTCGCGTGCACCGTCCCCGCCTCCCAGCCGATCACCAGGATGCCGAAGGCGGCGAGCACGCTGCCCAGTACGGCGCGCGCCCTCACCAGTCGAACCTCTCGGCGTGGATGCGGTCGTCGGGCACGCCCGCGGCCCGCGCGTCGCGCAGCACCGCCTCGGTCCATTCGCGCGGCCCGCAGACGTAGAGGTCGGAGCTGTCGAGCCGCGGGAAGACGCTCCGCAGGGTCACTCCTCGCTCGCGGTCGGCGCGCGACATCCATCCGCCCTCCGCGCGCGGACCGGTCGAGCGATAGAGGCGCGCACCGCGACGCCGCGCGAGCTCCTGCAGCTCGTCGACGAGGAACAGCCGGTCGGCGTCCGCGCCGCGCACCAGGATGGTGGCCTCCCCCACGGCGAGGTCGCCCGACTCGAGCAGCGCGCGCACCGGGGTCACGCCGATCCCGGCCGCGACGATCGCGAGATCGGGTGAGGTGCGCGCGGCGTCGGTGAAGAGGCCGAAGGGTCCCGAGAAGCCGACACGGGTTCCCGGGGCCAGCTCCGCGAGCCGTGCGGTGCCGGCGCCGAGCACGCGCACCGTGATGCGCGCCCGATCCGCCGTCGGCTCGGCCGAGAGCGAGATGGGGTGGGCGTGCCACCAGGTTCCCGCCGTCCAGAACCGCCAGAAGAAGTACTGGCCGCCACGGGCGCCGAGACGCTCGAGGCGGCGGCCGCGCAGGTGCAGCGACACGGCATCCGACGCGATCCGCTCGACGCGCTCGACCCGGACGTCGTGCCGGATCGACTGCACGATCGGCTCGAGCACGCGGAACACGACGATCGACCCGGCAGCCAGGAGGAGGAGCACGATCCAGTAGGCGCGCTGCGCGGTCCCCTCCGCGAGCACGCCCCCCGCGCTCAGCTGGTGGGGCACCGACGCGAGCACCGCCGCGTAGCTCAGGAGGTGGATCGCGTGCCAGACCTCGTAGGGGAACCGCCGGCGCACGGCGACGAGCGAGGTCGCGACAACCGTGAGGAACAGGCCCAGCCCCAGAAACGCGAGGGGCATGTCCGGGGTCTCCCAGAGCTGCACGAGCTCCTGCACCGGGTCGATCCCCGCGCTCATCGCGTAGCCGGCCAGCAGCAGCGCGCCGTGCGCGAGCAGCAGATAGAGCGCCGGCTTGCCCAGACGGCGGTGCACGGCCATCGCGCGATCGTGGCCGATCGCTGCGTCGAGAGCGGGGATCCGGGCGGCGAGCACGAGCATCACGAGCACGAAGTCCGAGCCGACGAGTCCCGCGAGGATGCCGAGGCCGGTGGCGACGTCGCCCGGCGACGCCCACGCGGGCAGCGCGCCGGAGGCGAGGGCGAGCGCCGCCGCGGCGGCGCCCGAGGCCCAGAACGCGATCACGAGCAGGTCGGAGACCAGCCGGCGGCGACGCAGGCGGCGCATCCGGAGGGCGTCACGCGGAGCGGTGGCGGCGGCGGTGCGCACGGCGGGGGCGAGCGTCGCGGTCATGTCCCCTCCCGAGCTCGAGCGATGCGGTCGGGTTCAGCGTCGAGCGTGTTCCTATGCCGCGGATGTGAGTCCGCCTACTGCCGGATGGGAGTTCGAGAAGAGCGGGCTGCGGATCAGACCACGCCCGTGGTGCCGAGCAGGTAGCCCACGAGGAACGTCGCGCCGAGGGCGAGCGCCCCGCCGATCACGACGCGCAGCACCGTGCGTGCGACCGAGGCCCCGCCGATCCGCGCGCTGAGCGTGCCGGTCGCGGCGAGCGCGATGAGCACGGCGACGAAGGTTCCGGGGATGCGCACGGCGTCCGGCAGCAGCAGGATCGTGAGGAACGGCAGCAGCGCGCCGATCGTGAACGACGCGGCCGAGGCCCAGGCCGCCGTCCACGGGCTCGCGACGTCGTCCTGGTCGATGTGCAGCTCCGCCTCGAGGTGGGAGCGCAGCGCGTCGTGCGCGGTGAGCTCCTCGGCCACTCGCTGCGCTGTCTCGGGGGTGAGCCCCTTGGCCTCGTAGATGCCCGCGAGCTCCGCGAGCTCGGCCTCCGGCATCGTCGCGAGCTCCTCGCGCTCCTTCGCGATGAGGGCGTGCGTGGTGTCCTTCGAGCTGCTCACCGAGACGTACTCGCCGAGCGCCATCGACACCGCGCCTCCGATGAGGCCCGCCGCACCGGCCGACAGGATCGCCGCCGTCGACGGCGTCGCGCCGGCCACGCCGACGACGATCGCGGCGACCGACACGATGCCGTCGTTCGCGCCGAGCACCCCCGCGCGCAGCCAGTTGAGACGAGAGGCGAGGCCGCCCGCGTGCGGTTCGTCGGGGTGCGCCGAACTGGTCATGGGCGCCATGAAAGCACGACCGGGGCGCGGCGCGCCAGGGAGGTGTGCCTGCCCTTCCCGGACGCATCGGTGAGCCGAGAAAAATAACGGCTTGATAACTAGACAGCGTTACCTTTCCGTTATACATTCGTAGTGCTTCATCCGTTTGCTGTGGCGGAGGAAGCGGAATGTGATTGCAGGACACTCTTGGTGCAAGGGAGAGGGTCGGCCGCTCGCCTCTGCGGCCGACCCTCAATCACGTTCGGGGCGCATCTCGGCCCGCTTTCGTAGAGTGATCGTCGTGACCGATCGTGCGGATGCCGTCGACGCCTGGGAATCGCTCTACCGGGCGCAGGTGGCCGTGCTGCGCGACCTGCGGAAGGTCTTCGTTCACGACGAGGTCTCGTTCACCGAGTACGACGTGCTGCTGAACCTCTACCAGCAGCCCGGTCACGCCCTGCGCCTGCGCGACCTCAACGAGCACCTGCTGCTCTCGCAGCCGAGCGTGAGCCGCCTGCTCGACCGCCTCGTCGCGCGCGGACTCGTGACCAAGACACCCGACCCGAACGACGCGCGCGGCACCATCGCGGCCCTCACCGAGCAGGGGGTGGAGGTGTTCCGCCGCGTCGGCCGCACGCACAGCCGAGCCATCATCGCGCGGATGGCGGCGCTGAGCCGCGAGGAGCAGCGCCAGCTGCGCGACCTCACGCGCAAGCTGCGCGGGCTCTAGACCGGCGGCCGCCCGCCGATCACCATCACGGCCCGCGCCGCGAGGAACGCGCCCGCCTCGGCCGCGGCGATCGCGTCGCGCGTGCGCAGCCAGACCTCCACGAAACCCGCGAGGAAGGCGTCGCCCGCGCCGGTCGGGTCGACCGAGCGCACCGGATGCGCCGCGATCGCCACGGGATCCGCCCCGTCCGCCACCACGAGCGCCCCGTGCTCGCCGCGCGTGAGCACCACGACCGGGAAGCTCGCCCCGAGGAGCCGCGCCGCCGCATCCGGATCGGCGAGGCCCGTGAGCAGCGCCGACTCCTCCGCGCCGACGAACAGCAGCTCGGCACCGGCGATCGCCTCGAGGAAGGCCTCGGCACCCAGTTGCGAGATCATGCCGACCGAGGCCGAGTTCACCGACACCGGCACACCCGCGGCCGCCGCGCGCGCGAACAGGCTGCGCCCGCCCGCGCCCCCGAAGCCGTCGGCGATCCGGTATCCGCCGATGTGCAGGAGCGCGGCGCCGGCGAGCAGCTCGTCGGTCACGGCGTCGGGCGTGAGCAGGGTGTTCGCGCCGCGGTCGGCGAACGTCGAGCGCTCCGTTCCGTGCACCAGGATGATGATCGTCCCGGTCGGGGCCGAGACCTCCACGCTGAGGTGCGGCTCGACCCCCGCCTCCCGGAACTCCGACTCGTGCAGCGCCGCGTCGTGCGCGCCGACCGCGCCGACGAAGTCCACCGGCACCCCGCGGCTCCCCAGCCAGACCGCGATGTTCGCCGCCGAGCCCCCGGGGCGGGCGCGCACGGTGGCGGATGCTCCGTCCTCGGGGCGCGCGTCGCCGCGGGTCACCGCGACGATGTCGTTGATGACGTCGCCCACGACGACGACGCGTGGCGCCGTCACCCGCGGGCGGCGGGCGCTCCGAGACGCTCGCCGGGCACCACCTTGCCGGGGTTGAACCGCGCATCCGGGTCGACGGCGGCGAACAGGCCGCGCATCACGGCGACGCCCTCGGGCGAGATGTCCTGCTCGAGCCACGGCGAGTGCTCGACGCCCACGCCGTGGTGGTGCGAGATCGTGCCGCCGTTGTCGACGAAGGCCTGCTGGATCGCCGACTTCACGACGTCGTACTCGCGCAGCATGTCGTCGCCGGCCACGAAGGCGAAGGTGAAGTAGAGGCAGGCGCCCGAGTGGTAGGAGTGCGAGAGGTGGCACATGATCCACCCCTTCTTGCCGATCTCGTCGTAGGCGCGGTTCGCCGCCTCGACGACGCCGTCGTAGAGCGGCAGCAGCTTCGACCAGGGAGCCGCCGTCTCCGACACGTCGCCCGCGGCGCCCCGGTCGAGCAGGAAGTCGCGCAGGTAGGGGGTGTCGAACTTCTTCTGGTCGTAGAGCACCCCGGGACCGGTGCCGACGCCCATGCCGCCGTGGCGCTTGACGATCGCGCCCACGAGCTTCTTCTGGCGCTTCACGTGCGCGGCGCCGCCCTCGAAGCCGATGAAGGAGAGGCAGATCTTGTCGAGCTCCCAGCCCTTCGACCGCATGATCGCGGGCAGCACCTTCTCGGCGAGCAGCGCGTCCATGCCGTGGCGCTCCTTGCTCGTCGCCATCGAGAAGCCCGTCTCGCGGGCGTCGGAGACGCGCGTGATGATGGGGCTCGCATCCGACTCGGAGATCTCGCGCATCGCCGCGACGCCCGCCGCCCAGCTGGGGAAGAAGTACGCCTGGATCTCGCGCACCTCCGCGACCCGGTGCACCTGCGCAGTCACCTCGGTGATGACGCCGAGGCGCCCCTCCGAGCCGACGATCATCTCGCGCACGCTCGGGCCGGTCGACGCCGAGGGGATCGCCGGGATCACCAGCACGCCGTCGCGGTCCGGATGCGAGGGCCGCACGACGCGCAGCCCGCGCACGATCTGCGCGATGTCGCCGTACTTGTCCGACTGCATGCCCGAGGAGCGGGTGGCCGCCCAGCCGCCGATCGTGGAGTGGGTGAAGCTGTCGGGGAAGTGGCCGATCGTCCAGCCGCGCGCGGCGAGCTGGGCCTCGAGGTGCGGCCCCAGGGCGCCGGCCTGGATGCGGGCCAGCCCCGACTCCTCGTCGATGTCGAGCACCGCGTTCATGCGGCCCATGTCGAGCGAGACGACCGTGCGGGTCTCCCCCGCGATCGGCTCGAGGGAGCCCGCGATGTTGCTGCCGCCGCCGAAGGGGATGACGACGGCGTCCTCGGCGACCGCCGCATCCACGATCCGCCGCACCTCGGCCTCGTCGGCCGGGTACACGACCACGTCGACGGCGCGCGCGACGGCGTTCGAGCGGATGCGCACGAGATCGCGCAGGCTCTTGCCGTAGCTGTGGACCACGCGCTGCAGGGCATCCGTCGCGACGTGGTCCTCGCCCACGATGTACGCGAGGGCGGCCACGAACGCGGGCCGCACCGCCGGGTCGGCCAGCACGAGGCCGTCGAACGAGGGCTGGACCGCGGTCTGCGCCGTCGCGAGGTCGAGGCCGACCGCATCCAGCACGAAGGGCGCGAAGCCGGGCTTGTCCTCGTGATGGAACCCGACGCCCTCGACGCCCCAGCCCCACCACTTCATGTGCTCGACGCCGCTCACGGTCTCTCTCCTTCGGGTGACGGATGCACCGCCGGGCTCGGAAGCTCCCCGGCGGGCGACGCGCCCAGAATACGGGGTGCGTAGGCCTCGTGCAGGTGCACGATCTCGTCGCGCAGGCGCGCCGTGAACGCGGCGGCGCTCTCGCCGGCCGCGGCGGTCATCGGCGCGCCGAACACGACCCCCACCGGGAGGCGTCCCGGCTTCGGCCAGCTGCTGCCGCGCGGATGCGCCGCCCCCGCCCCGATGAGCGCGACGGGAAGGCACGGCACCCCCGCCGCGATCGCGAGCGAGGCGGCCCCCTGCTTGAACGCGCCCATCTCGCCGGTCTTCGAGCGGGTGCCCTCGGGGAACACGAGCAGCGGCACGCCGCGCTCGAGCAGTGAGCGCGCCGAGACGCTGCGCGGGTTCAGCCCCTTGCGGTCGACCGGGAAGGCGTTGAAGAAGAGCGCCGTGAGGCCGCGGCGCCACCACACGTCGAAGAAGTAGTCGGCCGCGGCGCCCGCGGCGAGGTAGCGCGCCAGGCGCCGCGGGAGGGCGCCGAGGATGAGCGGCGCGTCGAGGTGACTCGAGTGGTTGGCCACCACCACGAAGGCCTTCGGCACCTCGCGCAGCTTGCGCCGGCCGACGACGGTGACCTTCACGACCGACCAGGCGACGGGCTTCAGGATGCCGCGCTGCGCCACGAAGCGCGCCGCGGCCTGCGCCCGCGAGGTGAAGCGGTCGCGGCGGGGGGCCGCACCCTCCCCGCCGCGCTGCACCATGCAGCCAGGCTAGTCCCGCCGCATTCCGTCGGGAGCGCGACGAGACCGCGCATCCGACGCGGAAAACGGGTTCTCGGGCGTCGGATGCGCGGTCTCGCGGGAATCCGCCTAGGCGTCGCTGTGGCGCGAGCTCGACAGCCTGCGGGAGACCCAGCGCACGGTGCGCGGCGGGAGGTGGCGCAGCCACCACCCGAGGAAGCGGTAGCGCGCGCTCGGGGTCGAGGTGGCGCGACCGCGATCCACGTCGCGCAGGCACGCCGCCACCAGGTCGTCGGCCGAGAGCCACAGCCACGAGGGGATCGAGGACTTGCGGATGTGCGCGCGGTCGTGGAACTCGGTGCGCACCCACCCGGGCAGCAGCGCCGTGACCGTCACGCCCGTGCCGTGGAGCTCGTTCGACAGGCTCTCGCTGTAGACCCGGAGCCACGCCTTGATCGCCGAGTACAGGCCCATCGAGAGGTAGCCGGCGACGCTCGCGACGTTGACGATGGCGCCGTGGCCGCGCTCGCGCATCCCGGGCACCGCGGCGGCTGCGAGCACGAGCGGGGTGTGCATCATGACGGCGATCGCGTCGCCCGCCTCGGCGAGGTCGACGTCGGCGAGGCGGGAGCGCATCCCGTAGCCCGCGTTGTTGACGAGCAGCTCCACGGGCCGCTCGCGCTCGGCGAGCCTCCGGGCCACCCGGTGCACGTCGACCTCGCGGCCCAGGTCGGCGGTGATCGTCTCGACCTGACGGCCCTGCGCGCGCAGCTCCTCCGCCATCTCCTCGAGCCGCGACGCGGTGCGCGCGACGAGCACCAGGTCGTAGCCGCGGGCGGCGAGGGCGCGGGCGAAGGCGGCGCCGATGCCGGAGGTGCCTCCGGTCACGAGAGCGATGGGCATGCGGCCTACCCTATGACCGGCTGCCGCCACCGACCCGAACGGAATGCGTGTGCGATACGGTCGTTCCCGGTACATCCTCCGCCTGCATGCGCCCCCAGGAAGGCCGCCACCTTCATGACCCCCCGAGAGACGACGACCGCCGCGCCGTTCGACGTCCGGGAGTTCGCGCGCACCGTGCAGGCGAGCCTCCGTGCCGAGATCGACCCGACGGCGATCGCCGCCCAGGGGCTCCCCGACGATGCCGTGCACCTCGTGCGTGTGCTGCGCGAGCTCGAGCGCGCCACGCTGCACCGGATGCGGAACCTGCTCGTGACGGCCACCCATAAGGACGCCCGGGTCACCGCGTTCCTCACGAGCTGGGCGTTCGAGAAGTTCTGGATCGCCGACGCGCTCGACGCCGTGCTCGAGGCCGCCGGCGCCGAGCAGGCGCCCCTCGAGGGGCCCCTGCGCCGCTCCCTCGCCGAGCGCGCCGAGCGCCGCGGTCCCATCCGCCGCGCGATCGCCGGCAACATCGCGGGCGCCCAGATCGTCGCCGCCCACGTGACGACCGGCCTCGTCGACGAGTGGATCAGCCAGGCTGCCTACCGCCGGCTGGGCGAGGCGGCATCCGTGCTGTCGGAGCTCGCGGCTCGGCTCGGCGCCCTCAAGGACCGCCATGTCGCGTTCCTCGCCGAGGAGGCCGAGCGCCGCCTCGCGGCGAGCGGCCGCGCCGTGCGGCTCACCCGCAAGGCGATCGCGCAGGCCGCGTGGCCCATCGGGGCGACCGAGATCCCCGCGGCCGACCGCACCTTCTTCGAGGCCTTCGTGTTCGGCGGCGCGGAGGGCCGCGCCGCCGCAGCACGCATCGGCGAGCGCCTCGCCGCGCTCCCCGGCCTCGGCGCCGCGCAGGCGGCATCCGTCACCGCGAGGCTCGCACCGTGACCCGCGAGAGCGCCGCGACGAGCCTCGGCGACGCCCACGTGCTGCTCACCGGGGGAACCGGCTTCGTCGGGCAGGCCGTGCTCGAGCGGCTGCTCGCAGCGCACCCGGGCACGACGGTCTCGCTGCTCGTGCGCACCAAGGGCTCCGCCTCGGGCGACGACCGGCTGCGCACGCTGCTGCGCAAGCCCGTGTTCCGTGCCTGGCGCGAGGCCGTCGGCGAGGCGGGTGTCGAGGATGCCGTGGCCCGCCGCATCCGCATCGTCGAGGGCGGGCTCGGCGCGGTGCCCGCGCTTCCCGGCGACCTGGACGTCGTCATCCACTCCGCCTCGACCGTGTCGTTCGACCCGCCCATCGACCAGGCCTTCGACACCAACGTCGGCGGCGCGATCGGGCTCTACGAGGCGCTGCGGGCATCCGGATCGACGCCGCACGTCGTGCACGTCTCCACCTGCTACGTGGGCGGGCTCCGCAAGGGCGTCGTGCCGGAGGCGCGGCTCGGGCACGCGATCGACTGGCGCGCCGAGCACGCGGCCGCGCGATCGGCGCGCGAGCGCGTCGAGCTGCTCTCGCGCCAGCCCGAGCGACTGCGCGAGTTCATGGACGCCGCGCGCGCGGAGCACGGCAAGGAGGGCCCGCAGGCGGTCGCACGGGCGAGCGAGGCGGCCCGCGTCGCGTGGGTCACCGCCGCGCTCGTCGACGCCGGCCGCACGCGCGCCGAGTCGCTCGGCTGGACCGACGTCTACACGCTCACCAAGGCCTTCGCCGAGCGCGCCGCCGAGGAGCTGTGGGCGGGCACGGGCGGCTCGCTCTCGGTCGTGCGGCCCGCGATCATCGAGTCGGCGATCGCGCATCCGTTCCCCGGCTGGATCGACGGCTTCAAGGTGGCCGACCCGCTCATCCTGGCCTACGGCCGCGGACTGCTCCCCGAGTTCCCGGGGCTGCCCGACAGCGTGCTCGACCTCATCCCGGTCGACTACGTGGTGAACGCGATCCTGGCCGCCGCCGCGAACCCGCCGGCGGGCGAGCCCGAGTACTTCCACATCGCCTCCGGCGCCTCCAACCCGCTGCCGTTCCACCGGATGTTCGAGAACGTCAACGCCTACTTCACCGCGAACCCGATGCCGACGAGCGGTGACGGCCACGTGCGCGTGCCCACCTGGCGCTTCCCGGGCGGCCGCAAGGTCGAGCGGGCGCTGCGCCGCAAGCGCGCGCAGCTCGACCGCCGGGAGCGCTGGCTCACCCGCCTCCCCTCGACGGCGCGGACGCGCGCGAGGCTCGCCGAACTCGCCACCCGCGCGAGCGACCTCGAGACCCTCGAGAACTTCTCCGAGCTGTACCGCGCCTACGTGCAGACCGAGATCATCTTCGACGACGCCGGGGCGCGGGCCCTGCACGCGGCGCTGCCCGAGGAGGCGCGCGCCGAGCACGGCTTCGACGTCACGGCGATCGACTGGGAGCACTACCTGCAGGAGGTGCACTTCCCGGCGATCACGACGCTCACCCGGGCGTTCTCGCGGCGGCCGGAGGCGGCATCCGCCGAGAGCCGCCCCGCGGCCGAGCTGCCGCAGCGCAGCGACGTGCTCGCCGTGTTCGACCTCGAGGGCACCGTCGTCGACACCAACCTCGTGGAGCAGTACCTGTGGGTGCGGTCGGCCGGATGGGGCTGGACGGCGTGGCCGGCATCCGTCGCCTCGATCCTCGCGAAGCTGCCCGGCTACCTGCGCGCCGAGCGTCGCGATCGCGGCGAGTTCATCCGCACCTTCCTGCGGCGCTACGCGGGCATGCCGCAGGCGCGCCTCGAGCGCATCGTCGGGGGCGGCTACGCCGACACCGTGCTCGGCCACACCGCGACCGCGGCCCTCGAGCGCGCCGCCGCCCACCGGGCCGCGGGGCACCGCACCGTGCTCGTGACGGGCTCGATCGGCACCCTCACGGCACCCCTCGCCGCCGCCTTCGACGAGGTCGTCGCGAGCGAGATGCACGTGAAGGACGGCCAGCTCACCGGCTACCTCGCCCGCCCGCCGCTCGTCGACGAGGCACGGGCCGGCTGGCTCGCGCAGTACGCGGAGCGCGGCGGCTACGACCTCTCGGCCTCGTACGGCTACGGCGACAGCCACGCCGACCTGGTCTGGCTCGAGCTCCTCGGCCACCCGCACGCCGTCAACCCCGACAGCCGCCTCGCCCGTGAGGCCGGGCGGCGCCGGTGGCGGATCGACGCCTGGAGGCCGGGCTCGCGTTCAGCGAACCGTGCTTTGATGGCGGCACGCACCACCGGATCCGGAACCGCACCCGAGGAAGGAGCGGGCGCCACGCGCTGACGCGACGCCCGAGAGCACATGGCATTCGACATCGACCGCTACACCGCCACCTCGGATGCCGTCGCCTGGGGCGACCTGGACTTCGACGCGTTCGACACCGATCCGCTCCCCGAGTCGAGCCTGCGCACGCTGCGCTACATGTGCGACATCGAGTACCACACGGTCTGCTACCTGCGGGACCTGCTCACGACCCCCTCGCACAACGAGCCCGAGGTGGGCGCGTTCATGACGATGTGGAACCGCGAGGAGTTCTGGCACGGCGAGGCGCTCGCCGCGGTGCTCGCGAAGCACGGCATCACGGTCGACTTCGACCAGCTGAAGGCCACCCGCCTGAAGCTCGGCTGGAAGGACCGCCTCGACCCCATCAAGCAGTCGGTCATGGGCGGGCTCGTCGGCAACGACTTCGTGGCGGTGCACATGGCGTGGGGCGCCGCGAACGAGTGGTCGGCCAACGCCGCGTATCTGCGGATGGCGGAGCTCGAGGGGCACCCCGTGCTCGCCGAGCTGCTCAAGCGCATCGCGCGCCAGGAGACGCGGCACGTCGCCTTCTACGCCTCACAGGCGCGCGACCGGCTCAAGGACTCGAAGAAGGCGCAGAAGCTCGCCCGCTTCGCGCTCTCGCGGTTCTGGGGTCCGGTGGGCTCGGGCGTGCAGGACGACGCCGAGGTGACCCACGTGATGAACCACCTGTTCGCGGGCGTCGAAGGACGCAAGCTCGTGCGCGACGTCGACTCGCACATCGCGAAGCTGCCGGGGCTCGGGGGGCTGACGATCGTCGAGGACTCGCTCGAGAAGCGCGGCATCGCGGCGTGAGCCGCACGCGCGTCTGGAGCTTCGCGCTCGACGCCGCCCTCTACCTCGCGCTGCCGCTCCTCGGGCTCTTCGTCTGGGGATGGGACTGGCGCCCCATCGTGCTGCTCTACTGGCTCGAGAACGTGACCATCGGCGGATCGGTGTTCATCTCGCTCGTCAGGCGAGCACGCGGCGGCGAGGGGGTGCAGGCTGGCCTGCCCGCCTCGTTCTTCCTGCTGCACTACGGCATCTTCACCTTCGTGCACGGGATCTTCGTGGTCGTCGGGCTCACCCTGTTCCCGATCCTCACCGGGGCACGGGTGGAGCCGTTCCAGCCCCTCTGGGTCGTGCTCGCGTGGCTCGTGACGACGCTCGTGCAGTGGTATCTCGCACTGCGCGCCGACCCGCCGCAGCAGGGCGGTGTCGGGCGCGCGTACGCCCGCGTGATCGTGCTGCACCTCACGGTGCTCGGCGCCGTCGGGCTCATCGCGGCGTTCGGGTTGCCCGCGATCGTCGCGGTGTTCCTGGTGGTGTTGCACGCCCTCGTGGACACGATCGCCTTCGTCGTCGGCTCCCGGATGGCGAGCGCGCGCTACCGCTGGATCCCCACCTCCACCGGGGTGTGGACCCTCCGCCGCGACGCCGAGTGAGCCCCGGCTCCGCGTCAGGCGGGCTCGTCGTCAGGCGGGCTCGTCGGCGGGCGGGATCGGGCCGTCGCCCTCCGCCTCGGCGATGTCGGCGACCGTCTCGCGGTCGGACGTGCCCTGCCCCGTGAGGCTGTTCTCGATGTCGTCGGACTGCCCGCTGTCGACCACGTCCCAGGTCTGCGCCGAGTCGCCCGACTGGTTGCCGCTCGCATTCGTTCCCATGCCCCGAGTGTGCGCCTGCGCCGGCCGCGCGTCGAGGGGTTGACATCCGACGCGTAGAGTCGCCGCATGAGTCCCGCACGCCCGTCGAGCAAGGAGGCCATCCGGGCGGCGGCGGAGCGGCTCTTCCCCGCGGGCGGCTACGCGGGCACCTCGGTGCGCGACATCGCGGCGGCGGCCGGCGTCGACGCGGCGCTCGTCATCCGCCACTTCGGCTCGAAGGAGCGCCTGTTCCTCGAGTCGATGCAGGTGGAGCTCGACGCGCAGCCGCTCCTGGAGGGTCCGCTCGAGACGCTCGGCGAGCGCTTCATCGAGTTCGTGCTCGCGCCCGACGACCAGGTGCGCGGCGTCTTCCTCGCGCTGCTGCGCGCGAGCGACTCCGACGGCGTCGCGCCGCGGCTGCGCGAGGTGCACGACACGGCCTTCGTGGCCCCGCTCCGCTCCCGGCTCGAGGGCCCGGATGCCGAGCTGCGCGCCCGGCTGGCAGCCGCCCTCGTGGGCGGCTTGCTCTACAGCCTCTGGGTGGTCGGCGACGAGGAGCTCCTCGCCGCCGACCACCGCGAGCTCGTGCACCGCTACGGCGCACTGCTCCAGGCGCTGATCAGTCCCCCCGGATGATCCGCGCCCGGAACGGGGTCACTGCACCGACCACCCGCCGTCGGAGGCGAGGATCTGGCCCGTGACGTTGGTGGCGTCGTCGCTCAGCAGCCAGGTGATCGAGGCCGCCAGTTGCGCGGGCTCCGCCACCGGCGGGATCGTCGTGAGCAGGCCGCCGATGCGCTCCTGGCCGAGCTCGGATGCGAAGCTCGCCTCGATGTTGGTCGCGACCGGTCCCGGCGCCACGGCGTTCACCCGGATGCCCAGACCCGCGTAGATGAAGGCGCTCGAGCGGGTGATGCCCACGACGGCGTGCTTCGAGGCGGTGTAGGCGAGGCCGGCGGCCGATCCGCGCAGCGCCGCCTCGGAGGCGACGTTGACGATCGCGCCGCGGCCCGCCGCGAGCATGACCGGCAGCACGGCGCGGGTCAGCTTGAACATCCCGTCGACGTTCACGCGCATCACGCGGTCCCACACGGCGTCGGAGACCTCGTGGAGCGGGGTCATGTCGTCCATGATCCCGGCGACGTTGGCGAGGCCGTCGATCCGTCCGCCCGCGGCGGCGACGATCGACGCGATCGCGTCCGGGCTCGTGATGTCGCCCGCCACGACCACCACGTCGCCGAGGGACTCGGCGGCGAGCTCGTCGAGGCGCTCCTGCGAGATGTCGACGGCGACGACGCGGCCGCCCTCGCGCGCGATGCGCGACGCGGTGGCCTTGCCGATGCCGGACCCGGCCCCGGTGACGACGATCGTGCGGCCGCCGAACCGGCCCGGGACGATCTGCTCGACCCAGGCGGCCGTCGCCGCGTCGGCGTCGTCGTCCTCCTCGACCGGCACCTCGCCGCCGTTGACCTTGACGACCATCTCGTCGATGACCGCCTGGGGCAGCTGGCCCTTGCTGAGCGCGACGAGGCGCTGGAGCGGGAACAGCCTGACCGGCGCGAGCGCCTTCTCGTCCTGGCCGCCCTGCGCGAGCAGCTCGCGCAGCAGCGGGCCCCCGACCGGATGCTTGAGCCATTCGCCGACCGACGACTTCGCGGTCAGCGGCTTGTCCTTGGCCATGATGCGTGTCCTCTCCGACGGCCCGCGAGAGGGGCCGTCGCCTCCAGTGTGCGCCGCCGGACGGCGGGTGTCAACGGCGTTGACACCCGCGAGAGGCGCGGTGCGGGCGTATCGCATAGGATTGAATGCGCAATCGATTTTTCAACGGAGATCCGATGCCCGCGAACCTCTTCCGCCATCCGCTGGCGACCCCCGAGTGGGAGTCCGAGCCCGCCGCCGGCCTGCGCCTCGCGACCCGCGCGCTCTGGACCGCACCCCGGCCGGACGAGGCTGACGCGCCCGCGCGGCGCATCATCCACCAGCGCGCCATCTTCACGAGCAACCCCGGGCGCTTCGACGCCCTCACGGTGGGCTGGGGCCCCGGCTATCACAAGTGCGCGAGCGGCCAGGAGCGCGATGCCGCACTCGACGTGATCGTCTCGCGCGGCGACCGCGAGGGATGGCACGAGCTCGGCCGGCTGCGCACGAGCACCGCCGAGCTCGCCGCGGGCGAGACGCGCCTCGAGCTGGGCGGCGTCACGGCATCCGCCCTCGTCGCGGAGGTGCGCCGCGCCGCCACCGACGGCTGGTGGCCCGGATGGAACCTCGCGACCGCGGGCCTGACGCTCGCCGGCGAGCTCGACCGCGCCTGGACCCCCGGGCCGGACGGCTGGCTCGAGGTCGGCGAGGTCGACCCGAGCGGGGCGGAGGCCGGCGTCGAGGTCGAGCTCTCCGCGACCGACGTCGTCTTCCGCACCCCGCACCTCGCGGTCGGCTTCCGCCTCAAGAGCCCCGCCTTCTCGCACCTCGCTCTCGATGCCGACGGCATGGGGCGCACCTCGACGAACCTGCTGCAGCTCCCCCGGTCCATGGACATCGTGCGCTCCGGCGTCTACCCCTCGGGCGTCTACCCCGTGCTGCGCGACCAGAACGCCGAGTACCTCGCGCAGGGCCCCCGCTTCGCCGCGACCGACGGCACCCTGCCGATGGGCTTCCTGCACCGCGGGTACCACGGCGAGACCTCGGTGCGCGGGTCGACCGTGCGCTACGAGGTGACGATCCCGGATGCCGGCCAGCGCTACGTGCTCGCGTTCACCGTGCACGCCGACCGCATCGAGCTGTGCGCCGAGCGCCACGGGGCGGAGGACCGCCGCGCGTGGCAGAGCTCCGCCTGGCACGTCGCGCTCGACAACCGGGTGACGCCCTCGTGCGCCCTCGGCGAGCCGACCTTCTCCGGCGAGACGGGGCTCATGCGCGGGCCGGTCGCCTGGCATTTCCCGCGTCACGGGACCCTCCTGCTGAGCGGGGGCGACGAGGTGCTCTGGCGCAGCGACTCGGTGCGCCCGCTCGACACCAACACCCTCGAGCTCAAGCTCGGCGAGCAGCCGACCCCCTTCGGCGACTACCTGCTGCCCGCGGGCTCATTCCGCGCCGAGCTCGTGCTGCGGGTCGACTCGCCGCGGCTCGCGCGGCTCGCCGACGACACCCCGCCGCCCGTGCGCCGGGCGCTCGAGCGCCACGTGCTCACGGCGCTGCCGTTCCGCGCCGACACCACCACCTACTCCAACAACGCCGCGTCGATGCACTGCACCACCTCGCTCGCCGACGTCTCGGCGATCGCGGCGCATCTCGGCGAGGCCCCCGGCATCCGCCCCCTGGCCTGGGTGGGCGACTCCCTGCAGCGCTGGATCGACGGGGCGCCGAGCTACGGCTCCGGCGCGACCTCGCACGGCCACCATCGGCTCGAGGACGAGTACGTGCACCTCGCCGCCAACACCCTGCTCGCGATGGGGCGCTACCTCCACGCCTCGGATGACGCGGCGTGGTTCACCCGGAACCGCCCCGCGATCCTGCGGGAGCTCGGCGACATGCTCGCGCGCGACGTCGACGACGACGGCCTGGTCGAGTCCACGATCCGGCTCGGCCGCTCGGGCGAGCACCAGTGGAGCACGGCCTGGGCGGACGTCGTCTCCTTCGGCTGGAAGGACGCCTGGGCCAACGCCGTGCTGTGCGAGGCGTGGGGGCTCTGGGCACCGCTGCTGCGCCGTCACGGCGAGCCCGCGCTCGCCGACCGCATCGAGGCTGCCCGCGCCGCGCTCGTCGCCGCCTACCTGCCGACCTTCCACAACCCCGCGACGGGACTCGTGGCCGGCTGGCGTTCGCGCGACGGCGAGCTGCACGACCACGGCTTCTCGATCGTCGTCGCCCAGGCCTGCGCGAGCGACGCGGTGCCGCTCGACCACGCCCGCCGGATCATGACCGCACTCGTGGCGGCATGGGAGGCGACCGGCCTGCACGACCTCCGCAACGGCATCCCGCTCAACCTCTGGCGCATCCCGGAGCACGACCTCGGCGGTGTCGTCTTCGGGCTGCCGATGGGCAGCTACCAGCAGGGCGGCTTCTCGCACCACGGCGCCCGCGTGCTCGCCCTGGCCTTCGAGCGCTGCGAGATGCGCGCCGAGGCCGACCGCGTGCTCGAGCAGCTGTGCGCGACGATCGCCGACGACTCCTCCTTCGGCGGAGTCGGCAGCGGACGCGACTGGCGCATGGCCGACGGCACCCCGAGCGGATACGAGGGCCAGCTCGTGGAGGGCTTCAGCGTGCTCTCCGCGGCCCTCGCGCGCTACGCGATCCCCAGCTGATCCCGCCTACGCTCAGAGCTCAGGAGACCCCGTTGCTGACGATCATCGAGACCGCCGCCCACGTGCTGCCCGTCCAGACGCGCCTGCCGTTCCGCTACGGCATCGCCGAGATGACCCGCGCGCCGCACGTGCTCGTGCGGGTGCGGATCGCGACGCCCGCCGGAACCGCGGACGGCTGGGCCAGCGAGCACCTGCCGCCGAAGTGGTTCATCAAGGACGCCGAGCTGAGCTTCGCCGCCGAGGTCGAGACGCTCGCCGGCGCGATCCTCTCCGCCCTGGGGCTCGCCGAGGGGGCGGATGCGAAGCACGCCTTCGCGCTCGTGCGCGAGCTCGACCGCCGGCAGTCGGCGTGGGCGGAGGCCGGGGGCGTCGCGGGGCTCTCCGCGGGGCTCGGGGTCGCGCTCGTGGAGCGCGCCCTGATCGACGCGGTGTGCCGGCTCGAGGGCCGTCCCTTCGCGGACGCGCTCGACGACGGCATCCTCGGCTTCTCCGCCGCCGAGATCCACCCCGAGCTCGCGGGAACACCGCCCTTGCGCGCGCATCGCCGCCGCACGATCGCGGTGCGGCACACGGTCGGGCTCTCCGATCCGCTCACCGATGCGGAGGTGACCGACGACCCGGGCGACGGCCTGCCGGTGAGCGTCGAGAGCGCCATCCGCGCCCACGGGGTCACCCGCTTCAAGCTCAAGACAGTCGGCGATGTCGAGGCGGATGTCGCCCGCATCTCCGGTCTGCTGGAGCTCTGCGAGCGGATGCGCGTGGACCCGCGCTTCACGATCGACGGCAACGAGTCGATGCGCACGGCGGAGCACCTCACGGGCTGGATGCGGGGGCTGTTCGCGAGCCCCGTGGCGGACGCGCTGCGCACCCGCCTCGACGCGGTGGAGCAGCCCATGTACCGCGACGTCGCTCTCGGCGAGGAGGCGGCCGCGGCGCTCGCCGAGGTGGGCGCGCTCGCCCCGGTGATCATCGACGAATCGGATGACGCCTTCGGCACGGTGCGGCGCGCGATGGACCTCGGCTACGCGGGCGGCACCTACAAGGGCTGCAAGGGCGTCTTCCGCGGGCTCGCCAACGCCGCGCTCGTGGCGCACCGCGACCGCCCGGGCGCTCCCGCGGTGCTGACGGCAGAGGACCTCTGCACGATCCCGCCGCTGACCGTCAACCAGGATCTCGTGGTGGCCTCCGCGATGGGGCTCGGCCATATCGAGCGCAACGGTCACCACTACTTCGCGCGGCTCGCACCGTTCGATGCCACGATCGGCGAGCGGGCGGCGGCCGCGCATCCGGATCTGCTCCGGGCCTCCTCGGGGACGACGAGACTGCGGATCGAGGGCGGCGAGCTGCGGCTCGACTCGATCCTGGCGGCGCCCTTCGGTCTCGCGCCCGAGCCCCGACCCGAGACCCTCACCCCCCTGACGACGGCCGCGGCCGCCTCTCTCGCCTGAGTCCCGCTGCGCCGGCCCGCACTCCCACCCCCGCTCGACTCCACCCACCTCACGCATCCTTCGGCGGGAGCAACTGCACCTGCGGGCGGCGCAACGTCCGGGTGGCGGGAGCATCTTCTCCCGCCACCCGCAGGTATCTCCGCCCGGATGCCTGGGCGGAGTCCCGGCGACGCGCGAGAGCGCCGGGCGCATCCGCAGGACGGCGAGAGTGCACGAGGGGCCCCGCGCCCGACCGCGGTGATGCGGGCGGAGAAGCCGGCAGGCGGCGGGGGTAACTGCTCCCGCCGCCTGCCGGCTTTGCCGCCCGGCCCGTCGACTGCTCCCGCCGATGGTGCAGTTGCTCCCGCCGAAGGATGCGTGAGGTGGGTTGGGGCGAGCGGGGCACGAGCGGGATGGGGCGGGGCGAGGGGGATGGGCGACGCGAGGGGCCTCTTCGTGCGATGCCGACTTTGCTGATGAGCAATCGGTTGCGCATCCGGCCTCGGCCGTGGTTCAATCTCGGAGACGAAAGGTCCTGTCGATGACGACTCACCCACCGGACACACCCCTCGGGGTGCTCCGCACCGGCACCGTGATCCCCGCCCACGTGCTCGCGCTCACCGAGGAGCTGCGCATCGACGAGCGCCGCCAGCGCGCGCTCACCCGCTACTACCTCGACGCCGGTGTCGGCGGGCTCGCCGTGGGCGTGCACACGACCCAGTTCGGCATCCGCGCCGCCGGCATGTACGCCGACGTGCTGCGCCTCGCATCCGAGACCGCGCGCGACTGGACGGATCGCCCGATCGCTCTCGTCGCGGGCGTCACCGGCGACACCGCCCAGGCCCTCGCCGAGGCCGAGACCGCGGCGGGCCTCGGCTACACCGCCGCCCTGCTCAACGTCGCCGCCTGGAAGGGGCGCGACGAGCGCGACATCCTCGCCCACGCCCGCACCGTCGCCGAGGTGATGCCGCTCGTCGGGTTCGCGCTGCTGCCCGAGGTGGGCGGGTTCCACCTCTCGCGCGCGTTCTGGCGCGAGTTCGCCGCGATCCCCGAGGTCGTCGCGATCAAGATGGCGCCCTTCGACCGCTACCGCACCCTCGACATCGTCGCGGGCGTCGTCGACGCGCACGCCGAGGAGCGGGTCACGCTCTACACCGGCAACGACGACCACATCGTGCTCGACCTGCTGCAGCCGTTCCGCATCCCGCGCGACGGCGGCCACGTCACCGTGCGGGTGCGCGGTGGCCTGCTCGGCCACTGGAGCGTGTGGACGAGGCGTGCCGTCGAGCAGTTCGAGCGCATCCGCGCCCTGCCCGACGACGCCCCGGTGCCGGTCGAGCTGCTCGCCCTCGACTCCGCCGTGACGGATGCGAACGCGGCGATCTACGACGCCCACAACGACCTCGCGGGCGCCATCCCCGGATGCCACGAGGTCCTGCGCCGCCAGGGCCTCTTCGCCGGCACCTGGTGCCTCGACCCCGGCGAGACCCTCTCGCCCGGGCAGCTCGAGGAGATCGACCGCGTCATCCGCGAGCACCCCGAGCTCACCGACGACGAGTTCGTCGCCGCCGGCCTCGAGCGCTGGCTCGCCTGACCACCATCCGCACGAAACAGGACACATGACACAGCTACTGACCTTCGACACCCTCCCCGAGCGCTTCGCGAACGTCGACGAGCTCGACGAGTTCATGTCGCGCCCGACCCCCGAGACCGTCGCCGAGCTCGCCGAGCTCGAGGGCGACATCATCGTGCTCGGCGTCGCGGGCAAGATGGGCATCGGCCTCGCCCGGATGCTCAAGCGCGCGGCCCCGCACAAGCGCATCGTCGGCGTCGCCCGCTTCAGCGAGGAGGGCGCGCGCGCGAAGCTCGAGGAGGCGGGCGTCGAGGCGATCCAGGCCGACCTGCTCGACCGGTCCGCCGTCGAAGCGCTGCCGAAGCTGCCCAACGTGATCTACATGGCGGGGCTCAAGTTCGACTACCGCGGGCGCGAGGACTTCCTCTGGGCGATGAACACCCTCGTGCCCTCGTTCGTGGGCGAAGCCTTCCGCGACTCGCGCATCGTGGCGCTCTCCACCATCCACGTCTACCCCTGGTCGGACCCGCGCCGCGGAGGCGTCATCGAGGAGACGCCGCCGCTCGCCCGCCCCGGCGAGTACGCCAACTCGGTCGTCGGCCGCGAGCGCACCTTCCAGTACCTCTCGCGCGTCAACGGCACGCCGGGCCGCATCGTGCGCTTCGTCTACGCGATCGACATGCGCTACGGCGTGCTGCAGGAGATCGCCTCGTGGGTGAAGAGCGGCACGCCGGTCCCGCTCGCGACGGGCAACGTCAACATCCAGTGGCAGGGCGACGCGATCAACCACTTCGCGCGCCTGCTCACCCGCGTCGACACCCCCGCCACCGCGATCAACATCGGCGGACCCGAGAGCGTCTCGGTGCGCCGCGTCGCGGAGTCCTTCGGCGCCCGCTTCGGCATCGAGCCGATCTTCGAGGGCGAGGAGAGCGACCTCGCCCTGTTCGTGAACTGCGACCGCGCGGCGGCCGAGCTCGGCAACCCCGTCGTGCCCGTGGAGCGGATGATCGACTGGGTCGCCGACTGGACCTCGAACGACGGGCCGCTCTACGGCAAGCCCAGCAAGTTCCAGATCCGCGACGGGGTGTTCTGATGACGGGAATGCTCTCGGGCATCCGGGTCGTCAGCTTCACCCACTTCCTGCAGGGGCCCTCGGCGAGCCAGCTGCTCGCCGACCTGGGCGCCGACGTCGTGAAGATCGAGCCGCATGGCGGCGCCTTCGAGAGAAGCTGGACCGGCCCCGACCGCTTCATCGACGGCTACTCGCCGTTCTTCGCGCTCGCCAACCGCAACGTGCGCAGCATGGTCGCCGACCTCAAGAACCCGGACGCGGTGGCCGTCGTGCGCGAGCTGCTCGCCGATGCCGACGTGCTGATCGAGAGCTTCCGCCCGGGCACCATGGACAAGCTCGGCCTCGGCTACGCCGAGCTCTCGGCCGCCAACCCGCGGCTCGTCTACGCCTCGCTCTCCGGCTACGGCTCCGACGGCCCCTACCGCGACCGCCCGGGCCAGGACGTGCTCATCCAGGCGCTCTCCGGCCTCGCGATGGCGACGGGGCGAGCGGATGCCGCACCCACGCCCGTCGGCGCGTGCGTCGTCGATCAGCACGCCGCGGTGCTCGCCGCCTTCGGCATCCTGGCGGCCCTGCATGGCCGCGAGCGCACCGGCCGCGGCACCCTCGTCGAGTCGAACCTGCTGAACGCGGCGCTCGACCTGCAGATCGAGCCGCTCGCCTACGCCCTCAACGGCTTCCCGGGAAGCCGCTCCGCGAGCGGCGTCTCCTCTCCCTACTACACGGCGCCCTACGGGGTCTTCGCGACCTCCGACGGCCACCTCTGCATCTCGCTCACCGGCCTCGACGCCCTCGAGCGGGTGTTCGGCGACGACTGGTTCGCCGGCGTCGACCCCGCGGCACGCTACGCCGAGCGCGACACGGTCAACGACCGGGTCGCCCAGCACATGCGCACCCGCAGCACGGCGGAGTGGGAGGCGCACTTCGCCGAGCAGCGGATGTGGTTCGCCCCCGTGCAGGACTACGCGCAGGTGATGGCTGACCCCCAGGTGCTGCACAACGACTCCTTCGACGCCTTCGAGCACGAGACCGCTGGCACCATCCGCACCCTCAAGCATCCGGTGATGTACGGCGGCGAGCGCCCCGGTGTGCGCACCGCTCCCCCGGAGCTCGGCGCGCACACCCGCGAGGTGCTCGCCCAGCTCGGCTACGACGAGGACGCGAGCGGCGCATTGTTCGCCTCGGGGGCGGTCGGCTAGATGCCCGGCACCGAGACCACCGCACGCACCGAGGAGCTGCTGGTCACGCGCGACGGGACGCTGCTGACGCTCGTGCTCAACCGCCCGCGGGCCCGCAACGCGGTCTCGCCCGGCATGCTCGACGCCCTCGCGGAGGCGATCGCCGACGCCCGGCGGCAGCGCACCGACGTGATCGCGATCACCGGCGCCGAGGGTTTCTTCTGCGCGGGCGCCGACATCGTCTCCTACGCCGACCCGCACTCCCGCCCGGCAGAGCTCGAGACCTTCACCCGGAAGGCGCGCGAGCTGTGCCGCGCGATCGAGACCGCGGATGCCGTGACCGTCGCCGCCGTCGACGGCCCGTGCCTCGGCGGCGGCTTCGAGCTCGCGCTCGCCTGCGATCTGGTGATCGCCGCCGACACCGCGCGCTTCGGCCTGCCCGAGACCCGGCTCGGCCTCATCCCCGGATGGGGTGGCACGCAGCGCCTGACCGCCGCGATCGGCGCCCCCCGCGCCCGGCGCCTCGTGCTGACCGCCGAGATCGTCTCGGCCGCGCGGGCCGCCGAGTGGGGCGTCGTATCCTCCGTGGTGACGTCCGATACCCTCGCCGCGACCCTCGACGAGCTGACCGCCGAGCTGCGCACCCGCGCGCCGCTCGCGCTCGCCGCCGCCAAGCGCGCCATCCGCGCCGCCGAGACGCCCGCCTGGCCGACCCCGGGGGCCGAGCAGGAGACCGCCGAGCTGCTCACCCTGTTCGCCTCGGAGGACGGCGCCGAGGGCATCGACGCGTTCATCGCCAAGCGCGCCCCCCGATTCGCCGGAGCGTGACCATGCTGCCCGCCCACACCTCCCCGCACCTCGACACCTGGCTTCTCGACGGGGCCGTGCCGCCGGACCACGGCATCCCGGTGCTGGCCGAGGTCGACGTGCTCGTGGTGGGGCTCGGCGCGGCGGGTGTGGCTGCCGCGACCGTTGCGGCCGAGGAGGGCCTCAGCGTGCTCGCCGTCGAGCGCTACGGCTTCGCGGGCGGAGCAGCGGTCGCGGGGATGTCGGGCACCGTGTGCGGTCTCTACCTCGCCACCGACGACCCCGCCGACGGCCCCACCCAGGTGGTGGCCGGCTTCACCGAGCGCTTCCGGGCGGGGCTCGAGGCGCGTGGCGGCGTCACCGGGCCGCAGCTCTACGGCAAGACCTGGACCGTCGCCCACGACCCCCTCGTGTGGCGCGAGACGGCGGATGCGCTGCTCACCGCCGCGGGCGTGCGCGTCGTGTACCACGCGGCCGTGAGCGCCGTCGTGATGGACGGCGCGAGCTGCCGTGGCGCGATCCTCGAGTCGAGCGCGGGGCGCGTCGCGGTGCACGCCCGTCGCACGATCGACGCCTCGGGCGACGCGGCCGTGGTCGCGCGCGCGGGAGGCGGCTACTTCTTCGGCGACGGCGGCCGCATCCAGAACCCCACGATGTTCTTCCGCCTCGGCGGGGTCGACACGGAGGCGTTCTGGGCGGCCTACGGCGACGACACGATCTGCCCGTCCTGGGTGACCGACGCCATCCGCGCCGCGCGCGACGCCGGGTCCGATCTTCCGCGCGAGAAGGTGTGGATCTTCCGCACCACGCGCCCCGGCGAGCTGCTGGTGAACGCCACCCGCCTCGCGGCGGCCGACGGGCGCGTGCTCAACGTGATC
The DNA here is from genome assembly GCA_030150265.1 of Protaetiibacter sp. GTDB lineage: Bacteria > Actinomycetota > Actinomycetes > Actinomycetales > Microbacteriaceae > Homoserinibacter. The sequence goes on from JASLGG010000023.1 coordinate 161,310, forward strand.
GACCCCGAGGACTTCACGATCGCCGAGATCGCCGGCCGTCGCCAGGTGCGCGAGTACGCCGCCTTCCTGCGCGAGACGATGCCCGGATGCGCGGACGCCTACGTCGTCGACACCGGCGTCGAGGCGGGCATCCGGCAGACCCGCAGCATCGTCGCCGAGACGCCGCTCACCAACGACGACGTGGTCGCCTGCCGCAAGCGCGACGACGCGATCGTGCGCTCGCCGTGGCCGATCGAGCTGCACGACGGTGCCCGGCCCAAGCTGCACTGGCTGCTCGACGACTGGTACGAGGTGCCCTATGGCAGCCTGCTGCCGGTCGGGCTCGACGACGTGATCGTCGCCGGCCGATGCCTCGGCGCCGAGCACGAGGCGCTCGCCTCGGCCCGCGTGACGGCGCAGTGCTTCGAGTACGGCCACGCGGCCGGTCGCGCGGTCGCGCAGGCGCTCGCGACGGGTCGCGCGCTGCGCGACGTCGACGTCGAGGAGCTGCGCCGCGCGATGCGGCGCGCCGGCAGCGCCCTCTGATGGAGCCGGGCGGAACCGCGCCGCCGCGCGATAGGGCACAATGTTCCCACCGACGCGCTGTGCCGCGCGTACGGGCCGACGGACCCGCTGGAACGAGAGGCACCCCGCCACCATGGTGAGACTCAAGGACGTCGCGGACCGCGCGGGCGTCTCGGTCTCGGTGGCGTCGCGCGCCCTGACCGACGACGCCCGTGCCCGGATCAGCGCCGACACCCGCGCGCGCATCGCCGCCGCAGCCGCCGAGCTCGGCTACCAGCCCGACCACCGCGCCCGCGCGCTGCGCCTCTCGCGGTCGGGCGCCATCGCGCTCGTGGTGCCCGAGGTCAACAACGCGATCTTCGGGGGACTGCACGCCGGCGTCCAGGAGGCCTGCCAGCTGCGGCAGACGGCGGTGCTGCTCGGCCAGCTCAACGCCTCCGACCGTTCGGCCGACGCGCTCTCGCGGCTGATCGGGAACGGCCGCATCGACGGCGTCGTGCTGCAGCGCGCCGAGAGCTACGACGACGCGTCGCTGCGGGCGGCCCTCGACATCCCCGTGCCGGCGGTGCTGTTCAACTCGAAGCTCCCGGATCGGGTGGGCTCGGTCGTGCTCGACGACCCCGCGGCGGTGCGCATCGCGGTCGAGCACCTGCGCGAGCTCGGCCACCGGCAGATCGGCTTCATCGCGGGTGCCGCGCAGCACGACGCCGCCGCGCGCCGCCTCGACGCGTTCACGGCGCTCACCGCGGGCGACGCGCCGCATCCGGAGTGGATCCAGGCGGGCGGCTGGGAGGCGCCGGCCGGCCACGACGCGATGACGCGCATCCTGAGCCTCGACCGCCGGCCGACCGCGGTCGTGGTCGCGAGCCTCAACGCCGCGGTCGGCGCGCTGCATGCCGCCGCCGCGCTCGGGGTGCGGGTTCCCGACGACCTCTCGGTCGTGTCGATCCACGATGCCTGGATCGCCTCCTACACGGTGCCCGAGCTCACCGCCGTGCGGATGCCGATGGTGGAGGCCGGACACCGCGCGGCCACGATGCTGCTCGACCACCTCGCGGGCGCGGAGCTCGACGACATCGTCATCGAGGAACCGGCCCCCGTGCTGCTCGCGCGCGGCTCGAGCACCGCGCCCCGCGGCTAGTGCCCGCCATTCAACGGCAGGACGCTGTTTGCTGCTGTCGTGTTCTCGCCTGCGCGTCGGTTTGCCACAAGCTCAGCGATATCCGCCTCCGTCATCCCGCCCGGCAGACTGCCATCCGGTTCCGCAACCACTACCAACGTGTCACGACTAATCGGCCCCGTCTCCAAGAAGACAGCATCCGACGACGCAATCGCATCCCCCGGATACACGATGATGTACCCCCGCGCATCCGCCTCTGCAGCACGCGTCACCGCATCCGAACCAGGCGCGTCC
>JASLGG010000059.1 GCA_030150265.1 Protaetiibacter sp.
AAAGGATTTGGCATCGAAGCGTTTAACAAAGGTGAAGTATATTAATTCGTACGATTGTAATCATTGAACAATCAATTGACGTATTTTTGATATATATATATATACATAGAACGATGCGAATTGAATTGAACGGTGAGATAATACAGAATATAAAGCAAGTCAGATCAAAACGAAGAGTTACTGATCACGGAGAGGTTTTTACTGCAGAACGGGAAGTAAACGCAATGCTCGATTTGGTTAACCTGGAGACCGAAAGAATAGAATCTCGATTTCTTGAACCTGCGTGCGGGAATGGAAATTTTTTAGCTGAAGTACTTCGAAGAAAGTTGTTGATTGTACAAGAAAAGTATGGAAAAAGCCAGCCGGAGTTCGAACGCTACAGTGTAGTTGCTGTGGGTAGCATATACGGTGTCGACATCTTGGAGGACAATGCCATTGAATGTAGAGAAAGACTTTTTATTTTGTTTAATCATATATACGCCAAAACATTTGAAAAGCAATGTAAAGCGGAGTACAGCAATAGTGTTAAATTTATTTTAAGCAGAAATATACTATGGGGGGATGCTTTGGATTTTACTAACCCAATTACAAAGGCTCCGATCATTTTTTCTGAATGGAGTGCCGTTAATGGAAATATGATAAAAAGAAGAGATTTTGTATTTAAATTTTTAGTGGAAAAAACTCATCAGTTTGCCTTATTTAATGATGAGAATAATCCAGCAGCTATAGACGAGCCGGTTAAAGAATTTCCTTTAATACATTTTTTGAAACTAGCAGATGCAGATCCAGACAAACTATAATCCAGACGTACTAAGCTGCTTGGCCAACTTAAGTAACGACGAAGTTTTCACTCCCCCAAGACTAGCGAATCAAATGTTGGATTTGTTACCTAATGACCTATGGAATGACCCAGAAGTAAGATTTCTTGACCCCGTATGTAAATCTGGTGTTTTTCTAAGAGAAGTCACAAAACGTCTAATGATTGGATTAGAGAATCTAATTCCAGACAAGCAAGATAGGATAAATCATATCTTTAAGAATCAACTTTTTGGCCTAGCAATAACTGAGCTCACTTCTCTTCTTAGCCGAAGGAGTATATATTGCTCAAAATTCGCAAATAGTTTTTATTCCGTGTGCGAAGACTTTACAGACGAAAAGGGCAATATTCTATATGATAGAATAGATCACACGTGGCGAAATAGAAATTGTATTTATTGTGGTGCAAGCCAAGGAGAATATAATCGAGGGGAAGACCTTGAAACACATGCTTATCAATTTATTCACAACGAAACCCCTGAAAACATTTTTAATATGAAATTCGACGTTATAATAGGAAACCCACCATATCAATTGAACGATGGCGGAGGAACTGGTTCAAGTGCTAAGCCGATATATCATAGATTTATAGAACAAGCGAAAAGATTGCAGCCAAAATACTTGTCTATGATAATCCCCGCCAGATGGTACTCAGGTGGGAAGGGCCTAGATGAATTTAGATTTGAAATGTTAAAAGATAAGAGAATTCGAAGATTGATCGATTTTCCAGATTCTCGTGACTGTTTCCCTGGCGTGGATATCGCGGGAGGTATTTGCTACTTTTTATGGGAAAGAGATAATCCTGGTTCTTGTGACGTCGAAGTTGTTAGAAAAAATGAGAAAACGATAAGCACAAGGAACTTAGACGAGTTTGAAAATTTTGTCAGGGATAATATTGCTCTAGATATTGTACATAAGGTTAAGAAAAAATCGGTGAAATTTTTAGATGAGATAGTATCAAGTAGAATGCCTTTCGGTCTACCGTCAAATACCAAACCGGAAAAGAGTGGTGATCTTTTACTAATTGCAAGTGGTGGTAATGGGAGAATTTCACGCGATAAAATCAGAAGTGGAACAGAGTTGATTGATAAATGGAAAGTGCTTCTTTCTAAAGCTTCTAATGACCATGGCGGGCAGCCCGACAAGGATGGGAAAAGAAGAATCTTTTCAAGAGTTGAAGTTATGCCTCCAAATACGGTTTGTACTGAATCTTACTTAGTTGTAGGCGCATACGGTTCGCAACAAGAGGCAGTTAATATGTGTACATTTCTAAAAACCCGATTTTGCCGTTATTTAGTATCAACGGTATTACTAACTCAAAATATCACTAAAGGTAAATTCGTATTTGTACCGAACTTAGAAATGGACATGATATGGAACGATAGTTTATTGTACGAGAAGTTCTCCCTAAGTTCAAAGGAAGTAGAATCCATAGAATCACTGATTAGACCAATGAATTAATTTTTCACACTATACAGGTAATTATATGTATCAACCCGCATTCGGAACAAAGGACCAGGTAAAGTTTTCATCTGAAGAGGATTATTATGAATTATTAGGTTATCTCGCAAAAAACGATGGCACGAGCAGAATCGTATGGGAAAGGAATGATCTACAGGGGGCTTGGGGTCAAGAAGGACGCATAGAATTTTATAGACCTCCTTCTCCCAAACTAAAGGCTCTGCTTTCACACACAGCTGGAAACGGCTCTCTGCACTCTCGTGTCAACTGCAATTCATACATTGAGAAGATTGCAAAAGATCATGGCTTTATCTTGATAGGCCCTCAAGATCAGACAAAAATTAAAGCCACTGTTCCACCTAAATATCACCCGGCCTTTGATCGGGGCTTATCTCTGTAATATAGTAGAATGAAAAATGGTGTTCGCTTTTTTCCAAAACGACCAGACGGGAGTCCGACTGTGTATGCTTATGAACTCACTGGTGTTGAATCTCACAAAGGATTATTAAAAGTTGGTTTTACTGATCGGGACGCAAAGACTAGAGTTGCAGAACAGCTAAAAACCGCTCGCCTGGATTATAGAATAGTTTGGGAAGCTTCAGCGATGAGAAAAGACGGGTCGTCATTTACTGATCGTGACATACATAAGTATCTTAAAAGCCGAGGAATAACTAACGTTGATGGGGAATGGTTTAATTGCAATATTGCAGATTTAAATGCAGCACTACTAGCAATAAGACACAGGGTTCGTAATGAAGAAAATCGTACAGAAACCTTTGGACCAAGACCGGAACAAACGGCAGCAATAGAAAAGACCGTGAGGTATTTTGAAAGTTTTAAGAACGAAAATCCAAGGAAGACGCCGCATTTTCTTTGGAATGCAAAGATGCGTTTTGGAAAAACATTTACGACTTACCAATTAGCAAAAAAACTTGGATGGAAAAAAATATTAATCCTTACGTTTAAGCCAGCAGTTCAAAGCGCTTGGGAAGACGATTTGTTAACGCATTCTGATTTTGAAGGCTGGCAATTTATATCTCCTCACGGAATATCTCATGTTGAGATTGATAGTACCAGACCTTTAGTTTGTTTTGGATCCTTCCAGGATTATCTTGGAAAGAATACAAGTACTGGAGGTATCAAAACCAAGAACGAATGGGTACATAACACTCCTTGGGACTGCGTTGTTTTTGATGAATACCATTATGGAGCTTGGAGGGAGACCGCAAAGGAGCTATTTGAAAGTGAAGGTAAAAAGGAGGCAGAATTTGGTGAGGGTGAGGGCATCCATTATTTCGATGAGGAAAGTATGCCTATAACAACTAATCACTATTTGTACTTGTCGGGCACTCCGTTTCGGGCAATAGCATCTGGGGAATTTATTGAGGAACAAATTTTTAACTGGACATATTCGGACGAACAGCAGGCCAAACTGAATTGGAAGGGAGCAAATAACCCCTACACCTCTCTTCCTAGAATGGTATTGTTAACCTATCAGTTACCTGATGCAATTCGCGAAATTGCGATGGGCGGAGAGTTTAACCAATTTGATCTAAATGAGTTTTTCAAGGCAAACGGCACCGGTGAAGCTGCGAAATTTTTTCATGAAGACGAAGTGCAAAAGTGGCTTGACTTAATTAGAGGTTCTTTCAATGAAACAACCGTAGATAATCTAAAAATGGGGGCTAAAAAGCCGCCTTTGCCATTTTCTCATGCGCCTTTGTTAAAGGTGTTAAATCATACCTTTTGGTTCCTGCCGAGTGTGGCATCATGTTCAGCTATGGCCAATTTGCTAAATCAAAGGCAAAATAAGTTCTATCACGACTATGAAGTTGTGGTAGCAGCTGGCCAGTCAGCTGGAATTGGCGCAGCAGCATTGCAGCCAGTATTAAATGCGATGACTGATAACCCTCTTAAGTCTAAGACAATAACGCTGTCTTGCGGCAAATTGACAACAGGTGTATCAGTAAAGCCATGGACAGGGATTTTCATGTTGCGCAATTTGTCAACGCCTGAAACCTATTTCCAGGCTGCGTTTAGGGTACAAACGACATGGACAATTAAAAATCCTGATAGTAAATCTCCAAATAAAGTTGACATTTTAAAAGAAGAATGTTACGTTTTTGACTTTGCTCCTGACCGCGCCTTGCGACAAATAGCAGATTATAGTTGTCGCTTAAACGTAAGTGAATCTAATCCGGAAGCAAAGGTAGCTGAATTCATTAATTTCCTTCCTGTATTAGCTTATGACGGAAGTTCAATGAAGCAAATAGATGCGGCCGGAATATTAGATTTAGCCATGAGTGGAACAACGGCCACCCTTTTGGCTAGACGTTGGGAAAGCGCACTGTTAGTTAATGTTGATAACAGTACGTTGGCGCGTCTGATAAAAAACGAAGCGGCTATGAAGGCCCTTATTAATATCGAAGGTTTTAGAAGCCTCAATCAGGATATTGAAACAATTATTAATAAATCTGAAGCGGTAAAAAAAGTCAAGAAGGATGCAAACGACATACAGTTAACAAAAAAAGAAAAGGAAGCTTTAAGCGTAGAGGAGAAGGACTATAAAAGCAAAAGAAAACAGATTCAGGAGAAACTTA
>JASLGG010000064.1 GCA_030150265.1 Protaetiibacter sp.
GCCGTCGTGTCCGCCACAAACTGTCCCGCCGCAAGACCAGTACCCGCCCCGCGTATGAACGCTTTCTTCAGATTGGGGGTCCGGCGCATCCCCGGGGAAGGGGCGGGCATCGTTCCTCCGGTCTCGGGGTTCGGGCCGGTATCCCAAAGAGGGTCCAGGACCGCCGCCAATACGGGATACACCACGGGATCGAATTCTGAGCCGTCGCAAGGTAGTCCCCAGCTTGGCGTCCCGCTCCCGGCCCATGGAATGGGTATGCCCGGGGGCAAGACCGACGCCATGGCTGGAAGAAACGACGAATCAACGAGTCCTCCCGCGTCCAGAGGGCAGTACCCGTTAGCTACACCCTTGTCCGACTTGACCTCCTTGTCGGTGTTAGCGGCTTGCGCTCGCGCATCCGTAAAGTACAGATGAGAGACGCCTTCGGCCAGATCGTCTGTTGTTGCGGGACCGGCGCTGATTTCAGAATACCCAGACCCGTTCCAGCGGTACGTCAGATCGTCCGATTCGTCAATGTAGATCACGTCGGGAGTACCAATCGCCGGGAAATCCGCAAAACTCGGGTAGACTTGCACGTCGCTGATATACGACGGGAGAAAGGAGGGGTCCACCTGCCCTATGCTGTTCAGAGGGGCGTAGCCGTCTAGCTGCCCCTTCTCTGACTTGTTTTCCTTCCCCGCCATTTGACCGGCCAAGGTGTCGAGGCTGGACTGTAGTGCGTCGATCTGGGCCTGTATGTCGGCCACCGACGTCCAATTGTGCTCCATGTCAACCTCCCAGTCGCTTCGCCGATGCCCACACGTTTAGTACGCCGGAGCCGGCAGTAGGCTTGTATCCCAGCTGTACGAGGGGGTATGGGATGGATCTCATGTTTATCAAGAACGATCCCGGTTCCCCCTCAGCTTTCATCTCGGGGGAAACGGTCAGGCGCTCCCACAAGTCTCCATTTAGAGAACCGAACAGGCCGAAGTCTCCTTCGGGGGAGCCGGTCCAGGAGACCTGATACGCGACGTTGTCTAGCGATTCTATGTCAGTCACGGAGGTGTAGATCTCCTGTGACATATCGCCGTCTTTCATGACTTGGTACGGCTTTATTACCGCTTTTTGACTCACAGTTTACTCCTGTCGAGCGTGCGGGCCTCAATCGCCTGAGCGCCGGTTAAACTTAATTTGGCCACTTGCAAGGAGCCGGCACCTTTAGGGCGTCCGGCTGTCTTTTGTGCCATTCCTGTCTGCATTTGCATCACGTCCTGGAAGCTAGCCACCGGTACTCCGGTGAACGCCGCGAGAGCGGGCGCTCTCCAGGACCCATCCCAGGACTCCGTCTTGCCGTCCGCCACCGCCGTGGTGATCCGGTCGAGCAGCTCTACGAGCAGGTAGTCGTGAGTCTCTGGAAACAGAGTCCGCATAAGCTCGGATTCGAGAGGCGTAATACCCCCCGAGTTGAGCAGATCCGAGAACCTGCGAATGTCGTCCAGGAGCCCTGCCTGCCAGGCTAGTCGGTACAAGTCCGAGTCCGGGGGCGGGAGAACCTGGGCGGCAATCATACCGCCGTAGGGCCGCGCCGGCAGGTTCTCCGACAAGAACACCCGGCAGTCCATGAACTGAATCAGGAGAGGCATCTGCATCTCAAGAGGCCACGTTTCCAGGTGCTCATTGTCGGTCGCCATAGGGTCTTCCAGGTCCTCGTACATCTTGTCGAGGTCTTTCAGACTTACCCAGTCCTCCGCCGGCAGCTTGACCGGCTTGTTGGACTCAACAAACGTATCGGCTCCGGTTCGGAAAGACTTTAGCGTGGAGGCCGCTCGATTGAGCTGAGCCTGCGAAAACTTCGGGATCTTGCCCGACTGAATCGCGGGCAGACCCATAGTGCCTACAATAAGTTCGATATCGATCATTTGTACACCGACTCCCCAAGCGTCCTAACCTGCCCGTAAAGGTTGGTCTGGGCTTGCGCGAAGGCTGCCGGAGAACTGGCGTGGTCGCCAAGAGTTTCCTGCATTTTGCGCAAAAGCTCGTCCTTCGAGACGGCGGCGCCTGTGGTTTTGTACAAGAGTGGCATCATCGCCCCCACCGCTGCGCGAACGTAAGCCGCGGCCTGTGGGTTTGTGCGCTGAAGCTCGTCCAGGGGTTTCATTAGAGCCTGGTACGCCACCGCTTCCTTGAACTTGCCTATAAGAGGAAGCTCGCGGATCGAAGACTGGAAACCTTCGGATCGGAAATACTTTTGCAGCGCCATAGCGTTCGCCGGCTCCGCCGGGTTGAACCCTTTGACCTGGTCAAGGTTTCCTTTTGCGTTCTGATACAAGACATAGGACCGAGACTGTTCTGCCGTCAATGGCTTCCCGTTCGGGTTGACTATGTTTTCCATCTCGTACTTTGTTACCTTGCTCTTGGCTTCTCGCTCGTATCTTTCGGCGGATTTGCGCCGAATCTCCGCCATTTGGCCGTCGAGCACCGCTTTGTTGTGCATCGCCGTGGCCTTGACCTTGTCCGTCTTGGCGGTCAGAATCGCCTGACCGTATGTCTGCGACAAGCGGGCTCGGGCGGCCAACATCCGGGCCTCCAACGCGCTAATCTCAATATCACTCGCGTCCTTAACAGACGAAATGCCGGTCTTTAGGGAGGACAGGTGGCGTTCCTCCGCCTCGTGTTTCCGCTGGAGGCTGTTATCAAACTCCTTGAGCTGGCGATCGATAAGGAGCAAGCCCACGTTGTCACCGGAGCCCGTCAGAGCCTGACCGATACTACCGAGGGAGATAGCCTCCGCCGCCGCCATTTTCTGCGCCATTGACTTGCTGCCCCAGAAAGTCTGCGGGGGCTGAGAGGCGTACTCCGCCGCCTGGGCCTCATAGCGGGCCTGGGCGTCTCTCACGTCCGCCGCCGCCCGGTTCAGGGCCAAGGACTTGGCCGCCAGTGCCTGAGAGTCTAGACCAGCGTTCGCGGTGTCCAGGTCGTACTGGGCTTTGAGGGCGGCGGCCTCGGCCTTGGCCAGCTCATCTTGCGCGGACTTTTCTTTGTCTTTCGCCACGGCCTGGTCGGCCAGGGCCTGACGTGAGTCGGCGCTCTGGATAGTCTGAGAGGACTCAGAAACACGTTCCCCGACCTTTTCTCGGTCGATCTGTTGCTGGGTTTGGCCAACGTCCGGGAGATTCTGATCTACGCCAGGGGCGCGTCCTGTGGGCACTGGGACCGGGTGAGCAATCTCCACGTCGGGGATGCCTGTGGCCATGGCCGGGATGTACTGTAAGTTGTCCAGCCGGCCCTGTAACTCCTTACCGGCTTCTCCACCTATAACCAGATTACCCTGCCCGTCGCGGTCTATGAAACTGCGGGGGAATACCGACCCAGCCGGTCGGTCTAGAGCGGCTGGGTCGGTGATAGGGCGGGCACCCATGTCCGGATTCTGGTCATGGGAGTTAATCATCGAGACCTCGGATACCAGAGACCCGTCCGGGAGTTGAATCCATCCGTCAGGGGTACGTATTGGTGCGTCTTTGTTTTCTGTTACCATCCGGAGACCCCCAAACCCTGGAGACTGCGTTGAAGCGGAGACACCCCCGCCGGGTTCATTCCGGGAGTGCGGCCCATCTGCGACGGAGTTGGGGCAGGAGGGATGGGCGCGGGAGGAGGGGGCTGTGTCATCTGCTGGTACAATTGCGCCTCTTTTGGCTCCGTTATGTACTCCGTAGGTACTAGTGTCACTTCTGGCTCGACCGGGACGATACGCCCAGTCATGTTATCGTAGCGATGTGTAGGAGCCCCTTTAGGCAGGGGGAAGGCGGGATACGCGATGTCCGGGGTAACTAGGTTAATTGCGTCCTGCCTAATTCCTCTGGCGATATCCCCTAGCCCGCTGATAAATCCGCGAGCCGGGGCACCCTGCTCGCTAACGCCGTAGTTAACCATAAACCCCCCAAGGATTTTGACCTATGCCAGACAGGAAAGGTCCCGCCACCCCGCCCTGTACGGGCATCGGCTGACTCGCCGGCATCGGGGTAAAGTCGCCTCTACCTTCCAGCTCCGACGTGGCAAGAGCCATATCGGCATTCGGCGAAGAAACATTAGCGGCATTTTCCGTCGCGCCTTTGTCTAGGATCCCTTTCCACAGGGCATTTTGCATGAGCTGGGCCTGGTCTCGCGAGCCTTTTTGCTGGGCAAACTGTTGCTGTTGCACCTGCATCTGGTACTGTCGGAACGCTTGGTCCTCTTGAGCCCGGAGCATGGCGGACCGATTGGCCGCGTCTCCGAGCATTTGACCCCCTTGGAGGGCGGCAGTCCGCATGGCCATCCCGCCGTTCTGCCCCGACGCGGCGTTGATCAGCGCCATTTGCTGTCGCATGGCTTGGTTTGTCGCGAGCTGGTGTTGGGCCTGAGCCGCACTAGCGCCCTGTCTGGGCAGCCCGGGCTGATTGGCTTGGTCAACCATCCCCAGAGCGGCATTCGCGGCCATGCCGGCAGCCGGGCCGCCGTAAGACGTCGCGGCGGCGGTTAGGCCTGTTCGCATGATGGGGTTACTGGCGATACCGCCTAGAAAATTTGCCATTAGGCTTTCCCTTGTGCTTTTGTGTGCTTGTTGAGCTGAGACTTGACGCCGATCTCCAGGGTCACGCCTTTGACGCGGAACGTCGTGGACTCCGATTGGATGCGGAACGAGAAGGACGCCGACTTTTGCTGCTTAACGTGAGTCTCGTAGGTGTGGACGTTCGACGTGTTCCCGGTAAAGTTGTGAGTCGTCCCCGCGACGGCGTCGTACTCGGTGAATTCCGTTACGGCAACGTCTGCCCCGCCAGTCATTTGACCCAGGAACGTGGCTCGGCGGACTCGCTGAAAGCCTTCGATATGGCCGGGAGTTATCCATCCGGATTGCACGGTCTTAGCGAACGTCACGTTTTGCAGAGACGGGCCGATTCGGATTCTGTCGTAGTTCACCGCTGCGGTTGAGATCAGCCCGTTGTCTGTGATACCCCGGAGTACCGAGTTGTCAGCGACCAGACCCCTAATCTGTCGGGGCACAACCCATTTGGTCCAGGATTGCTGACGGTAGTTGTAGAGCAAAATTCCTGAATTTGTGGTCACGTAGACGACGTCGTATTTCGGGTCGCAAGACATGCCGATAACCATCGACGGCGGGTCCTTCGAGTTCAGCCGGACTACTTGGTCCCCGTTCCCCAGCATATAAAACCCCTGGGGGTTGGCGATCATGACTCCGGCGGGCGTAACGCAGACCGCTCCCGGGCCGTAAACCCCGAGCGTGGCGTGAAGCTTGGCTGGCCGCGTAAGACTGCCTCCCGCTCCGTTGGCCCCCGGAGGGTCTCCAGCTACAGCGTAAATGGACGTCTTGCTGAACGCCAAGAGACGATAGCCGTATTCTACGATCGCCTCCAGGTCCTCGGGGTATGTAATGTCCAGGCCCTGTGACTGGTGCAACGCGCCGGAGGCCACGGGACGCCCAAGCCGGACCTTGTTCCGATGCGCGGACGGGACGCCGGCCCACTGCCCACCGTAGGTACACGCGGAGATAGTGGACTCGATGGGGTCTAGGTACAGCGCATCCGCAGTCGCCACGTCCGCCAGTTTGACGGCCTTGTCGTCCTTGAGAGACAAAGGCCCGAAGTACCGGCGGCTTGAGTCGTGACTTTCCAAACGGTAGGGCTGAAACGAGATGAACGGGGATCCGTTGACCGAGATATACCATTCAACGTCTGCGCGGCCCGTGACCGTGTTGATGTACGTGTCGGCTGGCACGTGGCTTGTGTAGATCGGAACAGACACAAGACCGGCCAAGGATACCCCGCGGGACGTCACTGGAGGAGAGTAGGACCGGACGTCGCGGCCCCGGCTATCTACTTTTCTCAGGGCCTGTATTACGGAGACTTCGACGGGGTCCCCCTCCCATTTTCCTAGAGTTTCGTCGGACGCGGCTTCCAAGACGTCAGGGATCCCCGGCGAGGGCCAGATCACATCTGTCAGGAGGGCTTGTCGGTGGCCGCCTTCCCCTGCCCCTGTCGCCCACAGCGGAGGAGAATCCAGAAAGTCTAGTACCAGAGCCGCCACGGCAGTTTTCCCGCCCACGGGACCCAGATACGAGTAGTCATTAATGTTTCGGCCTCCGGGCTGATTCACCCCCGCCCCTTCCACGAGACGCGTGTAGGGGACGGCCATCCTCTGCCGGGACTCAACGCTTAGGTTGATATTAGATTGGTAAAAACACGTGCCCGCTTGTAGCCATGCGTCCGTTGTCGCCGGAAAGCTGGTTATGTTGTTAAAAGTATAAGCACCCTCGCCGGCACCGTAGAGTGCGACTAGATCCTCCCGCACAAGGCCGTCTCGGTCGAGAAGTCGCAACACCGCGTGAGTACCAAACCCCGGAGCGGTGTTATCAATCGCCACCCCGTAAAGCTCGTTACCGGAGAAGAACCCCCCACCGGCCCACAGGTACTTGCTGGACGCCTGTATCTTATTGAACGCGGGGAAGCCTCTCTGGAAAGTAAACACATAGCTACCGCTCAAACTGGAGACCCCGATACCCGCCCAAAGACCATCAGGATCGTAGGCCGCCCAGGTACTGCGGGGCTGCGCCACAGTCGTAGAATACAGTTCCGTAGAGGATGCCCCGGTTACGCCCCAGACTTTCAATGTATATGTGGAGGCAGGAACGCCGTCCCCTATTATCGCGTAGACGTAGTTTTCATACCCCGCCAGAGCGGGATTGGCGAACCCGCCCCAGTACAGGTAGTAGTCATCTCCCGACACGGTGTCTACTATGCATTGAAGGTTGATAGGCCCTGCCGGGCCAGCGGACGTGGTCAGCTCTAATTGCTGCTTGTCTCCGACAACCCGCACGAAACGCAGATTCGTGCCGTCAAGAATGGCGGTGCCGTGTTGGCCCGCCAGAGCACTCGCTTGCGTAAGTGTAACCGCCGCGACATCGAGGACGTAAACTATGTAGTCGGCCAGAATGTCTCGGTATCGGTTGATCCGAGCGATTTCCGCCGGAGTGCCGGAGCCGCCTGTGCCAGTAAGAGGATACGAGACGACGACGTAGGCGGAGGTACTGTTACGTGGCAATACCCGGACGACTTGTCCTATCCCCGGGATCGTGCCGACATTAACCCGCAGGGTATGTCTCGGAATCCCGTCAAGAGAGGAAATTCGGCAGACTATCTCCCCAGCGAAGACTGCGGCGGTCACGACGTTTGTGCCCACAACAGCCGAGCCGCCGAATCCGGAGACAGGCGTCAAATCCCGCTTGCCGGGATTACTGTCCGGCCATTGAAACTGGTTGATGGTCCAGGGCCGCTGTTCCAGGGGTATCTCACCCATGGTACGGAGGCTCGCTGGGAGAATGGGTGAGGCCGTGTAGCTGCCGGTGGATTGCCGAACGCCGATACGCTGTTTTAGGTTAAACACCTCTCTCCCGGGGGCCTGGAGAAGGATACCCGCTCCGGTGTTGCCGGGCAGCGGGCTCAAGAAAGTATCGTCCTCAATTAGACCAGGACGCTCCCACAGGGCCTCGCCCCGGTATTGAACGTTTGTAGCTTCCAGCAAAGCGTCTTCTCGGACAAGCTGAGAATCTTTAACGCTGTCTTCACCTGTGGTCAGGGGAACGTCAAGAAGTCGCGTTTGTAGCATCAAAACACCCACAAAGTTACGTTGCACGGCACGGACGCCGCGAGGGTTAAATCAGTGCGCCCCTGCCTGTGAATAGTCGCGGGGGCGTCTTGGGAGACGACCAGATACCCAGTATAGGTGCCGACCGCTATCGTTTTAGGAGAGTCTGTCAAGTGGGCCTCCAGCATTCTCCCGGAGGCGAAGGGGAGCTTAGATAGCGCGGGCGCTATGTTTGACCCAGCGATACCCATTACCAGCATCCCCCATATATATTGTTTTGAATGCCTTGCACGTCCTGGATGGTGGCGGACTGGTCAACCTTGCGGTCCGCCGCCATTTTCTTGATGCGCTGGGCGAGCGCGTCTTTCTCGCGGACCACGTCCACCACGGACGATTCTTCCTTAGCGAGCATAAGCTCCGCCGCGTAGAGGACTGGGTACTGGTCCCAGCCCGCCATACTCAGAGAAGACGGTATAGCGTCAGTAGTGTTCACCAGGGGCGACAGCGACGGAACGTACCACAGCTTGTAGTCGCCGCCGGACTTAGCCTCGTTCTTGATGTAGAGACGGTCGCCCATGATTCTGTAGCTGCGCACCCCGGAGCCGTACACTCGTTCCGCATACGCGCTCTCGGAGTGATTACGTTCGCTCAGGTTGAACTCACGACAAGGCAGCCAGCGAGTGCCTGACTTATAATCCAGGGCTCGCAGCTTGTAGAAGTCAACGGGGAGGGCGACCGAGTCGTCGCCTTGCGGGACTGAGAGCAGCTCCTCCCGCGTGAAGTAGTCCTCGTAGGCGTTGACCACGAGGTCATATAGTTCAAACAGACCCATGTTGAGGTGGGTCGTCAATTCTGAATCGTCGATAAATTGAGAGTTGACCATGTCCGCACGTTCGCGCGCCCTGGTCCGAAGCTGGGCTAAGGTGGTCATAGCTACCTCAAAAGAAGGGGGGCCGGAGCCCCCCGTGTTAATCCTCGCACAACTGTACGAGGACTTCTATCGCGTCCGCGACTTCAGCGGCGTCTTGGGACGCTATCGCTTGGATGAGTCGCTGCGCGGCGGTCGCCTTAGCGGCGGCGGTCAGGTCTCCTGAACCGCCTACCACGACCGTGGCTTGTTTCTTCTTGTCGAAAGGAAGCATATCGCCTCCTTACGTCAAGGCATTGTCGAATGGACCGACGTTGGTTTTCCGAACGTCAAGTTTGACCAGCACTTCATCGTCTGTGGCGAGTGCCGAGTCGAAGACGAGAGTGACTTGCTTGGCGTTCTTGACGTCAGCGGATTTGATCTTGACGGCCTTGCCGGCGCTGGTCGCGGATACGACGATCGCGTCAGCGAACAGGAGCTTATGATAGGCATTGGACAGGTTCAGCTTGACTTCAGTAGAGCTAACTACGTCAATCGAAGCTATGCCGCCGCCTTGTGCGGACGCCAGTGTCGTGGCGCTGGCCATGACAAAGGAGGCGTACAAGTTGCCAACTTCCTGCTCCAGCGACCATTTAGTATAGGAGCGGTTAAGAAATTTTTCCATGGTATTCCCAAAAGGAAGGGGGCCGGGGCCCCCGGTTTAGAAAACTCAGCTGAGCTGAATTCTCGCGTTATAGCCTGGGGCGAAGCAGCGAAGGTTCGCGTAGTAGTGCATACGAGCTTCGACACCGTCAGCATCCGACTGACGGAGAGTACGGAGACCGTCGTCAGTTGTGAAGTCCACGGGGCGACCGAGAGATGCGAGCTGCCAGGTGTCCATCTGGAGAGCCCATGCGACGTCGTCTGGGCAGTTGACGTCCGCGATGACGTTGATAAAGCCCTTGGTGCCTTGGATGCGGATACCACGGAAACCCACGTCAGCAACGCGCTGAGCAGCGACTTCAGCGTACACGACGCGCGAGCCGAGAGAGATCTCAAGCTCCGCCCAGCGGCGATGGTTGATGAAAATGTGGCTGATGTTGGCGCCTTCTCGTTCAGCGCGGCGAACGCCTTGAACGAGGGCGCTATCGATCGGCATACCGCGACCGTCGTAGCGGATACCAGCGAGGCGAGTAGGATCGACCGAGCGGTCAACACCGCAGAAGTTGTCGCCAGGGGCTGGGGCAACGGCAGGAATCCAGGCGTCGAGGCCCTGGACTTTCAAGTTACGGTCGCCCATGCTGCAAACGTATTTGCCGACCAGGGCGGCGGTGCTGACCGAGCCGTCCGCGTTGATAGTGAAAGTACCGAGATCGCGGTCCACCGAGATGATCTCAAGGTTTTGCTTGCCGTCGAAAGTGATCGCCGAGTCGGAGCCGGCGGCGGTGAGGTAGAAGTTGACTACCTTGCCGACCGAGAAGTTTGTGATCTCCTCTGGGTCAGTCAGCTGGATAGTGACCGACGTCGAGCCGTTGGCAGTCGCGGTATCGACTACGCCGATAGTGCCGGTGCCGTTGCGGTACTCAGCAATCGCGAGAGAGCGAGTCAGAGTGTGGATTGCACCGTCAAACTCGGTAGTGGCGGCGGCCATGAACGCGCCAGCGTCCATAGCGGAGGCGTGCATTGTCTCGCCGTCAACAGTCGCGAAGGCGTAGTCCTTCTTGCGCTGTACGCGGAACTTGACACCCTTGGGGTTGTTAGCGGCTGCGGTGGACAGCGCTTTGGCGTCGGAGAACGACGCCGAACGGGCTTGGGGGTTGCCGTAGAGAAGCGGGGTGATGATCTCCGAGCCGCCGGCATTCTCATACTTGGGGAGAAGGGCGTGGAGGGGGTTGTCCTTGTACTGGAGCTTACGGACGTAGTCGTCAGTATAAAGCTCTTTCATTGCAAATTCAAAAGCGGAAAGGTCGAGACTCATTAGTTACCTCTGAAACGTTGGTTAAGTTCACTGGTTAAACGGTCAATCTGCTCCTGACGGGACTCTCCGGTTGTCTCATGGGAAGTCGTGTAGGGGGACTGACTGACCGGACGGTCGCCGGAGGTCAGCGTAGCTTTCGAGTCAAGGGGGTGCTTGACTCCTGCTTGCGCGAACAGGCCGGCGAACTTCTTGGCCTGACTCAATGTCTTGAGTTGGCCGATGATTGTTTCCTCAAGCTGCTTAGCGGATTCTTCCCAATCGGGGTACGATCCGTCTTCGCCGCGTTGAGAGTACACGTAATCAAACAGGTCCTTGTCCTTCCCGAGCAGACTGGAAAACTCGTAGTCTGCGGCTTTCTCTTGGAATTTTGACTTGAACTGTTCAAATTCACGGTCGGCGCGTTCTTTCTCCTCGCGCTCCCGTTGTGCTTTTTCAAATGCTTCCAGGCGAGCCTGGAGCGAGGACACCGGGTCCACTTCCTCGGTAGCTGCGACGGCGATGCCGTCCAGCCCCAGCTCCTTGAGAAGGCCGTCTCGGTCGGTCTTGGCTCGCTCACGAAGGGCGGCCATGTCTGGGCCGGATTTCAGGGCCTGCTCTCTTTTCTGAAGTTCTCTCTCTCGGCGCTGGAGTTCCAGTACCGCTCGATCGAGAGACTCTTTCCCGGGGGTGTGGTCGCCCGGAGGGATTGTGGGGTTCGATTCAGGGACTCTAGGGTCTACGGACATTCGCTGTTCCTCATGCGAAAGGTATCATAGGGTTCGAGGGCGGGGCCTCAGGAACCGCAAGGGTTGGGTCAGTGGGCCCGGGTGCGTCCGGGGCCTGTGGGTTGACTACTACCGGGTCAGCCGGCAGCATACCGTTTATGGCTTCGATCCAGCGGCTCAGTGTGGACAAGCCGCGAGCCGGTACGCCGTTGAGCTTGGCCTCCAGGAACCTCATCTGCGCGGTCGATCGGGCGGCCACGAGATCCATCGCGGGCTCGGGGGCCATGTAGTGGCCGTCGAGACACGAGTCGATCATCTTGTCCGTCAGGTCCGCACTCGCGAGCACCTTGTTGCGGTAGGCTTTCAGGTCCGGGAAGTCGAGGAGCTTGAGCCCCTCCTCCTGAGGTATGAAGCCCGCCTGTATCATTTCCGTCACCCTCGCCAGCTTGCCGCCGGGAGTGGTCGGGAGGATGTTAGTGGAGAAGCAGCGGAGGACGTACTTGTCGTCGTCCAAGTCCACCTCTTTCCAATCGATCGTTTCGAGGAAGTCTCGGTCCTGGACCTTGACTTTCGGGGACCGCCCAAGAGCCATAAGGTCCTTGTTCAGGTCGATCACGATCTTGGCGCAATCAAGGAAGAACTGATCCCACTTCTCCCCCACCGAGAGGAAGCGCTCGGAGACGCTGTCCTCGTATTGGCGTATGGCTTCGCCGGAGTCAAGGCCGGCTGGCTTCAGCCCTGCGGCGGACAGCTCGGAAATGCCAATCTGCTCGTAGGCCGACTGCACAAGCCATTTCAAGTGGTTGTACACTTCTTGCTGCATCGCGGTCGGGGTCTGGAACGTGGGCGGAGTGTCTGTCGTAACAATCGCGCCGATATTATTGTCGATCTTGGACGTCGGCATGGAACCGGGGCGCACGAAGACGCGAGGGACCGCGACAAGGCGCTGGGCCAGCGCAATGTTTCGCAGGAGCTGTTGGATCTCTAGCTGAGTGCCGTAAAGCTCCTCCGCGATACCCATGCCCCAGAACCCGGAGATTCGCTCCGACCAGCGGAAAAAGACAAACGGGAAGTAGTCTTTTTCCCACTCGCATTCGTCCAGCATACCGCTGTCGAGTGCCAGGATTTTCTTACCGTCCCCCGCGCCGGGCTTGCTCGGGAGCTTGTACGTCTCATAGACCTTTACAAGATCCGCCTGTCGTCCGGCGGTCGGGACCGGGCGGAACGCGCCGGTCGCCTTGTCGATCATCGCCGCTTTGTTCGGGAACTTGGCCTTGAGCGCCGTTCGCGAGACGACCTTTGTGTGGTGCAGCTGGGATGGAGTGCCGTACACCGCGTCGGTGTCGTCAACCAAGATTTCGTCCGGAACGACTCTTTCGCAGCACACCGTGCCGGCGTCGGTGTCAACCGTGAATTTCAATCCCCCGATGCCGAATACCCCTGCATCGCGGAACACGGTTAGCGCTTTCGAGTAGATTTTGATCGCGTCGAATTGGCCGTCAACAACCTGCGTCATTTTCTTGGCGCGTTGCTGGAGTTTGTAGTTGCCGTCCTCCGTAAGGAACAACGGGCGCGGCTTCTTGGAACCGATCTTACTGACCGCCGCGTCAACGCAGGATTTAATCACGTTGCGGCTCGACCAGGGGGGAGTCCCGGTCGCAGCGGCGGCTCCGCTGAGCAGACTAGCTGCGAAGTTGTCCGGGCGCTGGTTTTGGTACGCTCGGGCGTATTGCACCCAGAGGATACGGCGTGCGGCCTGATCTTGCTCGATCGCCTTGAGGTACGATACCAGCTCGCGGGCGCGCCCCTCCTCAGTCTTCATCTGCCACCATGCGGCAGGGAGACCAGTCGATGAAAAAGTCATTCAGTCCTCACAGGGTGCTGTATGTTTGATGGGCAAGAAAGTCTATGTCGATCGGCTTGGCTGCGGATAGTCCGCTATCCGTTCTGGGGGCTTGCACCTCTCCAAGAGATACTTCGATATCCCCAAGGCGGAGTGCGCTGACCTTGTGGGCTCGGCAGACTTTCAGCAAGGCGTCAAAATCCGCGACTGTCGAAATCATAGCCTTGGAAACCCTCTGGGTCTCGGCTTCGGTTGTATTGTTCAAGGATTCTCGTCTCCATTGCTTCCTCCTCAGTCGGAGGGGTTGTTTTCGGTATGGCGGCGTAGTGGTGACACCAACGCCAAGCGTAGAGGGCGGAGTCAGCCGCGTGGTTCGGCTTGGTTCGGATCTCTTTCCACTCGCCCGTCTTCTCTCGGACCTTCTCGTCCCAGATTAGAGCCTCCCATTCCTCGATCAGCGGCTTGCAATTTTCAGCCACGACCGTTATGCGGCCCATATAGAAATCAGCGTTCATTAGCTCTATAAAGTCTTTCTTTTGGATCTTTTCCGCATAGTGCAGGCCGATTCTGAATCGGGAGCGCAGCGTTTCGACAAACTGCTTGGCCGCCCCGTCTACGACAATCGTGTGTACGCCGTACCGAGCCTGGAGCGCCTTGATGGTCGCTTCCACGTCGTCGAGAATCATGTTGGGGTGTTTCTCGGAATGGATGATGTGAAGCTTCGGATCGTAGTGCGACCATGCGCATACGGTGAACGCCGTGTCATCATTGTAGCCCAAGTCCACGCCGAGTACCATCTGGTAGCCGGGGCCGGGTGCTTCCCGCTCCGCGTTGATCTTGGGGTCGTACTTGTATATCTTGTTGGCGTCGTTCACTACCCAGATGCCCAGGTTGTGCTGACGGTACATTGCCGTTTCGCGGTAGGCGGGGTTTGTGGCGTCGATAAACGCCTCCTCCTCCGCGATCTGGTCTTTCATGTAGGGATTATCGAAGGCCGTCCATTCATGCGTCTCCCAGCCCAATTCCGCGCCCGTAGTCACGTCGTAGAAAAGACTGTCGAGGTAATCTGACGGCGTCCCGATCATAAGCAGGTGGCCGTTGTAGTCAGCAAGTGCGGGGCGGAGGATACCGTACACAAACTTTCGCAGGTCGATGTTGGCGTACATAGACGCCTCGTCTACGATCGCCAGGGCGAACTTTTGCCCGAGCAGCTTGTTCATCTGGTCTTCGTCTGCATCAACGCCGACGAATTTGATGGTCGAGCCGTTGCGCAGCGTGTAAACCATCTCTGACTTGTTGAGGACCCACTTCACCGCGAACTTGCGCCGGATCACTTCCATAATGTCATTGAAGTAGATGTCGCGGATGGAGTCGCGCGTCTTACCGATGATCACGACTTTGGAGGCCCGGCGGGAGAGGGCCACCATTGTGGCCAGGAGCCCCACCCCCATCGACTTACCGGCGCGGCGTGTGCATTTAGCCGCCCGAAGACGGTGACGGCTTTCCAGGAACTTTCTCTGCGCCGGGAACGCTGCCGACAGGAACATCTGCCGGACGCGCTTTCTTCTTACCAGCTCCTCTAGAGCTTTCCGACGTTTCGGGTTCATTGACGACTTCCATATACTGGACGTTTTGCATTGACGACATTGTCAGGATCCCGGGCGCGTCCTTGGCCAGAATCTTGATCAGCCCGTCGTGATACTCGATTGAGTACCGGGGACCGGCTTCCAAGAATGTCACAGTCTCCCGTGTCCGCCCGGTGGGGACTTGGATCGGCTGGAAGAATTTTATGCGTTGTATTTGCATCTCGTCTCACATGTCAAAAATGTTTTCAAATACGAGGCCGTATTTGTCTTTCACTTTGTCAAAAAATCTAGGTTTGTGTGTGATCACCGTCGGGGCAGTCAGACCGAGCTGGGTAACCACGCTCCGGGCGATACCGAAGCGCCGGTACGGGAACTTGATGTACATGAAGTGAACGCCTGTCGGGTGGGTGATCGCGTAACCCAGTATGTGGTTGTCGTCTTCAGGGCTGACGATCATATGCGTCACGCCGTCCGACTGAATGAAGTTCAAACGAGACAGGAGCACTTCGGGGGGGTAGGCCCCGAGGCCCGGCTTCACCTTGTCGAACTGAGAGCGAACGTAGCTGTTCGCGACGAACGCGAAGTCGTTAGGCTGGAACGGGCGTATTTTGTACATCGCCGAAAGCCTCCTTCTCCAATTGCTCGTCACTCAACATACCCAGCTCGTCGTCCAGGGCGTCTCCCGCTTGGTCTGCGTGGCCCAGAATGAGCTTGGCGTACCGGTCTATCACCTGGCTGTCTGTGGGCGTCAGGCCCTTGCTTACGCCCTTCTCGCCGGGAGTGGACGCGTAGGCTTTGATCTGGTGCAGGTGCTGGTAAATCAATCCCCAGACCAGGGATTCGCTTTCTAGGCGGAGATTCATTCCTTGCCCCCCTTGAACACGATGTTAGGTGCGATTAGCTCCGCCGCGATGCACACGGCCTCCTCAACCTTCTCGTCGAGGAACTCGGAGATGCCTGTCACCTTGAGGGCGGCGTGCATGGCCTCGTGTAGGAGGGTCTGCACCTTGTAGGCGTCGGGGGTGTCCTCATTGATCCGGATTGTGTCGTCCCAATACGAGTAGGCCCCATAGCAGTCCTCCCCATCGACGCGGAGCTTGGATACGGCTTTGACCTTGACCTTGCGGCCCCCGATGTTCATCGACTTAGGTGGAAACATCTAACACTCTCATCTTGTTGTGTATTTTCTGTTTGTAGTGTAATTCTCTAGTAATATCATCATCTACAAACTGAAGCATATTCTAATTTCATTCTTGTAGTTCTTAGTTATCATCTACAAGCCGAAGCACAACCAACCAGTCCCAGTTTGACCCCTGTTGGCCCACCTCCCCCTACCCCCTCCTCCCGGAGTGGATACCTTCCCCCTCGTATATCGTTAAATCCGAAACATTTATTTTCGTCAAGCCCTAAAGTTTTCCGCCACGGAGCCGATAAGAGAGTTACTTCGGCAACTTGCGGAGTATAAAAATTTCATATAGGGATAGCCGAAAGTGACTAAGAAGAAAAAAAGAGGGATGCCGTTCGGGGACGACTGGCCGTATTGCCTCGACTGGGACTACAAGGACAAGCTGCCACAGGACGCCCGAGAATGGCTGGACAAGTATACAAAAGCGTTCGGCTACGGAAATAGGCAGGAATTGCAGGAACTGGCGGATGGGGCCGGCTTAACCACTGACCGGATTGACGAGATGCGGGGGCAGATGGATTACGAGAGAAACTACTTTCACCGAAACATGACGCGAGTTTACACTCGGTCCAGGTTTTCGGAAATGGACTACAACCCCGGATACGGATCTACGGGAGGGGCGGTAGACACCTCCCCTCGGGAAGGTCGGGGCGATGAGGAGGGAAGTCAATCCCCTAATTCTCGAAAGAAGGCAGCATTCAAACTCTGGGGCGACCGATGAGCAAGAAATTTAAGACCTTTGTGTTCAACGCGGACGCGCACCCAGATTGCGAATTCGACACAATGCACCGTGGTCCAGTCGAAATATGCGGCTCCTGCGGCGCCCCCACAATCGCGGATGA
>JASLGG010000063.1 GCA_030150265.1 Protaetiibacter sp.
AAAAATCATCTGCTATAAATGGCGATGTGATACTAGATCCGGTATAATTCAATAGATTTGTTTTTTTACCATCTTCATACATAAACAAATCACCGAATAATATCATTTTTCTAGCGAATTGGGAAGTTGGCACATTGATTATTGTGGATATATCATTATTGAACATGATATATCCATCTCCTGAAACAGAATCGAATCCAATACACACGAAATTTTCTTTCAATTGTGCAAATTGTGCAGTTTTGTTATATGTAGTGTATTGATTTACTGATGGGTCGTATAGCGTGTATATGATATTAATTTGAGTGCTAGTCTTTGTAATGGTTATACCGGCATTGATATCGTTTCTATCGCTTTGTAATGTCCATGATTTATCATTTCCGATGAAATAGATACCAATTGTGAACTTTCCACTATTATTGATGTTTTTGAAATAATTTATCGGATAATTCGATACAAATGAATTACAATATGATATTGTCGATTGTATAAATTCGAATTGGGATGGTTGTATCCGATCATATACGTAGGTTTTATTCGGAATAAATACCAAATCACTGGCTTTATCAAAGAATTTCACATTAGAGATTGGTGTTTTTAACGAGGTGACATTGGCATCAATCAATTGCTCGATATAATTATCATAAGTAGTTCGGAAATTAGGCTTTCCTGATAATGCCTGTTCCTTTGTGATTAAATCTGGATAATAATAGCGATCAACCCACATATTATTATTGGATAATGGAGAGCCTGATAACCATGTGCACAAATAGTGTTGATTGCTATTAACGCTGATATTATTATCATAATAATAGATTTTATCTGCAAAGTTTGGTGTGTCGAATGCAAATGACCCCGATTTTCTAAATTTGGTATCATTGACATTCAATTGGGTATATGGCATCATACTGGATGGCGACACAAAGGTGGTTTTGCCCGGTGTTATCGAATAATTGTGATTGTAACACACATAATTTAATTCCAAGTTTTCAGTAATTTCAGTCGGAATATCATTGAAAATAGAAGAATATTCTCGATAATGATCGACATAAATCGCATCTTTGGCTGACAGCATATTATTTGAAGATGAGAAATCATCTTTATTGTCGATCATTTGGTTTTTCAGAACCAATATATCGGTGGAAGATGATGTTGAATAATTTTTTCGATGTAGAAGGAAATTATTCTTCAAATCAAACACACTTTTCAATTCATCGATATGACTATCGTTGCTATTGTATGTTATAAACGAAGTATCGATGGACACATTGGTTTCGATATACTTTTTTCTAGAAACTTCAAATTTATTGTCTAATATTTGTTGTTTGTTTTCGTCGGTCAATATATCCATTGTCAAATTATTTCCATTTTTATATAAAAAATAGAACCCATTTGATTTATTTTGGAATAATAGAAGATATAAATTTTCTTGTTGGTAAATGTATTTGAAATAATGGGGTTCGTTTACATTTGGGTCATTTGTGACCAGATTTTCTTTTATGAAAAATAAATTATCGTTGATATCAGATGCCAAATAGTATAACACATTATTGTGTAGGTGTGAAATCGTCATATTACCGTTTTCAAGAAACGACAATTCAAATAAACTGGTCAATTCGTTATATCCTTGAAAATATGCAGCACCGTAATTATAAATTTCATTGATTCTATCAGCATTTTGATAATATGATGGATCAATAGCGACAAAATTTAGATAAGAATCACCTTGCTTCAAATAAGTGAGAAATTTGGAAGATACGAACTCTTGATTCTCAATTTCACAGAAATCACTGGCCTTTTTGTTATCGGTTAAATAGAAATCCGTATAATTTTTAGATTTGAAATCATTTGCCCCCGATAAACACAATGCGAAATTGAATTGAAAGTCTCCAGTGAAACTTTTCTTATACTGTTTAAATAATACCCCATCCAAGTTGGAGCTTAATGGTAATGTATTTAATGTAGATAATGGTGTTATGCTAGAAGCCACCAAAATATTTAGTTGTATGCTTCTATAATATAACCGTCTTTTTCGGTAGCAAAGGTGTGTTTTTTATTATTCGATGTTAATGGTAGAATGGTAGTATCGATGATCTTCATATCATAAATTGCTTCGAAATAATCATAAGATCTAATTTCAATTGGTATGATAAACCATGCACGATCACCATTGGAGTATTTGATATAAAATTGAGCTGATAGGTTTTTGAATAATGTGTGTTCTGGTGGATAATACACATTATTGTATTCATTTTGGAAAATCGAACTGACTTTTCCGTATAAAACTTCATTTATAATACTCTGCGTCCTATAATTTTTATAGGTGTTGTTGTCGAAATGGATGACTTTGCCGTCACCCCAATCAACATCCATACCCAATGGTATATACGATTCGACAACACCAGACAATACCACATTCAATGTGGTCAAATCTTCCAAATTTAGAGTATCTAAAATTTGGGTATAATTGGTGGTGTTGGATGAAAGAGTGATTGTTCGTATATTCATAGAATGAATTCTTCGTTAGATACTGTCGGGTTACCAGCGGAGATATTGAATGTTAATGTTGTTGTATATGTAGCATCAAAAATATTCGATTCTTGATCTTTTAATGGTGGATATTGCTTGTGGTTCAAGAATTTGATAGATGGCAATAATGTGAAATCATATTCTTGTAAAAATATATGATTATTTTGATCCTTTAGAATGAATGATATATTGAATATGTTATTTCTACTTGAATGTGTAAGCACTGGTTGATCGCACTTCAAATAACGAACATCATTACCAGATATGGTGAAAAATTCGGTATTGTTAGTAATATCAGCAATAGATTCTGGAAAAATAAGTTCATTTTTGAAATTGAATAGATCTAATTTATAGATTTCTGGATATAATACAAATTGATTTGATGTAATTGTAGGTGTGAGTGTTTTCATCACACAATAATAGACATCATTTTTCACTTTGAATCTTGTCGATATTGCATTATATTGATTATAATCATTTGTTATGATAACATTCGATGTTTTCGGATTGACGAAATCGTTATTACTAAAGACAATTTTGTCTGTTATTAGATAAGATGGGGTTTCGATGAAAAATACATCATTTACAAGATCAAAATTGAGAATGGAACCAGATAGTTCTTCAACCACTGATGGGGGAAACTTAGTTTTCAGATAAGGAAGGCCATCCAACAAATTATTAGTTTGTTTTGTCCGATTGTTTTTAACATAAATGTGCCCATCTAGACCATCCCGAGAAAATAATGATTCTTTGACCCCCGATGCTGTATTGGTGTAGGTAGTTTTTTGGAAAACTTCGGAAGAATATGGGTAGGTTGGAACATCGAATTCATATTCCATGTTGTAGGTATCTGTGAATAAACCACCATTG
This sequence comes from Protaetiibacter sp., assembly GCA_030150265.1. Lineage (GTDB taxonomy): Bacteria > Actinomycetota > Actinomycetes > Actinomycetales > Microbacteriaceae > Homoserinibacter. The sequence goes on from JASLGG010000063.1 coordinate 3,400, forward strand.
ATTTCTATAGTATCATTACCCATCATCGGTCTAGATGATTGTGTATAATCAGCAGTTAACGAGGGGAATGCTGGATCTAATAATGCTCGTTGAATTGGATTGGATGTATGGAGACCACCTTCCATCAAAGTATTGAAATAATATACTCCATTTCCCGGAAATGCAGCTAGATCCGATGATATTGGATCATCATAGGCTTCTCCATTGGATTTGGTGAAAAATGCACCATCCATAAAAGCAGCTTCTCCAGTGGACACATTTTCAGTCGGCTGTATTAGTTCTTCATATGGTGAAAAATATCGGAAAAACAATGTCATCGGAGTCCCAGTTGCACTGAATCCGTTTGTAAAGGATGATAATCCAGATCTTATGGTTTCTTTATAAGTAGTATCATCATATATACTATAATCGAAATTATATCCTTCTCCATACAACTCATCATAGAATGTATGACCATTCAATTGAAGATTTTTTATCGTATTCGTATCGACATTTTGTATAGACTGTTCGAAATTGCCATCATTTTTCAATAATCCGAATATATTGTTATATATATCATGTTTTAAATCATGAATATAACCCAAATCAAACAAATTATTTAAATTTGGATTCTTGTTTATGTCATATTGGGAGGTATAACCATAATATGAAACATTATCTTGTTGATAAATTGGTTGATTTTTAGCTTCTCCAGAAGAAAAATTTCTTTTAAAGTAGTCTGTATCGACAATAAATGTCAATACATCATCACCCGATGCATGTATTTTAGGATCTGGAAAATAATATAATGAATTTGGTTGTAATTGATCGAAATTAAACGAAAATGATAGGTTTTTACCATCAATCAATACAATTGATGTTTTGTGTGGTCTGAAAAATCCTACTTGTCTTGGTGTTTTAAATGAATTTCTTAGGGTTGATGCGGTGGTGGGATAATCGATATTTAAAAAATTACCACTCGGATTATCCGCATTGAACAACTTACCTGATAAGAATTCATTAACAGTAGATCCAGTTGACAAATAATAGAAATCAGTCGATATATATTTCTCGGTGAGCTTACGCTTATTGTCGAAAATTTGATCTACTTCTTTTAACTCTTTCAATCGATCAGATACTCCTGCAAATATATCTGCAATAAGATCACTATCATCTCTTAGAAAGATATTTTCACCATAATCTAAATCTTTATCGTCATATATTTTAGAATTTGGTATTTGATTGAAATATTCTGGATATGTATCATACAATTCCTCCAATTCGACTTCCAACATGGGTCTAATTGTATCCATGTTGTAGTGGAGTTGATTATCTTGTATATTTTCCAAATAATCAATGGTGATATCAACAATACCTTTTTGAATTCCAGTATTGGAACCCTTGATCTTCTTTTTAGTTACTTCAAATTTTGTTTTTTCCCGCTTATCATTATAATACGCGGCAATTTCTTTTAATTTTCTGCTATAAAATGGAATGATGGTATCCAAATCATATGGATCATTGAAATCAATTTGATTTAAAAACTTTTTTTCTTCTAAAGTGGTGTAATTTATAGAAATATCTTCTATAAAATCACGATATCTTTCAATTATTATCTGCCGATTGTCTATTGGTGTTTTGTTTTTAACAGCATTCCACCTTTTTAAATATTCATTATAGTAATTCTGTAAAACATCAGGCTCGAATGATACATTAATAGTCTTAATGAATGTCAAAAATGACATCGGATCAGACATGTCTAGTGTATATTGTTTCGCTACATTTGGATTTGTTATCGATTTTGGAACATCAGGATATCCAAGTTGTAATGAAAGTGCCATGTTGATAATATTTAATTTATCGAAATCTTAATCAACATATAAATCCAATGATGAATATAGTGCATCACTAATCATATTGACAAATATACCATTATTTGACATAAGATCGAATTGTGTGGCTGATTGCGCTACCGTGGTCAATGGATTGGTAAAATCAATGGTATTGTTGGTGATAGTTCCATCATATCCGGGAACATATTCGAAAAAATAATAGTATTTGTCGAAATCGATATATGCAAAATCCGATGGAAGGACCAATGGCCATCCCCAATCCCTATCATATGAACTCAATTGATATGTAATGGCTCCTGATAGTGCACTGAGAGGCTGCATAGTATTCAAAAGAGTATAATCTCCACTGAATTTTTCCAATGCTACAATGGGGATTCCTGCGCTTATGATATATGTATTTGTATCGATGACATCACCCAGATTTCTACCATATTCTATTTTTGATGATCTTCCCTTTGGATCAAAATTTTGGTCGAATTTATTGGTGGTTCCGAATAGTTTGTTTTTATTTATAGATGCAAAATTTAGTATACGTTTAACTATTTCGGGATAGTTGAATAGTGTAGAATCGTATATATTGACATCGGCTCCCAATAATTCCATATTCGACAAAAGAGCAAATAGTTCACATCTGTCAATATCCTGAGTATTTGCCACGAAGTTCGCTATTTTTTCGTATATTTTTCTTCCTAGACTTTCATATGATGAACTTAATGTTCCAAATATACTGCCAAGGAAATCGTCAAACAATACCGGTTTATCGGTCATACTTTCTTGGAAAATTAAATCCTTGAACATCTGACTACCATCTAAATCTTCATTTATTTTATAGATATTATAATAATCTTTTGGATATACATCGAATAATGCACTAGATCCAGATATATTGAACGTATTTGATTGATTATTCGTCACTGTGGTATTATCCACAACAATAGACACTCCCGATAATGGTGTTCTATCAGGGAGAGTAAATTGTATATATCCTCTAAATGATCCATAATGTGTTTGTCCAGATAATGTCGAATTGAGACTGCTTATGGTGTAATAAGTAGTTGGTAATGGATTATTTCCAGACAATACATATATTGAAGAGAATGATGATAATGCTAATGGGGTGAAGTTTTTAACACTATAAGAATCACTGTCCTTTATTTTGATGACGAATGGTATTTTGATATCTTCGAATTTTATTGGAGCAATATCGAATGATGTTATATGAGTTCCCTCACCATCAATACCATTTGATGTAATTGAAAATGAATTTACGTCCGTATTTGGCACGATTTCTGCTGAGAGTGCAACATTAAGATTGTTGAAATATGGTGCGATGCCGGTGTGATAATTGGTTAAAATATAATTATTTGTTTTATCGAAAAAGAAATCGATATTGATCCGATTCGATACTGAATCGTCCTTAAAATAGACTTCTTTTTGTCCAGACAATCCAACTATAAATCCATTCGGATCATTTGATGTAGTTGGAATGATGGTAGATCCGCTTATTTTAGAATATAATGTGGTTGTCGGAATAGAAATCCTATCAATTTCTTGATATTGATTTGCTGATAATGCCACATTGCTGAGTGTTTGATATACCGAATATGTGTTTTCTAAGTGTGAAAACTTATTTGCGCTGGTATTGAAATAATACGAACTATTGCTCCCAGAAACAGTGTAGAATATATTTGATGGTGGTTGATATGGCGGATAATATGCCTTTATTGCCCATGGTCCGTGTATTTTACCATTAGGTATAGGATCATCGTTTGCGGATATTGTGAATGTGAATGTGGTGTAATCGACAATTGTTATTATTTGAGAGAATACCGATATTTGGGCATTATCATAACAATCATAGACTACTAAATTTACCACATATTGTCCCGGAAAATCATAATGTTTGATCGCACTTAATTGATTTGATGTAGATCCATCACCAAATGACCATACCACCTTGTGTGCAAATGCATCTGTCAACTCTGGTATAAATTTCAACGGTGTTGCGCTCAATGCATATGTGCTTAATGATTTCTGATTGGTGAAATCATATACATCGAATGTTGTGTAGGTTGTGGCAAATTCACTCATTATAAAATCAATGGAAGATGTGATTATTCATCTATCACTTCTATTTTATTTATGAGTCCATTCGGTCTATAAAAGTAAGGAAACTTGAAAAATGGTAAAGTGGTAGTTTGATTGACAAATTGCTCATCAACATTCTCAAATACTGGATTCCATGATATAAATGATACTCCATTAAATGATATATTTTCAGATTTATTTGTAGTTCTTATAGATTTAATTCCATTTATGGATAGAATCGAGGTGGTCAATGCCGAAATATCGATAGTTTGGCCTAATTTATTCGAATTGGGATCAAAGAATTTAACAATAGAATCTCTAACTTGTTTTTTGAGTATTTCTTTATTGATCTTATTATTATTTTCGCGAACAATCACCAAGCTCGTATCATTGTATGAATTTTTTGATGGTGTTAGATTAGAAAATCCCAAATCAAATGCAATATAGATAGGATCACGAGGAACAATTTCAGCAACGGCTGATTTTTTGTCTTGTGTTAAGTCTTTAATGAGATTTTTGAAGCTATTTGATAGATAACTCGGATATTCCTCATCATTCAATAGAGTGAAATGTGGAACACAGAAAATATTGATATTGTTGAAATCACAACTATCCGCAAAGTTGACTTGGTTGATGATTACTCGATTTACCTTATTCGGATCAATGCATATTCTGTAGAAATAATCGATATATTCCGAGATATATTTTTCATTATTGGCAACATTGATAGAGTTTAATATATTAGGTATGCTCTTCAATAAGAAAGTCTCATAATCATTAACAGTCACCAATCTTAATTGGGCATTGATTAAAAATGGAGCATTTTGTCTAATTTGATCAACAGTTTCCGCCTCTGAAATAGTGGTGGAATTGGAAGTGTTTGTGAATGTCAACATTCCAGTATTATTGATATTTATAATCGTTGAATTGGCTGCCCCATAGGAAGTATCATTGTAAATACTATTGAATTGGCTGCTATTGAAATTATATAATTTATTACCATTGATGGTATTTTTACTGATTAGACCACGATCACCATCACTCAAAATATAATAAACCGCAACTTGATCACCTTTCTTCAATTTTCTACCAAAAGTATCATTACCAAATTTTACTTCATAGTGACCATTTTCATTCAAACGAATATCGTAAATTCTAGAACCAGCATCCGATAAAAATAAACTGTCCACTTCATCATAAGAACGCCACAATCCAGTTTCGATTTCTTTTACATAGATGCTGATAGTCCCATGTGAGATGAATCGGGTATCAGTAGTATCGACTAAGTTATCAACTACAATGGGGAAAGTTTCATAATCAACCCCTTCTCCAGTATATATCGGATATTCTCCAATAGTTCCTTGATACAATATTACATTTTCGCCAATCGAATCGATAGTTTCAGTCGATGTGGTGTTTTTCTCGAAAAAGAAATCGTTTATGATGGTGTATTGTATATTATCGACTAAAAAATAGCTATATTTCTTTAAAAGATAACTTCCGGGAGTCAAATCAGCATTTGCGATACATGCAATGGGGGCAATACTTGTTTGTGCTCCTGTTGGCTTATATTGAATGAGATTCACGATCTTATTCATGTTTTCATATAATGAAGCTTGTGAAAACATGCTCTCCGATCCAGTTTGGTTCAAATAGAATAATAATACATGGTAGCTATAAGCAACAATATCGATAAATGCCGCTAAATTACTTCCTTCATAATTCTGATCGGTGAATTTAGCATTTTCATTAAGTCTTTGAATAATGAAATCTTTCAAAGATACTGCATCGAAATTTACATATGCATTTTGAGGAAGATTATACTCTAAATTATAGTTATTCGATGACATTACACTTATTTAAGTCACACAATCGTATAACCAGAAGTTTTTAATTCGGATCTTATACTGACACCATAAACATTTAAAGATGGACAATCGATTTGAAATGTTATAGTATATTGTTGCTGTTCTTCATCTGGAACTACCATCACATCGTGAACCTTTATTCTTGGTTCCATTCGGGGTAATTTAGTTTCTATATCATCTGTGATGATTTGTGCGATATAATTATCAACCGGTTCGAATAGATATTGTTTTAAATCTACTCCATATGTCGGATTTAATATTTTTTGTCCGGGAGATGTTGTGAATGCGGTAACGATACTGTTTTTAACTGATTCGATATCGAATATCGCCTGAATATCCTTTTGATATTCTTTTCGATTTAAAACATTGTTGTAACTATAGGTCGGTTGCAAATCAAATGCAACATCCTTATAGAGAAATTCCTGATCGAGCGCATCTATTGTAATGTCAGGAGCCTTTAATGTTTTAATTTTTATATTACCCATTGTTATTCGAATCTTTCCAATAATTTATATACACATTCATCGAATGTCATATTTTTTTCTTCATCCTCAGTATCCGCAACGCTATATAATTTTTTAAGATATTTTTTAGCCTCTTCTTCAGAAGAAGAACATCCTTTTTTAGTTAGCGACCCATTTGGATTTTTACGGTAAACACATTTACCTTTTCTTACGTATGGCATAATATTTATTTGTTGAATAGTTCAAGCAAGTCCAATTCATAATCAGTAGTATCAATTATTGATTCTTTTAATATTCTTCCAGCATATGAATCGAAAGATTCAGATAATCGAGCACTGTTCAAACTAGATCTTATTTTAACTGCTGCATTAGATCTACCCTTTCTTGGTAAGAAAGGCCCATTGGCAACCGCAGTTAATGACTTTTTTAAATCTTTTGAAATATCGGCATGATCGATATATTCAATTAATTCTGGTTTGATTTCTTCATATTCTCGTTCATTCTTAATATGTGCTAATCGATCTAATAGATCATCGGTTTTCTTAGGTTTTGCAATTTCTTTCTGTTTGGTTGTGAGTTTAATTGCATGTCCTTTAAGAATGGCATTTGCAAATGTCTGTGCGAATGCAAATAGAGGCAAATTGCGGTATAGTTGATCTGTGGTGATACTATAGTTATCACCTCTTCGAAGCTGATAATACCGATCACGGGATTCATTGTATTTGTTTTCTTGTAAATCTAAAAATGATACAAGTGGATTCTTGGATGATTCTGGAGACATCATCATTTCCAATAATTGTAATTGAGCTTCAGATGATTTCTCTATATTCTTTTTAAGATTTTCCCAATCTTCATCATGCATGAATTCAGATTTTACAAGTTTTTCATTATTTGGATCAGATTCCAATTCAGCAACCAATTTTTTATACAGACGATTGGTAGTATGTTTGACTGCTGTCATCAATTGCTCTAAATATTCGTTATTGAGTTCTTCATTTTTTTCAGTAACTCCATCAATTTGATCATATACCGCATCTAATTCTGCTTGATGTTCATCTTTTGTTTTAATAGCATCATTCAATTCATCGACCCATTTTTGATGATCGGCATCTTGTTGTTTCTTTGGATCGTTGGCAATTTTTGTAAGTCTATTGATGGTTCCCCACAAATTATCGATTGTTTTAGGTTTACTCTTTAATACGCTTTCTTGATATGCTGAAATTTGATGGCGATTCTTTTTAAAGCCATTCATAATCCCCTTCATTTGATCTGCGAACACATCGTCATTTTTGAGAAGAGACAATCCCTTTGATAATAGATCGATTACCGATGCTACATCGGTATGTCCTTTATCTGTTGGTAGTTTTTTTTGAGAGATTGGGATTTCGAAATTATCGGATTTCCCAATAGGAGATGCCACCATATCAGCAGGGCCATTTGATGTTCTGGTATTATGATATAATTTTCCGGGTCTAGTATCCTTTGCCTCCGCTAATTGAACCAACTGATCAAATGTCATGATATTATTTATCTCATCTCATTTAATTGTGAACGTAACGCTTTTGCTAATCGCAATGGAGTTGATATCAATTTGTGATTGGAGTCAATGGTGTAAAAATCACCATTGATGTTTTTCATATAAAATTCCTTACGATGTTCATCTATAGGTAAATCATTAATAAATTTTGACAATATTGATTTGAATTCATCATATTTGACCATATCATTTTGCATTTCACCAAGAGCATTTATAATTTTAAGTCCTCTGACCATGAGGGCTGGTTTTTTTGCTTGTTTTCTAACGGTATCTTCTTTTTTATTTTTTAATCGAAGATTTAAATTATTTCTCTCATCATTCCATAATAAATTATAAAATAACCGACTCGGCAACATTGTAAATAATTTTTTGTTTAAATTGATAATATCGATGCCATATGAATCTAATAATTCTCGTTTATCGACATCATATTTTTTCTGTAATCTAGAAAAATACAATGCTATTGGATTGTCCGAATCGTCATTCGAGGAAACCGCTCTCAGAACAGTTGCTTGTGCATGGGGGGAGTTTCTAAACTTGGAATATTGTGATAACCATGATGCCTTTTTAGCCTTTTGTTGAATTTCTGTTGGGAATTTGTTATATAATTTGAATGCAGATTCCTTCAATATTTCCAATACCGCTTTCATCAAACGGGCATCTGTCCGTTCGTTAGTCGTCATGGTATTTTTCGATTCTGATGCCTTGTTTGTTATTAGTTTGGATAGTTTGGATCGATCTGCTAATGCCAATTTCAATTCTTGTTTATATTTTTCCAATAAATCTGGTGATAGTGTATCGGTTGAATTTATATATGTTTCGTAATAATTTATTTTCTTATTAATATTATCGAGCTTGATAATATTTGGATCTTCTAATTGGGGTTTATACTCATTGTCTCTTTTTTGTAATTTAGTATATTTGTCATATGTTGCAGCGATTTTATCGGCAATATTTGAATCATTCTCTAATAGGCTTACAATATTCGATATGAATATTCCAAATCTTTTAGTTTTTAATCCACCCACATCGACAGTATCATCTTTTCTACGGGGTGGATTATATGGCATTACTGGATGTTCACCGTTCCCGAGAGTTTGCTGGTGAACATCCACAGGACGACGATCATTATTCACCATAAATCTACTTAAATTGCTTTTATGTGTAATATTGGCTTCTATTAATTTAATGATATCCATGGTTTATATCCATATATTTATTAAATAGCTACATGGGAAAAAAATTTGACGCTATATTGGAATCTGTCATACAGAGATACCAAGCTGGTGGATTTCTAACTGGCGACAATGTTAAACTCGTTGCAGGTTATAAGAAATCACCCACATATAAGAGTATGCACCCAAAAATGAAACAAGATTTGGATGATTTGGTTGATAGTGGATTGAATATTCTAGTAACTCAAATTGGTGATGATCTTTCTGGGGTATCTGCCGGTAATCAATTTAAAACCGCAGCACATGCAGTTGTTACAGTCGCAGCCGATCATGGTGGTGGCAGACATTATAATGCATTTACTCTAACTCCAGATATGTTGGAATTGGTTGATAATGGCCCCAATTTGCCAAAAGTTCCAGACCAATTTAAACGAAAAAGCAAGATAACTATCAAGCCAGAGAAATATGTTGCTGATCCTAAGCGTGATGACCGAGTAACTGATAAAGGAGACCGTAAAAATACTCCAACTAATCTTAAATTGGCTGGTGAATCGACAAAATGGGTTAGCGAAGATGTGCAAAATATTGCCCAACTGTGGGATACTGTTCAATAAAAATAAATATTATTATGTCACTATACAATAGAAAAGACCAGATGTTACTCCAAGAAGCATATTCTGTAGAATTGCTAAAAGAGAGTTTCCCAAAAATGACTCTTACCCAATTGGAGTCTAAATTGCCAAATTTGAATATTTCCGAATCTGAATATATCGAAAATTTCTCCAATCGAGTAATCGAAGAACTATTCGGTGGGTTGAAAGCACTTGCAGGTGGAGCTAAACAAGCAGTATCTCAAGCTGGACAAGGTATTCTTGATCGTGGAACCCAAGCAGTTAAACAAATGGGTAAGAATCTTGTCAATACTGGCAAGGAAGTCGGCTCCGGTTTAGCATCTGGTGCTAATCAAATAGGACAAAATGTCCGTGATATCTATAATGGGGCAGAAGGCGCACAGCAAGCACAACAAGCTGTCAAACAAGCAACCGATTCCGTTAATCAATTAGTCCAATTGATTAAAACCGCTCAACAGCAAGGATTGGTATCATTTACTGGCGATCCAATGACTCTTCCTCTAGAAGATATTATCGATGAATTGGTGCTTGCTAAGAAAGGTGCCGATTCTCAATCCAAATCAGCACAAAAGAATGGTGTTTTTGGTCGAGTTGGACAAGCTTATCGAAAGGGCGCACGTCAATAATCAAAGAATTCGAAAAAAGGGAGCGATGATATCATCGCTCCCTTTTTTTATATCGATTCCAAATTCAAAATACACGCAAATGCATTGATTTCCTTGTCGGTGACAAGAGAAGATTTATATAAGTATTCTGCAATTGTGAGAATATATGTCTTTTTAACCGTTTCATCAATATTTTTAGCATAAATCAAATTGAGAAAGTCTCTTAATAGTTGTTCATAGTCATTATTAAATAATGATTCTCTTTCAATGAGATATTTTCTAGTATCTAGTGACTTTTTCTTTGCAATGTTATCGAATATATACTCACAAAGCTCATCTGTTGACGAACTTTCCACAATTGACAATATTCCATCCGAGCAAGACTTCTGCAATTGATTGATGCAAGATCTAAAATCAGGAAAATGTGTCTTTACAAGTTTTGCCAATGCTGGTTTTTGATCTGTTGGAATATCAATTCCCTCCTCTTTCAAAATATAGACACATCGTTCCAACATTCCTCTTAAAGATGGTCGAATATCCAATTTTGTGCATCTGGATTTGATCGCATTGGATAGTTTGTGTCCATAATTGCCAGTAATAATGAATCGAACATATCCGGCATAGCTTTCCATAAGATTTCTAAGACAGTCTTGTGCATTTTTGGTCAATGCATCGCCTTCATCCAAGATAATGACTCTTAAATTACCGTTGAAACTCTTGGTTTGAGCAAACCCAGTAACTTTCTGTCTAATAGTGTCGATTCCGTTCTCATCTGATGCATTTATATACAGATATTCACAATCTAAAACATTTTTGACTAAGATTTGAGCTAAACTAGTCTTTCCAGTTCCAACAGAACCGACAAATAATAAATGGGGTATCCCATCGGAATATCCATTGATAATATCTTTGGTTTTTTGTGGGATGTTTATTTCATCGATAGTTTGTGGTCTGTATTTTTCACACCAGATTGTATTGAGTGCCGGGATCATAGTTCTTCAAGGAAGATATCACCGTTAGTTCGTTTTTCAAGTGCTCTCACGAATTCTGCACATTCCAATAGATCATCATGGGTTCCTGCATCAAACCAAAATCCATTTAAATTCTTTACATTGATACCTTCACATGAATTTAATTTATTGATGAGATCTGCAATTTCCAATTCTCCACGTTTTGATGGTTTTAATGTTTTGGCGATAGATACTGCTTTATTGGATAATACATAAAGCCCAATGACGGCATCATTACTGACAAATTCGGTTGGTTTCTCGACAACTTCATGAAGAATATTGCTATTTCCCAAGCGAGCAACTCCATAAGCATTTGGATTTTTGACATGATACGTGAAAATGGTATTTGGTTGTGCTTCAATATCACTAGATATAATGATATTATCTCCCAATACCAGTGTTACTGCATCATCTCCAATAAATTCTTCTCCAATAATAAATGCTTCCGCCAATCCATTTGGATTTTCTTGAATTATATAACTAAAATTCATTCCAAATTTGGAACCATTACCAAGATATTCGAAAAATAATGTTTTTTGCAATTCCGAAGCGACAATAATCAACACATCAACAATCCCCGAGTCTTTTAATGTTTTAATCGGAAAATAAATCATGGGAGTTTTATAAATTGGCATCAATTGTTTAGAAACTCCCAAGGTCAATGGAAAAAGACGAGAACCACGACCACCAGCCAATATAATACCCTTCATATAGAGGTATATATTCATGCTAAATGGATTATCAACTTATAATATCATAGCAAAGCGGCTTTCAAGGCTTCTTTTTCCGTTTTCATCTGATGTATTTTATTTGCTTTACTTCCATCTAGCACACAATTGCTTCGTGGTGCAATGATGGGAATGTCTTTCATATCCACCAGTGTCCAATTCTTGTTTTCGAACCCATATTGTTTCAATATCTCGACAAGTTCTTGTGTGTTTAACGGCCCACTATTAACCACATTGTATACTTCATTGGAAGATACCAATATCGATGGATGTAATAATAATTTTTCGGTAAATTCACATAAATCGGGAATATATGTTTTAGAATTTCGATAATTGATTAACTTATCATATCCTTTAATTTTGGTTAGATAATTTCGATTACTCAAATCAGGAGAAAATGGCATACGAATGCGAATGATTTTGACAGGTAAATGATTTGTCAATGTTTCAAATGCATGCTTGGTTGTGCTATAAAAACTACTATCATCAAATAGCCCGAAATTTGGGGTGTCCTTTTCAGTAAAATTTTTCTCATACCCATCGTAAATGCACCCACTACTAATATGTATATATTTTACACCAATATCATTACATAATTCGGCAATTCTTAAAGGACTTGCGACATTAAGCTCCCAACATTCCGGTTTTTTAGTTTCTGCTTCATCAATATTTGGTCTTCCTGTAAACCCACTACAATTGATAATAACTCTGATTTCTGCATCTAGAATATGTCGTCGGAGTGTTCTAATATCGTGATAATTTAAGTCCTTGGATGCGACGAGTGTTGTGTGTGTGAATCCTGATACACATAAATGATCGTATAAATAATTTCCAATATACCCCTTTCCTATAATTAAGATCGGGGTATATTTATAAATTGGTTTAGAGTTCGTATTCGATAAATTCTTTGATTGCATTAACAGTAATTAGGTTATTGTCATGCATAAAGTCAACTACCACTTCATTAAATTCCGCGCCCATGGATGATAATTCTGAATCTTCGGTGGAATCCAAAAAGTCTTGCAGGTCTTGCAGTGCATCGATAATTTTATCTTCTTTTTGTTGTAGGGTTTTCAGGATCTTTGATTTGTTCAACTTCATAATGCAACTTATTTAGTTGTGTGTTATAATCAAGTAGATATTCGGAATCTTTTATTAAATATGTCATATGTCTAAAAAGATTTCCCAGCTTCCTAGTGGAACACTTCCATTGGTAGGAACAGAACTAATACCAATGGCACAGGGCGGAACTACAGTCAGTGTTCCTGCCAGTGCAATTAAAGGATCTGATGTTAGTGGATTATCTGGACGATGGGATCAGGCATATACGAATGTCAATGCGAATAGTGCCAAATGGACACAGGCATATACAAGTGTTAATGCGAATAGTGGGAATTATGCATATAAGAATATCAATAATAATTTCACAACTAGTCAAACTATAAATGGTAATTTATCAGCCACTCAATTGCATGTTGATTCCTTCGATATTCGAGGTAATTCTTTGGGTAGTGATACTATTGTCATTGGAAATACATTACAAGATTCTGGAACATTTAGTTCAATTATCATAGGAATTGGTGCCGGATTGGGACTTAATGATTATTCTGCTAATAATATTGCAATCGGAAATAATGCTGTCAAATTTGGCAGTGGTTCAACTTTTGGAAATACCGCATTAGGACATTATGCTGCTTGGAACTCCTATAGCTCGTCATATAACACCGTAATCGGATTTAATGCCGGTAGAAATTTGACCCAATCTCAATATAATACATTGTTGGGATTTAATGCCGGATTTTCTTTGGGTGGTTCTGGAAATATTTCGATAGGTGCATTGTCACTAACCAATTCATTGAGCAGTGGAATGAACGACATGATTGCAATAGGTCGTAAAGCTGCTAGAAATGGTGGTGGGAATAATTCGGTAATTATTGGATCATATGCCGGTTATGATAATAGAGGATCTGCAAATACTGTAGTTGGTGCACATGCGGCAAAGGGAATAAGTTCTGCCAATAGGCTTTCTGGTGGATTTAATACCGTTTTTGGATTTTCGGCAGGAACTAATTTATCTAGAGGAAGTAATAATAATCTTCTAATCGGTGCTAATACATCCTCGGCATTAAGTGCTCTTAGTGGAATGATAGCTATTGGTAATAGTGCTGCTAAAATGGGAGGAGCGACTCAAACTATCGCGATTGGTTTGAGTGCTGGTTATCGAGTAACTGGAACAAAAAATACTATTGTCGGTGGAAATGCATCAACGGCAACTCTTTCGGGAAAGGGTAATTCAATTTTTGGATATGGTGCAGGTAAAAATATTACTGGTGGATATTATAATGTATGCGCTGGTAGATATTCTGGTTCTGGAATTTCCCTCGGGGGAAATAATGTGGCAATTGGTGATTCTGCCATGAGATATTCTACTGGTAATAGTGTTATGAACATTGCAATTGGACCAGAAGCAATGAATACTGTTGCCGGTGGAGACAATATTGCAATTGGGCATTCTGCTTCTAAAACTATTGCTGGTGGCAGCGATAATATTTCATTAGGCACTGAAGCTGGAATTAATGTCAATGGAATTGGAAATATAAATATCGGAAAGGGCACTGGAAAGGGATACAATCCACCTACTGCCAGTTCCAACATCAGAATAGGACATTATGCTGGATATGTCGTCGGTGATGGTGTTGATAATATATTGCTTGGTAGAGAATCTGGAAAATATGGAAATATGAGTAAATCTATAAGCATTGGGCATGCTTCCATGACATCCAAAGGAGGTTTTTATACTATCAGCTTGGGCGAACAAGCAATGTCACAGACTGGATTTACTAATCATGCAATTGCAATTGGAACAAGAGCAGGAATAATAGATTCATCCGATAATAATATACACATTGGCCATAATAGTGGATCTGGTATTAACTATGGTTCTAATAATATTAGCATTGGTTATAATGCCAGAGGATCGAATAGTTCAGATGCATCAGAGAGTGTCTGTATTGGATTTGATGCCGGTAGAAATTTAGCATCTGGAGATTCGAATGTGTTTATAGGAACTATTGCTGGTAGAAATACTGGAAATTCTGTTAGTAATATCGCTATTGGTAAAAGATCGGGCTATGCATTCAATGGAGGTCAGCGAAATGTTGCAATTGGTCAAGATACTGCCAAGGCATTGACTAGTGGTTCCGATAATGTGTGTATCGGAACTGCTGCTGGGTATATGTTATTTGGTGGTGTATCGAACAATACTCTATTGGGATATAACTCTGGTCGAGGAATTACTACTGGTGGTGGAAATGCAGCATTTGGTGCTGGATCTTTATATGGTAGTGTTACTGGCGCATTTAATACTGTTGGTGGGTTTTTTGCAGCCGCATCATTGAAAGATGGTTCAAATAATGTTATTATCGGTAAAGAATGTGCATCCACTATGATAAGTGGGCATCAAAACGTTATTTTGGGAGTTTCCACTACGAATATATTGTCCGGTAATAAGAATATTATTTTAGGCGCATCCAATATCATAGATCCAACTGTTCCCGGATTAACTATCAACAATGTAGTCGCATTGGGTAGCAATATGGTATTATTAAGTTCCAATGAATTCGTATTGGGATCAGCGACGACCCCAGTATTGACAAGTGCTCCTAGTGCAACTCCCGGAACTCCAACAACATTCCTCCAAATTAGATTAAACGGGCAACAATTGAAAATACCTGTTTACATTTAAAGATATAATATAATTATGGTATGGCTAAAACCAACCATTTTATAGCAGGAATGCCTCGTAGTGGGAGCACACTATTATGCAATATATTGTGCCAGAACCCTAATTTTTGGGCTACTGGCACATCACCATTGCCGCAACTTTTGATCGGATTGAACAATGTATGGACAAGTTCGCCAGAAGCGAAGGCGAATTACGACGATCAAGATAAGAAATATCTATTGCGAGGTGTAATTGACAATTACCATCGTCCATTTGGAACCGCATCAATTATTTTCGATAAGAGTCGAGCATGGCCAGCATATATTGAAACATTACAAGCTCTTTTAGATGAAAATCCAAAAATCTTGGTATGCACTAGAAATATGCCTGACATTATGGCGAGTTTTGAAAAAATATGGCGAAAAGAATCCAAAAATCTTGGAATGTCCTTAACCATTCCAGCACATATGGCAACATTACAAGGTCGTTTGAATTTTTGGGCAGAAGGAAATAATGTAGTTGGAAGTGCCTATGAAATATTGAAAGATGCGGTTGTTCGTGGTCATAAAGATTGTATGTTTAGAGTGGATTATTTTGATCTAACTACAAATCCACGAAAAACTATGATGGCCATTCATGAATATCTAGAAGAACCATGGTATGAATATGATTTTAATAATGTGATTCAACAAATTCATGAAAAGGACGAATTCCATGGATTTAGTGATGGTGCATTACATACAATTCGATCTAAAGTCGAATATATGCCCAGTGATGCTGAAAAAATACTTGGAAATTATGCTTATGGATTATCTAAATATCGATATGATTTCCTAGATTGATTAGAAATAGTTGCCATAGTTGGACCCATTCACTGATTGGTCGAATATTGTGGTTTTTACAATTTCGTCTGCATTGAATGGGTATTTTTTCGGTTCTCCAGTAAGAGTTGGGAATATAGCAGATGACAATTTACCTGCAAATGTATTATCATATACTTGATCATTGACATTTTCTCTAGGTTCATTGGTTTCACTATTATATTCGTTTCTAACCCCCTTCAATCTCCAAATATAATGACCCATCATTGGATTCAATCCACCATTGACATCTTGATCAGTCACATCGGTTACTTCAAATATCTTAGCACCACGACCATTGGGCCTATTACATCCCAATGCACTGACAACAATCTTATCACCAGCCTTTGGCTCTACCGATTGACCAGTATTTTGATAGACTGGCAATCCACTAAACAAATTATTGAATGTTTTAATATGTAGATATGCAGTAATGGTATCGGGAGAATCAAATCCCCCAATAGTGTAAATCGGAGAACCTTCCTCCAATTGGATATAGCTTTTAATAGTTAATGGTCCAATAAACTCTTGTGTGGTATGTTCCCCATAAATGATATTCATTGCACTGAGATTGAACCCATTGACATAATACTCTATTTCAACCCCATAATTATTGATAAGTTCATTATATGTGTTGTTGAATATAATTTGCTCTCCAATTAATTTCATTGGATCTGCAAACCCGCCACAATTGGGATTGTATACTCCTGCAAAAATTCTAGAGGGATCTAAACAAGATAATGATAAGTTTGGACATTCAGTAGCCATGTTTATTTCGAGATAAAGACTTTCGCAGCAGGAAGTCCCTGTTTATTGGTGAACATTTTAATGGCATTTCCAGAGTTTTTTATTTTTGCAACTCCCCCTTCTTCAAAATCGATATTATAATCGACCAACATCGCTAATAACTCATTCCCCATGATGATTGTTCCGGGTTTATGGAAATCCAATTCCTTTGGTTTATATGGTCCAACAGTATGAAGTTTCTTTTTATCCAATCTATTTGGATTCTTTCCATTATGTGCTTGAATTGATGGTGCACTGGACCCATCTGCCAAATTATGCCGATATTCTAGAAAGAATTGTAAGAATGACTTCACTGATTTTATTTAACAAAAAAGCACACCGATTAAGATGTGCCTTTTTGTTAACGACATGAACCAACAATGGATTATGAAAAATTATTTATTTGAAAAACTCTTGACCTTGCTTTATATTGGACACTTTATTTTGTTTGCCCATATTGACTGCCTTTGGAGAGGAAATGGCATGACCGAAATCACCATCTTCGCCAACATCATCGGTAACATCAGTAGATACTTTGGTCTTATGTGGTTTTACAGTTCCACCGACCTTATTATTCTTAGATTGTAGTGCTTTCTTCTTATCTAAAGCAGGCTTTCCAGTGGTTTCTTCATCTTCATCGTAATATTCATCGGAATCCTCGGTATCATCAAAATCGAGATCAGAATCATCTTCAATGTCATCTTCGACTTCATCTTCGATTTCATCACCAACAGCGGCCTTTAATAGATCGATAAGAGTCTTTGCAACTTTCTTGTCAATGGTAATGGTGACAGAATCTTCATCAGAATCTTCAAAATCATCATGGATATCGACATCAAACTCGGAATCTGGAGTAGCATCTCTCAAACCGAGAGCATCAACATCATCATCTTCAACGATATCGAAATTTTCTTTGAGGATCTTCTTGCATACTGCATCAAATGTTAAAGATTTTGAATTTGTTCTCTTCATAGTTGTATTTAGTGTTTGTTTTGAAATTTTTGACTCATTCATAGTGTCGTCTTCATCGTTTTCATCTTCATTGTCCTCATCTTCATCGGTATCACACACTGGATCTTCGGTGTCATAGATTGCCTTGTGGAATCCACCTTTTGTAGTAGGTCCACCAGCGGCAAGAGGTGATGGGTTTTTATCAGTTAAAGATTTGGCGGATTCGTCGATGGTATTTGCAGAATCACCAAATACGGTGTCATAAACATCGCCAAGTTTATACATATCATCTTTACGCATATGTGTATTTAACTAAATATGGATAAATTATGGCGAAACCTAAAAAAAATAAAGGTTATATGGGTAATGATAATCTTCCAACAAAGGGAACGACCTATGATTGGACACCCGAAATGATTAATGAATTGAGTAAGTGTAAAACTGATATTATGCACTTTGCACAAAATCATTTCTATATTTTGAATGTTGATGAAGGTAAACAGAAGATCAAATTATATGATGCTCAAAAGAGAGTGTTAGAAAAGATGATGAATCATCGATTCTTTGTATTATTGGCCAGTCGCCAAATTGGAAAACCTCTTGCAATAACTACACCAATCAAAACAGAAACGGGTTGGCTGACTATGAATGATATTATAGTGGGTGATCGCGTATATGGTGTAGATGGTGAATTGTGTAATGTGACACATGTCCACGATATCAAGTATAATCAAGATTGTTATGAAATCGAATTTGACAATGGTGAAAAAATAATTGCTGATGGCGACCACAATTGGTTTACGATAACTGATAATAACAGTGGTGTTAAAAGCACTCTCGATATCTATAATAGTATAGATTTAAATCATAAAATACCGGTGTGTATTAATAGTATTACTGCATCAAATCACAAATCAAATCCAAATATCGACAAATTAAATGCCTCGGAATTCATATTAGAATGTGGTGAGATGTATCCACCAGTAGATCCATATACACTCGGTCTTTGGGTTGGTGACGTTGATTCGATAGATTCTAGAATCTATACTGGGCCATCGAGAGAGCATGTCTATTTGCGTAATATGTCATATTATGGATATATCCCACATGACTTTTTAAATGGTTCTAGGAAAACCAGATTAAAATTATTGAAAGGATTGATGGATGTTAATGGTTATATCGATCCATCTGGAAAAGCCTATTTTTATAGTAAAAATGATGAGTTGATATCACAAATAAAAGAATTAATAGAAGGATTGGGATATAAAGTTATCAAATCTTCATCGAAATCGGAATATGGTGACGAAAACTCACTTATTTGGAAATTATCATTCATTCCCAGAGAAAATATATGCACACATCGGGATCAAATTAAAAGAATAAAGATAAATGACCATACCGAAGACGATTTGTATCACCATATCAAGAAAATAACACCTGTAAATAGTGTGCCTGTTCGGTGTATCAGTGTCGATAGTCCAGATAATTTATTTTTAGTCGGAAAATCATTAATACCCACACATAATTCGACATTGATGACAATTTATGTGTTGTGGTTGGCTAATTTCTTCTCCGATCAAAAGATACTATTGGTTGCCAACAAAGAAGCAACTGCTATTGAAATATTCCAAAGAGTTCGAATGGCATATGAATTACTTCCAAATTGGTTGAAATCTCCAGTTGATGGGGCATATGGTAAAACCAGTATGGAATTGGAAAATGGTAGTAAAATATCTATTTCTACTACTACCGGAACTGCCGCCCGTGGACAATCCATATCATGTCTAATTTTGGATGAGGTTGCATTCATCGAATGTATCAGTAAACATTCTGTTATAACTATTCGTCATAAAATATCGGAAAATATAGAAATTTTAACAATTGATGATCTGTGTTCGAAATTATTGGAATTGAATGATGAGAGAATTATATCTGATCCAGAATTGGGGTTCTCTGATTTGATTGAAATTATTCCAAATAATACATATGATATATATACCCCATCTGGATGGAAGGATTTCAAGGGAATTTCCAAATATACCGAACGAAGATTATTGAAAATCACAACAGAGAGTGGGAAAACTATTGAAGCGGCTGGAAATCATGCATTTGTCCATTCTGGAGAAAATATAATAGCTAAAGATGTATTGAATCAATATATTGATACTATTGATGGATCTGAAAAAGTTATTAGTATCGAAGAATCGATTATAGATTATGTATATGATGTAATCGAAGTTGAAGATTGCCATAATTTCTACGCAAATGGTATTGTCAATCACAATACACACTTGGTTAAAGAATTCTGGGCATCGGTATTCCCAATTGTATCATCTTCTAAAAAGGCAAAGGTTTTTATGTGCTCCACCGCAAATGGAACAGGAAATCTATTCCATGAAATATATTCTGGAGCAGAAAGAGGTGATAACAATTGGGGATGTGATAAAATTATTTGGCATGAAGTTCCCGGTAGAGATGAAGCATGGGCTGATGATATTAAAAAAGGACTAGTATCTAAAGAGATGTGGGATCAAGAATTCAATTGCCAATTCATCAATAGTGGAACAACCTCTCTCAATGAAGAAGTTTATGATTATCTGGTTCCATATTGCAAAGAACCGATAGAAACATTGAAGGATGGTTGTTATAAAATATTCGAAATGCCATCATCGGATAAAATTTATGTTGCTGGAGTGGATACCGCAGAAGGATTGGGCGGGGACTTTAGTTGCATCAAGATTATTGATATTACTGATCTTTCGGAAATCAAAGAAGTTGCCGAATATTATAATAATAGAGTTCCTGTTGCTGAATTTAGCAATGTCGTTCATGAAATATTACAGCATTGGGGAAATCCATTAGTGTGTATCGAAAGAAATAACCAAGGTGGGCAAGTTGCTGACCGATTGGGTATTGATTTTGCTTATGAGAAAGTAGTTTGTTGGGGTTCTGCATTGGCACATCGTAAAAATCAGACACTTTTAGGTATGATAAGTTCAAGAAATACCAAAATACGAGCAGTTGCTAATGCAAAGTATTTTTATGCTGAAAAAAGATCAGTGTTTTTCGCTAATAAGGATTCTCTTGTCGAATTATTCAAAGATTTCCAAAAAATGCCAAATGATACATGGTCGGCAGTATCTGGAAAACATGATGATCGAACTATGGCACTTATATGGGCATTGATGGTATTGGATAAAGATATTTGTGAACAATATTTCAATATTGATGAGTATGATGAATGCGGTAAACCAAAACGAATATCGCCATTAGATTTGGGTATTTCAATGTTCAGCAATCCAACAAGCATATATACCAATGAGGAAGTTGAGAATATTATAGCGAGTAATCTTTCTCCAATATCGTTTGGTTCCATGCATGCATCTGAAAATTCGGAAATTACTAATATGTTGGGAGAGGGTTGGACTTATCTTGGAAATTCTCATTATGATGACAATAACCAAGATATATCATATGATCAATGGGATCTTATCAATAAATATTTCTAAGCATGTCTATGGAAGAAATTAAACAAAGTCCTTTAAACAAGGCCAAGAAGGATAAATTTCTATTAGTTTTTGACATCCCTCCAATATTGAAGAAATATGCAACTACATACAATAGAAACAATCGAACTGTTATTCCAGACATGGTTCAATTCAGTATCTATGGGACTATGGTCCCAGAAATAACCATAAAGGGAGTGGAAACAAGATGGGCTGGAAACACATTATATGTATCTGCACATACTAAAGATTCATTTCCACCAGTAGAGGTTAAATTTGATATTGATTCGACTTATTCTAATTATTGGGTCATATATCAATGGTTGAATTTGATGCATGATGAGAAAAAAGGCATTTATAATGCCAATCGATCAGAAATTGATGCCAATTTTGGTGATTATCAGACTGATATTTCAATTTATGGATTAGATGAATATGATAATAAACGAATAAAATTCACATACACAAAAGCATTCCCAACAACATTGGATAGAATCGAATATTCCTATCAAAATGAAGGAAATTCTCAATTGCAATCGGGATTTACATTCTTATTCAGTCAATTACATACCGAATTGGTAGATCAGAATCTTTTTAATGTGATGCCATGACCACTTGACAATATATGATTATAAAATAAGTCATATCATGCGAGATCACACTGTAGAATTTGCCAGATGTAACAATTCGATGAAATATTTCATCAAAACTTATATATTTGGGAATATGTCAGCAGAATTATCGAAATTTCAAGAAATTTTCATTGATCGAATTGAAAAAAATAACATCACTACTGCTTATGTAGATCCAGCCATGAGAAGAATTGGTAAATCGACATTAATGGATGCAATTAATGTGTGGTTTTTGATATTTGGCGATAATGTGAATCTAATGCATTCCTCTCCAAATTCGCATTTGAATGAAGATGCTAGAAGAAGAATATTCAAACTACTCATCAATCTACCATATTGGATGGTATTTGGTGATCTGAACAATTCCGATCCGAAAACAATTAAAATGCCTAATGGCAATACATTGCGATTCATATTACCTAAAAATAATATTGGCTACAAACATACCCATATTACATTAGATGGGTTTATAGAAAGAGATATCGAACAATATCGTGAGACATTTATTTCAGCATTAGCAAATCCCAATATAAAAATAGTGTCAATTTATAATGAATCCCCACCTTTTGCATTTTCAGATACATTGACAAATGGTTTTTGGCATTGATGTGTGAAATATTACATCTCTATTTTACATCGACCATATAAATAACAGTCCGAAAATTTAGAGCCAAAAATATCTAAATAAAAGATATGGCACAGCGCGTAATACAATCACCCGGAACTGAAATCAGAGAGCGCGACCTTTCTCTTGTTGTCCAATCCAATGTAGGCACAAATGTGTTTATTACTGGTTTCACAAATCAAGGTCCAACTGATGAAGTTATTAAAATTACATCAGATGAAGAATTAGATACTATCTATGGGACTCCGACCAATAGCTCTGAAAGATATTTTTATCATAGTGTTAAGGAACTTATAAAATCACCATCCAATATATATACATTTAGATTACCATATGGTAATGGTAATGGTGATGGATTTGGTAGTCAATATTCCGCATTGGTATATCCAGTGCAAGCATATGATACAACCACTAGCGCAACTACATCCAATCTTGATTTATCTGCCGGTATTTATGTATTGGGTGAACCAGTTCATGTTAATTTGACTGAAGCTGAATATTTTGCAGCTCAACAGGGAATCCTATTTGATTGGAGTAGCACCGCAGCAGCATCGACTTCTCTTTCCAGTCTTTCTAGTATTGGAAAAGCTGGTGTGATTATGTTGAACAAGTCACAAACCACCATCAATAGCCAATTTGAAGGTTATTATATTGGTATTGCTGATAATACCAACATTAACCCAGCAAGCAATTTCGATGCTATTAGAACTGTTAAGAGTCTCAGTCTTTCTACCAATTATGTTGGTGTGAGTGGTGGTGCAACTTATACTAATGTCCCTGCCGGAACTCTTCAATTCAATCTCTCATCCACTTTCGATGGTCCTATCAATAGTGTTTCTCAAATTATGGAGAATCTCACCGATTATAATATTGATGGAAGACAAGAAGATGATCTTCTCAATGTTGGTGTATTTAAATTGCGTAAATCGATTTATGCCACAGAAGCATTCAAATTAGATTATATTTTAGATGCTGGTATTGTCGGTTCTATTGATAGTTTTAGAACACAATTAAATCCTCTTGGCGGTCCATCTGTTCCATTTTTCTTGGAATCAATGGATTCTAATAGCCGAAATGTTGAAATTTTGGTTAATCCTTATATTTCAAATAAATATACCCAATCCAGTCTCAGTGCAAATGGCATTCCATTGAAGAAAGTCCGTGTATTGACACGTGGTCTAGTTGCAAATAACGATCCAACCATATCAGGTATTCCGACTAATATATTGAGCGCACTTCCAGCATCTCTTGGTTTTGCTGATAGCTTATATCCACTCGGAGCATTTAGCAATACCACCATTACTCAAAAGATTATTGGTAACATTCCTGCTAAAGTCAATCGCGCACTCAACAGTGTCATTAATGATGAGATTTATGACATTGATGTTGTTCTTGAAGCTGGTCTTGGAACAATCTTTGCGGTATCATCTGCTGCTGGGACATTATATTATGATGATACCTTATATAATATCAATCTCAAGAATAAAATTGATAGTCTGAGAACTTCTGGAGATATTAGCGGTATTCCAGATGCAGTTGAACTTCGTGGAAATTATACTGCGGTCATTAATGAATTTGAAAATTTCTGTGACCTTCCTAGCAATACTGGTGGTCGTGGTGATTGTATCTTCATTGCCGATCCAATTAGACATATTCTTGTTACTGGTAAAAATACTAAGATTCTTAGTGATAGAAGCAGAAATTTCCAAGTCGATGTTTATTGGGCAATGCGTCATCAATTGGAGCTTGAAAATACCTCTTATGGTGCTGCTTATGGCAACTGGGTTCAGGTCTATGATAATTTTATTGGTGAAAAAGTGTGGGTTCCTGCATCCGGCCATATTGGAGCTATGATTGCCCGTAGTGACGCCGCAGAATTCCCATGGAGTGCTCCTGCTGGCTACAATCGTGGATTGCTACCAAATGCTCTTGATATCGCTATTAACCCTAATCAGAAGCAACGTGATGAATTATATAAATCCAATATAAATCCAATCATGTTTAGTTCTGTTCAGGGCATTGTTGTCAATGGACAAAAAACTCTCAATAGAAAACCAAGTTCATTTGACCGAATAAATGTCCGTAGATTGTTCCTTGCTCTTGAGAGACCTACCAAGAAAGCATGTCAGTTCTTTGTATTTGAACCAAATAACGAATTCACTAGAACTCGTTTGATTAATACACTTGATCCATTGTTCAAATATGCCAAACAAAATAATGGGTTGTATGATTACATCATTGTCTGTGACGAACGTAATAACACTCCAGATGTAATAGATAATAACGAATTACATGTTGACATCTATCTCAAGGCTACCAGAACTGCCGAATTCATCATTGTGAACTTTGTTTCCACTAGAACAGATTCCAATTTCCAAGAATTGATCGGTCAATAATAAAAATATCAAAAAAAGTTCAGTTTTTTGCTGTACTTTTTTTGATATTATGTTTATAATTATATTATATATGTATAATGATATAATCATTAATAAAATAAAATCTAATGGATATGATAAGAAAGGTAATCTATCAAGCACTAGATTGAAAAAAATAGAAAATGATATTATTAATAATACATTATTTTTAAATGATTATAATCCATCTTTAGCGGAAAGAGTATATTGTATATTGAATAATATTACTGTAATACAGTATTGTCCATTGACAAATGTGAAATTAAAATATTCTAATATACACAAAAAATATCTCAATAGTGTCAAATATTCCCAATCAAATAAAATAATAAAAAATCCAGCAAATCATAAAAAGAGAAATTTGGAGTATATTAAACAGTTATTTGATTATTATAATAATGATGATTATAATTTGATCGATAAGACTGATTGTATCAATCAAATTCAAAAATTAAAGCTCAATATCACTCCAGCAGTCGCAATAAACAATATTGATTTGGTGTGTAGTGTCCTACATCACACACCATTTATAAAATCTGACAAATTGGATATTACAGAACGTGTATTTTGCATACAAAATGGTATTGATTCTCATCCAATTGATGATAATGGTAATTTATTACAATTCATTAATCGATATCAGGGATACTCTAAACATGCGAACAAAGAAGAATACAGAAAAGATCAAATAGAAAAAATAGAAAATCAAATTCAACAAAAATTCAAAATAAATGGGTATATTTTGAGTGATGTTGGGGGAAAATCGAATCAAAAATATCGAATTGATGTGGATTGTATAGACTGTGGGTATAATTTCCAGCCACTCTACCACAGCAATGGTTGGAAAAATATCTATTGTTCTAATTGTAATGGATATGCTAATAGATCCAAAGCAGAAGATGAAATTATTCAATACATTCAAACAATTATCGATACTGCCATCATATCCAACGATAGATCTATTTTGAGTGGTTTGGAATTGGATATCTATTTGCCAGAATATAAATTAGCTATCGAATATTGTGGGATATTATGGCATTCATTCGGAACCACTTATCCAAATAATCAATATATTGAAAAAGAGAATAAAAATAATCATCGGAATAAATTTGATAGATGTAAATCACAAGGAATTGAATTATTGACTATATTTGATAATGAATGGGAACAAAAAAAAGATATAGTCAAATCAATTATCCGACACAAATTAAAACAGACAAAAAATACACTATATGCACGAAAATGTGAATATCGAATAGTTGATAAAGAAACAGCAACTCGATTTTTAGATCGAAATCATATTCAGGGAATATCCAAGTTTTCAGATGCTCATGGATTATATTATAATGATGAATTGGTATCTCTAATGTGTTTTGGAAGAAGAAAAATATCCAAAGGTGAAGTCAAAGAAGAATTAATTCGATTTTGTAATAAATTGGAAACTAATGTAGTCGGTGGCGCTAGTAAAATATTGAAACATTCAAATAAAACTAATTTCATTTCATATTGTGATTTGCGATATAGTAGAGGTGTGTTATATGACACATTGGGGATGAAATTGATTAGAACATCGAAACCAAATTATTGGTATACGAATGACAACAGCCGATTATACCATCGATCCAATTTCCAAAAGCATAAAATTCAAAATGATTATAATATGAATGATCCCGAATGGCAAATCATGTTCGATAGAGGATATCGGAGAATTTATGATTGTGGTAATCTGGTTTTCGAATATCGAAAAGAATAAATATAAATATGGCCACAACTATTGAAAATTTCTTTGCATATGCAGCACAAAAACAGTTTGCTCGTGATATTTTGTTTCGGGTGAAACAAATTTCAATTGAAGGTGTTCAATTGAATGGTGAAACTGATTTGCTTTATGCCCGTTCTGCTGCTTTACCGGGCAGAGATATTGAAAACAAAGAAGCCAATTATTCTGGACAGACATTTAACGTTCCGGGAAAATCATCTTATCCGAACTCCGCAGGATATAGCATTGAATTCTATCATGATGAAGATATTGAACTAAGAACAAAATTTGAAAAGGCATCCAGAAATGTATTCAACAACGTTACCACTACTGGTGAATATGGAATGCCGGGGCCAGAAAGTGTTATTGTGCTTGATGTTATTAATAAAGAACTACAAATCATTAAAACTATTCGATTGATTGGTGCATCTGTTCGAACTGTCGGTGAAATATCTCACCAAATTGCGGATGGAACTGGTGAAATTCTCACATTCCCAGTAACATTCGCATATCATTTCTATGATGACTTCTCTGCATAATATATGGATGTGTTTGCATTGATTCTTAAATTGACTATCCTCATCTCTGGTGTGGGGATAGTCTTTTTTAATTTAATTGATTGGATATCCAATAGGAAACATAAATTTATCTATACAATATTAAAAATATTAATAGCGTTATTTATAAGTTCCTTTTCTTTAGATTGTTTGATGATGATGGCTGCGTTTTATGGATAAATAGACTTATATATGGGTCCACAGTCTAACGATTTCTTAACCGCGTTTAGTAGAGATGAGAAGTTTTTCTTATCTCTACCATTTTTATGGAGTGTGGAATTTTTTGCTATATCTCCAAGTAGTATTAATAAAGTATTACAGGAAGTTGATAGTGGATGGTCTGCGAAATTTGATCCGAAAGATTATACTAAAAATGGCGGTCTCTTAATTGCACAAGAAGTTGTTTTGCCTAATGAGACCTCTAGTTTCATCGCATTCAATTCTGGTTCTTCTGGAATGGGTGGATTTATGCCCGGATATGGCGTAGATTCTAGATCGGATTTCTTAAATAGAACAGTTACACTCACGATGTTTGAAACCAAGGATGATTTGGAGCATAATTTCTTTAGACCGTGGATGATGGCAGTTGGAATCAATGGATTAGTTGGATCATCTTTGAAAGGTAAATTAGTGGTGACCCAGTATGATAATAGAGGAAAGCCAAGAAAGGGAATGGTTTTTAATAATATATTCCCCACCAACGTCGAAGGTATATCATTAAATCAAACCGATTCTGATTTTACAATGAAAGCTGTTACTTTTGCATATACTGATTATTCACCAAGATAAAATTATGAGTTTGTCTAGAATAACATTTAAAGATTTGAGAACATATTGCGATTGGGTTGAAAGAAAAGACTATTCTGCAATATGTGACTATTTTAATTCTTTTGATGGTGATGATGTATTTGAAAAGTTTAAAAATATATTGTCATATTGGGAGTGTCATGTTAGTGATACCATACCTATATCAAATAATGATAAAACATTGAATGTCCAATTGGCATATTTCATTGGGGAATTTCCATGTAAATTATCTATCGATAGTGTTGTTGCATCTGGGGATATTAAATTACATTTAAATATCCCTAAAAAATTTACATGCGATTCCGATATATTGCCAATATATGATCTAATACATCGTATTGAATTATTTGATACAAAAATGGATCTTTTCATATTATCTAATGAGGATAGGATAAATCTCATAAATTCGTTACCATCAAAAGTTTGTAATGATATGATGAACGGTGTCATTACAAATGAGCAATGTGTGGTCACATTTGCAAACAAATCATTATCCGGTATGCGTATAAATTTCTTATCTAATGATCCTTTTTTCTTTTTACGGGGGTTATTTTCTTGTTTCTCGAAAGATTATTTTAGAGATGTGATATACAATTTATCTAAAAAAATCGACGGTGATGTTCTTATGGATTGTGATATTAAAGATATTGAATATTTCAGTCAGAAATTCAATGAAGAGAGCAAAAATAGCACTCAAAAGATGGATTTATGAAAGAATTCATATAAATAGCAATATATGAGTAATGACATTCAATCATTTTTGACTAAAATTGATAGTCTGAATAATACCACTGTTGATGTATTTTCACCATCCAAAAATAAAATGATAAAATGTGCCCCATTGTCATTTAAACAACAGAAGGAAATTATTGGAACGATAGCGGACGGGGGTGTTGGAACCATCCGATTTCAAAAGATATTGAATGATATTATTTTAGAAAATTCTAAAGATGATAATTTGAGTGTAATTGACAAATTACCAATTCTTCTATCTTTAAGAGCAAACTCGATTAAATCTGATATTGTGGTTGATGGTGTTAGTGTTTCTATTGAAACATTAGTAAAAAAGTATGTTGATACATATTCAACATACATTAAAAATTCCCCTAGTGATAAGATAACATTCAATGGTATTGATGTTGTTTTACAACTCCCTACTTTAAAAGATGATTCTAAAGTTTTAACCGAAGCAATAGCGGAAGTAAAGAAAATGAAAGAAGGTGAAGCTAGTAAAAATATCGGGAATATATATACATATGAGATTTTGAAATATGTGAAATCGGTTACAATTGGAGAGGATACAATCACATTTGCCGATACTTCAGTGAAGAATAGATTCTCATTAATTAATGCTCTCCCAGTGAAGTTGAATCAACATATTGTTGATTTTATCGAGTTTTACAAACAGTTTGAAAATGATGTTTTGACATTCGTTCATCAAAATGGAGATAAATCCACATTCGATATTGATGTGGGGTTCTTCGATGCATGATGCCATAAATAATATATGTGGACGAAGTAATTCAAAAAATATTGGGATTGTTGCAGCAGATGCAAGGTGAAAAAGGCATCTCTGCACGATCCAATATTATTGATAATAATATATTAAAATCTCAAAATTCCACTTTTGATGGTGGGAATAATAGCTCATCTTTAAAAAGTTCTGAAAAGAAAAAATTAACTGAGGTCTTCACACTATTCAATAGTCTTTTCTTTAAACAACAAAGAAAAGAAAATGCTCATAGTAATAAATCTACTACGATATCCAAAATCAATAAATCTCAACAAAAAAGAGATTCTGGATCTACTAAATTGGGTGGACGATCTGGTGGAATTTCTCAGCTTATTGAAATGATTGTTGGTGGTGTGGCTCTAGTTGCTGGAGCTATACCATTGATCATAGGATCAATATTTAAAAGTTTCGGGACCGATAGTAAATTTATTGGAGTATTGGGTAAAATCGGATTATGGGGTGCTTTAAAATTATTGGCAAAGACATTTTTAAAATTCTTTGCAAAACCACTACTTAAAAGATTGCCTATAATTGGTAGTCTTATTAGTTTATATGAGGCTTATCAGGATTTCCAAGATGGAAAACCCGTTAGAGGTATAATGAATATTATTAGCGCCATCGCATATTATGTTCCCTATGTGGGACCATTATTGTCATTGGGATTGGATTTATTGATAGGATTTATGGATGCCAAGGGATCATTTGAACCCGATGGGGCATTTAGTTCTAAAAATGCATGGGGAACCATCAAAACATGGGCCAAAGGAATGTGGGAAAAAATATGGGATAATGGATTATATTTGCCTATTATCGGAACTTTGAAAAGATTTAGCATGGCATCAGAAAGTTTCAAATCTGGTGATTATGGTGATGGATTAAAACAAATAATTTTGGGTATATTGTCTTTTGGTGGAGGAGGAGCTATCATTGGTGGATTTAATATGCTTGCATCATTTTTGAGTGGTCGTTTATCGGAAGCACCTAAAGAGATAACCGAAGATAGTTCATGGACAGATCGAATGGTTGAATGGATACGGACTAAATTGAAAGTATTGCCATGGTGGATTAAAAAACCATTATCGTGGTTTGGTCTCATACCAGATAGTATGGTTGGTGATATTCCTGAAGGTTATATGACTGCTTCTGGTGCGGTTAAAGAGGGTATCAATAACATTGGAAATTTCGCAAAATCAGTTTTGGATAAAAGTAAGCCAATCATTGAAAACGGAGTTGAAATAGTCAGCAATTTTGCATCATCCACTGGCGAAACTGTTGGGGAATTATCGGAGAAAGCATGGAATATGTTGAAATCGGCAACTCCCAAAATATGGGATGGTATAAAGTCTAGTGCAGAAACAACAGTCGGAGCAATTCAAAAAATGGGTGGTTGGTATATGGATGGTATTAATTCATTGTCAGAAACGGCAAAAACTAAAATAAAAGAATGGGCACCTACAGTTGTTGATGTTATTTCTGGAGTTGCTGATAATGCATTGAAGGTATTGAAGGGAATCGCAGATAAACTCGGATCTTGGATATCTAAAATATTTGATGTTGAAATAACAGAAGCCGTGGAATCTGGACAATCTTCAAATGTAAATAATGCATCTAATCAAAATAATGCTAATTTGAATATGTTTGCATCGAATTCAAATAATCAATTGATGTGCTTGCAACAATTGCAAATAGCTGCTGATAGACAAGTGAAATTGTTGGAATTTATTGCGAATATATCCAATGCATCTTTGAAAGAATTGAAGCGTATGACCGGTGGTGGTTCTGGTGGAGGCACTAATATTAATATATCATCACCACCATCAACATCATCGAATGAATCGAATCAATTGATGAAAATGGCAGATAATCGATCTGGATATAGTAATAGTCTATACTCATTATGATACGATAAATAATACCAGTGTTATACAACGTCATAAAGGAATACGATTGGACAAGCATATCTAGAGGAGTTGGTCTACGAGACAAAGCACCTACGGTTTGGTTGACTTCATATAAATTAGAAAGCAATTCATTGCTGGAGAGAGCTAAAAGTTATATGCAACTTTTAGCTATTAGTAATCCAGATACTTTCTATGAAGATTTATATGGTAAAGCAGCTTCTCAAGAAGATATATTTGTATTGCCATACTTCAATGACAATGTTCGTAGCTTTAGCAATACATTCGGAGATACTTTTCAAAGCGGATTTGGTGGAAGCGGCGGTATGGTATCAGATGCAGTGAATATTGCAGAGGATACTTTTAAAAGATTGGGTGCTGATGCTGCCATAGTATCTAATATGATCGGTGTTGATAATGTGAAAAATGCAGTATCTCAAATGGCTGGTGGTAATTTTGCAGAAGCTGGAAAAACACTAGTCAATGGTTTTAAAAAAGGTGGTGATCCCGGATCATATGTGGAAGCTCCAAAATACTATCAATATGAACCAAATGATGGTCCATTGGATGTCACATTCGTATTGATAAATACACTGAATGATGATTATATGAAAAATCATGAGTTGATAAAAAAATTAACTAAGATAAATAGACCGACTAGAAAAAATAGTATTGCCATGGAACCACCAAGAATCTATAAGGTAAAAGTTCCGGGACAGCGATTTATACGATGGGCATCTTGTAGTAATTTTAGTATCAATTTGCTTGGAACTAAAAGAATGATCAATAATGCTATTATCCCAGAAGCATATCAGATAAATATGAGTTTCCAATCATTGACTGTCGAAACCTCTAACTTCATGGATTCTGTATGATAGAAACTGGACAATATCAAAACAACATACCAAGTTTAAGTGCATTGTCGGTTATAGATTACGAACGAATATTTAAAATATTTCAGGCATCTCTTGATAATAAAAATTTCTATTATTATAATATTTTGAAAAAAATTGAATTTCCTGTATTAGATGATCAATATGTGCAATATCATTATGTTAAAGCAAAATCACCACTCACCACAATATCATATGATATATATGGCGATATTAAATCATGGTGGATATTGTATTTATTAAACACCGAAAAATTCAAAGGTGCTCCATTTTATGTTAATGGCGGTGTTGAATTGAAATACATAACTAATGAAGTAAGAACTGCAATTTATTCCGATATAACACAAGCTACTATTTTTGGTGGCAGACATTTTTAAATGCGATGGAATGTAAAATTAATAATATCGATTATGAATGTGAATTCAACCTATCCAATTCTGATGGACAAGAGGTAAAATTCACCAAATCAGCTATTCGTGGAATGACTATAATTGATAATTTCTTTGATCCATTTATAAGTGGGACTATATCCATTGCAAATCCATATGATATAATTGAGGATAAATATTTATTACGTGGTGATGGTCGTGATGAATTTCATATCATGTTTAAGCCCAAAGAAAATGGGGATTCTAAAAAATTTGAAAAGACATTCATCATTACCAATGATGAAAATTATTCAAATCCAAATGTTCGTTCTGAAAACATTAAAACATTTACATTAGTTGATAAAAATTATATAAAATTTTGTGATACTATACCATATTCTAAAAAATATAAAGGAAAAGTCGGTGACATCGTTAAACAAATTTTTATAGATTTGGTTGGAGATGATATGGTCGATAAGGAGAATTTCGAATCTGGTGATTTTGAAATTGAATACATACCACCAGCAACATTTCGATATATTGATGTTATCAATTATTTGATGAGAATTTATTATGCTAGAGATGGTGATCTTTATGTGAAAGGATTTATAACCTTTGATGAGGATAAACAAAAATTTAATTTAATGCTATTAAGCAAGATATTTGAAAATAATAAAAAATATCTAACGGAAGCATTTACTCTTGGTGATTTGACATCAATAGTCGATACAAACAATCCGAACAATCCACCCGCAGAAGCATCGGTTGGAACTTATATTTCGCAAATGAGAAATTTGGGATATTCGACCCCCTTGTATGTGTGGAATAATGAATTTTTCATCAACAATTTAGTATTTGGATATGATCCAATTTTAGGAGAGCAAAAAATTAGAAAATTGTCAGTTGATGATATTAAGGATAAGTGGAAAATCAAATTTGTAGATGTATTTAAATCAATTTCAGGTAAACCAAAACCGTTCATTGTAACGAACAAGACCACCAACAATAAATACAAAAGATATAAATTCCCATATCCTGTTGAAGATGGTGTTAAGATTGTCGAAGCGGAATTATACAATGCATTGACATTTTATAATATACAATCATCATTCAGTAATATCGGTGATTCTATTCGAAAGGCAGGAAAGTTTCTTGATATATATAAGACAAATGATGAACACTTGAAAAGTGATGAGAAGATATTGGGTAGATGGTTCATCACCGAATTACAACATGTATTTTTTGCTGATCTTTATACTAATAATATCTATTGCACTAAAACTTACGTAGGTCCAAATTCTAAAATTAAAGACGATGTTGAATAAAGTTGAATTGTTGAGAGCATTTGAATATACTAAGGATGATTTAAAAAATATCATCAATTTGGATGATATTGCTCAATTTGAGGATATTGATAAAGATTTTATGGAAGAGTTCAAAAAAATATATGAACTCGGATTGAATCAATTAGAAAAATTCATCAATAAATTGGATAAAGAAGGAAAAGACTTGGATACATATTCTATTCAATATTATGTCAATGTTCTTCTGAATGGTCCATTGGGTAATTATGCTCGAAAACTTTCCAGTGAAAAGAAATATTTCAAACCCCTTCCCGACACCATGGGGATTACGGGGAACGTGTGTGCAAATACACAAAACACCACAATATTAGATGAATATCCAATTCCATTGGGATGTCAGGTTGATACTTATAACAAGTTACCGATGCCCATACAATTACAGTTACAATCGACCATAAACAGCGTTGAATCGGTGTTTAGATCCAACATGCATGCATCCACTGTTAATGATAACACACTCCCGATTATTGATAAGAAACCACAGGAAAGATGGCAAACCGATCCAACTGGAGAGATTGCATTAATGCCAAATGCCAACTATTGTGTGAAAGATGTATGGGCATATAAAATGATGCAAACGATCAATAGTGCGATATTTGATAAGGTCAAAGAATATCTTGGTGAAGAAGATTTTAGAGTTTATTTCGACTCTAAAGATTATAATCCTTTCGATCCAGAGAAAAACCAATCCACTTCGAAAAACTATAAAGTGAAGAGAAATATCACTGAAAATGATAAGACACAAGAAGTATTACTTGATTTGATGGGTAATATGTTTGATAGCGAAGATCGCCGCAAGAGTGATCTCAAAATATCAAATGCTGAGAAAGATAAAGAATATCAATTGAATACAAATCAAGGACAATTGGGAATTTAAATGTCGATGACGTTATTCTCTTTTTCGATTTCTTTATTTTTATCGAATATACCATGATCCACTAGAGCTTTCATCAATTCATCTCTGGATACAGTCAATCGTCCTTGTATTTCATTATCGACAATTTGCTTTTTGGCATCAATATCCATTTGTTTGATAGCCTTGGATGTTTTATTCTTTTCTTTAGCAATATTGAGTTTTGATAAAGTTTCGATTGCACTTGTAGCTGCTTTAAACAATTCGGCCATGCCGATCATTTCTTTATCGGTTTGCACAACAGTTTTCAGGTCTTCGATAACTTCTAGTGCATTCTGAACAAGAATGGTGGAATGTTTGATGACGAATTCATCTAAATTGTCCACAGTTGGTGGTGGTTCTTTTTCTTTGGCCACCTTTTGAATGGAATTGCTCTGATTCATTATTTGATTAATAATGCTAGTGGCTTCATCATCAACATCGTTATCGTAAAAGTCCATTCTCATATATTTAACAAAAGAACATTGACAATCAAGCATATTGTGCAATATAGGAGTATGGTTGATCTTTATGGAAAAACGATATTGGTGACAGGAGGTTGTGGGTTTATTGGATCTAATTTTATAAGATTAATAGATAGTTATTATAACAATGTTAATATAATAGTTGTCGATAAAATGGGAATAGGTTCTAATGATGACATTACTTCTTATAAATTTAGAAATGATGTAATTTTTTATCAAACGAATATAATAAATTTTTGTTCTGATGCATGCCCCACTCCAGTGGATTATGTATTCCATTTCGCCGCCGAAAGCCATGTTGATCGGTCAATTACCAGTCCATTATCATTTACCGAAAATGTGACATCTACAGTAGCATTATTGGATTTGGTTAAATTGGCTTGGCCTAATGCTAGAGTGGTTCATGTATCTACTGATGAGGTTTATGGTCATTTGGAATTGGATGAGCCGGGATTCTTGGAATCATCGCCATTAGCTCCTAGAAGTCCATATGCCGCGTCTAAAGCATCGAGTGATCTAATGGCATTATCATATCACCACACATTTGGATTGGATGTGGTAGTCACCCGTTGTTGTAATAATTTTGGAAAATATCAAAATGATGAAAAATTTATCCCTACGATTATTAGAAGTATTGCTTCTGGTAAGAAAATACCAGTATATGGTAATGGTAAAAATATCCGAGAGTGGATATATGTTGATGACCATAATAAATCAATATTGGAAATAGCCGAACAGGGAATATCTGGTAATGTATATAATATCGGTAGTGGTCATGAGAAAAATAATTTGGAATTAATTCAATATATCCTTGACATTATGTTTGATTCTGGTAGAAATTTAAATGATTATATCGAATTTGTGGAAGATCGAAAGGGACACGATTTCAGATACTCGATTCAAACTGAAAATTATGAAAGAGCATTCAGACCATCCAATTTTAAACTTAAACTGGAAGAGACAGTAACCCATTACCTACAAAAAATATTATGACATTCACAGTATATAATGAAAATTTGCCACCATTATTTGATTCAACAAAATATTTCATGAATGCCAATGGAGAATTTTTCCATATGGAACCCATGGATAATGAGTTAGTCAAAATTACTGGTGATTATTTGGTGACATATAATAATAGTGCACTGACAAGTGTGTTGGCAGAGAGAAAAAGACAAGATACAATTTGGGGTGAACAAAATCATGGCCAATTTCAATGGTTAAGTATTTTGACAGAAGAATTGGGCGAATATGCACAAGAATTGAATGATGTTAGTGTCGGGAAGGGTGATATCGAAAATGTTAGAACAGAAGCAGTTCAAATAGCCTCTGTAGCTTTAGCGATTGTTGAGTGTATTGATCGAAAAGGCATTCATTTATAAATAGCCATATGAAAACAACTATTAAACAACGATCTGATGATGGAACATATGATTTATTTGAAGTTGGGTTTGGTAATACTCTTGACTTTATTTCGAATCATGATAGCTTAAAAGAAGCCAAAATTGCACAAGAAGATTTAACAAAACCAATGAGCCAAGCAGATGCCATTAAATTTGTGAAACACTTGAAGGATTCATTAACAAAAAATAATATATGATTGATACTATTAAAGAGAAAATTAAAGCAGATGTGATTAATGCCAGATTGGATGGCTCGACTTACCCTGAAATATATCGAAAGTTTGGTATTGCAAAAAGCACCGCTCGTGATTGGGTCAATCGACATTTGGATTTGAACCCAACCCAACATCCCCAACCATATATAAATCATAATATTCGAAATCCCAAGCCTGCTAAAGCAGACAAGAATCTTGAAAATATATTGGAATTTATTGAACAATTGACTCCAATTGTCAATCCAGTTCGTCCAGCAAAAAAGGCAACTGGAGAAACATCTGATTATGCTATGGTGATTGGCGATATGCATTTTCCGATGCATTGTCAAAAGACACTGGATGTATTTCTGACATGCGTAGAAGAATTATCGCCAAGAACAATTATTCTAAATGGTGATACGCTGGATCTTCTGAGTATATCCAGATATCCAAAAGATATTCGACATAATTACAGTCTCTTGGAAGAGCGAAATGCATATCATTCCTTTTTAAATGATTTAGAGACGGTTGCTGGTAATGCTGAAATTATTGAAACCCAAGCAAATCATTCCGGCAATTCGACAGAAGGTAGATGGTGGCGTTATTTGAGTGAAAAGATTGGAGAATTGGCATCATTGCCAGAGATACGAGATATTTTATCATATGAACGGGTGTTTATGGGAGAATACTCTGGTATTGTTGATCTTGTCGATTATGTTGAAGTTGTTCCAAATTTCATAGTTACCCATGGGGATGTTGTTCGTTCTAAGGGTGGGGCCAGTGCTCGTGGTATGATGGATAAATTATTTACATCTGTAATGCATAATCATACGCATCGATTTGGTTCCACCGCACAACGAATTCCAAGCATTGGAAAAAGAAAAGAGCAGCAATTATATGCATGGGAAAATGGATGTGCATGTTCTCTTAATCCAGTGTATGCATCAGCACCAAATTGGCAACAGGGATTTAGTATTATTGGACTGGATCAAGAGGCATTTTCGGTAGAGCAAGTGATGGTTAATAATGGTGTAGCTAATATATCCACACTTGGAATGACCTTGAAAAGTTAAATATTTGAATGGAATCCTTTGATATATTTTATGAGCGTAATATTAGAAATCCTCTAAGAAAAAAAGAATTAGAGGATTATAATTACAATAATAAAGCATACGCTGATAATGCGATTAAGGAATGGGATGCTAATATTCCACAAAAAATAAAAGATACTTATCGGTTAATAAAATTGCGTGATCCTCAGAAAGCCGAAGAATATCTGATGGGAGAGCGTCAAAAAGAATATCAATCCCACCTCAGAACAAAAATAGATAAAGGATATAAACTTCTATTCAAGAAAAAAGGAGCTAGTGTTTATTTGGATTTAAAAGATTCTGATAAGGTGAATTCTAAAGTCATATCGGAAATAAATTCAAGTATAATAAAATTTATGGATTATATTAAAGATATAATTCCAACTAAAAATTTTAAAATTATTATTACCGATACATCTCGCAGAAATTCAATATCTATTGATAGATCTGGAAGCAGCACTGGAGTTCCAGCATATTATCATGATCGA
Source organism: Protaetiibacter sp. (assembly GCA_030150265.1). Lineage (GTDB taxonomy): Bacteria > Actinomycetota > Actinomycetes > Actinomycetales > Microbacteriaceae > Homoserinibacter. The sequence continues at coordinate 42,549 of JASLGG010000063.1, forward strand.
TTAATTTATATCGATTATAATGATGCTGGTGATCCAGATTATCTTGTTCATGAATATGCTCATTTTCTAGCGGATGGGCTTCCGGGCAAAAGTAAACAAATGATTGAAGATGGATATAAAATAATGCTTGACAATTACTTTAGACATGTTAAAAAGAAGAAACAAGATAATTTGGAAGGCAAGGAGAACGAGAAGCACCGAAATGCAATTGCAAAGAAATTGGGACTCCCATCTCCTTATGCATTCACAAATGCCGACGAATGGTTCGCTGAAATTATCACTCACTGGAAGAAAATTCCAAATAATGTAGTAACATATAAATTTAAACAAGCAGTAAAAACAATAATATCCAGATTATGAAAAAGAAATTTGACTATGGTGGCTTTCTAATTGAATATCGAATGATTAGAAATGGCGAATTGCAATTTCTAAAAAAGAAAATTACGGACACCGAAATGGCATTGGTCGAAGCTGAAAAATTGAAAAATTTGGGATACCATGATGTAAAAATTGTTCGCAACCATTGACAACTAGACTAATGTGAATCTATGAAATTTGATGGTAAGCAACTTTTCGAATTAGGAGTTCCAAAAAATAAAATCAAATTTTATATCGGGGTAGAATTTGAATCTGCACAATCAGTGCTTGACTCTTTAAAAGTTTCCAATACAATGGAAATTGCGGAGAAGAAAAAAACATGGGTTGAATGGATTTGGAATAATATTCCTCATTTGACAATGATGATTAAAGGGGATTCCAAAACTGGTATTCCGATTATTTTCCCTAATTGTATAATATTCTGATTAAAATGAGTAAATCAGAATTGATACGTTTGTTTGATAACAAAAGCATTCTCATTAATGGCATGAGACCGTCTTCTGTTGAAGAAGCACATTTACCGATAACACAATTGATATTTTTTTATAAAAGCAAAGACAAAATAACACGATACATTGATAACGATAATTAATAACTAAATGAGAAACAACGCATACGAGGGAACTGTTGGTGGATATACATTCAATATGGTTGATGATACAACGATTGAAGTTTGGAGAGATTCGGGTGGGGATTTTCCAGAATCTTTTATTTGTTTGAAAGAAGGATCGGTAAAAAATGAGAAAGATTTTCATTATGAAATCATGGCGTGGTATAGTCATAATGTTGGCTGATGACTAGTTGTCGCCATTGACAACTAGATTATATTGATGCCATGAACCTGAGCCACACCAAAGTTGACTTCACAAAAGTTTCCGACATTGTGATTCCAGAAATCTTCTACAATCGCATTCAAACTGGTGATTGTAACATGGATAGCATTTTTGGAATTGACGGTGCTGGAATTCTTCCGGGATCGACCATCACTCTAGTTGCTCCTGCTGGATGTGGCAAATCCACATTCACACTCACGCTTGGTGAAATTCTCACCAAGCGTGGATATCGGGTAGGATATACTTCGGGAGAGGAAAACGACAAACAATTGGCATTTACATGCCGTCGTTTGAATGTTTCCGATTTGATGGTGTCTACCGAAACTGATGTGGATATTCTATTGGAAAAGATGGATGGTTTGGATTTGTTGATTGTTGATAGTTATCAGTGTCTCACCGAATCTACTGGACTCAACCGAAACAAGAAGAATCAATATATTATTTCCAACTTTGTGAAAAAGGCAAAGGATGTCAATTGCGCGGTGTTGTTCATTGTTCAGTTGACTACCTCTGGAGATATGCGCGGAGGCTCTGATCTTGCATATGCGACGGATGTCAATATTCGTATTTCTAAATCACCTGAACATGGTAAAGAATATCGTATTTTTGATGTGTATAAGAATCGATTTGGAAACACGATCGAACACGGTGCCAATCTGACTGCTAATGGATATGAATTTTTGGGAGATGTTATTACTCCAGTAAGTACGGAGAATGTTTCCGAAAAGAAACTATCCAAATCGGAACAGCGTAAATTGGCGGTATTGGACATGACTGATCCCCCCCATATCACGATGGCTCGTGTCATGAATACACTTGACATTCAGAAACAAACTGCTTATATTATTCTTCGTGAACTTGAAGCAGATAACAAGATTGTGAAATATGGTCGTGGAGATAATGCAATTTGGAAACTCGCTGGCGTTCCACCGAATCTTCCAATGCCAACCCCACCACCACTTCCTAAATCAACTATCGCTAAACTTTTTAATTTTTAAATATGGAATCCTCTAATACTATCGATATTCCACTAGAATTATTAATTGCGCCATTGGATTTGACAGATATCGGAGCATTGGTAGTTTGCTTGGCAGCGGATAAATTGAATTATATTCAACAAACATATTGGCAACCATTGATCGATAATCATTCGCCAGTGTTGAAAAATAAGGGCATTCTCACTACAGTTGAGAATGGAAATCTTGTAATTGATATTGATGAATTGGTTGATGGATTTTGGAATTCCGATAAAATAGACGACTATGGAAATACTATATATACCAGAAAGGCAGCAAATAATAATTGGGAACATCAATTGGTGACTATAGTTAAAGATAATAAAATAAAATATCGATATGTGTCATCATTCGATGAACAAATTTTTGATTCGTTGGAAGAAGCCCGTTATTGGGTAGCATATATCGAAAATAGATAATATAAAAATATGACAACTAACAACGAAGAATTAGAACATGATGATTATGATTACGATGATGGTGGTGATGTTTGGGCAACCTGTATTGATGAAACATATATATGTGCAGTAACCAGAATTAGAGAAAACGTAGGTATATTAACCATCCAAAATCAAGAAACAAAAGAAATCCTAGATGAACAAGAAGTTCATATTTCTTATAATGCTATGTTTGGTCCAGATGCGTTTGACATATCGACATGGGTAGAAACTTGTTTAAATGTAATCGACAATCAAAAACAATCTGAAAAATAATAATAATGAGTGAAGCATGGGAAGGTGGAAAGGGCGATAAATCTAGAATCGCAAATAGAGAATCATATCGGGATAATTATGATATGATTTTCAATAAGAATAAAAAAAATCGAAATTTGTTCTTAGATGATCGACGAGAAGTTGATGAGGCATGGTTATTTGATAGCGATACCCTATTGACAAATTTTTCAGGAATTGACAATTGGATAATTGTTCGCAGCTATGATGAATTTGTTCGATGGATTGATATGAATGGGATTCCTGATAATGTATCATTTGATCATGATTTGTGTGAAGATGCGATGGTTCAATTTGAAAATGCATTAGCAAATAATGGATTTATCGATTATGTCAAATATACCCAAAAAACAGGAAAGCATTGTGCTGAATATTTGGTAAAATCATGTAAGGAAAAAAATATTCCGATTCCGAATTATTATATTCATACTGCAAATCATTTAGCCGCTCCAATCATTAGAGATATTTTAGAAAATGGAAAAGCAAAATAAAATATTTTTGGATCTTGATGAGACTTTGATTCATAGTTATTATTGTAATAATGATGCTACTGTCGAATATTATATCAATGAATATTCTGAAAATTATGGAATAATTGATTATTCATTAGGTCCAGACGCATGGTCCGAGGGGGATCGATATGTTACGGTCATCAGACCAATGACATTCAAGTTGCTTAATTTGTGTGAAAATCTAGTAGGATGGGAGAATGTATATATTCTGACATTGGGAACTATCGACTATGCGAGAACAATCAATAGACTTGCTGGATTTGATGTTCCACATGAGAGAATTTTTACCCGAGAATCATTGTTCCATATACAAGACGAATTCAAGAATACTAATAATATTTTGATTGACAACGAAAGTTACAGTTATCATCTAGAAGGGGATTATAATAAAGTGAATTTTTTACATGGATTAGCAAAAGAAAAATATGTGAATATTTTAGGATTCTGGCCGGATTTGGTGGATCGACATAAGAATTATTATTCTGATTTGAATTTGTTGGAAAAACAAATCATAGCCGCATTGGAAGCTCATTGACAACTAGATTAGAATAAACGCATGAGAGCCTACAAAGCAAGCTATAATCAGAAATGCAGAGATTTTCTTTTTGAAATAGGTAAAACCTATGAAATTGAAGGAGAATTGAAAATGTGTAACAATGGATTTCATTTTTGTGAAACTATTCTGAACACTCTAGAATATTATACTCCAGATCATAAATTGGTAATCTTTGAAGTTGAAGCATTAGGAGATATTCAGAAGGATGGAAATAAATTCTGCACCAATAAAATTAAGATTATTCGTATTGTTCCAAGAGAGGAATATGAGGATATTGTTAAATTTGATGAAAATGGAAATTTAATTTATCGGAAATGTGGTGATGGATGTTGGAAGAAATATGAATATGATTCCAATGGGAATAAGATTCGATGTGAAAATTCCAATGGATATTGGTGGACTCGTGAATATGATGAGAATGGGAATAAGATTCGATATGATAATTCTTTTGGTTGGAGGAAATGGGAATATGATTACGATGGGAATTTGATTCGATATGAAGATTCTGCCGGATATTGGAAAATATATGAATACGATTCCAATGGAAATAAGATTCGATGTGAAGCTTCTGATGGATATTGGTGGACTTGTGAATATGATTCGAACTCAAACCTCCAATGACCATTGACAACTAGAATATAATAGGGCCATGGCAAGCAACAATCACCCAAAATATTCCAATATGGCAAGAATTCTAGAAACTTCTAATCTCGATCAACTGTTAAAAATCTATTTCCAACTCATGGAACTTGAATTGACAAATAGTAAAAGTGTAGAATTTCAAAAAGCTACCGATATGGTAGAAAATAAAATTAAACAATATAAAACACAACTAGCATGATTATTATACACAAACAAGGAGATTTGTTTGATTATTTTAAAAGGGGCGAATTTGATGCATGTGCACATCAAGCCAATTGTTATGCAACATTTGGAGCAGGTATTGCTCGTGTGATTGCGAACAAATATCCAGAAGCAGAACTAGCGGATCGAATGTATTATAATAACTGTAATACTAATAATAAGCAACAATTGGGAGAGATTTCATTTGCAGTTGTTGATGATGGTGTAATTTATAATCTTTATGGACAAGATCATTATCGTGGTGATAGATCGACCAATTATGAAATGATTTACAGCGCATTGGAAAAATGTAGGGATCATATGATTAAAAGTGGGCTATATTCCATCGGATTTCCGAAATATATGTCCAGTGGTTTGGCTGGTGGTGATTGGAGAATCATTGAAACTATGATTGAAGTTGTATTTGAAAATAGTGGAATTGCTGTCACTGTAGTTGAACTAGTAACACAATGAACGATAAAACTATCATTATTCTAAGAGGAGTGAGCGGTTCTGGAAAGAGCACACTCGCTGAAAAACTTGTCAAAAATCGAAATGGTGTGATTTGTTGTGCTGATGATTATTTCATACATAATGGCATCTATCAATTTGATATTACTAAATTGGATGATGCACATCGATATTGTCGTAAGAAGTTTGATGATGCACTAAAAAATCCAGAAGTGGAAATCGTGGTTGTTGCAAATACAAATACTAAAGAATCAGATTGGAAATATTATCAAACTAATGCAGAATCGATGGGATTTATAGTGCATTTTGTAGTTGTCGAAAATCGCCATCATGGCGTGGATATTCATAATGTTCCATCACCAGTATTGGCAAAGCAACAACAAAATATTTTGAATTCCTTGAGCATTGGCCATTGACAACTAGGCTATAATGACGACATGCCACACTTTGAAAAACTAACCAAAAATCTATATCAAGGATCATATCCCGAAGCACGAGAACAATCAATACATTATGATCTAATCATCAATGTTTCTGATTGCGTGTGTAATTCTTTAGATTCACACCCGACCAGTAAATTATTATGGTTTCCGGTGTTTGAAGTAGGTGTTTGGGATTATAGTCCATTTTATGGATCTAAACGAGCAATCGATAAATTCGTTAATGACAATCCCGATGCATCTATTTTAATTCATTGTAGTGCTGGTTCATATCAATCTGTTATTGTAGCAACTGCATATTTACTATCTATCAATCATCCAAAAGGAAAAGAAATGGAAACGGATATGATTTGGAAACTTTTTAAAAAAAATGGCCAATGCCCAATCGAATTGGAAAAATTTATGCAAGTGATGAACAAATTTCCAACCTATTCGATTTGTGGGATCTTGCAAGAGTGTAAATTGATTCTGCCAAATTTGGCAAAAAATAGATTTACACTTGAAAAAGAAAATTACTCTGTTAATAATATTTTTGATCATGTTGAAATTGCCTGATAAATCATCATTTCAATATAAGGAAGGCACAATCGGTGGTGATTTGTGTTGGCTTATTACTCCGAATGCGTTTAATGTGGATTGGTCGGATGATAATTTGATTTATCGATCTTTAATTATTCGACAGTCTGATAATTTTGTAGTCAGTTGTGGCTTTAAAAAATTTTTCAATCTCAATGAAAAACCATACATTGATCCATTCCCAGAAGGAAAATTTAAATCTTTTGAGAAAAAAGATGGAAGTCTTTTAATCGTATCGAAATATAAGGGAATATTAGTTAACAGAACTCGGGGAACATTCGATGCGACTAATTTGGATAATGGACATGAGATTGAATTTCTATTATCAAAATATCCAACTATTGAGAAACATTTTAATAATGCGGATACCTATGATTATAGCTTATTATTTGAATGGCAGACACCTTCAAATATCATTGTAATTGATGAAGTGGCTGAACCTACGCTTACCTTTCTTGGAATGATTCATCATGGAAATAATGATGATGAATTTTGTGGAAAATATGAAAATGATCAGAAGCTATTGAATGAATTGGCGGAAGTGTTGAATATTCCAAGACCCATTGAATATCATTATAATTCTATTAAAGAATGCGTCGAGGATGTCACATTATGGCATGATAAAGAAGGAGTGGTAATTTCATCCATGGATGGACAATCCCTTCGTAAAATCAAAGCTGATCATTATTGTAAATTACATTCTTTGTTGAGTGGATACTCGACACCAGAAAAAATACTTGATATATTTCTGGATGTTGATATGATCCATTCGACCTTTGATGATTTTTTTGGATATATTGAAAATACTCTGGATTATGAAATCGCAAATCGAAATGTTGATAACATACGAAATATTGTTAATGCATATCAGAAATATCTAGAAATTAAAAATAAAATTAATATCACTATTCAAACTAATTGGAGTGGACTATCGAGAAAAGAACAAGCAGATGAAATTTTAAGACGATGGAGTTCTTGGAAATCCACTGTAGCATTTTGTTTATTATCAAATGATAAACCGGTTCAGAAAAAGACAATTAAAATTGCAATTTTAGAATTATTAGAATCCCAATAATCATGAGAGTAGGCGACACTGTAAAAATTATCAATCCAGAAATAGTTATTCGATGTGGATATCCAAAATCCATGCTAGATGCAGAGAATGAGTTGGAATCCGAATTACTAGAACAATATGGAATGTCTGTTGATGAATATATTGTCAATCGATTTGGCCCAAGAGTTAAGATTGGATCTTTATCATTTCAAGAAATTCGAAAAGGATTGATTTTTTCTCGTTTAGAAAATACTATGAGATATGGTGGTGATGAAAGGATTATCATCCGACAAACTCGGCCACAATTATTGAATATGATTGCAACTATCACTAAACGAAAGATTACATACACCGGTGAACGCAGGATGGATTATTGGGGGACTTACCTATCTGATAGAACTGCACATGTGTTATTTCAATTATATCCAACGATTGAAACTGTCGAGAATCTTAATCTTATGGAATATGATTATGCGCCTATTTGGGTGGAAAAAATGAATCTAGAGAAAATTACACTATGATCGAGAAAATTATTTCAATTTTGATGGGGATTTTTCTTCACACAGAGCCAGTGGTTGATTATGAATCTGACCATGAACTTGACGCGAAGGACGCAATTGTGGAAGTCGATGAACCGGCAGACTCAAATCCACTTGACCGAATAACCCCAGACAATCACTACATACCACCAATGGCATCAATACCATTGGCAACCGAAACCGGATTTACCAATTAAATTATGAGCGAAAATACAATTACACTATATAGCGCATCATGGTGCGGACCATGTCATGCCCTGAAAGCAAGACTTCAAAGAGAATCTATCAATGTTGACATTCGGTCGATTGATGATAATGATGTAAATGTCAATAAATTCGGAATTAAGTCAGTTCCAACACTAGTGGTCGAATCAGGAGATTCGTATATTAAAATTAGTGGTAGCGAAGATATCTACAATTTTCTAAAACAACTACACGATTCGCCGGATGCATAAACAATTGCGATTTTCCCAATCAGATAAATCAAAATTATTCTTTACCAGTGATTGGCATGTGTTTCACAATCCGCAACACTGGGATATTCCTATTTGGGAACAGCGTGGATATGATAATGTTGAAACCCATGCCGAAGATATTATTCAAAAGATCAATAGCAAGGTAAAGAAAGATGATTATCTATTTTGTTTGGGAGATTGTTTTTTGAATGCATCCGATGATCAAGTGATTCAATGGTTGGATAGAATCAATTGTAAAACTATCTATAAGCTATTTGGCAATCACACTTCTAATACATTTCGACTCTATAAGGCAGAATTGATGAAACAATTCAATCGGTCCGATATTGAAGTATATCCATTACAATTTAAAAATCTAATTTTTCTTGGAAATTATCAAGAAATTGTGGTGGATAAACAATTAATCATCTTGGGACATTTCCCAATGAGAAGTTGGAATGGGATGGGTGGTAAAAAATCATGGAATATCTCAGGACACCAACACAATACCGATGAAACTCGAAATCCGACCAATGATATAAACAGATGTTTAGATGTTGGGTGGGATTGGAAAAATGATGTTTGGTCCTATACCGAATTGGAAGAACAAATGATGCATAAGAAATTTGAATCAGTGGATCACCACCATGTGAAAGTATATTGAATATGTCAGAATATCACTACGACAACACCGAACATCAATTGCAATATGAAAAAATCAAATTGCAATGGGCAGTATTGAAAGATCAATTGGATAGTATTCCAAAAAATACCATGACAGAGCAGGATTATATAAAATATAAGAAAAAAATCAATAAATTGAAAAAAGAATTGTTTGATTTGATGTGTGAAGTAGAAGTAGAAGATTTTTTATGTAATGGTGCTGGATCGGATATTGACAAATAGAAATTATAATTTATGACTAAGAATATGAATAACCAAAATAAACCAATGAAGAATAATCGAAAGAACAAGGCATGGCTCCGCAATAGGCATCAACGCCGAAATACCAAGGTATTCAGCGTAAAATTAATTCAACTTCCTGATGGTTCATTTGAAATGTTGGGAGGAAATACACTTGTGCTTGATCGAAAGAACCAGCATAGTGCAGAATGGGTAGCTGTCGATACTCGCGATTTTGCGTGCGAATTGCGAAATAATCGAATTATCACAAAGTGATAATTTTTTTGGATGAGGACGTGTCAAACTAGGATTTTGACACGTCCGATTTCATTGACAACTAGAATATAGTAAAAATATGAAAGCTTACAAGGCAAGCCGCAATCAGAAATGCAGAGATTTTCATTTTGAAGTAGGTGAAACTTATGAAATCGAAGGTGAATTGAGGATGTGTGAAAATGGATTTCATTTTTGTGAAACTATTCAAGATACATTGTATTATTATCCTCCAAATCATAGATTAGTGATCTTTGAAGTTGAAGCATTAGGGGATATTCGAGAAAAAGAAGATAAATTCTGCACCAATAAAATTAAGATTATTCGTATTGTTCCAAGAGAGGAATATGAGGATATTGTTAAATTTGATGAAAATGGAAATTTAATTTATCGGAAATGTGGTGATGGATGTTGGTATGTCTATGAATATGATTCCAATGGGAATCAGATTCGATGGGAAAATTCGTATAAATATTGGTGGACTCGTGAATATGATTCCAATGGGAATGTGATTCGATATGAAGATTCTGGGGGATATTGGGATACATACGAATATGATGAGAATGGAAATTGTATTCGATATGAGAATTCTAATGGATATTGGGCCACATTGGAACGTGATGAAAATGGAAATGTGATTCGATCTAAAGATTCTTATGGATATTAGGAAACATGTGAATGTGGCGAAAATTAAAAAATGTTTGGCGAAATTTGATAGTGTATATTGAGATATGACGCAATGAATAGATCATCATTAATTTTTGGATCGAGTGCGATCAAACATTGGTATTCTGATTTTAGAACCCCGAAAGATGTCGATTACATGTGTCAAGAACCATGTATGACAAAGGACGTGCAAAATTACTGGATTCCATCATTTCAAACTATTATTGATCGAAATTTAGATAACACCTATATTGATCCAGATTTGCTATTGACAATTAAAGCAAGTCATGCAGGATGGGATATTCATTGGTCCAAAACCATGGGTGATATTTTATTTTTGAAATCCAAAGGCCATAAAATTGATCGTGATCTATACCATCAATTGGTGAAGGATTGGATCAAAGTGCATGGTAAAAAATGGGCATCTTTAAAGAAGAAAAATTCCGAAACATTTTTTGTAGATGGGGTTCAACGAAAATATGTCCATGATGATATTCATGAAGCTGTGAGTGTTTATGATAAGCCACTTTATGAAAAATTGTTATCGGAAGGAGTATCTTGTTCGGAAGAAGGATTTGAACGATTATCATTCGAAGATAAACTTCTATTGGTAAAGGAAGAAGCATGGGTGACCGCGATTGAGCGATTCTTAATTCCTAAGAATTTCAAAACATCCCAACAATTAGCTTATTGGAAATCGCTCAAAAAATTAATGACTACCATGAGTTCCGGGTGGTTTAAATTTTTCATGATTGACAATTATGAATATTTGTATAAAAATGATGATGTATCATACATCACAAAATTTAAAGAAGCAGAACAACAAAATAAACTAAGATATGAGCAAATTAGAACCAAAAATCATTAATATTGAAACACCAGAAGATTGGTATCCAACAGTTGAAAATATTCTCAAGTATATTCATAGTGATGACGATGAATATGAAGAGATGTTGGAGTTTTCTTATTATTCAGCAACGTTGAGTTTAAACGGATGGTTTCTTGAACATGTCTACCGCGAAGGTGGACGAGAAGGCGATGGTGCGGAATATTGGATTGTATTCAGCGCATCCAAAGAAAATGAAAAAACCAAATATTTTAGAGTAGATGGTTGGTATCAATCATATGATGGATCTGAACTCGATTGGAATGATATGTATGAAGCAATGCCAGTTGAAAAAACATATATCGATTATGTTCCACTAGAACAATGAATAAGATTAAATCACACCTTGTAGCACTAGTGGTCACAATTTTTGTTATTGTGACCACTCTTTATAAAAAGATATTTTACACTCGATTTTAATAGCCATTGACAATTGATATAAAATAGAATCATGAAAGGATATAAAGCAAGTTACAATCAAAAATGTTTAGGTTTTCATTTCGAAGTAGGGAAGACCTACGAAATCGAAGGAGAATTAGAGATTTGTGAAAATGGATTTCATTTTTGTGAATCTGTTCAAGATACTCTAGATTATTATTAGGATAATAATCTAGAGTATCTTTGAAGTTGAAGCATTGGGAGCTATTCAAAAAGAAGAAAATAAATTCCGCACATCTAAAATCAAGATTCTTCGTATTATTCCAAGAGAGGAATATGAGGATGTTGTTAAATTTGATGAGAATGGGAATATGATGAGAATGGGAATGAGCTTTGATATGAAAGCTCTGGCCATTGACAACTAGCGTAAGATATCGACATAATGAAACTCGCAACCGAAACCTCACCGACTATTGCATTGGACACTATGAAGGTCTCCCAAATGGGAATTGATGCAAATAGTTCCGATTTGATTCAATATTTCCTTCGGGATAAAATCTACACGAATAAAATTCTTGCTGTTGTGCGGGAATATATTTGCAATGCTATTGACGAACATCGGAAATATAAAATCGATAAACCTGTTCAAGTTTGGATCGATAGCACAAATGAATTTCATGGAACTACTTCATATACATGGAATGTTCGTGATTATGCTAAGGGATTGAGTGATCATGATATTCGTAATGTGTTCGGTGTTTATGGCAATTCGACCAAACGAAATGATAACATCCAAATTGGAAGTTTCGGACTAGGTAGCAAGGCATTCCATTGCTATACCGACACGTTCTATATTGATTCGTTTTATGGTGGTAAAAAGACCACTTATGCGTGTGTATTGGGTGGTGGTAAGAATGGTGTTCCAGTTGGTGAAATTTATGAGATTGCACAAGAACCCTCGGATCAAACCGGATTGTGGATTCATGCTGAAATCAAAAAAAACAACATGGAACAATTCCGTAATACTACTATGGAGTTTGTTCTTGCTTTCGATCATAACGACCGATTGGAATTTAATGATCGGGTGTGTGGAGATACCTACAATCCGAGAGTGCCAACGAATACTCTAAAGTGTGGTGATTTAGTGATTCATAATTATAATATCGATGGTGATAACACATATACCCATAATAATCATGTATATATTCGAATGGGTGGTGTGATCTATGGCAATCGATCATTTATGG
>JASLGG010000041.1 GCA_030150265.1 Protaetiibacter sp.
ATCCGCTACACGATGCCGCTCGCGGAGATCATCTTCGACTTCTTCGACCAGCTGAAGTCGCGGACCCGCGGCTACGCGTCGCTGGACTACGAGCCGGAGACGTCCACCGCGCTGGGCTTCGGGTTCCGCTGCGGCTTCCTCGGCCTGCTGCACATGGAGATCGTCCGGGAGCGGCTGGAGCGCGAGTTCGATCTCTCGCTGATCTCCACCGCGCCCAACGTGGTGTACCGGGTGGTCATGGAGTCCGGCACCGAGCTGCGGGTCACCAACCCGAGCGACTTTCCCACCGGGAACACCGCGGGCACCGGGGTCGGCCCGGCCGGCAAGGTGGCCAAGGTGTTCGAGCCGGTGGTCCGGGCCACCGTCCTGGCCCCGGCCGAGTACATCGGCACCATCATGGAGCTGTGCCAGGGACGCCGCGGCGCGTTGCTGGGCATGGAGTACCTGTCCGCCGACCGGGTCGAGATCCGCTACACGATGCCGCTCGCGGAGATCATCTTCGACTTCTTCGACCAGCTGAAGTCGCGGACCCGCGGCTACGCGTCACTGGACTACGAGCCGGATGGCGAGCAGGAGGCTGACCTGGTCAAGGTGGACATCCTGCTCCAGGGGCAGCCGGTCGACGCCTTCAGCCAGATCGTGCACGAAGACAAGGCCCGTGAGTACGGCCTGGCCATGACGTCCCGGCTGCGCGAGCTGATCCCGCGGCAGCAGTTCGAGGTGCCGATCCAGGCGGCGATCGGCGCCAAGATCATCGCGAGGGAGAACATCCGCGCGCTGCGCAAGGACGTCCTGGCCAAGTGCTATGGCGGGGACATCACCCGCAAGCGCAAGCTGCTCGAGAAGCAGAAGGAGGGCAAGAAGCGGATGAAGATGGTCGGTCGCGTCGAGGTGCCCCAGGAGGCCTTCATCGCCGCGCTCTCGGGCGACGTCGAGTCGGCGAAGGACAAGAAGAAGTAGCCCCGCCCCGGTTTTGGGGGTGCCCGTGGGCTCGCAGCGTCGCGATCGCTACGGGATCATGGCCGCATGACGTCGATCGCGCAGACGCCCGCCGGCTGGTACCCCGACCCGGAGAATCCGGCGCAGGAACGACTCTTCGACGGCATCGCATGGACCGATGCCCGAAGGCCTCCGCGAGGGCGCTTCGCCGCCAAGCATGCGAAGCGCGGAGCAGGCGTGACGCTGCTGGTGATCGGCATCCTGTTTGCGCTGGGCATCCCGGGCAGCATCGGCGGGATCGTCACGGCATCGGAGCGCCTGCGACCGGGAGCGGTCGCCGGGCTCGTGTTGCTGGTGCTGATCGCGGGCGGTCTCATCACCTGGGCCGTCTACTTCCTGCGGGGCCGGGGAGAGAACCCGGCGGTTGCCGCGCGGCGTGCACAGCAGCAGCTGGCCGCGGAGCAGCAGTTCCATGCGGCGGTCGACGACCTCGCTCGGGTCCGCACGGGCGCCGCGGGCCTCGTCGCGCTCCGCAACGTGGATGCCGCTGCGGGGCGCGCCTACGGTGCGGCGGGTCCTCGAATGAGCGCGGATGCGGTCGCGGCGATCGGCGTCGATCCGGCCTCGTTCGCCTCTGTGCCGATCGGCAACTTGGCGGTGCTCGGCGCGGGCGTCTGGCTGGAGCTCTTCCGTGACTGGGTGATCATGGGCCAGCAGGGGTACGACGTCGATGCGAACACGAGGATCACCGTGTTCCTCGATGGCGGCATCCAGATCGTGCCCAGGCAGGTGCAACGGGGCAACCGAGTGGTCACCGTGAACGAGCAGCACGACATGCGGCGTGCCGAGGTGCAGGTGGTGAGCGATGCGTGGTCGGTGCGTGCCCCGATCAACCCCGACGAGGTCGGTGAGGCACGTCGGATGGCGGATCAGCTGACCGCGCACGTCGCGCGCCTGAGCTCGGGCCAGTTCACGGATCTGGTCGAGGCGCTCATCGCGAACACCGGTCAACCGCCGGCCGAGAAGCTCAAGCAGCTCGCGGACCTGCGCTATGACCGGCTCCTCTCGGACGAGGAGTTCCAGCGGGCGAAGGAGCGCATCCTCCGTATCGGCTAGCCGAGAGGCGACGGCGACCCGAATTGGGGGTGGCCGGCGGTCGACGGCGACGGTCGTGGCGCGGGATCATGGCCGGATGTCGACGACGCGTGCCCGCTTCCCTCTCGCCGTCAGCCTCCTCGTCATCGGCGTCGTGCTGCTGCCGTGGATCATCACGACGCCGGTGGGGATCGCCCTGATCATCGTGTCCATCGTCCTCTTTCGGCGACCGCGTGGCTCGCTCTCGGGCGGTCTGCTCCGCGGGGCGAGCGGGCTGCTGCGGGAGGCTGGGGGCATCTCCGGTGTCGCTGCGGTGCAGGCGCTGCACGACGTCGAGGAGGAGGCGCAGCGTCAGCGGCGTGAGCGAGCGGTGCAGAACGTGCTCGAGCACGAGTTCCGGCAGGCGCTGGCCGACCTCGCACGGCTACGCACCGGCGCGGCCGGACTCGTCGCCCTTCGCAACGTCGACGTGGCGGCGGTGCGAGCCTTCGGGGAGGCGGGTGGGCAGAAGAGCAACGAGGCCGTCGCCCGGCTGGGAATCGATCGTTCCGTGTTCCTGGTGCCTCCTCTCGGCGTCCTCGAGGCGCACGACGGCACGGACCCGCTGGAGGTCTACCACCGATGGGTGATCCGAGGGCAGGTGGGGCACGACGTCGATGCGGCTACTCGCATGGTCGTCCGGCAGGATACGGATGCGTTCGGGAGCGCGGAGGTGCTCGTCACGGGCGCCGGCTGGTCGATGCGGATGCTCGTCGACGCGGCATGGGCCGACGAGGCGCACCGGATCGCCGAACGGTTCCTCCTCCGCGACCAGGGCCGTTCCTCGGAAGCGGCAGAACCGACAGCCGCCGAGAGGCTGCAGCAGCTCTCCGATCTTCGCTTCCAGCGCATCCTCTCGGACCAGGAGTTCCAGGAGGCGAAGGAGCGCATCCTGGGGCTCGATCCCTCGTAGGGGTCGCTTCGTCTCCCCGTTACTCAAATGACGCTCCGTGAACGTCTCGTCGCCGACTTCCGGTGGGTCGGCGACCGAGGGTCGTCGCGCTTGGCGGATGTGTCCGGGTGGCATCGGAACCCGGAGATCCTGCGGGATGTGGGGCCGGCCCTCGCGGATCTCTTCCGCGATGAGGCTCCGGAGCTGGTGCTCGGCCCGGAGCGCAGCGGCTATCTTCTCGGACCGCTCGTCGCCCACTCGCTCGGTGCGGGCTTCGTCGCGATCGCGAAGTCCCGCCATGACCTGGCCGACAGCGACACCTGGCTGACGGCGACCACGCCTGCCGACTATCAGGGCCGCAACATGGCGCTCTACGCGCGCAAGCGGCTGCTGACGGCCGGTGCACGCGCTCTGCTGGTCGACGACTGGGCCGACACCGGCGGGCAGCTGATGGCCATGTCGTCGATCGCCGCGGATGCCGGGTTGCGGTCGGTGGGTGCGGCGGTGATCGTCGATGCGCTGGCGGACCACGCCGTCCGGCGCAGCCTGGGGCTGCGATCGTTGCTGCACCTCCGTGAGCTACGCGTGTCGGGCGTAGGGTGACCGCATGGCCGACTGGGATGACGTGCGGGAGATCGCGCTCGCCCTGCCCGGGGTCGAGGAGACGATGAGCCGCGGCGCCCGGTGGTGGCGGGCCGGGCCGATGTTCGTCGCCGAGCGCCTGCCGCTCAAGAAGGAGATCGCCGAGTTCGGCCCCATGGACGAGCCGGTGCTCGTCGCGCGGCTGGAGAGCGAGGGCGAGAAGCTCGCGCTCATCGCGGAGGACCCCGAGGTGTTCTTCACCCGTCCGCACTATGACGGCTACGCCATGGTGCTCGTGCGCCTGGCGCGGATCGAGCGCGCACGGCTCGAGGAGCTCATCCTCGCCTCCTGGGCGACGGCCGCCCCCGCTGAGCTCGTGGCGGAGCGCCTCGGGCGGTGAGCCGCCGGCCGGCCGCGATGCCGCTGTGTCAGGATCGGCGCGTGACGGCATCCGATCGAGACGAGACCGAGCCCTCCGAGCTCTACGAGCCCGGCGTCGAGCCCGGGATGCGGCGACTGCGTCGTGCGATCGTGGGCGAGGACGACGACCGCGTGCGCGCCGCGATGGAGGCCATGCGCCGGGCCCGCCCGATCGGCCTCGGCTTCGTCTCGCCCGAGAAGGGTCCCTTCGACGAGCCGCCCGCGGAACCGGTCGAGCTCGACCCCGACTCGCTCCCGTGGGAGCTGCGCGACGACGCCGCCGCGGATGGGGACCGCTCCCCGGGCGGCTGACAGCCGTGTCTGGGAGAATCGGGGCGTGACCACCGCGTCCGCGCCCTCCGGCGATGCCCCCCGACGGTCGACGGCCCCCGCCGCGACCGCGGTCGGCGACCCCGCGGAGCTGTGGCGGACCCCCGTCAGCTACGGTGCGGTCGGCGCGACGCAGGCCCCCGACCTCATGAGCTATCCGCCGCGCGGCTACCGGCCCCTCGAGCGGCGGGTGCGCGTCGGTCACGGCGAGGAGCGCTGGCAGCACGCCTGGATGCGCACGATGAGCTGGGGCATCCAGCGCGGTGCGGGCTTCCGGGTGACGCCGGTGGAGGCTCCGGCCGAGGCGACCGACGGCGGCTACACGCCCGTCGCGTTCGACGAGTCGGGCGCACCGGTGCTGCCGGCGACCGTGGGCGCTCGCGGCGAGGCGGTCTACACGCCCGAGGGCGACGCGATGGTGCGCGCGGGCGACACCGGGATGCTGCGCGCGCCCTTCTGGCCGAAGGCGTTCCCGGTGCGCGTCGTCTACGTGATCGACGAGCCCACGCGCCGTGGTGCGGCCTTCGGGTCGCTGCCCGGGCATCCGCTCGCGGGGGAGGAGCTGTTCCTCGTCGAGCGCCGCGAGGACGACTCGGTGTGGTTCACGGTGCGCATCTTCTCGCGCCCCGCGGGCGGCTTCTGGACGCTCGTCTCGCCCGCCGTGCGGGTGATCCAGGCGTTCCTCGTGCGGCGCTACCTGCGCGAGCTCACGGGCCCGCTCGGTTGAGCGAGCCCGCGAGCGGTCACAGCGAGCGCTGGTAGGCGCCGAGCGAGCGCACGGCCCAGAGGAAGGCGAGCGCGGCGAGCAGCAGGAGACCGCCGGCCCGCGCGAGCAGCAGCGCGGCATCCGCGGTCCCGTCGAGCGCCGAGCCGTCGAGCCCCGCCCGGCCGAGCTCGACCGCCCAGGTCATGGGGTTCCACGTCGCGACCGAGCGCACCCAGTCGGGCAGCAGCGCTGCCGGCATCATGGTGGTCGAGAGGAAGGTCGCCGGCAGCACCACGGTCTGGGAGAGCCCGATGAGCGCCACCTGGTTGCGCGTCGTGAGGGCCACGGCGCTCGAGGCGCAGCAGAAGATCGTCGCGAGCAGGGTCGCCGCGAGCAGGGCGATGAGGACGCCGACGGCGCCGCCGGGGTAGCGGGCGCCGGCGAGGGCGCCGATCCCGAGCACGACGGCCGACTGCAGTGCGTTCACCACGAGCTGCTGCAGGAGCTGCCCCGTCACGAGGGCGCTGCGCGAGAGCGGGGCGCTCAGCAGCTGGTCCATGACGCCCGAGCGGATGTCGTCGATGTAGCCGGTTCCTGCCCAGGCGCCCGAGTAGAGCACCGTCATCATGAGGATGCCGGGCACGAGGTAGCCGACGTAGCCGTGGTCGGCGAAGACCGGGAGGGTCCCGAGCGCCCGGTAGACCTGGCTGAACAGCACGATCCAGATCACGGGCTGCAGCAGCGACATCGCGGGGCCCCAGGCCTGCCGCCAGGTGCCGACGATCCAGCGCCGGAAGACCTGGCCGGTCTGTACGCCCCAGGGGGCCTGCGAGGCCCGCGCGGGGCGGGCGGATGCGAGGGCGGTCATGCTGCGGCTCCTTCGGTGACGGGGGCCTCGCCGAAGCTGTGGCCCACGTGGTGCAGGTAGACGTCGTCGAGCGTCGGGCCCGAGACGGATGCGGCGCCGAACGCGACGCCGGCCTCGCCGAGGGCGCGCACGAGCGGTCCGAGCGCGGCGGAGCCGTCGTCGGCACGCGCGATCAGGGTCCCGGTCGGGCCGGTCGCCTCGACGCGCACCTCGCGCAGACCCGGGACGGATGCGGCGGCGGCGCGCGCCCGCTCGGCATCCGGCTCGAAGAGCTCGACGCGCACGCCGTCGCCCGAGAGCGCGGCCTTGAGCGCCGCGGGGGAGCCCTCGACGACCTTGGTGCCGCGGTCGACGATCATGACGCGATCGGCGAGGCGGTCGGCCTCCTCGAGGTAGTGCGTCGTGAGCACCACGGTGAGCGACTCGGCGCCCGCCAGCCGGCGGATCTCCGACCACATCGCGGCGCGCGACTCGGGGTCGAGCCCGGTGGTGGGCTCGTCGAGGAACAGCACGCTCGGCGCGTGCACGAGGGCGGCCGCGACGTCGAGGCGCCGCCGGGTGCCGCCCGAGAGCTTGCCGGCCGTGCGGTCGGCGTGCTGCCCGAGCGCGAACTCGTCGACGAGGCGGGCGCTGCGCGCCGCGGCATCCGCTCGCCCGATGCCGCGCAGCCGCGCCGCGAGTTCGAGGTTCTCGCGCACCGTGAGCAGCGGGTCGGTGCTCGTGCCCTGCGACACGTAGCCGATGCGGGTGCGCACGGCGGCGGCCTCCCGCACGACGTCGGCACCGGCCACGCGGGCGGTGCCCGAGCTCGGGCGGGCGAGGGTGGTGAGGATCTTGGTGGTCGTTGACTTGCCGGCGCCGTTCGGGCCGAGCAGGCCGAACACCGACCCGGCGGCGACCTCGAAGCTGAGACCGCGCAGGGCGTCGACCGGCGGGGTGCGGCGGCCGGTGCGGTAGCGCTTGGCGAGCGCCTCGGCCTCGATGGCGTTGTGGGGTGCGATGGGCATGGTGAACCGTCCGGACGCGTGCGGGTGGATGGGGAGGAACGCGGATGCGGCGGTCAGGGCGCCGGCGGGAACAGCATCCGCGCGAGCACGACGAGCATCACGAGGAAGCCGCCGACGAGCGCGAGCCACGACCACGCCCAGCCGAGGGTCGCGGTGAGCACGATGAAGGCGACGACCGCCACGACCATGATCACGAGCGTGTAGATGCCGAAGCGCGCCGCGGCCGCGGGGTCCTGGGTGAAGCGGTCGCCCTGCTCCGCGTACTGCGCGGAGTGCTCGAGCGCCCAGCTCTTGTGGCGGTTGGTCTGGGTCGCGCCGAGGAAGGCGAAGAGCACGATGCCGAGCACCGCGGAGACGGCGGGGAACACCAGGGTCCACAGCGGCAGCGCGCCGATCGCGATGAACGCGCCGAAGCCGAGGCCGAAGACGACCAGGCCGGTGGCGGCGTAGTAGCCTCCGGCGCGCGGCTGCGGCATCGGGTGGTTGGTCGTGGTCTCCTGCTGCAGGGCGTCGCCCACGATCCAGCCGACCGCGGAGGCGCCGGTCGCGAGCAGCGCGATCATCGGCCCGAGCGACAGCGGGATGAGGCCGGCGGCGCCGAGCGCGCTGGTGACGAGGGCGCCGGTCGCGACGATCGCGGCGACGGTCACCCGCACCACGAACGCGCGCTTGGGGCGCACGCGCCCGCCGGGCGGGAGCTGCCACGGGCTGCGGCGGGCCGCATCCGGCAGCTCGCCGAGCAGCTCGCGGATGTCGCCGAGCTCGTCGACCGCCTGGCGTGCGGCGCGATCGGGTGCGGTGCCGGATGCCTCCAGCTCGGCGGCGCGCGCGGCGAGGTTGGCGCGCATCTCCTCCTTGAGGTCCTGCACCTCGGGGGTCGGCTCGATGCCCGCGAAGGCCTCGTCGAGCAGGCGGTGGATCGTGGTCATGGTCAGTGCCTTTCGAGGAGGAGGGAGTCGATGACGTCGCGGGTGGCGGTCCACGCGGCGACGTTGCGCCCGTAGACGGCGCGGCCCGCGTCGGTGATGCGGTAGTACTTGCGGCGGCCGCCCTGGGTCTCGTCGCCCCAGAACGACTCGACGAGCCCGTCCTTCTCGAGACGCCGGTAGGTCGCGTAGAGCGTCGCCTCCTTGATCTCGTGGGCGCCGCCGGTCGCGTCGCGGATGGTCTTGTAGATCTCGAAGCCGTAGCTCTCGCCGCGGCGCAGCACCCCGAGCACGATCGTGTCGGTGTGCCCGCGGAGCAGGTCGGCCGCGAAGGCATCAGAGTCTTGAACCATGTCGAGTACTGTATCTGATTAAGTACTTGACCTGCAACAGTCGATTCCGACGGGGAGAATGGACGGATGCCCAGCGCCCTCCCCCTCGGCGACCCCGCCCCCGCCGACGGCGCGCTCCCGGCATCCGCCGTCGAGGGATCGGCCTCCCGCGACCTCGGCGTCTACCTGCACGTGCCGTTCTGCCGGGTGCGCTGCGGCTACTGCGACTTCAACACCTACACGGCATCCGAGATCCGCGGCGTCCGGCAGAGCGACTACGCCGCACAGGCGATCGCCGAGCTCGTCTTCGCCCGCGGCGTGCTCGCGGATGCCGGGGCCGCCGACCGCGCCGCGTCGACCGTGTTCTTCGGCGGCGGCACGCCCACCCTGCTGCCCGTCTCCGACCTGGCGCGGATGCTCGCCGCGGTCCGCGACGCCTGGGGGCTCGCACCGGATGCCGAGGTCACGACGGAGGCCAATCCCGACTCGGTCACCGAGGCGGGGCTCGCCGAGCTCGCCGCCGCCGGGTTCACCCGCGTGAGCTTCGGCATGCAGTCGGCCGTTCCGCACGTGCTCCGCACGCTCGAGCGCACCCACGATCCGGCGCGCATCCCGCTCGTCGTGGAGTGGGCGCGCGCCGCCGGGCTCCAGGTGAGCCTCGACCTCATCTACGGCACGCCGGGGGAGAGCCTCGACGACTGGCGGCGCTCGCTCGAGCTCGCGCTCGCGCAGCACCCCGACCACCTCTCGGCCTACGCGCTCATCGTGGAGGCGGGCACGAAGCTCGCGCGCCAGATCGCGCGCGGCGAGGTGGCCGAGCCCGACGAGGAGCTGCAGGCCGACCAGTACGAGCTCGCCGACGAGCTGCTGGCATCCGCGGGCTTCGGCTGGTACGAGGTGAGCAACTGGGCGACGGATGCCGCCCACCGCTCGCGCCACAACCTCGCCTACTGGACAGGCCAGGACTGGTGGGGCATCGGACCCGGCGCGCATAGCCACGTGGGCGGCGTGCGCTGGTGGAACGCGAAGCATCCCGCGGCGTACGCCGAGCGGCTCGCGGCCGGCGTCTCGCCCGCGGTCGGACGGGAGAGCCTCGACGCCGAGACGCGTCGCGTCGAGGACGTGCTGCTGCGCACCCGCATCGTCGACGGCCTGCCGCGCGAGCTGCTCGACGAGGCCGGTCGCGGCGCCGTGGCGGGCCTCATCGCCGACGGTCTCGTCGAGGGCCGGAGCGCGATCGGGGGGCGCATCGTGCTGACCCGGCGCGGGCGCCTGCTCGCGGATGCCGTGGTGCGGCGCCTGCTGCCCTGACCCGACGGTCTTGACCTCTGGTCAGCTCCGGGCCATGATGATCGCCAATCGGGCCGACGACGCCCGTGCGGAGGTGCGCCGATGATGAGCACGAGAGCCCCTTCCCGTGCCCGGACGATCGCGGTGCTCGCATCCGTGGTCGCCGCGGCGGTGCTGCTGGCCGGCTGCATCCCGGGCCCGTCCGCGCATCCGGAACGACGGTACGACGACGCCGCGATCGACGCGCTGACCGCCACGCTCGAGACGGGCGGGGTGACGGTCGTGGCCGAGCCCACCCTCGCGGCGCTCGACGCCGCGCCCACCGTCATCGTGCTCTCGCGGGGGCAGGTGGACAGCATGACCGCCCAGCTCGCGGCGGGTGGCGGGTGGACGGGCGCCGAGCTCGACGGATTCACGGAGGTGCCGATCGAGGGCCCGCCGCTGTCGTTCATGCTCGCCGGCTGGGCGCGCGACTACACGGGTGCCGGAGCGCAGGCCGCCCGCAGCCTGATGGGCGAGCAGGACTGGACCGTGCCCGATGCGATCGTCTGGCCGGAGGCCGTGCTGTCGCTGCTCCTCGCCGACGTCACGGCGGATGACGCGGGCGCGGATGCGGCGGCCCCCGCGGCCCTCGGGCCGACGATCGCGACGGCATCCCTCGCCTCCCCGCGACTGCCCGCCCTCGACGTGGGGGCGCTGTGCTCCGCGACCGCCGACTTCGTCTCCGGGGCCCTCGCCCGGGTCCACCAGGCCATCAATCGCGCCGCGGAGGCGGCCGCGGCTGCGGCCGAGCGGGTGGGCGGCAAGATCTTCGGCGGGGTGATCGGATCGGCGATCGGCTGGCTCGTCGGGGCGGCCGTCAAGCTCTTCAACGAGGTCGTGCAGGGAATCCTGAAGGCGATCACCACGCTCCTCGCGCCGTTCATCCTCGCGGTGAAGGCGGCGCTCGTGGTCATCTCGGTCGTGCAGAGCGTGGCCGCTGCGGTCCGGCCCTGGTCGCTCCGGATCACGGGGGACCCCTCGCCGATCGTGGCGGGCGACCACGAGGTGCCGGGCCGGGCGACCCTCGTGGGCGACGCGCTCGGCCCGCTCGACTACCCGGAGTGGATCCGGCAGTGCGTGGGCGCGCTGGGCTTCACCCTTCCGCCGAGACCCGGACCGGGCGCCGCGGTGAGCTGGACGTTCCAGCCCGCCGTAGGGCACCTCGCGCGCGAGACCGACCACGAGAGCGTCGTCGACGACGCGATGAGCGCCCGGCTGGAGTACGTGGTCAACGCCGAGCCGCCGGAACGCTGGGGCGGCAAGCCGTTCGACCTCTGGATCCGGGTGCGCGCGGAGGTGGACCAGGCGAAGGCGCTCGAACCGCTGACCGAGTTCGCCAAGAAGCTCATCTCGGGCCAGCTCGCGAAGCTGCCGGCGCCCCTCACCGCCGTGCTCGGCGAGCTCATGAGCTCGATGGCGGGGCAGGCGCTCGACGCGCTCGCGGAGGCGATCGCGCGGTCGACCGCCGGGTCGGTGCAGATCCCCTTCGTCTACCACGACATCAAGGACGACAAGAAGAGCCCGTCGGCGCCAGCACCGCCGCCGCAACTCGAGATGCAGGCTCACGACTTCTGCGTGGTCTACGCGGAGGAGCTCGGCTGGATGGCCGAGAACGAGATGACGTACTGGACGGAGTACTTCGAGACCCACGCGGGCGACGAGGACAGCGTGCCGACCGAGTACCTCGCGCATCTGCACCGCATCTGGGCCGCTGCGCCCGGGTATCTGAAGAGCGCGTGGTGGGGCTGGGCGGGAAGCCCGCCGTCGACCGACAACCCCGGCTGGCGGTGGGCGATCGAGCACTGCCCGTCGCCCTACGCCGAGCAGATCCAGACGGCGGGCGAGCGCATCGGGCAGAACTGGGGCCTGCGCTGAGCGCTGACGCACGAAGGCCGGCGGCGCGCGAGGTGCACGCCGCCGGCCTCGTCGCGATGGATCAGCTGACGAACTTGATCGACATCGGGTAGGTGTAGAACTCACCCTTGTTGGCGGCGATCGCGGCCATGATGCCGAAGATGATGGCGAGCACCCACGCGGCCAGGAGCACGAGGAAGCCGACGAGCACGACCGCCAGGATCGAGCCCACCACGTAGGCGATGAGCAGCGTGAGCTGGAAGTTGAGGGCCGTCGCGGTGTGCGCCCGCACGAAGGCGCCGCGGTCCTTGAGCACGAGGTAGGTGATGAGCGGGGCGATCCAGCCGAACAGGATGCCGCCGATGTGGGTCAGCGTCGACCAGAGACGCTGGTCGGCGGGGCTCAGCTCCTGCGGTGCGGAGTACGTCGGGGGAGGGGGAGGGGTCGCGGTCATGGGCCCATTAAAGCAAGTGCGCCGGACCCGTGGGGCCCGGCGCACTCGCGAGACGCGATTACTTGATGAAGCGGATCGCGAAGGGGTAGCGGTAGCTCTCGCCCGCGTTGACCTTGGTGAAGCCGATGATCGAGAAGATGATCGACACCACCCAGGCGGCGAGCGAGATGAGCCCGCCGATGAGGATGATCGAGAGGATCACGCCCACGACGTAGGCGATCAGCAGGGTGATCTGGAAGTTCAGGGCCTCCTTGGCCTCGACGTTGGTCTTGACGCCGCGGTCCTTGAAGATGAGCCAGATGATCAGCGAGGGGAGGAAGCCGATGATCCCGCCGAGGTGGGCGAACGAGGCCCACTGCTTGTCCTCGGACTCGCTGAGCGGAGCCGCCGGCTGGGGTGCGGGCTGCGCGGGTTCGGTCATGGTGGTGGTGCCTTTCTTTCGGAGAAGACTGCGGAGCAGACACTCACGCTAGCGCTCGTCCCCCGGCAGGTGCAACGGCTCGCCGCGGATGCGGAGGGTACTATTGGCAGTCACGTACCCGGAGTGCCAGGAGCCCGTCCGCCGCGCCATCCGGTCCCGTGAGAGGTGGTGCACATGGTCTCGGAGCGAGGACTCGCCGTTCTGCGCGTCATCGTGCAGGACTACGTCGCCACGAGCGAGCCCGTGGGGTCGAAGTCGATCGTCGACCGGCACTCCTTCGGGGTCTCGAGCGCCACGATCCGCAACGACATGGCGCAGCTCGAGGAGGACGGCCTCATCGCGGCGCCGCACACCTCATCCGGACGGGTGCCGACCGACAAGGGCTACCGCGTCTTCGTCGACCAGCTCAGCGAGCTGCGGCCGCTGAGCGCCGCCCAGCGGCGCGCGATCGAGTCGTTCCTCGGCGAGAGCTCCGACCTCGACGAGGTGCTCGGCCGCACGGTGCGGCTGCTGTCCCAGCTCACGAACCAGGTTGCTCTCGCCCAGTACCCCTCCTTCGGCACGGCGCGGGTGCGCCACGTCGAGCTCGTGGGGCTCGCGCCGCATCGCGTGATGACGGTGCTCATCACCGACACGGGCCGCGTCGACCAGCGGGTGGTCGACTGCGCCGTCGACGAGGCGAGCCTCGGGCGGCTGCGCGAGCGGTTCAACGCCGAGCTGCAGGGAGTCGCGCTGGGCGATGCGTCCGCCGTGTTCGCGCGCCTCGGCGACCTGGTCGAGCCCGGCGATCGTCCGGCGGCCGCTGCGATCGCCGCGAGCCTCGCCGAGCAGGTCGACGCCACCCGTCACGACCGGCTCGTGATGGCCGGGGCCGCGAACCTCGCGCGCACCGAGCGCGACTTCACCGGATCGATCTTCCCGGTGCTCGAGGCGATCGAGGAGCAGGTCACGATCCTGCGCCTCTTCGGCGAGATCGACCTCGACGAGGACGGCGTCGCGGCGCGCATCGGGCGCGAGAACGACGACTTCGGCCTCGGCGAGACGAGCGTGCTCGCCTCCGGCTACGCGGCGCCGGGGGGCACCGTGGCGCGCCTCGGCGTGCTCGGACCCACCCGGATGGACTACTCGGGCAACATGGTCGCCGTGCGCGCCGTCGCCCGCTACCTGTCGGGCCTGCTGGGCGACGACGAGATCAGATAGAGGAAACTTGGCAGATCACTACGAGACCCTCGGCGTCGAGCGCACCGCCACGGCCGAGGAGATCAAGAAGGCCTATCGGCGGCTCGCGCGGGAGCTGCACCCGGATGTCAACCCGAGCGAGGAGGCGGCCGAGCGCTTCAAGAGCGTCACGCACGCCTACGACGTGCTGAGTGATCCGGAGCAGCGCGAGCGCTACGACCTCGGCGGCTCGGGCGGCTTCGGGGGCGGCGGGTTCGGCTTCGGCGACATCTTCGACAGCTTCTTCGGCGCGGCGCAGGGCCGCTCGGCCGGTCCGCGCTCCCGCACCGAGCGTGGGCAGGACGCGCTGCTGCGCGTCGAGATCGACCTCGACGAGGTGATCTTCGGCACCAAGCACGAGATCGAGATCGACACCGCGGTCACCTGCGAGACCTGCCAGGGCTCGTGCTGCGCGCCCGGCACGAGCCTCGCGCGCTGCGACATCTGCGGCGGAACCGGACAGATCCAGCGTTCCGTGCGCTCGCTGCTCGGCAACGTGCTCACCTCGAGCCCCTGCGGCACCTGCCGCGGCTACGGCACCATCATCCCGAGCCCCTGCACCACCTGCGCCGGCCAGGGCCGGGTGCGTGCCAAGCGCAAGGTCGCGGTCGACGTCCCCGCGGGCGTGGACACGGGGATGCGCCTGCACCTGCCGGGTGAGGGCGAGGCGGGCCCCGCGGGGGGCCCCAACGGCGACCTGTACCTCGAGGTGAAGGTGCGCCACCACGACGTCTTCAGCCGTTCTGGCGACGACCTGCTCGCGACGCTCGAGGTGCAGATGACGGATGCGATCCTCGGCTCCTCGGTGACGCTCGACGCCCTCGACGGGCCGGTGTCGATCGAGATCAAGCCGGGCACCCAGTCGGCGGATGTCGTGAGCGTCAAGGAGCGCGGCGTGACCCGCCTGCGCGGCGGCGGGCGCGGCGACCTGCGGGTCGGCATCCACGTGCAGACGCCGGTGCGGCTCAACTCGAGCGAGCTCGACCTCATCCGCCAGTTCGCGGCGAAGCGCCCGCCCGCGAAGCCCCAGTTCTCCAAGTTCCAGCAGGGGCTCTTCGCGAAGCTGCGCGACCGCTTCCTGGGCTGAGTTCGCCCGGCCGATCGAGTGCCGACACCGTCGCCACTCGCTGGTCGAGTAGCGAGTGGTGGTGGCGGGTCGAGCAGACCCGTCAGGCGGTCGAAACCGCCGCCGCATGCCAGGCTTGAGCGCATGGCGAGCCTGTACCTGAGCGACGACCTCGGCGCGCCGCGCGTCGGCACCCGCGTCGAGGTGACGGGCGACGAGGCCCGGCACGCCCTGCAGGTGGCCCGCATCCGTCCCGGCGAGCGGATCGCGGTGGGCGACGGGCGGGGAACGATCGTGCGCGGGGCGGTCGTCGCGGCGCCCGCGGGCGTGCTCGCGGTCGAGGTCGACGAGGTGGCGCACGAGCCCGAGCCGCGGCCGGCCCTGTGGCTCGCCCAGGCGCTCGCGAAGGGCGACCGCGACGAGCTCGCCGTGCAGGCCGCCACCGAGCTCGGCGTCGCGGGCGTCGTGCCGTGGGCCGCGGAGCGCTCGGTGAGCCGCTGGGAGGGCGCCAAGGTCGCCCGCGGCGAGGAGCGCTGGCGCGCGATCGTGCGCGAGGCGAGCAAGCAGTCCATCCGCCCCCGTGTGCCGGAGGTCGCGCCGCTGGCCACCACCGCGCAGCTCGCCGGCCTGCCGGGTCTCGTGCTCGTGCTCGTACCGGGTGCCGAGATGCCGCTCACCGCCGCGGCGATCGACGCGGAGCGCATCACCCTCGTGGTGGGGCCCGAGGGCGGCATCGCGCCCCGCGAGCTCGATCGGCTCACCGATGCGGGCGCGGTTCCGGTGCGGCTCGGCGCGGAGGTGCTGCGCACCTCGACGGCGGGGCCGGCGGCGCTCGCGGTGCTCGCCGCCCGGCTGGGACGCTGGTGAGCCCCGCCGGTCCGCCGCGCGGCGAGGTCGTCGTGCCGGATGCGGTGCGCGCCCGGGTCTCCGCACCCGAGGCGGTCTGGCTCAACGAGCTGGGCGGCCTCACCTTCCGCGACCCGGAGGGCGGCCGCTTCCTCAAGTGGAACCCCGCCGGGAACGGCCTCTCGCTCGCCGCGGAGCGGGAGCGGCTCGCCTGGGCGATCGCCTGGCATCCGGTGCCCGAGGTGCTCGAGTACCTCGCCGACGACGCGGGCGAGCTGCTCGTGACGCGCGCCCTGCCCGGCGAGGGCGCCGTGACGGCGCGCTGGCTCGCCGAGCCGCGCACGGCGGTGCGGGCGATCGGCGAGGGGCTCCGTGCGCTCCACGAGACGCTCCCGGTGGAGGAGTGCCCCTTCGACTGGTCCGCGGACGGGCGGATGGCCGCGCGCCCCGCCATCCGCGCAGCTCTCGGCGCGCCGCCGCCGGTGGACCGGCTGGTGGTCTGCCACGGCGACACCTGCCCGCCCAACACGATCATCGGAGCGGACGGACGCTGGGTCGGGCACGTCGACCTCGACACCCTGGGCGTCGCCGACCGCTGGGCCGACCTCGCCGTCGCCTCGATGAGCCTCGGCTGGAACTACGGTCCCGGGTGGGAGGACGAGCTCTTCGCGGCCTACGGCATCCGTCGCGATGCCGAGCGCATCGCCTTCTACCGCGCTCTCTGGGACGCCGAGGAGGACTGAGCCGCGCCGGCGGCCGGGTCCACGAGCCGCAGCCGCATCCCCGCCGCGAGCTGCGCCAGGCCGCGGTG
Source organism: Protaetiibacter sp. (assembly GCA_030150265.1). GTDB lineage: Bacteria > Actinomycetota > Actinomycetes > Actinomycetales > Microbacteriaceae > Homoserinibacter. Next base: position 16,139 of record JASLGG010000041.1, read on the forward strand.
CTGCGGCGAGCGCCATGCCACCACGATCGCCACGACGGCGAACGCGATCGTCGCGGCCCCGCCCCATCCGGGGATCTCCCCGAGCAGCTGGAAGCCGCCGATGCCGGCGAGGAACCGCACGGTGCGCCAGAGCGGCCGCGGATGCCGTCCGTCGACGCCGCGGAGCCCCACCGCGGCCTCCCCGACGGTCGTGCCGCTCGCCAGCACCACGACGCCCGAGAGCACGAACGCGGCGATCGCGCCGACGGCTCCGGAGAGCCCGGGGTCGAGGGCCGCCCGGTCGACGCGGAGCACATAGAGCTGCAGCGCGTTGCCCGCGACCGAGACCGCCGCGGTCGTGCCCCACACGACGAGCACGTCGCACACCATCCCGATGAGACGCCGCGGGAGCGTGACCCGGCCGGCGCCCGCGGGTGACGGCACGGCCCGCCGCCGCAGTGCCGGGTAGGCGGCGAGCGAGCCGAGCACGGCGCCGAGCGTGTTGCTCGCGAGGTCGCCCGTGTCGAACAGGCGATAGGCGCACGGGAACAAGCCCCACACCCCGGTCAGCTGGGTCGTCTCGACGAGCAGCGAGATGCCGAGACCCGTGAGCCCCGCCACCACGACGCCGCGGCGCCACAGCATCCGCACGAGCACGCCCCACGGCAGGAACAGCAGCACGTTGAGCGCGAGCTGCTGCACGGCGGGATTGCGCAGCGCACCCGCGGCCGCGTTCTCGGGGTCGATCACGTCGCGGATCGTCTGCAGCGGATCGAGCTCCATGCCCGCGCACGCATAGGGGCCGGAGGGGATCGGCAGCAGCGTGTAGGCCTGCAGGCCGAGGATCCACAGCAGCAGCGCGAGCCAGGCGAGCGTGCGGCTCGCGGTGAGCCCGCCGCGGCGACGGTAGCTGATCGCCACGAACGGCACGAGCAGGGCGATCGCCAGCAGCGCCCCCACGAGGAGCGCGACGATCCCCGGCATCACGCGGTCCATGCCCCCATTCCATCAGCCGAGCGGCGTCGCGGGCCGCATCCGTAGGATGGAGGCATGCCGGACGCCCCCACGATCTTCGAGCGGATCATCGCGCGCGAGATCCCCGCCGACATCGTCTACGAGGACGAGCGCGTCGTCGCGTTCCGCGACATCGCCCCGCAGGCGCCCGTGCACCTGCTCGTGGTGCCGCGCACGCCGGAGTACCCGGATGTGGCGGCCCTCGCCTCCGCGGACCCCGCGCTGCTCGCCCACGTGGTGGCGGTCTCGAAGCGACTCGCGGGCGAGCACGCCGACGGCGACTACCGGCTCGTCTTCAACTCGGGCCCGAACGCCGGGCAGACCGTCTTCCACGTGCACGCCCACGTGCTCGCCGGCGGACTGGCGGAAGGCACCCTTGCCTGACGGGATGAGCGGAACCGAGCACGGTCACGCCGAGCTCGAGGTCGACGGCGTCGCGATGGTGCGCCTGCTCGGACCCCAGGACCGGCTGCTCACGACCCTCGAGCACCAGTACCCCGAGGTGCAGGTGCTCGTGCGCGGCAACCAGGTGCGGCTCGACGGCCCCGTGCAGCAGGTGGCCGACGCCAGCCGCCTCGTCGCCGAGCTCATCGAGCTCGTGCGCCAGGGCGTCGACCTCGAGCCCGCCGAGGTGACCACCTCGCGGCGCATCCTCGACGGCGGAGGCGCGCCGGCCGAGGTGCTGAGCCAGGCGATCCTCACGGCGCGCGGCAAGGCCATCCGTCCGAAGACGCTGGGCCAGAAGGAGTACGTCGACGCGATCGACGAGAACACCATCACCTTCGGCATCGGGCCCGCGGGAACCGGCAAGACCTACCTCGCGATGGCGAAGGCCGTGCAGGCGCTCCAGCGCAAGGAGGTCGACCGCATCATCCTGAGCCGGCCCGCGATCGAGGCGGGGGAGCGGCTCGGGTTCCTGCCCGGCACCCTCACCGATAAGATCGACCCCTATCTGCGCCCGCTCTACGACGCGCTCAACGAGATGATGGACCCCGAGCTCGTGCCGAAGCTGCTCGCCGCGGGCACGGTCGAGGTCGCGCCGCTCGCCTACATGCGTGGGCGCACGCTCAACAACTCCTTCGTGGTGCTCGACGAGGCGCAGAACACCACGCCCGAGCAGATGAAGATGTTCCTCACCCGGCTCGGCTTCGGCACCCGGATGGTCGTCACCGGCGACATCACCCAGATCGACCTGCCGACGGGCGCATCCGGGCTCCAGCTCGTGACGCGCGTGCTCGACGGGATCGACGACATCCACTTCTCGCGGCTCACGAGCGACGACGTCGTGCGGCACTCGCTCGTCGGCCGCATCGTCGACGCATACACCAAGTACGACGCCGAGAAGCAGGCCCGCGCCCACGAGCGGCGCGAGGCGGCCGAGTTCGCGAACCGCGCCGAGCGGCGCAAGGGCATGGGGAAGAGATAGCGATGTCGATCGAGATCAACAACGAGTCCGGCGTCGCGGTCGACGAGGCCGGCCTCGTGCGCCTCGCCGCCTTCGCTCTCGACTTCCTGCACGTGCACCCGGATGCCGACCTCGCGATCGTGCTCGTCGACGAGGCCGCCATGGAGCAGCTCCACGTGCAGTGGATGGACGAGCCCGGGCCGACCGACGTGCTGAGCTTCCCGATGGACGAGCTGCGCCCCGGTTCGGAGGACGAGCTCACGCCCGCCGGGCTGCTCGGCGACATCGTGCTGTGCCCGCAGGTGGCGATCGAGCAGGCGAAGGGCGCCGGCCACTCCACCCAGGACGAGCTCCAGCTGCTGACGGCCCACGGCATCCTGCACCTCCTCGGCTTCGACCACGCGGAGCCCGACGAGGAGAAGGAGATGTTCGGCCTGCAGCGCGACATCCTCGTGGGCTACGCCCACTCCGAGCGACGACGGTAGCGCCGTGCTCGGGCTGTTCATCGCCGTCGCGGTGCTCGCCGTCGCCTTCGGCGGCCTCCTCGCCGCGGTCGACGCGGCCCTCTCGGTGCTCTCGCGCACCGACCTCATCGACCTCGCGGCGCACCACCGCGCGAAGCGCTCGCTGCTCGCGATCGCGGGCGACATCGGGGCGCACGTCAACGCGGTCAACTTCATGCGGGTGTTCTCGGAGGCGCTCGCGGCGGTGCTCGTGACCCTCACCTTCGCCGAGGTCTTCGACGAGTGGTGGTGGGTGCTGCTCGCCTCGGTGGTGGTCGTGACGGGCATCTCGTTCGTGCTGGTCGGCTCGAGCCCGCGCTCGGTGGGGCGGGCGCACGCGAAGGGCGTCGTGGCGTTCTCGGCGCTCGTCGTGCGTGCCATCCGGGTGCTGCTCGGACCGGTCGCGGCGGGGCTCGTCGCGCTCGGCAACCGGGTCACGCCGGGACGCCCCAAGACGGCGGTGAGCTTCTCGAGCGAGGAGCAGCTGCTCTCGATGGTCGACGAGGCCACCGAGCTCGAGGTTCTCGAGGAGGACGACCGCGAGCTCATCCACTCGATCTTCGAGTGGGGCGACACCGTCGTGCGCGAGGTGATGATCCCGCGCACCGACATGGTCACGATCGAGGCGGACGCGTCGATCGGCGCGGCCCTCGGCCAGTTCTTCCGCACGGGCGTCTCGCGGATGCCGGTGATCGGCAGAGACGCCGACGAGGTGCTCGGCGTGCTCTACCTGCGCGATGCCGCGCGGATGAGCCACGAGCAGCCGCTCGACGCGCGCGGCCTCGCCGTGGGCGACCTCGCGCGGCCCGCGGTGTTCGTGCCCGAGTCGAAGAAGGCCGACGATCTGCTGCGGCAGATGCAGCTCGACCGCGCCCATCTGGCGATGGTCGTCGACGAGTACGGCGGCATCGCGGGCCTCGTGACGCTCGAGGACCTCATCGAGGAGCTCGTGGGCGACATCTCCGACGAATACGACCGCGAGGCGGCCGACGTCGTGGAGCTGTCGGAGGGCGTCTACCGGGTGAGCGCGCGTCTGGCGACCGACGAGCTGGGCGACCTGTTCGGCATCGAGCTCGACGACGACGAGGTGGACTCGGTGGGCGGCCTGCTGGCCAAGGCGCTCGGGCGCCTGCCCGTCCCGGGACAGTCGGTCACGGTGTCGGGCCTCGTGCTCACGGCGGAGCGCACCGAGGGGCGGCGCAAGCGGCTGTCGACGGTCGTCGTCGAGCGGGATGCGGCGCTCATCGACGCCGAGGAGGCCTTCGGCAGTGAGGAGCAGCAGCGATGAGCGAGGAATCCGGATTCCGCGCGGGGTTCGCCACGTTCGTGGGGCGCCCGAACGTCGGCAAGTCGACCCTGACGAACGCGCTCGTGGGGGAGAAGGTCGCGATCACCTCGCCCAAGCCGCAGACCACGCGCTCGGCGATCCGCGGCATCGTGCACACGAGCGACGGGCAGCTCGTGATCGTCGACACCCCGGGCATCCACCGCCCCCGCACCCTGCTCGGCGAGCGGCTCAACGCGGTGGTCACCTCGATCCTCGGTGATGTCGACGTCATCGGCTTCTGCGTGCCCGCGAACGAGCGCATCGGACCGGGCGACCGCTTCATCGAGGAGCAGCTCGAGCACTTCCCGCGCGCGAGGAAGGTCGCGATCGTCACCAAGATCGACGCGGTGCCGCGGCCGGCGGTCGCCGAGCAGCTGATGGCGGTGAGCGGGCTGCGCGAGTGGGACGCGATCATCCCCGTGTCGGCGACGAGCCGCATCCAGCTCGACACGCTCACCTCGCAGCTCATCGGGCTGCTGCCGGAGTCGCCGCCGCTCTACCCCGACGACGCGGTCACCGACGAGACGCTCGAGCACCGCATCGCCGAGCTCATCCGGGAGGCGGCCCTCGACGGCGTCTCGGACGAGCTCCCGCACTCGCTCGCCGTGACGATCGACGACATCGTCGAGCGCGACGACAAGGAGCTCGTGGAGGTGTACGCGAACCTCTGGGTCGAGCGCGACAGCCAGAAGGGCATCATCATCGGCAAGGGGGGTGCACGCCTCCAGGAGGTGGGAGCCCGCGCCCGCGCCGGCATCGAGCCGCTGCTCGGCAGCCAGGTCTACCTCTCCCTCCGCGTCAAGGTCGCCCCCAACTGGCAGCGCGACCCCAAGCATCTCTCGCGCCTCGGCTTCTGATCCCGCGGGATGCCGATTCCCGCTGAAACCGGCATCCCGCGGGATACATCGGGGGGTGGATGTGGGCGCACGGCGGGGTGGGTAGCGTGAGGGGCATGTGGAGGAGGCTCACGACGACCCAGCTCGTCGTCGACCTGCTCCTGGCGGCGGGCTTCTTCGCGGTCGCGCTCGTCTGGGCGGGCGTGCGCGGCTGGTACTTGATAGTGCTCGCCGGCTTCGCCCTCGCGCTCGCGCTGCGCCGCAAGGCGCCCGGGCTCGCGCTCGGCATCGCGTGGGCGTCGGCGGTGCTGCAGATGGCGGTGCGGCTCGACCCGAGCCCCATGGACGTCGCGGTCTTCCCGATCGTCTACTCCGCGGCCGCCTACGGCACCTCCCTCGTGCGCTGGCTCTCGCTCGCCTCCACGCTCGTCGCCCCCGCGACCATCACGGGCTACATCCTGGTGACCCAGGGCATCTCCGAGCTGAGCATGTGCGTGCAGTTCCAGTACTCCTACTGCGCCAGCTACGTGCCCGACCTCGCGGTCCGCGGGGCCGGCTGGTTCGTCGCCTTCGCCTTCGCCTTCCTGCTCGCCTGGGCGATCGGGCAGCTCGTGCGCACCCGCATCCGGGCGCGCGAGACCCGGGTGGCGATGCTCGCCGTCGAGAAGGAGGTCGTGGCCGAGCAGGAGCGCACCCGGATCGCCCGCGACATGCACGACGTGGTGGCGCACTCGCTCGCCGTCGTGGTGGCGCAGGCCGACGGCGCGCGCTACGCGGCACGCACGGACCCCGCGGCCGCGGAGGAGGCGCTGCGCACGATCGCGGCCACCGCGCGGGAGGCGCTCGGCGACGTGCGCGTGCTGCTCGCACAGCTGCGGCACAGCCAGGAGGACGGCCCCCAGCCGACCCTCGCCGACCTCGACCGACTGCTCGACCAGCTGCGCGCCTCGGGCCTGCAGATCGTGCGCGAGGACCTCGGCGGCCCCCTGCCGCTCGGCACCGCCCAGCAGATCGCCGTGTACCGCATCGTGCAGGAGTCGCTGACCAACGCCCTCCGCCACGCCGACGTCGAACGCCCCGTCGGCATCCGCTTCAGCTGGACCCCGCACGGGCTCGAGCTCACCGTGGCCAGCTTCCTGCGCGAGCTGAGGCCGCGCACCGGCGTGATCCCGATCGCCGCGCCGTCGCCCGGCCACGGCATCGCGGGCATGACCGAGCGCGCCGCGCTCGCGGGCGGCTGGCTGCGCACCTACGCCGAGAGCGGCCGCTTCCTCGTGACCGCGTGGCTGCCCTACGCCCCCACCGGCTCGCACGCCCCGATCGTCCTGGAGGACAGCACCCGATGACCGAGCCGATCCGCGTCGCCCTCGTCGACGACCAGGCCCTGTTCCGCACCGGCATCCGGATGCTGGTGGGCTCCCAGCCCGACCTCGCGTTCGTGGGAGAGGCGGGCGACGGCCTCGAGGGGGTCGCGCTCGCGGCCCGCGAGCGTCCCGACGTCGTGCTCATGGACATCCGGATGCCCGTCATGGACGGCATCGAGTCGACCCAGCGCATCCTCGCCGCCGCCGATGCGGCCGGCCGCGACCGGCCCCGCGTCGTGGTGCTCACGACCTTCGACCTCGACGAGGCGGCGACGCGCGCCATCCGGGCGGGGGCGAGCGGGTTCCTCCTCAAGGACTCCGACCCCGAGTTCCTGCTCGCGGCGATCCGCACCGTGCACGCGGGGACGGCGGTCATCGCGCCGTCCGCCACCCGTGAGCTCTTCGAGCACTTCGACTCGCGCAGCGCGGTCGCGCGCGAGCCGGAGGAGTTCGCGGCCCTCACCGCCCGCGAGCGCGACATCTTCCTGCTCGCGGCGCGCGGCCTCTCGAACTCGGAGATCGCCCAGGGCGAGTACGTGAGCGAGGCGACCGTCAAGACGCACATCTCCCGCATCCTCGCGAAGCTCGCGCTGCGCGACCGGGTGCAGCTCGTGGTCTACGCCTTCGAGAACAGACTGCTGTAGTCATCCTCCGGAGGGATGCGGATGCTCCGTTCGCCCGATGCGGCGCCCGGCGCCCGTCCGTAGCGTCGGAGGCATGGACATCACCACCAGCATCCCGGTCGCCGGCGGCGCCGCGGTCGCCCCCGGTCTCGTCGCGCGCGTCGAGAGCCTCACCAAGAGCTACGGCGCCCACGGCGCCCGCGTCGACGCCCTTCGCGAGGTGAGCATCGGCATCCGGCGCGGGGAGTTCACCGCGATCATGGGCCCCTCGGGCTCGGGCAAGTCGACGCTCATGCACATCATGGCGGGTCTCGACAGCCCCACCTCGGGCCGCGTCTGGCTCGGCGACACGGAGATCGGCGGGCTCGGCGACGAGCAGCTGACCCTGCTGCGCCGCCGTCGGGTCGGCTTCGTCTTCCAGGCGTTCAACCTCGTGCCGACCCTCGACGTCGAGGGCAACCTGCTGCTGCCGTTCGAGCTCGACGGGCGCAGCCCGAGCGTGCGCGAGCGCGAGTGGATCGACGAGCTCGAGACGGTGCTGGGCCTCGACTCCCGGCTCAGCCACCGCCCGCACGAGCTCTCGGGCGGCCAGCAGCAGCGCGTGGCGATCGCGCGCGCCCTCGTGACCCGCCCCGAGCTCGTGTTCGCCGACGAGCCCACCGGCAACCTCGACTCCCGCACGGGTCGCGAGGTGCTCCAGGTGCTGCAGGCCGCGACCCGCGGATACGGCCAGTCGATCGCGATGGTCACCCACGACCCGATCGCGGCGAGCCACGCCGACCGGGTGATCTTCCTCGCCGACGGCCGCATCGTCGACGACCGCACCGGCATGGATGCGGCCGAGATCGCCTCGTTCATGCTCGCCATGGAGCAGGTGGCGTGATGGCCGCCGTCTCCACCTCGAGCGGTCTGCGCGAGCACGCGTCCTCGATCCTCGTGGCCGGTCTCTCGGCTGCGTTCGGGGTCGCGCTCCTGCAGGTCACGAACGCGCTCGGCGACGTCATCCGCGCCGACGACATCACCGGGTCGAGCGGGACGGTGGCCGCGATGCTCGCCGTCGTGGCGATCGTCTTCGGCTCGATCGCCGTGTACGTGGGCGCGATCGTCACCGCCAACACCTTCGCCACGATCGTGGCCGGCCGCTCGCGGCTCATCGCCCTGCTGCGGCTCATCGGATCGAGCGCGCGCGCTCAGCGCCGCGCCGTCGCCCGCGAGGGCCTCGTGGTGGGGCTCATCGGCGCGGCCGCCGGCGCCGCGGTCGGCACGGGCATCGCGCTCGGCCTCGAACGTCTCGCGGTCGCGGTGGGCTGGATGCCCGACGTCGCCCACCACTGGCTCGACCCCTGGCTGGCCCTCCCCGTCGTGGCGGTCGTGCTCACCACCTGGCTGTCGTCGTGGGTCGGCTCGCGACGCGTGCTGACGGTGACGCCGCTCGAGGCGATCGGCGGCTCCCAGCCCCGCTCGAACGAGGAGCTGCGGTCGCGCCCCGGCCGCAACGCGATCGCGATCGCGCTCATGGCGATCGGCGTCGCGATCCTCGTGCTGGGGATGCTGGCCGGCCTCGTGACACCGCTCGGCGTGCTGATCGGCGTGGTGGGCGGCGTGCTGTCGTTCACCGGCCTCGTGCTCGGGGCGCACCTCGTGATGCCGCCCGCGCTGCGCATCGTGGGCCGGATGCTGGGCCGGTCGCCGGCGGCTCGTCTCGCCGCCGAGAACTCGCTGCGGTATCCGGAGCGCTCCTCGCGCACGACGATCGGCGTCGTGATCGGGGTCACCCTCGTCACGATGTTCGGGGTGGCGATCGCGAGCTTCCGGCAGCTCATCGCCGCCGCCCAGGAGGCGCAGCCCGAGGTCTATCAGGGAACGGACCAGATCCTCGACGCCGTCACCGTGGTGTTCTCGACCCTCGTCGGGGTGAGCGCGCTCATCGCGGCGGTCGGCCTCGTCAACGCGCTCTCGCTGAGCGTGCTGCAGCGCACGCGCGAGCTCGGGCTGCTGCGTGCACTCGGCTTCTCGCGCGGGCAGCTGCGTCGGATGATCCTGGCCGAGAGCGGGCAGCTCACGGTCGCCGCGGTGGTCGTGGGGCTGCTGCTCGGCACCTTCTACGGCTGGGCCGGCGCGCAGTCGCTCCTCGGGTCGGCGAAGGGCATGCCGGGGATCGTGTGGCCCGGGATGCCGTGGCCGCTTCTCGCCGTGATCGTGGTCGCCGCCGCCGCGCTGACGCTCATCGCCACGATCGCCCCGACCCGCCGCGCGACACGTGTGGCCCCCATCACCGCCCTGGCCGTCGACTAGCGGGACGGTGGAGGCAGAGGAGGGTCAGGAGGTCAGGAGGTCTCCGCGGGAGGGGCCGCCGTCGTAGCGGCCGACGAGGCAGTCCATGAGGTACCAGGTGCCGGGTTCGGGGCCGGCGTCGGCGAGGTCCGACCACTGCTCGGGGTAGCGCATCCAGGCCCACACCCCGAGCTCGGCGGACAGGCCCGGCAGCACCCGCGACACCAGCTCGAAGCAGACCTCGTTGGCGCGGTTCCAGCGGTTCTCGTCGAAGTCGTCCGGGCCCAGGAGGTACGCGTCGCCGAAGGCGGCGCGGGCGTCGAACCACAGCACCGCCTGGTCGGTGTGGTCCTTCGCGCAGCTGACCGGGGTGGCATCCGCGTCGTCGACCGTCCAGCACTCCTCGGTCTGCGGGGTCGTGTCGCCGAAGAAGTCGTCGACGAAGGCCGTGCCGGCCCTGCGGGCATGCTCCTCGTACCAGCCCACCGAGCAGAGCGTGCGGTGCTCGCCGGCGACGAAGTCCGCATCCGTCGCCAGCGACATGTCGAACGCCCACTGCCCCACGGGCTGCACGTGCAGCCTCGCGAACCGCGCGTCGAGGCTGTCCCAGCCGATGGCCTCCCGCACCGCGCCGGAGCAGAAGCCGATCGCCCAGTCCCAGTAGGGCTCGGAGCCGTCGCCGGCGCTCCCGGTGATGGCGCGGAACACGCTGCGCGCCCCGCCGGCGGCGACGGCGTCCGCCATCCCGGGCCACTCGCCGATCGCCACCACGTCGTACAGGTGGTCGTCGGTGCACGGCACCTTCGCGCGCCAGTCGGCATCCAGCCCGTTCATCCCGTCGAGGCAGTCGTCGACCGCCGGCACGACGAGCTCGCCCTGCGGCATGGACGGGGGAAAGGGCATCGGCATCGCGCACCCCGCGAGGGCGGCGAGCAGCACGCCGGCGGCGAGCGCGGCGAGGGGGCGTCGGGTCACGGGTCCTCCTGTGTGGTAGCGCCACGCTAGCGACGCTCAGGATCCTCCGCGCCCCCGCATCCGGGGTGCGTCGCTCAGCCCGCGCTCGAGCGGGCCCAGAGGTTGAGGCCGAGGTCGACCGCGTGCACGTCGATCGCCGCGAGCTCGTCGGGGGTGAAGTCGAGGTGGTCGAGCGCGGCGAGGTTGTCGTCGAGCTGGGCCACGCTGGAGGCCCCGATGAGCACCGACGACACGGTCGGGCGCCGCAGCGCCCACGAGAGCGCGAGCTGCGCGAGCGTCTGACCGCGCTGCTCGGCGATCGAGGCGAGCGCACGCACCCGGTCCAGGTTCTCCTCGGTGAGGAACTCGGGGCGCATCGAGCCGTCCCTCGCGCCGCGCGAGTCCTCCGGCACGCCGTGCAGGTAGCGCGAGGTGAGCAGCCCCTGGGCGAGCGGCGAGAACGCGATCACGCCGACGCCGAGCCGGTCGGCCTCGTCGAGCAGCTCCGTCTCGACCCAGCGGTTGAACATCGAGTACGAGGGCTGGTGGATGAGCAGCGGCGTGCCCATCTCGCCGAGGATGCGGGCCGCCTCGCGGGTGCGCTCGGCCGAGTAGCTGGAGATGCCCGCGTAGAGCGCCTTGCCGGAGGCGACCGCGTGGTGCAGCGCGCCCATCGTCTCCTCGAGCGGGGTCTCGGGGTCGAAGCGGTGGGAGTAGAAGATGTCGACGTAGTCGACGCCCATCCGCGCCAGCGACTGGTCGAGGCTCGCGAGCAGGTACTTGCGCGAGCCCCACTCGCCGTAGGGCCCCGGCCACATGTCGTAGCCGGCCTTCGTGGAGATCACGAGCTCGTCGCGGAGGCCGCCGAAGTCCTCGCGCAGGATGCGGCCGAAGTTGATCTCGGAGCTGCCGTACGGCGGCCCGTAGTTGTTGGCGAGGTCGAAGTGGGTGATGCCCGCGTCGAAGGCCCGGCGGATGATGGCGCGCTGCGTCTCGAGCGGCGTCTCACCCCCGAAGTTCTGCCACAGGCCGAGCGAGACGGCGGGCAGCTTGAGCCCGCTTCTCCCGACGCGGCGGTAGCTCATCGCGTCGTAGCGGTCCGGGGCGGGGGTGTAGCGGGACATCGTCGGCCTTCCTCTGCGCGGATCCGGCATCCGCGTCCTCCCCAGTATGCTGCGCGCGGCGCCGTCCGGCTGCGGTGCTACCCTGGACGGGTGCGCTTCGGCCTGCTTCTTCTTAGCTGCCGCGACGGGGCCTAGTTCTCAGGCCTTCCCCGTCGCGGAGTTCGTCGTCGGCTGACCATTTCGCCCGGAAGAACCAGAGACCATGAAGAACACGCAGTCCCCGTCCTCGATGCCGATCCACCGGTATCGCCCCTATCACGAGCAGTTCCGCGTCGAGCTGCCCGATCGCACCTGGCCCGACGCGCACATCGAGAGGGCGCCCATGTGGTGCGCCGTCGACCTGCGCGACGGCAACCAGGCCCTCATCGACCCGATGAGCCCCGAGCGCAAGCGCATCATGTTCGAGCTGCTGGTCCGGATGGGCTACAAGCAGATCGAGGTCGGCTTCCCCTCGGCGAGCCAGACCGACTTCGACTTCGTGCGGCAGCTCATCGAGGAGGGGCTCATCCCGGATGACGTCACCATCCAGGTGCTGACGCAGGCGCGCGACCACCTCATCGAGCGCACCTACGAGTCGATCGTGGGCGCCAAGAACGTCATCGTGCACCTCTACAACTCGACGAGCGTGCTGCAGCGCGAGGTCGTCTTCCGCGCCGACAAGCAGGGCATCGTCGACATCGCCCTGAACGGCGCCCGCAAGTGCCGCGAGCTCGAGGCGACCGTGCCCGGCACGAACGTCTTCTACGAGTACTCGCCCGAGAGCTACACGGGCACCGAGCTCGAGTTCGCGGTCGACATCTGCAACCAGGTGCTCGAGGTGTTCGAGCCGACGCCCGAGCGCAAGGTCATCATCAACCTGCCCTCGACCGTCGAGATGGCGAGCCCCAACGTCTACGCCGACTCGATCGAGTGGATGTCGCGGCGCCTGAACCACCGCGAGAACGTCATCCTGAGCCTGCACCCGCACAACGACCGCGGCACCGCGATCGCCGCGGCGGAGCTCGGCTACCTGGCGGGCGCGGACCGCATCGAGGGCTGCCTGTTCGGCAACGGCGAGCGCACCGGCAACGTCGACCTCGTCGCGCTCGGCGTCAACCTGTTCACGCAGGGGATCGACCCGCAGATCGACTTCAGCGACATCGACAGCGTGCGGGTGACCGCCGAGTACTGCAACCAGCTCAAGGTGCACGAGCGCAGCCCGTGGGCGGGCGACCTCGTCTACACGGCGTTCTCGGGGTCCCACCAGGACGCCATCAAGAAGGGCTTCGAGGCGATGGAGGCCGAGGCCGGGCGCCGCGGCGTGCCGGTGTCGGAGCTCGAGTGGGCGGTGCCGTACCTGCCGGTCGACCCGAAGGACCTGGGCCGCGGCTACGAGGCCGTCGTGCGCGTGAACTCGCAGTCCGGCAAGGGCGGCGTCGCGTACCTGCTCAAGACCGACCACGCGCTCGACCTGCCGCGCAAGCTGCAGATCGAGTTCAGCCAGGTCGTGCAGGCCAAGACGGATGCCGAGGGCGGCGAGGTCACGAGCGAGCAGATCTGGGACGTCTTCCAGGACGAGTACCTGCCCGCCTCGCACGACGACGACAAGTGGGGCCGCTACGAGCTGCTCTCGACCCGCACGGCGAGCGAGCTGACCGGGGTCGTGAGCCTCGACATCCGCTGGCGCGTCGGCGAGGAGGTCGCGGAGGCGCACGGCGAGGGCAACGGCCCGATCGCGGCGTTCCTCGGGATCATGTCGGCCGAGGGGCACGACATCAAGCTCTACGACTACGTCGAGCACGCTCTCAGCGCGGGCGGCGACGCCCAGGCGGCCTCCTACGTCGAGCTGCAGGTGGGTGACACGCGGCTGTGGGGCGTCGGGATCGACGCCGACATCTCGACCGCCTCGCTCAAGGCGGTCGTGTCGGCGGTCAACCGCGCCGTCCGCCTCGAGTCGGGCGACCGCGCGCTCGCCGCGGTCTGACCGCGGAACAGGCTCCGCGGACGCGCGCGTCTCCTCCTGTGCGGCCCACAAGGCCCGGGAGACGCGCGCGCCCGCGGTACCCCGCCCGCGGTCTCAGGGACGCGGCTTCGGGCGGCGGATGATGCGGATCGCCCCGGTGGGCAGGTGCCGCTGCTCGGGCAGGGTCCAGTGGAACGCCATCGCGAGCACGCGCACGCCGAAGGTCACGACGACGCCGACCAAGCCGGCGACGAAGGTGTCGACGCCGAGGGCGTGGAGCACGACGAGGGTCGTGGCTCCGACGATCGCGGCGACCGCGTAGAGCGAGCCGACCTGCATGATCGAGATCGGCACGCCGAGCAGCATGTCGCGCAGGATCCCGCCGCCGACCGCGGCGATCGAGCCGACGAAGATCGCGGGAACCACCGGCAGTCCGAAGGCGAGCGCCTTCGTGGTGCCGAGCGCGCAGAACATGCCGATCGCGACGGCGTCGAGCACGTTGATCGTGACGCGCATCCGGTGCACGAGGCGCTGCAGCAGCATCCCGAGCAGCGCGGCGACCACGGCGACCGGCAGGTACCAGTTGCTCTCCAGCGCGCGCGGCACCTGGCCCAGCAGGATGTCGCGGATGATGCCGCCGCCGAACCCGGTCGCGATGCCGATGATCGCGACGCCGAGCAGGTCGAGCCGCCTATCGCGGAACTGGGCGCCGAAGGCGGCGCCCTGCACGCTCCCGACGGCGACCGCGAGCAGGTCCATCCAGAGCGGGATCACGAAGACGTCGGCGGTCACGCCCCATTCGTAGCATGTCCGAGCTGTTCGGCGAGGTACGCGCGGAAGGTGACGCGCCCCGCACCCGGAAGGCCGGGCATGTTGGCCCCGCTGCGGAACGCGCGCATCGTGCGGCCCGGCAGGTGCAGCGTCCAGATCGGGCGCCGGATGCCGTGAGCCTCCTGCCACTGCCGCGCGGCCTCGCGCATGGTCAGCTGCTCGGGCCCGCCGAGGTCGGTGACCCGTCCCTGCGGGCCGGCCTCGACGAGCTCGGCGAGGCGCTCGGCGACCTCGGGCATGTGGATGGTCTGGGCCGAGAGCGGCAGCACGAGCGTCACCGGCAGGCCGCGCTGGGCGTCGAGCATCTCCGAGACGAAGCCGTGGAACTGCGCCACGCGGATGACGGTGTGCGGCACCCCGGAGGCCTCGATCGCCTGCTCGCTCGCGAGCTTGTCCCGGTAGTAGCCGAAGGGGATGCGGTCGACCACGACGATCGAGATGAACACGAGGTGCGCATCCGTGCCCTCCATCGCGGCGAGCAGGGCGCGGGTCTGGCCGATGTCCTTCGAGCGCGAGGTCGCGAGGTGCACGACCGCGTCGACGCCCGCGAGCGCCTCGCGCAGACCGGCGCCCGTGGCGAGGTCCGCGACGGCGTGGTCGGCACCGGGTCGGCGGCTCAGGACGCGCACCGCGTGCCCGCGGGCACGGAGCGCGTCCACGGTGGGACGGCCGAGGCGGCCGGTGCCGCCGGTGACGAGGACGAGAGCGGATGACGCCACGCCCCCATCCTCGCATCCGGGCGGATGTCGGGTGTCGGGGCGATAATCGAACGTGCCCACCTATCGTGACGAAGCCGTCGTGCTGCGCACCCACAAGCTGGGTGAGGCCGACCGCATCGTCACGATGCTGAGCCGGCAGCACGGCAAGCTGCGTGCCGTCGCGAAGGGCGTGCGTCGCACGGGCTCGCGCTTCGGGGCACGGCTCGAGCCGTTCATGGTCGTCGACGTGCAGTGCTACCTCGGGCGCAGCCTCGACATCGTGCAGCAGGCCGAGATGCTGGGCTCCTACGGCGGCGACATCGCCGGCGACTACGCGCGCTTCACGGCCGCGAACGCGATGGTCGAGACGGCCGACCGCCTCACCGAGCACGAGGCGGGCCTGCAGCACTACCTGCTGCTCGTGGGCGCGCTGCGCTCGCTGAGCCGCGGGGAGCACGCCCCCGGCCTCACCCTCGACTCCTACCTGCTGCGCGCTCTCTCGATCGCCGGATGGGCGCCGAGCTTCGTCGACTGCGCCGTCACGGGCGAGCCGGGACCGCACTCGGCGTTCGTCGTGCAGCTCGGGGGAGTGGTGTCGGACGCCGCGGCCCCGCCCGGCGCCCCGCGCCTCGACGCCGCCACCCTCGGCCTCCTCGCCGCGCTCCTCGCGGGCGACTGGGAGACCGCGGATGCCGCCGACGAGCGCACGCGCGCCCAGGCGTCCGGCGTCACGGCCGCCTACACGCAGTTCCACCTCGAGCGCGGCCTGCGCTCGCTCGAGCACGTCGACCGCACGATCGCCTAGCGCGCAGCGCCCTCGATCGCATCGGCGAGCTTCTCGAGCCCGGTCGTCCAGCCCTGCTCGTGCTCGGCCGCGCTGTCGGCGGCGAGGCCGCTCTCGACGACGGTCACGACGGTGCCGTCCCCGTCTTCGGCGAAGGTGATCTCGATGCGGCTCACGCTCCTGTCGGCGCCATCGCCCTCCACGGTACCGTCCCACACGAGCCGTCTCGCCGTCTCGTACACGAGGTAGACGCCCTTCTCGCTGTAGGCGTCGCCGGCGGGCGGGGGACCGAAGGTGATGTGGTAGCCGCCGCCGACGCCGGGCGTGATGTCGGCGGTGCCGACGATCCAGTCGTCGACCGGGGCGTACCAGCCGCGCACCAGCTCGGGATCGGTCCAGTGGCGGAAGACCGTCTCGGGCGGTGCCGAGATACGGCGGGTGACGGTGATGCTGCGGTCGGCGGTCATGTCATGGGTCCTTCCGTGATGCGGATCTCGAGGGCGTCGAGGCGTGTCTCCCAACGGCGTCGGCGGGCCTCGATCCAGGAGGCGGTCTCGTCCAGCGCTGCGCGTTCGAGACGGCACATCCGCACGCGTCCGCGCTTGGACGAGGTCACGAGGCCGGCAGCCGAGAGCACCGCGAGGTGCTTCGTGGCGGTCGGCAGCGCGATCGCGAACGGCTTCGCCAGCTCGCTCACCGATGCCGGGCCCTCCGCGAGGCGTTCGACCATCGCACGGCGGGTGGGATCCGCGAGCGCCGAGAGCACCGCGTCCACCGATCCCGAATGCTTAGCCATCTGGCTAAGTGTTACGCGCTCGGGGTCGAGTGTCAACATCCGACCGCGCAGGCCAGCGGGCGGCGAAGATGCGATGCGGCGGGAGCAACATCTCCCGCCGCATGCGGCTTTCCCCGCCCGGGCGTGCGATTTCTCCCGCCGAATGCGCAACCACTCCCGCCGATGGGATCGCGAGATCGTAGGGTCGTCGTGTGACACCCGTGGCCAAGACCCATCGCGACGCGGTCGACTTCGTGCCGCTCGACTGGACGGGGCAGCATCCGCCGGCCATGCCCGCCGCCGCGGTGCCGAACCACGTCGCGATCGTCATGGACGGCAACGGGCGCTGGGCGAACGGCCGCGGCCTGACCCGGGTCGAGGGCCACAAGGCGGGCGAGGCGGCGCTGCTCGACGTCGTGGCCGGCGCCGTGCAGATCGGGGTCAGACACCTCTCGGTCTACGCCTTCTCGACGGAGAACTGGAAGCGCAGCCCCGACGAGGTGCGCTTCCTCATGGGCTTCAACCGCGACGTGCTGCACCGCCGCCGCGACCAGCTCAACGAGTGGGGCGTGCGGGTGCGCTGGGCGGGCCGCACCCCGCGCCTGTGGCGCTCGGTGATCGACGAGCTGCGCTTCGCGGAGCGCCTCACCGCGCACAACGACGTGCTCACCCTCACGATGTGCGTCAACTACGGCGGGCGCACCGAGCTGCAGGATGCCGTGCGCGGCATCGCGCGCGAGGTCGCGGCGGGCCGTCTCCATCCCGACCGCATCGGCGAGAAGACGATCCAGCGGCACCTGTACATCCCCGACATGCCGGATGTCGACCTCTTCGTGCGCAGCTCCGGAGAGCAGCGCACCAGCAACTTCCTGCTGTGGCAGAGCGCCTACGCCGAGATGGTGTTCCTCGACACCCTGTGGCCCGACTTCGGGCGCGCGCAGCTCTGGGAGGCGATCGAGCTCTACGGCCGCCGCACCCGTCGCTTCGGCGGGGCGACGGATGCGCCTGCCGCACCCGCCGCGGGCTAAGGTCGCATCGTGGATCTCGTCCCGCTGCTCGTCGTCGCGCTCGTGCTGCAGGCGTCGATCCTCGCGCTCCAGGTCGGCGACGCGATCACCTCCTTCATCGACGCGCGTCGGGTGCGCGACACCGACGACCCGGAGCTCGTCACCCGCAACAGCGTGCGCGAGCTCGTCTGGACGATCGCCGTCACCGCGATCACGGCCGTGCTCGTGACCTTCGGCGTCGACGCGGCGGCCCGTTCGCTCTTCGACCTCGCGCAGCCTGGCGCCACCCTCCTGCTGCTCCTCGTCATGGCGCTCGTGGCCTTCGGGATCGGCACCGTCGCGGTGCTCGCCGTCGTGCGGCGCGACCGGCCCACCTACGCCCGCCTCCGTCGCGACCTGCGCGACCGCGCCGTGCTGCAGCTCGACGCGGAGGAGCTGGCCGTCTTCGACGCCCGCCTCGCGGATGCGGACCGCACGCGTGCCCGCCGCTCGGCGGCCGGGCCCACGCTGCGGCTCGTCGCGCTGCTCGTGGTGCTCGGGCTCGGCGTCGCGTCGGCGGTCGGCGGCTTCGCGGGCGGGCAGCTCGGCCTCGCGATCGCGGCGATCGCCGCCGCCGTGCTGAGCGTGGCCGCGTTCATCGTCGCGGTGCGCGCATCCGTCGTGCGGCAGGAGGCCGTCGACGCGGTGCGTGCGGAGCAGCGCGCGGAGGTCGTGGCGCTCCTCGAGCGGGCGCGCATCCCGCAGCGCAAGAACGTGCCGGGCCTGCGCGACCGCGTGGCGCGGGCGCTCGCGATCCTGCGCGAGCAGCAGCGGTAGTTCCCCGCCGACGGCGCCCGCGTCGGTAGGGTTGCGGCATGTCGTTCGAACCCACCACGAACCAGCCCGCCGCCGCATCCGCGCCCGCGTCCGCCCCGCTCGAGGTGCAGGCGCAGGCGCAGCTCCCGGTGCAGCCCGCCTTCCAGCAGCCGGTGCGTCAGCGGCACGGCCTGGTCGGGTGGGCGATCGCCGGCTTCATCGTCATCGGCGTCTTCGGGATCGGCCTGCTCGCCTACCTGTTCTTCGCGCTCGGCCCGGTGCTCCTGCTCGTCGGCGGCTTCCTCGCCTTCGTGCCGCTCGCGATCGTCGGCTTCGGCGTGTTCTGGATCGACCGGTGGGAGCCGGAACCGCGGGGCCTGCTCGCCTTCGGCTTCCTGTGGGGCGCCGTCATGGCGGTCGCGATCGCGCTCATCGTCGACGCGGGGGTGCAGTTCGCGACCTATGCGGCCGGCATCGACACCGCCGCCCTCGACGTGCTGAGCGGCGTGCTGCAGGCGCCGGTGGTCGAGGAGGGCGCGAAGGGCCTCGGCGTGCTGCTGATCTTCCTCGTCGCCCGGCGCTACTTCGACGGACCGGTCGACGGCGTCGTCTACGCGGCGGTCGTCGCGGGCGGTTTCGCCTTCACCGAGAACATCCTCTACTTCGCCGACTCGGCCTCCTACTCGGGGATCGTCTCGGCGGATGTGGCTCTCACCTTCTTCGTGCGCGGCATCATGTCGCCCTTCGCCCACGTCATGTTCACCTCCATGACGGGCCTCTTCATCGGCCTCTGGGGGCGCAAGAGCATCGCGGGCGGCATCGGCGGCTTCTTCGTGGGCCTCATCCCGGCGATGGCACTGCACGCGATCTGGAACGCGACCGCGCTGCTCGGGCTCATCGGCTGGTTCCTCGTCTACCTCGTCGTGCAGGTGCCGCTGTTCGCCCTCTCGATCGTGCTCGTCGTGCAGCTGCGCAAGCGCGAGGCCCGGCTGACGGCCGAGCGGCTCACCGAATACGCGGCCGCCGGATGGTTCAGCCCCGCCGAGATCGACACGCTCGCGACCCCGGCGGGCCGCAAGCATGCCATGACCTGGGCCAAGGCGAACCGGGTCGCGCCGCTCATGCGGGGCTACATCCGGGACGCGACGACGCTCGCCTGCACGCGCCAGCGCATCATCGCGGGCCGCGACCGGGCCGGCGCCCAGCAGGACGAGCAGGCGCTGCTGACGCGGGTGACGGCGTCGCGGCAGGCGCTCCAGGCGGCGGTCCGTCCGGCGGTCTGAGGCGCAGCAGCGCGTCAGCGCAGTGCCGTCATCGCGAACCACACGGCGATGACGGCCGCGGTCATCGCGATCCCGAGCCACGGCACCCCGCGGCGCAGGCGCGCGCCCCGGGGTGCCACGACATCCGCCAGCCGGTTCCCGACGTGCTCGTCGGCGTAGCGGTCGGTTCGCTCGACGGTGCGCGCGCCCACCGTGTCGACGATGCGCAGCAGCCGGAGCAGGGTGCTCGGGTCGCCCATCCGGAACCGCTGCGAGGAGTAGACGAACATCCAGTCGTCGATCACCTCGACGTCGAACGCGCCCGCCTCGTCGATGAGCAGGGCCATGAGGTCCGGCGTGAACACGTAGAGGGCGTCGCGCTCGTACTCGCGCGGGCAGTAGAGGGTGAAGTGCCGGTCGAAGTCTCCCTCGAGCGAGAGCACCTGATCGCGTGCGAAGGCGGCCGGGAGGTTGCTCATGCCGAGCACGTCGTTGGCGCGCGCGTCGAGGAGCATGTGCGGAACGTGCCGGTCGAGGCGGAGCGCCATGAAGCCCCAGACGTGGATCTGCTGGCTCTTGCCCGACCCGGTCGTGTAGCGGAAGTTCCCGATGTCGAGGAAGCGGGGCACGGCGCGCACGATGTGGTCGATCGCCTGCCGCTGTCGTCCGATGCGGAAGATCATGCCCGGGTAGCTCGGCTCCGGATCGCGCGGCGAGAACGCGAAGCCGTTCGCCTCCGCGAAGCCCACGAGGCGCATGAGGCGTTCGCGGCGCCCGGCGGAGGAGCGGACGAGGGCCACCACCGCCCAGACCGTCCCGAGCAGGAGCGCGGCCGGCAGCACGACCGCGACGAGGCCCCAGGCGCCCGAGCGCACCGCACCGCTCGCGACCTCGCGCACGGTCGTCGTGATGAACAGCAGGGCGACCGCCGCGATCGGCACGGCGACGAGCGCGGTCCAGAGGGAGGGCTCGCCGCGGAAGCGCACGCCGCGGTGCTCGGCGCTCCAGGAGCGCAGCCGTGACGGCGTCACGGGCTCGAGAAGCGGGCCGAGGTCCCAGCGCGGGGTGGTGGTCATCCGTCCATTGAACAGGAGTGGGCGGCTGCCGCACGGCCCCCACAAGACTCATCGCCCAGTGGCGGGTCGATGACTCCGGCTCTGCTGGGCGATGAGTTGATCTGCATCCAGGGTGCACCCGCGCCGCGCGAACGTCAAGGGTCGACGCGCGAGGCGCGGAGCGGTGCGGTGGGGTCGAGAAATGCAGGACTCCTCGAGCGCGACGCCCGCGACGGCGGGCGGCGGCATCCTCTCGGCGGCGTTCCTCCTGCATTTCTGAGGTGGAGCGGGCGGGGCGGGGCGGGATGTGGTGGAGCGGATGCGGCGGGGTGCGCGGGGCGGGGCGCGCGGGGTGGCGGTGGCCGGGTCAGCCGGTGACGCAGTGGCCCGACGCCACCGGCTTCGTGAGGCTCTCCGCGGTCGACAGCAGCGGTTCGAGCTGGGCGAGCGTCGTCGCGTAGCCGAGGTTCGCGTGGTCGGCGTTGCGGGCGAACACGATGCCCGCCACGCGGCCGTCGAGCGTCACGAGCGGTCCGCCGGAGTTGCCCGGCTGCACGTCGGCGGCCAGCGTCGCCACCTCCCGCGAGCTCGAGCTCTCGCCGTAGATGTCGGCCACGCGCTCGGTCGAGATCGCCAGCACCTGGGCGGGCGCCTGGGTGAAGGGTCCGCCGTGCGGGTATCCGTCCACGACGCCGGTCAGCCCGATCGAGGCGTCGGTCAGCGCGAGCGGCGTCGCCTCGAGGCCCGGGACGGCGATGATCGCGATGTCGACATCCGGATCGAACCACACGACCGTGCCGTCGAGCGCCTGGCCGTCGGGCAGCTCGACCACGGGGTTCGTGACGCCCGCCACGACGTGCGCGTTCGTGACGACGCGCTCGGGCGCCACCACGAAGCCACTGCCGGACTGGTTCTGGCCGCAGGCGAAGGCGGTGCCGTTGATGCGCGCGACGGACCGCGCCGCGACCGCGAGCCGGTCGGTCTGGGTGTCGACCTGGGGCGGGGTGGGCTCCGCGGCGATGCCGCCGAGCGCGCCCTCGATCGTGGGGATGCCCTGCTCGAGGATCGCCGAGCGCACCCGTGCGAGGCCGTCGGCGATCGGCGCGGGCGTCAGCCGGTCGATCGTGCCGATCACGACGGATCGCTTCACGGCCTGCGAGAGCACCGGAACGCCGAGCTGCGCGATGCTCCCGGCGACGAGCGTCATGACGAGGGCGGCCGCCACGAGGCTCGCGACCGCGCCGAGCAGCCGCTCCAGGGTGGAGAGGTCGCGCTCGCGGCGGCGGTCGTCGCGCCGGCGGCGGCGAAGGGCGGATACCGCCGTCACCCCGAGCAGGTGCCCGCCGACGAGCAGGAGCACCGCGAGCGCGATCGACACGCCCAGACGCCACTCGGGGGAGGGGATCGCGGCGGCGATGAGCGGCACCGCGAAGAAGGCGGCCACGCCGCCCGCCGCGATGCCGAGGATGGCGCCCAGGCTGCGCAGGATGCCGCTGCGCCAGCCCTCGCCGAGGTACACCACGAGCACGAGCACGAGGAGCACGTCGAGGAGCCGGGCGGCGATCACCCCTCCAGTCTCGCAGCCCTCTCAGTCATCGGCCCGGATGAGTTTGGTGCGTCCGGCGCGACCCCGCACGATCGCGACCCGCGACGGGGCCACCCCGAGGTGCGCGGCGACCACCCGCTCGACCGCGGCGTTGGCCTTGCCGTCGACGGCCCGCTCGCGCACGTGCACCACGAGCTCGGCGTCGAGGCCCTCGGGGGCCGGCTCGACGAGCGGCCCCTTCGAGCTCCCGGGCTTCACCCGCACGCGCAGCTCCCGCATCCGTCCAGTCTCCCGGATGCGCGGGCATCCGGCCGCCGGACGCTCTGGTAGAGTCGACAGGTTGCCGTCGAACGGCCGCGGATCAAGAGCGCCCCTGCAACGGGCAGGTGGCACCGCGCAGCGAGAGAAAGGGGATCCCTCTATGGCCCTGGATGCAGAGACCAAGAAGGCGATCATCGACGAGTACGCGACCGCCCCCGGAGACACCGGATCCCCCGAGGTGCAGGTCGCGATCCTCACCAAGCGGATCAAGGACCTCACCGAGCACCTCAAGGAGCACAAGCACGACCACCACTCGCGTCGTGGCCTCCTGCTGCTCGTGGGACAGCGTCGCCGGCTCCTCGGCTACCTCCAGGACATCGACATCGAGCGCTACCGCTCGCTGATCGAGCGACTGGGGCTTCGCCGCTAAGCGAATCGCCTGACTTCACCGGAGGCCGTCACCCGTCAGGGTGGCGGCCTCCGGCGTTCCTCCCCGGTAGGGTTCCTGCAGCCGCCTCGTGAGCCACCGGAGACCGCCATGGACAAGCCGACCTTCCGCGACCGCCTGCGCTATCGCTTCGACACCTGGATGTCGAGGGGCACCGTCGCCCTGATCGGCCTGCTGGGGGCCGCGACGGTGCTCTTCGTCGTGGTGCTCGCGCTCATCGTGTGGGCGCTGCCGCTGCATCCGGACGACGAGCCCGAGGGCGACTTCCTCGACATCCTCTGGGGCAACCTGATGCGCACCCTCGACCCCGGCACGATGGGCGGCGACACCGGGTGGGGCTTCCGGGTGGCGATGCTCGTCGTCACGATCGGCGGGCTCGTCATCGTGGCGGGTCTCATCGGCATCGTCTCGGGCGGCTTCGACGCCAAGGTCGAGGAGCTGCGCAAGGGGCGCTCGCGGGTGCTCGAGAGCGACCACACGCTCGTGCTGGGGTGGAGCGACAAGGTGTTCTCGATCGTCTCGGAGCTCGCGATCGCGAACGCGTCGCGGCGACGCAGCGCGATCGTCGTGCTCGCGGATCGGGACAAGGTCGAGATGGAGGACGCGATCCGGGCGGCCGTCGGGCGGACCGGGTCGACGGCGGTCATCTGCCGCTCCGGCGACCCGATGACCCTCGGCGACCTCGAGCTCGGCAGCCCGCACACCGCGCGGAGCATCGTGCTGCTCGCCAGCGACGGGAGCGACGACCCGGATGCCGAGGTGATCAAGACGGCGCTCGCGCTCACCAACAACCCCCGTCGGCGAGCCGGGCGCTACCACATCGTGGGCGAGCTCCACGATCCGGCCAACCTCGAGGTCGCGCGCCTGGTCGGCCGCGACGAGGTCGAGTGGGTGCTGGCGAGCGATCTCATCAGCCGGATCACGGTGCAGTCCTGTCGGCAGTCGGGCCTCAGCGTCGTCTACTCGGAGCTGCTGGCCTTCGAGGGCAACGAGATCTATTTCGCCGAGCTCCCCGAGCTCGTGGGGCGCAGCTACGGCGAGCTGCTGTTCTCCTTCGTCGACTCCTGCCTCATCGGCATCGCGACGGCCGACGAGACGCTCCTCAACCCGCCCGCCGAGCGGCGGTATGCGGCGGGCGAGCAGCTCATCCTCGTCGCCCAGGATGACGCGACCGTCCACAGCGCGGCTCCCGGACTGCCGGACGACGCGCTCGTCGAGACCGCGCTGTCGCCGACGTCGGCGCCGGAGCACACGCTGGTGCTGGGGGTCAACGCGCACCTGCCGCTCGTGCTGCGCGAGCTCGCGGAGTACGTGCAGGAGGGCTCGACCGCGCTCGTGGTCGCCGACCCCGCCCCGGCCGGCCTGCGGTCGTCCCCGCGTCTCGCGGTGGAGGCCCGTGCGGGCGATCCGACGAACCGGGAGGTGCTCGACGGTCTCGAGGTGGGCGCGGCGGACCACGTCATCGTGCTCGCCGACGACGCCCTCCCGACCCAGCGGGCGGATGCCCGCACGCTCGTGACCCTCCTGCACCTGCGCGACATCGCGGGGCGGGCGGCGCTCGACCTCAACGTGGTGAGCGAGATGCTCGACGACCGCAACCGCGAGCTCGCCGAGGTGACGGATGTCGACGACTTCATCGTGAGCGACAAGCTCGTGGCCCTCATGCTCGCCCAGCTGAGCGAGAACGCGCGCCTCGCGGAGGTGTTCGCGACGCTCTTCTCGGCGGAGGGCAGCGAGATCTATCTCCGACAGGTCTCCGGGTACCTGGTGGACGGCGCCGAGGCCGACTTCTTCACCGTGGTCGAAGCGGCGCGGCGGCGCGGCGAGACGGCCGTCGGATATCGCGTCGCCGCGCTCGCGCACAGCGGGGCCGACAACTACGGCGTCGTGCTCAATCCGCGCAAGGACGTGCGCCGTCGTTACGAGGCGGGGGACCGCATCATCGTGCTCGCCGCCGAATAGTCCGGCATCCGGGCGGCCCCCTAGGATCGCCGCATGGGACTTTTCCGCCGCCGTGGCGTCGACACGAGCCTGCCGCGCGATGACCGGGGGTTCGGCAGCTTCGACGACTACGTCTACAACCTGGCTCCGCGCAACAAGCGCGTCACGATCGTGCTCGCGGGTTCCGACCCGCACCAGGACGAGCTGCGCGAGCTCGCGGAGTCGGGGGCGACCGAGTTCGAGACGGCGATCTCGCCGCGCAGCATGCAGGCGGAGGGGCAGGACGCCCCCATCGAGGTGCGGCTGTTCACCGGCCGCCGGGTGAGCGGCGTCGTCGGGAGCGTGCCGCGCGGACTCGAGTCGGTCGTCGACGAGAACCTGCGACGTCTCGACGACAAGGGCCTCAAGGTGCGCATCCCGGTGCGCCTCGACAGCAAGGGCGGACGCTACCGCGTCGTGCTGCTCATGGGTGCCCTGAAGGACGCGCGGTAGGGCGGGTCTCGATACGCCGCTGCGCGGCTACTCGACCAGCGGGTGGACGCGCGGTAGGCCTACTCGGCCTGCGCCGCGGCGATCTTCTCGCGCACCTCGTCCATGTCGAGGGCGCGGATCTGCCCGATGAGGTCCTCGAGCACGTGACCGGGCAGGGCGCCGGCCTGCGAGAACACGCCGATGCCGTCGCGGAAGGCCATGAGCGTGGGGATGGAGCGGATGTCGAGCGCGCCCGACAGCGCCTGCTCGGCATCCGTGTCGACCTTGGCGAAGGTGATGTCGGGGTGGTTCTCGCTCGCCTTCTCGAAGATCGGGCCGAACGCCTGGCAGGGGCCGCACCAGGCGGCCCAGAAGTCGACGAGCACGATGCCGTCGCCCAGCACGGTGTTCTCGAAGGTCGTGGAGTTCAGCTCGACGGTCGCCATGTGACCAGGTTAGGGGAGGCTCCGGATGTCGCGCTGGCTCGCGGGAATACTCACGGCATCCGTCCGGTTGGATGGGATATCAATGCAAATGCATAGAACTACC
This sequence comes from Protaetiibacter sp., assembly GCA_030150265.1. GTDB lineage: Bacteria > Actinomycetota > Actinomycetes > Actinomycetales > Microbacteriaceae > Homoserinibacter. The sequence continues at coordinate 41,907 of JASLGG010000041.1, forward strand.
GAGGGAACGGAACCCGTCATGAGCAGCCAGATGCAGTTCGGCATCTTCAGCGTGAGCGACATCACGCGCGACCCCACCACCGGGGAGACGCCGAGCGAGGCGCAGCGCATCCAGGACATCGTCACGATCGCGAAGCACGTGGAGGAGGCCGGTCTCGACGTCTTCGCGATCGGCGAGCACCACAACCCGCCGTTCTTCTCGAGCTCGCCCACGACGACGCTCGCCTACATCGGCGCGCAGACCACGGACCTCATCCTCTCCACGGCGACGACCCTCATCACCACCAACGACCCGGTGAAGATCGCCGAGGACTACGCGATGCTGCAGCACCTGACGGGCGGCCGCGTCGACCTCGTGATGGGCCGCGGCAACACGGGGCCGGTCTACCCCTGGTTCGGCCAGGACATCCGCCAGGGGCTGCCGCTCGCGATCGAGAACTACGCCCTGCTGCGCGAGCTGTGGGAGAAGGACGTCGTCGACTGGGAGGGCAAGTTCCGCACCTCCCTGCAGGGCTTCACGGCCACCCCGCGCCCGCTCGACGGCGTCGCGCCCTTCGTGTGGCACGGCTCCATCCGCACGCCCGAGATCGCCGAGCAGGCCGCCTACTACGGCGACGGCTTCTTCGCGAACAACATCTTCTGGCCGAAGGAGCACTACAAGCGCCTGATCGACTTCTACCGCCAGCGCTTCGAGCACTACGGCCACGGCACCGCGAAGCAGGCGATCGTGGGCCTCGGCGGCCAGGCGTACATCGCGAAGAAGTCGCAGGATGCCTGGAACGAGTTCCGCCCCTACTACAACGAGGCCCCGGTCTACGGCAACGGCCCCCGCATGGAGGACTTCGTCGACCAGACCCCGCTCTCCGTGGGCAGCCCGCAGGAGATCATCGACAAGACGCTGACCTTCCAGGAGTACTTCGGCGACTACCAGCGCCAGCTGTTCCTGATGGATCACGCCGGCCTGCCGCTGGGCAAGGTGCTCGACCAGCTCGAGCTGCTGGGCGGCGAGGTGGTGCCCGTGCTGCGCAAGGAGCTGGCCGCGCGCCGCGATCCCGAGGTGCCCGAGACCCCGTCGCACGCCTCCCGGGTGAAGGAGAAGTACGGCGACGAGGCGCCTCGCCAGCCGCGCCCCAACGCCAACCGCGGCGATAACGTGACCGGCGGCTCGCCCTACCAGGACACCGAATCGGGTCGACCGAGCAGCGGCTCGGCCTTCGGCCTGTAACGCAGAGGCCCTCATACGCACACCGGCGCGCCCGGATCGTCACCAGCCCCGGGCCCGCCTCCCGCTCCGCAGAGAGATGAATCATGACCACCGCCAACCGCCACGTTGATGTTCGGCTCGCCAACCGAGCCTGGGAGTCGCTGCTCACCGCGCACACGGCGG
>JASLGG010000043.1 GCA_030150265.1 Protaetiibacter sp.
GGAACACATGGCAGAGCAGCAGGGTTTCAACGTCGCCGTCGTCGGCGCCACGGGTCAGGTCGGCGCGGTCATGCGCAGGCTCCTGGTCGAGCGGGAGTTCCCGATCGCCTCGATCCGCTTCTTCTCGAGCGCGCGCTCGGCGGGGACCGTCATCGAGTTCCGTGGTGAGCAGATCACCGTCGAGGACGTCGCGGCCGCCGACAAGAGCGGCATCGACATCGCCCTGTTCTCGGCGGGCGGCGCGGCCTCCCGCGAGTACGCCCCGCAGTTCGCGGCGGCGGGCGCCATCGTCATCGACAACTCGAGCGCGTGGCGCCTCGCGCCCGAGGTACCGCTCGTCGTCAGCGAGGTCAACCCGCACGCCGTCGACGAGATCGTGGCCGCGGGCAGCGGCATCATCGCGAACCCCAACTGCACCACCATGGCGGCGATGCCGGCGCTGAAGGCGCTCGACGCCGCAGCCGGCCTCGAACGCCTCATCGTGACCACTTTCCAGGCCGTCTCCGGCTCCGGTCTCGCAGGAGCCCGCGAACTCGCCGGCCAGGTGACCGCCGCCGTCGAGGCGGGCGGCATCGAGGGCCTCGTGCACGACGGCACGGCGGTCGAGTTCCCCGCTCCCGAGGTCTACACCAAGACCATCGCGTTCGACGTGCTGCCGCTGGCCGGCTCCATCGTCGACGACGGCGAGGGCGAGACCGACGAGGAGAAGAAGCTCCGCAACGAGAGCCGCAAGATCCTCGAGCTGCCGGAGCTGCTCGTCTCGGGCACCTGCGTGCGCGTGCCGGTCTTCACGGGCCACTCGCTCTCGATCAACGCGACCTTCCGCGACGCCCTCACCCCCGAGCGTGCGCGCGAGATCCTCGCCGACGCCCCCGGCGTGCAGCTCGCCGAGGTCCCGAACCCCCTCGAGGCGGCGGGCGCCGACCCGAGCTTCGTCGGCCGCATCCGTCGTGACCAGTCGGTGCCCGACGGCAAGGGGCTCGCGCTGTTCATCTCCAACGACAACCTGCGCAAGGGCGCCGCGCTCAACGCGGTGCAGCTCGCCGAGCTCGCCGCCCGGCGTGCTCCGGCGCTGCGGTAGTCCGCCACGCGGATGCCGACACCGTCCGGCACCCCGTAGGACCTCCGGCCCAAGGCCGTCCGTCGTTCGCGAATAGGATGTAGCTCGTGTCCGAACCCGTCGACGTCGTCCTCATCGGCGGCGGGGTGATGAGCGCGACGCTCGGCTCGCTGCTGCAGCAGCTCGAGCCGGAGTGGTCGATCACCATCCTCGAAGCCCTGCCCCGCATCGCCCAGGAGTCCTCCAACCCGTGGAACAACGCGGGGACGGGGCACTCCGCGCTCTGCGAGCTCAACTACACGCCCGAGAAGAACGGCGCGATCGACATCGCCCAGGCGGTGAAGGTCAACGAGCAGTTCCAGGTGTCGCGGCAGTACTGGTCGCACCTCGTCTCCGAGGGCCTGCTGCCCGAGCCGTCGCGGTTCATCAACCCGGTGCCGCACCTGAGCTTCGTGTGGGGCGAGGACAACGTCGAGTACCTGCGCCGCCGCTACGAGGCGCTCAAGGACCACCCGCTCTTCCCGGGCCTCGAGTTCAGCGAGGACGCCCGCGTCATCCGTTCCTGGGCCCCGCTGCTCATCCCGGGCCGCGCGAAGAGCCAGCCGATCGCCGCGACGCGCATCGTGGGCGGCTCCGACGTCGACTTCGGCGCCCTCACCGAGAACCTGGTGGACGGCCTCGTCGCCCACGGCGCGACCCTGCGCACCGAGCGCCGGGTCACCGGGCTCAAGCGCCTCGCGGACGGCACCTGGCGCGTCCGCGGCCGCCATGTGATCGGCAACACCCCCTTCGAGCTCACGGCGCGCTTCGTGTTCGTCGGTGCCGGCGGTGCGGCCCTCGGGCTGCTGCAGCGCTCCGGCATCCGCGAGATCCGCGGCTACGGCGGCTTCCCGATCAGCGGGCAGTTCCTGCGCACCGACAAGCCCGAGATCGTGGCCCGTCACCAGGGCAAGGTGTACGGCAAGGCCGCCGTGGGGTCGCCGCCGATGTCGGTGCCGCACCTCGACACGCGCTTCGTCGACGGCCAGGCGAGCCTGCTGTTCGGGCCCTACGCCGGATGGACGCCCAAGTTCCTGAAGACCGGCTCCTGGTTCGACCTGTTCGGCTCGATCCGCTGGCACAACCTCGGCACGATGATCGGCGCGGGCCTCAAGAACCTCGACCTCGTGTGGTACCTCGTGACCGAGGTGCTCGCCTCGCGGCGCAAGCAGCACTCGGTGCTGCAGCAGTTCGCACCGAAGGCCGAGCAGGGCGACTGGTACCGGATCACGGCGGGGCAGCGCGTGCAGATCATGAAGCGCGGCGCCGACGGCAAGGCCGTCATCCAGTTCGGCACCGAGGTCGTCTCGGGAGGCGACGGCACGATCGCGGGTCTGCTGGGCGCCTCCCCGGGCGCCTCGACGGCGGTTCCGATCATGCTCGACGTGCTCGCGACGTGCTTCCCCGACCGGATGCAGGCCTGGGCACCCGAGCTGAAGCGGATGATCCCCTCCTACGGCACGAAGCTCGCCGACGCCCCGAAGGCGGCGGCGAAGGAGCTGAAGGACACCGCGAAGACGCTGGGCCTCGCGGTCTGACCGTCCGCCGCCCCGAGCGCTACCCGATCTGGCGAGCGCTACCGGTGGGGGAGCAGCGCTCGCCAGATCGGGTAGCGCTCGGGGGGAGGGACGTGTAGCCTCGTCCCTCGTGGAGCTGTAGATCCGACCATCCCCGCGCCCGCGGCTGACGCCCGGCGGGGTTCGCCTCCCCTCGCATCCGAGGGTCGAGCGGATCGGATCACCCTTTTGCGATACCCCTTCACCCCTTCTTCCGTGCTGCGCGCCGACGGCGTCGGCGTCTCCTACGGTGAGCGCCGCGTGCTCGCCGATCTCACGCTCACCGTCTCGCCGGGGCACCGCTCAGGGCTCCTCGGCGAGAACGGCGCCGGCAAGTCCACGCTGCTCGCCGTGCTCGCGGGCGAACTGGAGCCGGATGCCGGGCGCGTCGAGCGCCCGGTCGCCACCTCGCTCCTGCGCCAGGAGGTGCGCGCCGACCCGGATGCCCCGCTCGCCGCGATCCTGGAGGCCGAGCTCGCACCGTTGCGCCGCCTCGAGCGTGAGCTGGAGCTCGCCGGGGAGGCCCTCGCGGGCGCCGACCCGGATGCCGCCGACCGCTACGCGCGGCTCCTCGCGGAGGCCGAGGCGACCGAGCTGTGGACCCTCGACGCCCGCCGCGACGAGGTGCTCGAGGGCCTCGGCGTCGGCGGCCTGCCGCTCGATCGACGGGTCGGCGAGGTCTCGGGCGGACAGCGCAGCCGTGTCGCGCTCGCGGCCCTGCTGCTCGCGCGCCCCGACGCGCTGCTGCTCGACGAACCCACCAATCACCTCGACGATGCCGCGGTCGGGTTCCTCGCGACGCGACTGCGCGCCTGGCGGGGCCCGGTGCTGTTCGCGAGCCATGATCGCGCGTTCCTCGACGAGGTGGCCACCGACCTCGTCGACATCGACCCCACGGCATCCGACGGCGTCACCCGCTACGGCGGCGGATACAGCGACTACCTCGCAGCGAAGGCCGCCGAGCGCGCCCGCTGGGAGGCGCGTTTCGCGGAGGAGGAGCAGGAGCAGGCGCAGCTCGAGCACGCGGTCGCGGTCACGGCGCGCGAGCTGGCGCCCGGTCGCCCGCGCCGCGACAACGAGAAGATGGGCTACGACTTCAAGGCCGACCACCACCAGCAGCAGGTGGCGCGCCGCATCCGGAACGCCGCCGGACGGCTCGACGAGCTGCGCGCCTCGCGCGTGGACGAGCCGCCTCCGCTGCTGAGCTTCGGCGGCATCCCGTCGGGCTCGCACCTGCTCGAGGGGGAGGAGCCGCTGCTGACGGTCGACGGCGCGCGCGTCGACGGACGACTCGCGCTCGAGGGGCTCGTGCTGGCGCCGGATGCGCGGCTGCTCGTGACGGGCCCCAACGGCGCCGGCAAGTCGACGCTGCTCGGTCTGCTCGCGGGCCGTATCGCCCCGGATGCCGGGCGGGTGCGGCGCCGGAAGGGCCTGCGCATCGCGGTGCTCGACCAGGACGTGCGCTGGGCCGACGCCTCACGCACGCCCCGCGAGCTCTACGAGCGCACCGTGGGGGAGCGGCGGGCGGCGGAGCTGCCGCTCTCGGGTCTCGGGCTGCTCGCCGAGCGGGAGCTCGACAGACCCGTCGGCAGGCTGTCGATCGGCCAGCAGCGGCGCACGGCGCTCGCGCTCATCGTGGCGCGCCCGCCGCACGTGTTCCTGCTCGACGAGCCCACCAACCACCTGTCGCTGGCCCTCGCGACCGAGCTCGAGGAGGCGCTCGGAGGCTATCCCGGCGCGGTCGTCGTGGCGAGCCACGACCGCTGGCTGCGGAGGAGGTGGGACGGTCCCGAGCTCCGGCTCGCCCCGGCGGCCTGAGGGCGCGGGCTTGACTCCGACTCGAACGCATGTTCGAATGTCGGGATGCGGTGGAGCGGGCAGGAGCTGGGCGTCGAGAGCGGCGACGCCCTGCCCGGCCTCGCCCGCCTCAGCAACCTCGTGCGCTCGGTGCAGACGCCCGAGTTCGCGGGCCTCACCTTCCACGAGGTGCTCGCGAAGTCGGCGCTCAACCACGTGCCGGGATCCTCGACGGCGCTGCCCTTCGGGTGGACCATCAACCCGTACCGCGGCTGCAGCCACCAGTGCGTCTTCTGCTTGGCGCCGGAGACGCTCATCCTCATGGCGGACGGACGGGAGAAGCCGCTTCGCGAGGTACGGATCGGGGATGAGATCTACGGCACCGAATCACGAGGCCGTTACCGGCGCTACGTGCGGACGCGGGTTGAGGCGAAGTGGGAGACGCGGGAACCCGCCTACCGGATCACCCTCGCCGACGGCACCGTCCTGATCGCGAGCGGCGACCATCGCTTCCTGACGGAGCGCGGATGGAAGTACGTTCGACCGGCCACACCCTCCGAACAGCGGCCCTACCTCACGACGAACAATCGGATGATGGGTTTCGGCATGGCCGGGAGGAGCGTACCGATCGCCTCGACCGGCCTCGACGGCGATTCGGTGAAGACCTACGGCGACCTTCGGGTGGTGGCCATCGACGATCTGGGCGTCGAGCTCGACCTCATCGACATCACCACCGGTACGGGTGACTTCGTCGCGAACGGCGTCATCAGCCACAACTGCTTCGCCCGCAACACGCACACCTACCTCGACCTCGATGCGGGGCGCGACTTCGACGCCCAGATCGTCGTCAAGGTCAACGTCGCCGAGGTGCTCCGCAAGGAGCTCGCCCGGCCGAGCTGGCAGCGGGCGCCCGTGGCACTCGGCACCAACACCGACCCCTACCAGCGGGCCGAGGGACGCTACCGGCTCATGCCGGGCATCATCGCGGCGCTCGCGGCATTCGGCACCCCCTTCAGCATCCTCACCAAGGGCACGCTGCTGCGGCGTGACATCCCGCTGCTGCAGGCGGCGGCGGAACGGGTGCCGGTGGAGACCGCCATGACGATCGCGATCTTCGACGACGAGCTGCAGCGCTCCATCGAGCCGGGCGCGCCGAGCACCGCGGCCCGGCTCGCGACCGTGCGGGCCGTGCGAGACGCCGGGCTGCCGTGCTCGGTGTTCCTCATGCCCGTGCTGCCGTACCTCACCGACGGCCGCGAGCACCTCGAGCGCGCCCTCGAGCGCATCGCGGAGAGCGGCGCCACGGGCGTCGCCTACAGCGCGCTGCACCTGCGCCCCGGCGCCCGCGAGTGGTTCGCGGCGTGGCTCGCACGCGAGCATCCGGAGCTCGTCGGCCGCTACCGCGCGCTGTACGGATCGGGCGCCTACGCGCCGAAGGGGTACCGCCGGATGCTGGCCGCGCGCATCCGCCCGATGCTCCACCGCTACGGGCTCGACCGCGCACCGCAGGAGCCCGCGACGGGTGCGCTGCGTCCGGGGCCGCGGGAGGCGGCGCGCGGCGCCGCCGTGCTCGTCGCCGAGCTCGATCCGATCGCCGCCGCCGCGCTGCAGCCGACCCTCTTTTGAGGGGTTCCGAGGGCTCCGCGGCGCTAGGCTCGAGTGCATGAATCCGACCCTCAGCGCCGCACCCCTGCGCGGCGCGACCGGGGGTGCCGTCGTGAGGCTCGCGATCCTCGACGATCACGAAGTCCTTCTCGACACCCTGAGCAGCTGGATCGAGCGCAACGCACCCGACTTCGACGTCGTGCTGGGCGCCGCGAACTGGCTGGAGCTCGTGCAGAGCCCCGCCTTCCCCACCGATCTCGTCTTCATCGACTTCCAGCTCAAGGAGCCGATCTCGATCGAGGCGCGCGTGCGCACCTGCCGCGCGGCCGGCGCCAAGGTGATCGTGCTGTCGAGCCTCGACACCCGCGAGGCGCGCGACCGCGCGCTCGCCGCCGGCGCGAGCGAGTTCCTCTCCAAGTCGATGCCGATGGCGACGGTCATGGAGGCGGCCCGGCGCGTGATGGGAATCGATGCGCAGCTCGACGAGGCCGCATCGGAGCGGCCCACCACGGCACCGCCCCTGCAGCACCTCAAGCCCAAGCTCAGTCCGGGCGAGGAGGAGGCGTTCAAGCTCTACGTCTCGGGATACAGCACCGTCGCCGTCGCCGAGCGGATGAACGTGCAGTACGAGACCGCGAAGACGTATCTGCGCCGGGTGCGCGAGAAGTACGCCAAGGTCGGGCGCCCCGCGGGCAAGAAGGCCGAGCTGATCCGCCGTGCGGCGGAGGACGGATACCTGGAGTAAGTGGCGAAGCTGTACTTCCGCTACGGAGCGATGAACTCCGGCAAGAGCACCGCTCTCCTGCAGGCGGCCTACAACTACGAGGAGCGGGGCCACGAGGTGCTGCTCGCGAAGCCGGCAATCGACTCCAAGGGCGACGACCAGATCGTGTCGCGCCTCGGCGTCGAGCGGGCCGTCGACTTCACGATCGCCCCGCGGGAGGACTTGCTCGACCGCTTCCGGCGCGAACGCGCGCGGGCCGTGCAGGAGCGCGGTCGTGACATCAGCTGCCTGCTGCTCGACGAGGCGCAGTTCCTCTCCGAGGGGCAGGTCGACGACCTGCTGCGGATCGCCATCCAGCAGGACATCCCGGTGCTCGCGTACGGCATCCGCACGGACTTCCAGACCGTCGCGTTCCCCGGATCGCGGCGGCTGCTCGAGATCGCGCACTCGCTCGAGGAGCTCAAGACGATCTGCCGCTGCGGACGCAAGGCCGTGTTCAACGGCCGGCGCATCGGCGACCGGTTCATCTTCGACGGCGACCAGGTGGCCATCGACGGGGTCGAGGTGACCTACGAGTCGCTGTGCGGCGCCTGCTACCTGGAGGAGTCGGGCGGCGTCCTGAATCGCGGATGGCGGCCCCGCCTCGAGTTCAGCTACGGCACCGAGCCCGACGCCGACTTCACCTGAACGACGGGGCACGAACGCGAGAAGGCCGCCCGAAGGCGGCCTTCTCGCGTTGGTCGGGGTAACAGGATTTGTCCCCACCGCCCCTCCGCGCGCCGTTGTGCGGCGCGCGGAGCCTCCGGCGGCGTGGGCCCACCTGCTCGAGCAGCTTCGCGTCCGGATACCTCGGCGAACGCGAGAAGGCCGCCCGAAGGCGACCTTCTCGCGTTGGTCGGGGTAACAGGATTTGAACCTGCGGCCTCGTCGTCCCGAACGACGCGCGCTACCAAGCTGCGCCATACCCCGGTGCTGCCATCGGCAACCTGTCAAGGATAGCCGATTTCGCGGCCGCTTCCGTCCAGCGGCACCGGCAGCAGCGTCAGCACGACCGCCTCGGGCGGGCAGGCGAAGCGCACCGGCGCGTAGATCGAGGTGCCGAGGCCCGCGGAGACCTCGAGGAAGGCACTGCGCGCACCCGTGCGCCACACGCTCAGCCCCTGGGCCTGGGCGTGCGGGATGTCGCAATTGGCGACGAGCGCGGGCCGCCCCGGGATGCGCACCTGCCCCCCGTGGGTGTGCCCCGCGAAGATCAGGTCGGCATCCTGGCTCACGAAGGCGTCCAGCACCCGCCGGTACGGGGCGTGGGTCACGCCGAGCGTGAGCACCTGGCGTCGCTCGGGGCTCGACCATTCGACGTTCTCGCGCAGCTCCTCGATGGCGCCCGGCAGCTCGCCCAGGCGGTCCCAGCCGCGGTGGGCGTCGGCGATGCCCATGAACTCGATGCGGGTGCCCTTGAGCTCGAGCGCCAGCACCCGGTTGTCGAGGTGGTGCCAGCCGAGCTCCTCGCCCAGGAAGCCGTTCAGCGCATCCGTGTCGAGATCCGGATGCCGCTTCACGGTGTGCCGCGACGGTCCCATGAAGTACCCGAACGGGTTCTTGAGCACCGGGCCGAAGTAGTCGTTCGAGCCGTGCACGAACACGCCTGCCGCGCCCGCGAAGGGCTCGAGGGCGCGGCGCACGCCGATGAGGCCATCGGCGTGGCCCAGGTTGTCGCCCGTGTCGATCACGAGGTCGGGCTCGTAGACGGCGAGCGAGCGCACGAAGTCCTGCTTGGCGCGCTGCCAGGGTGCCATGTGGAGGTCGCTCAAGTGCAGGATCGTGATCGGCCGGGCGTCCGGCTCGAGCACCGCGAGCGTCTCGTGGCGCACCGTGAAGCGGTTGCGCTCCACGGCGACGCCCCAGGCGAGCGTCGCGAGCCCCGCGGCCGCCGTCACCCCGAGGGCGCCGACGGCCGCACGGCCTGCGGGGCTCAGGGGCACGAATTCTTCCGGACGGTCAGCGTGACCTGGGTGTTCTTGTTGACCACCGATCCGGCCGACGGGCTCTGAGCAACGACGTTGTTCAGCGTGCCGGGCGAGTGGTTCGCGGGCGGGAGCGGGTCGAACACCTCGCACGTCTGCGTGACGTTCGTGAAGCCCGCCGACTGCAGCTGGTTCTTGGCGCTGTTGTAGTTCTGGTTCGGAGACACCACATCCGGCACCCCGGTCGCCATGCCGTTGCTGACATACACCTGCACCGCCGTGCCCTTCGGCACCTGCGAGCCCGAGCCCGGCTCCACCTTCGCCACCACGCCGGCGGGCAGGTCGGAGTCGATCTGGCCGGCGTCCTCATAGGTGAGCTTCGCCGTCTCGATCGCGGCCTTCGCCTGCTCGGGCGTCATCCCCACCAGGCCGTCCGGCACGTATACCTGAACGCCCGCCATCAGCGCAGGGTCCGGCGCCGCGAAGGCACCACCGGGATAGTAGCCGTCGATGGCCTGAGCCATGGGCTTGAAGATCGCGTGACGTACCAGGCCACCGGAGCGACCGGCGATGCTGATGCGGCGCATGCTCTGCTTGCCGTCGATGTTGCCGGCCCAGACGGCCGTCGAGACGCGGGTCGAGGAGCCAACCATCCAGGTGTGAATGGCGTCGTTGGTGGTTCCCGTCTTGCCCATGTAGGGCGTACCATCGCGCGGGTTGGAGGCTGAACCTGTACCGCCCATGACCGCCTGCATCGCGTAGGTCGCCGTGTCGGCGACGGCGGGCGTCACGAGGGACGGACCGCACATGGCATTCTGGCCTGCGAGTTCGCTGCCGTCGTCGGCGACGATCTTGTCGATGATGATCGGCTTGCAGAAGGTGCCGTGGTTGGCGATCGCCGCATACGCGGCTGCCTGAGTCAGCGGCGCGATGTTGTTGTCACAGCCGCCGACGATGCACGCCGGGTTGGTGAACAAATCCGAGCCGTCGGACTTGCCGTCGGCGCGATGCACACCGATCGAGGCGGCGAGCTTGGCGGTCTCGCACTGGTCGACTTCGGCACCCATCTGGATGAACACCGAGTTGACCGAACCCGCGGTTCCGCGCGTCACGTTGTAAAGGCCCTGCTCGCCCGAGTCATTGCGATAGGTGTAGGCGGGCCCGCCATACGGTCCGTTGCAGCTGTCCTGGAACGCGGCCATCGGCGTCGACCGAATGCTGGCGTTAAAGGTCTCGTTGAGGCCGTGGCCGGCCGCGAGGAACGACAGCAGGGTGTACGGCTTGTAGGTCGATCCGGGCTGGAAGCCCTTCGAGCCGCCGTGCGACTGATCGCCGCTGAAGTTCACCGCCGTGGTCGTCAGCGGATCGCCCGCGCCGGTGTCGTCGAAGGTCTTGTTCTGCGCCATCACGAGGATGCGACCGGTGCCCACCTCGACACTCGAGATCGCGGCGCCCAGGCTCATCCGGGTCTCATCGGCGGGAGCCATCTGGCCCGCGATCTGAGTGCCGACCGCCTGCAGCTCGGGGTTGATCGTCAGATAGATCGTGTAGCCGCCCTTGCGCCAGTTGTTGAGCTGCTCGTCCTTGGTCGAGCCCAGCGACGAGACCTCGCCGTTCAGGATCGACTTGAGCGCGTAGTCGCAGGGGAAGCGGTACTCGACGGGCGCGGAAGCGCATCCGCTCTTCGGCGCGTTCGAGCTCACGGTGGTCTCGTCGACGGGCGTCGCGAGCGCCTCCTCGTACTGGGCCTTGTCGAGGTGCTTTTGCGTGTACATCCAGCCGAGGATGACGTCGCGCCGCTTCTTGTTGGCCGCGTAGTTGTCGGGATTGTTGAGCCCGTTCTTGCTCGGGTTCTGCACGATCGCGATGAGGCTCGCGGCCTGCGCCGGCGTCACGTCCTTCGCGGAGACGCCGAAGTAGCGCTGGGCGCCCGCCTCCACCCCGTAGGTGGTGCCGCCCATGAGCACGATGTTGAGGTACCCGGCGAGGATCTCGTCCTTCGTGTACTTCTTCTCGAGGCCGATCGCGAGCTTCATCTCCTTGAGCTTGCGATTCAGGTCGGGGTAGATCGCGGCCTTGATGGCGGCGTCGTACTCCTCCTTGCTGAGGCTCGTGTTGTTCACGGCCCGCAGCACCAGGATGTTGCGCACGAGCTGCATCGAGAGCGTCGAGGCGCCCGAGTCGCTCGTGTGGGTGATCTGCCCGATCGCCGCCCGGATGAGCGAGGGCACGTCGACTCCGCCGTGCTCGTAGAAGCGGCGGTCCTCGCCGTCGATCGCGGCCCACTTGAGGTTGTCGCTGATCGAGTCGAGCGAGATCTCTTCACGGTTCTGGTCGTAGATGTCGGCGATGGGCACGACCGTCGATCCGTCGGCCGAGACGGCCACGAACTGGTTCCGCTGGTGCTGCTGCGCGATCTCGATGTAGTCGGGCATGTCGTTGAATACATTGAGCGAGTTGCTCGCCGTCATTCCCGTCACGGCGATGGCGGGGGCCACCATGACGGTCACGAGCAGTCCGGCGATCGCGCTGAAGCCGATGAGGCCGAGACCGGCTCCGAACAGACTTCTAGCCGAGGATCGTTGAGCGGGCATAGGGTTCAGAGTACGGGAACTCTGCCCCGTGATAGCTGAACGGAACCCGCAAAAGTGCCGACCTGGGAATATCTCACCACGCCCCTGCTCATCCACAACACCACCGCGATCCTCAACAACTGGGGCTCGCAGGGCTGGGAGCTCGTGCAGATCGTGACCGGCCCCGAGGGCGGGCTCGTCGCCTACCTCAAGCGCCCCATCGAAGGAGAGAACGCATGAGCGTCACCGACCGCCTCGCCGAGCTCGGGCTGGCCCTGCCGCCCGTCGCGAAGCCCGTGGCCGCATACGTGCCGGCGACCGTCACCGGCAACCTCGTCTACACCTCGGGGCAGCTGCCGATGATGGAGGGCGTGCTGCCCGCCGTCGGCAAGGTCGGCGCCGAGATCGGGGCCGACGAGGCCAAGGAGTTCGCCCGCATCTGCGCGCTCAACGCGCTCGCCGCGGCGGAGAGCGTCATCGGATCGCTCGACCGCGTCACCAAGGTCGTGAAGGTGGTCGGCTTCGTGGCCTCCACCCCCGACTTCACCGGTCAGCCGGGCGTCGTGAACGGCGCATCCGAGCTGCTCGGCGAGGTGTTCGGCGACGCCGGACGCCACGCCCGCTCGGCCGTCGGCGTGCCGGTGCTGCCGCTCGACGCGCCGGTCGAGGTGGAGCTCATCCTCGAGTTCGCCTGAGTCGTTCTGCACCGCGGTAATCCGCGGTGCCCGGCCGATCGGCCGGCCGTGCACGAACGCCCGGCCGATCGGGTGCCGACACCATCGACTATCCGGTGGAGGTCTGCCGGGGTCAGTCCTCGGCGGAGCCGGCGCCCGTGCGCAGCTTGTCGCTGATCGTCTGCATCACCGAGGTGTCGGCGAGCGTCGTGGTGTCGCCGATCGTGCGACCCTCCGCGACGTCGCGCAGCAGGCGGCGCATGATCTTGCCCGAGCGGGTCTTCGGCAGCTCGGTCACGATGTACACGTCGCGAGGACGCGCGATCGCGCCGATCGCCTGGGCCACGTGGGCGCGCAGCAGCTGCACGAACTCCTCATCGGTGTGCTCGGCGCGGTGCGACTGCTTCACGATCACGAAGGCCACGACCGCCTGGCCGGTGGTCTCATCCGAGGCTCCCACGACGGCGGCCTCCGCCACCATCGGGTTGCCGACGAGCGCCGACTCGATCTCGGTGGTCGACAGGCGGTGGCCCGAGACGTTCATGACGTCGTCGATGCGACCGAGCAGCCAGATGTCGCCGTCCTCGTCGACGTGCGCCCCGTCACCGGCGAAGTAGCGCCACCCGTGGTCGCGGAACTTCTCCCAGTAGGTCTCCACGAAGCGCTCGGGGTCGCCCCAGATGCCGCGCAGCATCGACGGCCACGGCTCGCGCACCGTGAGCAGGCCGCCGTTCGGCGGGTCGACGCGCGTGCCGTCGTCGGAGAGGATGTCGATCTTGACGCCCGGGATCGGCACCTGCGCGCTTCCCGGCTTGAGCGTCGTGACGCCCGGGAGGGCGGCCACCATGATGGCGCCCGTCTCGGTCTGCCACCAGGTGTCGACGATCGGGGTCGTGCCCGCGCCGATCACGTCGCGGTACCAGATCCACGCCTCGGGGTTGATGGGCTCGCCCACCGAGCCGAGCAGGCGCAGGCTCGACAGGTCGAACTCCTGCGGGATCTGGCGGCCGAGCTTCATGAAGGAGCGGATGGCGGTGGGGGCCGTGTAGAGGATCGTCACCCCGTACTTCTGGATGAGCTCCCACCAGCGGCCCGGGTGCGGGGTGTCGGGGGTGCCCTCGTAGAGCAGCTGGGTGGCGCCGTTGGCGAGCGGACCGTAGACGACGTAGCTGTGGCCGGTGACCCATCCGATGTCGGCCGTGCACCAGTAGACATCGGTCTCGGGGTGCAGGTCGAACACGTCGTGGTGGGTGGCCGCGCACTGGGCGAGGTAGCCGCCGCTCGTGTGCAGGATGCCCTTCGGCTTCCCGGTGGTGCCCGAGGTGTAGAGGATGAAGAGCGGGTTCTCGGCGCCGAAGCCCTGGGCCTCGTGCTCCGCGGAGGCGGCCGGCACGGCGTCGTGCCACCAGAGGTCGCGGCCCTCGGTCCAGGCCACGTCGTTGCCGCCGCGCTTCACGACGAGCACGTGCTCGACGCTCGTCTCGCCCTCGAGGGCCGTGTCGACCGTCGCCTTGAGCGGGAAGACCTTGCCCTTCCGGTAACCCCCGTCGGCGGTGATGACGAGCTTCGCCTCGGCGTCCTCGATGCGGGCGCGCAGCGACTCGGCGCTGAAGCCGCCGAAGACGACGGAGTGGATGGCGCCGAGGCGCGCGATCGCGAGCATCGCGACGACGGCCTCCGGGATCACCGGCATGTAGACGGCGACGCGGTCGCCCTCGCCGACGCCGAGCGCGGCGAGCGCGTTGGCGGTGCGCTTGACCTCGGCGGTGAGCTCGGCGTAGCTGATGCTGCGGCTGTCGCCCGGCTCACCCTCCCAGTGGATGGCGATGCGGTCGCCGTTGCCGGCCAGCACGTGGCGGTCGAGGCAGTTGTAGGCGACGTTCAGCTCGCCGTCGGCGAACCACTTCGCGAACGGCGGGTTCGACCAGTCGAGCACCGTCTCGAAGGGCTTGTGCCAGTGCAGCTCACGGGCGCGGTCGGCCCAGTAGGCGAGCCGGTCGGCGCTCGCGCGCTCGTAGAGCTCGGGGCCGGCCACACGGTCGGCGATGAACTCGGCGCTCGGCGCGAAGCGTCGGGTCTCGGTGAGCAGGCTGTCGATCGAGGTCATGGACGTCGTCATCCTTGGGTCGATTCGCGACCGTGCCTGGTAGTCGCGCGGAGATTTCCGGGGAACGTCCCGATCCTAGCCCCACTCGCGGAGGCCGGTCGGACCGGGGCGTCGCGCGGCGTCATCACGCCGGAATTTCACCCGTTGCGATGGGGGACCGGTGGGGTACACTCGGGACACCGAGCGTAACCTCTCGGGTTCGCAGTGCCCGATTCCCCCCAATCGTCGGTGCTGCTGTGGCGGCGCCCATTACCCCCAGTTGGGCGCCGCCCCTCCTTTTTAACCGGTGTCTCCTGCCTTGCCGGTGTCTCCGGCGGTTCCCGTCCGGCATCGTCCCGCTCGTCGATCGTGTCCTCCACAGCGCGGTGTTCTCGTACCCCATTCCCGGATCGGAGAGCGGCCCCGCCGAGATCCGTCGCGTCGCGGGAGAGTCGCCACGTGACGATCGATCGGACGGATGCTGCGGCCCGTGTGCGCATCCCGCACCTCGCGCTCGGGCCCCTCGCCGGCGTGCTGGGGGATCCATCGGCGACCGACGTGTTCGTGAACCCCGACGGGTCGGTCTGGGTCGACCGGGGCGAGGGCGCCCGCGTCGAGCCCGGCATCCGGATCCCCGCGGGCGAGGCGCGTGAGCTGGCGGTGCGCCTCGTCGCGGCCGGAGGGCGGCACCTCGACGAGGCGACGCCGTGCGCCGACGTGCGCATCGGCGAGGGCATCCGGGTGCACGGGGTGCTCCCGCCGGTGTCGCCCGATGCGGCCGTGCTGTCGATCCGGCTGCCGCGCACGCAGCCGCTCGGGCTCGACGCCCTCGAGGAGCAGGGCTTCTTCGCGCGCGTCCCCCGGGCGGTGGTCGACGCCCTCGTGGCGCGACGGGCCAACCTGCTCGTCACGGGCGCCGGAGGAGCGGGCAAGACGACGTTCCTCGGCGCCCTGCTCTCGACCGCGCCCGTCCACGAACGCATCGTGGTGATCGAGGATGTCGCCGAGCTGCGGGTGGTCCATCAGCACGTGGTGCGGCTCGAGGCCCGGCAGGCCAACCTGGAGGGCGCCGGCGCGATCGGGCTCGACCGCCTGGTGCGCGAGGCGCTGCGCATGCGGCCCGACCGTCTGGTGGTCGGCGAGTGCCGCGGCGCCGAGGTGCGAGAGCTGGTGACCGCCCTCAACACCGGCCATGATGGCGGCGCAGGCACTTTGCACGCGAACTCGCTCGCCGACGTGCCCGCCCGGCTGGAGGCGCTCGGCGCGCTCGCGGGCTGGGGCCTGGATGCGCTCGCGCGGCAGGCGGTCAGCGCCTTCGACGCCGTGCTGCACCTCGAGCGCGACCGTGACGGGCTCCGGCGGCTCGCCGAGGCCGGTGCGCTGCGCCTGACGCGTCGCGGGCGGCTGCGTGCGGAGCCGGCATGATCCGGCTGCCCGCGCTGTCGATGCTGCTGCGGCTGCCCGTCGCGCTCGGCGTGCACCGGGCGTCCGAAGAGGAGGATGTCGACGCCCTCGCCGACGCCGTGCACCGTCTCGCGGTGCTGCTCGCGGCAGGCCTCGAGCCGCTCTCGGCGCTGCGCGCCCTGGAGGCGACGCATCCGGCGCTCGCCGCGGCCGCCGGGTGCGGGAGCGTCGTCGAGGTGCCCGCAGCGCTCGTCGCTCGGGCGGGGGAGGCGGCGACGGGAACGAGCCGCGCCGTCGCCTATCTCGCCGGATGCTGGACCGTCGCCGTCGAGGCCGGCGCGCCGCTCGCTCCCGCCCTCGAGCGGGCGGCCGAGTCGTTGCACGCGATCGCCGACGCCGATCGTCAGCGCGAGCTCGCTCTCGCGGGCCCGCTCGCGACGGCTCGGATCGTCGCGCTGCTCCCCTTCGCGGGCATCGGCATGGGGCTGCTCATCGGAGCGGATCCGCTGGGCGTGGTCGTCGGCACGGTGCCGGGCGCGGTCGCGGCGGCCGGCGGGATCGCGGCGCTCGTCGTCGGTCTGCGGTGGAACGAGCGCATGATCGCCGCCGCCCGCACGGCCGATCCGCTCGCGGGCGCGGGTCACGAGCTGCTCGCGCTCGCCCTCGCGGGCGGGGCGCCGCCGGACGCCGCACTCGCCCGTGCGCGCTCGGCCGCCGACCGGCTCGGCATCGCGGAGGCGGTCCGCGACGCCGGGAAGGCGCTGGCCTTCGCGGTACGGCACGGCGTGCCCGTCGCCGCGCTGCTGCGGGCGGAGGCGGCCCGGGTGCGCCGACGGGCGCTCGCCGACGCGCTGCGCCGGGCCGCCCTGCTGGGCACCCGGCTGCTCGCCCCGCTCGCGCTCTGCTTCCTGCCCGGCTTCGTGCTGCTCGGCGTCGTGCCGCTCCTGATCGGCATCCTGCGCGCGACGCTCGCGACGTTCTGATCTCGGCGTCTCGTCCCCAGCGCGTGTCGCTGCGAGCCGTCCCCGGATGCGCCCTCGCCCCTCCCGCGGAGCACCGCGGCACGCGAGCATGGGGTGGTCGTGCCGCAGCGAGAGCAAGGGAGTCCCATGAGACGACTCGTCCACCGGATGGCGCGCGACGACGGCGCGGCGACGGCCGAGTACGCGATCACGATCATGGCGGCGGTCGGCTTCGCCGGCCTGCTCGTGGTCATCATGCGATCGGGTGAGGTGCAGCAGATCCTCCTCGACCTGGTGCGGAATGCGCTGTCGGCGGGCGGCTGACGACGCGGGAGGCGTGGCCGCCGAGTTCGCCGTCGCGTTGCCCGCCGTCGCGCTCGTGCTCGGGGCGTGCCTCGCGGCGATCGGGGCCGGCGCCCAGCAGGTGCGACTGCAGGACGCGGCGGCCGATGCGGCGCGATCGCTCGGCCGGGGAGAGACCGCGGCCGTCGTCGCCTCGCGAGCCGACCGCGTCGCGGGCGCCACGGTGACCAGCCGGTACGCGGGCGAGCTCGTCTGCGTTCGCCTCATCGCCCCCGCGCCGGGGGTGCTGTCGGTCGTCGGCCTCGAGCTCGCGGCCGAGAGCTGCGCCCTCGGGGGCGGACGGTGAGGCCCCTCGACGACGCCGGGGCGGGCGGAGTGCTCGCGCTGGCGATCGTCGGCGCGAGCGCGTGCGCGGCGGCCGTGGTGCTCGCGCTCGCCGCCGCGCTCGTCGCGCACCAGCGTCTGACGGCGGCCGCGGATGCCGGCGCGCTCGCGGCCGCCGACGCGCTCCTCGGCGCGGCGGCCGCCGAGCCCTGCGCGCTCGCGGCCGAGGTGGCCACCGCGCATCACGTGGCTCTCGCGAGCTGCGCGCTCGACGGCGCGGAGGCCCGCGTCGTGATGCGCGCGGAGCTGCTCGGCATCGAGGTCTCGGTCGGATCGCGCGCCGGGCCGCCGCTCTGAGCAGCCGAGATCCCGCCCGACGCGCCGCGCATCCGGAGGCCCCGACCGCGAGCCCGTGCCCGGACTGTATGTGTATGGTGTGCACCGGAATAGAGAGGAATCGCCGTGTCCACGAAGAAGCTCGTGATCGTCGAGTCGCCCGCGAAGGCGCGCACGATCGCGCAGTACCTCGGCGACGGCTACGAGGTGCAGGCCTCCGTCGGGCACATCCGCGACCTCATCGACACCAAGGAGCTGCCGCCCGAGCTCAAGAAGGGCAGCCTCGGCAAGTTCTCGGTCGACGTCGACAACGGCTTCGAGCCCTACTACGTCGTCTCGGACAGCAAGAAGAAGACGGTGTCCGAGCTCAAGCGGGCGCTCAAGGAGGCCGACGAGCTCTACCTCGCCACCGATGAGGACCGCGAGGGCGAGGCCATCGCGTGGCACCTGCTCGAGGTGCTGAAGCCGAAGGTGCCGGTCAAGCGCATGGTGTTCCACGAGATCACCAAGGACGCCATCCAGCGCGCCGAGCAGAACACCCGCGAGATCGACACGGCGCTCGTCGACGCGCAGGAGACCCGCCGCATCCTCGACCGTCTCTACGGCTTCGAGATCTCGCCCGTGCTGTGGCGCAAGGTCGGTCCCGGCTTGTCGGCCGGGCGCGTGCAGTCGGCGGCCACCCGGCTCGTGGTCGACCGCGAGCGCGAGCGGCTCGCCTTCGTCTCCGCGGGCTACTGGGACCTGGTGGCCGAGCTCGCCGCCGGCGACGCCGAGTCGTCGTTCACCGCGCGGCTCGTGCGCCTCGAGGGCAAGCGCGTCGCGCAGGGCGGCGACTTCGACGACGCCGGACGTCTCAAGGCCGACGCCGTGACCCTCGACGAGCGCGCCGCCGACACCCTCGTCGACGCGCTGCGGGCCCCCTCGGCGAGCTTCACCGTGGCATCGCTCGACACCAAGCCCTACTCGCGCCGCCCGGCGGCGCCGTTCACCACCTCGACGCTTCAGCAGGAGGCGTCGCGCAAGCTCCGGTTCTCGGCGCGCACCACGATGAGCCTCGCGCAGTCGCTCTACGAGAACGGCTACATCACCTATATGCGCACCGACTCGACCACGCTCTCGCAGCAGGCGGTCGACGCGGCGCGCAGCCAGGCCGTCAAGCTCTACGGCGCCGACTCGATCCCCGAGAAGCCGCGCGTGTACTCCTCGAAGTCGAAGAACGCGCAGGAGGCGCACGAGGCCATCCGCCCCTCCGGCGACGTGTTCCGCACGCCCGCCGAGCTCTCCTCCCAGCTGCGCGGCGACGAGTTCAAGCTCTACGACCTCATCTGGAAGCGCACCGTCGCCTCCCAGATGGCGGATGCCAAGGGCTCCACCGCGACCGTCACCATCGCCGCCGACGGGGGCGAGGGGGCGCACGCCGAGTTCACCGCATCCGGCACCGTCATCACCTTCCGCGGGTACCAGGCCGCCTACGAGGAGGGCCGCGACGAGGTGCGCAACGCCTCCGACGAGGCGTCCGCGAAGCTCCCGCCGCTCGAGAAGGGCCAGGCGCTCGCGCTCGCCGAGCTCGAGGCCAAGGGCCACGAGACCACGCCCCCGCCGCGTTACACCGAGGCGAGCCTCGTGAAGGCGCTCGAGGAGCTCGGCATCGGGCGCCCCTCGACCTACGCCTCGATCATCTCCACGATCATCGACCGCGGCTACGTGACGCCGCGCGGTCAGGCCCTCGTGCCGAACTGGATCGCGTTCAGCGTCGTGCGGCTGCTCGAGGACCACTTCCGCGACCTCGTGGAGTACGACTTCACGGCCGGCATGGAGGACGACCTCGACAAGATCGCGAACGGCGAGGCCGACCGCGTCGACTGGCTCACCCAGTTCTACTTCGGCGGGGGAGAGCACCCGGGCCTGCGCGAGATCGTCGACAACCTCGGCGACATCGACGCCCGCGCCGTCAACTCGATCCGGATCGACGACGGGATCACGCTGCGGGTCGGCAAGTACGGGCCCTACCTCGAGGTGGAGGACGGCTCCGAGACGCCGCGCCGGGTGAACGTGCCCGAGGACGTCGCGCCCGACGAGCTCACCCCGGCGAAGGCGCGCGAGCTCATCGACGCCCCCGTCGTGGGCGACCGCGTGCTGGGCGTGAACCCCGCCAACGGCAAGACCGTCGTCGCCAAGGACGGGCGCTACGGGCCCTACGTGACCGAGCTCGAGCCGGAGCCGGATGAGGCGCCCGCCGAGATCGTCGCCGTCGACCCGGCGACCGGCGAGGTCACCGAGAAGCCGAAGAGGAAGCCCGCCAAGAAGGCTGCCGCGCCCAAGCCGCGCACGGCATCCCTCTTCACGACGATGGACCCCGCGACCGTCGACCTCGAGACGGCGCTGCGGTTGCTCGACCTGCCCCGCACGGTCGGCGAGGACCCGGAGTCGGGCGAGCCGATCACGGCGCAGAACGGGCGGTACGGGCCCTATCTCAAGAAGGGCACCGACTCGCGCTCGCTCGAGAGCGAGGAGCAGATCTTCGCGATCGAGCTGCCCGCGGCGCTCGAGATCTTCGCCCAGCCGAAGTACGGTGCCCGCCGCGCCTCGAGCGCCCTCAAGGAGTTCGACGCCGACCCGGTGAGCGGCAAGCCCATCCGGGTGCGCGACGGCCGCTTCGGGCCGTACGTGACCGACGGCGTGACCAACGCGACGATCCCGCGCGGCGAATCGGTCGAGTCGGTCGACTTCGACCGCGCCGTGCAGCTGCTCGCCGACAAGCGCGCCAAGGGCCCGGCCAAGCCGAAGACGACCGCGCGCGCCAAGAAGCCCGCGGCGAAGCGCGCCCCGACGAAGAAGAGCTGAGCGCCGTGCACGGCCTGTTCCTCACCTTCGAGGGCGGCGACGGGTCCGGCAAGTCCACCCAGTCGGCGCTGCTCACCGAGTGGCTCGCCGCTCAGGGACGCACCGTCGTGCACGCGCGCGAGCCCGGCGGCACCGAGCTCGGGCTCGAGCTGCGGGAGATCATCCTGCACCGCCGGGGCTACATGGCGCCACGTGCCGAAGCGCTGCTCTACGCCGCCGATCGCGCGCACAACATCGCCACCGTCGTGCGCCCGGCCCTCGAGCGCGGCGACATCGTGATCCAGGACCGCTACCTCGACTCCTCGGTCGCCTACCAGGGGGCGGGCCGCGTGCTCGACCCGCACGAGGTGCGCGAGCTCTCGCTGTGGGCCACCGAGCGCCTGCTGCCCGACCTCACGATCCTGCTCGACCTCGACATCGAGACCGGCCGCGCGCGGCTCGACGACTCCCGCACGCGCTACGACCGGCTCGAGGCGGAGGCCGCCGAGTTCCATCACCGGGTGCGCGAGGCCTACCTCGCGCTGGCCGCGGCGGAGCCCGGCCGCTTCCTCGTGCTGGACGCGACCGAGCCCGTCGACGCGCTCGCCGACCGCATCCGTGCGCGGGTGTCGGACCTGCTCGCGTAACCTGCATCTGATGAGCGGCATCTGGGACGAGCTGACCGGCCAGGCGGAGGCCATCGCGACCGTGCGTGCCGCCGCGTCGGGCGAGGGCCTCGCACACTCCTGGCTCATCACCGGCCCGCCCGGATCGGGCCGCTCGACCCTCGCCTACGCCTTCGCGACCGAGCTGCTCGCGCGTCCCGACCGCGAGGGCGACCTCGCGCACACGGCCGCGCAGGTCGCGGCCCGCACGCACCCGGACCTCGGCGTGCTCAGCACGGAGGCCGTCATCATCAAGATCGAGGACGTGCGCCAGCTCGTCGCCTCGAGCCAGTTCTCGCCCGCCGTAGGCCGGTATCGCGTGATGATCATCGAGGACGCCGACCGGATGACCGAGCGCACCTCCAACGTGCTGCTCAAGGCGCTCGAGGAGCCGCCGGAGCGCACCATCTGGATCCTGTGCGCGCCGAGCGAGGCCGACCTGCTGCCGACGATCCGCTCGCGCGTGCGCGGCGTGCGGCTGCGGGTGCCGAGCGTCGACGACGTCGCCGAGCTCATCTCGCGCCGCGACGGCATCAGCCTGCCCGAGGCCACCCGCGCCGCGCGCGAGGCGCAGGCCCACATCGGCATGGCCCACCGGCTCGCGACCGACGAGCAGGCGCGCACCCGCCGGCGCCGCACGATCGAGCTGGCCCTCGGCATCCGCAGCGTCTCGGGTGCGGTGCTCGCCGCCGCCGAGCTGCTCGCGATCGCGGGCGACGACGCGCGCGCCATCACGGAGCTGCGCGACGCCGAGGAGCGCGAGCAGGCGCTCCGCTCGCTCGGCGTCGAGCCGGGCGGCACCGTGCCCCCCGCGCTCCGCGCCCAGCTGAAGGCGCTCGAGGAGGACCAGAAGCGCCGCGCCACCCGCAGCCTGCGCGACGGCATCGACCGCATCCTCGTCGACCTGCTCTCGCTCTACCGCGACATCCTGCTGCTGCAGCTCGGGGTCGAGCTCGAGCCGGTCAACCTCGCGGTCTACGGCGAGCTCGCCGCCGCGGCAAGCCGGGCGACGCCCGCCCAGACCCTCGCGACCCTCGACGCGATCACCGAGGCGCGCGCCCGCATCGAGGGCAACGTGGCGCCGGCGCTCGCGCTCGAGGCCATGCTCGTGAGCGCCATCCGTCGCGTGCCGGCGAGCGCTCGGTGAGCGTCCGGATGCGCAGGCGCGGCCTGCGCGCGCTCGCCGCGGCCGCCGTCGCCACGGTGCTCCTCACGGGCTGCGTCTCGTGGTTCCAGCCGCACCGGCCGCCGACCACCTCGACGCCGACCGGCGAGCACGTCGCCGAGGAGCTCGCGCCCTACTACCACCAGACGCTCAGCTGGAGCGGATGCGGGCATGGCCTGCAGTGCGCCACCGCGATCGCACCCCTCGACTGGGCCGATCCCGCGGGGGCGACCATCGAGCTCGCCCTCATCCGGCAGCCGGCGACCGGCGGCCAGCCCCGCGGCTCGCTGCTCGTGAACCCGGGCGGCCCGGGCGGGTCGGGCGTCGACTTCATCCGCGACTCGATCGACTTCGCCACGAGCGAGCGCCTGCAGCGCGAGTTCGACGTGGTCGGCTTCGACCCGCGCGGCATCGGCGCCTCGACCCCCGTGGTGTGCACCGACGACGACACCGAGCTCGACGCCTACATCTACGGGATCGTGCCCGGCGTGCGCGGCACCGACGCGTGGATCGCCGCGAGCGAGCAGGGCAACGCCGCCTTCGGGCAGGGCTGCCTCGCGCACACGGGCGCCCTGCTCGGCCATGTCGACACCGGCAGCGCGGCCCGCGACCTCGACCTGCTGCGCGCCGCGCTCGGCGACACGACCCTGAACTATCTCGGCTACTCCTACGGCACCTACCTCGGCGCGCGGTACGCGGAGCTGTTCCCCGAGAAGGCGGGCCGGCTCGTGCTCGACGGCGCCATCGACCCCTCGACGAGCGAGTTCGACGTGACGCTCACCCAGGCCCGCGGCTTCGAGAGCGCCCTGACCGCCTATCTGGAGGACTGCCTGGGCCGCAAGGGTTGCCCCTTCACGGGGTCGGCGGATGCGGCGCGCACCCGGATCGCCGGCCTCCTGCGTCGGCTGGACGCGCATCCGATCCCGGCATCGGACGGGCGGATGCTCGGCGCCAACACGATGTTCAGCGCCGTGATCCTGCCGCTCTACAACCGCAGCAACTGGAGCTATCTCGACGAGCTGTTCTCGAACACGCTCGCGGGCGACCCCTCGACGGCCTTCTTCCTCGCCGACGTCTACAACGATCGCGCGGCCGACGGCAGCTACACGACCAACGGCACGGAGGCGTTCACGGCGGTGAACTGTCTCGACTACCCGAGCGACGGCGATGTGGCGACGATGCGCGCCCAGGCCCAGCAGCTCGAACGGGAGGCGCCCGTGTTCGGCCCGTGGATGGCGTACGGCGGCACGCTCTGCCCGCAGTGGCCGTTCCCCGCGGTGGGCTCGCGTGCCCCGATCACGGCGCCGGGCTCGCCCGACATCCTCGTGGTCGGCACGACGAACGACCCGGCCACGCCGTACGTCTGGGCACAGGCGCTCGCCGCGCAGCTCGAGCGCGGGCACCTGGTGACGCGCCATGGCGAGGGGCACACGGCCTACGGCGAGAGCACGTGCGTGACGGGCGTCGTCGACGCGTTCCTGGTCGACGGCACCGTGCCGGCATCCGACCCCGACTGCGCAGCCTGAGCCTCGACGGCCGGCCGCTACTCGGGCGGAGGAGCGGACGAGGCCCCTCCGGCGATGCGCTAGGCTAGGTCACCGCGCCTCCGTAGCTCAGTGGTAGAGCACTTCACTCGTAATGAAGGGGTCATCAGTTCAATCCTGATCGGGGGCTCCACGAGACGCATCCCGGCTTCGGGGAGAGCGCTGTTCCCCTTCCGGAAGCTGCGAGCGCGTCCCTATGCTCGGCGCATGCTCGACGCCATCGGCCAGATCATCCCGCTCGCCGTGGTGGTGGCGCTCAGCCCCGCCCCGATCCTGATCGCCGCGATCGTGCTGCCGGGCCCCGGCGGCGTCCGGCGCGGCCTCGCGGTGCTCGCCGGCCGGGTGACCGGGGTGCTCCTGGTGGTGGGGGTCTTCCTCCTGTTCGCCGAGGCGCTCGCCGGGCTCGGGCTGCCGCCGCTGGTCGGGGCGATCGTGCGCGTCCTGCTCGGCGCGGGTCTGCTGGGGGCCGGCGTGCGCAAGCTGGCCGCGCGCTCGGCCGCCGAGACGACGGCGCCGCGCTGGATGGCCTCGCTCGAGGGCATGGGCGCCGGGCGGGCGTTCGGCCTCGCGGTGGTCGTCTCCGCGGCGAACCCGAAGGAGCTCGCGATGGGCGCCGCGGCGGGCATGGTGATCGGCTCGGACCGTGCCCGAGGTGCTGCCGGCCCTCGGGGTGCTCGCGATCTACACGATCATCGCGGTGACGGGGGTGTCGGCTCCGGTGCTCGGGGTGCTGCTCGCGGGCGAGCGCGCGGCGCTGCTGCTGGACGACATCCGCGGGTGGCTGGATCGCAACAGCGCCGCGCTCATGGCGATCGTGCTCGTCGTGTTCGGCGCGATCCTGCTGGGGGAGGGCATCTCGGTGCTCGGCCGCTGAGCGCCGAGACGAGGCTCAGCCCGCGACGCCGCGGAACCTCCGCAGCCGCAGGCTGTTGCCCACCACGAAGACGCTCGAGAGCGCCATCGCGGCCCCGGCGAGCATGGGGCTGAGCAGGCCGAGCGCGGCCACGGGGATCGCCGCCACGTTGTAGGCGAAGGCCCAGAACAGGTTCGCCTTGATGGTGCCGAGCGTCCTGCGGGAGAGGCGGATGGCATCCGCCGCGCCGCGCAGGTCCCCGCGCACGAGCGTCAGGTCGGATGCCTCGATCGCCGCGTCGGCGCCCGTGCCCATCGCGAGGCCCAGATCGGCCCGCGCGAGAGCGAGGGCGTCGTTGACTCCGTCGCCGACCATCGCGACCACCCAGCCCTCGTGCTGGAGGCGCGCGACGACCTCCGCCTTGTCCTCGGGCAGCACCTCGGCGATGACCTCGTCGATGCCCACCTCGGCCGCGATCCGGCGGGCGACGGCGGCGTTGTCGCCCGTGAGCAGCACGGGCCGCAGGCCGAGCCGCCGCAGCAGGCCGACGGCCTCCGCACTCGTGGGCTTCACGGCGTCGGCCACGAGCAGGATGCCGCGTGCCGCGCCGTCCCACCCGACGCACACGACGGTCGTTCCGGTGCGCTCGGCCTCGACCTTGGCGGCGTGCAGCGCGGGGCTCAGCTGCTGCGCCCAGTCCGCCAGCAGCGACTCGCGGCCCACGAGCACGGCGTGCCCGTCGACGACCCCCTGCACGCCGCGGCCCGCGATGCTCGCGAAGCCCTCGACGGGCGGCAGCTCGCCGACCTCCGTGGCGGCCGCGGCGACCGCCCGGGCGATCGGGTGCTCGGAGGCGTGCTCGAGTGCCCCGGCGAACCGCAGCAGCTCGGATCGCTCGGTGCCGGGCTCGACGACCACGTCGACGAGCGCCATCCGTCCGGTGGTCACCGTGCCGGTCTTGTCGAGCACCACGGTGTCGACACGGCGGGTCGACTCGAGCACCTCGGGCCCCGTGATGAGGATGCCGAGCTGCGCCCCGCGTCCCGTGCCCACGAGCAGCGCGGTCGGCGTGGCGAGGCCGAGCGCGCAGGGGCACGCGATCACGAGCACCGCGACCGCGGCGGTGAACGCGGCCGCGACCGGCTGCCCGAGCGCCAGCCACACGCCGAGCGTGCCGAGCGCGATCACGAGCACGATGGGCACGAAGACCCCCGAGATGCGGTCGGCGAGGCGCTGCACCTCCGCCTTGCCCGACTGGGCGTCCTCGACGAGCCGCGCCATCCGCGCGAGCTGGGTGTCCTGCCCGACGCGCGTGGCGCGCACCACGAGGCGTCCGCTCGCGTTGAGGGTGGCCCCCGTCACGGCGTCGCCCTCGGCGACCTCGGCCGGCACCGACTCGCCGGTGAGCAGCGAGGCGTCGATCGCCGAGGCCCCCGAGACGACCACCCCGTCGGTCGCGATCTTCTCACCGGGGCGCACGACGAAGAGGTCGCCGACCCGCAGCTCCGAGATCGGCACCGTCGTCTCGGTGCCGTCGCGCAGCACCGCGACATCCTTCGCGCCCAGCTCGAGCAGGGCGCGCAGCGCCGCGCCCGCCTGGCGCTTGGAGCGCTTCTCGAAGTAGCGCCCCGCGAGGATGAACGTGGTGACCCCCGCGGCGACCTCGAGGTAGATGTCCCCCGTGCCGTCGGAGGGGCGCAGCGCGAACTCGATGCCGTGCGTCATCCCCGGCTCGCCGGCCGTGCCGAGGAACAGCGCGTAGAGCGACCAGAGGAACGCCGCGGAGACGCCCATCGAGACGAGGGTGTCCATCGTGGCGGCTGCGTGGCGCAGATTCACCCACGCGGCGCGGTGGAAAGGCCACGCGCCCCAGACCACGACGGGGGCGGCGAGGACGAGCGAGGCCCACTGCCACGAGGTGAACTGCAGCGCGGGGATCATCGCGAGCGCCACGACCGGCGCGGTGAGCACGGCGGAGGCGATGAGCCGACGGCGCAGTGCGGTGAGCTCCGGATCGGCGGCGGATGCGGCGTCGGCTGAGCCTTCGCGGCCGGATGCGGGGGCCGGCAGCGCTGCCGAGTAGCCGGTCTCCTCGACCTCGGCGATCAGCCGAGCCGGGTCGTATCCCGCGGGCGCGAGGATGCGCGCCCTCTCGGTCGCGTAGTTGACGGTCGCGGCGATGCCCTCGAGGCGGTTGAGCCGCTTCTCGATGCGGGCCGCGCAGGAGGCGCAGGTCATGCCGCCGATCTCGAGCTCGATGCTCGCCTCGGCGGGCGCACCGGATGCGTTCGCGGCGCTCATGGCACGCGGACCGCGGCGTAGCCGGCCTCGTCGACCGCGGCGAGCACCGCGTCGTCGTCGACCGCGGCGTCGGAGGTGATCACGAGCCTGCCGTTCTGCGCGCTCACCTGCACGCCCTCGACGCCGGCGATGCGTCCGACCTCGCCGCGCACCGACATCTCGCAGTGCCCGCAGGTCATCCCGGTCACCTGGTACTCGGTCGTGATCATGGTCTCCTCCGTCGGCTCCAGATACCCCTAGTGGGTATCACCTCCTGTCACTCTAATACCTACCGGGGGTATCCTCGCAAGGGGTCTCGCGGCCGGCGCTGGCTATCATGTTGCGGTGACCGACGAGCAACCGGCCTCCCGTCGCGCTGCCCGAGACGCGGCGCAGGGCAGCGCCACGCCCGCACCCGTGACCGCCGCGACCACCGTGCTCGGCGAGCAGGGGGAGAGCGCAGCCACGGATGCCGCCCCCGCGCGTGGCGGCATCGCCGCGCTGCTGCGCAAGCATCCGGTCGCCTGGACGGTCTCGGCCGGAGCCCTCGCCTTCGTGCTGCTCGGCACCGGCTCCGTGTTCGCCGGGATGGCGTGGGCGTCGCAATCGGAGCCCGCCGCGGTGCCGACACCGTCGGCCACCACCGATCCGCCGCGTCCCGTCTCCGACCTCCCCGCCACCGCGAGCAGGCTGCGCACCTGCTCCATCGCCGGTGCGGCATCCGACGGGCGGCTCATGTCGTTCGAGGGATATGCGGTGCGCGCCGACACCGGCGAGGTGCTCTTCGACCGCAACGGGTCGACGCCCGCCCGCACGGCATCCGTTCTCAAGGTGTTCACGGCCGCCGCCGCCGTGCGCCAGCTCGGGCCGGACTTCCAGATCACCACGAGCGTGTACGACGGCAGGACGGCCGGATCGATCGTGCTCGTCGGGCGCGGCGATGCGACCCTCTCCGCGCTCCCCGCCGGCCATCAGAGCTACTACCCCGACGCCCCCAAGCTCCAGGACCTCGCCCAGCAGGCGATCGCGGCGTACCGCACCGCCCACGACAGTCAGCCGATCACCCAGCTCGTGCTCGACGCGACGTACTGGAATCCCGGCGACAAGTGGGACTCGAGCTGGAAGCGCTCCGAGCAGACCACCGGCTACCACTCCGAGGTCACGGCGCTGCAGGTCGACGGCGACCGCGCCGATCCGACCAGGGCCACGAGCCCGCGCTCGACCGACCCGATCGGACGCGCCGGCGCCGCCTTCCTCGACGCGCTGCGCGCCGCCGACGTCGACGGCACCGTCGTGGCCCCCGACGTGACCGTCACGACCGGCAGTGCGGTCAGCCAGACCGTGCTCGGCGAGGTGCGGTCGCAGCCGCTGCGCGTGCTCATCAAGCAGATGCTGCTCGACTCCGACAACACCCTGGCCGAGATGCTGGCCCGGATCGTCTCGAAGGAGGCGGGCATGGGCGGCTCGGCCTCGTCGCTGCAGCAGGCGATCCCGAGCGAGCTCGTCGACTTCGGCGTCTCGCCCACCGGCCTCGTCATCCGCGATGGCTCGGGGCTCTCCGACCTCAACGCCGTGCCCGCCTCGACCATGACGCTCTTCATGCAGCAGGTGCGCGAGGGCGCGAACGGCCTCGACGTCGTGCGCGACGGCCTGCCTCTCGCCGGCAAGAGCGGAACCCTCGCTGGCCGCTTCACCGGCGACAACGCGGCGGCGCGCGGGCACGTGTGGGCGAAGACCGGGTGGATCGACACGGCCTACACGCTCGCCGGCTACCTCGAGGCGGAGGACGGCACGCCGATCGCCTTCACCTTCTACGCGATCGGCGAGGGCATCAAGTCGGATGCGCGGGCGGCGCTCGACACGGTCGCCACGGCGGCCTTCCGCTGCGGCGACAACCTGTCCAACAACTGACCCGACACTGGGAGGTGCCATGACACGCGCACTGTTCGTGATCGATGTGCAGAACGACTTCACCGAGGGCGGCGCGCTCGGGGTCGACGGCGGTGCCGCTGTGGCGGCGGGCATCACCGCCCACCTCGAGGCGCACCCCGACCGCTACGACGTCGTCATCGCCTCGCGCGACTGGCATCACGGCGACGACGACAACGGCGGTCACTTCGCGACGGATGCCGCCCCCGACTACGTGAGCACCTGGCCGCGGCACTGCGTGGCGGG
This sequence comes from Protaetiibacter sp., assembly GCA_030150265.1. GTDB lineage: Bacteria > Actinomycetota > Actinomycetes > Actinomycetales > Microbacteriaceae > Homoserinibacter. Next base: position 28,913 of record JASLGG010000043.1, read on the forward strand.
CACGCCCGGCGCCGAGTACCACCCGGCGCTCGACACCTCGCTCGTCGACGTGCACATCCGGAAGGGCCAGGGCGTGCCGGCGTACTCGATCTTCGAGGGCACGACCGACGACGGCATCCCGTTCCCGGAGGAGCTCGACCGCCTCGGCGTGACCGAGGTGGAGGTCGTGGGCATCGCGACCGACTACTGCGTGCGCGCCTCCGCGCTCGACGCCCTCGCCGCCGGTCGCCGGGTCACGGTGCTCGACGACCTCGTGGCGGCGGTCGCGCCCGCCACCGGGGTCGCGGCGCTCGCCGAGGTCGAGGCCGCCGGAGGAGCCGTGCGCTCCTCCCGCTGATCGCTGAGAGGATGGACGCATGATCTCTGAGAGCGAGCTGCTGGCGAAGGTGCCGACGCAGCTGTACATCGGCGGACGCTGGGTCGACGGGGCCTCCGGCCGCACGATCGAGGTGACCGACCCCGCCACGGGGAGCGTCATCGCGACGATCGCCGACGCGACGCCGGAGGACGGCATCCGAGCCCTCGACGCAGCCGTCGACGCGCAGCGGGAGTGGGCGGCGACCCCCGCGCGAAAGCGTGGCGAGCTGCTGCGCGCCGCCTGGGAGCTCCTCATCGAGCGCGCCGACGAGTTCGCGCTGCTGATGACGCTCGAGATGGGCAAACCGCTCGCCGAGGCCCGCGGCGAGGTGTCGTACGGCGGTGAGTTCCTGCGCTGGTTTTCGGAGGAGGCGCCGCGCATCATGGGCCGCTACGGGGCGAACCCGGAGGGCACGGGCCGGATGATCGTCACCCAGCGCCCGGTGGGCCCCTGCTTCTTCATCACGCCGTGGAACTTCCCGCTGGCGATGGCGACGCGCAAGATCGCGCCGGCGCTCGCAGCGGGCTGCACGGTCGTCGTGAAGCCGGCGACGCTCACCCCGCTCACGACCCTGCACTTCGTGAAGCTCCTGGAGGAGGTCGGGGTGCCGGGCGGCGTCGTCAACGTCATCACGACGTCGACGTCGAACGCGGTGTCGGAGCCCATCATCCGCGACCCCCGGCTGCGCAAGCTCTCGTTCACCGGCTCGACCGAGGTGGGTCGCGCGCTGCTCGAGCAGGCCGCCCAGGGCGTGCTGCGCACCTCGATGGAGCTTGGCGGAAACGCGCCGTTCGTGGTCTTCGAGGACGCCGACCTGGATGCCGCGGTGGACGCCGCGATGCTGGCCAAGTTCCGCAACATCGGCGAGGCGTGCACCGCGGCCAACCGCTTCCTCGTGCACGCGGATGTGGCCGAGGAGTTCACGCGCCGGGTCACGGAGCGCGTCGCGGCGATGAAGGTGGGGCGCGGCACCGAGGAGGGCGTCGCGATCGGCCCGCTCATCGACGGCAAGGCGGTCGCGAAGGCGTCGGCGCTCGTGGCGGATGCCGTGTCGCGCGGCGCCTCGATCACGACGGGCGGCGCGGCCGTCGAGGGCGGGGGCACCTTCTACCAGCCGACGGTCGTGTCGGGGGTGGCCGCGGGATCCGACATCCTCCGCGAGGAGATCTTCGGACCCGTGCTCGCGATCTCGACGTTCACGGATGAGGCGGATGCCGTGCGCCGCGCGAACGACACCGAGTACGGGCTGGTCTCCTATGTGTTCACGCGCGACCTGGCGCGCGGACAGCGCATGATCGACCAGCTCGAGACCGGCATGATGGGCCTCAACGTCGGCGTCGTCTCGAACGCCGCGGCCCCGTTCGGCGGCGTCAAGCAGTCGGGCCTCGGGCGCGAGGGGGGTCTCGAGGGCATCCACGAGTACCTCGACACCAAGTACACCCTCACCCCCATGTCCTGACGTCCTCCTGATGCTGTCCTGACGTCGGGCGATCGGCGGGAGCAACCGCGTCCTCGGCGGGAGCAACTGCCGGAACGGGCGGGATGCTATGCATGCGGCGGGAGCAGCTACTCCCGCCGCATGCCGGCTTCGCCGCCCGGTTCTCTCCGGTCGGCGGGCCCCCGTGCCCCGACTCGCGGACGCGCGCATCCGTCCCGGTGAGAGCTCGGGCGGCGAAGGACACACTCGGCGGGAGCAACTGCTCCCGCCGCATGCGCCTAGCTCCGCCCGGACCTGAGGTTGCTCCCGCCGAGGACGCGTTTGCTCCCGCCGCTCAGACGAGGAGCTGGTGCTTGGCGAGGTCGCGGTAGAGCGGGACCCGGGCGACGAGCTCGGAGTGGGTGCCGACGCCCGCGACCCGACCGTGGTCGAGCACGACGATCGCGTCGGAGTCGACGACCGTCGAGAGCCGGTGCGCGATCACGAGCAGGGTGCGCTCGGCCGCGACCGCGTCGATCGCCTCGCGCAGCAGCTGCTCGTTGACGCCGTCGAGCGAGGCGGTCGCCTCGTCCAGCAGCAGGATCGGGGCAGCCGCGAGCAGCGCCCGCGCGATCGCCAGCCGCTGCCGCTCACCGCCCGACAGCATGACGCCCTCCTCGCCGACCGCCGCATCCAGCCCCGCGGGGTCGCGGTCGAGCACCTCGCCGAGGTTCACGGCGCGCAGCACGGCGATGCACTGCTCCTCGCTGGCGTCCGGCGTGCCGAGCGTGAGGTTGTCGCGGATGCTGCCCGCGAGCACCGGGGCGTCCTGCTCCACGTAGCCGATGCGGCCGCGCAGCTCCTCGCGGGGGAGCGAGCGCACATCCGCCCCGTCGACGCGCACGACGCCGTCGGTCGGGTCGTAGAAGCGCTCGATGAGCGCCAGGATCGTCGACTTGCCGGCACCCGAAGGCCCCACGAGCGCCACCCGTGAGCCGCGCGGCACCGCGAAGGTGACGCCGTGCAGCACCTCGCGGTCCGCCGGCGCGACGGCCTCCTCGCCGAGCGCCGACGCGAGCACCTTCTCGCCCTCGGTCCGGTGCGCCGCCTCGGGGTAGGAGAACCGCACGTCCTCGAAGCGGATGGCGTCATCCGTCGTGATGGCGGGCGCGGCCGCCACCTCCGCGTCTCCCTCGTCCTCGGAGGGGATCCGCATGATCTCCTGGATGCGGCCGAGCGCTCCGAGCGCCTGGTTCACCGAGGTCACGGCGCCGAACGCCTGTCCGAGCGGCATGATCATGAGGAACAGGAACAGGATGAACGCCACGAGGCTCGCGATGGTGATCGCGCCCGAGGCGACCCGGTATCCGCCGAGCCCGAGCACCACGAGGAACGACACGTTCATCGCGATGGAGGCGACCGGCACGACGAGCGCCGACACCTTCGCCACCCGGATGCCGGCGCCCCACGCCGCGCGGGCCTCGCGCTCGATGGCCTCCGATTCGCGCTCGGTGGCGCCCGCGGCGCGCACCGTGCGGATGCCGGTGATGGCGCGTTGCACGCCCGCCGCGACGTCGCCCACCTTCTCCTGCTGCTCTCGGCTCGCCACCCGGATGCGCCCGGACAGTCCGCCGACGACGCCGATCGCGACGGCGATCACGAGCACGGTGGCACCGAGCAGCACCGGGTCGATGATCGCCATGCCGACGATCGCGCCGACGAACACGACGGCGCCGCCCAGCGCATCCACGAGGCCTTGCGTGAGCACGGCGTAGAGCAGCGTCGTGTCGCTGCCGACGCGCGAGACGAGGTCGCCCGTGCGGCGGGTGTCGAACTCGCGGATCGGCAGCCGCAGCATCCGGCGGATGAGGGCGCGGCGCGAGGAGTAGACCACGCTCGTGCCCGCACGCTGCAGCAGGTAGTGCTGGACGGCGCTGACCACGCCGTTGCCGATGACGAGGGCGACGAGCACCCAGGCGAGCCAGCCGAGCGGATGCCCCGCCTCCACCACGGAGATCACCTCGCTGACGAGCGCGGGCTGCGCGAGCGAGAGCGCCGCGCTCGCGAGGCTGAGCAGCACGGCGATCGCGAGGAGCGCGCGGTGCTCGGTGAGGTAGGGGAGCAGCTCGCGGAAGGATGCGCGCGGCCCGGTGTCGGGTGCGCGGCGGAAGGGGGAGCGGCGCGCGGGGGCGTCGGTGCTCGTCATCGGGGGTTCCTCGGGGGTCGGCGGCGCGTCAGGCGCGCCCGTACTTCTTGTGGACTGCCTGCCTGCTCACGCCCAGGCAGAGCGCGATGAGCTGCCAGGACGCACCCGCGTTCCGGGCGCGCCGCACGGCCGCGGCCTCGTGGCGGTCGAGCTCGCGGCGCAGGCCGGTGAGCGCGCGGAGCGCGACGAGCGGGTCCCGCGATCCGGCGTCGCCCGCGAGGGTGCGCAGCTCTCCGACGTCCACGGATGTCAACCGTAGTTGACTGGATCGGGCACGTCAACCTGCGTTGACATCTAGAGGAACCCTTCCCTTTTGGGCGATGTTCCGCTACAGTTAGTTTGTTAGTTCCATTTACTAACAAACCCGAACCCCACCCGTACCCGATCGCGGCACCCGGGCGCCTTCGTCTGCCCGTGCCGATCACGACCGTTTACCCGAGGACCGTCGTATGCTTCCGCTTCGCCGCTCTGCGCGCCGCGCCCCCATCCACCGTGCCGCCACCCGCCGCCCCGTCCGCACTCTCGCCGGGGCTGCCGCCTCCGCGCTCGTCGCCGCGACCCTCGCCGTCACCGGTGCGCTGGGCGCCGCGGCCGCGACCCCGTGCCCGCCGGTCGGCGACTACAAGAACCTCCACAACGGCACCTCCCTCGGCTCCGACGACAACGTCAACGTCTACGTCGGCGGTGACCTCTCCGTCGCGGGCGGCGGTGCCGAGGCCGAGGGACTGGTCGTCGTGGGCGGCGACATGACGATCTCGTCGGGCTACTACAACCTCGGCGTCGCGGGCGTGGGATCGCGCGTGCCGCCGGCCGCGATGAGCGACATGCTCGTCACGGGCGGCTCGGTGATCGTGTCCTCGGGCACCCTCGACGTCGGCAACAGCATCGGCGGCAACATCGTCGCGGGCGGCACCGTCACGGGCACGCACGCGACGAGCGGCGGCACGGTCACGCAGAATGCGCCGTCGCCGCTCGCCCCCTACGCCGGCATCCCCGCCCAGATCACCCAGGCATCCGCGGAGTACGCGGCGCTCGCCCCCACCGGCGGCTACGACTCGCAGAGCTGGGGCGTGACGTTCTACGGTGACGGCGTGTCGCCGGTCCAGGTGTTCCAGGTGCCGGGCGACCAGCTCGGCACCCTGGCGGCCCCGCGCGGGCAGAACTTCACCGGCATCCCCGCGGGCGCCGTCATCATCATCAACGTCACCGGTTCGACCGCTGTGGTCTCCTCCAACGGCACCCAGCTCGAGGGCGTCGGCGTCAACCCGATGTCGACGAGCGATTTCACCTTCTCGCGACTCACGCAGTCGATCCTGTGGAACTTCCCGACCGCGGCCGACGTCACCCTCGGCAAGAGCGACCAGCTGCTCGGCTCCGTGCTCGTGCCGAGCGCCGTGAGCATCCTCACGGTGCTCACGAGCACGAACGGCCGGGTCCTCACCAACGGCGACCTCGTGCAGGGCGGCGGCTCCGAGGCGGGTCTCGAGTTCCACTCCTTCCCCTTCCGCGGCGCCGGCGGCTGCACGATCCCCGAGGGTGCGCCCACCGGCGGCTTCTCGGTGAGCAAGACGCTGTCGAACCCGGATGGCGTGCCCGCCGTCCCGACGGACTTCACGATCGAGTACTCGATCGACGGCGGCACCGCCTGGGTGCCGTTGACGGTGACGGTCGGCGCCCCCGCCACGGTCTCGGGCCTCCCCGCGGGCACCCGCGTGCTATTGCGTGAACCGGCCCCCGCGGCCGTCGCGGGTGGCCTCTGGAGGACCCCGGTGTGGTCGGATGACGACATCATGATCGTCGCCGGAGCCACCGCGAGCGTCACCGTCACCAACACGCTCGACGCGGTGCTCGATCCGGCGTTCTCGACGGTCGCCTGGGTGGACGACGACGGCGTCACGAAGCAGCTGCCGCTCACCGGCGGCACGGTGACCGACCGCATCTCGTACAGCGGCCTGACCGCGGGCACGAGCTACCGCTTCGACGGCTGGCTCATGCGCGCCGACGGCGGCGCGGGCACCCCGATCGGCATCAGCCAGAGCGCGACCTTCACGCCGACCGCCGCCTCGGGCACCCTGACGATGGACTGGATCATCTCCTCCGCCGTGGCCGCCGCGAACGCCGGACAGCGGGTCGTCATCTACCTCGAGCTCTACGAGGTGGCCGGCGCGGTCGCGCCGATCGCGAGCGATCTCGACATCGACAACCCGACCGAGTGGTTCACCCTCGCCGCCGCGCCGGGCACCACCCAGCGGCCGGGTCCCGGCGACCCGGGCGACCCGCTCGCCTCCACGGGCGTCGACCTCGGAGGCCTCCCCGGCCTCGCCGCGCTGCTGCTGGGGGGCGGCGCGCTGCTGCTGGGGATCATCCGGCACCGCCGTCGGCGGACCGCCGGCTGAGCGCTCCTGACCCGTCCCGCTCGGTGGGGCGGGTCAGGAGTCGGTGTCCTCGGGCAGGCCGGAGCCCGTCACGCAGTGCGTGCCGTCGAGTTCCGACGTCCAGCTCGCGACGCCCCCGCCGAGCGAGGCGCCGAGCTCCGTGACGACCGTCTCGCAGCCGCTGAACACGAGCCCGGGGTCGTCTGCCTGGAAGCCGTAGCGGTGGTTCGCCCAGCGCGTGAAGTGGCCGGCGGCGCCGACCGCGTCGGTGTCGCCGTGGAAGCCCACGACGAGCGCGCCCGTGCCGGTGCCCGCGATCAGCCGATCGCGATCGCAGTGCGGCGCCTCCGGCACCGCGGCCGGGTCCTCCACGAGGACGCCGTCGGATGCGAGTGAGAGGTGCGCGGTGAGCGGCTGCACGCGGATCCACCGGGCCGTATCCGCCGGATCGCCCGCCCACGGGGTGTCGCCGACCGGGGTGGCCGACACCTCGATGGAGGCGAAGCTCCACAGCTGCTCCTCGTAGACGGTGTCCTCGAGGGCGCCGAGGCATCCCGCGGTCATCATCCCGGCGAGCGGGCGGCCCTCGTCGGAGTCCCAGGCGTAGGAACGGTGCACGATCTCGCGCAGCTGCAGCGCCGCGCCGGATGCGTCGGTCACGATCACCGCGATGCCGAGCACGGCGTCCTCCGGGAGCGGGCCGAGCAGCGATCCGGATGCTTGCGAGGCGCTCGGCGCGGTCGTCGGCGTGCCCGTGCCGGGATCCGCGGGCGGGAGCGGGTCGCACGCACTCAGCAGGACCGTCGCGAGCGCGAGAAGGGCCAGGGCGTGCGGGGTGACGCGACGGGACATGCGACCTCGATCGTGTGGTGGTGGGGTGAGCACAGTGTAGGGATCGCGGGGTCGCGGCGGAATGGGGGTCCCGGATGATCGGAACCCGGCGTCGGTCGCGGGCCATAGGCTCTATTCCCGTGTCCGTGATCATCGCCTCCGAGCTCGTCAAGCGCTACGGCGACTTCACCGCCGTCGACGGCATCTCCTTCGAGGTCGCGCCGGGGGAGTCGTTCGGGCTGCTCGGCCCCAACGGTGCCGGCAAGTCCACCACGATGCGGATGATCGGGGCGGTCTCCACGCGCAGCGCCGGCCGGCTCGAGGTGCTCGGCCTCGACCCCGACGAGCACGGCCCCGAGATCCGGGCCCGTCTCGGCGTCGTGCCCCAGCAGGACAACCTCGACAACGAGCTCCGGGTGCGCGAGAACCTGCTCGCCTACGGACGCTATTTCGGGCTGCCGCGCAAGCTCGTCGCCGAGCGGGCCGATGAGCTGCTCGTGTTCGCCCAGCTCGCCGATCGCGCCGGAGCCACCGTCGAGGAGCTCTCCGGCGGCATGAAGCGCCGCCTCACGATCGCCCGCGCGCTCATCAACGAGCCCCGCATCCTGCTGCTCGACGAGCCGACCACCGGTCTCGACCCGCAGGCGCGCCACATCCTCTGGGACCGCCTGTTCCGCCTCAAGGAGCAGGGCACCACGCTGCTGCTCACGACGCACTACATGGACGAGGCCGAGCAGCTGTGCGACCGGCTCGTCGTGGTCGATCACGGCCGCATCATGGCGGAGGGGAGCCCGGCATCCCTCATCCGCGAGTACTCGACGCGTGAGGTGCTCGAGGTGCGCTTCGGATCGGAGAACAACGCCGCCGCCGCGACCGCGCTCGAGGGCGTCGGCGACCGGCTCGAGGTTCTGCCCGACCGGATCCTGCTCTATGCCGACGATGCCGAGGCGGCGCTCGTCGAGGTGACGGCGCGCGGCCTGCAGCCGCTCACGAGCCTCGTGCGGCGCTCGAGCCTCGAGGATGTCTTCCTGCGCCTCACGGGAAGGTCGCTGATCGAATGAGCGCCGCATTGCAGGGTGTCGACGCGCTCGCCGCAGAGGCGCGTGCCGCCGGCATCCGCGCGCGTCGCTTCGGCGCCTGGTACGTGGTGGAGCACCACGTGCGCATCTGGCGGCGCTACCTCGGGGTCAACGTGGCGGCCGCGATCGGCACGCCCGTGCTCTATCTCTTCGCCTTCGGCGTCGGGCTCGGCGTGCTCGTGCAGGCGAACGCGGGGCCGTCGGGTGTCGACGGCGTCCCGTACCTCGTGTTCGTGGCGCCCGCGCTCATCGCCACCGCATCCGTCACCATCGCCTCGAGTGAGTTCACCTACCCGGTCATGCAGGGGTTCAAGTGGAACCCGATCTACTTCGGCATGAACGCCTCGCCCCTCACGGCCCGGCAGATCGTCGACGGCATCGTGCTCTTCGTGGCGCTGCGGATGCTCGTGACCAACGTCGCGTACGTCGCCGTGATGGCCGCCTTCGGCGCGGTGCCGCAGCTGTGGGGTCTGCTCACGGTGCTCACGGCGACGGCCGCGGGCCTCGCGCTCGGCACCCCGCTGCTCGCGTACTCCTCGACGCTTCGCGAGGACCGGGGGCAGTTCGCGGTGCTCCAGCGGGTGCTCGTGCTGCCGCTCACGCTCTTCAGCGGCACGGTGTTCCCGCTGACCCAGCTGCCGTTCTTCCTGCAGTGGATCGGCTGGCTCTCGCCGCTCTGGCACGCCTCCGAGCTCGGTCGCGTCGTCGCCTACGGGGCGGAGCGGCCGGTGTGGCTCATCGCCGTGCACATCGGCTATCTGATGCTGCTGAGCGCCGCGGGATGGATGCTCGCGGTGCGCCTGGCGGCACGGAGGCTCAACCGATGAGCACGACATCCGCCGCCCGCGGCCCCCGCACCGGCGGCGTCCGGGCGCTCTACGCGGGCAACGCGGGCGCGGTGGTCGCCCGTGGGTTGCAGGCGACCAAGTCGACCAACTGGGTCGTCGTGCTCTCGGGCTTCGTGGAGCCGATCTTCTACCTGCTGTCTCTCGGCGTCGGCCTCGGCGCCTTCATCGGCGACGTGCACGACGCGGCAGGCCACGCGATCCCGTATGCCGCCTACATCGCGCCCGCGCTGCTCGCGGTGTCGGCGATGAACGGCGCCATCTACGACTCCACGTGGAACGTCTTCTTCAAGATGAACTTCGGCAAGCTCTACGAGGGCATGCTCGCCACGAGTCTCGGACCGCTCGACATCGCGCTCGGTGAGATCCTGCTGGCGCTGTTCCGCGGCGCCGTCTACGGCGTGGGATTCCAGATCGTCATGCAGCTCATGGGCCTCAACCTCTCGTGGACCGCGCTGCTCGCCGTGCCCGCTGTGCTGCTCATCGCCTTCGGCTTCGCGAGCATCGGCATGGGCATCACGAGCTACCTCAAGACCTTCCAGCAGATGGAATGGATCGCCTTCGCCCTGCTGCCGATGTTCCTCTTCTCGGCGACCTTCTACCCGCTCGCCGTCTACCCCGAGCCGATCCAGTGGCTCGTGCAGGCGCTCCCGCTCTGGCACGGCGTCGAGCTCGTGCGCGGCCTCACGACGGGCGTGCTCGGGCCCGCGATGCTCGTGCACGTGCTCTACTACCTCGTGATGATCGTCGCGGGCCTCTTCTTCACGACGAGGCGACTGCGCACGCTCTTCCTCGACTGAATTTTCTTGCGCCGCGGTGATCCGCGGCGCTCGGCCGTGCGGCCGGCCGTGCGCGGACGCCCGGCCGCACGGGTGCCGACACCGGTGGGGTGCCTGACGGTGGGGGTGCCGAGGTCAGGTGATCAGCGAGCGGAGCGGATGCGGGCGAGCACGCGGGCGGTCGCGAGCACGGCCTCCGCCGCCTCGGCCCCCTTGTCCTCCTTCGAGCCGGGGAAGCCGGCGCGGTCGATGCCCTGCTGCTCGTCGTCGAGGGTGAGCACGCCGAACCCGACGGGCTTGCCGGTGTCGATCGCGACCCGGGTGAGGCCGTCGGTGGCGGCGTTCGAGACGAACTCGAAGTGCGGCGTGCCGCCCCGGATGATCACGCCGAGGGCGACCACTCCATCCGCACCCGCCTCGAGGGCAGCCTTCGCCGCCACCGGCAGCTCGAAGCTGCCCGGCACGCGGAACACCTCGACCTCGGCCCCGGACGCCGCGAGCGTGCGCAGCGCGCCCTGCAGCAGGCCCTCGGTGATGCGCTCGTGCCAGGTTCCGGCGACCACGGCGATCCGCAGCCCCGTCCCGTCGGTGTCGAGCTCGGTCGGACGTCCTTCGCCGCTCATTCGGTTCCCTCCGCGGTCGTGGTGGTGAGGCGCCCCACGAGCGCCTCATGGTCGGGGAGCGCGTGGCCCATCCGGTCGCGCTTCGCGTCGAGGTAGCCCTCGTTGTGCTCGCCGACACCGACGACGAGCGGCACGAGCTCGTCGACCTCGATGCCGCGCGCGGCCAGCTGGCGGGCCTTCTCCGGGTTGTTCGACAGCAGCCGCACGCGGCGGATGCCGAGGTCCTTGAGGATGCCGACCGCCGCCCCGTAGTCGCGGGCGTCGGCGGGGAGGCCGAGCGCGAGGTTGGCGTCGAGCGTGTCGAAACCGTCCTCCTGCAGCCGGTAGGCGCGCAGCTTGTTGATGAGGCCGATGCCGCGCCCCTCCTGGCCGCGCAGGTAGACGACCATGCCGCCCTCCACGCGGATCGTGTCGAGCGCGGCCTGCAGCTGCGGCCCGCACTCGCATTTGAGCGAGCCGAAGGCCTCGCCCGTGAGGCACTCGGAGTGCACGCGCACGAGCGCGCCATCGCGCGGCTCGCCCGAGATCCAGGCGACGTGGTCGGCACCCGTCGAGCGGTCGCGGTAGGCGCGCACGCGGAAGTCGCCGTGCGCGGTCGGCACGGTGGTCTCCACCTCGAAGCTCACGCGCTGCCACTCGGGCACCTCGACCTCGGCCTTCGGGTCACGCTCGCAACGGCGCTCCTCCATGAAGCGGATGAGCGCCTCGATCGTGATGACCGGGATGTTCTCGCGCTCGCCGAGCTTGATGAGGTTCGGCAGGCGCATCATCTCGCCGTCCTCGTCGACGATCTCGACGATCGCCGCGACCGGCGTGAGCCCCGCGAGCTTCATGAGGTCGACGGATGCCTCGGTGTGCCCGTCGCGCTCGCGCACGCCGCCGTCGACCGCCCGCAGCGGGAGGATGTGACCGGGACGGTTGAGGCTCGCCGGAGTCGACGCGGGGTCGGACAGCACGCGGAGGGTGTGCGCCCGGTCGGATGCCGAGATGCCCGTCGAGTAGCGGTCGGCCGCATCGACCGACACCGTGTAGGCCGTGCCGCGCGGGTCCTGGTTCTCGGCGACCATCGGCGGCAGCTCGAGCCGGTCGGCGATCTCGTTGGTCATGGGGGCGCAGATGAAGCCCGAGGAGTGCTTGACCGCCCAGGCGACCCACTCCTGGCTCGCCGTCTCGGCGGCGAGCACCACGTCGCCCTCGTTCTCGCGTCCCTCGTCGTCGGCCACGATCACGGGCCGCCCCTCGCGCAGCGCGCTGAGCGCGGTGGGGATGTCGCTGAGGCTCATCGCCGTCCTTCCTTCTGCCAGGCCAGCATGCGTTCCACGTGCCGCGCCAGGATGTCGGTCTCGAGATTCACCCGATCGCCCGCGGTGAGCGTGCCGAGGGTCGTGGCCTCGAGCGTCTCCGGGATGAGCGACACCTCGAACCACTGCTCCGGCTCGGCGGCATCCGACACGGCGCTCACGGTGAGCGAGGTGCCGTCGATCGCGATCGAGCCCTTGCGGGTCACCAGGCCCGCCAGCTCGTCGGGCAGGGTGAAGCGCACGACGCGCCAGGCAGAGCCGTCCTCGACCCCGAGCACGGCGGCGGTGCCGTCGACATGGCCCTGCACGATGTGGCCGCCGAGGCGGTCGCCCACCGCGGTGGCGCGCTCGACGTTGACGCGGTCGCCGGGCTTCCGCAGGCCGAGCGTCGTGACCGCGATCGAGGCGGCCATGACGTCGGCGGTGAACCAGTCCTCGCCCTGGTCGATGACGGTCAGGCAGACGCCCGAGACCGCGATCGAGTCGCCGTGGGATGCGTCGGAGACCGCGATGGGGGCGCGCACGGTGATGCGTGCCGCGTCGGCCGTGGGCTCCCAGGCGAGCACCTCGCCGCGTTCCTCGATGATGCCGGTGAACATGTCAGCTCCCTTCCGGAGCGGGTCGGGCCAGGATGAGCAGGTCGTCGCCGAGCTGCTCGACGCTCGCGATGCGGAGGCGGCGCATGCCGTCCATGCTGCGGATGCCGAGCTCGCCGAGCGCGAGGCGGTCGCCGCCCAGCAGCGCGGGGGCGAGATAGACGGCGTACTCGTCGGCGAGCCCGGCGGCGACCACGGCGGAGGCGAGCGTGGGCCCGCCCTCCACGTAGACGCGCCGGATGCCGCGAGCGTCGAGCTCGGCGAGCACGCGGGCGAGATCGCGGGTGCCGGTCTCGAGGAGGCCGGCCGGATGGCGGCGGAGCGCGGCATCCGGCGGCACCGGGCGCTCGCCCAGCACGACGGGCAGGGGCTGGTGGGGGAGCAGCTCGCCGCCGTCGCCGCGTGCCGTGAGCGTCGGATCGTCGGCGAGCACCGTGCCGATGCCGACGAGGATCGCGTCGGATTCGGCGCGCTGCTCGTGCACGCGCTGACGTGCCGCGGTGCCGGTGATCCACTGGCTCGTGCCATCGGATGCGGCGGCGCGCCCGTCGAGCGTAGACGCCCACTTCACCGTGACCCACGGGCGGTGCCGGGCGACGGCGACGAGCCAGACGTGCAGGAACGCGGCGACCTCGTCGGCGCGTACGCCCGGGATCACCTCGACCCCCGCGGCACGGAGCCGCTCGGCACCTCCCGCGGACTCGCGTCCGGGGTCGGTGACCGCGTAGACGACACGGGTGATGCCCGCGGCGATGAGGGCCTGGCTGCAGGGACCGGTACGGCCGGTGTGGTTGCAGGGCTCGAGGGTGACGACGGCGGTCAGGCCGCGGGCATCCGTCAGATGGGAGAGCGCGTCGACCTCGGCGTGCGGGGTGCCGGCGCCGCGGTGCCAGCCCTCGGCGACGATCTGCCCGGTGTCGTCGAGCAGCACGCAGCCGACCTGCGGGTTGCCGCCGGTGACCGGGCCGCGGGCGGCCAGCTCGAGGGCGCGGCGCATGGCTGCGTCGTACGCGACTGCGTCGTACGCGACTGCGTCGCTCATGGCGTCCCTTCCGGTTCCGGCCGGGGATGCGCGACGCGAGTCGGCGGCGTCGGTTCGCGGACGACACCGACGCGTGCTGCCTCTCATCCGGACTGTAACCGTCGGTTCCGGAATTCCACCGGATCGGCCCGGCCTCTTGCGAGGCCGGGTTCGCGGACTTTGACCGCCGGTGCGGAGTTCCACCGCCCCCGGAGCACGTGCTTGGTTCGGAGTCTACAACGCGTCGCCGCGGACGTTATTCCCGAGGCCCGGTCGTCAGGAGCTCGACGATCGTGTCGAGTCGGGTGTCGATCCCGTCGAACCGCTTGTCCGCGGCATCGAACCGCTCGTCGACGGCGTCGAACCGCTTGTCGACGGCGTCGAATCGCGCATCCACAGCCTCGAACCGCGCATCCACGGAGTCGAACCGTGCATCCATGGCCTCGAACCGCGCATCCACGGAGTCAAGTCGCTCGTCGACCGCGTCGAGTCGCGTCGTGAACTTCTCGTCCATCGCGTCGAGTCGCGTCGTGAACTTCTCGTCCATCGAATCGAGCCGGGCGGTGAGCCGCTCGTCGAGCAGGGTGACCTTCTTGTCGAGCTCCCCGAATTTGCCGGTCATCAGGATCACGTGATCCTTCACCATCGCGCCGTTGCGCTCGATGTCGTCGAGCTTGCGGTTGATGAGGCCGACCTCGGCGGTGACCCGTGCCCCGACGAACTCGGTCTTGGTGTCGAGCAGGCTGATTCGGTTGTTCAGCTCGTCGTGGTTCTTGCGCACCTCCTCGGTGAGGGTCGCGAGGTCGCGGTGGGTGCGATCGTGCGCGGCGGCGAGCAGAGCGACCCGCGGGTCAAGGGGTGCGACGGGCGCGGCGGCTGCGGGCATCGGGGGTGTCCTCTCGGGTTCGCGGGCGGGATGTCGGCGAGGCTAACAAGGCCTCGCGGCGACCCGCCAGGACGTTTCACGAATCTTGGGGCAACTCGCTCCGGACCGGCATGTGGAGGAGTAGAGGGGCGGCTCAGCCCAGCAGCGCAGGCAGCTCCGCGAGCCCGTGGATGACGTGCGCGCCCGCGGCCGCGGCGTCGGCGAGCTGCTCCCTGGTCGCCGTTCCGGCACGGTCGATCCAGATGCCGAGCATACCCGCCTGGGCGGCTCCGATCGCGTCCGTGCGCAGGCGGTCGCCCACGTAGCAGGCCTCCGCGGGGGAGACGCCGAAGCGGGCGGCCGCGAGTTCGAAGATGCGCGCATCCGGCTTCGCGACGCCCTCCTCGCCGCTCGCGATCACGTTCTCGAGCGGGATCAGGCGCTCGAGCCCCGTGCCGAGGATCTTCGCGGTCTGGAAGGCGAGGTCGCCGTTCGTGATGATGCCGAACTCGCGCGGAGCGAGAGCCGCGAGGCAGGGCGCCACGTCGTCGTGCAGTCGCCAGGTGGCCTCGTAGTGGTCGAGGTAGCTTTCGAACCACGCCTCCGCCGCCTCGTCGTCGAGCTCGATGCCGTACGGCGCCACGAAGCCACGAGCCCGCGCGCGCCGCTGCTCGAGGTAGTCGATCTCGCCCGCGAGATAGCGGTGGTAGTGGTGCTCCTCGAGCGCGTTCCAGCGGGCGAACTCGTCGGTCGCGTCGGCGGCGGCCACCGCCCCGCCGAGGGCCGTGCGGAAGGAGCGGATGCCTGCCTCGACCGACTCCCGGTGGGCGAACAGGGTGTCGTCGAGGTCGAAGAGCACGACGCGCACGGCGCTCACAGGGGCCACCCCTCGCGCGGCGACCCGTCGTCGTCGCGCAGCAGATGGCCGTGCCAGCCCATCGGACGGCGTCCGTCGCGGAACGGGATGTCGACCGGCCGCTCCCCGTCGAAGCGGAAGCCGGCGGCCCGCACCACCCGCGCCGAGGCGACGTTGCCGGCCACCGCCTCCCAGCCGATCCGCTCCTCGCAGAGCTCCGCGAACACCCACGCGCACACGCCGCGCACGGCCTCCGTCATGTAGCCGCGCCCGCGATACGGCGCCCCCATCCAGAAGCCGATGTCGTGTCGCTCCCGGCGCCAGCCGATCGAGCCGAGATGCGGACCGTCCTCGGCCTCCCGGATGCTCCACTGCGCGGCGTCGCCCGACTCCCAGCCCGGGCGGGCGAGCTCGCGCACGAACGACACGGCGTCTTCGCGGGCGTACGGCCAGGGGAGCATCGCGAGCATGTCGCGCATGAGCTCGTCCTGGCAGAGACGCGTGATCTGGTCGACGTCGTCGTCCGTCGGGATCGAGAGCACGAGCCGCTCGGTGCGGATGACGACGGGTTCCATCGTCAGCGCCGCGGCAGGAAGCCGATGCGGTCGTAGACCCGCGCGAGGGTGGCTTCGGCGATCGCGTTCGCGCGCTCGGCGTTGCTCGCGAGCACCCGGTCCAGCTCGGCCGGGTCGGCGAGCAGCTCGAGGGCGCGCTCACGCACCGGGCCGAACTCGGCGACCACGGCATCCGCGACGGCGCCCTTGAGGTCGCCGTAGCCGCGGCCCGCGAACTCGTGCTCGAGGGTGTCGATCGAGGTTCCGCCGAGCACCGACAGCAGCGTCAGCAGGTTGGAGACGCCGGGCTTCGCCGCGGGGTCGTAGTGCACCGAGCCGTCGGCGTCGGTCACCGCCGACTTGATCTTCTTGACCAGCCGCGTCGGCTCGTCCAGCAGCCACAGGATGCCGTTCTCGGTCTCGCCCGACTTCGACATCTTCGCGGTCGGGTTCTGCAGGTCGTAGACCTTCGCGGTCTCCTTGAGGATCGACACCTCGGGCACCACGAAGGTCTCTCCGAAGCGCGAGTTGAAGCGCTGCGCGAGGTCGCGGGTGAGCTCGATGTGCTGGCGCTGGTCCTCGCCGACGGGCACGATCTCGGCGTCGTAGAGCAGCACGTCGGCGGCCTGCAGGATCGGATAGGTGAAGAGGCCGACGGATGCCGAGTCGGCACCCTGCCTGGCGGACTTGTCCTTGAACTGGGTCATCCGGCTCGCCTCGCCGAAGCCCGTGATGGTGTTGAGCACCCACGCGAGCTGCGCGTGCGCCGGCACCTGGGACTGCACGAACAGCGTCGAGGCGGTCGGGTCGATGCCGGCTGCGATGTACTGCGCGGCGGTACGCCGTGTCTTCTCGCGGAGGGATGCGGGATCCTGCGGCACGGTGATCGCGTGCAGGTCGACGACGCAGAAGATCGCGTCGTAGTCGCTCTGCAGCTGCTTCCACTGCAGGAGGGCGCCGATGTAGTTGCCCGCGTGGAGCGAGTCGGCGGAGGGTTGCATGCCCGAGAACAGGCGGGGCTTGGTCATGGGTGGGGTCCTTGGATCGGCGGATTTCGACACGCCTGCTGTGCAGGCTACTCAATCTGCGGTCTACGAGACCGCATAGTCGACGACGACGGGGGCGTGGTCGGACCATCGCTCGTCGTAGGCCGCCGCGCGGTCGATCGTGTAGGAGGTCACCTTCTCGGCGAGCGCCGGAGTCGCCAGGTGGTAGTCGATGCGCCATCCGGTGTCGGTGTCGAAGGCCTGGCCGCGCTGCGACCACCAGGTGTAGGGGCCGGGCACCTCGCCCGCCCAGCGGCGGCCGACGTCGACCCAGCCGAGGCCGGCGCCCGCGTTGTAGCCGTCGTCGGTTTCGGCCCCGAGGATGCGATCGAAGTAGGCGCGCTCCTCGGGCAGGAAGCCGGCCCGCTTGACGTTGCCCTTCCAGTTCTTGATGTCGAGGGTGCGGTGGCCGACGTTGAGGTCGCCGACCACGAGCGCGAGCGGGTTGTGCTCGGCGAGCTTCGGCAGGCGCTCGACGAAGGCCTCGAGGAACTTGTACTTCTCGACCTGTTTGGGGGTGTCGGCCTCGCCGGAGTTCACGTAGCACGAGACCACCGTCACGATCGTGCCGTCGACGTCGTAGTCGGCCTCGAGCCAGCGGCCCGCCGAGTCGAAGTCGTCGGGGCCGAAGGTCACGCGGTGGAGGTCGGCCTTGCGACGGCTCGCGAGCGCCACGCCCGCGCGGCCCTTCGCGGTCGCCGGGTCGTGCAGCACGTCCCACTCCTCGCCGAGGAGCGCCGTGAGGTCGTCGGTCTCGGCGCGCACCTCCTGGAGCGCCAGGATGTCGACCCCGCGGGGGGCGAGCCACTCGCCCATGCCCTTGCGGTACGCGGCGCGCACGCCGTTGACGTTGACCGAGGCGATGCGGAGGGGGCGTGACACGCCTCCAACTCTAGTCAGGGCCGCCGACGTCCGAAGAGGCGCCGCCAGAAGCCCGGCCGCGAGGCCTCGAGCTCGGCGCGCACCTCCTCGCGCAGCCGCGCGTGCTCGGCGGCTGCGGCCCGGGCTCGCTCCGCGGCGAGCCGCCTGTCGAGCGGCACCCCGGCATCCTTCATCGACACGAAGACCCAGCAGGCCGCGATGAGGATCACCTGGCAGATGAGCGTGAACCAGATGAGCAGCCCGATGATGACGGCGAACCCCGCGAGCAGCGGATTGCGGGTGGCACCGCCGAGCAGCGTCGTGCCGAGCACTTTGAGCACCCCGAGCGCGAACGCGCCGAGCAGCGAGCCCGGCGCGAGGAACCGCAGCGGGATGTGCACCCCGGCGAGCACGCGGTAGAGCGCCGCGAGGACGACGGTGTCGAGCGCGAACATCACGCCGGCCGAGAGCGCGCGGGCGCTCAGCGCGACCGCGGCGGTGTCCCGGATGCCGAGCCAGCCGAGCACGCCGTCGATCGCCTGCGACGACAGCACCGTGAGGCCGGCCGACACGAGCAGCAGGGCTCCGAAGCCGAGCGCGAGCCCGAGATCCTTGAGCTTCAGCAGCAGGAAGTTGGTGCGGGGGCCGGGCAGGTCGCCGAGCAGCCGGATGGCGTCGCGCGCGGAGGCGAGCCAGCCGAGCGCGGTCACGAGCAGGCCGGCGAGCGCGATCGAGCCCGTCCAGGTCAGCACCGTGGTGTTGACGAGATCGGAGGGGCGGATCGCGCCTCCGCTTCCCGTATCGATCAGGCCCGGGACCGCGCTCGCGATCAGCGCGAAGAGCGCGTCCTGCAGCGCGCGGTTGCCGGCCAGCACGATCCCGAACACCGAGAAGGCCACCCACACGGCGGCGAACACCGCGAACACCGCCTGGTTGGAGAGCCCCGATGCGAGCAGCGGCCCGCGGTGGTCGGAGTAGTCGCGGAACACCCGCACGGGCTTGAGCCGCATCGTGCCGTCGACGATCCGCCGCGCGCGCGGCACGAGACCGGGCTTCCCCGCATCCGGCTCGGACGTCTCGGCCATCACCCCACGCTACCCGCAGGGGTGCCGGATGCCCCGGCCGGCTACCAGCCCGAGCCCGGCGTGCTCAGCACCCGCGCGGCCGAGGCGATGCCGGCCTGAGCGGCGGCCTCGGGCGTCGCGTCGTCGACGAGCGCCATCAGGAACCCGGCGGCGAAGGCGTCGCCCGCGCCCGTGGTGTCGACGACATCCGGCACGAGGGGCACCGCGAGGTCGATCGTGTCGTCGGCGGTGCGCACCGTCACGGGATCGGGGCCGCGCTTCACCACGACGATCGGCGCGGGTCGTGCGTCGGCGGTGTCCCAGCCGAGGAAGGCGGCCTCTTCGGCGTTCGCGAGCACGACGCGGGGCGTCATCGCCTCGAGCAGCTCCGCCACCCGCTCGACCCCGAGGCCGCGCAGGAGGGAGAGGGAGGAGGCGTCGACGCTCACCGGGATGCCGCGTCGCGCCGCCTCGCGGGCGAGCTCGAGGAAGACCGGCACCTGCTCCGGCGTGCCGAGGCCGTACATCGGCACGTGCAGCCAGTGGGCTCCCGCGAGCCACTCGGGGTCGATGGGCTCGAGCTCGGCCGCGGCCGCGCGGTCGGGCAGCATGCTGCGCTCGCCGGTCTCGTCGATGAGGATCACGATCGTGCCCGTGCGCCCGCCGCGCTGCAGGCGGGTGTCGATGCCGATGCCCTGCAGCACGCTCTCGAGCGCGGTGCCCGCCGCGTCGTCGCCGACGCGTCCGATGAACCGGGCGGCGCCGCCCTGGCGCGCGACGGCTGCCGCGACGTTGGCCGCCGATCCGCCCTGCGCGCGGAAGATGCGCACGGGCGTGTCGGTGCCGCGCTCGATGTGCTGGGTGCCCCAGACGACGACATCCTCGACGATGTCGCCCGCGACGGCGATCATCAGCGCAGCGAGGCCGCGATCTGCGCGCCGAGCGCGACGTTGCCGCGGTAGACGGCGACGTTCACGTCGAGGCTGCGTCCACCGGTCTCCCGCTGGATGAAGTCGAGCAGGAACGGGGTCGTGTCGTGCCCGCTGATGCCGGCCGCCTCGGCCGCGGCCCAGGCCTTGGCGAGCACCGCGTCGTGCACCTCCACGGGGAGCTGCGCGTCCGCGGCGACGGGGTTCGCCACGAGCACGGTGGAGCGGATCTCGAGCTCGTCGCGCGCGGCGACGATGTCGGCGATCTCGGCGGTGCTGTCGACGGAGTACTCCAGGTCGTAGCCCGAGTCGGAGATGTAGAAGCCGGGGTAGTCGGTCGTGCGGTAGCCCACGACGGCGAGGTTGAGCGTCTCGAGGCGCTCGAGGGTGAGCGGGATGTCGAGGATCGACTTGACGCCGGCGCTCACCACGACCAGGGGGAGCCCCGCGAGGGTCGTGAGGTCGGCGGACTCGTCGAAGGTCTCCTGGGCGCCGCGGTGCACGCCGCCGAGCCCGCCCGTCGAGAACACCCGGATGCCGGCCCGCACCGCGAGGTAGGCGGTCGCCGCGACGGTGGTGCCGCCTCCGAGGCGCTTGGCCGCGGCCACGGGGATGTCGCGCACGCTGACCTTCACGACGCTGTCGTCGTTCGAGAGGCGCACGATCTGCTCCTCGGAGAGGCCGACGGTGGCGACGCCGTCGACGAGGCCGATCGTCGCGGGCACGGCGCCCGCCTTGCGCACGATCTCCTCGGCCTCGAGGGCCACCTCGACGTTCCGGGGCCGGGGGAGACCGTGCGTGAAGATCGTCGACTCGAGCGCGAGCACCGGCGTGCCCGCCGCGACCGCATCCCGAACCTCGGCTGACACCGCGAAAGCCTGCGTGGCCATCATCCATCCCTTTCCTCGGAGAACTGTCCGATCCCACGCTACGGGCACGGCGTCATCGCATCAACGCGATGATTCCGGATGATTGATAAGGTTCGATGATGGATGTGTCGCTCCGTCAGGTGGAGGTGTTCGCCGCCGTCGCGCACGCGCTCCACTTCGGCAAGGCTGCCGAGGCGCTCTACACCTCGCAGTCGATGGTGAGCCAGGAGATCCGGCGCCTCGAGGATCGCGCCGGCGCCCTGCTGTTCGACCGCTCCACCCGCCGCGTCGCGCTCACGCCCGCGGGGGAGGCCCTGCTGCCGGCCGCGGAGGCGCTGCTCGCGGCGTCCCGGGAGTTCGCGATCGCCGCGCGCCTCGCGGCCGGGCTCGACACGACACTGCTCCGGCTCGCGGCCAGCCCGAGCGCCATGAACGACCTGGTGCCGCGGGCGCTCCGCCGCAGCGAGGAGGCGCTCCCGCACCTCACGATCGAGGACATCGCGGTCGAGACCGGCGAGGTCGAGCCCGCGCTCCTCGCGGGCGACGCGGATGTCGGGATCGGCCGCTTCCTCGACCTGCCCGCGGGCTACCGGGTGGAGACCGTGCGCGAGGAGGAGGTTCTCGTCGCGATGAGCGCCGCGCACCCCGCCGCCGCGTCCCGCCACGTGCGGCTCGACCGGTTGAGCGAGCTGCCGCTCATGCTGTGGCCGCGCGAGCGCAGCCCGCGATACTACGACGTCATCCTCGACATCTGCCACCGGCGCGGGCTCGACCCGATCGTGCTCGTCAGCCAGCCGCGCATCATCGGCAGCCGCTCCTACTTCCTCTCCGAGAACCGGGCGTTCACGCTCATCTCGGCGTCTGCGGCGTCGGCGCTCCCGCTCGACATCGCGGCGCGACCGCTCGCCGAGCCCGCGACGCTGCCGCTCGAGGTCGGCTGGCGCGCCGCCGACCCGCGGCCCGCTGTCGCGCGCCTCGTCGAGGTGATCCGCTCGGTCGGCTGAGGCCGGAGCGCTACTTCTTCGGGATGTCGGGCTTGCCGCGCAGCACCGCGGCCTTGACCTCCGCGATCGCCTGCGTCACCTGGATGCCGCGCGGGCAGGCCTCCGAGCAGTTGAAGGTCGTACGGCAGCGCCACACGCCCTCCTTGTCGTTGAGGATGTCGAGGCGCACCTTCGCCGCCTCGTCGCGCGAGTCGAAGATGAAGCGGTGCGCGTTGACGATCGCCGCCGGGCCGAAGTACTGGCCGTCGGTCCAGAACACCGGGCAGCTCGAGGTGCACGCGGCGCACAGGATGCACTTGGTGGTGTCGTCGAAGCGCTCGCGCTGGGCGACCGACTGGATTCGCTCCTTGCCGTCCTTGGGCTTGCTGCTGGCGATGAGGAACGGCTGGATCTCGCGGTAGGAGGCGAAGAACGGCTCCATGTCGACGATGAGGTCCTTCTCGAGCGGCAGGCCCTTGATCGCCTCGACGTAGATCGGCTTCGAGATGTCGAGGTCCTTGATGAGGGTCTTGCACGCGAGCCGGTTGCGGCCGTTGATGCGCATGGCGTCCGAGCCGCAGATGCCGTGCGCGCACGAGCGGCGGAAGGTGAGCGAGCCGTCCTGCTCCCACTTTATCTTGTGCAGCGCGTCGAGCACGCGGTCGGTCGCGTACAGCTCCACGTCGAAGTCCTGCCAGTACGGCTCGGCGTCCTTCTCCGGGTCGAAGCGGCGGATGATGAGGGTCACCGTGAAGGCCTGGATCGGCGCCTCGGGCTTCGCCGCGTCGTTCACGGCCTCGAGGGTGGCAGCGCCGGCCATCAGTACTTCCTCTCCATGTTGCGGAACAGTCTGGTAGTTCGTGACCGCATCAGTACTTGCGTTCCATCGGCTGGTAGTTCGTGATCACGACCGGCTTCCAGTCGAGCGAGATGTGGTCGGCGGCATCGGCCGAGTGCGGATCGCCCGTGAGGTACGCCATGGTGTGCTTCATGTAGGTCTCGTCGTCGCGCTTCGGGTAGTCGTCGCGCATGTGGCCGCCGCGGCTCTCCTTGCGGTTGCGGGCGGAGTAGACGACGACCTCGGCCAGGTCGAGCAGGAAGCCCAGCTCGATGGCCTCGAGCAGGTCGGTGTTGAAGCGGTGGCCCTTGTCCTGGATCGAGACGTTCTTGTAGCGCTCGCGGAGCGAGTGGATGGTCCGGGTCACCTTCTCGAGCGACTCGTCGGTGCGGAACACCTGGGCGTTGCGGTCCATCTCGTCCTGCAGCTCCTTGCGGAGGGCGGCGATCCGCTCGGTGCCGGACGCGTTCCGCAGGCTCTCGACCATGTCGCGCACGCCGGCCGCGGCATCCGCGGGAAGCGGGGTGAAGTCGACGGTCTCGGCGTAGTCCACGGCGTTGTTGCCCGCGCGCTTGCCGAACACGTTGATGTCGAGCAGCGAGTTGGTGCCGAGGCGGTTCGAGCCGTGCACCGAGACGCACGCGCACTCGCCCGCGGCGTAGAGGCCGGGGACGACGGTGTCGTTGTCGCGCAGCACCTCGGCCTTGACGTTGGTCGGGATGCCGCCCATCGCGTAGTGCGCGGTGGGCATGACGGGCACGGGCTCGACGACCGGATCGACGCCCAGGTAGGTGCGGGCGAACTCGGTGATATCGGGGAGCTTGGTCTCGAGCACCTCGGCGCCGAGGTGGGTGCAGTCGAGCAGCACGTAGTCCTTGTGGGGGCCCGCGCCGCGGCCCTCCGCGACCTCCTGCACCATGCAGCGCGAGACGATGTCGCGCGGCGCCAGGTCCTTGATGGTGGGGGCGTAGCGCTCCATGAAGCGCTCGCCCGAGGCGTTGCGCAGGATCGCGCCCTCGCCGCGGGCGCCCTCGGTGAGCAGGATGCCGAGGCCGGCGAGGCCGGTCGGGTGGAACTGGAAGAACTCCATGTCCTCGAGCGGGAGGCCCTTGCGCCAGATGATGCCGACGCCGTCGCCCGTGAGGGTGTGCGCGTTCGAGGTGGTCTTGTAGATCTTGCCGAAGCCGCCGGTGGCGAAGACGATCGACTTGCCCTGGAAGACGTGCAGCTCACCGGTGGCCAGCTCGTAGGCGACGACGCCCGAGGGCTGGGGCACGCCATCCACCTCGGTCATCACGAGGTCGAGCGCGTAGAACTCGTTGAAGAAGTTGACGCCGAGCTTGACGCAGTTCTGGAACAGCGTCTGCAGGATCATGTGGCCGGTGCGGTCGGCGGCGTAGCAGGCACGGCGCACCGGCGCCTTGCCGTGGTCGCGGGTGTGACCGCCGAAGCGGCGCTGGTCGATGCGGCCCTCGGGCGTGCGGTTGAACGGCAGGCCCATGTTCTCGAGGTCGAGGACGGCGTCGATCGCCTCCTTCGCGAGGATCTCGGCGGCGTCCTGATCGACGAGGTAGTCGCCGCCCTTGACGGTGTCGAAGGTGTGCCACTCCCAGCTGTCCTCCTCGACGTTCGCGAGCGCCGCGGCCATGCCGCCCTGCGCCGCGCCCGTGTGGGAGCGGGTGGGGTAGAGCTTCGTGATGACCGCCGTGTTCGCGCGGGGGGCCGCCTCGATCGCGGCGCGCATGCCCGCCCCGCCTGCTCCCACGATCACGACGTCGTGACGGTGATAGTGGACGCCGTCGATGACGTCTCCGTCTTCGAACTGCAGGTACTCGCTCACGTTCTCTCTCATCACTGGGCGTCTGTCACCGGGCGGCGCAGATGGCGATCAGCTCGGCGTTGTCGGTCGGCGCCAGGCAGGGGTCGAAGGTCGTCAGCACGAGGGTGCCGAGCGCGAGCAGCGCGACCGTCGCGAGGCCGAGCGCCACCAGCAGGAAGCTGCGGAAGCGTCCGTGCGCGTAGTCGTTCACGAGGGTGCGCATGCCGTTCGAGCCGTGGATGAGGGCGAGCCACAGCAGCACGACATCCCACCACAGCCAGATCGGGTCGGCGAGCTTGCCAGCCACGAAGCCCCAGTCGAGGATCGACACCTTGCCCGGGAAGATCAGGTTGTAGAAGAGGTGGCCGAAGATCAGGAACACGAGCAGGAAGCCCGAGACGCGCATCCAGATCCAGCCCCACTTCTCGATGTTGAAGCGGTTGCGCCTGCGGTGGCTGAGGTGCGGGCTGCGCGGCTCGGCGATGTTCTGGGTCGTCATCATTCGCCTCCGAACACGACCATGAGGTGGCGGGGGACGAAGCCGATCAGCAGCACGATCCAGAGGCCGATCACGACCCAGAACATGGCCTTCTGCGCCCGGGGGCCCCAGGAGAACAGGTCGATGCAGATGATGCGGAGGCCGTTGAAGGCGTGCAGCCCGATCGCGGCGACGAGCGCGGTCTCGCCGAGGCCCATGATGGGCGTCTTGTAGGTGCCGATCACGGCGTCGTAGGCCTCGGGGCTGATGCGGATGAGCGCCGTGTCGAGGATGTGCACCAGCAGGAAGAAGAAGATCGCCGTGCCCGTGATGCGGTGCAGCACCCACGACCACATGCCCTCGCGACCCCGGTAGAGGGTTCCGGCGGGAAGTATGCGCTTCTTGGGTTCGGGAACGGATGCCGCGGATGCGTCGGGCGGTGCGGCCTGGCTCGTCACGGTGCGCTCTCCCTCGTGATTCGCTCGTCGTCGGAACGGCCTCCAGTCTATGCCCGGCCCCGAGGGTGCGCAGGTGAGGCGACCCTCACCTGTCTCGATGTCGAGACATCGCCGAGAGCCAGCCTCTTAGGCTGAGATCATGCCCTCTTCTCTCGAACGGTTCTACGGCGTCATCCCCGCGGGCGGCGTCGGCTCCCGTCTCTGGCCGCTGTCGCGCGCGGACGCCCCGAAGTTCCTCCACGACCTCACCGGGTCGGGCCGCACGCTGCTGCGCGGCACCTGGGAGCGGCTGGTGCCCCTCGCGGGTCCCGACCGCGTCCTGGTCGTCACGGGCCGCGCGCACCGCGCGGCCGTCGAGCTCCAGATCCCCGAGCTCTCCGACGCGAACATCGTGCTCGAGGCGGCGCCCCGCGACTCGACCGTCGCGATCGGGCTCGCCGCCGCGATCCTGCGCCGGCGCGAGCCCGACGTCATCATCGGCTCCTTCGCCGCCGACCACGTGATCGGCGACGAGGCCGCGTTCCGCGCCGCGGTCGAGCAGGCCGTCGAGGCCGCCGACGCGGGATACATCACGACCATCGGCATCCAGCCGAGCGAGCCCGCGGTTGGCTTCGGCTACATCGAGTGCGGGGGAGGGGCTGGCATCCCGAGCGCGCCCGACGCGCTGCTCGTCGCGAGCTTCGTCGAGAAGCCGGATGCCGACACCGCGACCCGCTACCTGGCAGGCGGCCGCCATCTGTGGAATGCGGGCATGTTCATCGCGCGGGCGGACGTGCTCCTCGAGCAGATCGGCGCCTACGACGCCCGGTTGCTCGAGCAGCTCGAGGAGCTCGCCGCCGCGTGGGACGAGCAGTCCACCCGCGGCCCCGTGGTCGACCGGCTGTGGCCGGGGCTGCGCCGCATCGCGATCGACTACACGGTCGCGGAGCCGGCGGCGGCGGCCGGGCGGCTCGCCGTGATCCCCGGCCGGTTCCCGTGGGACGACGTGGGCGACTTCGCCTCGGTGGCGAAGCTCAAGTCGAGCGGTCGGCCGGGCGAGCTCTCGATCCTCGGCGAGAACGCCCGCGTGCTGGCCGATGCCTCCAGCGGTATCGTGGTGAGCCAGACCGATCGCATCGTGTCGCTCATCGGCGTGCACGACATCGTCGTGGTCGACACCCCGGATGCGCTCCTCGTGACCACGACCGCCAACGCCCAGCGCGTCAAGAGCGTCGTCGACGCCCTCAAGCTCTCGGGACGCGACGACGTGCTCTGAATTTGCTGGGCGTCGCGATAATCCGCGGCGCGGACGTCGGGGCCGGCCGTGCGCGAACGCCCGGCCCGACGAGTGCCGACACCGATGAGCGGCAGCGCGAACGCGGCGCTCTGATGCGCTCCGATATGCGATTGTGAGCGAGGGTGCTGCTCATCTGAGCGTGATCGTTTCCAGAACATTTCGATCCGCCTCCGGGTGTGTAACTCTTCGATTGCGAGCGACGGTGCTCGCCTTCCGGCCGCGTCACATTGGGTAACCTGGTCGGCAATCCGCCGGTCATCCTGCCCGGCGACTTTCTTGGAGGACACAGTGACAATCACGATCCGCAAGGCCGCGGTCTCCGGCCTCGCCATCCTCGGTGCGAGCACCCTCGTGCTCAGCGGCTGCGCTGCCGCTCCCGAGGCCGGCCCCAGCGAGAGCGCCGCCCCCGACTTCCTGGCGTGCATGGTCTCCGACTCCGGCGGCTTCGACGACCACTCGTTCAACGAGCTGGGACTCCAGGGCCTCCAGGCTGCCGCGAAGGACCTCGGCATCAAGGAGAAGCACGTCGAGTCGAACACCGAGGACGACTACGCCTCGAACATCGAGGGTCTGCTCGGTGAGGGCTGCAACCTCATCGTGACGGTCGGCTTCCTGCTCTCGGCGGCCACCATCACCGCGGCGAACGCCAACCCGGACGTCGAGTTCGCGATCGTCGACGACAGCCTCGACGGCAACTTCGACGGCACCAACGACACCAAGAACGGCAAGCCGCTGCTCTTCAACACCGCCGAGGCCGCGTTCCTCGCGGGCTACGCGGCTGCCGCGACGAGCAAGACCGGCGTCGTGGGCACCTACGGCGGCATCCAGATCAACCCCGTCACGATCTTCATGGACGGCTTCGTCGACGGCGTCGCCTACTACAACGAGGTCAACGGCACCTCGGTCAAGTCGATCGGCTGGGACAAGGCCACGCAGACCGGTTCCTTCACCGGCGGCTTCGCGGCCGGCGTCGAGTCGAAGACCGCGGCGCAGAACCTGCTCGACCAGGGTGCCGACGTGATCCTGCCCTGTGGTGGCCCGATCTACCAGAGCGCCGGCGAGGCCATCAAGGAGAAGGGCGGCGACATCGCCCTCATCGGTGTCGACGCGGACGTCTTCAACACCGACCCGAACGTGGCCCAGCTCCTGCTCACCTCGATCATGAAGGGCGTCGACAAGGCGGTCTACGACACCGTCAAGTCGGCTGCCGAGGGCAAGTTCGACATCACGCCCTACATCGGCACCCTGGACAACGGCGGCGTGGGCATCGCGCCGTTCCACGACTGGGAGTCCAAGGTCCCGGCTGACCTCGGCAAGACGCTCGACGAGCTGAAGGCCAAGATCATCTCGGGCGAGATCAAGGTCACGTCGCCCGCGACCCCCAAGTAACACCCCTCTCGCACCACGGCACGGGGAGGCCGGTCATTGCCGGCCTCCCCGTTGCTGCGTGAGGGCCCGATTCCTAGATTGAGACAATGAAGCTCGAACTTCGCGGCATCACCAAGCGCTTCGGCGCCCTGGTCGCCAACGATCACATCGACCTCACCGTCGAGGCGGGTGAGATCCACTGCCTGCTCGGTGAGAACGGCGCAGGCAAGTCCACCCTGATGAACGTGCTCTACGGCCTGTACCAGGCCGAAGAGGGCGAGATCCTCCTCGACGACCAGGTGCAGCACTTCGCCGGCCCCGGCGACGCCATGAAGGCCGGCATCGGCATGGTGCACCAGCACTTCATGCTCGTGCCGGTGTTCACCGTGGCCGAGAACGTCATGCTCGGCCACGAGCAGACCAAGGGCCCCGGCATCCTCGACCTCGCCGCGGCTCGCGCCAAGGTGCGCGAGATCTCCGACCGCTTCGGGTTCGACGTCGACCCGGACGCCGTCGTCGAGGACCTCCCGGTCGGGGTGCAGCAGCGTGTCGAGATCATCAAGGCGCTCTCCCGCGACGCCCGCGTGCTCGTGTTCGACGAGCCCACCGCGGTGCTCACCCCGCAGGAGACCGACGAGCTCATGATGATCATGCGTCAGCTCAAGGAGTCGGGCGCCTCCATCGTCTTCATCACCCACAAGCTCCGCGAGGTGCGCGAGGTCGCCGACCGGATCACCGTGATCCGGCTGGGCAAGGTCGTCGGCGAGGCCTCGCCGACCGCGAGCAACACCGAGCTCGCCTCCATGATGGTCGGTCGCGCGGTCGAGCTGACCGTGCAGAAGGCCCCCGCCAACCCGGGTGGCGACGCCTTCGTGGTGTCCGACCTCTCGGTCATCGACGCGCGCAACCAGTACGTCGTGAAGGACGTGTCGTTCACCGTGCGCGCGGGCGAGATCCTCGCCATCGCGGGCGTGCAGGGCAACGGACAGACCGAGCTCACCGAGGCGATCCTCGGCATCCAGCCGCGCACGAGCGGGTCGATCACGCTCGACGGCGCGGAACTGCTCGGCAAGAACGTGCGTCGCGTGCTCGACTCCGGCGTCGGCTTCGTGCCCGAGGACCGCAAGGAGGACGGGCTCGTCGCCGAGTTCACGATCGCCGAGAACCTCATGCTCGACCGCTCGGTCGGCGCGCCGTTCGTCAAGGCCGGCACGCTTCAGCTCAAGGAGCTCGCCGAGTTCGCCGAGGAGAAGCTCGCCGAGTTCGACATCCGCGCCCAGGGCATCGACACCCACGCCGGACGCCTCTCGGGCGGCAACCAGCAGAAGGTCGTGCTCGCGCGCGAGCTGAGCCGCGAGCTGCGCCTCTTCGTGGCCTCGCAGCCCACCCGCGGGCTCGACGTGGGCTCGATCGAGTTCGTGCACACCCGGATCGTGCAGGCGCGCGACGCCGGCATCCCCGTGATCGTGGTGTCGACCGAGCTCGACGAGGTCGTCGCGCTCGCCGACCGCATCGCGGTCATGTATCGAGGCGGGATCGTCGGCATCGTGCCGGGCGACACCCCGCGTGACGTGCTCGGCCTCATGATGGCCGGCGAGACGACGGGAGCGGCCGCGTGAGCGACGAGCAGATCCCCGCCCAGGGGCAGGACCCGGCACCCGAGGTCGAGGCCGACCGGGTGCCCGCGGAGCAGAAGGCGCCCGAGGTGCAGCCCGCGCCGACCGCCAACCGCGTGCTGCGCGAGATCCTCAGCTCGAGCTGGCTGATCTCGGTGCTCGCCGTCGTGATCGCGCTGCTCGTGGGATCCGTGCTCATCGCGTGCACCGACCCCGCCGTGCAGAAGGCCGCCGGCTACTTCTTCTCCCGTCCGACCGACACGCTTCGCGCCATCTGGGACGCCGTCTCCGGCGCCTACGTCTCGCTCTTCCAGGGCGCGATCTACAACCCCAAGCGCGGCGACTTCATCAACGGCATCAAGTCGCTCACCGAGACCCTGACCTTCGCCACCCCGCTCATCGCGGCGGGCCTCGGCGTCGCCCTCACCTTCCGGGTGGGCATGTTCAACATCGGTGGACGCGGCCAGATCCTCATCGCGGCGGCCGCCGCCGGATGGGTGAGCTGGTCGTTCGAGCTGCCCGCGCCGCTGCACATCCTGCTGGCCACGGTCGCCGCGCTCGTGGGAGGCGCGCTCTGGGCGGGCATCGCCGGTCTCCTCAAGGCCCGCACCGGCGCGCACGAGGTGATCGTGACGATCATGCTCAACTACGTCGCGTTCTACCTGATCTCCTACCTGCTGAAGACGCCGGGCGCGCTCCAGGCGCCGAACTCGAACACCCCGAAGTCGCCGCCCGCGCTGCCGAGCTCGGTGTACCCGACGCTCTCCGACCTGCTGGGCTTCGGCTCCTACCGCTTGCACCTCGGGTTCATCTTCGCGATCCTCGCGACGATCTGGGTGTGGTACCTGCTCAACCGCTCGAGCCTCGGATTCCGCTTCCGCGCGGTCGGCGAGAACCCGAACGCGGCGCGCACGGCGGGCATCAACGTCAAGACGGTCTACATCGTCGCGATGCTGTGCTCGGGCGCGCTGCTCGGTCTCGCCGGCTCGTCGCAGGTGCTCGGCACGACGACGACCGGCTTCGCCGCCGGCGTCGACGCCGGCATCGGCTTCGACGCGATCACGGTCGCGCTGCTCGGACGCTCGCGTCCGTGGGGCGTGTTCTTCGCCGGCATCCTGTTCGGCGCCCTCAAGGCGGGCGGCTACACGATGCAGGCCAGCCAGGGCATCCCGATCGACATCGTGCTCGTCGTGCAGTCGGTCATCGTGCTGCTCATCGCGGCGCCGCCGCTCGTGAGGACGATCTTCCGGCTTCCGAAGCCGGGCTCCGCCCCTGCCCCCCGACGACAGAAGACCACGGCCCCGGAGGTGGTGACCAAGTGACCACGACCGCCCCGGCTCCCGCCGCATCCGCGCCCATCGTGCACGAGATCGCGCTCGTGCGCAGCTGGAAGGCGCCGATCGCGCTCGGCGTGTTCGCGCTCGCGGCGCTCGTGCTCGCGTTCGCCTTCCCGCACGACGGGCAGACGACGTTCACGCTGTCCACCGCGGTCGACGCGATCCAGCTCGCCCCCGTGCTCGTGCCGACCCAGCTCGCGGTCGCCGTCGCATCCGTGCTGCTCGTGCTGCTCGCCCTCGGGGCGGCCGCCTTCGTGCGGTTCGGCTCGGGTCGCGCGCCGCTGTGGATCTCCATCGTGTTCGCCGTGCTGGCGCTCTTCGTGTTCCTCACCTGGGCGGCGGCGGGCAAGACGATTCCCGTGCCCGGCATGTTCGTCGGGACCGTCGCGCTCAGCGTGCCGCTCATCTTCGGCGCCATGGGCGGCGTGATCTCGGAGCGCGGCGGCGTCGTCAACGTCGCCATCGAGGGTCAGCTGCTGTTCGGCGCCTTCTCGGCGGCCGTCGTCGGCTCCATCACCGGGCAGCCGGTCGTGGCGCTCGTCGCGGCGATGATCGGCGGCGTGCTCGTCTCGTTCGTGCTCGCGGCGTTCTCGATCAAGTACATCGTCGACCAGGTGATCGTCGGCATCGTGCTCAACGTGCTCGTCACGGGCCTCACGAGCTTCTTCTACTCGAAGGTGCTCACCCAGGACGCGGCGCTCAACTCGCCCAAGAAGTTCCCGATCCTGCCGATCCCCGGGCTCTCCGAGATCCCGGTGCTCGGGCCGGTGCTGTTCCGGCAGACCGTCATCGTCTACATCATGTACATCGCCGTGTTCCTGGTGTGGTTCGGGCTGTTCAAGACCCGCTGGGGCCTGCGCCTCCGCGCGGTGGGCGAGCACCCGACGGCGGCCGACACGGTGGGCATCAACGTCAACGCCACGCGCTTCTGGAACGTGTCGCTGGCGGGCGCCGTGGCCGGCATCGGCGGCGCGTACTACACGCTCGACGTGGTCGGGCAGTTCGGCAAGGAGATGACCAACGGCGCGGGCTTCATCGCGCTCGCCGCGGTGATCTTCGGACGCTGGCACCCCATCCGCGCGATGCTCGCGGGCCTGCTGTTCGGCTTCGCGACCAATCTGCAGAGCGTGCTCGGCATCATCGGCTCGCCGGTGCCGTCGGACTTCATGCTCATGCTGCCCTACGTCGTGACGATCTTCGCGGTCGCCGGCCTCGTGGGCGTCTCCCGGGCGCCCGCCGCGGACGGCAAGCCGTACATCAAGTCATGAGCGAGATCACTCCGGAGGTCTGGCAGGCGCTGCGGGAGGCGGCGAACGCCGCCATCCCGCACGCCTACGTGCCGTACTCGAAGTTCCCGGTGGGGGTCGCGGCGCTCGTCGACGACGGCCGCATCATCTGGGGCTGCAACGTCGAGAACGCCTCCTACGGCCTCACGCTGTGCGCGGAGTGCGCGCTCGTCTCGACGCTGCACATGACGGGCGGGGGGCGGCTCGTCGCGTTCACCTGCGTCGACGGCAAGGGGCAGACCCTGATGCCGTGCGGACGCTGCCGGCAGCTGCTCTTCGAGCACTCGGCCGAGGGGATGCTGCTCGACACCGTGTCGGGCATCAAGACCATCGACGAGGTGATCCCGGATGCGTTCGGGCCGCGCACGCTCGAGGAGTACGCGGAGGCGTGACCGTGGTGGAGCCCTTCGACACGGTCGACCTCATCCACCGCAAGCGCGATCGGGGCGAGCTCGACGCCGCCCAGATCGGCTGGCTCGTCGACGCCTACACCCGCGGGGTGGTGGCGGACGAGCAGATGGCGGCGTTCGCGATGGCCGTATTCCTCAACGGGATGACCCCCGACGAGGTGCGCGAGCTCACCCTCGCGATGGTCGCGAGCGGCGAGCGGCTCGACTTCTCGGGCCTTGCGAAGCGGACCACCGACAAGCACTCGACCGGTGGCGTCGGCGACAAGATCACCCTGCCGCTTGCGCCGCTCGTGGCATCCTTCGGGGTCGCGGTGCCGCAGCTCTCCGGGCGCGGGCTCGGCCACACCGGCGGCACGCTCGACAAGCTCGAGTCGATCCCCGGATGGCGCGCGCACCTCTCGAACGAGGAGTTCCACGCCCAGCTGGCCTCTGTGGGCGCCGTGGTGTGCGCCGCGAGCGCCGAGCTGGCGCCCGCCGACGGCAAGCTCTACGCGCTGCGCGACATCACGGGCACCGTCGAGGCGATCCCGCTCATCGCCTCGTCGATCATGTCGAAGAAGATCGCCGAGGGCACGGCCTCGCTCGTGCTCGACGTGAAGTTCGGCTCCGGCGCCTTCATGCGCGACTACGATCGGGCGCACGAGCTGGCCTCCACGATGGTGCGCCTCGGCAACGAGTCGGGCGTCGCGACGCGCGCCCTGCTGACCGACATGAACGTGCCGCTCGGTCTCGCGATCGGCAACGCCAACGAGGTGCGCGAGTCGGTCGAGGTGCTCGCGGGCGGGGGGCCGTCCGACATCGTCGAGCTCACGGTCGCGCTCGCCCGCGAGATGCTCGACCTCGCGGGCCTACCCGACGCGGACGTAGAGGCCGCGCTCGCCGATGGTCGTGCGATGGACACCTGGCGCGCCATGATCCGTGCCCAGGGCGGCGATCCCGACGCCCCGCTGCCGTCGCCGCGCGAGTCGCACACGGTGACGGCGTCGTCGGATGGCGTGCTCGCGACCCAGGAGGCGCTCCCGTTCGGCGTGGCGGCCTGGCGCCTCGGCGCGGGCCGTGCCCGCAAGGAGGACCCGGTGGTGCACGCGGCGGGCATCGACCTGCACAAGAAGCCCGGCGACGCCGTGCGCGCGGGCGAGCCGCTCTTCACGATGCGCGCGGATGACGCGTCGCGCTTCCCGCGCGCGCTCGAGGCCCTCGAGGGCGCCTACGCGATCGCCCCCGCGGGCAGCGAGCTGCCCGAGCGCCCGCTCGTGCGCGCCCGCATCGGCTGACCCGGTCGCACTGCGGGCTCGCGCCTGCCCTCCGCCCTTCGCCAGAATCCGTGTCAGAAATGCAGGAGCAGTGCGTCGACGGCGCCCACCGCGCCCCGCAATTCAGCCGACCCGGCCCCCGGCTCCTGCATTTCTGACACAGGGGGAGAGTGGGGAGGGAGCGGCGTCAGCCCAGCATCCGGCGGCGCAGCAGCTCGTCGGGGCGGGTGTCGATCCGGGCGACCTCCTCGGGGGCCATGAACACGGGCTCGCCCGCGCTCCAGGCGCCGACGAGCACGCGCGCGATCTTCTCGGCCATCTCGGTGATCTGCACGACCTCGGCGGCGCTCGCGCCGAGCGCGAACATGCCGTGGTTCTGCAGGTAGATGACCCGGGGCACGGAGCGCTCCGCGAGCATCCGCTTCACGACGCGGGCGAGCTCGACGCCCGGGTCGACGTAGGGCACCAGCAGCGGGTCGGTGCCGAGCACGACGATCTGGTCGGGGATGAGCGCACCGTCGATGAGGGAGCTCGCGCGGCTCGAGCACAGCAGCGAGTTGACCGCGGTCGGATGCGTGTGGCCCACGGTCGTCACGCCGGGCAGCGCGAGGCACACCGCGTGCAGCAGCGACTCGACGGAGGGGCGCTTGCCACGCGGGTGCGCGGTGGCGGCGGCCGTGAAGCAGGCCCCGACCTCCGCGTCACCCGACGACGGGTCGTCGATGAGCGCGTGCAGTTCCGCGAGCGACACCTCGACGAAGTCGCTCTCGTCGGCGACGCTCATCCAGGAACCGCTCGCCTTCACGAGGAAGGCCTCGCCGCCCGGCAGCAGCGTGGAGCAGTTGCCCTCGGCGAGCACGGCCCAGCCGCGGTCGGACCGGCCGAGCTCGCGGGCGAGCTGCGCCATCTCGTGGTGCGGTCCGGTCGGGGCGGGGGCCTCGGGGGTCATGCGGGTCCTTCCGGGTGCGGGGGGTCGTAGCGGCGGATGCGGGTGACGACCTCGGCGTCGGCGTACGCGGCGCCGAGGTCGGCGGCGGCGCCCGCCGCGACGAGCTGGACGGCGAGGTTTCCGAGCGCCGAGGCCTCGGCGGGTCCGGCGATCACGG
The DNA here is from genome assembly GCA_030150265.1 of Protaetiibacter sp. GTDB lineage: Bacteria > Actinomycetota > Actinomycetes > Actinomycetales > Microbacteriaceae > Homoserinibacter. Next base: position 63,616 of record JASLGG010000043.1, read on the forward strand.
GGAGCCCGGCGAGGGCCGCCGTGCGCGCGCACAGCGCGGCGTTCAGCGATCCGCCTCCCACGACGCGGATGCTCTCGATCGGCCGCCCGGTGAGCTCGCCGACGAGGCGCACCGAGTCGGCGTAGGCGCGCGCGAGGCTCGCCACGACGGATGCCGCGAAGCCGACCTCGTCGGCAGGCTCGGGCGCACCGGCCTCCCGGCACAGCTCGGCGATCGCGCGCGGCATGTCGTCGGTGGTGAGGAGGCGCTCGTCGTCGACGTCGAAGACCGAGCCCGGCAGCTCGGCCGCGTCGAGCACGAGCGCGAGCACCTCGGGCACCGCGCGGCCCTCGGCCTCCCAGCGCCGCACGCACTCGCCGAGCAGCAGCATCCCCGGGAGGTTGCGCAGCAGCAGCACGGAGCCGTCAGCCGCGAGCTCGTTGGTGAAGCCGGCGGCGAGCGCCGCGGGCGTGGTGAGCGGCTCGGGGAGGCTCACGCCGACGAGCGACCAGCTGCCACTCGAGACGAGCAGCTCGCCCGAGCCGGGCGTCGCGAACGCGAGCGCCGACGCGGTGTCGTGCTCGGCGACCCGATACACCGGGACGGCGGCCGCGGCGCCGATGCGCGCCGTGATCTCAGGGGTGGTGTGGCCGGCGAGCGTGCCGGCGGGCGAGGCCGCGGGCAGCTCGAGGTGCCCGAGCCCCCATGCCTCGACGAGCTCGGGCGACCAGTCGCGCGTGCGTGGATCGAGGAGCTGGGTGGTGGAGGCGAGGGTCCGGTCGGCGCCGACCTCGCCCGTGAGCAGATACACCCAGAGGTCGGCGGTGAGCAGCACCGTGCGCGGGCGGCGGTCGGCATCCGCCTCCGCGTCGGCCAGGAGCCGGTAGGCGGTGTTGATGTGCTGGGGCAGCACGCCCGTGATCGCGTAGGAGCGCTCCTCGGGCACGACGGCCGCGGCACGCGCGGGGCCTGCGGGATCGGAGCCGAGGTAGTGCCCGACGGGACCGAGCTCGCCGCTCGCACGGTCGAGGAGCGCGTAGTCGACGCCCCAGGTGTCGATGCCGATGCCGTCGAGGGCGAGGCCGCGTTCGGCGAGCACGCTCACCGTGCGCGCGAGTCCCGCGACGATCTCGGTGAACAGCGCCTCGGCATCCCATTCGAGCCGCCCGTCGCGCAGGACGGGGCCGTTGGGGAAGCGGTGCACCTCCTCGAGCCCGAGCGCGCCGTCCTCGTGGACGCCGAGGATGACGCGCCCGCTGCTCGCGCCGAGGTCGACCGCCGCGAAGGCGTGGGCCCCGGCCACTTAGAACGCGAGGCCGCGCGGCTCGTCGCCGAGCGGCGCCGTGGTCGGGTCGGCGACCTCGAAGCCGTTGGCCTTGTACGCCTCGTAGTCGAAGTTCTCGGTCTCCTCGTAGCCCACGCGGTGGTAGGTGTCGAAGTCCTCCCAGTCCTCGTAGCCGTCGCCGAAGTTGTTGTCGAGGAACGCATCCGCCATCGCCATGCCGAGGCGCGGCGCCGTGTAGAAGGCGCCCATCGCGAGCACGTTGCAGTTGTTGGCGGTCGCGGCGCGCTGGGCGGCGGGCACCGTCTCGGCCACGGCGGCGTGCACGTGCGGCACCTTGCTCGCGGCCACGTGGATGCCCATGCCGCTCCCGCAGAAGACGAGCGCCTTCTCGAAGTTGCCCTCCGCGATCTCGGCGCCGACCCGGAAGCCCACGCGGTGGTACATCGGGATGCCGTCGGTCGTGGGGGTGAGGTCGGTCACGGTCCAGCCGCGCTCCTCGAGGTGGTGCTTGACGGCCTCCTTGAGCGGGAAGCCCGCGAAGTCGGCTCCGACCACCACATGCTTCTCGGCGGTTGTCTTCATGGATTGCTCCTCTGGTCGTGGGTGAAACGTTAGGGCAGCGCGCTCGTCAGCGCAGGAAGGCGGCGGCGACACCCGCATCCACGGGGATGTGGAGCCCGGTGGTGTGGCTGAAGTCGGGCCCGGTGACGGCCGCGACGGCGTTCGCGACGTTCTCGGGCAGCACCTCGCGCTTGAGGATGGTGCGCTGTGCGTAGAACTTGCCGAGGTCCTCCTCGGGGATGCCGTAGGTCTGGGCGCGGTTGGCGCCCCAGCCGGAGGCGAAGATGCCGGATCCGCGCACCACGCCGTCCGGGTTGATGCCGTTGACGCGCACCCCGTGCTCGCCGAGCTCGACGGCGAGCAGGCGCACCTGGTGGGCCTGGTCGGCCTTGGTGGCGGAGTAGGCGATGTTGTTGGGACCCGCGAACACGGAGTTCTTGGAGGCGATGTAGACGATGTCGCCGCCCATGCCCTGCGCGATGAGGACCCGCGCGGCGGCCTTCGCCACCAGGAAGGAGCCCTTCGCCATGATGTCGTGCTGCAGGTCCCAGTCGCGCTCGGTGGTCTCGAGCAGCGGCTTCGAGAGCGAGACGCCCGCGTTGTTGACGACGAGGTCGACCCCGCCGAAGGCGAGGACGGCCTCGGCGATCGCGGCCTCCACCTGGGCGGCGTCGGTCACGTCGACCTGCACACCGACCGCGACGTCGGAGCTCCCCAGCTCCGACGCCGCGGCCCGGGCCTTCTCGAGGTCGAGGTCGGCGACCACCACGCACGCCCCCTCGGCCGCGAGCCGCGTCGCGATGGCCTTGCCGATCCCGGACGCGGCGCCCGTCACGAACGCCACCCGGGTCGCGTGCGACTTCGGCTTCGGCATCCGCTGGAGCTTGGCCTCCTCGAGCGCCCAGTACTCGATGCGGAACTTCTCGGCATCGGAGATGGGCGTGTAGGAGGAGATCGACTCGGCGCCGCGCATGACCTCGATCGCGTTGAGGTAGAACTCGCCGGCGACGCGCGCGGTCTGCTTGGTGGCGCCGAAGCTGAACATGCCGACGCCGGGCACGAGCACGATCGCCGGATCGGCGCCGCGCATCGCGGGGGAGTCTGCCGTCGCGTGCGCCTCGTAGTAGGCGGTGTAGTCGGCGCGGTAGGCCGCGTGCAGCTCGCCGAGGCGCGCGACGACGTCGTCGACGGAGGCGGTGGCGGGCGCATCGAGCAGCAGCGGCCGCACCTTGGTGCGCAGGAAGTGGTCGGGGCAGCTCGTGCCGAGGGCGGCGAGCTCGGGCGCCTTCGCCGAGGCGAGGAAGTCGAGCACGCGCGGGTCGTCGCTGAAGTGGCCGACCATGGGCTTGTCGTGGCTCGCGATGCCGCGGATGGCGGGGAACAGCGCCGCGGCCTTGGCACGGCGCTCGGCATCCGGCAGCGCGGCGTTCTTCTTCACGGCCTTGCCGAACGGCGCCTTCTTGCCCTTGGCGTCGAGGAAGGCCTGGGCGGTCTCGATGATCCAGAGGCTGTTGCGCTCGGCCTCCTCGCTCGTGTCGCCCCACGCGGTGATGCCGTGGCCGCCGAGGATGCAGCCGATCGCGGCCGGGTTCGCGCGCTTGATCCGGGCGATGTCGAGCCCGAGCTGGAAGCCGGGGCGGCGCCACGGCACCCACGCGACCCTGTCGCCGAACGCCTTGCGGGTGAGCTTCTCGCCGTCCTTGGCGGTCGCGAAGGCGATGCCGGCATCCGGGTGCAGGTGGTCGACGTGCGCGGCGTCGACGAGCCCGTGCATGGCGGTGTCGATCGAGGGCGCGGCGCCCCCGGTGCCGTGCAGGCAGTACTCGAACGCGGCGACCATCTCGTCCTCGCGCTCGACGCCCGGGTAGACGTCGACGAGCGCGCGCATCCGGTCGAGGCGCAGCACCGCGAGGCCACGCTCCGTGAGGGTGCCGAGGTCGCCTCCGGAGCCCTTGACCCAGAGCAGCTCGACGTCCTCGCCCGTGACCGGGTCGATCGCCGTGCCCTTCGCCGAGGTGTTGCCGCCCGCGTAGTTGGTGACCTTCGGGTCGGAGCCGAGGCGGTTGCTGCGGGCGATGAGCGCGGCGGGGGTGCTGGGCATGGCGTGGCTCCCGGTGTTAGATGTTGTGAGATATCACAGTATCAAACATCTGGATGTCACACGAGCTCGACGACGTCGCGCAGCCCGTCGAGAGCCGGATCGGCGGGATCGAGCTCGGTCACGATCGCGGCGAGGCGCTCGAGCGGGAACGCGGCGGCGAGCGAGCGCTGCCCGAGCTTGGAGGAGTCGACGCACAGGATGACGCGGTCGGCGTGCTCGGCGAAGGCCTGCTTCGCGTGGCTCTCGGGGAGCGACACCTCGGAGGTGCCCGCCGCATCCACCGCCGCCGCCGAGATGAAGAACGCCCGGTAGTGCATCGAGCGCGCCGCCTGGGTGGCGAGCGGGCCGACCAGGCTGCCGGTCATCGGCTCCTCCTCGCCGCCCACGAGCACCGGTCGCACCCCGAGGCCGGGGCGGAGAGCGGTGAAGTTCTCGTAGGAGTTGGTCACGACGGTGAGTCCGGCGCGGTCGCGCAGCAGCGTCGCGAGCATCCCGGTGGTCGAGGAGGCGTCGATCGCGATCGAGCCGTCCGCCGGCACGAAGGCGAGCGCCTTCGCGGCGATGGCCTCCTTGGCGCGCGCGTGCGTCGCGCGCCGGGCGCCGAACGGCTGGGGCCCGGCGACGCGCACCGCACCGCCCCGCACCCGCCGCAGCAGGCCGGCGGCCTCGAGCTCGTCGAGGTCGCGGCGCACCGTCATCGGTGAGACGCCGAGCTCCGCCGCCACCGCCTCGAGCTGGATCGCGCCGGTCTCGCCGAGCATGGTGACGATCCGCTCGCGCCGCGTCTCGGCCTGGAGGCTGCCTGCCGTCACCATGACGCCATGCTAGGGGAGCGGGATGGGGCGGGCCGCCGCGCGCCCCGCCCGCTCAGGCCCTGGCTCGCCTTAGACGAGGCGGGTGTCCGACCACTCGGGTGGGTACTCGTCGCGGAACGCCCAGATCATGCCGCGTTCTTCGTCCCATCGACGCCACCCCTCACGGATGGCGGTGATCCACCACGTGACCGGGGTGCAGAGCGAGATCACCTGTGCGGGCGCGGGCGCATCCTGAGTGTGATCGCCCATCTCGGGCTGTTGTGGACGCACCGGAGGCGGTACTTGGGCGCTATCGCCCCGTATTGCGAGCGTTGCGGTGTAGTCGAACGGGATCCACGCAGGATGCCATGTGTCGAACAACCAGTCGGGCGGCCGGACGACTCCCCGATGCATCTTCAGCACGAGGTCGACAGCCGCGTCCAGGCGAAAGGGCGTCACCCCTGGCGGGTTGAGATCGCTGTCGTGCAGCCCGTCGTGCCATCCCCACCACGCGATCACCTCGTCGTTCGGAACGTAGCCGAGCGGAGCGAACCGGCTGATGATCGCGTCTGCCGGCAGGCCGGGGCGGAATGCCTCAGCGCAACCGGGTCTGAGTCCCTCCAGTGCGGACTCGTATTCGCCGAGCAGACTGATCAGTAACTCAGGGCTAGCGCCCTCGACCGAGAGGCCGTCCGGCGTATGGATGGTCTTGGGAAGCTCAGTCACACCAGAACTCCGTTCTCGTGATTCGCGATGGCCCGGGGGTTGGAACCGGGATGACGACAAAATCACCGGTCACACCGCACTCAGAGTAGAACCCCTGCAGGTATTTGCCTTCGTTGACGTTGTCGTCACGATCGATCA
>JASLGG010000057.1 GCA_030150265.1 Protaetiibacter sp.
ACTTTACAAAAGAAAAAGAAAACGAAGTAATCGTTTTGCCGAAAGCCTACAATGTAGGGTTTACGGTAAATCGGGACGAAGAGGGATTTGTAAGGACCGGGGAAGATGGCGGCGGGCAGTACGATACCGGAACGGCCGAAGGACAAGTTATAGAAAGCAAAAATTACTTTTCTTATACATGGTTTAAAGAGTTAACGAGAACACAGTTAGGCGGCTCTTACAAAATAAGCGTACCGATTATATCGGCGGCGGATATATGGGACCCTTCGGTCCCATATAGTGAAGGATTAAGAAAGCGCGGTACTGGATTCCCTTATAGATTTTGGTTAAGGGATGGCCTGTTAACGGACGGTGGGGCCTATTTTATTTTTTCCGGCCGGAACATAAAACCAGCGAAAGTATCTACGGTTAAAAATGGTTTCGAAATTTCTTACAAGGAAAACAAAGGGACCATTTTAAAAACATTTTTTACGCTTTTACTAAATACTTCTGCCTGTTATACTACTCTTACCGGAAGGCTAGAGGCCATAAAATATGCCGCGATGGACGGCGTGATTACTGCGAAATGGAACGGGGACCTATACACTATCGCGGAAATAACCGGGTATGACCCAACGGGAAGGAATAGAACAGAAATTAAACTTATAAAGTAATGAACCAAAAGGATTATAGTATAAAAATAAATGGTATAACTCAAAATTTAAAGAGCGTTACCGACCTAAATACGGCCATAAAAGAGCTGGACGCCTCGATGTCCGCTTTAGAAAAAAACTCAGCTTCTTCCGCTACTGTTTCCAAGGCAAAAAAACAGGCCCTGACGGAAGAAGAGGCCGCCACCAAAAAGCTGTCCGATACGAGAAAAAAAATGGAGGCTATAGAAAGCGACCTTTATAAACAGCAGGTGGCCGCGAACCTGGAATTAAAAGAAAGGACGCGCGAAATAGCCCGACAAGTAGCGGCGGAAAAAATGGCCGCCGATAGTACAACGGCTATCGGCATGCGCCTAACGGATTTAAGGAAAGAATACAATTTATTATCGGCCGAAGAGCGGAATAGCGAAGAAATAGGGGGCAGACTTTTAAAGCAGGTCCAGGAACTCGATACGGAATATAAAGCCCTAAAAGAATCTACTGGAGATTTTAGAGATAGCGTAGGTAATTACAGCAAGGCGCTTACCGGGCTTACGAAGCTGCGGGGACATTTGGACATGGCCAGCAAGAGCACTGCCCAAATGGCGGCCGGGATGGCCGCCAACAACGAGGCCATATCTGCCGTAAGTGCCGCCACGTCTTCATTGTCGGCATCTACGGCCCAATTTACCGGGATAATGGCGCTCGCCACAGCGTCCCAAAACGCCTATAACCTTTTGCTAAAAGAAGGTATAGTGCAGCAAAAGGCGGCGGCCATTATGGACGCGGTCCGTACGGCCCAAATTAAAGCGAAAGAAGCGGCGGAAGCCCAGGCCACAAAAGGTACGATAGCGGCCACGATAGCCCAAAAAGCGCTTAATATAGTAGCGGCGGCGAACCCTTATGTTTTATTGGCATTGGCGCTGGTATCCGTGGCCGGGGCGCTTTATCTTTTTTCCAGTAGGACCAGTAAGGCGGCAGAAGAACAAAAAACACTTAACGAATTACAATCCATATACCTGGATGGATTAGAGCGGGAATCAAAAAAGCTAAACGAAGCCGGAGAAGTTAGGGTTAAAAACTTACAAAACCAAGTAGCCGTACTTACGGCACAGGGAGCGAAAATAAAAGAAATAAGGGCGGTAGAAGATTTCCTTAATAGGGAAAGGGCCGCCAACAACGCGCGGCAGCGAGGGTTCTACGGCGAAGAGCTGGACGCCCTAGAAGCTAACCGGGATAAATTGGAGAAGTTTTACATGCTGCTCGAAAAACTTAAAAAATCCCAGGCGCGGGGAGAAAACAAAGTTTACGTAGATATAGACCTTGATGGGAAGATAGAAAAAGTAAAAGTAGAAGATGCTATAAATAGCGTCCAAAGCAGTATCGATAATTTGGGCCGTACCGTTAAAATAGCCGTGGACCTAAAAACGGAACAAGCCGACTTACAGCGCGAATTAAAAATACAAGCGGCGGCCAGGGAAAAGGAAGACAAGGAAGCGGCAAAAGCGGCGGCCGATAGGGCGAGGCAGCGGGCCGCTACCGAACTATCTATTTTTAGGGCGGCGGAAGATGCCAGGATAGCGCTTATAGAAAACGGATATGAGCGCCAGCGAGCCGCCACATCTAAACAATTCGAGAGGGAAATAGAGGATATAAAAATAAGGATAAAAACAGAAAAAGAACTTACGGAGGCTTCTAAGAAATCTCTAAATAATACAATAATAAATCTTGAAAAAAACAAATATTTAGAACTTGATAAGCTAGAAAAAGAGAGGGCAGAAAAAGAGCTTTCCGATTTACGGGCCATGGAAGATGCCCAGGACATGCTTATAAAGGGCATATCGGACAGAAGAGAAGCGGATATAAAAATAAGGTACGATAGACAAATAGAGGACCTTAAAAACAGATTGGAAACCGAAAAGGACCTTACCGAAACGAGCATTTTGGCCATAAACACGATGATAATATCGGCGGAAAAAATAAGAGAAAGGGAGCTGTTGGAATCCGCCGCCCAAAACGCCCAACAGCGGGCAGATGTAGAGCTTAACGCCATCGAACAGGCCCTTAGTTCTGCCAGCTTAAAACTGGCAGATTTCTCCAAAAAAAATGGGCTTATAGACGTTAAGAAAGTAAAGGAAAATGCCGCCGCGTCCAACGCCGCGCTACAGGAATACATAAGCGGTCTAATGGGCTATCAAAATAGCATGTTAGAGGCGCACCGGGCCACGTTATCGACCTTAAAAGAAGATACGGTAGAATACCAGCAGGAGCTTTTAAAAATGGCCTCCGCGCAAGATTCCATTACCTTAAAAATAAAGAAAGCCCAGGCCGAACAGGTAGAAAATACAAAAATTTCTACGCGTGCCCAGCTAGAATATTATAGAGAACTTTTCGCGGAAATAGAAAAATACGCGATGCTATCGGCCGGGATATTTGGACAGGCGGCCGATACCTGGAATATGGGGATACAAGCGTCTATAGACAGCCTTAGTGAAAGCCTGGAAGCCGTTTCGAACAAATATTCAGAAGTCCAAAAAAAGGGCCAGGACGCGGCGAAAAACGTGGAAGAAATAGAAAAGCAGATGCAAGGCGCTTCTGCCGGGACCGCAGAGGCGTTAAAAATACAATTGGCCGATTCCGCACGGGCGCGTAGCGAATATGCCAGGCAAGAACAGCAGCTTTTAAAAGAAAAAGAGAAACAGGAAAGCGAGATAAGAAAAAAAGAAAAACAGATACGGCGAAACGAGCTAATCGGCTCGCTGGGAATGGCTTTAGCCAATACCGCGCAGGGCGTTACAAAGGCCCTTTCTTTAGGGTTCCCACTGGGCATTATCGCGGGCGGTATAATAGGTGGTTTGGGGTTGGTGCAAGCTGGGATAATATCCCGACAGATAACAAAATTAGAGGATGGTGGTCCTATTATAGGGCCAAGCCATAAAGATGGTGGGGTGCCGCTAGGGATGGGCTACGAAGCGGAAGGCGGGGAATTTGTCGTAAACAAAAAAAGCTACTCCGGAAATACCGGGTTGGTAGAGTTTATAAATTCCGCGAAAGGGCCTTTGTCCCCAGCGGAAATAGCTGGGTTCGTAAGCGATAGCGGACAATACGGCCCCGTTATTAACGCCACCGAAACGGCCAACGATAACATAATAGAAGCTATTAACGCGATAGACTTCCGGCCAGTGGTTTCCGTAACGGACATACGGAACGTTTCGGACAATATAACGGACGTTCAAGATTTAGCAGGATTTTAAATTATTTTTTTTACACATTTACATTTATCTTTACACCATGCTAGACATCCCAGTTTTTTCGGCCTCGATTTCCAACGACGATGATGGCATATTTGCCATGTCTTTCGTGGACCTTCCAGCCATAGAAAGAAATTTTGTTGCCCTTAAAAAGGGAGTTGGAAAGCCTATAAAGTTGGCGCTAAATAAAAAGAAACAGGTCCTTACCGGGCCTGTACTAATACCTGATAAATTAATATACAGAAATGATTCTGTAGGAGAATATTACATCACTTTTTCTGCCGATGATATAGAAAAAATAAGCAGGAAAATGATGTCTGACGGCATCGCGCTATATAATACGACCCATAACCATGAGGTTGATCTAGCGGGCAATTTTTTAGTTGAATTATGGATTGTAGAAGACCCTAAGCGGGACAAGTCAAACGCGGTCGGGCTGGGAGAATTCCCCAAAGGTACGCTTATGGCCTCTTATCTTGTGCAGGACAAAGATTATTGGGAAAAAGAAGTAGTTACCGAAAACGTAAGGGGGTTTTCTTTAGAAGGTATTTTTAATTTAATAAATATAAAAATGAAAAAGAAAAAAACAAATTCCGGGGTAGTGTCCGGGTTGGCCAGCTTCTTTAAAAGCATGACCGCGATCCTGGAAACGGATACCCAGGACGAAACAAAACAGCTCGAAGAAGAGGCCGGGAAAGATGAAACCGGGTCGGGCGAACCATACCTTATTTTTACCCTGGAAAACGGGGCGGAAATGTATGTTGACAAAGACGGTTTTTGCACACTGGACGGGGAACAGATGCCGCCAGGGGACCACATTTTAGAGGATGGGAACGTAGTAGTCGTGGACGATAACGGCGCCCTTGTTATAACACAGCCGGAAGGTGCTGGCGATACGTCCGTTTCGGCCGAAATGAAGGCCGCTGCTAAGAAAAGGGCGGCAGCTTATTTGGCCGCTATCGCGGACCCAAAGGCATCTGAAATCGCTAAGCTAAAGAAGCAAATCGAGCTTCTTAAAAAATCCCCATCCACTGGGAAGGCGAAGCCCAAAAGCGAGCCCGTGGACGTTTCTAAAATGTCCCGAACGGAGAAGCTGGCCGCGATATTAAAAAGCCAAAGGGAAAGAAAGGGCAAATAAAAAAAACAGGATAAAAAAACAGTAAAAACAAAATTTTATTTATATTAAATAATAAAACAATTTTTTTAATTATGAACATGTACAACATAGATGACCTTTCTTACACGGCCCACGAAAACCCCGAATGGTTTACGCGCGCCATGTTCGGCGGAAGGTTGGTAGGCGGTGGCTATATCCGTATCCTTACGGGCATAAAAGGCGATGAGCTACTTAGCCAAATCGACATTACGAACAAGATTTTGCAGTTGGACGGGAAAGATTGTGCTTGGACGCCAAACCAAATTATTAAGCTGTCCGAGAAAAAAGCGTCTGTAAAGACGTATAAGATTAATCTCGAACAGTGCATAAACGAGTTGGAAAAAAAGAGGACGCTTTACCAAATGTCCCCTGGCGCGGAAAACGATTCTTTGCCGCCCGAGCTGGAAGCCGCCACCATGGCGCTTATCGCTATCGGGTTGAGCAATGAAATCGAAGAAATGATTATCGGCGGCGATAGTACAAAAAATCCTAACGAATTCGATGGGCTTGAAAAAGTACTGACGAGCAGCGCGGAATCTATTAAACTGGCAGGTAGCCCGATTACGAAAGCGAACATTTTGGATAAAATCCAAAAGGTGTACGATGCCATTCCGGAGGACGTGTTACAGGCAGAAGACAGCGGTACGTTGTACGTTTTTGGCTCTTACGCCACGCGCAGGAAACTCCGCAATGCCCTCGCAGAGCTTGGTAATCAGGTTGTTGCACAAAGTTGGACAATCGATGATTCCGATAAGAGGAATCCTAAAATCTACTACCTGGGTATAGAATTCGTTCCGGTAAAAGGTATCGGTAACAATACCCTAATCGGCACGGAAGCGAACAACGTTTTCCTTTTAACCGATTTAGAGGGCGATTTGGACAGCGTAGAAATGGGGCAATACCCCAAACCGAACAACGATAAAGTTTGGATCAAGGGACGCCTTCGCCTGGGTCTTGCCGTTCCATTTGAGGATGAGGCAGTTATAATGTCTACGGCCATAACGTCTGATTCTACCCCAGCTCGCGAGCAGCTAACGTTAATCCCGACCAACCTTATTTTTAAGGCGGCAGGAGAAACCAAAACTGCCACCATTTTGACCACGGGCAATGCCAATGACATTAAACTTACAATAGATGGCGCGGTGGGCTTTTCGATCGATGAAGATTCTATCGTAGCCACGGCCGGGAAGGTAGTGTTTGAAGTAGAGGCCACGGCAAATGGCGGGAATATCGCGCTCCGTACTGGACAGGTAATAATTAAAGACGAGGTAACAGGGGCGATGGCCACCTTGATGCTGGAACAACAGATTTATGATGTTCCGACAATAATACCATAGTCCTTTATTATAAATTTTCATCAGCACGGCCGTGGCGCTTAACGGGCCACGGCCGTGCTTTTTTAAAACATAAAAAATATAAAAAAAATGGCTGGTTGTAAACTGACAAAGAGCTTGGAAAACAAAAAATGCGCCTATGCCGTAGCGGGCGCTAGGGCTATGTATTTGGCCAATTATTATGGGGCCGTAGAAGGGGAAGCCGGGGACCCGCCCGAAGAAAATGCCATCGTTTACGTAAAAGATAGCGATGGGCTTATTTCGGAGATTATTCTGCCAACTGGCGAGGAATGGTATATCGTGGACGGCGCGAACGATACTATTTCGTTCACGGACGCCCTTCTTGCCGGGGGCAATGGCGGTAAGTATAGGCAACACACCGTTAACGCGGTGCTGAACCAGTACGATTTAGAGGTCCTTAATCAAGGAGATGCCCTGTCTTTAGGTCGCTTCGTGGCCATCGTTGTGGATAACGCGGGGCGCTCCGTGCTATTAGGAAGGACGAGCGGGCTAGTGGCCCCGGCTGGTGGGTTCGATTTTAACAGCGGCGCGGCCGAAGCGGACGCCACCGGGTGGACCATCCAACTACAAGGCACGTCCATGGAAATCGGGCAACTCCTTAAAGATGAATCGGTTATCACACCGATAGATGAAACTACAATAATCCCATAAAATGATTTGTAGGACAAAAAACATGGGCAAGGTTTGTGCTTATTCTCCGGAGGGAATAGCACAAATCTTAGTCCTGGATTTTAAAGATTTCGCGGCGCTAAAGTTCCCCGGTTTGTACGATACGGGTATCGCTACCGATGTTTTAAGAACCGGGGAATTTACGGACATAGAGGCAAACGGGGCCAGTAAATACAGTTATTCCCCTACCCCCGATGGGGGGTTCTTACATTCCTTGGAAACCTTTACGAATGGGCTTTACGGGATAAGGGAATCGGGCCTAAACCTGGCCACCAAACGGGAGTATGTTGTGTTTTTTAAGACGCTTTCCGGTAAGTGGTTTTGCTTTGGTTACGATGTCGGTATGTCCGTATCTTTTGTAAGTAAAACGGACGGGAACAGTGGTAGCCTTGTTACCTTTTCGGGCAGTTCTTCCCGGCCGCTCGTAGAAGTTTTAGAATCCGCGATTACCGGAAATGGATATTCTCCTTATTTTTTTGTGGACATAGATAGCGGCTTCTGTTTAACCGGGGATTCTATTGGCTTTAGGCAAGCCGCTATAGTGTTTAAGCAATCACGGCCCGGAAATCTACCGTTGGACATAAACGATATACCTATTTCCCAATCCGGCGCGAAACAGGCCATCGGGCTTTTGTCCGGGACGGCAAACCCGGACCCGTCCCGTTATCAGGTCCAAATGTATTTTAACGAAGGGGATACAATAGACGGCGTGCCAACAAAAAAATATGACCCGGTGGGCTGCTCCGTTACGTTTATAACCATAACGCCGCACCTTATAATTTTGGCCCCGGACCGAGGCCCTGGCGTGGCCGTACTGTCCTCTTCTAATCCCTGGGAAATGCTCCCAGGGCCTGGGATAGCGGACATTACGCCGACTTATGGTAATAGTGGTACATATACTATAACATTTACGAGAACGGCCATATTAGGGGCGTATTATTTTATTTTCCGGGACCGTATAACGGGGAATTCCGTAGGGGTACATGTTATAAACCAGGAAAATTATAGCGATTGGGTTTTAGAAACAGGGGCCTGGGACATGGCTGGTAAATGGTATGATAAAAAAATTTGGACTTCTATTTAAAAAAAAATTATGGAAATACAAAGAATAAACGAGGGCGATACCGGGGAACAAGCGGCAAATAAAATATACGATAACGACACGGGATTGCTCGAAGAGGTAGAGGACCGTATAAGATATACGGAAATCGTAGATAACACTACAACAACGGTAAGCGATAGGCCGCTGTCTGCCGCCCAGGGGGCTTTGCTGGCGGACAGGATAGATTCGCTTATAATTTCCATAAAATCCGCCTGTCCTTTTTCCGCTACATTAACGGAGCTGGAAGACGGCAGCACACAGGCGAAAGACGAGCGGCTTAGTGGATGGTATGTTTATTCTGTGGAGGCCGGGGGCTTCTTTCTGTTTTCCGACCGGGGCGATTTCGAAAAAGACAAGGACGCGGATGTTATTATGTTCCCGCCCGGGATGTTGGCCGCTGGCAGTATTATTTCGATCCAGCTAGATAGTTGGAGGGTTTAAAAAAAATCAATAAATATGAAAAAATTATTATCAATCTTATCTCTATTATTTTTATCGCTGTCCACATTTGGCCAAACGGTATCTACCGTTGAAACGGGTAACGAGTGGCAGCGAGTAGCACAGAAGGGCGGCTTTTTGTTTAAAAAATATATCGGACTGCCCAGGCTGGACACCTCTAAATGGGGCAGCAGCTACATTTTTTCCGACTTGTTTATTTCCCTAAAAGATAGCTCTTTAATGTGGCACAACCCGCTAACGGAGCGGGACGAGCCTGTTATTGTCGTGAGCGATAGCGGTACGTTTTTTATAACCCCAAATGGGCTTAAAAACGCTATAGGCGAAACCTATGTATCGTCTACATGGGACAATTCCACGAGGGAGCTAACGTTTACGCGGGAAGATGGGACCACTGTAACACATGTTATATCCGGCGGTGGTGGCGGGACGATACAAACGCTTTCCATAGCCGGGCAAGAATTGTCCATTTCGGAAGGCAACACGGTAACCCTTCCGCAACTGGATACAACAAATATTTATTTAGAATTAGGCGAACTATGGGACGCCATAAATACCTATTCCCCGGATAGTTCCATGTGGGCCACGAAATACCGTTTAGATACGTCCGTAGCGGCCCTTGTAAGGCTTTCGGATAGCGGGATGGTATATGTTACGCCTAGCGCGTTAGCTGGCACTTTAATACCCTACAAACAGGCGTTCTCGGACGTGGCATTTGATAATGTCACAAGGGCGTTAACGCTTACGCGTATAAGCGGCGGCGAAGAGGTGGTAACTATTCCAGCGGGTGGCGGCGGGGGCGGGGCCACGGACCTATCCATAGGGACACGGACCGCATCCACTTTGGATATAAATTCCAGTACCGGGGGCGGCGCTACAGTGCCAGGGGCCACCATTTCGCTGGCAGGTCTAATGTCCGCCACGGATAAAGAAAAACTTAACGGGATACAGGATGGCGCTAACTTATACGTACATCCAAACAGCGGAATAACGCCGGGAACGTACACTAAGGCTACGTATAATCTACAAGGCCATGCCACGGCAGCGGGGACCCTTGTAGAAGGGGACATACCACCTGTAGGGTTAACTAAAGTTGTGGGTTTGGTCGATTCGCTTTCCTCGCTTCGTGGGGCTACTAACGCGGCCTATAATTCGGCCGCCTTCGACAACGCCACGAGAACGCTAACGCTTTATCGTTTAGGGGGCGGTAACACGCCCGTAAATATACCCGGCGGCGGCCTTAACGATGTTACGGTAGGTGGGCTTTCGCCTTTGTTTTCTACATCTAAAACAGGGCCTTCCGACGCCCCAATATTTAATTTTTCCCAACTGTCCCAGGCGGCCGGGAACTTGTTCGCGGCCCCTGAATCTTCGACAGGCGCGCCCGTTTTTAGACGGCTGGCGGCTTCCGATATAGACGCAAATTTAATTACGCTGGAAAAATTGCAGAACATCCAATCGGGCGGGTTTTTAGGCAACAAAAGCCCGTTTACCGGACAGGTAGGGATTTTATCCTTTAACCCGGTCGATTTTACAATAAACCAGGCTTCCGGGCAAGTATCCTTAGTGGGCGGTGGCGGCGGTGGGACCGTTTCGAGCGTTGGCCTAAGTGCCACCGGGCCGTTAAGCGTTACCGGAAGCCCGGTAACCAGTAGCGGGACAATGTCCCTAAACTGGACGGGTAGCGGGAGCATGTTAGTGGCTGGCAACGGCTCGCTAGTAGCTTATCCGAGCTATTCCGGGAGTTCTTCCATCGTTTTATCGGGAAGCGCTTTCCAGCGCGCGGCCCTTACCGGAGATGTTACGGCTCCGCAAAACGATAACGTTCTTACGATAGCCCCAAAAGCGGTAACGTTTGCAAAAATGCAGGACGTAACAGGGCCTGCTCTAATAGGCCGTGGCGCGTCCGGGTCAGGCCCGCTGGGGGCCGTATCCATCGGCAGCGGACTATCGCTCAGCACCGGAAACGTCCTTTCAGCCACTGGCGGGGGCGGTACGGTCACCAGCGTTGGGCTTACCGGGGCGGGCGTATTAAACGTAACGGGGGGGCCGATAACCAGTAGCGGGAACATGGTGCTAAATTGGACGGGGAACATTACCGATATGGTCTTAGCAAACGGTTCTACGGCCCCTGTACCTGCCGTCCCTACGGCGTCCACGTCCATAATATCTAACGCAGGGTCTTTTCAGCGCGCCGCGCTAATCGGGGATGTCACCGCCGCCCAAAACGTTAACGCTACTATTATTGCTCAAAAGGCCGTAACGTTTCCAAAGATGCAGGATGTCACGGGGCCTGTATTAATCGGGAGGGGCGCTACGGGGGCGGGTCCCATGGGAGAAATAACGGTCGGAACTGGGTTAGGTCTTAGCCCAAGCGGGGTCCTTTCAGCCACGGGCGGGAGCGGTACGGTTACGAGCGTAAACGTAACCGGGTCGGGCGTGTTAGGTGTAACCGGAGGACCAATAACCGGGAGCGGTACAATGTCTATAAACTGGATAGGCAATAATGGGCAAATCGTCTTAGGGGACGGTAGCTTACAAGATGTCCAATTCGAAGAATCTTTTTACAACCTAAACTATATATCCAAAATCGGGAAAGCGGGGCTGGATGTAGGGGACAATGTGGGCGGCGGTGGCGGCCTTGCTACTTCTTCCCGGTTTTACGCGGGTTCTATTGCCGCGCGCGACCATACAATCCTTATACAAAACAGTGGTATGATAATGCTGCCCGATCCTGCAAATTATCAGCGCCGGATATTAAACATCCGGCTGGCAAAAGAAATAACAGTAACTCTTTCGTCTTCAAAGATTTATGACTTTGATGAAGAGTTTACAGAATTACCATTACTTACAGATAAATCGCTAAGGGCCTGTACGTTACAATCTACGTACGACCCCGTGGCGGCAGCCTGGAAATGGTACGTTGTTTCTATTTCGAGATAAAATTATTGTTAATTAAAAATTAAAAAGCCGGATTGTTTTGCAATTCGGCTTTTTGTTTTACATTTGCTCCGAACAAGGTTTGTTAACTAATTAATTAATCAGAAATGAAAAGATTGGATTTCCTTTATGATGGCCTTGAGGTCTATTCTACCGTATGGGGACATGGGGTAGTAAAAGGGTTTAACGACAATTGGGTAGTTTTCCATAAAGATGCCCATAATGGTAGCGGATTTACAGACCATTACGATGAATATGGACGCTTTGATGATACCGGGGAATGCCTTCTTTGGCCATCAAAAGATATTAGGACATGGGATGGATGGGGCGTTAACGTTGGGGATATTTGCATAGGTGTGCCATGTGATAGGCCCGGAGAGGGGGTTGTATTATGCTGCGTGATACGTGTTGATAAAAGTGAAGATGGGAGTGTAGGCATTATAGCTAAAAATGTATTTACAGACCTTGAGAAATGGAATGTAAATAATGGCTGTACTTCTTTCACGGTAAAAAATTTTAAGAAATCAGGGACGATGGAAGAGTTCCTACAAAAAATAAAAGATGATAAAGGAGATTAAAACAAGCGACAGGGCGGCGATAATGGCGCTTTGTCCTGGGGAAGAACTTTCATTTTGCCAATCTCGGCAAGACTATATCTACTCCGTAAAATATCGGATACAAGTAGCTACAGGGAATAAATACACCTGCAGGGTCGATCCTGGGAATAAAAAAATAATCGTAAAAAGAATTTCATAACCTTTAAAAATATAGAAAAATGGGAAACAATGAAAAAGTAACGAACGTGCTTGCAAACGCAGAAAAGGCTTTAAAAGACCTCAACGCGTCCTATATTTTGGGCGCTGTAATGGTAACAAAAGAAAATGAAAACGGCACAAAGAACGGCTTTGTTTCACTGGGAACAGACCTAGGGCCGGGGCAATTGGCCCTTGTGATAGAGGCGCTTTGTCCCGATAAAGAATCGATTATAGCTTTAGGGATTACTGTCCAGCGTATTATATTAAATCGTCTTGGCGGCGTATCGGCAGTAAAAAAACAAGGAGAACTCAGGCCCAATAAGTCCTAACATCTTTAATTAAAAAAAATATTTTTTCACAAAAACAAAAAATAAAAACAATGGAAGTAAAAATAATCTCTTTGTCGATACAAAATTTTAAGGGTATAAAGGACCTTAATTTAAGTTTCAGCGGCGGCGAAAACTTTATATACGGACAAAATGGGTCGGGTAAAACGACCATATATGATGCTTTTTGCTGGCTTATTTCCGGTAAAGATTCATCCGACCGTGCCGATTTCGAAATAAAACCAATCGATAAAATGGGGAATCGTGCGCAACAGACCGATTCTGTTGTTTCTGCTTCCCTATCTTTCGATGGAGAAATAGTAGACATTAAAAAAGTCTACTCTGAGATTTGGGAAATCCCAACGGGGCAAACGGAACAAAAATATAAAGGGAACACTGCATTATATTTTTGGGATGGTGTTCCCAAAAAAATGAGCGAGTTTAACGAGAAATTGGAACAATTTATTCCTAAGCATCTTGTTAAGGTTCTTTCAAATGTAAGGTATTTTAACGGCTCGCTTAAATGGAACGAAAGGCGCGCCATACTTATGGGATTAGTCCCGGAAATGTCCGACCTGGAAATGTCCGGGACAGATGGAATGTTTAAATTTATAAACGATTTTCTTCTTAAAAAGAAGACAGTCGAAGAATACAAATCGGAACTGGCAGCAAAAAAGAAAAAGGTTAAACAGGGCATGGAAGACATCCCGGCCAGGATAGACGAAGGTAAAAAGTATATAAGTTCCCTTAAAACTGGGAACGATTTTGAAAAAACAAGGAGCGAACTTGTTGAAAAAGAATCATTTAAGCAGGTTCTTATTTCTTCGATGGCTTCTGCGCAAGGAAAGGCGGACGCTATTAGAGAGAAAGTTATGCAGCTTTCTCTAAAAAGGAATGATTTGTTATATAAAATAAATGATGAATCAAAAAAAATAGAACTTAACTATAAGGCTGTATACAATAACGTGTTATTTAAAATAAAGGAGCTTTCTCAGGCACGCGATGTAAAAATCGCGGAAATTTCTCATTTTGAATCTATTGTAGAAACAAATGACAAAGCGATAGAAAAAGAAAAATACTTACAATTATCTCGCAAAAAATCCGCAATCGAAAAAGCCCAAGAACTCGAAAATTTAAGAGGTGTTTGGGCGAATATAAGCGCCGAAGAGGCCCCGATAATCTCCGCGGCGGAGGCGAGTTGCCCGACATGTTTATCCCCATTAAAAGGGGATTCGCTGGCCAAAAAGATGAAAGAAATTTCTGACAATTGGACCGCCATGAAGCTAACAAGATTGGAGTCTGTAAAACAGCAAGCCGAGGTTATAGCACAATATATATCGGAATCTGAAAAGTTAAACGAAGATTCCGATAAAAAAATACAAGAGTTGAAAAGCAGAAACCTTAATGCCGAATCGGCAAGGCAAAAATTATTGAACGAACTGATTTCTATCGAAGAAGATATTAATATAGCTAATGCTTGCAATGCGGAGCCTTCTGAGGGAGAAATAGCGGAAAAAATACTAAACGATGAGGGTCTTATAGCCATTAGGGCCGAAATAAACAAACTGGATAAAGAAATCGCTTCTGCAAAAGCGGGTGAAAGCGATTCCGACCTTCCCGAAAAAATTTCTTTGTTAGATGTGGAAATAGTAAATTTAAGAGGGGAATTGCAAAAAGAGAACTTAATAAATTCTTCTAACGCCAGGATCGAAGAGCTTAAAACAGACTTTGGCCTTATGGCAAAAGAGCTTTCGGAGATAGAGCGGCAAGAACACGCGATAAAAGAGTTTACGTTTAGGAAAATCAAAAACGTTGAGGATTCTATAAATAAGCTATTTGCCATATCATCTTTTCGGATGTTCGATGTCCTGGTTAACGGAGAAACAAAAGAAGTTTGCGATACGCTCGTAGCGGGCAAACCCATACAGGGCGGCGCTGTAAACTTCGCGTCTGAAATCAATAGCGGCCTGGATATAATAAACGTTTTGGGCGGTCGCTACGGGCTTAAGCTGCCAGTCTTTATAGATTCCAGGGAATCCGTAACCCAAATCATAAACTCAGAAACGCAAATCATCAACCTTTGCGTTTCGCCTGACCATAAAGAATTATCATTAATTCTTTAAATAAACAATATTTATAATTTTTAAAAAATAAAAAATGGAAAAGAGCCTAAAGGTCCAACAGGACCAATTTACAAGTATCGAGCGGGGCATTAATTTTTTTAATCCCCAACATTTAGAAGCGATACAGCGAGCATGTACTGTTTTCGCTAACAGCCAATTGGTGCCAAAAATGTACCGAATCTCGGAAGATAATCCAAAAGAAAAAGCAATAGCCAACTGCATGGTAGCCATGGAAATGGCTTCCAGGACAGGTTCGTCTGTCTTAATGGTTATGCAAAATATGTACATCGTACATGGGAGCCCTGCCTGGTCCAGTAAGTTCCTAATCGCCACTATAAATTCCTGCGGTCGATACGCCGCCTTAAAATACAAAACGCGGGAATTGCCTCGTTTTGTTTTTAACAACAAGGAGTACGAAAACATGGAATGCATCGCGTACACTACGGAAAAAAACGGGAGCGAAGTCCTGGAAGGCTCCCCGGTAAGTATCGAAATGGCCGCTAAGGAAGGATGGCTTACAAAGTCCGGTAGTAAGTGGCAAACGATGCCGTTAAAAATGCTACGGTATCGCGCCGCCTCGTTTTGGGCGAACGAGTTCGCCCCCGATATTTCTATGGGCATGAAGACAGAAGAAGAGGCGGAAGATATAGGGTACATCGAAATAAAAGAAGCCACAATGGCAGAAACGGCCGTTTCCGAAACAGGGACGGAAGAGCTTAAAGAATTCGGGCCGGAACAAGGAATTCCAACGGTTAATAACGCCCAGCAAGGTGGGCATGTTCCGCCGTTTTGAGGCTAACTATATTAGGCAGTAGCAGTTCTGGTAACTGTTACTGTCTAACCACTAACGATGGCGAACAGCTTATTATAGAGGCCGGGATTAATTACAAAAAAGTATTACAAAATACTAATTTTAATAAAAATGTTTCCGGTCTTTTAGTAACGCACGAGCATGGTGACCATGCTAAATTCATAAGAGATTTCGCAAAAGGCGGGATAGAAATTTTTTGTACAAAAGGGACAGCGGAAGCTACTGGAATCGTAAATTATTTTAACCTAAAAACGATTTCCCACAACTGTTTTTTTAATGCCGGGACGTTTACGATACTCCCTTTTAATATCGTACACGATGCCAAAGAGCCAGTCGGGTTTATAATAAACCATATGGAATCCGGTAAAATATTGTTCTTAACAGATACCAGGTTTTGTAAAAGCAAGTTCCCGGCCGTGCAAAACATCCTTATAGAAGCCAACTATTGCGAAAAAATAATAGAACAAAATTTAAAATCAGGGGCGCTACATCCAGCCGTAAAAGAGAGGATAGAAAGGAGCCATATGCCTATTTCTACGACCCTGCTAACATTAGAGCGGATGGACCTGTCCAATGTTAACAACATTATTTTAATTCACCTTTCAAACAAAAACTCCGATGCTGTACAATTTAAAAATCTTGTAGAAAAAAAAACAGGGAAAAGGACAAACGTAGCCGTCCCTGGTCTTGTAGTAGAAAACTTTAATATTCATCCATTTTAAAACAAAAAAAATGATTGGAAAACTAACAGAAGGGATGTCGGCCAATGAGGCGAAACAATTGTTGCAGGACATGGCAGAAGACATCTACGAGGGCCAATATTACCGCCCATTAAGCCAGGAAGAAATCGAAGAAAGGCAAAGCGGATATGCCCAAAACGATATTAAAATATTCGACCTAAAAGAACAACTTGGGGTCATAAAGGAAGAGTTTAAAGGCAAAATAAACCCGCTTGCCGAAACGAATAAAATTCTACTAAATGAGATTAGAACCAGGCAGCAATCTATGAACGGGACGCTATACACGGTGTTCAACCACGAGGACGAGGTGGTCGAATTTTACAACGATAGCGGACAGTTCTTGCACCATAGGAAAATGAACCACAAAGAGAAAGGCGGTTCGGGGAATGTTTTCGCAATGGTAAGGTAATAAAAAAACAGACCATCACGATCAATAAAAAATACACAAAAATAATTTCAAAAAACTAATAAAAATGAATAGAGAACAACAAGCCGGACAGCACATATCTGAATTTCAAGAAAAAATGAAAAGTCTTGGGAATCATTACATTGTATTGGTTCTTGATTCGTAAGACTTTACAATCCATGGGGCCCACGAAATCAACGAATCATCTTTTACAGAAATGTTAAGGAGCTTTTTAAGTGACGATGAACGCGCTGAAATGTTCATAGAAGCATTTAGAAATATATAATAAAAAACAATTAAATAAATTTATTAAAATTATCAAAAATGGAAAAAGATTTGAATTTGACGGTATCTACTCCAGATAATGGGGTAATTACAATTTTGCATGGTGAAGCGCCAAAACCGATGCCAACTATATCGCCTAAAAAGATTGTGATAAATGGGGATATATACGCCCCTTTGGCCTTTGCCTTACACAGGGCGGGGGTTGGACAGGAACAATCGTTTTCAGCGCCGGGAGAACTCCAAACAGTGCGAAAAGAATACGCACTGTTTACCATGAACATGAAGAAAGGTAAAATCGTATTTAACACGGACCCGAACAATCCAAATAGCACCGAGATAACTGGCGAAATTAACCTGTCGCAAGAGCTGGAAGGCCTTGATTTAAACAATGGGACATCCATTGACAGGAAGGGCTTTATAAAGCTATTGAAAAATTATAAACCATACATATCGGGCAATGATTATAATTCTTTAATCCGTTCGTTACAAAATTATAAGTCGACATCAAAGGGGAAATCGGACTTAAAAAATGATGACAGGGGCAATAAAGAATTTGGATATACCAGGGCGCTTGATTCAAACATTCAAGAATCTTTTAAAATATCCATACCCCTTTTAGCTGGTGGGGATATATATACAATAGATGTGTATATAATTCAGGATGAGGTTAATGGACAGCCAGTTTTTGAGCTTGAATGTCTTGATATACACGAATTGGTACATGACGAAATTGATGATATAATGACCGGGCAGCTTTCTTCGGCTTTTGCTAACGGGTTTTTAGTTTTACGATTAGGATAAAAAAAGTTCAGTAACAACCCGACATAGGGCCAAAACCTGTGTCGGGTTTTAAAATACAAAACATGGCCAGGGACGCGAAACATGGGTTATTATTTTTCCCACTAGACACAACATTTTTTTCAGATATAAAAATAAGGAAACTTATAAAAATGTGCGGTAGCGATTCCGTAGCCATCTACGTTTATCTGCTTTGTCTTATCTACAAAGAGGGATATTATATAACGTATGATCCTGATTTCCCTTTTTTAATATCCGAATCAACTGGTCTCCAGGAGTCCTATATCGAAGGGGTAATAGAGTGTTTTTTTGACATAAAATTGTTCCATGTAGGCATGTTCGAAAAGCACGGCATTTTAACTTCTAAAGGCATCCAAAATCGGTATAAAAACATACAGGATTCGTTCAGGAAAAAAGCAAAAATCGAAAAATACAAAATCGATTCTTGTGAAGAAACAGACGATAAATGTACATCTAACCCCATTAATGTACATTTAAGTACCATTAATGTACAGGAATTGCCCATTAATGTACATTTATTGCACGAAAGGAAAGGAAAGGAAAAGAAAGGAAAGGAAAAGGAAGGAAAAGAAAGGGGAAAAACACCGCCGCCACCGCCAAAAAAAACTGAACAAAAACAGATTTTTTTTGAAGAAAATCCCAGGCCAACGGCGGAAGATTTGGGAGGCATTTCCCCGGCCGAAATGTTCCTACCGGGGCCAGTAGAAAAAATTTCGGAAATGTACAAACAAGAAAATTTTTTCATCGAGGCCCGTGACAGGCTCATGAAAAACCTGTCGATCCAGGATCAAAAAATATTTTTCGAATGGGTAGACAATTTCTCTAATAACTTGATAGAGAAGGGGATGTTGAAAAAAACGCTTAATGATTTCGCCCAACATTTCGCTAATTGGATAAAATTCCAGGACGTGGAAGGGGGCCCAAAAACCAAAAAAAATGGAAAACAAAATAGCAAAAACGAGAACGGAAATAGCGGAAATGCGGAACGGTTTTACAAGCTCGTTGGTGGCGGCGGTAGTGGCGGAGGATAAAATAAAAATGTCTGCCATGGCCAGCGAGATAATGCCAGCAGGAGCTCCGGACTTTTCAATAATACCATATTGCCCAACTATTAATCAATTAAAAAAATCTAGGGGACATGAACAGGTTATGACCGTTTTAATGCTCCTAATATCCGATTTTAACAATTCCGTAAACGTCCCGGAAGGGAAAAAAATGACGGACGCGCAAATTGTCGAGGCGGCAAGTTTCCTGTTGGACGAGGCCGGGAACTATCGGTTAGAAGATTATTTTTTTATGTTCACCCTGGCGAAAAGGAATCGATTGTATGACGGCAAAAAGGGCCGAATTTTCGACAGGGTAGACCTACCCCTTATTTCGGATTTTAAGGACAGCTATGAAGCTCTTAGGAGGCAAGGCGAAGAATCTATAAGAGAGGATGAACTACGACAGAAGGAAATGTCGATAAAGTTTGATGAAAGGGATAACCCGAACGAGCCGGAAGAAATGAAAAAACAAAGGTTCGATATGGCCATGGAAATGTTTAAAAAAATGATAGAAACCGGGAAGGCCGAACGGGAAATAAAAATAAAAGAAGACCGCGAGGTCCTGAAAAAGAAACAATCGGAATATGTGGAAAAGATAAAAAAATGGGCAGAAGATAGAGGGATGTATAACATAGCACATCACATAGAAGCCAATAAATCGGTTATACCGGGGAATATAGAAAACTTAATCAATTTAAACACAGACAAATAAAAAACAAAAAAAACAATCAATCATGACAACGAAAGAAATTGAAAATTACAACGCCTACGCCAATTTTTTAATTTGTTGGATACCCTTTTTTGAGGCCAACGAGGCACTAAAAGGGACCAATATTTACAGGCAGGATATAAAGCACCTGGGCAAAAAGTTGGAGGGAGCATTGGACAAAAAATTTATAACGGAACGATACGCATGCCTTTATGAAAGCGACCCAGGGGCCGTAATACACATGACAGAAAGATTACATTCTTTTTTTAAGGAAATAGTAAAGCTATCTCCGGATGAGTGGACCTTGCTCGGAATTTGCGTAACGGAAATACGAAAAAATAAAGATTGGGTTATGGACAGGCTAAACGTTGTATCGGGTGAAGCCACGGACATGGACGAAATGCGCGAGCGCGATGACCTTATACAATCCATAAAAAATGCCCCGATTGCCGCCGTTAGGTACGCTAAAAAAAATATCGAACAGGCAAAAAATATATTTAAATGACCCGCGCGATATTGCTCGTAGATAAATTTTCGCTAAAAGGAAATGCAGGTAAATTTAAACAATATGGGAGCAAGGGAGAAACGGTAGAAATAATTTCTTGGCACGATAACGTAGCTATCGTGAAAGGCAAAAGCGGGACTTTCTCTATAAAAAAAGAAGATTTAAAACAACAAAAAAAATGATACTTGAAATAATTTATAAGGCCCGGTGCAAGCATTGCAAATTCCACGAAATAATAAAAATAAAAGGGCTAAAACGAACTTGGTGTAAAAAGAACAACAACCAAACAACATTAAAAAGTTTGGCGTGTGAAAAATATAAAAGCGAATATGAACAATAAGGAAAGTTTTATTAAAATAAAAATCCAGCCGATGTCTACTAACAAGGCATATCGCGGCAGGAGATTTAAAACGGATTCATATAAAAAATATGAGTTCGCCGTAAAATGCTGCATGCCCAAAAGAATAACGATACCGGATGGGCCTTTGAGGATAAATTACATTTTTGGGATGTCTTCCCAATTGGCAGATGTGGATAATCCAATTAAACCGCTCCAGGATATACTACAGAGCCGATTTGGATTTAACGACAAAAGGGTATTCTTTATACAAGCAGAAAAAATTATTGTCGCGAAAGGAGAAGAATTTATAGCCTTCCATATAGAACCATATGCGGAATGTTGTATTTAATAAAAATGCGTATTTTTACCGTATTATATCGCTTTTTTCACGTTTTTTTAAAAACAATTTTTTCAAAACCCGGCCGAACACGCCAATATATAGAATAAAATCAGAAAGTTCTATCTTGGAGAAATAGGCCACAAAAACAAACAAAAATGGTAACTACACTAATGGTAATCATAAGCTTAATCCTTTATGCCGCATCGGTAGCAAACGGCTGGCTATGGGGCTACATGCTAACGGACGCGCGCGACAAGCCTATCGCGGACGTAAAAATTTTGAAATGCCGGGAATGCCTTACGTTTTGGCTTACCCTAATCACGGCGGCGGCGGTTTCTTTCGTGAACATAAAAAGCGGCGTTTGGGAAGGTATAGAGGCTTATTTTGTTTTATCCATAATCCCGATATTGTTATCTGCCGCCGTTTATTCTGTAATACATTTTAAATTCAAAATATATGAATAAAGATTTAAAAAAACGGGCAGAAGATGTGGTTGCCCAGTCGAAAAAGCACATTTTTTCTGTAAGTGCCGTATATGGCGTTTATAACGAAATGTTTAAAAAAAAAGAGCGCCCCCAAACGTGTTCTTCTTGCCTACAAAGAATCGTTTCCGAAATTAAAGAAGAGCTTAAAAGGGAAGAAACGGAAATTATTTTACCCGTAGCCAACTGGCCTCCGGAAAAATTAGTTGTACCGCAGCTTACAGAACAGGAGAAGGATAAAAAAGAAATTATGGCGAACGCCGTTAAACGCGGCCGCCCTAAAAAGCAAGACGATGGAACAAAAGAATAAAGGTAAAAGCGTATGGTCGGCCCTGAAAGGGACCATACGAACTAAACCAAAATTTTATGAAACAGCGGAAGACCTTTGGGCTTCCGCTGTTCGCTATTTCGAATGGGCCGACAAAAACCATTATACAAAAGTGGAATTACACCGGGTCGGGGACAAGATAACGAAGCACAAACTTCCCATCGTTCGTCCATTTTCCATGGATGCCCTATGCCTTTTTTGTGGCGTTTCAGGCTCCTATTTCCGAATGGTTAAAAAAAGGATGTCCGAGAAGGAAGAGGCCGGGACCATTTCAGAACAGGAAAAAGAATTGTTATATACTATTTCTTTAATAGAAAGTATCGTCCGAAGCCAGCAAATCGAAGGCGGCATGGTCGGGACATATAATGCCAGCTTAACGGCCAGGATTAACGGTTTAGCGGACAATGTTAACCAAAACAACACTGGCGCTCCAACATTAAAAATAAGTGTTAGGGATAGTAAGACCGAGGAAAATTTAAAGAAGCTGAACGATATAACATAACCAAAAGATGCATGCCACCGGGGTTTTTTCCATGCTGCTGGACGCCTATTTAGATCCAGGAGTTAACGTTATTTTGCTACGAGGCGGGACGCGAAGCAGCAAGACGTTTTCCAGCATGCAGCTATTAAACCTTCTCGCGGCAAAGGCCAAAAAAAGGACGCTTATATCTGTAGTTTCGGAATCTATGCCCCACCTTAAAAAGGGGGCCATGCGCGATTTCGAAAACATGCTAACGGACGATGGTGTCTACGACCATTCTAAATGGAACGCTACGGATAAACTTTATCGATACGATAAAGGGACATTGGAGTTTTTTAGCGCCGACCAGCCCGGGAAGGTCCATGGGCCGGCCCGTGATATTTTATATATAAACGAATGTATAAATATCCCGTACGAAACGGCCCGGCAGCTTTTTATACGTACGTCCGGCAAAAAAATATGCGACTATAACCCAGCTTTCGAATTTTGGGCGGATTCGAAACTAATGCCCCGTAAAGACGTTAGGGTTATCGATTCGACATATCGCGATAACGATATGCTTACCGCTTCCCAAATCGCGGAAATAGAAAGCAACCGGGAAATCGATCCCGAATGGTGGGATATTTACGGAGAAGGTAAAATCGGAACGGGGCAGGGCCTAGTAGTTAAAAATTGGGACATAGTAGACGATTTGCCGCCTAAGTCGGAGTGGAAAGATGCCTGGATCGGGGTAGATTTTGGATGGTCGGCCCCCACTGCTATTATGCTTATGGTCTTGTCCCAGGGCGAAATATACATAGACCAGTTGGGTTATAGTCCTAATATGTCCAATAAGAAAATAGCCGATACGATAAAAGATGCCGGGTATGCCAGGTTAGAAACCATTTGCGATGGGGCCGAACCTAAATCTATAGCGGAATTAGAAGCCCACGGGGTAAGGGCCATAACGACCGAGAACAAAGATATAAAGCTGGGCATCGACATTATGAACAGGTATAAAAAACATTATACCAAACGGAGCCTGGAAAGTATAGACGAGAACAGGAAATATCGTTACCCGCAGCTTATAGAAGGTGGCTATGGAGATATCCCGATTAAGAAAAACGGGCATGCCAAAGACGCGGAAAGGTATGTTTTTTTAAATAGGCTTTCCGATTCTAATAGTTCTTTTTCCGTAACTTCTGGGAAGGCAAAAAGAAGGAATAAATAAAACAAAAACCATATGAAAAAGATTTTAACCACAGTAATTATTTTATCCATACTGGTGGCAGCAGGGTGGTATTTTTTGCCAGCGTTACAAAAGAAGTTTTTCCCTGGCAGCGTAGAAGTAAGGACCCGGATAGATACCGTTTTTGTCCAGGTCCCGGCTCCTGTTATTGTAAGGACAGATACTATTGTCCTTACAAAAAGGATAATTAATACAGATACGGTATTTGTCTATTTGGATACGATGGAAACGATAACAAAGGTAGGGGATACCTTAATCGTTCCTATATCCACTAAGGAATATCGGACGGACGATTACAGGGCCTTTGTTTCCGGTTTTAGGGCGAATTTGGACAGTATCTATATATACCGAAGGGTAGACAGCGTTATGACCAGGAAGGCCCCTAAAATCGCCTTATCTGTAGGTCCTGGCATATCCCTTACAACAGATGGCAAAGTACGCCCGTCCATTAACTTAAATTTGGGATTTGTTTTATATAGCAAATAGCGTACATTTGCTATTGACGTATTGTTTTTACCGTTTTTGCCCGGACAGTAAAAAAAGTGAACCTGCTGTCCGGGTTTTTTGTCTGCTTAGTGTTTTGCTTTGGTGTTTGGTTGTCTACTAAAAAAGGTCCCGTAAAATACGGGACCTTTTTTAGTTAAGTGAAGATATTGGCAACCATGGAGGCTGCCCACCTTGTCGAAAAATCACTTTATTTATTTTTTCAATAGTGTTTTTGAACTGGTCCCAATCTAATATACGAGAAATAAACTTAGAATCGTTCCCCATATAGTCCCAGAACCCGATTAACATTGGTATTCTATCCACAACAAGGATGTTTATATTATCCTTAAATCCGCGACCACCTGGTGTTTCGGACAGGCAAACAATGCTTACTTTTTTGTTGTGGTATGTCCTTATCGTTTGTTCCGCCACAAATTCATTGGAGCAACAATCAAACGAATTTGCCGCCCTTTCATGAACTGAAAGCATTATGCATAATTCATTTATTATATAATCCCCTTTCGGGGTTTGCATCGTTAACCCTCTTGGGAATTCTTGGATTCCAAAAAATGGGGTGCGTACTTTTTGTATATACAAATCTTTCATCTTTAATCTTGTTTAAATGTTATGAAAAAAGATGCATAAACAAAAATAAATGTATTACTAAATAGACAGGCGGATATAAGTTTTTTAAACTTTACTGGCTGATATGCTATGGCCCCCAATATATCCTTTACGAATTCCTTGTAAAGCGCATCTTCGACATGATTATGAACTTGGGAGCCAATAAATATTGCCTTCCCCTGTATGGTGTCTATTTTGTTATCTAGCTTGAATTTATCCCATATACCTGGCTCTTCTTTAAGCCAGTCTATTATCGGAAGCCATATTTCACCCTGCGAAGGCAGCGGCAATTTAACGTCTTTTATTTTGCATATATAATTGTCAGCTTCAAATATTGTTTTATCATTTAAAATTATATCTGCGCTAACATAAATGTGTGATTGTTGGCTATCTATTTGCATATTTGAATTTTTAATAATTAATAAAATTTGATGGAATATAGTATTTGAATATCTAAATGTAGCTCTCGGTAAAATGCAAACCTTATTGTCATTAAGAATTTAATATGCTTTCTCTGTCCGGAGGCTTCCCATTCTTTTTTTATGTTCTGTAAAATAGAATAATTAAGGAAAGAATGGTCTTTTATTGTTTTTCTAACATGCCTATTAAGACGATGTTTATAAAAAACAGGTATATCAAGGCTCTCTATATTCATTCCCAATTTTTCCAAACCTCTATCAGCTGATAAGAGTTGATGCTCATTGTAAAATGAGCAGATTGGTTCAACACAATGGCTATTTATATCGAAAACAGTGGCCGTTATAAATAGCCTTGACCCTTCAATGTCTATTTTCATATTTTGTGTTTTAAAAAATCACCAAATA
Organism: Protaetiibacter sp.; assembly: GCA_030150265.1. Taxonomy (GTDB): domain Bacteria; phylum Actinomycetota; class Actinomycetes; order Actinomycetales; family Microbacteriaceae; genus Homoserinibacter. The sequence goes on from JASLGG010000057.1 coordinate 25,217, forward strand.
ATTTCTTCTTCCCACTCTTCAAGATGTTCCGTTTCGCCTTTTAGGTAGGCAATTAGATTGTTCCGGTTCTCTGTTGAAATATACAAAAGGCTCATTTCGAATGCCGTTATCCAAAAATATCCCCATCCTCTTCTAGCTATACGCGAAGGCCGTGCGGCCCGTGTATAAAGCGCCCCATTGCTACACATAGATACCAACTCCATAGCCCTCTCTGAAAAACAGCTAAAAGCCATCATGCCATATATACAATCTTCTTCTTCATAAGGATTAAAACGGTCTTTAGATAGCTTTCCCTTTTCTTCATGGCGGGCATGTTCCTTTATTTTTTTAGCCTCTTCACGGCCTTCTTTGAAAAGCAAATCGAATTCTGCAAAAGTTGTAACACCATTTTGCGCTCTAATAATTCTTTTAGTAGTACACATTTTTATTGTTTTTTTAAGGTTATGAAATTTAAATATTAAAGGGTGTTGGCCCAATCTTCGTATGCCTGTAGCTCTTCGGCCGTAAAGCCGTTGTCCAGCCAGGGCAAATCAAAGTTTTTAGGGAGCTCGGACATGCCGATTCGTTCGGTGTAGGAGTTGTACCCAACTATATCACCGTGCCTTAACCGATTAATGGCCTCTTCAAAGTAATCTAAAAAATCAATATCTGCCTCGATGGCCGAGGCCCTATCCCCTCGTTTTCCTATCTCATCGGCCCTAAAGGGCCTCCCTATCAACTCGCAAACGGCGCTCGTGGCGGCACAGCCAAAGCAAACGCCGTATTTTGCCTCTCCATACGTGTCCATGTCTATTTCAAGCCACTTGTTGCGCAGGCCACGGACCATCGTCATAACGATTTCTTTTCCCGTAAGGCTTTTAACTTTTTGTTCGAACGTCATAATTTTAGGTTTTGCCCCGATCCTGGTAAGGTCCGGGATGATGAAAGATTAATTGTTTTTATTAAAGTAATCATTTTTATATTGACCTAAAAATTCTGATACCTCTACGGCAGTTTTGAATTTTATAAAATCGATTCCTTCTTTGCCTTCATAAGCGGCCACCAAGGTGTCACAATAGTTCAGTATCCCTTGCCGAGTTACTACCATGAATACTTCCGTTTCTGTCATTTCCCTATAGTCAACATCAGTCATTTTTAGAATTTTAACTATTGGCATGCTACCGAGACTGCCAACTTTTTTGCTAATGGTAATTATTTCGGTGGTACTAATGCTATTGATTTGTTGGGCCGTCATGTCGTTTTGAGTTTTAAAATGTTTTTACATTATTTTAATACTATTTTTTTACCCAATACTTCCGCCATTTTTTGGAGCGTACTGATGTTGGCGTTTCCACCCCGTTCTATGGCAGAAACGTTTTGATACAGCATGCCCGCCCGCTTCGCGAATTCCCGCTGGGTAATCCCCTGGCGTATTCTTTCTTCTTTTAATTCTTTCCCTATGTCGTTATACATCTTCACCTATTTTAATCCTGTTAAAAATATTTAGCCAAAAATCATGGCCTTCCGGCGCATCTTCCCACGTAAACGCGCCGGGAATAGCATCGTGCAAACTGTTTGCCGGATGTCCCGAAAGTAGGCCGCAATTCGGAATTGCGGCCTCTCTTATCTTATGGTCTTTTATCTCTAAAAACAAAAGTAGGATGCTCTTCACTTTAGTTCACCGTGTTTAATTTTATGAAAAATTAGCCGCCAGTAGGTGGCTCCCTGCGGAGAATTCGACCACCGGAAAGCGCTTATTAGGGCATCTTCTAAAGACTGGACTATTTTTTGTGCGTTCGCGGGGCGTAGTTGCTTTAGAATTCTCCTTTTTAAGCGCGATTCTTCCATGCCACTAATCCACCCTATAACCGTTTTGTTGTTGGCGTTAATAGCTTCTAAAGCCGCCCCGGTATCGGACCAGCTTTGTAATTCTTTTGATGGGTATATTCGGCTCCCATTGGGTTTTTTGTTATCAAGCGCCCCGGTTCTTGAATAACTTTCAAGCGCACCGCCAGCGGTTCTTATAAAAATAGGATACTCTTGATCAGGCCATATACCACTAACCGGACATAGTCCCCAATATGGATGATATACCTGCATGCCTGGTCTTAGCACCTTCGTAAGGTCAATTTCCTTCTCACTTTTTGTCGAGTTCATTTTCCTCTTAGGCTGGGTGGGGCCGTATTTCTTTATAATTGCCTTTAACAATCTTTCCTCGTCTATCCCAGTCGATACCCGCACGGCCCCGATGTCCATAATTTCTATTTCTAGAATAATAAACCTAGATACAAAATCTTTCTTAATATATAAATGGGCTTTATTCTGTTTTTTAAACAGTTTCGGTATCTTCCTGGCATCAGATTCTGTTACCTCAATATCTGTTCGGAGAATAGAATTAAAATCGATTTGTATTGCTGCTGGATCAATATCCTCAAGACCTTCAACTTTTCGGACTTTGTCCAAAAGGTTTAGCCCGGTATCAATTTCAATTTCATTTTTGCCCCCAGGATAGTATATAAATCCGTCTTTTACTTCTACGCTTAATGTAAATTTCATGTCGTTTTTGTTTTTTTTGGGCAATGCCCGGTTAATAAAAAAGTATGTTATATCGGCCCCAATTATAAGAATCGGGGCCGATGGTGTTTTAAAAAGTGAAAGACAGGTCTTCTGTGCTATATCCCTCGCTTTTAGGATAAAGCGCGTATGCTTCAAAAGCATCAGCGTGGGCACTTTCTACGATTATGAATTCTTCGCTTTCATAATAAGTTTTGCCGTAAATGCTATTGATTCGCTCCATTTCTTCAAGGGCCTTTTCGAAGTCTTCCACATCGTACAAGACCTCATGTGTTGGTTCCCCGGAATCGCACTTGACGGTTACGGTTTTCCAGTTTCTGCCGTCATGATAATTAAATCCCTGCACCTCGGTAATGTTCTCATTCTCTTCGCACCAGCTTTGTATAAAGCTGGCAATATTATCTCCACATATAACATCGCCATCGCACTCGATGTGATAAACATCTCCGATTTTTACGATTTCATGACCTTCGGCAGTATCGATAAGGCCAGCCGCTACGGCCGCGTTAAGACAATCTTTTTCGGCGCTGCATCCGCTATTTTCAAGGCAGTAATCGCCAGCGTCATGGTGGCCTACTAGCTGCCCATGTTCGCTATATGTTTCGAAAAGGTTAAGCGTTTCAATTTCATACGAAACCGCTAATATGGGGCGGTGTTCGGCTCCGTAGAAAGAATTTTCTTGTAAGCAAACGAATCCTGATTCGTTTGCTTGGGGGGTGTTGTTTTGAGTTGTCATGTCGTTTTGTTTTTAAAAGTTTTTGTTTGTTTGTTAGAACAAAGGTAGGAATGTTATTCCATTCCGCAAAATGTTTTTACATTATTTTTTATAAAAAAATAAGGCCCCAATATTGGGGCCTGTTATTCAATACGTTGTGTTATTTTTATTTTGAAAAATATTTTAAAGCCCTTTCCCAAAAGGTTTTGCGTTCCGAGATATGTGTAAGGCCGCCGTTTATTTTTATGGTAATGTACTCGAACGGCGTACGTTTAATGCCATTCCAGATATATGTAGGGCTATTGGGCTTGTCCGCTATTTCGTTTAGCCCGTTGCTTTCCCAAAAAACACAGGCGGATTGTACCGCGTATTCAGGTACGGTTAATAGGCTGGGCGTGGTTAATAGTCTTCTATCCTTAAACATCAGCAGGCTCATTTTTTCGAAATTTGTTTTACCCGTAACCTGGATAAGCCCCGTGCCTTTAAAAAACTGTCCATCCCCATCGGCTTCCGGCGTATTCCCTAGCTCTATCGCCTTTTCCCTGTATCGTAGGCGGCCCCGCTGGCAAGCTCCCTTACATATCTAAACTGCCCGCTTTCCTGGGCGACCTGGGCTATAAAAGCGGCCGCGCGGCCTATTGTATCTATCCCGTACCTGGGCATAAATCTGTTTAAATATCCTATAAATACCGTAGCATTTTTAGGGGATTGCGGGCATACTTCTCGCAAGATATTTTCTGTAAAAACAACGGGCTTTACGGTTATTTCGGGCAAATCTATAACCCGGCCTATTTGTTGTTTAGCGTCCATGTTATTAACTGGATCGATTTTATTTATCATATTTAATTTAATTAATATTTTAGAACTTCGTTGGCAACTGGCCCAATTTTGGACGCTATTTCGTCCCTTAGCTGGTGTCTTAGTATTTTAAAAAAAGCTGCTTTGGGCCATAGGATTAATACGGAAGCAGAAAAGCTCCAAAACTCGCATGCTACGGCGCACCCGGCCGCTATTTTAATGCCTATAAACCCATTGTCGTGCGCCAGCTTTTCCACCATAAAAACCATTAATAGCGCCGACATGTAAGACGTTATTTTAAACAGTGTTACGCGTCCCAACCTGGACAGCGCGAAACGTCCATATTTTTTACTAACCGCTATCCCAAAAATGGCATCGATTATGATGGCCACGAGGACTATCGTAAAGGCGTATAGTTCCGGGGCCAAAAAGCTGTACACGGCCCCCAGTCCTAATAATATTTTTCCGTACGCTGTGGAAGAAACTCTTTTAAGTATATTATATAAATAATTTATTTTTTTCATATTGTTTTTTATTTAGCAGCAATTTTTTTTTCTTCTTTTTGGTATAAAAATTCCCGTATCGTAAACGATTTGTACGCCCTTCGCCCCCTGGCAGCATCCGCACCCACCACACCCGTATCCTTCTGCTGGCGACCATTTGGGATATTTGGAAGAGCATTTACAAAGGTAGGAAACCAGGTTTCGGGTAAGCGTTTCGGCATCGTCTTTTACCCATTTCCTAAGCGTGGAAATGTCTTTTAAGTCCACCCCTTTGCTGTTTTCGCTTTCCAAAATAGTAACCCCTTTGTTTACTATCGCGGCCCAATGGAACGGCAAGCCCTGGTACACGGCGTAAAAGGAAAGGGCCGGGGCTATCTCCTGTATAAGGGCGCGATTGGCCGGGGTAATGGGATTCACTGGCGGCTTAGGGTCTACGCTGGCCGCCTTTACCTGTTCCTGTAGTTCCGTTAATAGCGAATCCCCTAAAACGTCTTTAATGTGTAATTTTTGTGCTAAAAGTATATACGGTATAAACTTGTTTATTATCGTATCTTCTTTTACCGGGCTATTTTCTTTAAACAGTTTTTCGGATATTATCGCGATTCCCATAATAAAAATTTAGCAGTTTTTTTAATTTTCTTAAAAAAGAATTGTTTGAACTCGTTAATTTTTCGGGTTGTGTATCCCCGGAGCTGTCCGGTTGTGCCGTGATAGAATCGGGCGCGGCCATGCTTTCGGATATTTTTTTAATTACATCCAGCTCCTCTATTTCTAGCGCATCAACCTTGTTTATTTTCGTAAAAATATTTAGGGCGTCCAATATTTTTCTGCGTAATTTTTCTACGACCGTGAAGTTATAGAGGACATAGGAATCTATAATTTCGGCGGCATTTCCCGAAAGGTTGCCGCTGCCTGAAACGCCCGCCAGCGTTGGGCTAGCGAGCCGATGCGAACTTACTATTTTTTGGAAAATAATACCTTCTACCTTGTTATAAATATCCGCGTTCCCGGCGGCGCTGAAAGGAACGATTTCCGGCTTTACGTCTTTCCCTTCGCCCCACAAAATCATAATAGAGCTGGCCCCTTCTACCCCGCCAAAAGCCTCTTCCATTTGTTCCTGTATCTCTTCCTTTTTTTCTTGTGGCGGGCTGGATGGCATGGAAATTATTACGGACGGGGTAAATCCGTTTGAGATACTATTGTTATAAAATGGTCCCAGCTTGCCATCGGCCTTGACGTAATCTATAGAGGCGTACCACCCCGGTATAGAATACAAGGACAATCCAGGCTCATAGTCCCAATGGTGCGATATGTACACGATTCCCGGTTTAGCTTCGTGTACGCCCGGCCAAATATTAAGTTCTAAGGTCTTAGAATGGGTGGCCTTTTTCCAATCTTTGGATATTCTAAACGTAAGGGGGTCCCCTTCTTCGGTAGTTTGTCCTACCCGAACTTCGGAAAAATCCTGGTGAAAAACAGAAACGGTAATGCCGTCTTTGTTTAGAACCACTTGTAAGTAAAAGCCGCCGAAAGTTTTGTAATCCTTCGCCAAAGGCTCTAAGATATCGTCCCATGTATTTTTAGGATTAGGGTTTGATACATAGCTGTTTACGCTCTTCCCTGTATCTCTTATACCTTTCCCACATATATATGTTACCGTGCTATCTATTATGGCTTTCGTTACCGGGGAACGGTTAACGTTCATAATTATTTTCTGCGGGAAATCGTTAGCGGCCCCATACGAAACCCATCCGCTACGGCTTCTTTTTATTACCGGAAGTTCGGGGGCCTGGGCTTCCGAACTTAATCTTATCGTTTTTGCATGTTCCATTCAGTAAAGATAAAAATAGTTTTTATCTTTACTGAATATGACAAATATAGAATGTAACGGTATAAAATTTAATGTCCCGGAATCTTGGAAAGATATAACATTAGGAGAATACGAAAAGTATTACAATATATCCCCTAAAACATACCGGGAACAAGCCGACTTAGTAGCGGCCGTGTGTAATTTAGATGTGTTGGACCTACTGGCGTTCCCGGCCGAACTGTTTAATATAATAGCCGAAAAGATTGGCTTTATTTTGGAAGACCTGGAAATTCATCCTTCACAATCGTTTGATTATAACGGCATTAAATACCATGTAAGCACTGGTGAAAATATAACGTTGGGCGAATGGGTAGACATGGAAGAGGCACAAAAAAGCGATTCTCCGCTTATTTCGGCCCTGGCTATAGTTTGTAGGCCAGCCGGGGAGCCTTACGACTATAAGAAAAACGAAGAGCGGGAAGGCATTTTTAGGGCCGTTACGATGGATAAACTATTACCTATTTTATGTTTTTTTTTGCAATGCAGAAAAACATACGAAGCGAGTACGGAGATATTTTCGGCGCTTCGCGAACTGGCGAGCCGATTGCCATCGAATACAAGATTTTTTCAAAATCTTGGGGCTGGTATAAAGTGGTATCGGATTTGGCATGTGACCAAATTCTTGATTTTGAACGGGTTATTGCGCTACCGGCTACGGAGGTTTTTACGTTTTTGCAATATCGAAAAGATAAAGAAGTAGCGGAAAAGGCACAGCGAAAATTCATGAAATTTTTACAAAAAAACAGAAATGCTGATAGTTGAGCTATTTTATAATCTCGCTAGAGAACACAAGAATATAAAATCTTTTGTATATGGTAAAAATTATACGAAGGGTGCGGGGAACACCATTTATCCCACCGTGTGGCTGGATGACCCTATCTTGTGTAAAGTAAATAAAAACGTTGCCCTTTATACGGCCAACGTGGATTTTTTGGCCATCCCTGAACTGGACAGGCAAGCCGTTTGGGCACAAAAGGAAATGCTAAAAATAGGGCTAGACTTCTCCGAACAAATAAAGAAAACCAGGGCCGTTAGCGGCGTTTCTATAGACTACTTTAGCTTCATAACACTAAGGGATTATTATGACGATAAAGCAGCAGGGGCGCGGTTTACGTTCAATCTTATAGCCCCTAACCCAGCCAATATTTGCGAAGACGAGTTTGACCCAGAAAAGGAATTCGAACGGCGCGAAGGGTTGCCGATTTTTTCCGTTTACGGTTCGGATGGGTGCGCCGTGTTTTCGGACAAAAAAGGATTGCCAAAATTTGATATATGAACAATTCTATATCAAATATCCTTGAAAAAATATCTTCTGATTTATTGGAAGTAGCGCGGCTCGTACTGGACACTTCCACTATTAGCGCTAATAGGAAAACGAACAAAAATACTTTGTCCGATAGCTCTTTAAAAAAGGACCTTAAAACAATAGTTAAAGACAATTTTGGAGAAGACGTAGTAATATCGGCCCTTTTTAATAATTATGTCGTTTTCCTAGAATGGGACAGGCCGCCAAAATATGGGAAAAGGCCGCCCGTAGATGCTTTGGAAGAATGGGCAAGGAAAAACGGGATACCAACGGACGCCGCGACACTTTGGGCCATATCTACGGCCATATGGCGTGATGGGCATGTTGGCCGCCCTATATTCGCCACCCTGGACGTGGAAACGGATAATATGTTTAACACGGAATGGGCAGGAGATATATTTAATTCTATAACAGAACAGTTAGATAAGTTTTTTAATTAATATTATGGGATATGTTACTAAAGATATAGCCATCGTTACGGAGCCGTTGCCCTGGTCCCTGGCCGATAATGCCAACTTTTTACAATTGTTTAGTAAGCCTGGCATTAAAGTATTTTGGCAGTATAACATACAAATAAACATACAACAGGCCGCGCCGGACCTTCCCACAAAAACGGAAATTATTTTTACCGAGCCGGACGATGGCGGAATCCATGTTTTTAGCGGCACGAAGGATATGGATAAAGTCGGCGGTAATATTTTTTATGTTTCTTCCGATGGTACGGAAACGGCGGAAAACCTAAGACAGGCGCTAATGTCCGACCCGTTTATGAGGGACAATTACGATATTACCATACCTCTTTTTTGGCTAGGTACTACGCCATACAACGGCCGTGTGGTTAACATTAAAAGCAAGGGCGTAGGGAAGTTTTACAATCTTTCTGTTTCCGCTCCTGGTAATTCCGGCGATATAGCTTACAGGATTACGGCGGTTTCCCCTATTAGCCAAAACGCCGACAGTATAAGCGGGGAAGATATAACGGCCAGGGTCGAAATGGACTTTTATACGGACCCTGCCGTTTTCCCTGGGCAAAACGATGTGCCGGACACATCGGCAAAAATGGGAACCTTTTTTATAACTACTTTTAAAACATACTATTCCGCCCCCTTTTGGATGGACGTTAACCAGCTATGTAAGAAAGTTTTGGGCGCGAAATTACCGTTATCGTTAGGCTGGTCCGATGCCGGGACGGCAAGGGCCTTTAGGGTAAAATGTAGAAAGGTTGCCGAAACGTCCGTTTCTTTTTTTGTAACTAATAGCTTTTGGGTATTAAATGGATATAGTCGGCAGTCCTACGCGCCGGACATGTCCAAATATGTTTTTGGGAGCGGGCTGGTCCGGCCGCTTACCGCGCGGCCGATAACGGAAGTAAGAAGGGACAATGTAAACTTCTTTAATTTTATATTTTCGGACCCGTTACGGGGCATCCCAGGCGCGCCGGACCCAGAATATCGGCTTTTGTTTACCTGTTATAACACGGCCGGGGAGATCCTGGGAACAAAAACGGATTATCCTGTTTTAAGGACCGCTTTAAAGGTAGTAAATACCTGCTCCTTTACATTTAAAGATGTAATGGAAGCCTTTCCGGATACGGAAAAAATAGAAGTTTGTCTTTCGCTTAGCGGCGTCCCGGTATCGGACCCGGTTAGCTTTATAATAGCCCCGGAATGCTTGTTTAAGGAAGGTAATTTTATCTTCCTTAACTCGCTGGGCGGATGGGATTCTATCGGCCTAAACGGAGAAATAAAAGAAGATTTTGAATCTTCCCGAGAGCTTTATAGCCGCACGGTTACCCCGGCCTATAAGCGGCAGGATGGGGAAACGGCCATTTCTTTTACGGAATCCGATAGCGTGTTTACGATAACTGGTTCCCCTCTTAAAAAAGAGGCCGCCGACTGGCTAAATGAATTAGAAACATCAACCGATGTTTTTAATTCTGAAAATGATAGGATAATTATAGTTTCTTTAGAATTAAAGGAACAGCAGGGAGGGGAACTTAAAATACCTATTTTAAAATTTAAAAAAGGGGAAAAAATAAGATGATAGCCGTTTTTGTGAATGGGGAGGCCCTGGATTTGTACGAACGGTTTAGTATAAGGCTAAACAGAAAAATAATAGACGTTAACGAGCTTAGCGCCAAGGACGCGCAATTTAGTTTTTCCGTTTCTTTCCCCAACACGGCGCGGAATAGCCGGATTTTTGGGCATGCCGACATAGAAGAGGCTACGAGGCGATTTAAGGGCGAATTAATGGCGGACGTGATAGCGGAAGGGGTTAATGTTTTTAGCGGGAAATTGAGGCTAACAGGGGCCAGCGCGCGCGCTTTCTCAGGAAATTTGTATGTTCCTGGTATAAAGGGCATATCGGAAATTTTTTTTGACAAAACGTTTGCCGATATGCCGCCGCTCTATGTCCCGTTCGGGGATTTTGTGGACAGTGTGAACGGGTATAACACCGCGCGGGAAACGCCCGTTATATTTCCATACGTCCTATATGGATTATTGCCAAAAACACCTATAAATTCCGGTTCTAAAGAATATAGCAACCGTAATTTTTGGGACAATACGGTAAAGCTGGGGATGTCGGACTTCCCGCCGTCCGTTAACCCTATTTCTATTATAAAACATCTTTTCGAAAGCGCCGGGCTGCATGTTTCCGGGACGGCGCTAACGGACAAACGTATTTTGTCGCTATACCAAAGCTATAAAAACAAACCGGAATATGTCCAACCGTGGAACTACGGGAAACATGCCATGGTACAGGCCCGTGGGGTTTGGAACGGATGGTTTAACCAAAAAAACGGGCAACCATTTTTAGAAAAGGGGATATTTCAGGGCGCGGACGATACGGGGAATGTTTACGCGATAAATCTGTTCGATTCCACTAATTCTAAAGTGGAAATAGTGGCCGACCCTGGCGGTAACGCTATTTTAAGGGAAGTCCAGGACGCGCGCGGGGACATGTACACGAACGTACAAATCATGGCCCCTGCCACGGGATTCTATAAGATATCTTTTGGGGCCAGTTTGCATGTTTTCGATTGGGACGCCCAGCGGATAACGGACCCGGCAACCGGGATACAGCATATCGGCGGGACCACCCAAAACGCGAGCAACGATTATACGCAAAACATATATGAAATAAGGCTTTCCAGGGACCGAAAAACAGGAGATTTCGGGCTTGAAAGCCCAAAAATGAACGGTAGCTATTATTACGATAACTACCCACAAAACGAAGTTTACGACCAATACAACACGCCTAAATATATCCCAAAAATAGGCGGTAACGGGCAGCTAAATTTAGTAGACCAGCAGCAGGACGAAAAAATAATTTTGGGCTTTTCTTTTGGCGACAATGTAGATTACGCGCCGCCTGGCTCTACAAAATATAAGAACCCGCTGGACGATGGCAGCTTGTTGGCTTCTGTCCTTTCCGCCAAGCCAGGGGCCGGGTGGGGAAATTCCACTAACCAAAACCTTTTAGCTGTTTCTGCCCCCGGCCACATGAAATATGATAAAGTAGATTCTACTGCTGGCGGTCCCGATCCGGTCTTAGGCTGGAAGGATTCGGAACGGTATAAAATAGAGCTTAACAATAGCCCCGGTTGGTACGCCCATCGGGGCCGTTACGATGGCGTTACCGGATTGGACAATAAATGGTACGCCCAGGGCAACGCTTCCGCCGTTGTTTGGCTAGAGGCCGGGGAAACGTTAGCGGTTTCCGTTGTAGCCAGCGAGGGAAGATATAGGCAAAACGGGATGCATTCCACGTATGGATTAAACGCAATGGAAATGGTGTTTTCCTTGTCCATGGAGGCTTTTAGGAAAGATGCCGAATGGTTAAAAGTAGATTTGGCCGGGAACGGTACAGGGGCAATGGATTGGACGGACGGGAAAAACTTTGATGAGGATAGGATAAACCTTATCGGTTTTATGGACCAGGAAGCGCGGGTAGATGAGTATATTTTAAACTTCTGCAAGGCATTTAACCTATCGCTTTATGCCACGGATACTAATAGCTTTAGACTGGACATAAAACAAACAAGAAAGGACGCGGTAATGTCGTGGCTGGACCTGGAAAACTTTACAAAAGAAAAAGAAAACGAAGTAATCGTTTTGCCGAAAGCCTACAATGTAGGGTTTACGGTAAATCGGGACGAAGAGGGATTTGTAAGGACCGGGGAAGATGGCGGCGGGCAGTACGATACCGGAACGGCCGAAG